>CBDCSR010000001.1:0-388108 GCA_965221785.1 Longimicrobiales bacterium
CCTCCGGGTCCGTCGCGCTCACCTGTCCGACCAGATCTCCCTTGGACGCCGTCGTGAGAAGGTCGAACGCATAGCTCTCCTGATCGAACTCCGGAGGCTTGTTCGGCGGCGGTTCCACCGTGATTTCCACGGGAGCCGTGTCTTTGAGCCCGGGGGGATCGGTCGCGGCGGCGGTCAACTCGTATTTGCCCTCGGGCGGCGTCGCTTTCACCGTGATCCGGCCCGTGGACCCGTTGACCTCGAAGTATGACGAACTCGACAGCGAGTATGTCACCTGCCCGCCCTCGGGATCCGTCGCGCTCACCCGTCCTACCGGATCCCCTTTGGACACAGTCGTGAGAATGTCGAACGAATAGCTCTCCTGATCGAACTCCGGAGGCTTGTTTTCGGGCGGCTCTACGGTGATCGTCACGGCATCGGTGTCACTGAGGCTGCCGCCATCGGTGACTGTCAGTTCGAAAACCAGGTCCGTGGTCTTAGTCACACTCGGCGCCTCGAAGGTCGCCGTCGCAGTGTTCGCGTTCTTTAACCCGTCCTTTGGCGTTGGACCTTCAATCTGCACCCAGGCGAAGTCGTGCGACGGGGTGCCCCAGGTCGCGTCGTCGCCGTCTAGGTCCGTACTCGTGCCGCTCAGCGTCACTTCCGTACCCGCTGGGACATCTTCCTGATCGGTGCCCGCATCGACCGTGGGCGCTTCGTTCACGTTTTCGACATTGATGGTGACGTTCGTGGCGTCGCTGGCGCCGCAATCATCGCTCACGCTGACCCTGACGACGTAGCTACTCCTCTCCTCATGGTCGAGGGGCTCGGTGGTCGTGATCTGTCCAGAGACGTCGTCGATGGCGAAGCGCCCCGACCCTCCGCTCAGGCTGTAGAACGCGATGCTCTCCGTGGCGGCCGTCACAGGAGCGCCCACGCGCGTACCAGCCGGCGCATTCTCTGAAACTGCGCGCGAGATCGGACCGTCCGGAAACTCCACGCTGCACGCGATGAATCCGAACCTCCGCTGCGGGTCGACGCGCACACCGCTGCCCGCGCCCGCCCACGCGCCCGCACCGCCCGCTGTTGCCGCAGCCGCGGCCACCGCGTCGAGTGCCACATAGAACATTTCGACCGGCTCGGACTCGTCGTCCTCCATCGTCTTCACGCTGATCGTCTTCGAGCGCTCGCCCGGCTCAAAAACGACGTTTCCGTTCGTTCCTTCGTAGTCGGAGCCCGCCACTGCCGTGCCGTCGCTGGTACGCCACCCCACCGACACCCGCGCGGCCACTGCCGAGGACAGCGTCACCGTCGAGTTCCAAGCCGCACCCTCCGGCAGCGTGTCGTTCATCGGGGTGATCTCGACCAGCACCGTGCCATCGTCCGAGATAGTCGCCGTCGCCGGGGCGGGGTCCACGACCGTCGCAGCCGCGCCGCTCGCGCCCGTCAGCGCCAGCACCACCGTCTCGCCATCGTCGAGTATGTCGTCGTCGAACGCGGCGAGCACGATCCGCGCGCTGTTCTCACCCTTGGCCACCGTGACCTCGCCCGACAGCGTCCGGTAGTCCGTGCCCGCCGTGGCCGTGCCCGACACCGAGTAGCGCACGGTCACCGCTCCGTCGGAGGTGCTGCCCGCCACCGAGACATCGAAACTGCCCTCCGAGCCCTCGGCCACCGAGCCGCCATCCGGCGCGGCCAAGGTGACCCGCAACGTGTCGGCGGCGGAGTGCGCTGAGGACGTGCGCGGAGAGGCACCGGACGGGCTGGCGGACCCCGCGAGCAGGAGAGCAGCGAGTGGGAGTGCCGCAAATAGCGCCCTGATCGGGGCGCGCGGGCGCGCGAACGGCAGGCCCGAAGGCAAGGGGAGAAGGCGCATCGGGGCGGTTGCGTCCTGTTGGGGGGAGGGTTGGAGGTCGGCGTGGGCTGCTGGACATACCGGCAGCGCGAGAACGCAGGAAGGTAAGGGGACGGCGCGAAAGCACAAGCTCGCCCGGATCATCCGGATCGGAGCGCGTGGTGGATCGCGGCACCACCACCGGTCGCGATCCGTCCGGGCCGAGCACGGGACGCCCGCTGAGGGCTTTCCCCTCAGTCGCGGATCACCCGCACCACCTTGCCGTTCTCGTCCACCACGATCACCGGGAGCTTCAAGATGGCGTCCGTCAGTTCGAACACGTCCCCATCCGGCCCGGTCGGCGCGGCGTCGCGCCCCACGTCACCCGTCCCCGGCAATCTGTACTCGTCGGCCTTGGTCAAGTCCACCACATGGCCTATGTCCGCAAGCGCCTGAAGCGTGATCGCGCTGATGACGTCTGCGTTCGAAGACATGATTTCCTCGCCGAAGACGCTGCGCCGCCAATGGACGCCGTACTCGTTCAGCGGGATCTTCGGCCCATCGTACGCCGAGCCCCCTGCCGCGTCGAACGCCTCGATCGCCAGCGGGCCTGTGAAGTAGAACTCCCGCGGCGACCCGATCTCCTCTTTGAACTCTCCACTCGACGCGAACAGCCCTAGAACGTGCCCCATCTCGTGCTGCGCCACCTTGTGGAAGGTGCTCAGATGCCATTGTGGGGCGAGGGTGCTGTAGCTGGCGCCACCGTAGAAGGCCAGCCTGGACCCTTCGCGCACGCCAAGCTTCCAAGCGTGGGTGATCGAATACTTGGGTGCCCACACCGAATGCACCACCAGATCGTCGACAACGCCAGCCAAGCGGGGGCCGTGCTCCCCAAGTGCATTGATGTATCCGTCGATCGGTACGTCCGGGAGGTCGCCGACCACCACCTCCTCCCATCGGTCGGCCGCCCTCCGCATCGCCGCTTTCTGTTCGTCGGTGAACCCTGGATCGAAGATCAGGTTGATGTTGAATCGGTTCGGGTCATTGGCGGGCGCCACCTGCACCTGCACAAGCTGCCGGGCCGCCAAGTCCGAGGGATCGACCGCCGCCACCACGAGCGCCGCGTCGCCCTCGCCCATCGGTTCCATCCAGAGCATCCCGCCCTCGATGCGTCCCTCCACCACCCCGCCGTCGCTCGACTCGACCGCGTAGGCCAGCGAGTCGCCGTCGGGATCGGAGAAGTAGGGTTCCAGCGGCAGCGGCTCGGGCGCGCCGCCGGCTTGAAGCCAATACGACGGCACCGCCTGACGGTACACCGGCGAGCGGTTGTCGGATTCGGCGAACAGAACCATCTGCCCGCCCGGCACCACCTCGATGCCCTCGTAGTGCGGCGGCAGCCCAGGCGGCTGGCCGAAGCTGACGTGCACGGGTCCCCGACCGCCGGAAGGCGGTCCGACCACCAGCGGCGCGCTCGCCGTGTCGCCCGTCGCCACCTCGAACCAACTCTCGGATGCCGCGCCGCCCTGCACCGCAACTGGTATGCGGAAACCGAAAGGTGCCCCGTCCGGAACCCGCATCACAACCCGCGCCGGACCCGGCGCCAGCGCTTCGACCGCGTCCGTGCGCACGAACTCCACCGAGATCGGAAAGGGCGCGCCGGGGTTATTCCTGCCAACGAACTGCTCCAACCGATCCATTCCCGCGAACACCCCGGGCGGCAAGGCTTCGAGATGGTTGCTTCCCACGTCCAAGTACTCCAGCCTCCGCAGCGCATCGAAAACACCCGGCCTGAGCCGGGACAGGTAGAGGCCGGCAATGTTCAGCTCCCTCAGGGCACCCAACCGGTCGAACACGCCAGACGGCAAATCGAACAGCGGATTGGGTGAAAGATTCAGGACCTCCAGCCGCTCCAGATCGTCGAACACGCCGGGCCGCAAAGGGGACAGTTGGGTACCGCTCAGATTCAGGCTCCGCAGTTGCGACAGGCCGTCGAAGATGCCCGGCGGCAGCTCGCCCAGCTTGTTGTGACCGACCCACGCGTCCAGCCTCAGGTGTCGCAGGTTCGCCAAGCCCGCGAAGATCCCCGGCGGAAGACCGGACAGGCGGTTCCGATGCAGGGAAAGAATCTCCAGCGCCTCCAGACCGGCGAACATCTCCGCCGACAACGCCGTCAGTTCGTTCTCGCCAAGTTCCAACTCGCGCAACTGCGTCGTGCCCGCGAACATCCCCGGTGGCAGCTCCGTCAGTTGGTTGCTGGTCAAATCCACGCGGTACAGTTGCGGAAGTTCCGCGAAGATCCCCCGTGGCAGCGCGGTCAGCCGATTGTAGTTCAGATGTAGACTCCTCAGGTTCCCGAGACCCGCGAAGATACCGGGCGGCAACGCCTTCAGTTGATTGAAGGTCAGCCACACCGACTTCAGGTTCGCGGGACCCTCGAAGATATCGGGTGGTAGCGCCGTCAGTTGGTTTCGATCCAAGCGGAGCACCTCAGTACTCGACAAGCCCGCGAAGTCGCCGCTCCTCAGGCTCGCAATGCCGCGGCTGCCCAGGTCGAGATTGCCGATCGCCGCAAGGTGTTCCTCCGTCACCCCGGCGCAGTCCGCCGTCCCTGCACGCCTCACCAACTCCTCGGCCACCTCCAGCGTCCGCGCACAAACGCCTTCGTCCGGCAGCGCCAGCGCGGTGATCTCCGCTTGCGCACCCCCGGCCACCGACGCGACCAGCGTCTGAGAGCCCAGCACCCCACCCAGCGTCCACTCCGTCCAGGCCATCCCCGCGCTGTCGCTCGGCACTTCCGGCGGGCTCGCCGTGCCGCCGTGCGCCGATGCGTCGAACCGGACGGTCGCCGACACCGACACCGGCGTGCCCCCCGCGTCCAGAAGCCGCACTCCGACCGGTCGCCGCAGCGGGACTCCGATGACCGCCCCCTGGCCGCCACCGACCGTCTCCAAGGACGCCGCCGCCTGCTCCACCCGAACGAACGCCTGATCCCAATCCCGGTCACGCTCCGCCAGCAATCCCGCCGTGCCGTTGCCGCGCGCCGTCACCACACCGTCCGCGTCCACTGCGAAGACCGTTGTGTCCCGGCTAGTCCACCGCACAGGATTCAGTCCCAACCCGCCACCCCGCACCGCGAACGCCAGCCGCTGCCCGATGTGCGTCAGAGTCACCGAGTCCGGCTCTATGTCGAGCGACGGCCCCGGCTCGACCACCGGATCCGAGTCGCAGGATCCGAGCGCCGCCAAGAATAGCGCGGCCGCCGCCACCGGCAGCCATCGCCTTACGGCTCCGTCCATCAAGCACCCGGGCAAACCGGGAAACGGCTGCCTATCGCTCGGGCCGGTCGCGGGGATTCTCGCGCGCATCCTATTTCGTTGACTGAGTACCTGTGGATTGGATCGCAGGGGTGTTGCTGCGCTACGGGTACCGATGGCCACCTTCGATTTCGATGCCCAAAAAGATGCCCGCACCGAGGCTCATCGAGCAAACGGACGATCTGCTCGGGAGGCGAGACGCCGAGTACTGCGGGGCGGCCCACCGAGACGCTGCCGGAGCATTCCTCCACCCCGTTGGCGACGGCATCCGATGGCCCGGATACGTTCCGAGACAGGCCGAGACACCACGGGACATCACAGCGTTTCCGAAGGGTTGACCGCCTCGCGGGAGGCTCTCCAGCGTCTTGGACATGGAGACGCCGAAGCAGCAGTTCAGCACACGGGGCAGCGTTCCCATCGGGGCTGCCGCGTCGTCCACGATGGCCGCACTGAAACCTATTGCGGATGGAGTCCGTAGGATGCGGCCCTTCGGGTCACCGAAGCCCGGAGGGCCGCACGATCGAACGAGGCGAAGGACTGGAGGACACGCAAGTAGCCAGGTTGATCCACCCCCAAGGCGGAACCGGCGCCCGCGTCCATCGACACCGGCGCTGGCGGGATTATTTGCCGCTTGGCATTGCGGGCTGCATGGACGGCCCGACGTGGCTGGCCTCAGTACGACCGCCGACCGCGCTTTGCGAGGGCCGTCTGAACGGGTTCCCCGAAGCGCTCCCGGAGGTGCGCCGCCACCGCGTGGACGCTGGTCGGCGAAACCTCCGAGACACGTCGCCCACGGGCTTGTCTGACGCCCGTTTCGTGATTCAGTATCCATCTCACAAGCGGACGCCCGTTTGTCACGAAGCAACTTGCCTCGCAGCGCCCCTTTGCGACGCTTCCGCTTCGGCGCCCGTTCTTGCCCGGCTCGATCATCCGTGAACGCTCCCCGCCGGGCTGGGCGTCGGGAAGGCCGGGCAGGAGTACTCGCGCGGCGGCTGCGCCGTCCAAGTGCGGTCCTGCTGCACCAGGGCGTTGGCGAGGACGAGGAGCTTCCGCATCACGGCCGTCAGGGCGACCTTGCGCGGCTTCCCCTTGGCGAGGAGCGCCTCGTACTTCCGCTTGAGGTCGGGATTGTGATGGGCCGCAACCAGAGCGGGCATGAAGAGCAGCCGGCGGACCCGGTGCCTGCCGCCCTGGATGAAGCTCCGTCCCTTCCAGTTTCCGGACTCCCGGGTGACCGGGGCGAGTCCGGCGAGGCTGGCGGCTCCCGACCGAGTGAGCATACCCAGTTCCGGCAAGTGGACGATCAGTCCCGCGGCGGTGATGTCCGAGATGCCCGGGATCGAGGTCAGGATCTCGGCCCGGCGCTCCATCTCCTTCTCCTCCCCGATCCGCTGCCGGATCTCGGCATCGATGAGCTTCAGCTGGCGGTCGATCTGCCGCAGCCTCTGCCTGGTGACCCGCTTGCCCACGGAAGTGCGCAAGTTCCTGGCCCGGTTGGTGATTGCGGTCCGATCCCTGACCAGCGCGTCGCGGATCTGCTGGAGCTCGGCAAGCTCGCGCTGCCCCTCCGACCGCGCCTCGGTCGGGCGCAGGTCCTCGATGGCCGAAGCCATGATGGACAGCATCCGGGCGTCCACCGCGTCGGTCTTGGCGCGCCGCCCGATGGAGCGGGCGAAGGACCGGACCTGGAAGGGGTTGATCGCGTACAGGGGGAGCCCGGCCTTCAGGAGGGTGTCCTCGAAGTCGCGGTGGAAGGCTCCGGTGGGTTCGTACGCGATCCGGTCGATCCCGGAGCCGATCCAGACGATCAGCTTCCGGAAGCCGGCGCTGTCGTTGGGGAACCGGGATACTCTCCCCTCGGGCGCGGCGAAGGCGTCGAGCCAGTCCTTGGAGATGTCGATCCCGACGGTGCGGAGGATGCTCCTCATGAGTTCTTCCCTTCTCCTGTGCTTGTTATGCGAGCCTCGATGCTCGTGTATCCATTCAGGACATTGGGAAGGACGGTGGCGATCACACTTACCACGGCCCCTTTACGGCCTGCCAGCATATCGATCCGACCACCGTCCCTGTTGAGCGCCCGCTCCGGCTCGCTGCGCTCGCCTCCACGGGCGCTCAACAGCCCGGGCCTTCCCCGTGACCCGGTCATGCAAATCAAGCGGGAATCTGCATGATTATGGGAAACAAGCCAGCGTACTCCTTGTGGCCACACTCCGTGAGTCCCCTGCGGAGGCTGGCGGGGGGCTGTGCCCCCTCTGACCCCCGACACGGCAACGGCGCGCCATGAGCCGTGGACGCGCCGTTTGGGTGAAGGTTCGCGCCAGCGAGGCGGAGCGTGCCGAGTGGCACGCCAAGGCGCGCTCGGCGGGCTTGACGCTGTCGGATCTGGTGCGCCGGGCGGTCGGCCGGACGCACACTTGGACCGTGGCCCACGCCGAGGTCGAGCGCGAGCGCACCCGGCAGGTGGCGCGCGTCGGCAACAACCTCAACCAGATCGCTCGCTGGGCGAATGCCCACAAGGAGGGGGTCGAGGCCGTCGAGGTGATCGGCCACCTGATCGCCATCAGGCGGGCGCTCAGCGCCTTGGAGCCCGCCGAAAGCCCGGACCCGGATGCACATTAAGTTTCTGGCGCACGGAACCGGATCGGCCCGCAAGGCGGCCAAATACCTGCTCGGCGAGCTTGACGCGGCCGGGAAGCCGCGCGAAGGCGTCGAGGTGCTCAGGGGAGATCCCCACCAGGTGGCCGCCGTGGCCGATGCGCTTCCCTTCGAGCACAGGTACACGTCCGGCGTGATCGCGTGGGCGCCGGACGACGAACCGACCGACAAGCAGATCGAGGCGGTCGTGGACGCCTTCGAGAAGACGGCCTGGGCGGGGCTGGATTTCGACCGATACGCATGGACGGCCGTGCTGCACCGCGAGCGCGGCGGCGGCGCTCATGTCCACGTCCTCGCCGCGCGGTGCGACCTTGAGACCGGGCGGAGCTTGAACATCGCCCCTCCGGGCTGGGAGAAAACCTTCGGCCCGCTCCGGGACGCCTTCAACCACGAGCACGGCTGGGCTCGACCGGACGATCCGGCGCGGGCCAGGGTGCAGCAACCGGGCCACCGCGCCTACATCGAGGCGACCCGGCTGCGGGCGGGTCTCAGGCTCGAAGCCTCCCCCCGCGACCTGATCCGCGACTACCTGCTCCAGCGCGTCGAGCACGGGACCGTGCGGAATCGCCACGAGGTCGTAGACGCGCTCCGCGAGGCCGGTCTCGAAGTGCCGCGCCAAGGGATGGACTACGTCACCGCGCTGGACCCGGAAACGGGCGACCGGTGGCGGCTGAAAGGAGAACTGTACGGCATTGGATTTCAGCGCGAACGATTTGACCGCCCGGCTGGGGAGACGGCTGGAGACCGAACGCAGGGAGATCGAGGAGTTGACCGCGAACGAGCTGGAGCGGCTCGGCGAGAACTCGCGGCGCGTCGCGAGGCGCGCGCTGCGTTCCATCGAGCGCGATACGGAGGTGGCGGTCGGGAACATGCGCGAGTTGCTGGTCAAGGCGTGGCTCCGGCCGCTGATCGTCGGCGTGGCTCTCTGGCTCGGCATCTTCGTCGGGAGCTGGGCGACGATGCAGTGGTTGTCGAGGAGCATTCAGGACCGGATCGAGGACATCGAACTGGCGAACATCGAGATCGAGGGCGGGCGCGAGATGATCGCCGAGATCGAGGAGACGACGTGGGGCGTGGGGCTGCGGGAAGTCAACGGGGTGCGGTACGTGACGCTGCCGCGTGGCACGCCGGTCCTGACGGCCTTCACCGTGGACGGGCGGCCTTACGTAGAGCTGTCGAGAAGGTGAGGAGGCTGCATGACCGAATTGGAGAGGCAGTTGACGGAGGCCTTGAAGACGTTGTCCGCGCAGTCCGGGACGGAACGGCGGCGGCAGTCCGAGCAGGTCGAAGCCTTGCGGCGGCGCGTCGAGCGGCTGAGCGCGGAGAACGAAGCCTTGCGGCGGCAAATCGAGCGGCTCGACGGGCAAGTGACACGCTTGGCCGAGTATTTCGGGACATCCGCCGCCGCGAGACCGAGAGGCCTTCGTATCTGATTCCCCGCCCGGGACCGGATCGCGATCAGGGTCCGAGCCGCTGATGAACCGGGAATCTGGCGCGGACGGCCTCCCGCGGCGAACTTTGGTTCGCGCAGATCGTGCGGTCCATCACGAGAGGAATCGAATGATGGCACGCACGAAGCGGGACCGGCGCTATAGCTGCGCCGGTCCCGCTTCGTGCTTCCCATCATTCGATTCCTCTCGTGATGGGCCGCACGATCTGCGCGAACGAAAGCTCGCGGAGCGGCATGGCCCGCGCCAGATCCGGCCCTGCCGGAAGCCATCAGCGGCTCGGACCGAGATCGCGGTCGCGGTCGCGGTCGCGCCCGCGCCGGCTCAGCACCGTCACCATCCTCACAAGGTCGCGGCGAGCGTGCCGTACGATTCGGCCAAGCGTGTGACTTGCCCGTCCAGCCACTCGATCCGCGTCCGCAAGGCTTCGCTCTCCCCGCTCTGCCGCTCGGCGTGCTGCCTCAAGGCTTCGACGTATTCTCGCAAGACTTCGACGTATTCTTGCAAAGCTTCGATCTGCCCGGAGTGCCGCCGCTGTGCCCGCTCGTACTGCACGGACAACGTCTTCAAGGCCTCCGTCAACTGCCGTTCCAACTCGCTCATAAAGCTCCTCTACCTGTTCGACAGCTTCACGGCCGGCCGGTCCCGCACCTCCCAGCCCGGGTCCGCCACCGTCCCGAATGGCAGCACCACGTATCGTTCCCCCATGATCTCCCGGAGCGCGATCCCCCAAGTGTCCGCCTCCAGTTCCGCCAGCGTCTCGTGCGCCTCCTCGATTCGCGCGTTCGCCGCCGCCAGCGTCTCGATCCGGTCGTGGATGCTCCACCCCAACCAGCGCATCGTCGCCCAGCTTCCGCCGAAGAAACCGAGCCAAAGACTCAGGCCTACGATCAGGGGCCGTTGCCACGCCTTGAGGAGCAACTCGCGCATCTTCCCGGCCGCCTCCTCCGTATCGCGTTCGATTGTACCGAGCGCGTTCCTCGCAACGCGCCGCGAGTTCTCGGCGAGCCGCTTCAGCTCGCTCGCGGTCAACTCCTCGATCTCCCTGCGCTCGGTCTCCAGCCTCCTCCGCAGCCGGTCGCTCAAATCGTTCGCGGTCGAAGTTCTCTCCATACAGTTCTCCCTTGAGACGCCAGCGGTCCCCGGTCTCGGGATCCAGCGCGGTGAGGTATTCCTTGCCTTGGCGCGGCACTTCGAGGCCCGCCTCGCGCAGTGCGTCGACGACATCGGCGCGATTGCGCACCATGCCGTGCTCGACGCGCTGGATGAGGTAGTCCCGGATCAGGTCGCGGGGTGAGGCTTCGAGCCGGAGCCCGGCCCGCAGACGCGCCGCCTCGACATAGGCGCGGTGGCCGGGCTGCTCCACCCTGGCCCGTGCCGGGTCGTCCGGGCGAGCCCAGCCGTGCTCGTGGTTGAAGGCGTCCCGGAGGGGACCGAAGGTCTTCTCCCAGCCCGGCGGCGCGATGTTGAGGCTGCGACCGGTCTCCAGGTCGCACCGGGCGGCGAACACATGGACGTGAGCGCCGCCGCCCTTCTCCCGGTGCAGCACCGCCGCCCATGCGTAGCGGTCGGGCTCCAGACCCGCCCAGGCCGTCTTCTCGAACTCGTCGAGGACGGCTTCGATCTGCTCGTCGGTGGGATGGTCGTCCGGCGCCCAGGCGATCACGCCGGACGTGTACCGGTGCTCGAACTCCAGCGTGTCCGCCAAGGCGGCCACGTCGTTCGGATCCCCGCGCAGCACCTCGACGCCTTCGCGCGGCTTCCCCGCCGCGTCCAACTCCCCGAGGAGGTACTTCGCCGCGTCCCGCGCCGATCCGGTTCCGCGGGCGAGGAACTTAACCAGCATCCGCGTCCGTGCTTTCAAGGGAAGACAGGGCCGCGACCGCCCGCTTGATGGCGATGAGGTGGCCGATCACCTCGACGGCCTCGACCGCCCCCTTGTGGGTGTTTGCCCACCGAGCGATCTGGTTGAGGTTGTTCCCGATCCGGGAGACCTGACGGTTGCGCTCGCGCTCGACATTGGCTGCCGGGACCGTCCAAGTCCGCGTGCGGGCCATTGCCCGGCGGATCAGCACCGAGAGCGGCACACCGGCGGCTTTGGCCTTGGTCCGCCAGTCGGCGGACTCGTCCGGCGTGAGGCGGACGGCGACGAGGATCGAGCGGCTTCTAGCCATCGGGCCGCACCGTCACGGGGGGAAGGGGGGCGACGCCCCCCCGCGCGCCATCCAGCGGAGCGCGGGTCTGTCGGGGATCGAAGGGGCAACGTCCCTCGCCAGCCCCCGGGTTATACCGGGGGTATGCTGGCTCCCCGACATTAGCGACGCTAGAAGACCCCGTGGGGACCGCCTCCGGGACCCGGCGACGGCCGCCGATGCGGTGGCGGGGCACCTCCGCGAGCGCTCCGGGGAACCCGTTCAGACGGACCTCGCGAAGCGCGGCTGACGGTGGGACGTAGACCGATGCGGCGAACGATCCCGCAAGCGCCGATGTCGATGGACACGGGCACCGGTTCCGCCTTGGGGGTGGATCGACCTGACTACTTGCGACTCCTCCGGTGCTTCGTCTCGTTCGTTCGTGCTGCCCTTCGCACTTCGGTAACCCGAAGGGCGGCGCATTACGGATTCCATCGGCAAATGGTTTCAATCCACTCATCGGGGACGACAGCCGCCGACGCTGATCCGCGCCTATCTCACGGGGCTTGGGGGGCGCGACCGTCCTTGGAGGCCGGATCGGACGTTTCGTCACGAAGACCGTCCGGAACGTGGGGCCGTGTCCCCGAGAAGCACGTTCACCCGTGTGCCTAACAACTGCCTCTGCGTCTCCATGCCTCGAACGCTGAAGGGCCGCTCGCAAGCAAGTCAAGCAGTCGGAAATGTCCTACTGTCCGATAACGTTCAAGGATGTTCGATAACGTAAAGCAGCCGAAGGAGGCCGTCGCCAACGGGGCGAAGAAACACCCCCGTTGCGACTTCGGCGGGCTGTCGCTCTCGCCGATGGCCCGGGCTCGTCAGCCCGTCGCTTCGTAGGCCAGCCGGAACGCGGTTCTCATCACCCACCGCCTGAAATCCGAGTCGTCGGAGAAGCGCTGGAAGAGTCGCGTGTCGTCCTGAATCATGTCCAGCACCGCCCGCTCCGTCGCCTTGTCGGACTCGACGCGGGTGTTCTCCGGGTCGGAGTTCCGCCGCGCGTTCTTGAACCTCGCGTCCCTCGCAACGGCGGCCGGGATGTCCTCGGTGGCCGTCCGGATGACCCGGTCGGGATCTCCCCACTCGATTCCGCCGAACAGGTCGTTGAACTCCTCGATGATCGTCGACAGCCGGTCGGTCTCGATCTCGCCCCGGCCTCCGCCCTCGCCCGTCTGGACCGGATCGATCTCCGCGTCCGCGTCCTCAAGGATGATCTCCTGCATGGCCCGCTTCTCGACGCGGTAGCTGTCCATGTCGATCCGCTCGAGGATGCCCTTCGACAGGTCTTCCTCCTCAGGCGCGGGCAGCTTCGGGATCAAAAAGTTCAGGAAGATCGAGCGCTCCTCCCAGCCCAGGTTGTTGTAGGGAAGGATCGAGGACAGGAACGCGTAGGCGCGCGTGAACGCCTTGGCCCTGCCCTTGAACCGTACCTGCCCGTCCTCGTCCAGGTCCTCCATGTAGACGGCCACGCACCGGTCGAGGATGGGGTCGAGCCGTCCGCGCCCCGCGCCGTCCAGGTACAGCTTCACAAACTCCCGGACCTCTTCGGGGGAGTAGACCTGCGCCCCGTCCAGGTCGGCTTGCAGGTCGTGGAGCCGGTCCGGGTCGGTCTCGTCGGACAGAATCGTGGTCCGGTAGTAGTCCGCGAAGGCCTTCGCGATGGTCTCCGTGTCGTTCAGGAAGTCGAGCACGAACACGTCCCGCTTCTCCGGGTGCGACCGGTTGAGCCGCGACAGCGTCTGGACCGCCCGGATCCCCGAAAGCGTCTTGTCCACGTACATCGTGTGCAGCAGCGGCTCGTCGTAGCCGGTCTGGAACTTGTCCGCGCAGACGAGGAATCGGTACGGGTCCTCTTGGAAGGTCTCTGCGATCTTCGACGAGGGCAGGCCGTTCAGGCTGACCTCGGTCACTCGATCACCCTTGAAGTCGTGCTCGCCGGAGAACGCGACGAGCGCCGCGTGCGGACTCCTGCGGTCCCTCAGGTAGTCCCGGATGGCGTGGAAGTACTGGATCGCTCGCTCGATCCCGTTCGTGACCACCATCGCCCGCGCCTTGCCGCCGATCCTGTGCTGCTTGATCACCTGCTCGTGGAAGTGGTCCACCATGATCTCGGCCTTGAGCCGGATCGCATGTTCGTGGCCCTCGACGTAGCGCCGGAGCTTCTTCCCGGCCTTGCGGACATCGTACTCGGGGTCCTCCTCGACCGTCTTGGCGAGCCTGTAGTAGCTCTCGACAGGCGTGTAGTGTTCGAGCACATCGAGGATGAACCCCTCCTGGATCGCCTGCTTCATGCTGTAGGTGTGGAACGGAAGCCGCCCGACCGTGCCGTCGCTCCGAGGGTCCGCTTCGCCGAAGAGTTCGAGCGTCTTGTTCTTGGGCGTCGCGGTGAAGGCGAAGTAGCTGGCGTTGTCGAGCATCTTGCGGCGCTCGATCTCGCGGTTGATCCGGTCCTCGTAGGTCTCGTACCCATCCCCGCCGCCCGCCTCGCCGAGCGCGGCCGCCATCGCTCCGGCGGCCTTGCCGCCCTGGCTCGAATGCGCCTCGTCGATGATGATCGCGAAGCTGCGGTCGCGGTGCGCGCTCCCGATCTCGTCGAGGATGAACGGGAACTTCTGGATCGTCGAGATGATGATCTTCTTGCCCTGCTCAATGAACCGCCTCAGGTCGCCCGACCGCTTGGCGTGGCCTACGGTCGATCCGACCTGCGCGTACTGCTTGATCGTGTCCCGGATCTGCTCGTCCAGGATCCGGCGGTCGGTGACCACGATGATCGAGTCGAAGACGTACTTGCCGTCCTGCTTGAGGGGGATCATCCGGTGCGCCAGCCACGCGATGGAGAAACTCTTGCCGCTGCCCGCCGAGTGCTGGATCAGGTATCGCTTCCCGGCCCCGTGACTCGCCGTGTCCGCCAGCAGGCGGCGCACCACATCGAGTTGTTGGTACCGGGGCCAGATCTGCTTCCGCTTCTTCCTGCCGGTCTTCGTGTCCTTCTCCTCCAGAAGCTGCGCGTAGTTCTCGATGATGTCCGTCAGGCTCCCACGGGCCAGCACTTCGCGCCACAGGTACTCGGTCTTGAGACCCTCCGCGTTGGGCGGGTTGCCCGCGCCCTGGTTCCAGCCCTGGTTGAAGGGCAGGAACCACGAGGATTTGCCCTTCAGGTGGGTGCAGAAGCGGACCTCGCTCTCGTCCACCGCGAAGTGCGCCACGCAGCGTCCGAGCCGGAAGAGCGGCTCCCTCGGGTCGCGGTCCCTCTCGTACTGCCGGATGGCGTCGTGGACCGTCTGCTTCGTGAGGTTGTTCTTGAGCTCGAAGGTGAAGACCGGAAGGCCGTTGATGAACAGTGCGATGTCGAGCGAACGCTGGGTCTCGTCCCGGCTGTAGCGTAGCTGGCGGGTGACCGTGAAGCGGTTCAGCTCGAACAGCCGCCGGGCCGTCTCGTTCCCGGGCGACGGGGTGCCTTGGAAGAACTCCAAATGGTGGGGGCCGTGCCTGACGCCGGCCCTGAGCACGTCGATGGTGCCGCGCTTGTTGATCTGGCCTTGAAGCCGGGCCAGGAACTTGCGCCGCGTCGGGCAGTCCTCCGCGAGCCGGAGGGCGGCAGCTGACTCGGGTTGCGTGGCCTCTAGGAACGTCCGCAGTTGGACCAGGTCCACGCAGTACTCGCGGTCGTAGTCGCGACCGTTGCCGGGAGACCAACCGACCCCACCATATCCGGGGGTGGGCTCGCCAACCGTTCCGCTCGACGGCGGATCGCAAGGGTCGCCGGTCAGCGCCTCGCAGATCAGGCGCTCAAGGCCGCGTTCGGACGTGTCCGTGGTCATCTCACCCGCGACGCGGGATCGGCACTTCGATGGCGTGGCCTGGGCGCACCGCCTCGATGGCCTTGGCGATTTCTTCGGTGCGGATGCGAACCTGGGACCAATCCGTGGACAGCAGTACGACGAGCCCGACCCGCCACCGGGTCAAGTTCTGTTGGTGGGGCAGGCTCTGGTCGGTCGTCACCAGCACCGCGTATCCCTCTTGCTCCGCCAGATCGAGCAACTCGCCGTTGCTCTTCTCGGACCATCCCTTCTCTGCCAATGTGTCCACGGAATGGCCGGGAAGGTGTCTCCGCAACGGCGCGGGGGTGCCCTGGTCGAACAGCAGTTTCAATGGGCCAGCGCCGTTCTCAGTGTCTGCGCCTCGTGTTCGAGCACCGCCCGGACCTGCCGCTCCTCGACTCCCGGAAACCACTCGACGAACTCGTCGACCGTGGCGCCCGCGGCAAGGTTCTCGTAGAGTGCGAAAAGCGGAATCCGCGTGCCCGAGAAGACCCAGGCTCCGCTCACCTTGCCCGGCGTCCGCTCGACGGCCGGGCATTCGTTCCAGTTCGTCATGATACGGCCTCCTTCGCCATGACGGTGACGGGTGCGGTTGAATGCAGGTTCGATTCGGTCGGGATGGATTCGGCCCGGTCGCGGTTCGCTACGAGCGGGTCCGTCCCCGGAAGATCCGCCGCCGCCTCTCGCACGTCGAGCTTGCCCGTCACGACATCGGCGATCAGACGGGTGCGGTATTCGTCCAGCAAGGAAAGACTATGCTCTGACGATGCCACCAATCCTTCGATCTTTCTTGTCTGCACCCCGAGGTATTCCAGTATCGAGACCTGTTCGCCTTCGGGTGGCAGGAACACGGTGGTCGAAAGAAACACGTCATCATACAGACGAAGGAAACCAGCGGTCCCGGTCCCGAGGCCGGTGGAAACCCGCCGAAAATGCGAACGATACACCGATGTCCTCAGCAGGTCGCTCAGGTACTTCATCTGGACCGATGCCGTCTTCTCAAACACCGAGTAGTCGGGACTCACGAGACCATCGACACCCGAACAGAAGACGAGTCCGTTGTTGGCCTGCAAGCGATTGATGACGAGTTGACCCACAGCAAGCTGCTTGTAACCTACCAAGGTCCTTCCTTGCGGAGGCCGGGCGAAGTGCTCCGAATAGACCACCACTCCGTGGTCTCGTCGCAAAGACAACAGCGTCTCTTCTCCGGTGCTGGACCGTCGGTCGACTACGCGGAGGAGGGTCTTCAGGCGTCGCCTCTCCCAATGCTCCGGCACCCGCCCGAGCCACTCGACGCCGGAGTCCTTGTAGGCCGGATAGGGCTGGCCGGTTCGGACATCGATCCGGCCCGTCACAGCCTCGTGGATGGTCGCCCGCCTCTCCTCCTCCAGAAGCTCGATCAGCCGCTCCTTCGCCCGGATGTAGCGCCGGATCCGACGGTCGGCGTCGTCCAGGAAACGAGCGATGGCGGTTTGCTCGGGGAGAGGGGGGACGCAGACCGAAAATGTCGCGAACCGAGTCTCGGAAATCGCAGGATAAGCGATCCCCACCGACTCAGCCGTGACGCGGTCCACGAAAGGATCACTCTGGCATGCGTAGCCGACAAACCCCGGCGCGGCGTTGCGATCTGGAGTCAACACTGCGAATCCGGTTGAAGCGATCAGGCGCTCCTCCGGATTCTTGGCGTACCACACGGCCTTTAGGTAGGTCCGCACCGTAGAGACGATTGTGTCTCCGTGTGCTACGATACGCCTAGCCCGGGAGGGTGCGCCGCCGAATCGAAGCCTCTTGGGGGGCTCCGTAAGCCTGCCTGTTGCAACAGAGCCGATATCCAAGTAATCGAATTCGTAAGCCGGATCGGTGTCCTCGGGCAGAACCTGCCTGTTGATCTCCAGCCAATGCTTCAGCCGCCGCACCTCCCAATGCTCCGGCACGTCGCCCAGCCACTCCACACCGGAGTCCTTGTAGGCCGGATAGGATTGCAGCGCGGTCATGGCCGGGAGGCTCCCGGCTCAAGACGGGAGGGTTGCGCCACGTCCACCGGCGGCCTCAGCCAAGGCGCGGTCACCAGAGGGCGCTTTGCGGCGATCGAACAGTTCCGCCAGAAACGGATCCGCCGGACGCCGTTCCTCGAACCACCGCACCAGTTCCTCCTGGGACATGTCCCGGATCTCCGCGCTGATTCGGTCGCGGGTGCTACGCATCCACCTCACGCAATCGAACGCCTTCTCTTCTCCTGCTTCAGTCTTCATTCTCAAGCTCCCTCGGGCTTCTGATCTCCACCGGAAGATACCCCATCCGGCGGTTCACGTCGCCGTACTGCCGGATCCGACTTAGGTTCACCATGTGGCGGAAGTTCCAGCTTGCCAGCACATCGACGCCGGACACGGTTGCGGCGGCGATGTGCTGGGCATCGGCGCGCATTCCCTTGCCGAGCGCGCCGCTCTCGACGTAGCGGTCCGCGAGTTCCCTGATCTCGCCCGTGATGGCGATCACCTCCAAGTTGTCGGCCCCTACGGCCCGGAGCACGTTCCTGACCGCTTGGGGCGCACGTTCCAGTTCCTGAAGCGTAACCGCCGACAGAACGAGCGTCACCTCGCCCCGTGCGCACCGCTCCATCAGCCTCCGGGACGGCTCCCTGAACTCGTCGTCCTCGCATCCGCCGATCACGGACGTGTCGGCGTAGACGCGCGTCTTCGCGTGGACGGGAACCGTCTCGCGCCCCGGCAATCCCTCCAGCAGTCCCTCCGCGTCGCGCTCAACGGCTGCTATCTCGGCACGGATCTCATCGAGCGTCCGCATCGGCTCCGGCTTGTGGAAGTACCGGTTGAAGCTGATCTCGTAGCCGATCTTCACGCTCTTCGCGACGTACCACGCATCCCCGGCGTAGGGAAGAACCTCGCGCCGCAGGAACCCCTCGATCCCGCCGGTTTCCTTCAGAGGGATCTGCTCGGTGTCCCTGAGCGCCGTGTCGGGTTCGTACTCGACGACGCGAGTCTTCGAGCCATCGCGCGACTCGAACATCCCCCGGATGGGGTCGGGCGCGGTGCCTCGCCGGTGGACCCTCTTGACCACCGGCTCCGCCGCCTCGTTCCGCTCGGCAAGCGCGGTCTGCAACAGCTTCCTGCGCTTGGCCGTGAGCTTCACGCGACGACCGGACAGGTCGGCCTTGAGAACGTCGAGAAAGACGTTGAAGTCCAAGTGAGGCCCGCGACCGAGCGTCTCGGCCACCCGCTCCACAGCGTTCGAGAGCGGTTCCTCCCCGGCATCGCTGCACGCCTCGGCGAACCCGGCGCGGCGCTCCGGGGACAGGTCCACCTTCAGCCGGAGCGGCCGCTCGACCGTCACCTTCCAGTACCCGAACTCCTCGTTGCCGAAGATCCTGCTCTCCTCCGACTGCTCGAAGTCGAGGAACGTCCGGCAGATCCTCTCGATGTCGTCCGGCCCGAGTTCGCAGTTCTTCTGCCCTAGGTTCTTCCTGAGCGGACGGAACCACTTGGTCCCGTCAATCAACTGCACCTTGCCCCGCCGGTGCTCGGGCTTGCGGTTCGTGAGCACCCAGACGTAGGTGGCGATCCCCGTGTTGTAGAACATGTTGAGCGGCAGGGCGACGATGGCCTCCAGCCAGTCTTTCTCGATGATCCACCGCCGGATGTTGCTCTCGCCCTGTCCCGCCGACCCGGTGAACAGCGAGCTTCCGTTGTGGACCTCGGCGATCCGGCTGCCGAGCGGGGTGTCCCGCTTCATCTTCGAGAGCTTGTTGGCCAAGAAAAGCATCTGGCCATCGCTGGAACGGGTGACCAGCGAGTACTCGGGATCGCCCGCGTGCTCGATCACGAAGCGCGGATCGCGCATGTCCTTCTTGCCGCCCATCCGTTCGAGGTCGGTCTTCCAACTCTTTCCGTACGGCGGGTTCGAGAGCATGAAGTCGAACTCCCGCGTCGGAAACGCGTCGTTCGAGAGCGTCGAGTGCTCCGGGCCGCCCCTGATGTTGTCGGCGGCTTCGCCCTCGCCCTTCAGCAGCAGGTCTGCCTTGCAGATCGCGTAGGTCTCGGCGTTGATCTCCTGGCCCCAGAGGTGTGTGGACACCTGCTTTCCGCGCTCCTCCGCGAACCCATGCAGCACGTCCTCCGCCACGGTCAGCATGCCGCCGGTCCCGCATGCCCCGTCGTAGAGCATGTAGGTGCCCGACTCGATCCGGTCGGCGATAGGCTGGAACACGAGCCTTGCCATGAGCGTCACGGCGTCGCGCGGGGTGAAGTGCTCGCCCGCCTCCTCGTTGTTCTCCTCGTTGAAGCGGCGGATCAGTTCCTCGAAGACCGTGCCCATGCCGTGGTTGTCGAGGCCGGGGTGACCGACCGTGCCGTCAGTCTCCATCACCGGATCGGGGCCTAGGTTGATGTCCGGCGAGGTCAGCTTCTCGATCAGCGAACCCAGGGCGTCGGCCCTGTCGAGGCGCGGGATCTGGTTGCGGAACTCGAAGTTGCGAAGGATGTCCTGCACGTTGGGCGAGAACCCGTCCAGATAGTCCGCGAAGTCGGCCCGGAGTTGCTGCCGTCCGGCCCGCGCCCGAAGGTCGCGGAGCGTGAACTGCGAGGTGTTGTGGAAGGCCTGCCCCGCCGCCTGCCGGAGCGCGGCGTCCTGGTTCGCGACCCCGGCGGCGTCCAGCGTGGACTTCATGTCGAGGACGACCTGCTTGGTGGGCTCCAGCACCGCGTCCAGCCGCCGGAGCACGGTCATCGGCAGGATCACGTCGCGGTACTTGCCGCGGACGTAGACATCGCGGAGCACATCGTCCGCGATGCCCCAGATGTAGTTGGCGATCCAGTTCAGGTCGGGCGCGGTCATGTGGGTCGTGGGTTTCTCTTGGAAGCGACCGGGTCCCGCATCCCGCAGGGACCCTCCACATAAGCTACCGGCCCGGCAACGGCCTTGGTAGCATTCGAGCAACCCTGCCGATCATCAGTCGGTGGTCCCCCCAACGTGACCCGCCTACCGGACTGGCCGCTACGCCGTGTCTCCGCCACCGATGGTTAGGCGCGTTGGAAGCCGCGGCGGCCCTTCCCAACGCTTCAACCCGTTCATCCAATGATGACCAAGTCCGCACACGTAGCCGATGGAACCATCCGAGATCATTCTGCGGGCATGGCGGTGGCAGTATACCCATCCATACTCAGGGTGTCTCCCGAACCACCCGAGGGCGGCCAAGTCCATGAGTTGCTCAACTTCAAGGTTGCCAACCATGCGCCGTAGGCGCTCGTACGATTCCAACCCGTAGGATCTGACGCTCCCGCTCGAGAAGCGAAGGCCCGATTCTCGGTTTCCTGGAAGCGATGCGATCAAGCGATCCCATTCCAGTTCGAAGTCCGAATGGGCCTTGGTCAGTTCCTCGACCTTCTCACGCGTGACCGAAGGCGCCGGATCCCTTTCTGACTCCCGTTTCAAGCGCGACTCGATCTGTGCGGCTCTCTCAAGGCGAAGGTCCGCGAGTTTGTCCTTGGCCGGCCCTGATTCCCGTAGATCGAGCGGCCACAGCGGAAACTGCCAATGGTCACAAATCGCCCCCACGTCCCCCGAATCAACCTCCCGATTCGGGCGTGCCTGGCTCACGCGAACCAATGAGTCGTAGTTCCGCTCTCGTAGCTCTTGACGGGTTGTCTGCGGCTGCGGCTCGAAGCCGCGCCAAAGATCTGCCACCGCAGCCAGCCCTTCCGGCGTCGTCATTCCGACGCGGTGCAGCGCGCGGGCTACCGCCAGACACGGTGGTGTTGCGTCTCCGTATTCTCGGTAAAGGCTATCCGGCAGCGGAGATACCCACTCGTACTCACCGTTCTCTACCGCCATGTCCTGCACGTAGTCCACGTACATCCGGTTCTCTCTCCGAGCCTTGGCATAGTTCGGGAGGATCCAGTCAACGTCGTTGGGACCATCAAGGTAGTACGGCCGTCGCTCGCGGTTCACGATCCTCGTGACCTCGGCAAAATCGACTGGCCTCCAATTGCAGGAATCTGCGTAGATCTCCTTCGCAAGATGATTGCCGAACGCCTTTACCGTTTTGGACCTCCCGTCTTGGTTGTAGCGTGGGCATCGGACCAGGTCCAACAGGACAAGGACCTTCGCTGATTCCTCCTTCGCGAGTCCACCAACGATGGCTGCGGCACGGTGCTCGTCGATCACACGGAGACGGACTGCGGCCGCCTCCAGACTCTCGGCATGTTCGACAATGAGCCGGATTCCCTCAGCGACCTCCTCGAATAGCCGAGGATCCGTTAGCTGGAGGAGATCCTTGATCGCTGGTCTCATGTCTGCTCCGACTGATGTGAGGACTTGGTTGGGCGTTCGGAAGATAGCGGACTCCCAAGGACACTCCACCGTCGCCCACGGGGCAACGAACGTGGGAACTCCCCTCCAGAAGGCCTTCAGATGTCGGTGGGATAGGGTACGCTGAGACGACTGGAATTTCCCGCAGTTTGACGCGATTTCCTCGCCATAACTAGACGACGGGAGCAGGTGCGGCCTAAGGGCAGAAAGCGCAGATCATGCGGCCCTGTATGTAGTTAGACGATTCCCTGCCGTGATTCACGCCCGAGACAGTCCGCCTCTCCAGTGTGAGCGGCTCGGGCTCGGGTTGTGCCTTGCCGTTCAACTCCGGGCCGACGAACCCGGCGGCGAACTCGTCCGCCTGCCTCTTGGCCCGCTTCCAGTCGCGGTGTTTCAGCGACCGGGTGAGCCTGCGCCCGTTCTCTCGCCACTCCAGCTGGTAAAGGCCGGTCTTCGGGTCGGGGAAGACCCGGACCCGGTTCCGGCCCCATTCTCCGGCGCCGTAGGAGCGCCGACTTCGTTTCGTGCGTGCCATCGTTCGATACCTCTCTCGATTCGACGGACTGCACGATCTGCGCGAACGAAACTTCGCGGTGGGCGAGCGTCTCCACCAGACCTTGACCCTCGACTCGGCGGCCTGTTCGGATCCGTTGCCTCCCGCCACATCGGGAACTCCCCCGATTCTTGGCGGCAGAATCGTGAATGTAGACGCGCTCGTCGTCGGGAGGCTGCGATTCAGTTCTTGGTGGAATCGACCGGCGGGTCGCCGACCGCGACCCGCCAGGTTCTGAGCACTAACGCACCGAGCCAGGTCAAGGCCGCGTAGCGTACCAAGGTGAGAAGCCTTTCCAGAACTTGGCCGCTAACTGTGGTGGGCGAGAAGTCAACCGGAATCCCAAGGAAGGGAAGGACCTGGTTGGTCACCCAACCCAAACGCTGAGCGTGGTCAGCATCCTCCTCTACCACCCCGAGCGTGATGTCACCGGCCAACATGGAGAGCAATACCAGGGTAACCATGTTGCCCAAGCTCTTCTTGTTCTGGGTGACTACCAGCTTGACGGCATCAAGGACTTCCTGGACGGCCCCCACAAAAAACTGCGTACTTGCCGCCATCAGGAATCTGCCTAGATGTCTGAGCGCCTCGATTGGAGCGGCGGCTGTTGGAGGAAGCGCTGCCAAGAAACAGAAGATGCCCTTGGCACTGAAGACGTACGAACGCCATGGCTTGATAGCTCCCGCGCGGACACAGAACTCGAGGAAAAACCACGCACTTAGCCCAGGATCAAGCCGCTGTAGGATACGAAACCAAGGCATTTCGGCCATCGCCTCGGGTGGCATCGTAAACGACAGAGCCAGCATCGCACCAGCCGCTCTAGCAATCGCTGAGGGGCCATCGAGGAGCATCCGAAACCACCGGGGTGGTCCTGGTCTCGGCCCGGCAACCTTCGCCTTCGGTGTCGGAGCAGTCTCCGCCGGGGTCTTGGATTTCGGCGATGAGGGCTTCCGTCGCCGCCGGGCCTTCCGTGCTCTTCGACTCGCCACCTTATGTATCGGTCCCCATCTTCCGAGTCACCTCAGATGTCAACAGCGTCTCCAAGGGTCAGCCTTCGTTTCGTGCGTGCCACCCATTCGATTCCTCTCTCGATCGACGGACTGCACGATCTGCGCGAAAAAACCTCGCCCTGGGAGGGTGATTCTGCCAGTCGCAGTCGATGCCGCGTCTCTGTCGGTGCCAGACGATCCGAGGTTATGGGGGACGCCGCTCCATAGGGCGCGTTTCGGGTGCTGGGCATCCCGAGCGATTCGGACGACCCTTCACGAATTCGGGGCGATGGCGCGCTCGACTCTGGACGAGGCGGGCTGGGCCTTCGGCCCGACCACATAAGAGCACCAGTTGGACGGGTGGCGACGGATGCGCCGGCGCCGGAGGCCGGTTCCCCTTCGGGACGGCTCTGGACCCGTTGGACATCGCCGTTTCGGCGGTTATTGACACCGCCCGAAACAGTTGCCTGACTGTACCTCATGGCGATTCAGACGAGCCGGATTCTGCGCGTCGGGCTCCCGTGCCGAGTGCGCAATCATGGCCTCCGGGGCAGCCGCCGTCGCTGCCCCGGAGTGCGGGTTTCCGGGGAGCCAGATGTGTTTTTGTTTTACAAAAACCTCTGGCCGGGGGGTACCCCGGACCCCCGAACGACACTATGGGCGCTCCCAAGGAGGCCGCCCGATTCGGGACGGACGTTCCGATGCGGTTGGCGGAGCCCGCGAAATCGGCGCAGCGGGTAGGTCTCGACCATGCCGTACAGGGACACCGGCCCGGCGATCCCCCATTGATGCCCCACGAAACGTCCCGGGCAGGCGTCGCCGCTACCGCCGACGAAGCCCGCTTCGAGGCATCATTCATCCGGCCCGGCCTCTCCTGCGCCTCGACCTGCGCGGGCAGCGGCGCCATCGCCGAGAGTAACAGCTTCCTCTTCGCGATTGTCCGATCCCCCGGTCGAGCATGCACCCGGCTCGTCGAAGCCAGCCGGTGGTTCGGGTGCGAAACCGAAACGTCGGAGTCAACGTAATACAAGGGCGAACGGGTCGCCCGGTCGCGTCGAACCACAAACGCTCGTCGGCGAATCCCCGTGGCCACGGGGACGCCCGCCGCTCCGAGAGACGGGTGGACAGCGAGCCCTTGCTCCGCCGCCTAGAGGCGGCGCTAAACGGCCTTCCGGCACGGATCGCTGGCGCTGGAGCGACCCCTGGTCGGCGGGGGCGAGGGTGTGAAAACACACTCGCCGTTATGCCGCACCAAGCCCTCGGGGCGGGGGGTCGCTCCCGCCACGGCACCTGTCGCCGGTGCGCCACCGCGCACCCGGCGGCGGTGCCGCCAAGACGTTGCCGCGACTGAGGATAAGCAGTGGTGTTGCTGTGAATCGCCGGCGGGCCGAAGTGTGAATCGCCCCCTCTCGTCGTTTTCACACCCCGGTGCGTCGTGGGAGGGGGAGCTGGGGCGTCGGCGAGCCGTGGGATCGACGATCGCGGCTCCGGGCCGGGGCTCAAGTCCCAGAAGGGTGCTAGGTGGCACTTGGGTTCAGAGAGGTTTTACTCCCGGCCAGGTCGCCCGTTGCTGCTTGAACGTCCTTTGGCCCCAGAGTCCAGAAAACGGCGGCGGCGCGGTTCTCATCGTGCCCACGCCGCGGCGTCCGGAAGCCCCCGGCTGAACAGCACGCGGAGTTGCGAGGCCGAAGCGGCGCGTCCCACCGCGTCCGCGGCTACCTCCCCTTCGGGTAGTACACCGGTCAGGATGCCCCTCACACGTCCGTCGTCGGGATCGAACAGGATGGTCATTGGGCGATCCGTGTCCGCGTCCAGCGTGGTAGAGCCATTGGGTCCGGAGAGCGTGACGGCCGCCAGCTCCCCGGCCCATGCGGGATCCACGGGAAGGCCGAACGCGAAGGACGCACTCCCGTCGCCGTCGGCCATCTCGGGCATGTCGAAGTGTAAGGCGAACAGTTCGCGGCCGCTGCCATCCCGACCCGCGAGGGCGTAGTCTCCGCGGGAGCGCGGGAGCGCGGGCCTGGCGTCGACGACGAAGGCCGGGTTCAGGTGAAGTTCGCCGTCCGAGTTCGCGCCGCCCCACAAGAGAAGTGTGCGCGAGGGCCGTGCTACGGCAGCGGCCGCCTGCGTTCCTTCGGCGGCGATGCGGTGGAGGAGCGCCTTCGTGAAGAAGTAGTCGCTGATCCACTCACCGTTGCAGTAGCCCATGATGTCTTCGGCGGTGGGCGGCACCAAGCGACGCGCCTCGAAGTCGTAGCCCCAGACGCCACTGGTGCCGTCCCGCGTCGGATACGCTGGGTCCGGGTTGCCCGCGCCGCCGCACGGCGCGTGCGGCAGGCTGAAGTTGTGCCCGAACTCGTGTGCGATGACCGCGGCATTGGGAACGGAAAAGCTCACCAAACCTCCGCCAAGCCCCGCGGCACCGGTGACGGCTCCCGACATCGTGCCCATCCAGTATCCGGTTGCGCCCTCCATGACACGGATCGCCTCGGTTTGGCTGATCAGGTCGTACGCGTTGTTGCTCGAACTCAACACGGGCTCGTGCGCTGTCACCGTCAACTCGCCCACCGGGAGGAGGTTGCGGGTGGGGCCGAGCATTTTGTGGCCCTCCGGATCGGCGGCCATCCCTCGGACCGCCTCGAGAACCACCGAGTCCGGCGCCTCCGTCCAGAGAAACGGCAACAGCGTGAGATCGAACAGGGGCATGTCCCGGACATCGATCGCCAACCTGCCCGACTCCGGAATCCGTTTCGCGACCGCCAAGCCTGGATCCAACGTTCCGTTCGGGTCAACCTCGATCACCATCTCGAGTCCTGGCCTGACGACCTGACCGGGAATCACGGCGTTGGCCGATCGGCCGAGACTGCTCTCGTCCACCTGGGTGGGGATCGGCGACAGCTTGCCCGGAATGTCCTTCACATAGGTTTCAACTTCGTTCACGTAGAAGCGCGCGCGTATCGCCGGAATCCCTGCGCCACTGGCCTCCCGCGCGGTAACGAACACGCGCAGGAGCGCCTCCTCGCCGGCGACCAACGGGACAGGAGCCAGTCGCGTCTGGACGGTTTGGACGAGATATGCCATCGGGGGTTCGGCGTCGCAGGTGGGCACCCGGCGGTTCGGCACGCGTTCCAGCCAGTCTACAAAGGGCTCGTCACGGGGCGCGCAGAGACCCGTACCGCCTAGTTGCAACGTCTCGAGGTCCCCAAGTTGCGTCAGGCCGGCCGGAAGGACCCCGGACAGGCCGGCGTTCGTTTGGAGGGCAAGTCGGCGCAAGTTGGTCAAGCTGCCGAACTCCGAGGGCAGCGGCCCTGTCAACTCGTTGAAGCCAAGGTACGCCTCCCGGAGGGCGGCGAGACCGCCGAGTTCGACTGGTATGGGGCCGGTTAGACGGTTGGTCGCGAGGTTCAGCTGCCACAAGCTCGCCAAGTTGCCGAGTTCGCTCGGGATCGGCCCTGTCAGATCGTTCCGGCCGAGGGTCAGTTCCACCAGATTGGCGAGTCCACCGAATTCGACCGGGATGGAGCCCGTGAGGCGATTTGCGGAGAGGTTGATCCACCGCAAGTTGGCGAGGTTGCCGAATTCGGGGGGGATGGGGCCTGCGAGGTCGTTTTCGTTGAACGACAAGCCCCGCAGATTGGCGAGGTCGCCCAGCTCGGGCGGGATCGGCCCCGTAAGCCGGTTCTCGCCCGCCCACAGCGTCCTCAATTCGACGAGGCTGCCGAGCTCGGGGGGGATGGGGCCGGTCAGCCTGTTTCGATAGAGAGTCAGCGACTCCAGATAACCTAGTCTGCCCAGATCGCGCGGGATTTTGCCCGACAAGCCGTTCGCGAAGAGGTCCAGTTCGACAACCCGGCCGTGGCCGTCAACGCTGACACCGTACCATTCTCCGAGCGGCGCATCCGTTAGCCAGCTCTCGGAGTGGACCCAGTTCGGTCCGTCCATTGCCTCGTATACCGCCGTCAAGATGCCGCGGTCGGGCAGCGGGGCGCACACGGCACCCGTGCCCTGGTGAGACGAGATCGCCGACAGCCAGTCCACGAACGACGCGTCGGTCGGAGCACAAAGTCCGGTGTCGGTATAGTGAAGCGTCTGGAGGGAGAGCAGGGCCAGCGAGAGCGGGAGGCGGCCAGACAGACCGGCGTTGCCAGCGATTCGCAGTTCGGTCATGTTGGCCAGTTCGCCGAGACTGGCGGGGAGTTCTCCGGCGAGTCCGTTGCGGTCGAGGTCGAGCACCGTCACGCGACCGAGAGAATCGGCGCTGACGCCGTGCCAGTCCTCCACCGCACCGTCGCCCGGCCAACCGGCCGATTCGATCCACTCGCTGCCCCCAGTGTCCTCGTATACCGCCTTCAGCACGGCTACATCGGCGGCGTTGCAGAGACTCTCCGACTCGTCGTCCCGATGTTCTATTCGCCGCAGCCATCCGAGGAAGGCCGATGTCCCGGGTACGCACAGACTCTCGTCAAATCCGATCCAGAAAACACGAAGCTTGGCGAGTTGCAGGAAGGTCTGCGGGATGATGCCGGAAAAACCGTTGTCCCAGAGCGACAAGACCTCAAGGTTCGCGAGGCCGCCGAGCTCGGACGGAATCGGACCCGTCAGGTCGTTCTGGTTTACGGACAGATTCCTCAAGCTGGCGAGGCCGCCCAGTTCGGGAGGGATCTGTCCGGAGAGATCGTTGTCCCCGATGGACAGCACTTCCAGCGCCGAGAGGTCGCCCAGTTCGGGAGCGATGGGCCCCGACAGCTCGTTGCTCCAAAGGTGCAGTTCGTTCAGGCTGGCGAGGTTCCCCAACTCCGCGGGAATCGAACCCGAGAGTCGGTTTTCCCACAGGTACAGGCGCCGCAGGACGGGGAGGTCGCCGAGTTCCGGAGGGATCTGTCCCGAGAGATCGTTGTCCCAGAGCGACAAGACCTCAAGGTTCGCGAGGTCGCCGAGCTCGGACGGAATCGGACCCGTCAGGTCGTTCTGGTTTACGGACAGATTCCTCAAGCTGGCGAGGCCGCCCAGTTCGGGAGGGATCTGTCCCGAGAAACCGTTGTCCCCGATGGACAGCACTTCCAGCGCCGAGAGGTCGCGCAGTTCGGGGGGGATGGGCCCCGACAGCTCGTTACCTGAAAGGTGCAGATGGGTTAGGCTGGCGAGGTTCCCCAACTCCGCGGGAATCGGACCCGAGAGACGGTTTCCCCACAGGAACAGGTGCCGCAGGACGCGAAGATCGCCCAGTTCCGGCGGGATCGGGCCGCTCAGGTCATTGTCGGTCAGGTACAGGACCTCCAGGTTGGCGATCCCACCCAACTCCGCCGGTATCGAGCCGGTCAATGCGTTGTTCCAGAGTGACAAGGCGGCAAGACTGGCGAGGCTGCCCAGTTCCGGTGGGATCGGGCCGTTCAGGTTGTTGTCGTGCAGGTACAGGACCTCCAAGCTGGCGAGGTTGCCGAGTTCGGCCGGAATCGGGCCACTGAGTCCGCCCTGCCGGCCACCGACATCGGCGGACCCCCGGGCGATCGGCGATTCGGGCGCCCACGCCACCTCGACCGAGGGCTGTGGGGCATCGTTCCATCTCTTTTCCTCGGCGCGAGGAGTCGGCAGTTCGGGAAGTCGGCGCTGGTCCAGGTCTGCCGCAACCTGGCTGCCGGCTTCCCTGGTGGCGTTTCCGCTCAAATCCAGCATCCTCAGGCTATTGAGAAGCTCGAGGTCCGGGGGGATCGAGCCGTTGAGCCCGTTCTCGGAGAGCCGCAACTCCACGACGCCGGTCGAATCCGCCGCCACTCCGAACCACTCGCTCAGCGGTCGATCCGTCAGCCAGTTCTCGTTGTTGACCCAGTTCGGGCCGTCGGTGGCTTCGTAGAGGACCACCAACGCGTCACGGTCGCCCCCCTTTGCCGCTGCAAGGCCCGCCGCCGTGCTCAACGCCACGTCCCGCGACTTCGCGTCCGGCGGCACCACGGGGTCGTCCGCACAGGCGACACCCGAAAGGCCGACCACTATCACAACCCAAGTCCGCAACGGCCGCAGCCGCCGTTTGGTCCGCCCGTTCAGGAGAGTCTGCCCCTGCGTCGGAGTCGGGAGGTAAGGAGGCGGCGCAAACGCGGTACGCAAGCGCGGCTCCAGTGGTGCATAGTGGCAGACATCCCTATAGAATACGGGCTCAAATCCGATGCGTGGGCGAGTATTAGGCCCATTTCGGCGAGCGTTTGGCGATGATTCCTTGGTTTCCCAAGGAGGGACGAGCAATGACGGACGATCCGGCGACGTTGCGGGACCGGGTCGAGGTGCCGGAGCGGCGCGTCTCCGAGCTGAGCCGGGCCGCGGTGCGCATCAGCGCGAGCCTCGATCCCGACGCCGTCCTGCAGGAGGTCGTGGACAGCGCCCGCGCGCTGACCGGCGCGCGCTACGGCCTGATCACGACCGTGGACGAGGCCGGGCGGCCGCACCGGTTCGTGGGCTCCGGGGTCACCGACGCCCAGTACCGGCAACTGAAGGGCTGGGCCGACGGCCGCGGCTGTTCGAGCACCTGACGAACCTTCCCGGCCCGTTGACGTTCGAGGACGTGCCCGGACACCTCCGGCGCCACGGGTTCGGGGCGGGCGTGCTGCCCTACGGCACCGCGCTGGGCGCGCCGATCGACAGCGGCGGCGCGGGCGTCGGCTACCTGTTCGTCGCCGACAAGCAGGGCGGCGGTGACTTCACGGACGGGGACGGGAAGGTGCTCCCGCTGTTCGCGTCGCAAGCCGGGACGGCGATCGCAAACGCGCGCCTTCCGGGACCAACAACAGGCGCGGGCGCGGCTGGAGACCCTGGTCGCCACCTCGCCCGTCGGGGTGGTGGTGCTGGACGCCGGGACCCGGCGGCGGCGTGTCGCTGAACCGCGAGGCGAGGCGGATCGTCGAGGGGCTGCGGGTCGCGGACCGCACGGTCGAGCGACTGGTCACCTGCCGGCGCGCCGACGGGAGCGAGGTCGCGCTGACGGACTTTCCGCTGGAGCGGCAGCTTCGCCGCGCCGAGACGGTCCGCGCCGAGGAGATCGAGCTTTCGGTGCCCGACGGCCGGAGCGTGAGGACGCTGATCAACGCGACGCCGATCCAGGGGTCGGACGGCGAGGTCGAGTCGGTCGTCGTCACGATGCAGGACCTGGCGCCCTTCGAGGAGATCGAGCGGATGAGGACGGAGTTCCTCGCGATCGTGAGCCACGAGCTGTGCACGCCGCTCACCTCGATCCAGGGTTCGACGGGCGCGGTGCTCTCCGCCGAGCCCGGATTCGCGCGGCCCGAGATGATGCAGTTCTTCCGCATCATCGACGGGCAGGCCGCCCGGATGAGCGGGCTGATCCGCGACCTGCTGGACGCGGGGCGCATCGCGACCGGCACGCTGTCGGTCTCGCCCGAGCCCTCGGACGTGCCGGCGCTGGTGGACGCGGCGCGGAGGAGTTTCTCAAGCGGTGGCGGTCGGCACCGGGTCGCCGCCGACCTGCCCGCGGACCTGCCGCGCGTGATGGTGGACCGGGAGCGCATCGTCCAGGTGCTCTCGAACCTGTTGGCGAACGCGGCCCGGCACTCCGGCAAGTCGTCGCCCATCCGCATCGACGCCCGGCGCGACGGCGGCGATGTGGAGATATCGGTCTCCGACCGGGGCCGGGGCATTCCGCCGGAGCAACTGCCGCACTAGGAAACACTCCGTCGGCGGCGACGGCGCGCGCGGCCTCGGCAGCGAATGTAGTCACCCTAGGCAGGAGCGCTACCCGTACTGCCGGCCAAGCCGGAGAGGCCCCGGCCCCGTCTCCGAGGATCGCCCAGCCGGATCCCTCGGTGACCGCTTCGACGGCGGCCCCGGGGCTGGCTCACGCCCGCAAAATATCGCGGCTGACGAGAGGCTCCGCCCCCTCGACCTCCAGACACGGAGTCCGCGGGCTCCCATGCCGTCGTGGACCTCGTGACCGGGCGCCACCTGGGCACACGGAGGTGCTGGTTGTGGTCATATCGGACACACCGAACGACACCGCGAGTCCCGCACGACTGTGTGCCTCCAACCCCGGGCTGCGTGCCGAACCGCACCCGTCGCGCCAGCGGGAGTTCGGCGTTCCGTTGGCCCTGAGCGGCTGCGGCGACCCGGCACCGGCTCCCGAATCCGCGGTCACGGGGGCAACCGGTTCACCTTGCGAGCACCGATCCCCGGACAGTGTAGGGCGACATGTCGAAGCCCTGCTCGTCAAAGTAGGCCAGACGATTCGGGATGGCGGCCAGGATCGCAGCGCGGTCGGTCTCGGTCAGCCGCTCTGGACGGTACCGCACAGCAAAGTACGGCAGGATGCTCTCAGCGATGTCTTCGCGGTCGGGATGATCGCGGGCATAGTCCGAAATGAAGACGCCATCGGCCTCCTGCGCCGCTCGCCAGGCGGCGGTGTTCGCGTGGGTAGCATCCAATGAGGCGTGCGCGGCCTCATGAAGGAAGATCTCCTCCACGAAATCGATCAACTTCTCCCCATCTCCCGTATGTACATGAAGAATCCCCGCTACGTTTCCAGCGAACCCGCTGTTCGATGCTCCGATTTCCACTTCCGCGACTTGCGAAAGGAATACCGCCGGCAGACGACCTAGCGCGGACGCGTAGGTATCGACCTCCCGACGCGCACTTGCCCTACCGCCGAGTTCCGGATGGACCTGGAATTCCATTTCCGGTCCCGCGTACCGCACGTCGAACAGATAGGCGTTGATCGTGATCCATCTCTGCCCGTCCCAGTATTCCCTTGGCCCTCGGCCCACATACGTCACGCTGCTGAGCGATGTGGGGTCCGAAGCGTCAAGGATGTCGGGTGTGATCCACACGGTTCCTCCGAACGGTGGGACTCCGGTGTGATCGAGGACGAAATCGACCGTGCGGTCGACATCCATGGTCACGTCGAGGGTCTGGCTTACGTAACTGGGCTCGGCGGTGACAGTTACCGAAATTGGTCCCGCAACGTTCAAGAAGCGGTACCGTCCGTCAGCATCCGTTGCGACTGTTTCGATCCGGCCGTTGCCAAGCGCCACGACTGCACCCGCAAGCAGCAGCTCGCTGCTCCGACTATCGCTCACGGTGCCGGATAGAGTGAAACCCGCGACTGTCACCGAAACGTGCTGTGTGGCGGTTGCTCCTTGCGGATCGCGCGCCGACACGCTGACGTCGATCTGACCGGGTTTCGCAGCGGTGATTGTCAACGTGCTTGCTGAAACGCTGACCATGGCGACTTCCGGGTCGCCAGAGCTTGCCGAGTACGTCAGTGAATCGCCATCGGGATCCGTAAAGTAGGGGGCAACATCCAGGATCACCGGATCGTCACCAACCCGCACCACCTGTTCGGGAATGGTGCCCGCCGGCTCCGGCGCCCGGTTGGCAACGGTAATATCGGATGTGCCTGAAGCGTCTCCCGCGGTGGCCGCGATGGTGGCGGTGCCTTCCGCGGCTCCTCGCACCAGCCCCGAGGGATCCACCGTCGCCACCGCGACGTTGCTCGACGACCATGTGAACGCTACTCCCTCCACGACGCGGCCGTTCTTGTCGTACCCCTCCGCGACCAGCCACAGCGTGTCGCCGAGCGCGATGGTGTCCGCGGCGGGCGAGACCGTTGCCGAGCGGACGGATTGTTTCACGGTTACAACTGCGGTGTCGGACGCGGACCCCGCGGTCGCGGTGATAGCGGCCGTTCCGTTCGCTGTCGCCGTGACCAGGCCGGTGGAATCAACGGTCGCCACCATGCTGTCGCTGCTGGCCCACACAACCGACCGGTTCTCCATCACGCGCCCGATCTGGTCGCGCACCTCGGCCAAGAACTGCGCCGTCTGTCCCAGCGCGGTCAGCAACGCCGTGTTGGGGGTAACGGCAATGGCCGTGGGCGCGGGAGCCACAACCGTCAGTTGCGCGCCGCCCGTGATTCCCGCCGTGGTGGCCGTAACCTCCGCTTGCCCGTCACCGACCCCGGTCACCAGCCCCGCCGCGTCCACCACGGCCACCGCCGTGTCTCCGGACGCCCACACGATCTCGACCCCGGTCACCGCCTGCCCGTTCGCGTCGGTGGCGGTTGCAGCCAGCCGCAACGTATCGCCCTCCACAACCGTGGCCGCATCCGGCACCACGGCGATGGCGCTGACCTCCTGGGCCACGGTCACCGTTGCACTTCCAGACGCCGATCCCGAGGTTGCCGTGATCGCGCCGGTCCCGTTGGCCACCGCCGTCACCAGCCCGAACGCGCTTACGGTCGCCACGGCGGCCGTGCCGCTCGCCCAGGTCACTGCTGCCCCCGCCATCGCCTGACCGTTCTGATCCCGAACCTCTGCGGACAACTGTACCGTCGCGCCCAGTGCCGCCAAATCGACCGTGGCCGGGGTCACGGTGATCGTCGTCGCTCGAGGGGGATCTGGAGGAGGCTCCGTGGTGCCGTCTCCGCAGGCCGCGAACAACGTGACCGCCAAGAAAGCCCAGTAGGGAACCGGAGCGGATCGGGTCAAATCGAAGGTCTTCAGCGCGTCGGTGTCAATCAGCCTTCTTCGTGACGATGCGGGATCGGATGCGTCGTATCGTTGCTACTCGGACGCGGGCAAGATAGCCGCCGGTTCCCGATGGAGCCAACATCGCCCACGCAATGTCGCGGTCTCAATCCGATTGACAAGCGAAGAAATGGACCGCTCCGGCGAGAGTTCGCCGATGATATCAAAGGGTGGCTTAGGGCGGACTCCCCCAAACGGCGCTGGGTGTGCTTGGCGCGCTACCCTCGGCCATGTACTCGGTTGAGCGGAATCCTTTCGCGATGTCCCGAAATCCCTTTCGGAAAGCCGGGGTTCGAGGGGGGCGCGGCCTCCCTCGCCAGACCTCCGTGTTCAACACGGAGTCGGCTGGCTAACCCACGCCAAGCGCGCCAGCCAGCCCGCGGTTGCGGGGTGGGGTGTCGCCGGAATCTCCATGCCGTAGCGGCCGGTCCACGCCCCGGAGAACCTCGGCGCGGGGCTCCGTCAGGTCGGCCCCCTGACACACCCGGGCGGCCACGCCCTCCGGTACCTTCGGCGAAGAGGCGGCGGGCGTGGGAGTCCCGCCATTCAGGTCAGGTTTTCCCGCTTTCGCGGCACGGTCCAGCAAGGTCCAGTGCAACGGCAAGAGTGGCAGATCGTACAGTCCCAGTTTGACTTACGTGATCTCCTGCCGTGATTCGGGCCTCAACCGATCCGTACGCGATGTAAAACATTCGCGCTCTGGCGAGGGGTGCTCCCGTCCCTCCTTCGATCCCCCCGGAAGACCTCCGCTCCGGCACCGCTCGCGGTCAGGGAGTCCGCGCGCTTCCGCCTGACCGAACGTCCATGCGGCGAACTCGCCCGACGTTCTCCTGCCGACCCCCGATCACAGCCCGTCGAGGCCGTCGATCTCGCAGATGAGTCCGCTTCGTGACCGGCGGCGGCGCGGTCAGCGTTACCAGGCGCGGTCAGCGTTACCACCCGCTTCCGGTGCCGGTCCCCCCGGCCTCCGGGATGGACTCCGCTAGTCCCTCCGCCGGGGTCGAGCCCTCCGCTTCCCAGGCCCGGACGGGAGGTGGGCCGCAGGGTTCTTCCGTGGATGTCCCCCCCTGCTACCGTCGCATGTCACGCGCTTGTCGCTGCGGTCATGCCGCTGTCTTCCGTCTCAGCCGGCCCTTGCGGCTCTGTCATCGAATCCTCATGCCCTCGCGCAAAGATAGAACGTAACGCCTCCCAGAAACTCTTCGTCTACCGTGCGCGTAACCACAACTCTCCATCCAGCGACTCGCTGGCGCAGTTCCGCCACGTTTGTATTGTGTCCCGCTGAGGCCAGAGCCGTGTTCACCTCATCGATGCTCCCACCCTTGTCGATGGCTTCCTCCACCGCGTTCCAGAGCTCGTCGGTACCAGGATCGCCGCTGGGCGAGAGTCCGGGTGGGAATGCACAATTGACCTCCATGACGTGACCGCCTCGGCCTTCTCGATAGACCGCAAGCGTGGTCTGTGAATTGGCGGTTCCAGAAGGGAAGTGACTCGAAATGGCATGCACTGTGTAGGTCTTCGTCGGAAGAGCTTGGCGGAAAAGAGGTGTTCCGAAAGCTCCGACCGCGAGGCCGAACGCCAAGCCCAGCAGGAAAGAGCGACGTCGTCTCATCTTCGCTTGCTCCCGTAGGTGTCGCCGCTTTGCCGCAACTTCGCCACCCGCTCAAGGTGAGAGATTCCTCCGCGCCCCGAAAGACTGACACAGCCGTCCTCTAGAATACCGGAACTTCATCGCGTCGCTTCCAGTGCTGCCGAGCCCGGGCGCAATGCATGATCTCGCTCTCGCTCTCGCCCGAATCGGCGCAAAGGGTGGAGCGGGCCGCCGACAGCAGCTAGGCCATTGGTTAGCTTGGTAGCGACAGGGGCAGCCGATTGCTTGCCTCGCCAAGGCGCACTCGATTCCGTCCGTCGATCCACTCACGACCGCAACCCCTTAGCTCGATGAGCAATGAAGAGGATTCTGCGGGTGATGCCAATGGTTGCGCTACTCTTCGTGGACGCCTGCGGCGTGGTCACTCCGACGCCAGTAGGCTCGATCGCGGGGCAAGTCGTCATCGAGGGTGAGGGGATTGGTGGTGTGACCGTGGACTTGAGCAACGGCGCACGGACCGCCACGACACCGACCGGCATGTACCGCTTCGATCACGTTGAGGGAGGCTCCTACACCGTCACCATCAGCGGATATCCCCTGGATGCGATCTTTGGTGCCACATCGACTGCAGCGGAGATCGCCGTGGATGGCCAGACCGTCGTTGTCGACTTCCGTGGAGAGTACCTCCGCACCGCGAGTCTGACGGGGCGCGTGGCTGTTGAGGGTCATAGCCTGACTGGGGTTACGGTGCGTCTCGCGGGCATGTCCGAGAGCCTTACGTCAACCAATGATGCAGGCCAGTTCGAGTTCCGATCTCTGCGCGCCGGAACCTATTCGGTGGAGATCTCCGACTTCGGAGAAGCGGAGTTCGCCAGGACTTCGCAGTCCGTCTCTGTGGCAGTCGGTGAAGCAAGGGTTCTCAGCTTCGACGGCACCTACATTCGCCGATCGAGCGTATCGACCGTTGTCAGCGTCGAGGGCGAGGGTTTGCAGGGGATCGCGCTACGTCTGACAGGTCAGGACGCAGTCTCCAGCGGAGTTACCGACGCGACTGGGCGATACACGTTCTCGGAGCTTCGGTCAGGAACATACACTCTCGGAATCTCAGGCTTTGATGCTGACCAGGTAGAGTTCCCCGACACCATCAGGACAGTGACGGTTGGGCTGAACGAGGCCAAGAAGACCGTATTCGATGGGCGGCACGTGCGCACGGCTGGCATCGAAGGTCGAGTGACCGTTGAGGGCATCGGCCTTGCAGGGGTGACCGTCAGCCTAACGGGGCAGAGGGAAGCGCTCACTTCGGTAACGGACGTGAACGGCGGGTACGTTTTCGCCAACCTGCGAGCCGGCAGCTACGCTGTCGAGATTGACGACCACCCGGAGGACGTGGAATTCGAGAACGTGAGCAACACGGTCGAGGTTGACGTGGGCGAGGTCGGCACGGCGGACTTCACCGGCAACTTCATCCGCACCTCGGCGATCGAGGGCCGGGTGATGATCGAGGGCGAGGGGCTCCAGGGAGTGACGGTCGCCGTCTCCGGCGGTCCGGCCAACGAGAGCCGCATCGTGATGAGCGGTGCCGACGGCGCGTACGCGGTCACCGAACTGCGCGCCGGCGACTACACGGTCTTGATCACGGACTTCGACACCAGACGCTACGAGTTCTGGCTCACCTCCCAGGACGTGAGCGTGGCGCTCGACGAGACCGCCACCGTGTCATTCACCGGCGTCCTGCTCCGCACCTCCGGCATCAGCGGCCGGGTGAGCGTCGAGGGCATGGGCCTCGGCGACATCGAGGTCACGCTTTCGGGCGCCGACGACCGCACCACGATGACGGACGCGGCTGGCCAGTATTCCTTCTGGGGTCTGGCGGCCGGGGACTACACGGCCTCGATCGCGGTCGAGAGCGACGCCTACATGTTCGATTCGATGAGTTCGGACGTGACGCTCGGCGACGGCGAGTCGGCGATCGTGAACTTCGAGGGAAAGCACGTCCGTTAGGTCTGCGTCCGTTTTGTTGGCACGCGTGGCACATCGCCCCCAAGCCTACTTGCTTTGACAACTCCTCTAGCAGGTCACCACCACCCGCAAAACAGCACCTGTTACACCCGTCGAAAGCGGACTCACAAGGAGGAGAGGACGATGCTGGACATCGGACCGAACACCGCTGCCGTGCTTGGCGCGCTCTTGACGGGCGGCTTTGCGTTGGCAGGCGTAGTCATCCTGACGCGATCCAACAGGAAACAAGCGCAATCCCAACGCACATGGAACGCGAGGAAGCTGGGCTACACTTCCGTCCTTGCGAAGTTGAAGGAAGCTTCGGAAGCAGCAGACATTGTGGATCATGGGTACAACAGCGGTGAAGGGGGCTTCGGTCCTCACGATTACTTCGGTTCTTCGGCGCGGGCGCAACAAGAGGAAGCAGCCGGGAAGGCATGGGTGGGTTGTCAGCTGGAATTCAGCGTCAATCATCTCATTGTGTCCGACGAGTTCTTGGCCCACTTCGAACGCTTGCTAGAACGTCTCCCAACTGACTACGAGGGTCTCAGCCCGCCGGAAGAAGCAGGCCGGAGGGCGGCATGCCTGCGGGAGGCCTACGGCGAACTCCTGCCGCTCGCAAGACGCGAGATGTTCTCCGTAGAAGCTGGCTCGGTAGTACCGTCCACGGGCTGGAGGTGACCGGCCGTGGCGTCCGAATACTCGGCGGCCGTCATCTGCGGGTCTCGGGCCACCTTCCCGCCAAGGATTGAGGGTCCCGGAGCGCGACTCGAAGTCGAACGCAGGAGCCGCGCGATCTGCGTGCGCGTCACGGCCCGCAGAAGCTGCGTGACATCGCCGAGCGGGCCGCAGGAGGCACCGTGTCGCTGCCCGGGAGCGGGTCGAACTCCACCGGATCCGGCATTGAAAACGGTGCTCCTGCGGTTTACGCTAGCCCCGTCAGAATTGCGGAGAGCCAATTCCTGCAAACAGAATTGCGTAAGCTGCTGTCTGGATTACACTTATGCAATTGGACCAGTCCGAATTGCCCGCCGACAGGATTGCAACGACAGATACCTGAAGGGCGTCCTCCGGACCAGCCCTCGAAACGAAATTGCACAAGTGCATGTGTTGCAACAATTTATGCAATTGGCGCAGCCTTATTGCTGGACTTATCTTCCATTTGCAGGGCATCTGCCCAATGGGTGGGGGCTGCAGGATCCACCTCTAATGCCGGCACCTCCACAGAGGAGACCAGGAATGGGTGAAGCACGGCAGGAAAGCTGGGCGGACGTGACGCCTCGCCGCCCAGGGCAATCAGGTGGAGAGTCGCCGTCATGATCGACCCTAGGAGGATCAACCGGCAAAAGCTGCGGGACGTCGCCGAGATGACTCGGGCCGGGGAAAGGGTCGGTATGACGGTAAGGCAGCTTCTTGCTCTGTTCGGCGCCAAGAGGCGGGGACACTACGTCGAGTGGGGCATCGAGAAAGAACTCCGGGCATTGGGCTTGGGCACCGAGCCGAGCTTCAAGAAGCCAAAGGAGTACGACACGATGGTGTGGTTTGTGATGCGACCGACGAACGCGCAGATCCAAGCTGCCCTCGACGAGTCGTGATGGGCGGAGCGGTGGAGGGGTCCACCAGTCTTGCGGTCTCTACGCGCGCTCCGGCATCGGATCCCGCGAGGCACAGGTTCCACGGTCCTGTACCAGACACCGCCCGCAGATGACGGTGTGGGGAACGCGAACGACACGGGCGAGTAGCGTACGGCGCAAGCTCGCTAGATTAAGTTTGGCACTCGCCAATGGAATACCACGCGACATCTCAGGGGAGTGAATGGCACTGCACCGATCTTCTTTCCCCGTGCAGGAGGAGAGGAACAACGCCGCAGAACGATGCCTGCAACGCGCGGTGGGGGCTGTCTTGGCTATCGTTTTCGCGGTCTCACCCTTGGTTGCCCAAGCGCCGCCGCCGGTGCCACCGTGCGATCCGGGAGATCCCTTAGGAAACGACGCGGCGGGATATCCGGTCCGGCCCAGGGGGTCCGGTGCGGAGTGTAGGGCGTTCCGGGCTGCGGCAGAGACACGCCCCGATTCGGCGGCCGTGGTTCTACTCGAGATGGCGGCTGCGTGGCAACGGTACGCGGCCGACCGACTGGACCGGCTAGCGACCGATCTCCCGGCGGTGATGCGACGGGAGATTCCACCGTTCCCGCTGGCGTTCGTGGACGCGGCTTATGCGGTAGAGGTGGCGGCACGGGCGGCATGGCTGGCCGTTTTCTACCTTGGGGCGGCCGGCCCATGCGTCCGTCCGTTTACCCAGGCCGACCTGCTAAGTAGCGCGGTGATTGGGCAACTTGAGTGGGAGTACGGCACCTATAATCCAGATGGCACGGCCCGGAACCGAGCTCTTCTTCTCCGCTACCGTACGGACCGGCTGGAACGGTTCGCCCGGGCGATTCGCGGTGCTTGTCGTGCGTGGAACGGGCGGACCTCTCGGTCGCGCAGAGCGGGGGCACATCCACGTTGCTGAGCCCTCGGGACGGCAGTCCGCGGTGGGACCGACCCCAACACACGACATCTCCATGGATGCGGGCCCCGGAAAGCCAAGATCGAGCTTTCGCCCCGCAGCCGTTCGGACGGGGGCGACATGCGATGCCGATACGTGAGCGCCTGTCGGCTCATGTGGGCAAGTTGAATCTGGCGAGCGTCGGCTCATGCGCTTGGCGATGCTTGGATTCCCGCCATTTGGTTCGGGATTCCTCGCCGATCTTGTTCGCCGGAACTCGATTTGCTCTTGCGGCAAGAAGGGCAGATCGTGCAGTCCCTATTGAACTTATGTAGCTTCTTGCCGTGTTTTGCGTGACCCCGAACCTGCCATTTTGGCAGACGCCCCCCAACCCGTAGTATCTTTTCCCCATGGACCATCCGATTCGCCTGAGGGGCGCGAGGCAGCACAACCTGGCGAACCTGGATCTGGACATCCCGCGACGGGCCTTCACGGTGATCACCGGGCCGTCGGGGTCGGGGAAATCCTCCCTGGCGCTGGACACGCTCTTCGCGGAGGGCCAGCGCCGTTACGTCGAGTCGCTCTCCACCTACGCCAAGCAGTTCCTCGACCGCATGCAGAAGCCGCGGGTCGGGTCGGTGGAGGGGATCCCGCCCGCCGTGGCCATCGAGCAGAAGAACCCGACCCGGTCCAGCCGCTCGACGGTCGGCACCGCGACCGAGGTCTACGACTACCTGCGGCTGCTGTGGGCGCGCGTCGGGCACACGCACTGCCCGCGCTGCGGCCGCCGGATCCGGCGGGACACGGTGTCGGGGGCGGTGGACGGCGTGCTCTCGCTGCCGGCCGGGGAGCGGATCATGGTCGCGTTTCCGCTCCAGGCGAGCGGGCGCGCCACCCACGCCCAGGTGGTCGAGACCCTGCGCGCCGCCGGATTCCTGCGGGTCATGGCGGACGGCGCCGTGATCGACCTGGCCGCGTCGGGCTCCGGCGATCCGGCGCGATCCGGCGCCGACCTGACGGTGGCGCGGGAGGCCCTGGTCGTGGTCGACCGGCTGGCCGTCAGCCCCGGTGTCCGCGACCGCCTGGTCGACTCCCTCGGGGTGGCCTTCGTCCAGGGCCTGGGCGAAGCCGTGATCGTGCGGCCGTCCGCGGCCCCCGGTGAATCCCGCCTGCGCTTCACCGAGCGCTTCCGCTGCCCGCTCCACCCGGACATCGAGTTCCCCGATCCGACCCCGAAGCTCTTCTCCTTCAACAGCCCCTACGGTTCCTGCACTACCTGCACCGGCTTCGGCGCGACTCTCGAGTACGACGAGGACCTCATCGTGCCCAACCACGGGCGCTCGCTGGCGGGTGGGGCGGTGGACCCGTGGGAGAAGCCGCGCTACGTGCGCGAGCGCGCCCGGCTGCGCGAGTTTGCCCGCAAGCGCGGGGTCAGCGAGCGCGAGCCCTGGAGCGAACTCCCCGAGTTCTTCCGCGAAGAGGTGCTGCGCGGCTCCCCCGAGTTCATCGGCATCATTCCCTTCCTGCGCTCGCGCGAGCGCCAGCGCCGCAAGCAGTTCATCCGCGTCTTTCTGCGCCGCTACCAGAGCGCCGTTCCCTGCGCGAGCTGCGGCGGGGCCCGCATCCGCGCCGAGGCCCTCAACGTGCGCGTGGGCGGCCGCACCCTCCCCGAAGTCTGCGCCTTCCCCATGGACGAGCTGCTGCCCTGGATCGACGGCCTCGAGCTCTCCGGGATGGAGGAGGACATCGCGGAGACCATCCTGCGGGAAATCCGCGACCGCCTGGGGTTCCTGGTGGATGTGGGGCTCGGATACCTGACGCTTTCGCGCCAGACGCGCACCCTCTCGGGAGGGGAGGCGCAGCGCATCAACCTGGCCAATGCGCTCGGGTCGCGGCTGGTGGACACCCTGTACGTCCTGGACGAACCCACCGTGGGGCTCCATCCGCGCGACACGGCGGCCATGCTGGCGCTGCTCCAGCGGCTCTCGCACGCGGGCAACACGGTTGTGGTTGTGGAACACGACCCCCAGGTCATCGTCGCCGCCGACCACGTCATCGAGCTCGGCCCCGAGTCGGGCGAGAAGGGCGGGCAGGTGGTCTTCGAGGGTCCGCCCGCCGGGCTCGCGGACGCCGGCACCGCCACCGGGCGCCTCATCGCCGGCGCGGCAGATCCCTCCCTCCCCGGCGGACGCGGCCTTCCGGGCGGCCGCATCGAGTTGCGCGGAGCCCGCCTGCACAACCTGAGGGACGTGGACATCGATGTCCCGCTGCGCGCCCTCACCGTGGTGACCGGCGTGTCCGGCTCGGGGAAATCCACGCTCGTCAACGACGTGCTCTACCGCGCCCTGGAGCGCGAGATGAACGATGGCGAAACCAGCGCCCGCCTGCACATGGGGGAGCTGGTCGGGGAGTATCGCTCCATCGCCAACGCCTCCCACCTGGCCGACGTGGCGCGCATCGACCAGTCGCCCATCGGTCGCACGCCACGCTCGAACTCGGTCACCTACATCAAGGCGTGGGACGAGGTGCGCAAGCTCTTCGCCGCCCAACCGCTCGCGCGCAAGAAGCGCTATCAGGCCCGCCACTTCTCGTTCAACGTGGCCGCCGGCCGCTGCGAGGCCTGCAAGGGCGCCGGTCAGGTCGAGATCGAGATGATCTTCATGGCGGACGTCTATGTGCCCTGCGACGTCTGCCGGGGGACCCGCTTCAAGCGCGAGATCCTGGACGTGACCTACAAGGGGCTCAACATCGCCCAGGTGCTGGAGCTCACCGTCGATCAGGCCATCCGCTTCTTCATGAGGCAGCGGCGCCTGGGCAAGACCCTCTGGCACCTGCAGGACGTGGGGCTCGGCTACCTGCGGCTCGGCCAGCCCGCTCCCACCCTTTCCGGGGGCGAGGCCCAGCGGCTGAAGATCGCCCGCGAGCTGTCGGGTGCATCCGGGCGACGCGGCAGCAAACTCTACATCCTGGACGAGCCCACCACCGGGCTGTCCGGCAACGAAGTGGCCAGGCTCCTGCGCGTTCTGGTGCGCCTGATCGACGCCGGAAACACGGTCATTGTCATCGAACACAACCTGGATGTGATTCGCGCCGCGGACTGGATCATCGATCTGGGGCCGGGCGCCGGAGCCCGCGGAGGACGGGTGGTCGCCATGGGCCGCCCGCACGAGGTGATGGCCGAGCGCGCCAGCGTGACCGGAGCCTGCCTCGTCCGCCTCCCGGAGCCGACCCTGCTGCGCACGAGGCTGACGTGAACACAAGGCGAATCGGCGCGGACGGACCCCGAAAAACGCAGGCTCGTCGAGGGGCGCAAACGTAGCTCTCCCCTACGTTTTCTGTTATTTTCAACAGGTTCCGCAGGACCGCCGAATCGTCGGCCCCCAATGCGTTCATTTCACGAGGAGAAGGGGATGAGGAACGTTCTCGCCATTCTCGCTCTGTCCGGAGTCCTGGCGGCGTGCGCCGGCGTGCAGTTGCCCCCCAAGGCGGGTCCGGAAGAAGTCGAAGTCATCGTTCCCGCGATGGGCCAGGCCGCCCGCGAAGGCTATCGGACGATCGGCCCGGTTACGGCCCGCGCGCCTCTGGGCACATCCAACGAGGACATGCTGCTCATGCTCCGGACCGAAGCCGCGGCGCTCGGCGCGGATGCCATCATCTTCGAGCGCATCCAAGACACCACGCGCAGCCAGGCGACCGCCGACATCGGCCGCAACCAGGGACTCATCGGCCACGCGCTCGCCATCTACTATCCGGCGCCGGGCACCTGAGGCTCATCAGGAGCGTTACATCCCGTCTTCGTCGCGGATGAGGACGGGGCCGGCCGGCAGCGTGCTCCCGCACGCCTAAACCCCACGAGGCATCTGCATGGATTCCGCCCCCGGAGAACGGATACTCGCGCGGCTCCTTGAAGACGAAATGCGGGAGTCGTTCATCGATTATTCGATGAGCGTCATCGTGCGCCGCGCGCTCCCCGATGTCCGCGACGGCCTGAAGCCCGTACACCGTCGCATTCTCTACGCCATGAGCGAGCTGGGGCTCGGCCCCACACGCCCCTACAAAAAGAGCGCGACCGTCGTCGGCGAGGTGCTGGGCAAGTACCATCCGCACGGCGACTCGGCGGTCTACGACTCCATGGCGCGCATGGTGCAGGACTTCTCGCTGCGCTACCCGCTGGTGGACGGCCAGGGCAACTTCGGCTCCATCGACGGGGATTCGCCCGCGGCCTACCGCTACACCGAGGCGCGGCTCACCCCGCTGGCGACGCAGCTGCTCACCGACATCGATGAAGAGACCGTCGACTTCATCCCCAACTTCGACGGCCGCATCGACGAGCCCACGGTGCTCCCCGCGCGCGCGCCCAACCTGCTCGTCAACGGCAGCTCGGGGATCGCGGTGGGGATGGCCACCAACATCCCGCCCCACAACCTGCGCGAGGTCGTCGACGCGACCATCGCGCTGATCGAGAACCCGGACCTCCCCCAGGAGGTGCTGGAGAGCATCGTCACCGGGCCCGACTTCCCCACCGGCGCCTTCATCTGCGGCCGCCGCGGCATCCGCGACGCCTACCGCACCGGCCGCGGCCGCATCGTGATGCGCGCCCGCACCGACGTGGTGGAGGCCGCCAAGCGGACGAACGCCCGCATCGTCGTGCGCGCGATCCCGTTCATGGTGAACAAGACCCGCCTGATCGAGCAGATCGCCCAGATGGTGCGGGAGAAGAAGCTCACCCAGGTGTCGGCGCTGCGCGACGAATCCGACCGCGACGGCATGCGCATCGTGATCGAGCTGAAGCGCGGCACCGTTCCCCAGGTGGTGCTCAACCTGCTCTACAAGCACACCCAGATGCAGGCGACCTTCGGCACCATCCTGCTCGCGCTGGTGAACGGCGTGCCCCGGGTGATGGGGCTGCGCGAGATCCTCTTCCACTTCGTGGATCACCGGCACGACGTGGTGGTCCGACGAAGCGAGTTCAGGCTCGCGAAGGCGAGGGATCGCGAACACATCCTCGAGGGCCTCAAGATCGCCGTCGACAACATCGACCGGGTGATCGCGATCATCCGCTCCTCGCCGGATACCGGCACCGCGATGGCGCGGCTCCGGGCCGAGGAGTTCCCCGCCCGCCTCACCCAGCGTCAGGCGGAGGCCATCCTCAACATGCGCCTGGCCCGGCTCACCGGCCTCGAGATCGACAAGCTGGAGCGGGAACTGGCCGACGTGCGCGCCGTCATCGCGGAGCTGGACGAGATCCTCTCCAGCAGACCGCGGCGCATGCAGATCATCGTCGAGGAACTCCGGGAGGTCGCGAAGAGGTTCGGGGACGACCGGAGGACCGAGATCCTCACCGGTGTGGCCGACCTGGAGATGGAGGACCTCATCAAGGACGAGGAGGTCGTGCTCACCGTCAGCCGGCAGGGCTACCTGAAGCGCATCCCGCTGACCACGTACCGCGCGCAGCGGCGCGGCGGGCGCGGGCTCAAGGGCATGGCCACCAAGGACGAGGACGAGGTCGGGCATCTCTTCGTGGCGAACACCCACGACTACCTGATGATCTTCACCCGGTCGGGGAAGTGCCACTGGATCAAGGTCTGGGAGGCGCCCGACGCGGGGCGCTACTCGCGCGGCAAGCCGGTGGTGAACCTGCGCAACATCGACCCGAGAGACGGGATCGCCGCGTTCGTGCCGGTGCGCACCTTCGCGCCGGACTGCCATCTGCTGTTCTGTACCCGCAAGGGCATCGTCAAGAAGACGCCGCTGTCGGCGTACGGGAACGTCCGCATGGTCGGCATCCACGCCATTCGGATCGAGGAGGACGACGAGCTGATCGACGTTCAGATCACGGACGGCGCCAGCGAGGTCCTTCTGGCCACGCGCGAGGGCAAGGCCATCCGCTTTCACGAATCGGACGTGCGTCCCATGGGACGGATCGCGCGCGGAGTGTCCGGCATTCGCCTGCGGGAAGGCGACGAGGTGGTGGGCATGATGGTCCCGTCCGCGGAATCGTCGATCCTGGTGGCCACCCGCGGCGGGATGGGCAAGCGGTCGGCCGTCGGCGAGTACCGGCTGCAGCGGCGCGGGGGGTTCGGGGTCATCAACATGAAGACGACCGACAGGACGGGGCCGGTGGTGGCGGTGAAGGCGGTGCACCCGTCCGACGAGCTCATGCTGATTACGCGCAACGGGGTGGTGAACCGGCAGCGGGTGGAGGAGATCCGCGTGATCGGCCGCGTGACCCAGGGGGTGCGCCTGCTGAACCTGGACGAGAACGACGAGTTGGTCGACCTGGCGCGCGTGATGGGCGACAACGGGGGCGGGGCCGGCCACGAGGCCGAAGACGAGGGCTCGCCGGAGGTCCGGGAGGCGATTGCGGGCGCCGACCGGGAGGGCACCGGGTGACGGCTCCGTCGCTCGAAAGCGTACGTGCGGCGGCGGCGCGCCTGGAGGGCGTGGCGGTGCGCACGCCGCTGCTCTGGTCCCCGGAGCTCTCCGACGAGGTGGGCGCGAGCGTGCGCCTGAAGTGCGAGTCGCTCCAGCGCTGCGGCGCCTTCAAGCTGCGCGGGAGCTACAACTTCATCTCCCGGCTCTCCGACGAGGATGTGGCGCGCGGGGTGATCACCTACTCCTCGGGCAACCACGCCCAGGGGGTGGCGCTGGCGGCCCGCATCCGCGGGGTGCGCGCGGTGGTGGTCATGCCGACCACGGCGCCGGCCGTGAAGCACCGGGGCGCGGCCCGGCTGGGTGCCGAGGTTGTCTTCGAGGGCACCACCTCGGTGGAGCGCCGCGCCCGGGCGGAGCAGATCGCCGCCGCCGAGGGACTGGTCATCGTTCCGCCCTTCGACCATCCGCACATCATCTCGGGCCAGGGCACGGTGGGCCTGGAGATCGCCGCGGACTGGCCGGCGGTGGACACCGCCATCGTTCCCATCGGTGGCGGCGGGCTGGCGGCGGGCACGGCGGTGGCGTTGCGGGCCCTCCGCCCCGGCATGCGCATCATCGGGGTGGAGCCCGAGGGGGCGCCGTCGATGCGGGCCGCGCTGGACGCCGGCCGGGTGGTGCGCATCGACGGCATCGACACCATCGCCGACGGGCTGGCGCCGGTGCAGGTGGGCGACCTCACCTACGCGCTCGTGCGCGACCTGGTGGACGAGGTGGTGCTCGTGCCCGACGACGCCATCCGCGAGGCGGCCGTCTTCCTGCTGGAGCGCGCCAAACTGGTGGCCGAGTTTTCGGGGGCGGCCACGGTGGCGGCGCTGCGGTCGGGGGCCGCGGGCTTCGGCGACCGGATCGCCGCCGTGATCAGCGGCGGCAACGCCGACGTCGCCGCGCTGGTGTCGCGCGAGGGTTCGGCGGCGAGAGTTCCGAATTAGCTAAGTCAAGTGAACTTAGTCCAATGCCAACCCGACCTGCCGTGAAGCGCCTCATCCTCTTCGATATCGACGGCACCCTGGTGTGGGGAGGCCCGGCCAAGGAGGCGTTTACCGATGCGCTGGTGGAGGTGTACGGCACCACCGGTCCGGTGAACCTTGTGTCCTTTGCGGGCAGGACCGACCCGCAGATCGCGCGCGAACTCCTGCGCAGGGCCGGGTTCGACGATGGCCGCATCGACGAGGGACTTCCCCGGCTGTGGACGCTCTACCCGCGTGAACTTGAGCGGCGCCTGCCGGCGACGCCCGTCACCGCCCTGGCGGGCGTGCGCGAGCTGCTGGCGGCGTTGGAGGACCGCGAAGACGCGGCGATGGGCCTGGTCACCGGCAACATCCGCGAGGGCGCACGCCTGAAGCTGGGTTCGGCCGGGCTGGCGGCGGCCGCGTTCCCGGCGGGCGGGTTCGGCTGCGACCGCGAGAGCCGCAACCACCTGCCCGCCGTCGCGGTCGGCAGGGCGGAGCAGGTGTGGGGGATGCGCTTCCCCCCGGAGTCGGTGGTTGTCGTGGGGGACACCCCGCTCGACGTGGAGTGCGGCCGCCACTTCGGGGCGCGCACCTTCGCCGTGGCCACCGGGCACTTCAGCGCGGCGGAACTGGAAGCCACCGGCGCAGACCACGTCGCGACCGACCTGACCCGCACCCGGGAAGTGGTCGACGTGCTCATGGCGTAGGCCGGGGGCGGGCTGGCGGCGCCCATCTTGTGCGCGGGTTCGCCGACGCGCCAAGTTTAGCCTGCGGCCGGAGGTGCGGGTCGCGCATCGTGCCCGCCACCCCATCACGCGATCAGACGCGCGTGGCTTTATCGACAACGACCGGCGACGGAGCAGCGGAGATGTCCAGCAGAGCACGGCAGCGAAAGGAAATGAGGCAGAAGCCCACGGGCGGTGGCGTCAAGCGCCTTTACCTCATCCTCGGCGGGGTGGGGCTCATAGGCGTGGTGGCGGCGGTCTACACGACCGGCTCGACGGTGTTCAGCAGCGCGGTCACCGAGCCGGTGGACCTGGGCGACCTCTCCGACGAGGAGCTCGTCAACCTGGCGTACGGCAGCGAAATGGGAGACCCGGACGCTCCCATCTCGGTCGTGGAGTTCGGGGACTACCAGTGTCCGGGCTGCGCCATGTTCGCCTCCGGGGTCAAGCCCCTCATCGAACTGAACCTGGTCGGCACGGGGCGGGCGAAGTTCGTCTTCTACGATCTGCCGCTGGTGGGCATTCACTCCAACTCGTTCCTCGCGTCGCGAGCGTCCCACTGTGCCGGGGACCAGGGCGGCTACTGGGAATACCACAGCACGCTCTTCGACAATCAGTTCTCGTGGGCGGCCTCGGGCGATCCGGTGGGGAACTTCGTCGGATACGCCCGCGCCCTCGGGCTCGACGACGGCGCGTTTCGCGACTGCCTCAACTCGGACCGGCACGCCGACCGGGTGTCGGCGAACCTCCGACTGGCCAGCGCACTCAGCCTGACCAGTACCCCGAGCGTTCTCGTCAGCCGTGGAAGCGGAGCCGCGAGAAGGCTGCCGGACACCAGTTACAACACCATCGAGGACGCAGTCGAGCAGCTGACGGAAGGCGAACCATGAGCGGAGGCGAGACCGCCAGGGTGCGCCTGGTGTTCGTCGACAGAGGGGTCTATCACCACGAGGATGTCCGGCTGCCCAGCGCCGGTCTGAACTCCAGCGAACGCCTCATCGACTGCCTCCGCGAAGACCCGGACGTGCTCGGCGATCTCTACGTGGATCTCAAGCGGCTGTGCGCCGCGTACCGGGTGGAGGACGGGGGAGAGTAGCTCTGCGCTGGTCCAGGCGGCGTCATCCCTGGCCGCCGAGGCTGTCGAGCACGCCCAGAGCCCGCTCGCGCGTCCATTCGTGCACCACCGGAGGAGGCCACGCGCCGGCGCCCGCGCGCTCCAGGATCCTCTCCGCTTCCTCCCGGGCGCGCCGCGCCGTCCCTGCCTCCAGCGCATCCGCGTTCAGCGCGTCCTGAAGTTCGTCCTCGTCGAGGAGCCTCGGCGCCTGTCCCGGCTTCATCCACACATCGAGAAAGAGATCGGTGGTGCGCCAGACGTGCCCGGGCAGCACCTCCACGGGCGTGAGCAGGTTGGCGTAGAAGCCGGTGAACGCGCCCCGGGCGTTGTGGAAGCGGCCGATGTCGTGCCAAAGACCCGGAAAAGTGAACCAGACGATGTCGGATCCGGTCTCGAGCACGACCTCCCCATCCAGCTCCATCGGCGAGGGGACGCGGATGCGGCGCGAGAAGGTGACGATCACCTGCGGGTCCTGATGGATGATGGGCTGGCGGAAGGTCTGCAGGTGACCCGGGGGCCGGAGGTAGTGGATGGTGACGCGGGGAAGGGAGCGGCCCGCCTTCGAGGTCATGCGCCGGGGTCGTCTTCGTCGCCGCCGGCGCCCGCGGACACCCTCTCCACGAAGATGTCCATGATGCCGCCGCATACCGCCGGGCTCCATCCCAGGAGGTCCTCGGTGAGGTCCACCTTCACCAGGCGCGGGACCCCGTCCACGATCACCTCGTGCGCCGCCTCGATGACCTCGGCCTCGCCGCACCCGCCCCCGACCGTGCCCACCAGCCCGGTCTGCGGGTCCACAAGCATGCGCGAGCCGGCCTTGCGCGGCGTCGAGCCCCGCGTGGAGACGATGGTCGCGAGCGCCGCCGGCCGCCCGGCCCGCACCGTCGCGAGAACGGCTTCGTACACCTCCTGGTCGCCCGGCGAACTCATTTCACCCTCCCGGTGGGCGGTTTCCCTGCCAGGAAGCGCTCGACGATGCGCTCCCGGCCTCTCAGCGGCGCTCCCGTGCCGCCGCGCCGCTCGAGGATCATCTCCCCCAGGACGCTGATAGCGATCTCGGCCGGCGTCTGCGCGCCGATGTCGAGTCCCACCGGAGCGCGCACGCGGGCGATGACCTCGTGAGGGATCCCCTCCGCCTCGAGCTGGATGAAGGTGGCCCGGACGCGGCGGCGGCTGCCGATCATGCCGATGTACGCCGGTTTCGCCTCGCCGTGGCGGGCCAGCAACCGGCGCAGACACTCGTAGTCGTACTTGTGCCCGCGGGTCACCAGCACGAAATGGCACCCGGCGTGGACATCGATGCCGGAAAGGGGATCGGCGAAGTCGATGGTGCGCACGGCAGCGGGCTCCGGGAACCGTTCGCGGGTGGCGAACTCGGGACGGTCGTCCAGCACGGTGACCTCGAAGTCGAGCAGCGTGCCCAGGGTGGCGAGGGGCTGGGCGATGTGTCCCGCGCCCACCACGATGAGTTCCTGGCGGGGACGGTGGCCCTCCGCGTACACCTGCAGACGCCGGCCCGCCGGCGTCTGCAGGTTGTGGAGGGATCCGCCGTGGCCGCGCGCCAGCCGCTCGCGGCTCGCGACGGCCAGCGCGGCCGCGTCCAGCTCGTCATCCCCGAGCGATCCCTCGACCGCGTCCGGGCGCACCAGCATGCGGGCGCCCTCCGCGCGTCCTTCGCTGTCCGAGACCACCAGCAACTCGACCGTGCCCCGCGACCCGCGCAGCGACTCCAGGATGCGGGCGGCCGCGGCGGCCGCGTCGGGGCCGGCAAGGTCGCGCGCGTCGGGCTCCGGGCGTTCGGGCATGGTCACGCCACCTGGAAGTGGCTGCGGTACTCGGAGGGCGTGTCGATGTCCGCGATCACGCCCCCGTCCTCCACCATGCACTCGCGGACGCGGGAGGGGAGCCGCCGCACGACCGTGCGGGCTCCCTCCGGCAGGGCAGGGTCGAGAAGTTCGGGGAACACGCGGCGATGGAAGATGGCCGGGTGACCGCGCCGGCCGCGCCAGGTCGGGATCACGATGTCCGCGGATCCCTCCTCGAAGCACGCCACCAGCGACCGCACCGTGGCGCCCGTCACCAGTGGGTGATCGACCGGGCAGATGGCGCATCCGTCCATCCCGCCGCCCCACTCCGCCAGCGCCAGCCGGATGGACGAAATAGGGCCTTCATCGGGATCGGGGTTGGCCGCCACCACGGCGCCGGCAGCATTCGCTTCCCGCGCCACGGCGCCGTCCGCCTCCCTCGCCACCACCACGACCGGGCTGCACCCGCCGGCCGCCAGGGTGGATACGACACGCACCAGAAAGGACTGTCCACCCGCATCGAGAAGCGCCTTGGCGCTTCCCATGCGGGTGGACAGTCCGCAGGCCGGCACTACGCCCAGCAACCTCGATGGACGACCCACGAGACCGGGTGCCGGCCCGGGGGACCGGGCGGGCGCCCGTCCCGACCGGTCAGAGGATGGGGCGGACCTGTGCGTTGCTCTCGTCGAGCGTGAAGGCCACCGGCTCGCCTTCCACCATGAGGGGGACGTTCCAGTAGAGTTCGTCGAACGAGCGCTCCCAGCGCGCGTACACCCAGTATTGCCCCGCGGGCGCGTCCAGGAGCGCGCTGCCCGAGGCGTCGGTGGTGTCCACGACCGGGTCGAGGCCGCTCACGTCGATCATGAACTGGGCCACCGTGCCGTAGTCGGCGAACGCCTCGTCTCCCCACATCTCGCGGAGCATCCTGACCTGGTCGGCCTGTTCGATCATGGAGCCCTGGATGGAGGTGAACTCCTCGAAGGCGGCGTCGCGCTGGCGTTCGACCTGAGCGAGTCGCGTTTCCTTCTCGTCGAACTCCATGAACAACACCCGGTACTGGGCTTCGGCCGGATTCAGCCGCTCCATCTCCGTGCTGAGGTTGAGGAGATCCTCCCTCAGCAGCGACCACTCGCTCTCCAGGGTCTGCCATTCCCCCTGCGCTTCGGCGACCTGGTTCTGGGCTTCGAGCAGATCCGGTGGAATCTCCGGCTCGGCAGTGTCGGATTCGCCCGCCAGGGAGTCGAAGATCGCATCGCGGTCGAAGGGAAGGAGCTGGATTTCCATGTCGGCCAACGGCCGCACCTCCGTTCCCGCGGCGCCGGCCACCTCCATCTGCGCGTTGATCGTGACTTCGGTCGGCCCGCATGCGGCGGAGGCGATGGTGCCGGCGAGAGCGAGGAAAAGGATGGCGTTCCTCATGGTGCTGTTACTCCAGGCTATCACGTTGAAAACTCCCGAGCGGGCTCCTTCCGGCTCGCAGGCCACGCATTCGGCGGAATTCGGGCCGCAAAGTAACTGCCCCCATGCCGATGCATCAAGACGACGGCCCGCCCGGTCCGTAGACCAGCACGCGCGGTTGGCCCAGGTCGGCTGCCGCCCGCTGGACCTCCTCGGAAGACAGACCCTCCATGGGCGCGAGCAGTTCCCCCGGCCCGCCGTCCGACTCCGCTTCCATGAGCAGCCGACGGCCTTCGCGCTCGGGATCCGCCATTGCGAGCGCCCGCGCCGACCGGAACCTCCGGTACTGCCGGTTCGATTCATCCGGGGAGAGGTTGCCGGCGGACAGGTGATCCACGATGTCCACGATGCGCTGCTCCCAGGCCCGCACGGTCGGCCACTGGGCGGCGATCGTGACCTGCAGCACAGGCCCTCCGGGCAGCTCGCGCACCTCGACCCGGCGGCTGATCAACCCCGGAGCGGGACGGTCGATGCCCAGCTGTTCCCCGATCACGTGAGCGAGGAACTCCATTGGCCGGCGCGGCGCCGCTCCGTCAAACGGGTAGGCGGCGCGGATCCAGTTGTTCGTGATGTCGTCGTCGACCGAGGTCCGGCCACCCGTTTCCCATGCCCATCCCGGGGCGCGCGGCGGCAGAGGCGCGCCCTCCACCACCCAGCCTTGCTCCCCGCGCCGCGCCATCGTCCGGTGCGCGCCGACGGTGGAGGCCACTTCGGCCGGCGCGACCGCGCCCACCACGGCCAGCCGCGCCTCGTCCATCCGGTAGATGCGCGCCCGCGTCGCCTCCAGTGCCTCGACCGTCATGCCGCTCACGCTTGACGGAGTGCCCATGGGAGGACGACCGCGCTCCGCCCCGAAGAGCACGCCCCGAGCAGCCAGTTCGAACGCGCGCACGGGCGCGTCACGCTGGAAGAACACCTGGGCCGACAATTCGGAGCGCGTCTCCCCGGCCAGCGCCGCATCGAGCTGGTCGGTGAACAGCGTGCGCGTGAGGATGCGGTACGCCGCCGCCCAGTCGCTCGACGTGGTCAGCAGGGTGACCCAGGTGCGGTCGCCCTCCACTTCGATTGCCGCGGACGCGCCCGTTTCCGCGAGGCTGGCGGCGACGGCCCGCTCGAGCACCTTGCCCAGGAGCCAGGCGGTTCCCTCCGCCCCGGGCGGGTCGTCGCCATATCCGCCGTCCAGGGAAAGGGTGACGGCGACGGCGGACGTCCACGGCCGCTCGCTCACCACCACCAGCTGCAGCGTATCCGGGACCGCGGCCAGGTCGCTCGCGGGCGGGACGCGCGCCACCGCGGGAGCGGCGAGCGACAGGATCGCCCACAGCGCCGTCCACGGGAGCAGCCGCCCCGGAGGGAGCGATGTCGGCATCAGTTCGCCACCTCGGCGGTAATTGCCTCGGCCGCGGCGACCTCGTCGAGGAAGGCGATCATGGCCTCGAAATCGACCTCCTCCAGGCGGAGCAGATAGTTCGCCGCCGCGTCTGCATCGCCCGTGGCGTCCAGGTGCCGGCCGATGACCTCCGCCAGCCCGCCGGGCGAGCGCGCCTCCAGGATCAGCTCCGAGCGGAGCGATGCCCTCGCGTTGCGCACGACGGTCGGGCTGAGAGCCGCCCGCAGGTCGCCGATGTAGTCTCGAACGCGGGCGCGCATCGTCGTCGCGTTTCGGGAGAACGCCGCCGCGGTCAACACCAGCCACGACCGTTCTCCCAGCTCCCACCGCTCGAGTTGCGGTTCGAACTCGCCGCCCAACTCCCGAAGGCGGTCGTTTGCGATGCGGGCGAGCAGCGCGGAGCGCGGATCCCGCGCGTTTCCCGACGGATATGCCTCCCCGTACCAGACCCGGATTCGCTCGGGTCTGATGGCTGGAAACCTTCTTGCAGCCGCCTCCGGGAGCCGATCCGTCTCCGGCGCCGGGCCCGCCTCCCCCAGCTCTGCGAGAGCCGAGAACGCGGCCTCCAGCGGCAGATCGGCAACCACGACCACCGAGAGGTTGGCCCGGCGGTGCGATGCCCGCCAGCGCTCCACCAGCCGGGCCGGGTGAAGCGCCGCCAGCGACTCGAGGGTTCCCGTCACCGACGGAATCGGTGAGGCCATGCCCGAGCGAAGCCGGAGCCGAAGCGCGCCCCGGGCGGTTTCCCGCTCCTGCCGGTTCATGCCTTCGAGGCGAGTCCGGGCCGCCACGAAGCCGGGCGTCGCCGGGCGGGCCAGCAACTCGCGCGCAACGCCGGCGAGATGGTCGAAGTCCGCGACCGCGCCATGCAGGCGATAGACGAGTCCGAGCGAGGTGCGGTGCGCCAGGACCTCGATGCCCAGCGTCTCGCGGAGTCTCCGGACGCGTTCCAGCGCCATCAGTTGAATGAGGTAACCGGCTCCGGCGCCGGAATCGGACTCGACGAAGGGCACCGTGATGCGGATCGCCGCCGCCGGTGAACCGGTGGCTTCGACGAAGGCGATGGCAGGGCCGTCAGGCGGGCGGAGAACCGTGTCCGGACGGAGCGACCCGGGGTCGGAGATGGCGCTCAGGAGGGCGACCCCTGCGAGGAATGCAGCCGTCAACTGCGCTGGGCCGGATCAGGGAATGACGTCGATTACGAACCGGTGCGGATCGATCGGTCTTCCGTTCTGGCGCACCTCATAATGGACATGCGGAGCCGTCGTGATTCCGGTCCTCCCGACCAGCGCGATCACCTCGCCGCGCTCCACCTGCTGACCTCTTCGCACCAGAATCTGGCTCGCATGGCCGTAAAGGGTCTCGTACCCGAAGCCGTGCTCGATGAGCACGGTCAGGCCGTACCCGTTGCGGTTGCCGGTGAAGGTCACCTCACCCTTGCCCGTCGCCACGATGGGCGAGCCCGCGGCGGCGGAGATGTCCATTCCCTCGTGCGGGAGCGGCTGATGGTGCACCGGATGCATGCGGGAGGCGGAGAAGCCGCTGGAGATGTAGCCGCGGGCCGGCAGGATGGAGGGAAACGACTCCAGCCAGTCGCGATGCTGGTTCAGGGAATCCGCGGCCTCGTTGAGGCTGGCGCCGAGCAGACGCACCCGCCGCTCGAGCGCCCTCAGGTCGAAGGAGGTCGCAAAGGCGTCCTTGGAATACAGCGAGTCGAGACCCCACAGAGGGTGCGACCGGGGCGTGCTGGTTCCGGGACCACCGACACCCGCCTGGAGCACCTCGGCGTCGATGGACTCCAGGCCGGCCAGAGCGCGGGCCCGCGCATTCTGTTCCGACAGGCCTTCGACCGCGCCCTCCAGGCTCGCCACCTGCTGCCGGATGCCGGCCAGTTCCTCGGCCATGGCCTGGTTCCTGGCGGCCAGTTGGCGCGCCTGCATCCGGTGCGGGCCGCCCGAGAAGACGAAGAAAGCGGCGCCAACGAGGAGGACGAAGATGCCGGCCCAGGAAAGGAGCAGCCTGGGCGAGACTTCGAACTGCCGGTGCCGCCCGCCGCCGGAGGGCACCACCAGGATCGAACACTTGGTCTTCAGCTTGGCGGCGAGTGGTCTGATTGCCATGCCTCGGAAGCTATGGAGGGCTGGGGAGCGACAACGCAGCGGGGTTCAACCTACCCGGGCGGCCCGAAGCCAGTCAAGCGGAGGGCAGCCGTACCCGCGGGAAGAGAGGTTCGCCACGCGTCACGGCTCGTCCCGCCAGAGGGGCGTCGAGGGCCCGGTCGAGAGTGGGAACCCGGGCGAGCCCCAAAGTTCCCGCCAGCACGCCCATCTTCGCCGGCATGACCGGCTCCAGCAGTGCGGCGAGCACCGTCAGGCAACGCGCGAGCGACACCAGCGTTTCGTCGAGGTCCGGCGCTCTCTCCGGGTCCCTTGCCTGGACCCACGGCTCCCGCTCCTCCACGTATCGGTTCGCGTGCCGCGCGAGTTCCATCGCCGTGCCCAGGGCGCGATGCAGGCGAAGGCCGTTCATGAAATCCCGGTAGCGGCGAAGGGCCTCCCCGGTCTTGGCCGCCAGGCCCTGCCCCGCGGCGTCCGGGAGGGCGCCGTCCCGGTAGCGCGCGATCATCGACGTCACCCGGCTGGCGAGGTTCCCCAGAACGTTGGAAAGCTCGTCGTAGCGGGTGAGGAAGCGCTCGGGCGTGTACGAGGCATCGCTGCCGGTGGGCATCTCGCGCAGCAGGTACCAGCGTACCGCGTCGACCCCGTGGGTCGCGATCAGGGCGAGGGGGTCCACCACGTTCTGCAGCGACTTCGACATCTTGGTTTCGCCGACAAGCCACCACCCGTGGGCGAGGATATGCCGCGGCAACTCCACTTCGCACGCCATCAGGATGGTGGGCCAGTACACCGCGTGCGTGGTGAGGATGTCCTTGCCCATGACGTGCAGATCGGCAGGCCACCACGACTCGATGGGGGTGCCGAATCCCTGCTCCTCCGCGGCGGCCTCGGGGTCTATGGCGCCCGATGCGGTCACGTAGTTGATGAGCGCGTCCACCCACACGTAGCAGACGTGGTCGGCGTCGAAGGGGAGGGGGACGCCCCAGCTCACGCGGCTTCGCGGGCGGGAGATGGAGAGGTCCTCGAGCGGCTGCTGGAGGAACCCGAGCACTTCGTTGCGCCGCACGGCCGGAATGATCCAGTCGGGGTTGGCCTCGATATGGCGCACCAGCCGTTCCTGGAAGGCGCTCATGCGGAAGAAGTAGTTGACCTCCTCGATCTGGCGTACGGGCCGACCGCAGTCCGGACAGGTTTCACCGGGCCCCAGGTCCTTCTCCGTCCAGTAGCGCTCCTCGTGGATGCAGTACCACCCGAGGTAGCGGTCCTTGTAGATGTGTCCCCTGGCGTGGAGCCGCCGCAGGAAGGCGGTGACGACGGCGATGTGGTCCGCCTCGGTGGTGCGGATGAAGCGGTCGAAGGAGATGTCGAGTTCATCCCACGCCTCGCGGAAGCGGCCCGCCATCCGGTCGCACAGCTCGATCGGGGTCAGGCCGCGCCGGGCGGCCTCCTCGGCGATCTTGGGACCGTGTTCGTCGGTGCCGGTGAGGAATCTCGTTTCGGCGCCGGTCTGCCGGTGAAAACGGGCCAGCACGTCGGTGAGAATCGTGGTGTAGGCGTGGCCGATGTGGGGCTCGCCCGACGCGTAGTAGATCGGCGTCGTGAGATAACGTCGTCGGCTCATGTCCGGGTCAGTTGGAGCGTTTCCCCCGGGGAACCCCGGACACCTCTTTCTTGAGTTCCTTCAGCGTTACCTTGCGGCGGGCTCCGTCGCTGGCCAGAAGGGTGACCGTCTCGCTCCAGATGTCCACCGCGACCACCTTCTCCCGCCCCAGCGAAGTGTTCACCGACCTTCCCTCGCGCGGGAATCGCCTGCGCGCCCGCACGTACGCGTCGTGCTCGTACTTGAGGCAGCACATGAGACGGCCGCAGCAACCGGAGATCTGCGACGGGTTGAGGGAGAGGCGCTGGTCCTTGGCCAGCTGAAGGCTCACCGGACGCAGGGAGGGAAGCCAGGTCGAGCAGCACAGTTCGCGCCCGCAGCGGCCGACTCCTCCGAGCATCGCGGCTTCATCGCGCACGCCGATCTGGCGCAGCTCGATGCGGGTGCGGAAGGTACGGGCCAGATCACGTACCAGGGCCCGGAAGTCGACCCGCCGCTCGGCCGTGAAGTAGATGATCAGCTTCTTGCGGTCGAACTGCCACTCCGCCTCGGTGACCTTCATCTTCAGCCTGTGGCCGGCCACCTTGTCGCGCGCAAGCGCCCGCACGCGATCTTCGTCGGTGCGCAGCCAGCCCACGTGCCGGATCTCGTCGGCGAGGGCCTGTCTCAGGACCTTCCTGGACGGTTCGGGCGTGGCGCATCCGCCGGAGGTGCCGCATTTGCGTTCGGCGATGGCGCCCAGGGCGCTCACCCGGCCGAGATCACGACCGCGCTCGGCTTCCACCATCACCCAGCTACCCGGTTGCAGCGCCCCGGGCTGGCAGGTGAAGTAGTCCTTGCGCGTTCCCTTGAACCGGACTTCCGCGAACTCTGGCATCTATTCTCGAACCCGGGCGGGATACGTCCTCAGCCGCCGGCTCCCATGCTTCTGCCGCTCTCCGTGTCGAGTCGGGGCCCTTTGAACCCGGACTCTTCGATCGCCTTCCCGGCCCAGTCCCCGATCGTCTCGTACTTGGCCCAGCGCCCTGACAGCAATTCGTCGCTGTCGAGCGCGGTCAACTCGGCCAGGTGCCGCTTGAGAGCCCTGGAAACGCTCCTCGAGGCGGCTTCCCAGTCCGAGTGGGCACCCCCGACCGGCTCCCCGATGATGTCGTCCGCCACGCCCAGCCTGAGCAGATCGCCCGAGGTCAGGCGCAGCGCCTCGGCGGCCTTCTCGCGGTGGTCCCGCGATCGCCACAGGATGGCGGCGCACCCTTCCGGGGAGATGACCGAGTACACGGCGTGTTCCAGCATGAGGATGCGGTCGGTCACCCCGATGCCGAGCGCGCCGCCGGACATGCCTTCGCCGATGACGATGGAGACGGTCGGAACGCGCAGCGCCGCCATCTCGCGCAGATTGCGGGCGATGGCCTCCCCGATGCCGCGCTCCTCGGAGCCGAGTCCGGGGTAGGCTCCGGGGGTGTCGATGACGGTCACGACCGGACGCCCGAACTTCTCCGCCATCTTCATCAGGCGCAGCGCCTTACGGTACCCTTCCGGATGAGGCATGCCGAAGTTGCGGCGCAGATTCTCCTTCATGGCCCGGCCCTTCTGCTGGCCGATGACCATGAGGGACCGTCCGTCCAGGCACGCCCAGCCGGCCACGATGGCCTGGTCGTCCCGATAGCTCCGGTCGCCGTGGAGTTCGATCCAGTCGGTGAAGATGCGCTCCACATAGTCGAGCATGTACGGGCGGTTGGGATGACGCGCCACCTGCACGCGCTCCATGGGGGCGAGGTTGCGGTAGGTCTCCTCGGTCATGGCCGCAAGCCGGCTGCGAAGGACCTCGATTTCGCGCACCACGTCGATGCCCTTCTCGTCCGCCAGCGCACGAAGGCCGTCGATCTGCCGCTGCAGTTCGGCGATGTCGCGCTCAAACCTGAGATGTGTGGTCCCGGCCAAGAGCCGTCTCCATTCATTTCATGTTGGGCTTCTGGTGGGTAGGTGGAAACTGCCATGGTCGCGCATCCGGGCCGTGAATACAAGTGTTTACAGGTTCGGTCCCGGTCGCGGCCCGTCAGTTGCCTCCCGTCTGCATGAGCAGATAGTCGTCCGGGTCGAGGGTGGTGGTGGCAGGCGCGGCCTCGAGCGGGATGCGGAACGTCTGTTCCCTCCCGGTGACCTCGACGCGGCTGCGTTCGGCGTTGCCGCCCACCTCGAACTCGATGTCCAGCGGGAGCCGGAAGGCGGGCCAGTCGGCCTGTTGCGTCTGCCGGATGGTGACCACCGCCTCGCCGGCGCCCGCATCCCATGTGGTTTCGGAAGTGACCACCGGGTAACCGGGCTGGTAGAGCCACTGCTCGAAGAACCAGCCCAGGTCGGAGCCGGACGCCTCCTCCATGACGGCGCGGAAGTCGGAGGTGCTCGCCACGCTGTCGCGGAAGCGCGCGTAGTAGCTGCGGATGCCGGCGAAGAAGACCTCGTCTCCCAGCATGCCGCGCAGCATGTGCAGCACCCATCCGCCCTTCGGATAGTTGTTGGCGTTGAGCAGGTTGAAGAGGTTGGTCTCCTCGCGGTCGACCACGGGCCGGTTGACGTCGGTCGAGGCGAGTACGCGCTGGCGGCTTCCTTCCATCATGTTGCGGAAGTCCGCGGGTCCGTCGGCCTCCTCGAAGAAAAGCGCCCCGAAATAGGTGGCGAAGCCCTCGGAGAGCCACAGGTCGTACCACTCCGACTCCGTGACGCTGTCGCCGAACCACTGGTGGGCGATCTCGTGGGAGACGGTGCCCTCCATGTTCCGGCCTTCGGCGATGCCCTGCTCGGTGTAGAAGATGGCCGAGGAGTTCTCCATGCCCCCGAAACGGGTGGCACTCTGGACGTTCGCGAGCTTCTCGTAAGGGTAGGGGCCGATGAGGTCGGTGAAGAAGTCGACCATCTCCGCAGCGCGCCGGAAGATGCGGGCGCCGTTGTCGGTGTCCCGGGGATAGACCCAGTAGCTGACGCGCGTGCAGCCGTCGCTGCGCGGGGAGACGGGGGAGTTGTCGCACGCGGCCAGCCCCACCTGGCGCACGGCGAGGTCGGCGCCGCCGACCACCATGGTGTAGCTGGGGATGGGCACCGACGTCGTCCAGCGCCAGGTGCGCCGCCCGGCCGCGCCCCCCAGGGCGTCGTCGTCGGTGGGGGCGGGGGGCGCCGCGATGGTGCCGTTGGCTATGACCTGCCAGGCGGCGGGCGCGTGGATGGTGTATTCCACCGTCGCCTTGTCGCTCGGGTGGTCGACCGACGGGAACCAGAAGCGCGCCCGGTTCGGCCAGTTGTCGGCGAAGGCCGCCGGGTCGCCATGCACGTTGTCGCGCAGGATGAGCCCGTCGTCCGGGGTGCCGCCATAGGCCACGGCGACCTCCACCGGTCCGGTCGCGTTCGGGGGCGCGAAGACGCGCAGCTTGCCGTCGGCGTACTCGAACGGGGTGCGGACGCCGTCGACTTCGATGGCATGAATGGCCAGGCCCACCAGGTCGAACTCCATCGGCGTCCCGGGGTCGGCGGGGGGCGTGACCAGGATGCGCGCGCGGCCGTCGAAGTCGTTCCGGTCCTCGTGGAGCGACACCTCCAGGTCGTAGTGGAGGACGTCGAAGGCGCCCGTGTACTCGCCGGGGCGGGGAGCTCGCCCGGCCTCCACGGGATCCGGCTCGGAGATGCTCATCACGGCCCCGGGCTCGAGGGGAACGTCCGGGGCGAGTTCGGGGGCGGGGGTGTCGGCCGCAGGCGGGGTGGCGGGGGCGCAGGCGGCCGCGAGCATGCCGGCCAGGACCAGCAGGGAAGACGGCACGCCAGGGGGCGGCGGGATGAAGCGGGGGGTCCTTCGAGGGTTCACGTCGATATCCTCCGAGGCGCACGCGGAACCGACGGGCACCATGCGGTTTGCATGCATGATCGTAAGCGGTCCAATATCACGGATGCTTCATGTTGCCGCCAACCGGGGCCGCGAGAACCTGGCTCGATGGGCGTGCGCCTTGCGCGGCAACGGGGCACGGGACGATCACCGGCCAGCCCTCATCCCATGAATCGCATCATGCATCGACATCCATCGCGTAACAGCCTCCGCGCCATCGCCCTCGCGACGCTCCTCGCCCTCACGGCACTGGCCGGATCGGCTCCACGCCAGGCGCGCGCGCAGGAGCTTCCCCGCGTCGCGCCCGCCGAAGCCGGGTTCGCGCCCGGCCGCCTGGAGCGCGTCGGCGCGATGCTGGACGAATACGTCGTCGATGGGCGGTTGCCGGGCGCGGTCGTTGCCGTGCTTCGCGACGGCGCCCTGGTCTACGAGCACGCAACCGGGTTCGCCGACCTGGAGGCGCGCACGCCGCTCGCGGCGGATGCGATCTTCCGCATCGCGTCGCAGACCAAGGCCATCGTGAGCGTGGCCGTGATGATGCTGCAGGAGGACGGCGCACTGCTGATCTCCGATCCGGTCGGCAAGTACCTGCCGGCGTTCACGGAGACCACCGTGGCCGAACCGCTGCCGGACGGCGGGTACGACGTGGTGGGGGCGCAACGGCCGATCACCGTTCGCGACCTGCTCACCCATACGGCGGGGATCGCCTACGGCATGGGCGGGCCAGGGGCGGACCGCTGGAGAGAGGCGGAGATCACCGGGTGGTATTTCGCCCACCGTGATGAACCCGTGCGCGCGACGGTCGATCGCATGGGGTCGCTGCCCTTCCAGGCCCACCCCGGGGAGCGTTTCGTCTACGGATACAACACCGACATCCTCGGCGCGCTGGTCGAGGCCGTCTCGGGGCGGACCCTCGAGGCCTTCCTGCACTCGCGCATCTTCGGGCCGCTGGACATGCGCGACACGCACTTCTACCTGCCGCCGGAGAAGCGGGACCGGCTTGCCACGGTCTACAGCCGCAGAACCCCGGGCGCACTGCTGCGCGCGCCCGACGGTCCGGGCATGACGACCCAGGGACAGTATGTGGACGGTCCCCGGATCAGCTTCTCCGGAGGAGCGGGGCTGCTCTCCACGGCGCGCGACTACGCCCGCTTTCTGCAGATGATGCTGAACGGCGGCACCCTCGGCGGTGCGCGCATCCTGTCTCCCGCGAGCGTGGCGCTGATGACCAGCAACCATGTGGGCGACCTCTTCTCACCGGGGATGGGGTTCGGACTGGGCTTCAGCGTGCGTCTCGACCTGGGGGAGGCGGGTGAGCCGGGCTCGCTCGGGGACTACGGCTGGGGCGGTGCCTATCACACCACCTACTGGGTGGACCCTGTGGAGCGGCTGGTGTCGGTCTACTTCACCCAGGTCATTCCCGCCGCCGGCCTGGACGACCACCAGAAGCTGCGGGCGCTGGTGTACGGCGCGCTCCGCTAGCTTCCACGGGGTACCGAGCTATCCTCCGGCTTGCCGCCGGTAGTGCAGCATGCGCGCGGCGTGCGCAAAACCGTAGAAGTACCTTCGCAACCCATCCGCGGATTCAGGCGGCACTTCGGGGTCGAAGAAGAGGCGGCAGAATTCCTCTCGCGCTCGGAGAATCTCCTGACAGCGGTGGCCGTGCCAGCGCGGGTCGCCGGCGGTCAGATCGAAGAGCTCCAGCGCCCGTTCCAGGGCACCCTCGAACCGGCTCGTACGGCCGGCGCTGTGGAACCGGATCGCACGTTCCACCTCGCTGCCTACGTTTCCGAGTTGTTCCACGAGTTCCAGCCGGCCCCAGGCGCCCGCTGCGGCTCGCTTGTGGAGGGTGCGCTTCGTCGGATGATGGCCTTGATCCAGTCGCCGAACTGCTTCGTCGGTCCACCGGCGAAGCTCTTCGCGGGCGATAGGGTTCGTGACCACGCGCCCGGTAGTCAATTCATCGATTCCTGGTTTGCTGGGGTAGCGGGCGTCCGCCTCGTGTCACGGGCGCGGAGAAGTGTGGAACAATAAGTTAATTGCCGGTAACCGCGCGCGGGCCCAACGCCTCACTCCCGCTCCGGTTCGGGCAGCCTGGCCCACACCATCCATCCCATGCACAGCACGGCGACCGCGCCGATGATGGTGTTGCCGGCGAATCCCAGGTTCGCGTAGGAATACCCCGCCACCATCGCGCCCAGCGCGAACCCCACCTGTCCGAGCGCGACCGTCAGGCTCATGAGAGAACCGCGCCGGCTGGCGGGCACGAGCGCCGTCAGGAGTGCCGAGTACGGGCTGGTGCGCATCGCGATCAGCATCATCATCACGGCGTAGAGCGGATAGGCGACCCAGAAGCTGGTGATGAGCGGCACCGTCGCGAGCATGACCACCGAGAGGCCGAGGCAGGAGGAGATCACCATCACCTTGCGGCCGACCCGGTCCGACACCCGGCCCGCCTGGGGACCCGCGATGACGTTGGCAACGCCCGCCACCAGGAACAGCGACGCGATCTGTTCGGAGGAGGCGTCGTGGAAGGCCTCCAGCCAGGTGGGGAAGTAGACCACGAAGAGGGCGACCCCGAGCGAAACCATGAAGAAGGCGAGCGCGGCAAAGGCGATCTCCGAACGGCGCAGCATGACGGCGTAGCCCGCGATCGCCCGGTTGACCGTCAGCCGCGAGCGCCGCCGCTTCACAGCGGGCTGGGGCACCCGCGTGTACACCAGCAGGAAGGTCAGCGCCATCATGACGCCGAAGAAGTAGAAGGGGCTGCGGAAGCCGAAGTCGCCCGCCAGCAGGACACCGACGGGAATGCCGATGATGAGGCCGACGGCCGACCCGCTCATGACCCAGCCGGTCGCCCATCCGCGCCGATTGTAGGGAAAGTAGTCGCCGACGTAGGACACCGCCGCGCCGGAGAGCACGCCGCCCGCGGCGCCCGCGAGCACGCGCACCACCAGAAACTCCGCGTAGGAATCCACGAATGTGTGGAGGGCCAGGGCGCCGGTCATCGCTCCCGAACCGAGCAGCAGGATGCGGCGGCGCCCGATGCGGTCGGAGATCGGGCCGGAGATCACCGCCATGATGCCGACCATCAGGCTGTAGACCGTGACCAGGGTGCCCAGAAAGGCGTCGGCGATGCCCAACTCTTCCCGGATCAGGGGCAGGATCGGGGCGATCACCATGGTCTGGCAGCTCGCCGAGAACACGAGCAGCCAGAGGGCGAAGACGATCAGGTACGGGTGTGCGGGTGCGTTCGGGTCCTTCACGAACAGGGTACGGGTTGTCCCGCGCGACTCATCCCCGACCTCTTCGGCCGCTCCTGATGCAGGGGTGCCGCCGTCAGCTTCCCGACGGCGCCGCCGCTCCCCCGTCCGGACTGCGCGGATCGGGCGCGCCGATGAACTCGCCGGTCGCCGGGTCGACCCCGATCGAGCTGGCGCGCCCCTGGCTGCCCCTCACCTGGACCTCGTGGCCCATCGCCTCCAGCGCCGCGACGTCCGCATCAGCAACGCCGCCCTCCTCGACGCGCACGTTGTTCGGGAGCCACTGGTGATGGACCCGGGGCGCGGTCACCGCTTCCTCGATGGTCATGCCGTGATCGACGATGTTGAGCACCAGCTGCATCACGGTATTGATGATGGTGCGTCCGCCCGGGGTGCCGATGACCGCCACCAGCTCGCCGTCGCGCGACAGCACCGACGGGCTCATGCTCGAGAGCATGCGCTGCTCGGGACGCGCCAGGTTGGCCTCCGTCCCGATGAGTCCGCGGTCGTTGGTGAGGCCGGGTTTGCCGTTGAAGTCGCCCATCTCGTTGTTGAGGAGGAAGCCCGCTCCGGGCACGGTGATCTTGGACCCGTAGCCCTGCTCCAGCGTGTAGGTGACCGAAACCGCCATGCCGTCGCGGTCCACGACGGAGTAGTGCGTGGTCTCGGTGCTTTCTTCCGCCATGACCAGTTGCGACGGCTCGGAGTGTCCGGCCTGGTCGGCGTGGATCGTGCCCCGCAGCTCGTTCGCGTAGTCCTTGCTGGTCAGCCGGTCCAGCGGCACCTCGACGAAATCGGTGTCGGCCAGGTGCTGGGCCCGGTCACGGTAGGCGAGGCGCATCGCCTCGGTGAGATGGTGGATGTAGGCCGCGGAATTGTGCCCCATCGACGCCATGTCGAAGCCTTCCAGGATGTTCAGCATCTGTACGATGGCGGTGCCGCCGCTCGAGGGAGGCGGCATCGAGACCAGGTCGTAGCCCCGGTAGGTCCCGCGGATGGGCGTTCGCTCCTGCGCCTCGTAGCGCGCCAGGTCCTCCTCGGTGATCATGCCGCCGCCACGCTCCATCTCCTCCGCGAGGAGACGCGCGGTCTCGCCCGTGTAGAACCCGTCCCGTCCCTGGTCGCGGATGAGGCCGAGGGTGCCAGCGAGGTCCGGCTGCCGGAACCGCTCTCCCTCCTCATACGGAACGCCGTCCTTCGAGAACTGGGCGACGCTCGCGGGATAGGGCTCCATGCGCGAAAGCACGGAGGCCAGCGAACGCGCCAGCGCGGGGCTCAGCGGGAAGCCGTCGCCGGCCAGGCTCACCGCGGGCTCGACGAGATCCGCCCAGGCCGTGCCGCCGCCGTAGCGCTCGTGGGCGAGGGCGAAACCCGCCACGGTTCCCGGCACGCCGACCGCCAGATAGCTGCCGTGATGGATGTCGAAGGAGTACTCGCCGTTTTCGTCCGTGAACATCCCGGGATGCGCGGCAAGCGGCGCCTTCTCGCGGAAGTCGAGGGCGGTCGCGCTGCCGTCGGGGCTGCGGATCACCATGAAGCCTCCGCCCCCGATGTTCCCGGCGGAGGGATGGACCACGGCCAGGGCGAAGCCGGTGGCGATGGCGGCGTCGACGGCGTTGCCTCCCGCGGCGAGCACCTCGGCGCCCACCTCGCTGGCGATGATGTTGGTGGACGACACCATGCCGTCGTGTGAGCGCAAACCCAGGGTCGGGGGGGCGTCATCTCCCATACGGGAGGGCACATCGCCCCCCTGACAGGCGACCAGGGCCACGAGCAGCGGGAGCATCCAGCGCGACTTCGAACTCATCATCCGGCTCTCCAGGTATCGGTTCGGATTCGAACCCGGAATATGTACGGTCGGGACGCCGAATCACCAGACCCGGGGCGCAAATCCCGGAACCAGCCGAGCCGGGTGCTGGTACAGATGGCGCGGGCGCGGTCCCATGGCGGCTTGCCCCACGCCGCCCCGCGTCCAGCCCCTCACGAAACCGCGCACGGAAGGGTCGGCCCGAGATGACACCGTGGGTCAGACGTCTGATCACCGCCAACGTGGCGGTTTTTCTGCTCTTTGCGGTCGCAGGGCCGCGGTCCGACGGCTTCTGGGCCCTCACGCTGGTGCCCCAGATCGCCTACCTGCGGCCGTGGACCCTCCTCACCTACATGTTCCTCCACGCCGGCTTCTGGCATCTCGCGCTCAACATGCTGGGGCTCTATTTCTTCGGTCCCCGGCTGGAGTTGCGCATGGGGTCGGCGCACTTCCTCAGGCTCTACCTGTTCGGCGGTCTGGGGGGCGCGCTCTTCTCCTTCCTGCCCCCCATGGCGCCGGTGGTGGGCGCCTCGGGCGCCGTGTTCGCGGTGCTGCTGGGCTTCGCCCGCTACTGGCCCCGGGAGCCGGTCTACATCTGGGGCATCCTGCCCATCCGGGCGCGCTGGCTGATCCTCTTCCTCGCGGGCTTCAGCCTGTTCGCGGGCATCACTCAGGTAAACGACGGCGTGGCGCACTTCGCGCACCTGGGCGGCTTTGCCGGCGCACTGGTCTACCTGTGGGCCCGGGAGCGGCGGCGCCGGATGGTGCGGCGGCGCATACAGGGGGTGGCCAAGGCCCGGCCCGAAGCGGAGATGCGGCGCAAATGGGACCTCATTCCGGTGGATGAACTGCACGAACTCAACCGCGCCGAGGTCATCGCGCTGCTCCGCAAGGTGCAGGCATTCGGCGCGCGCAGCCTCACGGTGGACGAGCGCGCGTTTCTGGACCGAATGGTGCCCTGACGCTAACCTGTCACACGGCTCCGTAGTCTGCCATTTTGGCAGACTTTCTCGCTCCCGCAGATGACGAATCTGCCATTTTGGCAGACTTGGGTCGCCTCCGCTTCATCCGTCTCTCCATCCTGCCCGGAGTTCCCATGAGCAAGCTGTCTCCCATTGTTCCGCTCACGCGATCGGCGTTCCTGCTGGGTGTCCTGCTCGCCGCCTGCCAACCCGGCGGCACCGGGTACGCGGATCTGGTGCTTACCGGGGGCAAGGTCGTGACCGTGGACGACGCCCTGCCGGAGGCGGAGGCGCTCGCGGTGACCGGGTACACCGTCACGGCGGTGGGGACGAGCGAGGAGATCGCCGGATACGTCGGTCCCTCGACCGAGGTCATCGAGCTCGGCGGCCGGCTGGTGATTCCCGGCTTCATCGAGGGGCACGGGCATTACATGAGCCTGGGCCGCGCGAAGATGATTCTCGACCTCACCACCGCCACCAGCTGGGACGACATCGTCCGGATGGTCGGGGACGCGGCCGCCCAGGCGCCGCCGGGTGAGTGGGTGACCGGACGTGGCTGGCACCAGGAGAAGTGGACCTCGACCCCAGAGCCGAACGTGGATGGCGTGCCGCTGCACACCGCGCTCTCGGCGGCCAGTCCGGATAATCCGGTCAACCTGGGGCATGCCAGCGGCCACGCGGCCTTCGCCAACGCGCTGGCGATGGAGCTCGCCGGAATCGACGACGACACCCCCGATCCGCCGGGCGGCACCATCGTGCGCGACGCTTCCGGCGCCGCGACCGGTCTGTTGCGCGAGACCGCCCAGTTCCTGGTGGAAGACGCCATCGACCGCGCCGGCGAGGGGCGCTCGCCCGAGGACGTGGACGCGGAGTTCGTGCGTGCGGTGCAGCTGGCCGGTGAGGAGGCGCTGGCCTTCGGGGTCACCTCCTTCCAGGACGCCGGGAGCGACTTCGAGACCATAGATCGCCTGCGCGCGATGGCGGCCGAGGGCGCGCTCCCGGTGCGCCTCTACGTGATGGTGCGGCGGGAGGCGAACGAGGTCATGGACGAGAAGCTGCCCGACTATCGCATCATCCCCGAGGGCAACGACTTCCTCGCCGTGCGCTCCATCAAGCGCCAGATCGACGGGGCACTGGGGTCGCACGGGGCCTGGCTGCTCGAGAACTACATCGACATGGACAACACGGGGCTGGTGCTGGAGACGGTAGAGGACATCACCGGCACCGCCGAAGTTGCCATCCGGCACGGCTACCAGGTGAACACCCACGCCATCGGCGACCGCGCCAACCGGGAGGTGCTCGACCTCTACGAGAAGGTGTTCGCAGCCAACCCCGACCGGACCGACCTGCGCTGGCGCATCGAGCACGCCCAGCACCTCAACCCGGCCGACGTCGGGCGTTTCGCCGAACTGGATGTGATCGCGTCGATGCAGGGCGTGCACGCCACCTCCGACGGTCCCTGGCTTCCCCTCCGCCTCGGGCTCGAGCGCGCCGTCGAAACCTCGTACGTGTGGCGTGACATCCTGGATGCCGGGGTCATGATCGCCAACGGCACGGACGTGCCCGTGGAGCATATTTCGCCGATCGCGAGCTTCTACTCATCGGTGAGCCGGCGCATGAACAACGGCGAGGTCCTCTCCGGCGAGCATCGCATGACGCGCGAAGAGGCGCTCGAGAGCTACACCATCAACAACGCCTATGCCGCCTTCGAGGAGCACCTGAAGGGGTCGCTCACCCCCGGCAAGCTCGCCGACATCGTCGTCCTCTCGCGGGACATCATGACCATTCCCGAGGAGGAGATCCCCGCCACCGAGGTCGCGTACACGATCGTCGGCGGCGAGGTGCGGTATTCGGGCCCGGAGGGCTGAGGCGCGTTGAGCCTCAGAGGGGCGGAGGTCCACCGCCCGCTCTGATGCCTGTCTGGTGGTTCACATCCCGCGCGCGCCTCCATCACTTCGCGCCATCCTCTTTTTTGTGATTTCTCGTAATATGGGATTGGATTTCTCGTATTAGGGAGTGAGATTTCTCGTAATAGTGCCGCTCTTCCCAAATCTGCCGATGTACTCCAGACACCTCTATTCCGGCGTGCTCGACATGCTCCGCGAGTTCCGGATCGTCTACGTCACGGGTCCGAGGCAGTCCGGCAAGACCACCCTGGTGCGCCGCATCGGCGCCGAACTGGGCATGCGCTATCTCAGTCTCGACGACCCCGCCACCCAGGCGGCGGCGGCCTACGACCCCTACGGCTTCATCAGGTCGCTTGAGGGCCAGTCGGTTGTACTCGACGAATTCCAGCACGTACCCGAACTGGTGCCCGCCATCAAGGAGGCCTCGGACCGGCACGGCAGTGCCCCACCCACCGGCCCGGGGCCCGGCATCCCGCGCAAGGGGTTGTTCCTGCTAACCGGCTCCGCCGACATTTTCCGATCCGTGCGGGCGCAGGAAGCCCTGCCCGGTCACATGGCCCGCCTTGAACTCCTGCCCCTGTCGATCGCCGAGCTTCGCGGCAGCCGGCAGAACCTGATCGACTATCTCCTGGCGGGGGATTTCTCCCCTTTGCGTGCCGGGGTGCACGACAATCAAGCGCCGACCCGGGAACAGATCGCGAGATCGATCCTCCTCGGTGGCTATCCCGAGGTTCAGGGGATGAGTCGGCGGGGACGCGGCACCTGGTTCCGATCTTATACGGAAGGGCGCTTCTTCAAGGACTTCGACACACTCTACAGCGCCCGCGGCGACTATCATTCCAGGCTTCGCGCACTGGCCCCCTGCCTGGCGGGGCTGAGTGGCAACCTGCTCAAGTACGCCAACCTCGCCAACGACCTCGAACTGAACGACAAGCTGGCCAAGAGCTACGCCGAGATCCTCGAACTCATGTTCCTGATACGTCGGGTCCCCTCATATCGGAAGAACCTGGCGCGGCGACTCACGGTGCGAATGCCGAAGCTGCACTTCGTGGACACGGGTCTCGCGTCACACCTCCTCGGCCTTCGCGCGGAAGCCCGGCTCCTAACCAGCCCGCATTACGGGGCGCTGCTGGAAACCCTTCTGTTCATGGAGTGCGCGAAGCACGCGGAGTGGGCCGAGGAGGAGGTTGGCCTGTACCACTTTCGGGACAAGCGCAAGCGGGAGGTCGATATCGTGCTGGAACGACCCGACGGCCGCATCGTCGGCGTCGAGGTCAAGGCTTCCGCCACCCTCCGGCGCCGGGACTTCGATGGCCTCGGGGCCCTGGCCGAATTCGCGGGGACCGCCTTTGAACGCGGCGTGCTGATCTACACCGGATTGCAGGCACTTCCATTCCACAGGGGTCCGGTACGCCTGCACGCCCTGCCCCTGGCATGGATCGCGGCCACAGCGTCGTGAATCGAGCGTCCCCCGGGGGAAGGGAGACTACGTCCCCGGCGCGGCCTCCTCCCTGCGGGCGCGGTAGATGGCGCGCGCCTCGTCGAACTGGGCGTACACGTGCTCCTTTTCGGCGTCCGAGCGCCAGCCGGGCCACAGCTCGGCCATCGTCTGTAGCTTGTCGATCCAGCGCAGCGCGTAGTCGGCGGCGCTGCGGCTGCGCACCGGGGCCCCGCCCACCGTTACCCACACGGGATTGGTGAGCGCGAGGGGGTAGGAGGTGTCGAGCGGGAAGCGGTCCTCGGGGTCGCCCTGGACGCGGACGTGAATCCAGCTGCTCCGGTCTACCCGCACGGTGCGCTCCACCTCCAGCGAACGCCCGTCCCCCCCGAAGGGAATCTCCTCCAGGACCTCGCCGTTCATCACGACGACCGCCGTGCGCATGGGCACGATCCCCCAGGCCCGGACCGACACCGTCACCTCGCCTCCGCCGGCGGGCAGCGCCAGCTCTTCTCCGGGGATGCGGCCGTCGACCCTGACGTCGAGCAGGGGACCGCTGGACACGAAGGCGTTGCCGGCGCGCATCCCGTCGAACCACCCCTCCATCGACAACTTGCCGTCCGGGGTGCGCACGTAGGTGCGCATCGACCCCACCAGCGGGGTTGCCTGCAGATTGGAGATGGAGTCCTCGCCGCCCACCACCGCGGCGCGCACGTCGTTGCTCCACACGGCGTAGAGGGGCGGGTATCCGTCCTGCGGCGTGGACCACTCCACCGCGTCGGCGGCCTCCAGGGCGGCGTCGACGATGAACCCCTTGGCGCCTCCCAGCGTCCCCTCCAGCGGATCGCCGTTGAAAAAGGAATGCACGTAGCCGGTGATGGCGCCCTGCGCCTTCGCCTTTCTGAACATGTCGGTATTGGAGGGATAGAGGCTCTCGATGGCCGTCTGCTCGTAACCGGTCACGAAGGGGGAGATGAGGTGGTCGGTCATCCCGAACATGAAAACGTGTCCGTAGAAGGGCGGACGGTATTCCTGGCCCACCACCAGCACCATGTCGTCGCGGGAGAGGGGATGGGCGCCGCCCCCGGGTACGAAGAACTGGTGGTCCAGAATGCGGTTGTCCTTGTTGGCCACCTGCTCGGCCACCACGTCCTGGTCCTCGGCCTCCGACATCATCATGAGGTTCTCGAGGGTGTTGTGGAGGTTGCCGCCGTAGTTCATGTGGACGTGGGTGGAGCCCGAGTACCAGCCCTGGTCGCTCAGGTCCGAGATTTCCTCCAGGTGCACGCTGACGCGGTGGTTCTCGCCCGCCGCGATGTTCAGGTCGAACTCCTGCGGCGCGTGCTCGAATCCTCGCGTCACCAGCATTTGTGCGGGCCCGGGAGGCAGCTCCACCTGGAACACGCCGGCGTGGTGGAAGATGCGGTCTCCGGCGCGGCTGACCCGCGAGTACTCCCCTGCGGGGGTGTAGTGCTTGCCGTCGGAGGCCGTGAGATGGACGCGGGCGCCCACCGGCTCCCCGTTCTGGCCAAGGGTCGTGACCGTGAGGGTGCCCATGGGTTCCTTCCAGCGGCGCTCCTCGATGGTCACCGTGCGGAGCGCCCCGCCGTAGGTCTCGAGCAGGGTGAGCTGGGGCAGCCCGCCCTCGTTGCTGATGAAGGCGATCCACTCGCCGTCCGGCGACCAGCGCGGGTGGAACGCGTCGTGCTCGAAGAAGGTGAGCTTGTACGGCTCGCCGCCCGTCGTGGGCTGGACGTAGAGGTTGTTGAACTGGTCGGCCGCGCCCGCCGTGGACGAGTAGACGAAGCGGCGGCCGTCGAGGGATACGTCGGGCTGGGTGCGGTAGAGGCTCTGCTCCTCCAGCACGGGGACCCGCTCGTCGATGCCGTTCTCGTGCGCCGGAACGCGGTAGACGTTGCCGCTCCCCAGCGGCACGTCCCGGTTGGAGACGATGAGGAGCTCGTCGCCGGAGGGCAGCCACGCGGGCGAGATGTGCATGTCCCATGCCCCGAAGTAGAGGCGGTCCCGTCCAAAGGTGTTGTCATATGAGACCGCGATCTCCTCGCCTGCCCAGAACCCGTCCGCGATCTCGCGGATGTAGACGTCGAAATAGCCGTTGGACTGGGTGGAGACGTAGGCGAGGCGGCGGCCGTCGGGCGAGAAGCGCGGGTCGACGTAGATCTGGTCGTCGTCGGTGAGCCGGCGGGTCTCGCCGGTGTGCGTGTCGAGGATCTCCAGCTGGATGGGGCCGCCCCCCGCGTCGGCGGTGTAGACCAGCCAGCGCCCGTCCGGCGACCAGTTGGGGGAGGAGAGATAGTCCCCGGAGCGGGCCAGTTCGGTGGCGATCCCCGTCTCCGGGTCCACGCTCCAGATCGAGCCGCTCATGCCCACCGCGATCCGCCCGCCGTCCGGAGACCACGCCGGATACCAGGGGGTGGAGCTGGGGGCGGGGGGAAAGTAGAAGTTGTGCATGTAGTTGCCCCCGTGCGCCGCCGCTGCGTACTGCCGCTGGGCGCTGGCGGCCGGGGGCCCGGCCAGGGTCGCCAGCACGCTCAGGGCGGCGAGGGTGACGAACGTGCGGGAAGCGGTCGGGCGGGGGGCGGTGCGGCTGTGCGGAAGGGGGACCACGGGCATCGGGGTTGCTCCTTGGCTGGTCGGTGGGTTTGCCGGGCGGCCGTGGGTGGCGCGGGCGGGCACGGCGTCCATACCTCCGCCAGTGTAGGTTGCGGGCGCGCTGCGGGCTACCGGGCCGACGTCGGGGGCGGCTCCGGCGAGCCCCTGCGCGTTCGCGCCGCATGCGGCCCGGCCTTCCGTGGTCACGGCCGTGGGACCATCTTCCGCCTGCACCCGCGGCGTCCGCCGGAGGAGCAGCGCCCGGCAGACGGTGTACGGCGCAAGGGAAGCAGCGGGCCCTGTCCTCACCAACGAGGTGATCGCCGGTGTCGAAACCGAGCGCGATGTGCCGAACGAGCCTGTTCCTGGCGGCTTCGCTGGCGGCATGCGCGGCCTGGCCGGCCCCGGCGGCAGGGGGTCGGGAGCCGGCTCCCGGGGATCAGGGATTTCCGGAGCCGGAACCGGGATCCGAACTCCGCGTCTCGCTCATTACCGTCGGAGCCGGACCCGTGGTCTACGAGATGTTCGGCCACAACGCCATCCGCATCCGGGATCCGGCCACGGGACTGGATGTCGCCTACAACTGGGGCATGTTCGACTTCACCCAGGAAGGCTTCTTCTGGCGTTTCCTCCTGGGCGACTGGCAGTACTGGATGGCCGGCCTCTCCTCCGAGGGAATGATCGCCCACTATGTGGCCTCGGACCGCGGCGTCGTGGAACAGGAGCTCGATCTGGCGCCGGCCCGGCGTCTTCAACTGCTTGAGATTGTCGAACTCAATCGGCGCCCGGAGAACGCCTACTACCGGTATCAGTACTTCCTCGACAACTGTTCGACGCGTGCCCGGGACGCCCTCGACACGGTTCTGGGAGAAAGCCTGCGGGCGCGCTTCGCCAACCTCCCCGGCGAGACCTTCCGCTTCCACACCCGGCGTCTCACCGAAGGCAATCCGCTGGTCTACGTGTCGCTCGACTTCTTCATGGGCGGTCGCGGCGATCGTCCCATCACGGCCTGGGACGAGATGTTCATTCCCATGATGATGCGCGACTTCCTGCGCGATACGGACCTGGTCACATCCGAAGCCGTCCTGGACGAGCCGGGCCGCGTCCCCCTGGGTGAACCGCCCCCGCGCTTCGTCTGGTTCGCCCTGACCGGGGTGCTGCTGACAGGGTTGCTCGCGAGCTCAGCGTGGGTGGGCGCCGCGGCGCGGGTCAGGGCCGCCAACCCGCGCGTCTCCTGGCTCGCGCGGGCGGAGTTCGCGGGGATCGCCGGACTCTGGTCCCTCGTCGCGGGCCTGTCCGGGCTGGTGATGATCGTGTCGCACTTCACCGCGCATGAGTTCATGCACTGGAACGAGAACTTCCTCCAGGCCAACCCGCTGTCGCTGGTGCTGGCGGTTGCGCTCGTCCCGGCGGTCTTTGCCGGCAGGTGGCGCCGGCTGGCGACCCGAACGGCGCAGTTGGCGGCCGGGGTGTCGGTCCTCGGCCTCGTGATGCAGGTTGTTCCCGGGATCGACCAGGTGAACGGATACCATCTGGCGGTGACGGTACCGGCGCACCTGGCAGTTGCGTGGGGTGTGCCGGCCATGGTGCGCGTCGACACGGAGCCGTCCGCGGCAAGCTGACCCTGCGGCCTGATCCCGCGGCGCGAACCATACACCGTCACCAGCCGGGACTGACTCGATGGGGGGAGTCCGCATGACACGTCGCAGCGAGGAAGCCCGATGAGCCCGGGTATCGACCGCCAGGACGTCCGCTACGAACCGGACGAGCGGCCTCCGCTCCCGATCACGACCGGGCTTGGAATCCAGTACGCCATCCTGTGCATCGCCAGCGTCATCCTGACGCCCACGGTGATGATCACCGTTGCCGGAATGAGCGACGCCTACCTGTCGTGGGCCGTGTGCGCGGCGCTGGTGGTAAGCGGGGTGACGACGGCGATTCAGGCGCGCAAGGTAGGGCGCATCGGTGCCGGCTACATCCTCGTCATGGGGAGCACCAGCGCGTTCCTGGCGGTGAGCGTGACGGCCCTCGAACAGGGCGGGCCGGGCATGCTCGCGACCCTGATCATCGCGTCGGCGCTGGTTCAGTTCGTTCTGGCGGCGAGAATGGCGCTCCTCAGGCGGATCTTCACGCCCATGGTTGCCGGCACGGTGCTGTTGCTCATCCCGGTCACCCTCTCCCCGCTGATCGTTCGCAAGCTGAGCGAAGTCCCCGCGGATGTTTCGCCAGCAGCGGGCCCGGTCATCGCGGGAGTGACGCTGCTGGTCATGATCCTCGTCCCGCTTCGGGCCTCCGGGGCACTCCGCCTGTGGGCACCGGCCATCGGCATCGTCGCAGGGTGCCTCACCGCCCGGCTGGGGTTCGGCCTGTACGACACGTCGACGGTCGCGGAGGCCGCCTGGATCGGGCTGCCGCCGCTGGCCTATCCGGGCGTCGACCTCAGCTTCAGACCGGAGTTCTGGGCGCTTCTGCCGTCCTTCATCATGGTCACGCTGGTGGGCGCGCTGGACACGCTCGGAGATGCCATCGCGATTCAGCGGGTATCGTGGCGCAGGCCGCGCGCGATCGACTTTCGCTCCATCCAGGGCGCGATTTCGGCCGACGGCGTGGGCAATCTGCTGTCCGGACTCGCGGGGACGGTTCCGAACACCACCTACGGCATGAGCATCAGCGTCGCCGAACTCACCGGAGTCGCCGCCCGCCGAATCGGCATCTGCGTCGGCATCGTGTTCGTGTCGCTCGCGTTTCTGCCGAAGTTCATCAACCTGATCATCGCGATCCCGGGGCCGGTCGTCGCGGCCTACTTCATCATTATCGTCGCCCTGATCTTCGTCTTCGGGATGAAGATTCTGCTGCAGGAGGGCCTGGACTTTCGCAAGGGGCTGGTGGTGGGCGTCGCGTTCTGGATCGGGCTCGCGTTCCAGTTCGACTGGATCTACCCGGAGTACTTTCAGGGGATATGGGCCGAGCTTCTCGGCAACGGCATGACCGTCGGCGGCTTCACCGTCATCCTGCTGGCGATGTTCGAGGAACTGGTCGGGGGACGGCGGTCGCGTCTGAAGACCCGGCTCACGCCCGGAATCTGGTCCGAGATCGACGACTTCATGGTGAGGTTCGCCGCGCGCAAGGGCTGGGACGAGGAGATGGAGCGGCGCCTGCGCGCCGTGGGCGAGGAGACCGCGCACATCCTCATGCGCGGGGATGACAGCGGAGATGAAGACGCGGACGGTTCGGACCGTCGCCTGCTTCTCATCGCGGGCAGCGACGGCCACGCAGCCGACCTCGAGTTCATCGCCACCACCGACGAGACGAACATCGAGGACCAGCTCGTGATGCTCAGCGAGGGCGCCCCGAGCGGCGGGTCGGAAATCCCGCTGAGGCTGCTGCGCCACTACGCCTCATCCATCCGCCACCAGCAGTACCACGACATCGACATTCTGTCGATACGGGTGGAGAGCGCGGCGCAGCCGGGCGGGGGGATCGACTAGGTTCGTTCCAGTCTCGCGGAAATCAGGGATGCGGATCCGGGGAGACACGGAGTAGCGTCGAGCGAGGGAATGTTAGTACGATGATGTCCATCGTGCCTAATCGCTGCTCATCGTAGTAAACTCGTATAACATTGCTATAAATGGACCGACGAACGAATCCCTATGCCCCCGGGGCCGGCACTCCCCCTCCCGAACTGGTGGGCCGTGACGTCGTGCTCGAGGACGCCGAGATCGCTCTCGATCGCCTGCGCAACGGTCTGGCGGCCAAGGGTCTTCTCATGGTTGGCCTGCGGGGTGTCGGGAAGACGGTACTCCTCAATCAGATGCTCCTCGACGCGGATGGACAGGAATACGAGTGTGTTTGGGTCGAGGCCCCCGAGGACAGATCCCTGCCGGCCACACTCGCCGGGCCGCTCAACTCCGCGCTCATCCGCCTGAGTCGCAGCGCCGCTGCCGCGCGCCTGGCGAGGAAGGCGCGGAGGTCGCTCGCAGGATTCGTCCGTGCGATGAAGGTCAGCTATGAGGACATCAGCTTGTCCCTCGATCTGGACGGGGAAGAAGGCGTTGCGGACAGCGGCGATCTCGACACCGACCTGACGTCGCTCCTTGCCGTAGCGGGAGAGGCGGCGCGCGCGCGCGGCACGGTTTTGGCGCTGTTCATCGACGAATTGCAATACGTGGAGGAACGCCAGCTTGGCGCGCTCATCACGGCTCTGCATCGGGCCGCGCAACGACGCTTGCCGGTCACCCTCATCGGATCCGGGCTGCCGCAGCTCGTGGGCCATGTCGGATCCGCCAAGTCGTACGCCGAGCGGATGTTCTCCTTCCCCGAGATCGGACCCCTGGCCGGGAAAGCGGCGCGAAGAGCCCTCGAGGCACCGGCGGGTCGCCTGGGCGTCACGTATTCCGCCAAGGCGTTGGACGAGATTCTCCGGATCACGGAAGGATACCCCTATTTCCTCCAGGAATGGGGCAGCGCGTGCTGGATGATCGCCGATGGACCCGTCGTCACCCGGCGTGACGTGGATGCGGCATCCCCGGTCGCGATCCACGAACTCGACACGACCTTCTTCAGGGTTCGCTTCGAGCGAACGACTCCCTTCGAACGGCGGTACCTGCGCGCGATGGCCGACCTGGGGCCGGGTCCGCATCGGTCCGGAGAGGTCGCGCAGGCTCTGGGCCGAAAAGTCCAGAGTGTCGCTCCCACTCGGTCGACGCTGATCCGGAAGGGGATGATCTACAGCCCCGCGCACGGCGACACGGCCTTCACCGTGCCTTTGTTCGACCAATACCTGAAGCGCGTCATGCCGGACCTTCAGTAGTAACGGTAGCCGTCGCGCGACGGACAGCCCTCAGCCCGCAGCCGCCTTCCGCGTCGTGCCTGCGGCGTCCTCTTCCGAGGTGCCCTCCCCCGCGATACTCGCCTTCAGCGCCGCCATGAGGTCGATGATCTGGGCCTGCGGCTCGGCGGAGGGGGCCACCGTGATCTGCTCGCCGTCGATCTTCTGCTGGATGAGTTCGAGCTGGCGCTCGCGCACTTCGTCCTTGTACTCGTCGGGCTGGAATTCCTCCGCCGTCCGCTGTTCGATCATCTGGACCGCCAGGTCGAGTTCCGCCGGGTTGATCTCCCCCTCCTCGACCGGGATCTCCTCCCACGACCGGACCTCGGTCTTGTAGCGCAGCTGCTCGAGCATCAGGCCATCCCGGTACGGGCGCACCATCACCAGGTACTGCTTGCCGCGTGTGGCGAAACGGGCGACCGCCACGCGTCCCGTTTGCTCCAGCGCAGCCGCCAGCAGCCGATAGGCGCGGGCCCCGCCGCGGTCCGGGCCCAGGTAGTAGGCCCGGTCGAAGTACACCCGCTCCACCTGCTCGGCGGGGACGAACTCGGCGATCTCGATGGCGTCGGTCTTGGGCTGTTCGAGCACCTTGAGCTCGTCGGGTTCCAGGATCACGAACTGGTTCTTCGCGAACTGGTATCCCTTGACCATGTCGTCCTTGGGCACGACTTCGTTGTTGTCGGGGTTGAAGTATTGCTGACGCACCCGGACGCCGGTCTTGCGGTCGATCCAGTTGAAGCTCACGCGCGCGCCCGACTTGCTGGTCGCGAACAGCTTGACAGGGATCGTGACGAGACCGAAGGAGATGCTGGAGGTTCCGATCGCTCGTGCGGCCATGATGTCCCCGGGGAATCGGTATCCGTAACTGGCAGGGGAGCTTACATGATGGCTGGCGAAGGGGGCAAAGGGAAGCCCGACAAGCTCGCCGAGTATCGCGCCAAGAGGCAGGCGTCCCGCACCCCGGAACCGTTCGGCGGCGCGGCGCTCGCCGGGAGCCGCCTCTTCGTCGTCCAGCAGCACGACGCCACGCGCCTGCACTGGGACTTCCGGCTGGAACTGGACGGGGTGCTGCTCTCGTGGGCCGTGCCGAAGGGCCCATCGCCCAATCCGCAGGACAAGCGCATGGCCGTCCACGTGGAGGACCATCCGCTGGACTACGCGGAATTCGAGGGGGTGATTCCGGAGGGCAACTACGGGGCGGGTTCGGTCATCCTCTGGGACAAGGGCGTGTGGGTGCCGATCGAGGATCCGCGCGCCGGACTTGAGAGCGGCAAGCTGCTCTTCGATCTGCGCGGCTTCAAGCTGAACGGCCGCTGGACGCTGGTGAAGACGCGCCAGACCGAGAACTCGTGGCTCCTGATCAAGGAGTCCGATGCGTGGGTGGATGAACGCGGCACCGAGGCCTACCCGGTGGAGTCGGTCTATTCGGGGCTCGCGGTCAACGAGGTCGCTCATCCGGAGCGGCGCCAGGCAGCCGTGGAGGAGCGGGTCCGGGAGCTGGGCGCGCGCGAGGGCCGCGTCGAGTCCCGCGGGGTGCGCCCGATGCTCGCGACCTCGCGAGACACGCCGTTCACGCGCCCGGGATGGGTGTTCGAGATCAAGTACGACGGCTACCGCATCATCGGCGCCCGCGAGGGGGGGCAGGCGGTGCTCTGGTCGAGGAACGGGAACGATCTTACCGCAACCTTCCCGGAGATCGCCCGGGCCGTGCGCGGCCTCCCGTTCGGCCATGTGATTGTCGACGGCGAGGTGGTGGTCCACGATGTCGCGGGCCTCCCCAGCTTCGCCCGGCTGCAGAAGCGCGGCCGCCTGCAGAACCACGCCGGGATCCAGCGCGCGGCGGTCGAGCTTCCGGCGCGCATGTACGTTTTCGACCTGCTGGCGGTGGGCGACCTGGACCTGCGCCGCCTGCCCCTGCTGGCGCGCAAGCAGGTGCTGCGCGAGGTGCTGCCTCCCGCGGGGCCGCTGCACTTCTGCGATCACATCGCCGAGACGGGCGAGGTGATGTACGAACACGTCACGCAGATGCGGCTCGAGGGCGTGGTCGCCAAGAAGGCGGACAGCATCTACGTGTCGGCGCGTTCGGGCTCCTGGATGAAGATCCGGGCGGTGGAGACCGGGGACTTCGTGGTCGTCGGATGGTCCGAGCCGCAGGATGAGCGACCAGCGCTGAGTTCGCTGCACCTGGCCCGTTACCAGGGCGACACGCTGGTGCACGCGGGCAGCGTCGGCACGGGGTTCACGGCGGGGCAGCTCAGCGAAATCCGCGAGATGCTCCTGGAAATCGAGGTCGCGGAGTGTCCGGCCACCGGAGAGGGAGTCTTCATGCCCGGCCGGGTGCAGCGCTGGGTCCGCCCCGAGCTGGTTGCGGAGGTGCGTTACAAGAACTGGACCGAGGCAGGCCTGCTGCGCCATCCGTCCTTCGTCCGCTTTCGCGAGGACAAGCAGCCACGGGAATGCATCCTCGAGACGGACGATCCATTGCCCGAGACGCTGGCCGAGCCTCTGCCGGTGCATCCCCCGAGCGTCGCGCGCGAGGTGCACTTCACCAACCTGGACAAGGTGTTCTGGCCCGCGGAGGGGTACACCAAGGGCGACCTGATCGACTACTACCGCGCCATCTCGCCCTGGCTGCTTCCGTATCTGGCGGACCGCGCGCTGGTCATGACCCGCTACCCGGACGGCATCGACGGCAAGTCGTTCTATCAGAAGGACGCGCCCGAATGGGCCCCGGAGTGGCTGCGCACCGAGACGGTCTTCTCGGAAAGCTCCGGGCGCGATCTGAACTACTTCGTCGCCGATTCTCCGGAGGCCATCCTCTACATCGCGAACATGGGTACCATCCCGCTGCACATCTGGCACAGCCGCCTGGAGACGCCTTCCCGCCCGGACTGGTGCGTGCTGGACCTTGATCCCAAGGAGGCTTCGTTCAGCGATGTCATCCGGGTGGCCCGGTGCATCCGCAGGGTGTGCGATGAGGCTGGGCTTCCCTGCTACGTGAAGACGAGCGGGTCATCCGGTCTGCATGTCATGATCCCGCTGGGGCGGCGCTGCACCTATGAGCAGTCGCAGCTGTTCGGCGGGGTGATGAGCCGTGTGATCGCGGTCGAGCTGCCGGAGGTCGCCACGGTGGAGCGGCGGGTTAGCCGGCGCGACGGGAAGGTCTACCTGGACTATCTGCAGAACGGCCACGGCAAGCTGATCGCGGCTCCCTTCTGCGTGCGGCCCAGACCGGGCGCCCCTGTCTCCATGCCGCTCGAGTGGCGCGAGGTGAAGGACGGGCTGGCCATCGAGCAGCACACCATACGGACGGCGCCCGCACGCATGGCTGCCCTGGGAAGGGACCCGCTGGCGGCGGTGCTGGAGGAGGAGCCCGACCTGGTTGCCGCGCTGGAGCGGTTGATGGGGTGGTTGAGTTAGCTGGTTCGGGCCATCCATCCCGCCGCCGCGTCCGCCACCTCGGCCATCACTTCCTCGTGGGTGCGGCCGCTTCTCTTGAGCACCTTGAACGAGTGGTCACCGCCCTCGACCACGTGCAGCGTCGCGCGGGGCCCCAGCCGATCGACCACAGGGCACAGGAAGTCCAGGTTGGCCAGCCGGTCGCGCGTGCCCTGGACGAACAGCAGGGGCAGCTCGACCTCGTGCAGGTGCTCGCTCCGCTCGATGCCGGGGGGCTTGCCGATGCCGTGCAGGGGAAAGCCGAGGAAGACGATCCCGCGCACGCCCGCGAGCGGGGCGTCCGCCGCGGCCAGCGAGGTCATGCGGCCGCCCATGGACTTGCCCCCCGCCAGCAGCGGCAGGTCGGGCGCGGCCTCGTGCGCCGCCGCCACCGCCCGCCGCACCGTGGCGGTCAGGATGCGTTGCGGGTTGGGATACCGGCGCCCCGCCTCCATGTAGGGGAACTGGTAGCGAAAGGTGGCGACCCCGCGCTCGGCCAGCAGCCCCGCCATCTCCTCCATGAAGACGTGGCGCATGCCCGCGCCCGCGCCGTGTCCGAGGACCAGCAGGGCCCGCGCCTCGCGCGGCCGCACCAGCAGCGCGGAGACAGAGCCCCCGGCGACCTCGAAGGAGAGGGAACGGGCCTGCGTCATCCGGCGCTCACGCTCATCCGCCGCGCCCGCTCATCCGCCGCTGATCGAGGGAAGCACGAGAATCTCGCTGCCCGCCCCGACCCCCGTCCCGAGGCCACCCGTGAAGCGGATGTTCTCGCCGTCCACGAAGATGTTCACATGGGGCCGCAGCGCACCCTGTTCGGTCATCAGGCGGTCGTAGAGGCCGGGGTGGGAAGCCCTCAACGCGCCGAGCACCCCGCCCACTTCGCCCCTGCCGCCGGCCACCTCCACTACCGCCCGCCCGCCGGCCAGCTCGCGCAGCGCCTCCGGGAGCACGATCCTCACACCACGCACGCCTTCACGCACACGACCGGCGGGAGCCCGTCGCGCACCAGCTCCCAGGAGTCGCCGTCGTCGCGCGAGGCGTACACCTTGCCGCTGCGCGTCCCGAAGAACACCTGACCGGGCGCCAGCGTCGCGAGCGCATCGCGCAACACCGTCTCGTACGCGTTCTCCTGCGGAAGCCCCTCGGTGAGCGGGTGCCAGCTCGCCCCGCCGTCCCGCGTCCGGTACACGCGCAGCTTCGCGTCCGGCGTGCAGCGGAAGCCGTCCGACTCGATGGGCACGATGTAGACGGTGTCGGGATCTCCCGGATGCATCGCCATGGCGAAGCCGAAGTCCGAGGGAACCCCGTTGGCGATGTCGACCCAGGTATCCCCCCAGTCCTCGCTCCGGTAGAGCCCCCAGTGGTTCTGCAGGAAAAGCCGTCCCGGGTTCGTGGGATGATGCGCGATCTTGTGCACGCACTGTCCGAACTCGGGGTGCTTGTCGGGGAGGAACTCCGCGCGCACGCCCTGGTTGCGCGCCACCCACGTGGCTCCGCCGTCGTCGCTCCGGTAGGCGCCGGCCGCCGAAATGGCGATCATCATGCGCCCGCCAGGCTCGCCGTCACCGACGATGGTGTGCAGGCAGAGCCCGCCCGCGCCCGGCTGCCAGCGCTCGCGATGGGGATGGTTCAGCAGGCCCTCCACCGGCCGCCACGATTCCCCTGCGTCCCGCGACTCGAAGAGGCACGCGGGTTCGACGCCCAGGTGGATCACATCGGGTTCGACCTCCGAACCCGGCCGGATCTGCCAGATGCGCTTGAGCGAGAGCTCCGAATCCTCCGGAAACCCGACCCGGCGTTCATCCTTCCCGGACCAGGTCGCCCCGAAGTCGTCGGAGAAGCGGAGCGTCGTCCCCCAGAAGGGGCTGCCCGGCGCCGCCCACAGACGCGATCGGCCGGCGCGATCGTCGTACGCCATCGCATAGACTTCCTCGCCCGGAAAGTGCGGGCCTGCCAGCTCCCAGCCGCCGCCATCGCGCGCGCGTGCCAGGAAGGCCCCCTTGGTCGTACCCACCAGCAACACTGTATTCCCGCCGGCGACCTCGAACTGCGCCGACGTCTTCATTCCCACATCCTCAGCATCGTCTTCCACGTCCTGGCATCCCTTGCACGATCCCCCCGGCAACCCGTTGAAGACTATCGCGAACGGAGGCGGACACAAGACTTGGCGGCAGCGCCCCGCGGCTCCGGGAGCGACGCCGTCTGGCGCATCCCCCGGCTCCCGTGCATCATTCCGCCATGCGCATATGGACGGGAACCAGCGGCTTCTCCTACAAGGAATGGAAGGGCCGCTTCTATCCGGAGAAGCTCCCACAGCGCGCCTTCCTCTCGCACTATGCCGGCGAACTGCCAGCCGTCGAGATCAACAACACCTTCTATCGGCTGCCGAAGGTCGACCTGCTGGCGAAATGGGCCGAACAGGTGCCGGAGGAGTTCCGCTTCTCGATCAAGGCATCGCGCCGGATCACGCATTTCAAGCGCCTCGGGCTCTCGAGCACCGACGAGACCACGTATCTGGTCGAGACCTGCGCCACCCTCGGACCGCGGCTGGGCGTCATTCTCTTCCAGCTGCCGCCCAAGATGAAGAAGGATGCGGGGCGGCTGGCCGCCTTCCTGGAACTGCTTCCCGACGGCACCCGCGCCGCGTTCGAGTTCCGCAACCCCTCCTGGTTCGACGACGAGGTCCGAACCCTGCTGGCCGACCGCGACTTCGCCCTGGTCCACGCTGACGTCGACGAACCGCTTCCGGGCCTGCCCCCGGACGCACCCCTGGCTTCCGGCACCTGGGGCTACCTGCGCATGCGCCGCCTCGGCTACACGCGCGATGAGCTGGAACGATGGATGGAGCGCGTCGAGAGGCAGGGCTGGGACGACGCGTTCGTCTTCTTCAAGCACGAGGACGAAGCGGCCGGGCCCGCGATGGCGAAGGACTTCCTCTCGCTGGCCAATTCCTCCTCAGGCGGAGCCGGCGATCCGGAGTAACGCATCTCGCCCGCGCGGCGTGAGGCGGTATTTCTGATTCCTCGCTGTCGGCGAGTCGGGACGAGTCATCTCCACGAATCCGGACGCCATCGCCGGATGCAGGTAGTTCTTTCGGAAGGACGGCCGGTGCGAGAGATTCAACTCGGCCATGAGGGCGACCGCAGCCTTCGGGCCCGTGTTCAGGGACGCCAGCAGGCGCGCAGCCGCGTAATAGTCGTTCTGCCGGGCATGAACCAGGCTTTCGACCGGGGTCCCGGCAAAGAGCGCCTTCCAGCGCGTCAGGATCAGCGTCTGCCATAATCGTCCCAGGCGTCCGTTGCCGTCCTCGAAGGGATGAACGAACTCGAACTCGTAGTGGAAGACCGAACTCTTCGATGCGCCCGAGGATGGCCGGCGTGATGGCATAGGGTGGGGAATCGGCCATTCGCCCTCCGGGTTGGCCGTTTGAGAGGTCGACCTGAGTAATCTAGTATTTCGGGGATAACCGGCGATCTCACGTTCCGCCCATGCAAGGGAGACGAAGCCCATGGCCGAGTCACGCAGAACCTTCTTGAAGCAGTCCGCGGCGACGGTAGCCGTGGTGTCGTTGCCGGGTTGCGCACCAACCGCGGCGGAGAGTCCGGACGCGCTCGTTCCGGCCACGCTTCGGGCCGTCGGCGAGGCGGTGCTGCCGAAAGAGCTCGGTGCGGATGGTCGGGAGCGGTCGGTGGCCGCCTTCGAACTCTGGTCGGAAGGGCTGGAGCCGGTGGCGGAGATGCCCCATCCGTACCTGGTGCCCGAGACGGTCTACACGGGGCCGGACCCCCGGCCGGGCTGGGCCGCGCAGCTGAGCGGGCTGGACATCGAGAGCGGCAAGCGCTTCGGGGCATCGTTTGCCGAGGTCGGAGTGCGTGAGCGGCGACTGATCCTCGAGCCGCACGTGCGCCGGGCCGGTCCCGATTTCGGGCGGCCGGAGAACGCCGCGCACATCGCCGTCGCCCTCGCGGCCCACTTCTTCGCTTCCCCGATCGCGACCGACCTCTGCTACGGACGGGCCATCGCCAAACAGCAGTGCCGAGGCCTCGCGGGCGCCGGAGACGAGCCTGCCCCGCTGCCGGGAGCCGCGTCATGAGCCAGGTAATCGAGAGCGATGTCTGCATCATCGGAGGCGGCATCAGCGCGGCCATGGTCGCGGAACGTCTCGCGGAGCGCACCGAGGCGTCCATCACGGTCGTCGAGGCGGGCGGGCGCACGGCTTCCCTGGCAGAGAGAACGGCGACCCGGGCGCGCATGCTCGCGTACGGCGAGAATCCCTACCCGAACGACCACATCCCCGGCCAGACGGGCACGGGCGAGATGTACCAGTCGATGGTCCTGGGGGGCGCCGCGATGCACTGGGGGGGCGCCGTGCCCCGGTATTCGCCGGAGGATTTCCGGGTGCGCTCCCTCTACGGGGTCGGGTACGACTGGCCCATCACCTTCGACGACCTGGAGCCCTACTACCAGGAGGCCGAGGAGCGCATCGGCGTCGCCGGGGAGCAGGGCCCGCCCGAGTACGATCCCCGTTCCAGGCCGTATCCGATGCCGCCCCTGCCGCTCTCCTGGAACCTCCTGCGCATGCGCGAATGGACGGACGCGGCCGGCATCCCCTTCTGGACCCAGCCGTGGGCGCGAAACACCGAGCCGTGGCGGGGACGTAACGTTTGCCAGCGCTGCGACACCTGCGCGGTCTGCCCGACGGGTGCCAAATACACTCCGGATTTCGCCTTCGACCGCCTCCTCGCCGCCGGGCGCATGCGCCTTCACGGCCGCACGCTGATTCGCTCGCTGCATCTCGCATCCGGCTCGGACCGCGTCGAGTCGGCCACGGGATTTCATCAGGACGCCCCCGACCAACCGGTCGAATTCCGGGCGCGAACCTTCGTCCTCGCGGCTGGTCACAGCTGGAGTTCGCATCTCCTTCTGCTGTCCGCCAACAGCCGCTTCCCCAACGGTTTGGCCAACAGCACGGACAATGTCGGCCGCTACATGACCGGGCACTGGTTCGCCAGCGGCTTCATCGAGCTGCCCATGAGGCTCTACCCGGGGATCTTCCCCAGCAACAGCCTGCTGTCGCACCGGTTCGCGAGTCCGGGGCCGCTGGACCGCTACCTGCGCCACGACATCCGGCTGTGGGAGTCGACCGTGGGCCGCGACGCCCGTCTGACGGCGGACGACGGGGGAGTCCTCTGGGGCGACGAGGTGATGGCGGACTGGCGCGCGCGCACCCGGTCCACCGCGACCGCGCGCATCCGGTCGTACTACGACGTGATTCCCACCCCGGCGAGCCGTCTCACCCTCGACCCGGGCAGGCGCAACGCGCACGGGGATCCGATGCCGCGCATCGACTACGTGGCGGGCCAGGCCACCCTCGACCTGGAGCCGCACACCCACGAGACCCTGCTGAGCCGTTTCAACGAGCTCGCGCACGCGGCGGGCGGGCGCATGATGAGTACGCGGGCGTCACGTCTGTTCGAGCATCCCGGAGGGGGGTGCCGGATGGGCGACGATCCCTCGACCAGCGTGGTGGACCGCTGGGGACGCACCCACGACCACGAGAACCTGTTCGTGGTGGGCGCGCCCACGATCGTCTCCAGCGGCTGCGCCAACGGAACCCTCACCTTCTGCGCGCTGTCGCTGATGGCCGCCGAGGAGATCGCGAAGGGTTAGCCGGGAAGTCCCGCCAGAACATTTTCGCGCCCGCGCCCCGCGCGCGCCTCGAGCCAATCCGCGAACCTGCGTTCGGGCCGGCCTTCCCAGGCCCGGCGATGCCAGGCGTCGCTCGCGAGCAGCGAAAAGCCGAGCGTGGCTTCACAGAACACCATCTGTTCGCGCGCGCTCTCCACCTTTCCCCAGCTCGTGGCCTCGCGCAGGGTGGACCCGGACAGGGCTCCGTCACGGCTGTCCGCCACCGTGAGCTGCACGGCGTACCGGTGCATCGACACCTCCGCGGGCGCCGCCGCCCCTGTCCCATCCTCTGAAGCCGACGCCCGCCCCGAGCCGGCATCGTCCTCGTGCAGCATCTCCGCGGCCACCACGATGTCCTGGGCGAAGTTCTTCGGGACCCCTCCGCCGAGCATGAGCAGCCCCGAAGCGCGGGAAGCGAGCTTGATGCGGGCGAGCTCGAGGAAGTCCCTCCCCGAGTCCAGCGACACCGGTTCGCGCCCCTCGCGCGCGGCGGCGGCCTGGTGCAGCACGATGCCGAACCCGGCGGAGGAGTCGCTGAGGGCGGGCACGAAGATGGGAACCCCCTTGCGGTACGCGGAAAGCACCACGGATTCCGACTCGGGAAAGCTCGCATCGAGGAAGCGACCCATTTCGGTCAGGATCTCACGGGACGAGTACGGGCGCGCGGAAAGCCGATCGAAGATGCGCCTCATCGTCCGGTCGCAGACGCGCAATTCCTGCTCATCGATATACGTGTCGTAGATGCGGTCTATGGCCAGCTCGCGCAGGCGTTCGTCCGGCACCACCGGATGCTCGGGCGAGCCGGGCGCCATGTAGTGCCTGAACCCCAGGGCCTCGAAGAAGTCCTGATCCACCATGTTGGCGCCCGTCGACACCACCACGTCCACCATGCCGGAGTCGATCAGCGTCACCAGCGCCTTCTTGAGGCCGGCGGACACGAGCGATCCCGCGAGCGTGAGGATGACGGTGCACTCCCGGTCGGCGAGCATCTCCGAGCAGATGTCCGCCGCGCGCGCCAGGTTGCGGGCCTGGATGGCCGTGCGCCGGAACTGGTCGATGACCGGACGGGCGTCGAACGCACGGATGTCGACGTGCTCCACCGGCCGGCAAAGAAGGTCGCGTCTGGCAGGATCGCTCACGCAGCCTCCCTGTGCTGCAAACGGTTGGAAGAACCGGTAATCTGCCGGAATCCGCACCTCTCCGATACAGGCGGCGCCAATTGGCGGCATTCCTCCATTCCCGGCACCGCCGGGGGTGAACGAGATTGTCCGGGGCATTCGTCGCCCGCAGCCAACGCCGGCAGGGGGTTGACGATTCCCCACAACTGCATATCATGTGCATATCATGGTTAGTATGCCATTTTGTCATGTGGCGTCCGCCAAAATGTCAGACCGACGACCGATTCCCCTGCGATCCTCTGCCAAAATGTCAGACCGACGAACAACTCCGGCACAGCGCCGGGTGGTGATCGCGAGAATCCTGGAGGACGGCGAAGTCGCCAGCCAGGAGGAACTCGTGCGCCTGCTGGGAGAACGCGGGATCGTCGTGACCCAATCCTGCATCAGCCGGGACCTGGCCCGGTTGGGAGCGATGAAGGGCGCGGGCGGCTACAGCCTGCGGCCTCTCAACCTCTCGCGGGAGGACCGCCGCACGCTCTCCAGCTACGCGCGTTCGGTGCACGCGGCAGGTCCGAACCTCACGGTGGTGCGCACCGCGACCGGCGCCGCCCAGCGCATCGCGCTCTTCCTCGACCGGATGGGCTGGAAGGAGGTCCTGGCGACGCTGTCAGGCGACGACACCATCTTCATTGCGACGCGAAACCGCAGCGAGCAGCGCGCCCTGGTGGGCCGGCTGCGGCGCGAGGCCGGCCTGACGGGCCCCCGGAGCGGGGACAATGCGTAGCATCGTCATCGACAAACTGGCGTCCGTGGCCTCCGACCTGGGTGCCGACCGGGAAATCCGCGTCGGCGACCGCATTCCGAGCGAGGAGGGCGTGATGGTCGCAGTCGAGGTGCTGAACGAGAAGTCCTCCTACAACCAGCTGGAACTGGCCAGCGGACGCATGGCGCGCGTACGCCGCGGGGATGTCATCGTGGGCGCGCTGGGCCACCGCAAGGCGCTGTTCGGCTACTCCGGCTACGTCCCCGAAGCCACGCGCCCGGGCGACATCGTGCAGATCCTCAACATGGGCGGCGTGCTGGGAGTATGCGACGCCGTCAACGCATCTCTGGGACAGCCCTTCGATGCGCGTGTGCTCGGGGTGGTTCTCGAGTTCCCCTACCTCGGCGAGCGCGTGGGCGTCCCGGCCCGGGTGGGCGGCGATCCACTGGACACCGGAGCCCGACTGGAACTGGGGGGAGTTCCCGTGGTGGCCCTCGCCGGCACCTGCATGAACTCCGGCAAGACGGCGGCGGCGTGCGCGGTGATCGGGCGGCTCCGGCACAGGGGACATGTCGTCGACGCCTTCAAGGCAACCGGCGTCTCGCTACGGCGCGACATCCTGGCCATGGAGGACGCGGGGGCGCGCAACACGTCCATCTTCACCGACTTCGGCGTGGTCAGCACCGGGCCGGGGAATGCGCCCGATCTGGCGCGCACCATGCTGCAGCGCCTGGCTGCCGAGCGTCCCGACGCGATCGTCTTCGAGCTGGGCGACGGAATCCTGGGCGCATACGGCGTGGAGGCCATCCTGCGGGACGACGCGGTGCGCGCAAACATCTCGTGCCTGCTCCTGTGCGCGTCCGACCCGGTAGCTGCCTGGGGCGGCGCGAGGCTGCTCGAAGAGGAGTTCGGGATGTCTCCTGCCTTCATCACGGGGCCCGCGACCGACAACCAGGTCGGGCTCGACATCATCCGGGAGAGAACGGGGCTGGAAGGGGTCAACGCCGTGACCCACGGCGCCCGGCTCGGAGACGCCGTAGCCGGCCGCATCGGGCTGGGGACACATGCCTGAGTCGATCCCCGCCATCGTCCTCGGCGGATCCGGCTACGTGGGCGGCGAGCTGCTTCGTCTGCTCGCGTCCCATCCGTCCATGCGGCCGGCCGCGGTCGTGTCGCGGAGCCACAGGCACGAGCCGGTGGAAGCGGTCTTTCCCAACCTGCGTGGTGTGTGGCCGGGCCTGCGCTTCACTGCCATCGACGACCTGCCCGACACGCTCGGCGACCGCTGCGCCATCTTCTCGACGGCCGCCCACGGAGCCAGCGCCCACCTGGTCGACCGGGCCCTCGGCGCCTGTGAGGAGCGGCAGTGCGTCCCGAGCGTGGTCGACGTATCCGCGGATTTTCGCTTTCGCGACCCCGAGGCCTACGAAGCCGTGTACGGGATCGAGCACGGCGCCCCGGATCGCATGCCGATGTTCCGGAGCCTGCTGCCGGAGCACGCCACCACGCGCAAGCCCCGCCACGTCGGCCATCCCGGGTGCTTTGCGACCGGGATGTTGCTCGCCACCATGCCGCTGATGCGCCCCGGGCTGGTCGATCCCCGCCTGATGGTGAGCGCGGTGACGGGGAGTACCGGGGCCGGGCGCGCTCCCAGGCCGACGACCCACCATCCGACCCGGCACGCCAACATGTTCGCCTACAAGCCGCTCGCGCATCGCCACGCGCCGGAAGTGGAAGGGATCCTGCGGGCTTTGACCGGCCGAGGCGTTCAGCTGCACTTCGTTCCGACGTCCGGCCCGTTCGCGCGCGGCATCTACATGGTGTTGCATGCGCAGCTGCTCGACGGCGTTGACGCGAGCCAGGTGCGCGACGCGTATGCCGATCACTATGCGAAGGCGCCCTTCGTGCACCTGGTCGATGCGCCGCCGAGGCTGAAGGACGTGGTGGGCAGCAATCACGCCCGTCTGGCCACGGCGGTGAACCGGGGCGCGCTGGCGGTTACGGTGGCGCTTGACAACCTGGTCAAGGGCGCGGCCGGAGGGGCGATCCAATGGATGAATGTGCTGCATGGGCTTCCCGAAACCACCGGGCTTACCGCTCCGGCGCCGGCGTGGATGTGAACGCGCAACCGACGGCGCTCATCCCGGACGCGCGCGAGGCCGAGGCGCGGCATCTGGCCCAGGTGTACGGCCAGTTGCCGGTGGAGCCGGTATCGGGCCGGGGCGCGTATCTCCGGTGTGCCGACGGGCGCCGGCTGCTCGACCTCTACGGCGGGCACGCGGTGTGCGCGCTCGGCTACGGTCACCCGAAAGTGCTGGAAGCCGTCCGCAGACAGGCGGGCGAACTGATGTTCACCAGCAACGTGAACGCGCTGCGGGTGCGGGCGCGCGCCGCCGACAAGCTGGCCGAGTTCGCGCCGGACGACCTCGACTGCGTCTTCTTCGTCAATTCCGGTGCGGAGGCCAACGAGAACGCGCTCAGGCTGGCCTGCAGATTGACGGGCCGCAGGGGCGTGGTCGCGCTGGAACACGGGTTCCACGGCCGTTCGGCCGCGGCCGCGGCCGTGACTTGGCGGGCCCGCGAGCGCTGGTACGGCTTCCCGGACACCCCGTTCGACGTGACCTTCGTGCCGCGCGACGACACGGCCGGGGCAGCCGCCGCCATCGACGACAAGACCGCAGCCGTCATCATCGAGCCCATCCAGGGCATCGCGGGCGCGTACGTGCTCCAATCGGACTACGTGCGTGCCTTGCGCGCGGCCTGCGACCGCCACGACGCCTTCCTGATCGCGGACGAGGTACAGTGCGGGATGGGGCGGAGCGGAAAGCCCTTCGCGATCGAGCACGCCGGCGTCGTTCCGGACATGCTCACCACCGCAAAGGCGCTCGGCGCCGGGTTCCCCTGCAGCGCGCTGATCATGTCACGGGCTCTGGGCGATCAACTGCGAATCGGGGACATGGGAAGCACCTTCGGGGGCGGTCCGCTCGCGTGCGCGGTCATCGAAGTGGTGCTGGACACCATCCGCGAGGAGGGGCTTCTGCAGCAGGTGGCGACGCGCGAGCGGGAGCTTCGCGCCAGTTGTGTTACGGGGCCTGTGCTCGGGATTCGCGGCCGCGGCATGCTGCTCGGGCTCGAGTGCACGACCTCCGCGCGCGAAGTTCGCGACGCGCTGCTGGACCGGGACATCCTCGCGGGAACCAGTTCCGACCCGGCATGGCTGCGCGTCATGCCTCCGCTGACGCTGCGGGCGTCCGAAGCAGCGCAGCTCGCCGAAGCCCTGCGGGCCATGCCGAAGGAGGCAACGTGAAGCGCTCACGCGCCGCCGACCGGGGATTTGCCGGCCTGCGCGCCGCCGCGCCCTACGTACGCCTCTTCCGCGAGCGCATCTTCGTCCTCAAGGTGGGCGGCGAGGTCCTGCAGGGCGCCGGGCGCATCGATGCTCTTATGGAGCAGGTGGGCATCCTCAACTCCCTGGGGATCCGCCTGGTTCTCGTGCACGGCGGAGGGCCCCAATCCACCGAACTCGCGCGCCGCCTCGGCCACGAGCCCCGAATGGTGGCGGGTCGCCGGGTCACGCGTTCCGAGGACCTGCGCGTCGCCGCCCAGGTGCTGAGCGGCGAGGTCAACACGGCGCTGCTGGGCGCCTGCCGGAAGGAAGGGTTTCGCGCCGTCGGCATCTCGGGAGTGGACGCCGGTCTGGTGACAGCCACGCGCCGTCCCCCCGTGCACATGGAGGGGGAGGGTCCGGATCCCGTGGACTTCGGATTCGTGGGAGACATCGAGTCCGTCGACCCTTCGTCGCTGCACGTCTTCCTGGACCAGGGATGGGTGCCGGTGGTGAGCCCCCTTTCCGCGGACGTGGAGGGCCGGCTGCTCAACATCAACGCCGACACCGTGGCGAGCGCGCTCGCGCAGGCGCTTGAGGCCACGAAGCTCGTTTTCACCATGTCGGCGCCCGGCATCCTCCGCGACCTTGAGGATCCGGCGACACTCATCTCCTACCTCGACCTGGCGAAGCTCCGCGAATTGCGTGAGCAGGGCGTGCTCGCCCGGGGCATGCTGGCCAAGGCAGCAGCCATCGAAAGCGCCATCGAAGGCGGCGTCCCGCGCGTGCATCTCATCTCTGGAAGCGCGCGCGACAGTCTGCTGCGCGAGATCTTCACCAACGAGGGCTCGGGCACCCTCGTCGTGCGCAGCGTCGGAACGCTGTCGAGTGACGAGCAGCAGGCGGGGGAGGGCGGGTAGGGAAGCCTAACCCCCCGGCCCCTCGAACATCCCTTCCGGCATCTCCAGCGACGCCTCCATGTTGTCGAAGTTCACGCGCGAGTAGCCGGTCGAGTCCGGGCGCCCCGCGGAGAGCAGGAGCGGGCCGAACTGGTTCCATTCCGTCCAAGCCAGCGTGAAGGCGGGCTCGGGGTCGCTGGCGTTGCGCCAGTGCTGCCAGTAGGCCATCAGGCCCGTCTCGGGGTCCACCCAGCCGCGGTATCTGTTCTGGGGGGTGCGCCCGACGCCCTCGAAGGTGAGTTCCACCACTTCATAGGGCCGGTCGTCCATCGCCATTTCTCCCAGATAGACGGTGTTGACCCCGGGATCGGCCCATTTGTAGGGCATCAGCAGCCAATAGGTATCGTTGATGAAGCTCCCATGGGCGCGATCCGCCAGCGAGTCGGACACGGCCGGGTCCGTGACGAGTTCACCATCGAGCCAGATGCGCTCGCTCTCCGTGGGGTTGTTGGTGTCGATGACGGCCACGATCTCCTGTTCGCCCGAGGCGCCGACCATGCGGTACATCCCGCCCCAGACGTCCCACCGGTGCGCACGCCGGTCGAGCACCGGACCGCCGCGATCCACCACCCGGTCGAAGGCGATGTAGCGGACCCGTTCCCATCCGCGGTCCGGCGCCATCTCCTCCATCATGCGGCTGTAGATGCGCTGGAGATCCGGGTCCTCGAAGTACGTGCGGGGTCCGTCGTCCGCCGGAGAACACGCCGACGTCCAGAGGGCTGCGGCTGCAAAGACGGCAACAACGCGGTGTATGGGCTGCGCAGAGACGAAACGCATGGGCTCCTCCATGTACCGATGGGCAGACACCGGAATACTAGACGCGGGCGAGCCCCGTTGCCAGCCGGAGATGGTCGATTCGCGCTGCGGGCCCGTGCTACTCTTCCGGCGAATACAACGCCGTCGTCAGATAGCGCGCGCCGTCGTCGGGCGAGATAGCGGCGACACGATGGCCCGGTCCGATCTCGCGGGCAATCTGGAGCGCGGCGTATACGATGCCGCCGCTGCTCATCCCCAGAAAGAGGCCTTCCTCGCGGGCGAGGCGTCGCCCCAATGGGAAGGCGTCTTCCTCGTACACCGTGATCACCCGGTCCAGCACCGTCCGATCCAGGTTCTCGGGGATGAACCCCGGTCCCATTCCCTGGAACTGGTGCTGCCCGCGCTCCCCCCCTGAAATCACCGGCGAGCGCGCCGGCTCCACCGCCACCACCTGGATGCGCGGATCCATCCCCTTCAGGAACCGCCCGGCCCCGCTGATGGTCCCGCCGGTCCCCGATCCGTACACAAACACATCGATGCGCCCATTCATGTCGGCCCAGAGTTCCGGCCCGGTGGTCTCGTAGTGGATGCGCGGATTGGCGGGATTGGAGAACTGGTCCGGGTAGAAGGCTCCGGTCTCCGACGCGATGCGCTCAGCCTCCTCCCGCGCCGCCAGCATGCGCCGCTCCGGGTCGGTGAGGACGATATCGGCACCGTAGGCTTTCAGCGTGCGCTTGCGCTCCGAGCTCATCGACGAAGGCATGCAGAGGATGAGCCGGTATCCGCGCCACGCCGCGATCTGCGCCAGGCCGATGCCGGTATTCCCGGAGGTGGGTTCGACGATGGTGCCTCCGGGCTTGAGAAGCCCCCGCGCCTCGGCGTCGTCGACCATCGCCCGCGCCGTCCGGTCCTTGATCGAGCCGGCGGGATTCATGCCCTCCAGCTTGAGCCACACCTCCGCCATGGTCGGGTCCACGACGCGCTCGAGGCGCAGCGTCGGCGTCCGTCCGATCAGTGAGTCGATCATGGTCGCGCCATTACCCGCGCCGGGCTTCGGCCTTCCTGGTTTCGTCCTATCCGGACGCCGTGCTTTCGAGATCCGGGTACTTCCGGTGGTGATCGGTCGCGTCCTGATATGCGCGCGCCACCGTCAACAGCTCCGTCTCGCGGAAGGGTTGAGCACAGAAGGTCATACTCGTGGGGAGCCCGGCATCATTGAAACCGTTGGGCACCGCAAGGGCGGGATGGGTCGCGTAGTTGGTCATGCTGCTCGCGTTGCGGCCGTGGCTGTAGGGCGGCGGCTCGTCGGACTGCTGACCGGGGGGGCGGCGCGGCGCCCGAGGGATGAGATAGACATCCACGCCGGAGGTCGCCTCCGCGAGCTGCATCATCATCATGGTGCGCGCGCGCTGTGACTGGAGGTACTCGACCGCGGGAATCACCCTGGCGGACCGCAAACCGTCGGCGCGCGTCTGGCGGCCCAGCAGCTCCGCCCTGCCGGAACGGAGCAGCTCGTCGAAGAAGACCGCCATCTCCACGCTGTGCGCGGTAACATTGATCGACCATTCGGGGATGTGAATGGGCGTCAGCATGAAACCGAGGGACTCGAGCTCCTCGAGGGTGCGCTGGTGGGCGGTCCGGTAGTCGGCCTCCTCGATCTCCTCGAACGCCCCCTCCAGGTACCCGACCCGCAGGCCGGTAGCCGCCCGGGTGCCGTCCCAGTTGAAGGGGAGGTCCTGCACGCTCAGGTCGAGGCCGTCGGGACGCGAGATCGCCCGCATCACCAGCGCGCAGTCCTCGGCGGAGCGGCACATCGGTCCCAGCCGGTCCTGGGTCCAGGAGAGCGCCATCACCCCGTACCGGCTGATCCGGCCCAGCGTCGGACGAAGCCCGCTGAGGCCGCAGCGCGACGAGGGTCCCAGGATGGAGCCGCTGGTCTCGGTTCCGATCGAGAAGGCGACAAGCCCGGCCGCCGTAGCGGACCCCGGACCCGCCGAAGAACCACCGGAGCCCGTCGACGGGTCCCACGGGTTCATCGTCTGGCCCCCGAACCACCGGTCTCCTCCGGCCAGTTCTCCGGTCGTCAGCTTGGCGACCAGCACCGCGCCCGCGTCACGCAGCATCTCGATGATCGACGCGTCCATGTCGATCACCTGGTCCTGATAGGCGGGCGAGCCCCAGGTGGTCTTGTATCCACGGGTCGCGATGATGTCCTTGGCGCCCCACGGGATGCCGTGCAGCGGCCCCCGGTACCGTCCGGCGGCGATCTCACGGTCCGCCTCGCGCGCCTGCGCCAGCCCCAGCTCGTCGGTGAGGGTGACCACGCAGTTGAGCAGCGGGTTGTAGCGCTCCAGGCGCTGCAGGTACATCTCGGTCAGTTCGACCGAACTCACCTGCCGGGTGCGAACGAGTTCCGAGAGCTCCCGCACGGTCCAGAACGCGACGTCCTCGAGGTTCGAGGGTCGCTCGATCTTCGGCAGGTCGCTCATTCTGAACGGTGTGACCGAACGGTCCACCTGCATGCCCGGGACGAGCGGGTTGAAGTGGAAGGGCGGCGAGATGTCGTTGGGGATCTTCAGTTCATGAAGTTCCTGATAGTCCTCCAGCCGGTCGTTCACCGACTCGAGCATGCGTTCGCGCTCTTCGTCGCTGAAGTCGAGACCCGAAATCGCCAGCGCATCGCCCAGCATCTCGGCGGTGACTTCCCGGGCGCCGGCCTCCTGCATTCTGGCCCAGAGCACGCCGGGGAGCAGAGTGGCGCCCAGCCCGGTTCCGGCGAAATGGGCCATGAAACGTCGTCGGGTGGAATTGGAGTCGAGCATCGGGACAACCTCCGGTCCGGCGGTCTGACGGGGGGACCCGTAAGAATGGGGACCACGGGCCGACGGTGCCAACCGCGGCGCTCTACTTCGAGCCGGCCTCTTCCTCTTCCAGCGCAATCACCAGGCCGCTGCGGATCTTAGGCTGAAACCAGGTCGACTTGGGCGGCATGATGCGATTCTGGCGACACACCGCCGCGAATTGGCGAAGGGTGACGGGCGCGAGCGTGACCGCATAGCGATACTCGCCGCTGTCCACACCCGCCTGCAGGAAGTCGAGGTCGCGGTCTCCTCCCACGAAGTTGAGCCTGTGATCGCCCGGTTCGGTGATGCCGAGGACGGCGTCGAAGAAGTTGCGCTGGACGATGTCGGCGTCGATGCACTCGACCGCGTTGCGCTCGTCGTAGCTGCCGGGAAGCGGGCGCAGGCGGTACCAGGAGTTGCCCGCAAAGAGGCCGATGTGGTGCGTTCGGGCGGGCTGATGCGCTCCTGCGACCTCCTCGATCGCGAAGCGTTCGCGCAGACCCGCGAGCACAACCTCGGTCTCCAGGCCGACGTCGCGCACGAGACGGTTGTAGGGGGCCAGCGACATGCGCGCCAGAGGGAAGAAGACACACAGGAAGTGCTCGCGGTCGAGCATCGCGGCGGCGGCGCTGCGATGGTTGCCGTCGGCGACGTAGGCCTCCGGCTCGGCGGCCGCGAGCCCGATCAGCCGCGCCTGGATGGAGGGGTCGTCGATCAGCCAGATTTCGTGGCGGCAGCCGCGGTCGTCGTCGGCTCCGTGGTCGGGCGCGCGATCCGACGCGAGCCGCTCAAGGGCGCGGGCGAACGCCCCTGATGTGTCCGGAACGGCGCAGTTGACCGTGCCGATGAAGGCGGCGGTGGCCTCGATGAGCTGCGCCCGCCCGCGCGCCTTCGGCTCGCGGACGCCTTCGTTGCGGATGATGGGGGCGGCCGGGCTGGCGTCGGTCCGGATCTCATCGATGCGCGCCATGCCGCCAAGGCCGATCTGATCGACGCCGGGACGGGCCGGGTCGTCGATGCGGTAGACGTAGAGCAGATCGTGCTCGACGCGCACGCTGTCGCTGTCGATGAGCGCCCGCATGTTGGCGGCGGCGCGCGCGAGCGCGGGAGGAGAGTCGGCGGCGACCTCGTCCTCCGCCCCGGGATCGCAGTGCGGCATGGTCACGCGGAGCACGCTCTCGGGGGCACTCCGGATGAGCGCGCGCACCTCGTCGTCGCTCTGGAACTCGTCGTAGTTGGGGGCGCTGACGCGGTCTGCTGCTGCGGCGTCGACCGGCACGAGCGCGCGGCGGATGGGGCGGATGGTGATCACGGGCCAGGGACGTGGAGATAGTGGATTCGGCGGAGCGGTCGGAAGATCGCGTGGGGAGGGCAGGGCGGCAATCATGCGGGATGGGCAGGCATGGTACGCCGGCCGGGTGATGGCCCGGGCTTCCCCTCCCGCGATCCCGGTTGGAGATTGTCCACCATGCGGTATGTCTCGTTGTGGCCCGCGCCAATGTCGACCGGTGGATACGGAAGCTGCCGCCGGTCCGCGCCGGCGGGTGCGTCCGGTTCGGTCATTTGCGGGGCCAGGTTTGCGCGCGCGGCGGGGGTGGTCACCACGCTGGTGCTCCTGTGCGCGGGCGCGGCGTGGTCGCAGGAGACAAGGGGCGCCGCGCCTGGCGGCGGACTGAGCGATGTACCCGGCATTCGCGTGGGTCACCACACCCTGGCGGAGCGTCCCACCGGGTGCACGGTCGTGCTCGCGCCCGAAGGCACGGTAGGGGGCGTGGATGTGCGGGGAGGAGCGCCCGGCACGCGCGAAACCGACCTGCTCGACCCCGTCAACACCGTCGAGATCGTGAACGCGGTCGTGCTCGCCGGCGGCAGCGCCTTCGGGTTGGACGCCGCCAGCGGGGTGGTGCGCTACCTGGAGGAGCAGGGGGTGGGGTACCCGGTCGGTCCGGTCGTGCGCGTACCGATCGTGAGCGCCGCCATCCTGTACGATCTGGGCGTGGGCGGGGACTGGACCGTGCGCCCCGGACCCGAGTGCGGGTACCGGGCGTCAGCCGGCGCGACCGAGGGCCCGGTGGAGTCCGGGAGTGTCGGTGCGGGCGCGGGTGCGACCGTCGGCAAGCTGGCGGGGATGGGCCGCGCGATGAAAGGCGGGGTCGGCAGCGCCTCCATCACGCTGCCCACCGGGCTGGTGGTCGCCGCCCTGGTGGCGGTCAACTCCGTGGGCGATGTGATCGACCCCGCGACCGGCCGGGTGGTCGCGGGCGTGCGCGCCGAGGACGGGACCACCCTGGCGGACGCCCGCGTCCTCCTTCGCGCAGGAGGTCCATCGGGCGGGTCTGCCGGCCGGAACACGACCATAGGGGTGGTCGCCACCAACGCGCGCCTCACCAAGGCCGAGGCCACCCGGGTGGCTCTGATGGCCCAGGACGGGTACGCCCGCGCGCTCTACCCGGCGCACACTCCCGGCGACGGCGACACCACCTTCTCGCTCGCCACGGGCACCCTCGCCGACAGCGCGCGGGCGAGCGCCGGGCAGGTGGGCGCGCTTGCGGCCGACGTGGTTGCGGCGGCGATCCTGGACGCCGTCCGCAGCGCGACCCCCCTCCCCGGCCTCCCCACCGCGGCCGACCTGCAGCCGCCACCGGGCGACCCCCCCGACCCATCCGACCATCCCACCGCCCCGGCCCGGACCCATCCCGCCACCGGACCCACCGCCCCGGCCCACGACCATCCCACCGCCCCGCCACCCACCCCCACCCCCCGCCCGTGAACGCCACCCTCCTCCTGCTCCTCGCCTACTCCGCCGGCCTGATCGGCCTCGGCCTCTGGCTGGGGCGGCGGGTCTCGAGCGCGGGCGGCTTCTTCGTGGCGGGCCGGTCGCTCGGCCCGGGACTGCTCTTCGCCACCATCCTCGCCGCCAACATCGGCGCGGGCACCACCATCGGTGCAGCCGGCCTGGGCTACCGGGACGGCCTCGCGGGCTGGTGGTGGGTGGGCTCCGCGGGAGTCGGCACCCTGGTGCTCGCGCTCTGGGTGGGGCCGCGCATCTGGGCGGTCGCGCGCGCCCGCGGCCACCTCACCCTGGGCGACTACCTCGACGACCGCTACGGCCCCTCTGTGCGCGCCATCATCGCCGTGCTGCTATGGCTGGGGACGCTCGCGCTGCTGGCCGGCCAGCTCATCGCGATGTCCGATATCTTCACGGTCGTGGCCGGGTGGCCGCGGGGATGGGGGGTGTTGGTGGGCGGGGTGGTCGCCACCGCCTACTTCGCCGCGGGCGGGCTCATGGTGGCCGCGTGGGTCAACCTGGTGCAGCTGGTCGTCATGGTCGCCGGCTTCGGGATCGCCCTCCCATGGGCGATGGCCGCCGCGGGCGGCTGGGAGGCGGTCGCCGCCGCCGCCCCACCCGACGGCCTGGACTTCCTGCAGGGAGGCGAATCCGGCTGGATCTATCTCGCCCTGGTCGCGCCCGGCTTCGTCATCTCCCCCGGCCTCATCCAGAAGGCCTACGGCGCCGTCGACGCCCGCGCGATCCGCATCGGCCTCGCCGCCACCGCGGTCGCCCTCCTCGTCTTCGCCGCCGTCCCTCCGCTCCTTGGCATGATTGCGCGCGTCTACGACCCGGCGCTGGCCGACCACGAGTTCGCCCTTCCGCTCGTGCTCACCGTGGGGGTTCCCCTGTGGCTGGGCACCCTCGGCCTCGCCGCCGTCTTTTCGGCGGAGCTGAGCTCCTCGGACGCCATCCTCTTCATGCTCTCGACGTCGCTCTCGCGCGACCTCTACCGCCGCTTCGTCCGCCCCGAGGCCTCCGACGCCTCCGTCCTGCGTGTGGCCCGCATCGCGGCCCTCACCGGCGGCGCGCTGGGCATCCTCCTGGCGGCGGTGCTTCCCGGCGTCATCGAGGCCCTCACGATCTTCTACGCGCTGCTCGCCGTCAGCCTTTTCGTGCCCGTCCTGGGCGGCCTCTACACGCGCCGCGCCGGCTCACCCGAGGCCCTTGCCGCGATCGCGTTCGGGGTGATGCTCTGGGTCGCGGTCCGCACCGGCCTCATCGACAACCTTCCGCCGCTGTTCACCGCCAGCGTCGTGGGCCTGCTCGGCTCCGCCATCGCGTTCGGTGCAGTGCTGGGCGCGCGGGCGATCCTCCGCCGCGACACGCCGTAGCAGCCGGCTACAGCCCGAACCTCTGCCCCTCGGTCGCCACCGAGAACCCCCGGCGCGCGATCTCCCGGGCCTCCGGCGAAGCCTCGTCCAACGCCGGATTGGTGTTGTTCAGGTGGATGAACGCGACCCCGCTATCCCCCCGCACAACCTCCTGCAGCAGATCCATCGAGTGGGGCACCATGGGGTGCGGGATGTCCGCGATGTTCCGCCCCGGCACCTCCCCGGGGCTGTAGAAGGTCGCGTCCAGCAGGGCCACGTCCACACCGCGCACGACCTCCGCGACGTCCCGGTCCCATTCCTCCCAGCTGTCGATGTCCGGGAGATAGAGGAGGGAGCGGCTCGGACCCCGGAAGGTCCAGCCGACGGTATCCGAGAACTCGGGGCGATGGGGGACCGGGGTGGCCATCGCGGAGAGGCTGTCGTCGATCTCGTACCAGCGGTCGAACTCGACGGGGCGCAGGTCCAGGCGCCCCTCGTCCACGAGCAGGCTCCAGGGGCCGTTGGATGCAAGAAAGCCCGCCATCTCCGGGGTGCAGTAGCACGGCGTGGGGGCGATCCCCAGGCCTTCCCGGCCCAGGTGGGCGAGCCCCAGGTAGTGCCCCATGTGTGCGTGGGTCAGGAAGATCCCGTCGAAGGGCCGCCGCGCCTGAGCGCGAGCGCGGAAACCCGGGGCGTCGATCAGGTCCATCTGCTGGCGGAGATCGGGAGAGGCGTCCACCAGGTAGTATCGGTCGGCGTCGGGCTCCACGATGGCGAGAGAGCACACGTAGCGCGGCTGCTCGCGTTCGCGGGCCCGGTCGCACCGGGGCGCGTAGCACCCGGTTTGGGGCATGCCGCCATCCTGGGCCACCCCGAGCACCAGCACGTAGGGATCCGCCCGGCGCCACGACGGCAACCCGGGTCCGAGAAGGGCAGCCCCGGCCGCCGCGCCCAGGAATTCCCGGCGGGAGACGCCCGCGCCGCCTTGCCCGCGCACCCCGCGCACCTGCGCCGCCCGGTGCCTCTTCGGCGGCCTCTGCTCCTGCAACGACCCATCCATGTCATGCTCCTCTGTTCGCCGCGGCGGTCCCCGACGACGCCGAGACCGCCCCTGTTGGCGACCGGCTGTCGAGCCGCAGTTTGGATTGGCGGGAATCCGCCACGCAACCCGGGAAGCAGGGAAGACCGCGATGGCGCACGAGATCGAGCGCAAGTTTCTGGTGCGGTCCGATGCATGGAGAGCCGCTGCATCGAGGTCCGGGGTGACCGGGGTCCGCATCCGCCAGGGCTACCTGTCCACCTCCAGCACGCGCTCCGTGCGGGTGCGCACGGCCGGCGATCGGGCCTCGCTGAATGTGAAGGGCAACAAGGTCGGCCCGCGCGCCTCCGAGTTCGAGTACTCGATCCCGCTCGGGGACGCGATTCAGATGCTGAGCGAACTATGCCGGCGCCCGTTCATCGAGAAGACCCGCTACGACATCCCCGGGCCCGACGGACACATCTGGGAGGTCGACGAGTTCCACGCGGAGAACGCCGGTCTGGTGGTCGCCGAGATCGAGCTGTCCCATGAGGACCAGACGTTCGCCCGTCCCCAATGGCTGGGTGAGGAGGTCACCGACGATCCGCGCTACCTGAACACCAACCTGGTGGAGCGTCCCTTCACCACCTGGGACCGGGGAGCGGGCTCGCGTGACTAGCCCAAACCCGCATTGCATCGCCCGCACCTCCCGACCGACTCAACCACGCCTCGAGTCCCGGATCCACACCCGGCGAGCCCAGCGCGAACGCTCCGATCCCCGGCGGATCCATCCTCGCCCGGCCCAGCGCCAACGCTTCCATCCGCGGCGGATCCACCGCGGGAGGGTCGAGCGCCCGCACCTCCACCCGCGCGGTCCCCCTGTCGGCGATTCCCAGCTTCACCGCCGCGACGTAGGAGAGGTCGATTACTCGGCCCTCCACGAACGGCCCCCGGTCGTTCACCCGCACCACCACCCGGTTGCCCGTGTCGAGGTCGGTGACCCGCACGTAGGTGGGGAGGGGGAGCGTCTTGTGCGCCGCCGTCATGGCGTACATGTCGTAGGTTTCGCCCGTGGAGGTCGCCCGGCCGTGGAAGGGGTGGCCGTACCAGGAAGCGACCCCGCGCTGTACGAAGTCCTTGCTGGTCTGCAGTACGCGGTAACGAACGCCGAACTCGTCGTAGAACGCGGGATTTCCCAGACGCGACTTGTACTCCTGCCGCGGCTCCGCGTCGCGGGGGAGAGTGACCCGCGCCGCACGCGGCGTGTTCACACGAAAACATCCCGCCGCCCCCAGCAGGACCAGAAGCAGCCCCAGCCGTCCTGAAATCCGACGCATGCGATCGAGGAGGGATATCACCAGTAAATCACCAGTAGACATCATACAATGTCAGTGACGTCCGAACCAGTCCCTGCAACCGCACCAGCCTACGCCCGCACCAACTCCACCCGCGTCTGCCCCAGCACCTCCCGCAGCTCCCTCAAAGTCGCGGCTCCCGGATCCACCCTCAGCGTCCTCGAGCGCAACCGCAGGTCGCGCTCCCCGCTGCCGGACCGCCAACGCACTTCCAGCGGGGCGTCTCCCGGATGTTCCGCGAGCATCTTCTTCGCGCTGGCGAAGGCGTCTTTCGGGACTTCGGCCTTCCCGTCCAGCGCAATGCGCAGCGCCAGCCGCCCGGAGGTGAGCACGTCGTCCAGCAGCTCCACCTCGTCGAGGAAGATCGGCGGGTCCTCCTCGTCGCGCTCCCGGCCCGACACCTTGCCCCGGATCAGCACCACCGCATCCTGCTGCAGCGGCTCCTTGCCGGCCGCCCAGGCGTCGCGGAAGGCGAGCACCTGCGCGGTTCCGTGGAAGTCCTCGATGGTGATCCGCCCCCACTCCGAGTTGTCCCTGCGCGAGATCTGGCGCTGCACCTGGGTCACGACGCAGGGGATCTCGACGGACGCGTTCGCGTGCCTGCGCAGCCTGGAGGTGTTGACCTCCCGGAAAACGTGCACGGCATCGCTGAAGCGGTCCAGCGGATGGCCGGAGATGAAGAATCCGAGTGCCTCCTTTTCCTGCGCCAGCCGCTTGCGTTCCGGCCACTCGGGAACGGTGGGAAGCTCCGGCGCCGGATCGTCGACCTCGTCCAGCCCCCCGAAGAGCGATTCCTGGCCAGCCTCCCGATCCGCCTGACGTGCGTTCACGTCGGCGTAGGCAACGTCCAGCCCGGCCACCAGTTGGGCCCGGTGTCCGAAGGCGTCGAGCGCGCCCGCCGCGATCAGCGCCTCGCAGGCCCGCTTGTTGAGCGCACGCGTGTCGATGCGATCCAGGAAGTCGAACAGCGTCTCGAAACGCCCGCCCTCCGCCCGCGCCCCCAGCACCGACTCGACCGCGGCCGCCCCGACCCCGCGCACCGCGCCCAGCCCGAATCGAATCTGGGCGCCCCCGGTGACCGTGAACTTCCACCCCGACTCGTTCACGTCCGGCGGCAGCAGATCGATGGGCTCCTCGAGGTCCGGGATGGAGCGGTGCAGCTCGCGGCTCTCGAGAATGTACTTCACAACCTGGTCGGTATTCGAAAGCACCGACGAGAGCAGCGCCGCCATGAACTCGGCGGGATAGTGGCACTTGAGCCACGCGGTGTGATACGACAGGAGCGAGTATCCGGCGCTGTGCGCGCGGTTGAAGCCGTAGCGCCCGAAGGTCTCGATCTGGTCGGCGAGCTCCCCGGCGACCTGCGGGTCCACCCCCTTGCCGGTGGCGCGCTCCCGGAAGGTCGCCAGCTCGGCGCGAATCAGCTCCGGGATCTTCTTGCCCACCGCCTTGCGCACGACGTCGGCTTCACCCAGCGAATATCCCGCGAGGATATTCACGATGCGCATCACCTGCTCCTGATAGACGATGATGCCGTAGGTGGGCTCGAGCAATTCCTCCAGTTCGGGATGCGGATATGTGACCGGCTCCTGTCCCAGCTTGCGCCGGATATAGACGTCGGTCATTCCGGAGTCGAGGGGACCGGGCCGGATGAGGGCGTTGGTGGCGACCAGGTCCTCGAAACGGTCGCAGCGCATGGCCCGCAGCTTTCCCGTGGCCAGCGCGGACTCGAACTGGAACACGCCCGACGTGCCCCCCTGCGCGAGCATCTCGTAGACCCGTGCGTCGTCCAGGGGAACGTCGTCCATGGTTGAATGGACCGCGCCCGTCTCCGGGTGGCGCAGCGCCCCGTGCTTCGCCTTTACCAGTTCGACGGCGTCGTGGATGATGGTGAGGGTGCGCAGCCCCAGAAAGTCCATCTTGAGCATGCCGGCGTCGTCCACGCTGTTCATGTCGTACTGCGTGACCACATCCACGTCAGGCGCCGGGCCGTCGCGCGATGCCGCCCCTCCGCCCGCCGCCCGGGCCGCCCCGTTCCCGCGCACCCCGCTGCCCCGCGACTGGACGCACACGGGCACATAGTCGGAGAGCGGCCCGGGCGCGATCACGACCCCGGCCGCGTGCACCGACGCGTGCCGGCTCAGTCCCTCCAGGGTGCGCGAATAGTCGAAGAGCTTCCGATAGCGCTCGTCCGTCCGGTACAGCTCCCTGACGTCGGATATCTTCTCCAGCGCCTCCCCGATGGTCAGCGCCTGGCCCGGCTGATTGGGGATCATCTTCGCGATGCGGTCGGTCTCGCTCGGCTTGAAGCCGAGGGTCCGGCCCACATCCCGCACCACCGCGCGCGACTTCATGGTGCCGAAGGTGATGATCTGTCCCACGGCGTCGCGGCCGTATTTGCGCCGCACATAGTCGATCACCTCGCCCCTGCGCTCGAAGCAGAAGTCGATGTCGATGTCCGGCATCTCCTTGCGCTCCGGATTCAGGAAGCGCTCGAAGAGGAGTCCGAACTCGAGGGGATCGATATTGGTGATCCAGAGCGAGTAGGCCACCAGCGAACCGGCGGCCGAGCCCCGTCCGGGCCCGACCGGAACGCCGTGTTCGCGGGCCCAGCGCATGAAGTCCCAGGTAATGAGGAAATATCCCGCGTAGCCGGTCTCGGCGATGACCCCGAGCTCATAGTCCAGCCGCTCGCGCACCTCGTCAGAAAGCGGATCTCCGTAGCGCTTCTTCGCCCCCTCGATGCTCAGATACCGGAGATAGCCGTCGCTGTCCGCATGGTCTTCGGGAATGGGAAACTCGGGCAGGAAGTATTTCTTCTCGAAGGAGACGTCGACCTGATCGGCGATCGCCAGCGTGTTCTCCAGCACTTCGGGATGGTCCGGAAAGCGCTCGGCCATCTCGGAGCCCGACTTGAAGTAGAGCCCCTTGTCGTAGCGCATCCGGTGTTCGTCGTCGTGGTCCTTTCCGAGCCCGATGCAGATGAGGATGTCGTGCGCACTGTGATCCTCGCAGTGCAGGAAGTGGGCATCGTTGGTCGCGACCACCGGCAGACCGAGTTCCCCGGCGAGCCGGAACACCTTCTCGTTCACCGTGTCCTGGCCCGGCGTGTCGTGCCCCTGGACCTCCAGGTAGTACCGGTCCCCGAAGACGTTGGCGTGCCACTCCGCCGCCTCGCGCGCGGCCTCCCAGTCGTCCCCGGCCAGCCCGCGCGCCACTTCCCCCGCCATGCACGCGGAGGTGCAGATCAGCCCCGCCGAATGGCGCTGAATCACCTCGCGGTCGATGCGCGGTTTGTAGTAGAAGCCCTCCAGGTACCCGATCGAGGAGAGCTTGATCAGGTTCTGATACCCCTCGCGGTCGCGGGCGAGCAGCACGAGGTGGTGGTACGGCTTCTTGATCTCGCGCCCCCCCACGCGCATCGGCTCCTTGTGCCGCCGGTCGCCGGGGGCCACGTACGCCTCCATGCCGATGATGGGCCGGACGCCCTCCTTCTCCGCCGCCTTGCGGAAGGCCCAGGCCCCGAAAAGGCACCCGTGGTCCGTGAGGGCCAGCGCCGGCATCTCGAACTCCTTCGCCTTGTGGACGAGATCGGTGAGACGGTTGGCGCCGTCGAGGAGGGAGAACTCCGAATGGCAGTGGAGATGGACGAAAGACAAGGGCGGCTCGAGTCTGGGGTCGGCGGGGAAGGGCGCCGGAGCGACGCGTCGGACCCCCCAATAGACGCAGGACCGCGCCCCGTGCGAAAGGGTTTCCGCAGGGGTCTCTTCGAGGATGCCGATGACGAGCGACGCTCGGCCCGCAAGTCATGCGCGGGCAGCGCCGGTGGCGGGGTCGCGAGGCTCAGCCTTCCCGGACCACCGCCCTCGCCATCGCGAACACCTCGTCCACGCCCAGCGCCTGCATGCACCAGAAGACGCCGTCGCAGGTGGGCCGGTTGCCGCAGGGCGCGCAGGGTTGGAGTTCCAGCGCGATGCGGGCCCGAGCGTGCGGTGCTTCGCGATAGGGGATGTTCGATCCGAAGAGGAGCACGGAGGGCCGGTGAAACGCGACCGAGACGTGCGACAGGCAGGTATCCACCCCCAGAAAGAGCCCGGCGTGCCTCACCACGGCCGCCGCCTCGCCCAGCCGCGTGCGGCCGGTCAGGTCGATGATCGGGGCAGGTGAGCCGGTGCCCGCGATGCGCCGCCCGGCCTCACGGTCCGCCGGTCCGCCCAGAATGACCACCGGCAGGCCCAATTCGTCACGGATGCGCCCCGCCAGCGCAGCCCAGCGGTCCTCGAACCAGTGCTTCTGGGGCCGGGTGGTGAAGGGGGCGAGCGCGGCGTAGCCTTCCGCCAGACCATGTTCGGCGATCAAGCGTGCCGCGAACTCCTTTTCCCCGTCGCCGAGGACCAGGTGCAGCGCCAGCGCCTCGCTCGGGAGCCCGAGGGCGTCCGCGAAGTACGGGTACTGCAGGCTGGTGCTTCCGGGCGCGGTGCCGTGACGGGGCACGGTGCCGGTCATCAGCATCCAGCTGCCCTCCTTCGAGCCGAGCCCGATGCGCACCGGGGCACCCGAGAGCCACGCCACCCATCCGCTGCGCAGGAGCCCCTGCAGATCGAGGGCGATGTCGAATCCGGGCGCCCGAAGCCTCGCGCGCAGTTCCCGAAACGCACGCCAGAGCGCCCCCCAGCGTCCGGCCCGGATTATGCCCTTCCACGCGGCGCGGTCCCAGACGATGATCTCGTCGAGGCCCTCGTGATGTTCGATCATGCTGCGGGCGTGGGACTCCACCGCCCACGCGATATGCGCCTTCGGATAGCGGCGTCTCAAAGCCTCGACCATGGGCGATGCCAGCAGCACGTCGCCGCGCGCGGTGAGGCGCACGAGAAGGATGGCCCGGGGGGCATCCGGGAGCGCGAACTGCGAGGTTGGCCCCGGGCGCCGGGATGCTGGCTCGCGGCGCTGCGATGTTGGCGCGGGGCGCCGGGATGCTGGCGCGGGGCGCTGCGGTTCCGGCTCGGGGCGCTGCGATGTTTTCTCGATCGCCATGGCCATGGAGGACTACCGCCGAACTGCCCGATGGCGGAGATTCGCGTCAGGTGGATAATCACCAAGGATGAATGCTGAGGACGGGCAAATGATAACCGTTCAGGGACGCAGTGCGATCCTCTTCGGGAAAGAGCGTGATCCCTGTCACGCAGGGATTCGGCTATTTGGTCCCCAGAACGCCCTGCCAGCCCGGTGCCTCACCGCTCTCGGTGCTCGCGCGGACTCACCCACCGACTGCTAGGCGAGATGCTCCGCTACGACCTCTTCTACCTGATGGCCGCCCTGCTGGCCAGCCCGGTCGTGGCGGCTCGCCTCGCGAGAGGAAAGTGGAGGACGGACTGGAGGGGCCGATTCGGGCATGTGGGCGCCCCGGATGTACAGGCTTTGCCCACGGACGGCGCGCCCGCCCGCCCCCGACCCCCGACCGTGCTGGTCCACGGCGTCAGCGTGGGTGAGGTTGCCGCGATCCGGCAGCTGGTCGACCTCCTGGCCGCCCGCGCTCGGGTGGTCGTGAGCAGCACGACCGACACCGGGGTGGAGCGCGCGCGGTCGCTGTACGGAAACCGTCATGCGGTGGTCCGCTACCCCCTCGACCTGTCCTGGATGGTGCGGCGCTTCCTGGACGCCGTGCGCCCGGACGTGGTGGCCCTCACCGAGCTGGAGGTGTGGCCCAACTTCGTCACCGAGTGCACGAGGCGGGGCATCCCCGTGTGCGTGGTGAACGGCCGTATGAGCGCCTCCAGCTACCGCGGCTACCGGCGTGCGCGGCGGTGGGTGCGGCCCCTGTTCCGCCAGCTCGCGGACGTGGGCGCCCAGAACGAAGCGTACGCCAGCCGCTTCACCGATCTGGGTGTCCCCCGCAACCGCGTGCGGGTCACCGACACGATGAAATGGGACACCTCCGGCCGACCTCCCCCGGGCCGGCCCACGACCGCCGCCACCGCCCCTCCCGCGACCGAAGTGCACGCCAGCGAGCTTCCCGCGGCCGACACCCTCGCCACCGAATCCGCCGCCACGACGCCTCTGGCGGCCGAGGCGCTCGCGGCCGACCTCGACCTCGACCGGACCCGGCCCCTCATCGTCGCCGGCTCGACCGGGCCGGGCGAAGAGAAGGAGCTGATCGCCACCCGCCCCCCCCCCGCCCAACTGCTCCTGGTGCCCCGAAAGCCCGAGCGGTTCGACGCCGTCGCCGCCCTCCACACCGCCATCCGCCGCCGGAGCCGCGCCCGGAGCGGCAGCCTCGACCCGGAAGGTACCCCCACCGGCAACGAAGCCGTCCCGACTCCGTCCGGCCATATTGCCGACCGTGTCCCCCCGCCCGACCTCTTCCTCCTCGACACCATGGGCGAGCTGGAACTGGCGTACGCGCTGGCGGATGTCGCCATCGTGGGTCGGAGCTTCGCACCCATGGGCGGGTCGGATCCCATCCCCTCCGTCGCGGCCGGGTGCGCGACCATCATCGGTCCCCACCACGACAACTTCGCCGACGTGGTCTCGGCGCTGCGGGCGGGCGGCGGCATTATCGTAACCTCGTCCCCGAAAGAGGCCATGGAAGCGGCGGCCCTTCTCCTGCAAGACGTGGATGCCCGCCGCCAAATGTCCCGGCAGGGCCGGCGCGTCATCAGGAGGCGGCGCGGGGCCTCGGCACGCAGCGCGGAGCTGGTGTTGGAACTGCTTGCGGGCCGATACCGAACAAACGCCGAATATCGGGGTACAAGGAGGTAAGCCCACAGCCATTCAACCCCGAAGCGGGTTCCGCCGTGAAGGCCGTCAGGGCCGGCGTGCCGACCGGCAGCGTACCCGGTGGCGGAGCACCCCCGCGAACGCTTCGGGCAACCCGTTCAACGGGCCTCGCGAAGCTCGGGCGGTGCCGGGATGGATCCGGCGTTTCGCCTCGTTGGAGTCGTGCCGCCCTTCACGCTTCGGCTTGCGGCACGGGGGCGACGCTATCCGGACCGGTCGAAGAACGCGAGGCACTGGCGCGCGAGCGGCTTGCGGCGGCCCTTCCCGGTGAGCATGGCGAAGTAGCGGTTGCCGGTTTCGACAAACCCGTCGCCCAAGGGGACCAGCGCGCCGGCTTCCAGCTGGCGGTCCACGAAGTACCGCCAGCCCAGCACGATGCCATGCCCGGCGGCGGCGGCCTCCAGCGCGTAGGTGTAGCAGTCGAACCCGACGCGGCGCGGCGCCCTGTCCGGGCGTCCGGCCACCGCGAACCAGTCTTCCCACGAAGCCCAGCCTTCGTTGGGCAGCACCAGGTCGAGAAACGTCAGCCCGCCCCAGCCGGAGACGGGGCCGGCGAGGGTTTCGGCGTGGGCGGCCGCGTAGGCGGGCGAGCAGACGGGTCGGACGGCCTCCCTGAGGGACAACCGGTCTTCCGGGGCGACGCCCGCCGCGTTCCAGGCCAGCACGATGTCGGCGGACGGGTCGGACGGCAGACTCCGGACGGAGTGGTGGTAGATCACGACGCGGATCTGGACGTCCTCGCCGACCATCCGCCGGAGGATGTCGAAGCGGGGCATGATCAGGAAGTGGGACGCATCGTGCGAGCAGGCGATGACCACCTGCTGGGCGCTGGCGATTTCCGCCGCCTCGGCGGCGCCCCGGTGAATGGCCGCGAGACCGGCCCCGACGCCGTCCAGGAAGCGCTCTCCGGCTTCGGTCAGGACCACCCCCGCGCGGGAGCGCTCGAACAGGGGCGCCGACAGCCACGTCTCGAGCTTGCCGATCTGGCGGCTCACCGCCGACTGCGAGGTGCGCAGTTCGCGCGCCGCGCGGGTGAAGTTGCCGTGCCGCGCGGCGCTCTCGAAGGCGATCAGCGCGTTCGACGGGGGAATCCGGTAGGGGTCTCGCTTATTCATGCTTGGCCAGCATCGTACCATGTCATGAACAAATGATATATCCGCAGCGCTCCGCCAGGCAAGGGCGGGCCACACGCGCCCCTGGATATCCGGCAGCGCGATAAGCGAGCGTACGGACAAGTGGCCATATCCAAAGCACTCCTCCAACGTGGAGGACGACGGCTTCGACGATTACGAGGGTCGAGTAATCCGTCGCTGGTATGGCAGCCAACCCCAGGGATGACGATTCAATCATGCCATAATGATATGGCAACATGACAGAAAACGGCCATGGTGGCATCTAAAGGAGATCACTACCCTTGTGAGGCGCGCTTCTGTCGTCCGTGGCGTGCACGGACACCTGCGGCAGCACGTGGGGCCGGGAGGTTGCCCGGCGTGACGGAGTGGCCGCCGCCGCTGGACTTGGACGAAAGGGATGTTCCGGTACAGGACGACGCATCTGACCAATGATCGAAGCAAAGGCAACCGGCAAGAGAGTGTCTGTCTGGGTCATGGCGGGTCTCGCGGGCCTCGGGTGGATCTCCGCCTGCGGCGATGGCGCCGTCGAGCCCGCGCCGCCGCCTCCGGCTCCCGTCGCCACCACGGTGACGGTCAGCCCGGGTTCTGCCGCACTGAGCGCCCTTGGAGAGACGAACCGGTTCACCGCCGAGGTACGCGACCAGAACGGGCAGGTGATGGCGGGGGCCCTGGTCGCGTGGGCGAGCAGCGACGCCTCGGTTGCGGCGGTGGACGCGTCGGGACAGGTGACGGCGGCGGCGAACGGAAGCGCAACGATCACGGCGATGGCGGGCTCGGTATCGGGGACTGCGGCTGTGACGGTGGCCCAGGTGGTGAGCGCCGTCGCCGTTTCGCCCGCTGCGGACACCCTGGTCGCGTTCGGCGACACGGTGCGTCTGGTTGCGGAGGCAAACGACGCCAACGGTCACGGGGTGGCGGGATCCGAGTTCTCATGGTTGTCGAGCGACACGCTGGTGGCCCGGGTGGACGCCGCGGGACTGGTCGAGTCCCTTGCCGAGGGCGCGGTCATGGTGACGGCCACTGCCTCGGACGTCACGGGTGGGGCCGAACTGAGCGTGGTGCCTCCGCTGCCGACAACGGTTGCCGTGAACCCCGACACGGTGGCGTTCACGGCGCTCGGCCAGACCGCGCAACTGGCGGCCGAGGTGCGTGAACAGGCCGGGCGGGTGATGGCCGAAGCCCCGGTCACCTGGTCGAGCGGCGACACGCTGGTCGCGGTGGTGGACTCGGCGGGGCTGGCGACGGCCGTGGGTGGGGGCACCACGACGGTGACCGCGGCAGCGGGCGACGTGTCGGCCGCGGTCGTGGTGACGGTGACGCAGTCCGCGGGCTCGGCGGTGGTCTCGCCCGCCGAAGCCTCGATCACGCTGGGCGACACGCTGCGGCTTGCGGCGGAAGCCTTCGACGAGAACGGCCACGCAGTGGACGGCGCGGTGTTCTCCTGGTCTTCGAGCGACGCCGGGGCGGCTACCGTGGACGACTCCGGACTGGTGACGGGAGTGGCCGAAGGGACGGCGAAGATCACGGCGACGGCGGGTGACGCGTCGGGCGTCGCCGAGGTTACGGTGGAAAGCCCCGACCGGGCAGCGCTGGTGGCGCTCTACGAGGCAACCGACGGACCGAACTGGGTCGACAACACCAACTGGCTGACTGACGCGCCCTTGGGGGCGTGGTATGGGGTGGAGACAGATGCTTCCGGCAGGGTGGTTGGACTTGACCTCAGTGGACACCGCGAAAGGGTTTGGGTGAGCCATGGACTTTCCGGGACGATCCCGCCAGATCTCGCAAATCTGACGTACTTGGAGTCGCTTGACCTCCAGGTGAACGGCCTAAGGGGCACGATTCCGCCGGAACTCGGAGATCTTGCCAACCTGCGTTCGCTCGCTCTCGGACAGAATAGCCTGCGGGGTGTGATCCCGCCTCAACTTGGGCAGCTTGCCAACCTGGAGTCACTGGTCCTCAGGTACAACATTCTCGGCGGCCCGATTCCGCCGGAGTTGGGAGAGCTCGCCAAACTGACGAGGCTCGACTTGGATGAAAACGAGTTGACCGGTCCGATTCCGTCCGCGCTGCGCGGCCTCACGAGCTTGCAGGCGCTTCAACTCAGGTTTAACAGTCTGACCGGTACGATTCCCCCCTGGTTGGGTGACCTCAGCGAGCTTCGGCATCTGACGCTGGGTCCGAATGACCTGCACGGCCCGATCCCGCCGGAACTGGGCAACCTTGCCAAGCTGTACACGCTGATACTCGATCAGAACAACCTCACGGGCCCGATTCCACCCGAACTCGGGAGACTCACCAACCTTGGTTTGCTTTTTCTTTATGCCAACAACTTGACGGGTCCGATTCCGCCGGAACTCAGGAACCTCACAAGCCTGCGCTTCCTTAATGTGTGGGGCAACAACCTCACCGGTTCGATTCCGCCTTGGCTGGGCAACCTTGTCAACCTGCAAGGCCTGGACTTGGCCGACAATCAACTGACGGGCCAAGTCCCTGTTGAACTCGGAAGCCTCCATCAGTTGCGCGACATTTCCTTGTCCGGTAACCAGTTGACAGGATCACTTCCGCTGAGTTTTGCCCAGCTGAACAACATGGAGTCGCTTGGTTGTCAGGGGACCGAGGGGGTATGTCTGCCCTCAACGGACGCGTTCCGCGAGTGGGCCAGGCAGGTAGAGGCTCGCGGGAACGTCGCGTATCCGGTCAATATCCCGTGGTGCGACGAGATCGACAAACAGGCGCTGGAGGCGTTGTACGAAGCCGCCAGCGGCTGGCGCTGGGCACGATCCGACGGCTGGCTGACCGACGAAGATCTGCGCCGGTGGCACGGGGTTACGACTGATTCCATCGGCCGCGTCTCGGAGCTCGACTTGGCCGGCAACGGCCTCTCGGGCCACGTTCCGGATGCGTTGCGGCTGCTCGCCGGCCTGACAGAACTGAGGATCGGCGACAACGCGCTTGTCGGTCGATTGCCCTTGTCCCTCGTCGGCCTTCCCTTGGAGGAGTTCGACTACGACGGCACGTCGCTCTGCACGGCTGACGATCCCGTGTTTCGGGAATGGGTGAACGGGATCCCGCGCCACATCGGAACAGGAGTGCAATGCCCTCCCCTTACGGACCGCGACGTTCTCGAACAATTGTACCGCAGCGCGGACGGCCGGTACTGGAATCAGAGCGCGGGCTGGCTGACCGATGTCCCGTTGGCGCAGTGGCAGGGCGTTGAGACCGATGCCGCTGGTCAGGTCGTCGGGCTTCGGCTCAGGGGCTACGGCTTGTCCGGATCGCTTCCAGCGGAGCTTGGGCAGCTGTCGGAACTCAGAGAGTTGGATCTTTCTTACAACGACCTATCAGGCTCGATTCCGCAAGAACTGGGTGACCTCGCCAACCTGACGCGGCTCCACCTGGGTGGGAATGGGCTTGGTGGCGAGATTCCCGCCGTACTAGGGCAGCTGTCGGGACTCAGACAGTTGAGTTTGTTTGCCAACGAGTTGTCCGGGTCCATTCCGCCGGAACTCGGTGACCTCGCCGACTTGTATTGGCTCGAACTCGCTGAGAATGAACTCACCGGACCGATTCCGGTGGAACTAGGCAATCTCGCGAAGCTGATCGATCTGAGGCTCAATGACAACTTGCTGTCGGACCGAGTGCCGCATGAGCTCGGCGGCCTGACTCGCCTCGAAGTGCTCGACCTGGCAAACAACGGACTGAGCGGGAGCATTCCTTCGGAACTTGGCAGGCTTGGCGCCGTGGAAACCCTCTCGTTGTCCGGCAACCTCTTGTCCGGCCGCATTCCGCAACAACTTGGTGCTCTGGATCGTCTCGCGTCGTTGGATCTGTCCGGCAACCAGTTGTCCGGCCCGATTCCTCTCGGGATCGGTGGCCTCGGCAGTTTGCAGCGCCTTCGAATCGCCGACAACGTTCTGACGAGCGCTATCCCTGCCGAGCTAGGGAGTCTCGCAGACCTCACAATGCTGGAATTGGCCGACAATCAGCTCTCCGGATCGATTCCCGCAGAACTGGGCAGTCTCACGAATCTGGACACTTTGCATCTGGGCAACAATCAGCTTTCCGGCCCACTTCCCTCCGAGCTCGGCGCAGCCTCTGCGCTGGAGAGTCTCGATTTGCGGTCCAACGCGCTGGCCGGTCCCGTGCCGTCCGAGTTCGCGAACCTCAGGCTACTGAAGTCCCTTATTGTTGCGGACAACCCCGATCTGGCCGGGCCGCTGCCCGCAGACATCACGGCACTCAACCGACTTGAGCAGTTCATGGCCGGGGGGACAGAGCTGTGCCTGCCATCCGACCCCGTTCATGACGACTGGTTCAGTGGCATTGCCCGCCGCCTGCTGGCGCGCTGCCCGGACGGATTGGCGATTTACCTGACCCAGGCAGTGCAGTCGTGGGATCATCCCGTGCCGCTCCTGGCCGGAGAGCCCGTGCTGCTTCGTGTGTTCGTGACGGCTGCAAAGGAGAGCGCCGCCACAATGCCTCCGGTCCGGACCACTTTCTATCTGAATGGCGTTGAACGGCATACCGCCGATATCGCCGCGGTTGCCAAGCCCATTCCGACCGACATCAATGAAGGTGATCTTGCGCTGTCGGCCAACGCGGAGATTCCGGACTGGGTCATCGCGCCGGGCCTGGAAATGGTGATCGAGGTCGACCCGGAGGGCACGCTCGATCCTTCACTTGGCGTTACGAAGCGGATTCCCGATTCGGGCCGCCTGGCCGTTGACGTGCGGGCCGTGCCAGACTTCCACCTGACCCTGATCCCGTTTCTCCTGGCCGAGAATCCGGACTGGTCCGCCGTGGACGATGTCTCCGCGATGGCGGCGAATCCAGGCAGCCACGAATTGCTCAGCGACGTGCGGACACTGCTGCCGATAGCAGGATTCGAAGTTACGGCGCGCGAACCCGTGATGGTATCCACTCCAGACATCCGCAACATCTTGAGGCAGGTTGAGGCGATGCGTCTCATGGAGGGCGGTTCGGGATACTGGATGGGCATATCGGATGGGAGACTAAAGCCCGGAAGCTACTCTACAGCGATCGGAGTTGCGATCCGCGATGCGCATGCCAGCGCGTCGATCCGCAACGCTTCTGTGATAGCCCACGAATTGGGGCACAATCTCTCGCTCCAGCACGCCCCGTGCGGCAGTCCAGACGGCGTCGATCCCTGGTTCCCCCATGCTTACGGCAGCATCGGGACTTGGGGGTACGACTTCGGGCGGCGCGCATTGGTTGCGCCGGATGCTTCGGATATCATGTCCTATTGTCGGAACAATAAGCTCTGGATCAGCGACTACTTCTTCAACAAGGCTCTCGATCACCGTCTCGCACGGGACGATGCCACAACGGGCGCGTTGGCCGCGGTTGCGGATCCTGTCCGCACGCTCCTGTTGTGGGGTGGACGAGATCAGGATGGGGTTCCGTTCCTCGATCCGGCCTTCGTTGTCGATGCCGTACCCGCACTTCCTCCGCCGGGCACCGAGTATGCCATAGAAGGGACGGACCCAGATGGGACGCTCCTTTTCTCGTACTCCTTTGATATGCCGGTCACGGCAGACGGCGAGGGGGAACAGGCGGGCTTCGTGTTCGCTCTGCCCGTGCAGATGGGATGGGAGGACGACCTCGCGAGCATCACGCTATCCGGACGCGGCGGGGTGGTCGTGCTGGACGAGACCACGGACCAACCGATGGCGATCCTGCGCGATCCTCGTACCGGGCAAGTGCGCGCATTCCTGCGAGACCTGCCGCCCGCGACCCAGACCGCGGCGGACGCCATCGGACGCGTCCCCGGGCAGGGGCTGGAGACGCTGTTCAGCCGGGGCATCCCCGGCGCGGAGGCATGGAGGCGGTGAGCTAACGATCATGCAGTTACGTGCATGCGGCGTTCGTGGCGAACGCAGGCGCCGAGCGTCGGCTTCCCGCTATTCGGAACCTGTCTTCCGCGCGTGCGCGAGCAATGTGTAACGTGACCGTCGCGATCCCGAATGGAAGCCGGAACGCACGCGCCACCAAGCGGGGAGAAGCCGGAATGCAATCCAGAAGCCTACGGCAAGACGGTCACGCGGAGATGCGGCGGGCGCTCATTCGCAACAGGCGCGCCGACGGAGGACCGGGACGGAAGGCGGGCTTCACGATTTCGGCGATGGCCTTTGCAGGCATCCTCCTCGTCCTGTCCTGCGGCGACGGGGCCGTGGAGCCCGCGCCCGCCGAGCCGCCCCGCCCAGCTTCCATCACGGTGGAGCCTTCGTCGGCGACGCTTACGTGGCTGAGTGAGACGGTCGTCTTCCGGGCGACAGTGAAGGATCAGTACGGCGCGGCGTTCCCCGGAACGGTCACGTGGTCGGGCAGTGACGGGGCCGTGTTCACGATCGACGCCGGCGGCACGGCCTCGGCTGTGGCCAACGGCTCGGGGACGGTCACGGCGACGTTCCAGAGCCTGAGTGCCACGGCTACCGTGCAAGTAGAGCAGGCACCCACGGCGCTGGAAACAGCATCGGGCAGCAGCCAGACCGCGGATTTGGGTGCGGTGCTGGCCGAACCCGTGGTGGTGCGGGTGGCGGATGCGGGGGGCTCGCCAGTCGGCGGAGCGACGGTGGTATTCACGCCCGGTGTGGGGCACGGGATGGTGGATCCCACCGAGGCCGTCACCGACAGCGCCGGTCTGGCGCGTACGGTGTGGACGCTGGGGGAATCAATCGGCGACCAGACGCTCCAGGTTGCTGTGGGCGACGCAGCCTTGGCGGTCGTTGCACACACGATCAACCCGGACCGCGCAGCGCTCGTCGCGCTGTACGAAGCCACTGACGGGCCGAACTGGGTCGACAACACCAACTGGCTGACCGACGCGCCGCTGGGTGAATGGTACGGGGTGGACACGGACGCGACCGGCCGGGTGATCCGGCTTGACCTCAGCGGCCATTGGGAAGGATCAGAGCAATTCGGCCAGGGCCTCCAAGGGTCGATTCCGCCGGAACTCGGAAACCTTGCGAACCTGGAGGTCCTCTACCTCGGCCTCAACGGTCTGACGGGCACCATCCCGCCGGAGTTGGGGAATCTCGCGAACTTGAAAGAGCTTGGCCTCGGGGGGAACCGACTAATTGGTGTTATCCCGCCGGAGCTGGGTCGCCTCGCGAACCTGGAGGTTCTTTGGCTCGCGCGCAACGGTCTGACGGGCACTATTCCTCCCGAGCTGGGGCACCTCACCAATCTGAGGCGTCTTGGTCTGCGGTACAACGAACTCACGGGCCCGATCCCACCGGAGTTCCGCGGCTTAACCAAGCTGAACTACCTGAATCTGTATCAAAACCAGTTGACGGGACCGATTCCGCCGTGGTTGGGGAACCTGACGGAACTCACCGAACTGCATCTGCGCTACAACGACTTCACAGGTCCGATACCACCGGAGCTGGGCAGCCTTGATCAGCTATGGCTGCTCTTCCTCGAGGGAAACAACCTTTCGGGACCAATCCCGCCAGAACTGGGGAACCTTGAGCGGCTGCGGTTGCTGTGGTTGAAGGAAAACAACCTGTCGGGGCCGATTCCGCCGGAGTTGGGCAATCTTGCCAACCTGACGAGCCTCTTCTTGTCCGAGAACAATCTGACTGGCCCGATCCCGCCCGAATTCGGAAACCTTGAGAGATTGGAGACCATTTCGCTGTCCGGCAACCTGCTGACCGGTTCTCTTCCGCTGAACTTCGCGAGGCTACCTGATCTGGCGTTCGTGGAATGCCGCCGAACAGCGGGTGTGTGCCTGCCGGCTACCGACCAGTTCAGGGAGTGGATCCGGCAAGTCGAGGCTCGCAGCCTTGGCGGTAACATCGATATCCCCTGGTGCGACGAGATCGACAAGGAAGCGTTGCGGGCCTTGTACAATGCCGCCGGAGGCTCCCGCTGGACACGGTCCAACGGGTGGCTGGAGGATGAGAACCTGGACCAGTGGCACGGCGTGCGGACCGATTCGACCAAGCGGGTCTCAGGCCTCGACCTGAGGGGCAACGGGTTGTCGGGACAGGTTCCCGGGGCGCTGGAGGGACTCGTCAATCTGAGGGAGTTGCGGATCGGAGACAATGCGCTATCCGGCCGGTTGCCCCTGTCACTCGCCAGCCTGCCGCTGCAGGAGTTCGACTACGCCGACACGTCCCTGTGCGTGGCGGACGATGACGGTTTCCGTGAGTGGCTGAACGGCATCCCGCGCCACAAAGGAACTGGGGTACCATGTCCTCCTCTCACCGAATGGGAAGTTCTTCAATCATTGTACCGGAATACCGATGGGCAACGGTGGCATCAGCGCGCAGGATGGCGGAGGGGCGGTGGCGCGTTGGAGGATTGGCATGGCGTGGAAACCGATGCGGCCGGACGGGTCATCGGGTTGCGGCTTGGAGGCAACGGCCTGTCCGGCTCGATTCCCGTGGAACTCGGGGAGCTGTCGCAACTGAGGATCCTGGATCTTGGCGATAACGACTTGTCGGGCTCCATTCCGGCGGCGCTGGGTGACCTGGGGCACCTGGAATCACTCATCCTTCGGGCGAATCAGCTCCGTGGCGACATTCCCCCCAAGCTTGGCCGGCTGTCGCAACTGAGCGTCCTGGATCTTGGCCTCAATCGCCTTTCTGGTTCTGTTCCGCCGGAGCTGGGCAGCCTGGATCGTCTGGAGCGGCTCGACCTTGGAGGAAATGGGCTCGCCGGCGAAATCCCGCGAGAACTCGGCAAACTCGCCAACCTGACCGAGCTGGATCTCGGCAACAATTTCCTGTCGGGTTCGGTTCCCCCGGAGTTGGGCGGTCTGAGCGATCTGGAGTGGCTCGACTTCAACGGGAATCAGCTCGGCGGGAACATTCCCTCGGAACTCGCCAAGCTCACGGCGATCGAGTTCATCGGGCTCGCCGACAACCAGTTGACCGGACCGATTCCCGCCGAACTGGGCGGCCTAGCCGACCTCCGGGAGCTCCGGTTCTCCGGCAACGATCTCTCGGGATCCATCCCCCCGGAGTTGGGCACTCTGGCGGAACTGAACGTACTTGAGTTCACCAATAACAAGCTCTCTGGATCGATCCCGCCAGAGTTGGGCGATCTGACGAGTCTTGTGTCGCTGAACCTGGGTGACAACGAGCTCTCGGGACCGCTGCCTACCGCACTCGGGCGTGCCGTCAGGCTTGAGGACCTCGACCTGCGGGACAACGGGCTGTCCGGCATGGTGCCGCCGGAATTCGCGAACCTCAACCTCCTCAAGTCGCTGATCCTCGCGGACAACCCCGGGTTGGCCGGGCCGCTGCCCATGGACATCACGGCGCTCGCCCAGCTCGAGTTGCTAACGGCCGGTGGCACCGGACTGTGTCGTCCGGCGGACGCCCGCTTCGACACATGGTTCGGGGCCATAGGCGGCTACCTGGCGCGCTGCCGGGAGGGGCCCGACGTGTACCTGACGCAGACCGTGCAGTCGTGGGGGGATCCGGTGCCGCTGCTGGCGGGAGAGCCGGCGCTGCTCCGGGTCTTCGTCACGGCGCCGCGGGATGCAACCGTAACGATGCCCGAGGTCAAGGCCACCTTCTATGTGAATGGTTCTGAACGGCACGCCGTTCGCGTCGCCGCAGACGCGCGGACCATTCCTCACGAAGTCACGGAAGGCAATCTCGAGCTGTCAGCGAACGCCGAGATTCCGGATTGGGTCATTGTCCCCGGCTTGGAGATGGTGATCGAGGTCGACCCGGAACGCACCCTGGATCCAGCGCTTGGCGTGACCAAGCGGATTCCCGATGCGGGCCGCCTGGCCGTTGATGTGCAGCGGATGCCGCCCTTCCGCCTGACCCTGATCCCGATCCTCTCGGAAACCGACCCGGACTCGTCCGTCGTGCAGTCCGTCGCCGAAATGGCGGCGGATCCGCATGGTCACGAGCTGCTCCGCGATGTGCGGACGCTGCTGCCGGTCACGGAAATCGCTGTTGCGACGCGTCAGCCCGTCACCGTGTCGACCGGTTACGCCTTTGACATAGAAACACAGGTTAGAGCGATGCGCCTCATGGAAGGCGGTTCGGGACACTGGATGGGTATAGGGAACGCCAGAGGCTGGGTGGGAGGCGTAGCCATCCGCGGCGGGTGGACGAGCTTCTCGAAACCCGTTGCTGACATCATCGCCCACGAGTTGGGGCACAACCTCTCGCTCGAGCACGCCCCGTGTGGAAGCCCGGACGACACCGATCCTTGGTTCCCGCATTCGGGCGGGAACATCGGAGCTTGGGGATACGATTTCGAACGCAGAGCGTTGGTTTCGCCGCGCACCGCGGACGTGATGTCTTACTGTGCGTTGCCAAACTGGATCAGCGACTACTTCTTCAACAAGGCGCTCAACCACCGCCTGTCCGACGACGATGCGGCAGCGGCAGCGTTGGCCGCGGGAGCGGATCTCGTCCACACACTTCTGTTGTGGGGTGGACGCGACCAGGATGGGGTTCCGTACCTCGATCCAGCGTTCGTCGTAGACGCCGTACCCGCACTCCCTGTGGCGGGCACCGAGTACACCATCGAAGGAGCGGACGCAGACGGGACGCCCTTGTTCTCGCACAGGTTCGATATGCCGGGCACGGCGGACGTCGAGGGGGAGAAAGCCGGTTTCGTGTTCGCACTCCCCGTGCAGCCCGACTGGGCCGACGACCTGGCGAGCATCACGCTGTCCGGACCTGGTGGATCGGCCATACTCGACGAGACGACGGACCAACCGATGGCCATCCTGCGCGATCCGCAGACCGGGCAAGTGCGCGCATTCCTGCGAGACGTGCCGCCCGCGACCCAGACCGCAGCGGACGCCATCGGACGCACCGCGGGGCAGGGGCTGGAGACGCTGTTCAGCCGCGGCATCCCCGGCGCGGAGGCATGGAGGCGGTGAGCTAACGATCATGCGGTTACGTGCATGCGGCGTTCGTGGCGAACGCAGGCGCCGAGCGTCCGGCTTCCCGCTATTCGGAAACTGTACTTTCCGCGCGTGCGCGAGCGGTGTGTGACGTGACCGTCGCGATCCCGAATGGGAGCCTGGACGCACGCGCCACCAAGCGGGGAGAAACCGGGATGGAATCCAGAAGCCTACGGCAAAGCGGTCACGCCGGGACGCGGCGGACGCTCATTCGCAAGAGGCGCGGCGACGGAGGACCGGGACGGAACGCGGGCCTCACGAATGCGGCGATGGCTCTCGCCGGGATCCTCCTCGTCCTGTCCTGCGGCGACGGAGCCGTGGAGCCCGCGCCCGCAGAGCCGGCCCGTCCCGCAACCATCACGGTGGAGCCTTCGTCGACCACGTTGACTTGGCTGGGTGAGACGGTCGTCTTCCGTGCGACGGTGAAGGATCAGTACGGCGCGGCGTTCCCCGGGACGGTCACGTGGTCGAGCAGCGACGAGGCCGTGTTCACGATCGACGCGGGCGGCACGGCCACGGCTGTGGCCAACGGCTCAGGAACGGTCACGGCGATATTCCAGAGCCTGAGCGCGACGGCCGCTGTGCACGTGGAGCAGGCGCCTGCGTCGTTGGAGACGGTATCGGGCAGTGGCCAGACTGCTGACTTGGGTGCGGTGCTGGCCGAACCCGTGGTGGTGCGGGCGGCGGATGCCGGGGGCTCGCCGGTCGGCGGAGCGACGGTGATGTTCACGCCCGGCGAGGGGCATGGGACGGCTGATCCGGCCGAGGCAGTCACCGATAGCGCCGGTCTGGCGCGCACAATTTGGACGCTCGGCGAGGTCGCAGGCGACCAGACACTACAGGCTACTCTGGGCGACGCGGCTCTGGGGGTCGTCGCGCACACGATCAACCCGGACCGTGCGGCGCTCTTGGCCCTGTACAGCGCAACCCGAGGGGAGGGCTGGGTCAACAACGAGAACTGGTTAAGCGACGCACCGCTGGGCGAGTGGTACGGTGTGCAAACTGATGGCTCCAGTCGCGTGATCGGACTCACATTGGCGCAAAACGGCTTGGCCGGAGTGATCCCGCCGGAGTTGGCACGGCTCGATCTACTGCGACATCTCGGGCTGGCTGACAACGGGTTGACAGGCTCGATCCCCGGCGAACTCGGTTACCTCACCGAGCTGCGGAATCTTTGGATCCCTCAAAACCACTTGGACGGATCCATTCCAGCGGAACTGGGGGACCTGCGGTCGTTACGGTCGTTGGAGTTGAGTTTCAACCAACTCACGGGGCCGATTCCGCCCGAGTTGGGAAACCTCGGCCGCTTGGAGCGGGTGAGTATTGAAGCCAACGAACTGACAGGCCCGATCCCGCCGGAATTGGGAAGCCTCTCGGAGCTCCGATACATCAATCTGCTTGACAACCAGCTGACGGGGCCGATCCTGCCGGAATTGGGAAGCCTCAGCGGGCTACAGCACTTGCGGCTTGCCGAAAACAACCTGTCGGGACCAATCCCGCCGGAACTGGGGAACCTCACCGAGTTGACATTTCTGTGGCTAGCCGACAACCAACTGACGGGACCAATCCCGCCGGAACTCGGGACCTTAGACAAGCTGACGCACCTGTGGCTGAGGGGTAATCAGCTGACGGGGCCGATCCCTCCGGAACTCGGCAAGCTCGCCTTCATGCGAAGTGTCTGGCTGAACTACAACATGTTGAGCGGCTCTGTCCCCTCCGAACTGGGGAATCTCCACAACCTTGTAACCATTTCCTTCAATGGCAACGAACTCACAGGGCCCCTTCCACGGAGCTTTCTCGGGCTGCAGAAGCTGGAAGATCTAGTTATCGAGTACGGCTCTTCGACCAATCCTGGGCTGTGCGTGCCCGCCACGGCAGAGTTCAGGGAGTGGGCCCGTCAGGTGAAGGACCGCGGCGCCGTTGACCGACTCCCCGGCCCGTTCTGCGACAAGCTTGACAGGCGAGTTCTTGAGGCGCTGCACGAAGCCACAGGGGGTGCCGACTGGACGCGGTCCGGCAGCTGGCTGGAGGGCGACGACCTGGGGCGCTGGTCAGGCGTCCAGACCGATTCGGTCGGAAGGGTTTCCGTTCTTGACCTGGCCGACAACGGGCTGTCTGGGCATCTGCCGGAGGCGCTGGGCCGGCTCGCCAACCTGAGGGAGCTGCGGATGGGAGGGAACCCGCTCGTAGGCCGGTTGCCCCTGTCGCTCGCCGGCGTGCCACTGGAGGAGTTCGACTACGGAGGCACGTCGCTGTGCGTGGCCGACGACGCGGAGTTCCGGGAATGGTTGAACGACATTCCGCGCCACAGCGGCACGGGAACGCAGTGTCCTCCTCTCACGGATCGTGAGATCCTTGAGTCGTTGTACCGGAACGCGGACGGTCCAAACTGGAACGAGAGTGCGGGTTGGCTGACCCATGCGCCCCTGGCGGAGTGGCACGGCGTGGAGACCGACGCGTCCGGACGGATCGTCGAACTGCGGTTGCGGCATAATGGCCTCTCCGGCTCGCTCCCAGTGGAACTCGGCCAGTTTTCGGATCTCACGGCTCTCGTTCTTGGGGGCAACGAACTCTCGGGCTCCATCCCTCCGGAATTGGGCGATCTGGATCGTCTGGAGTGGCTCGACCTTTACGGGAACGAGCTCACCGGAGGCATTCCTTCGGAACTTGGACGGTTGTCGGAACTGAGGTGGTTGACTCTCGGCCAGAACCGGCTTTCGGGCAGCGTGCCGCCCCAGTTGGGCGACCTGGGCCGCCTGGAGCGGCTGTCCCTCGGAGGGAACCGGCTGAGCGGCGAAATTCCGAAAGAGATTGGTCGCCTCGTCCACCTTCGGACGCTATCAATCTACTGGAACCATCTGAGCGGCACGATCCCCCCGGAACTGGGCTCCCTCGACCGTCTGGAGTCGCTCTGGCTCTCCAATAACCAGCTTGAAGGCGGGATCCCGCGTGAGTTGGGCGGGCTCGCGGCGCTCACGGACTTGACCCTGCATTCCAACCGCCTCACCGGCCCGATCCCCCCTGACTTGGGCGCGCTGAGCCTGCTCGAAACGCTCGACCTCCGGTCGAACGAGATCGGCGGCGGGATTCCGTCCGAGATTGGCGAGTTGGGAACACTCGAAAGGATGTTGCTCGCCGACAACCGCCTCACCGGCCCGATCCCTCCAGAACTCGGGGGTCTCGCGAACCTGACTGAGTTCGACCTCACGGACAATCAGCTTTCGGGACCGGTCCCGGCGGAGTTGGGCGATCTCGCGAGTCTGGTCACGCTCGATCTCGGCGGCAACGAACTTTCGGGAGCGATCCCCGGGGAGTTGGGCGACCTCGCGAATCTGGTCACGCTGAACTTGGGCGGCAATGAACTTTCCGGCCCGCTCCCTGCCGGCCTCGGGCGCGCGGCAAAGCTTGAGGATCTCGACCTGCGGTCCAACACGCTGACCGGTCCAGTTCCACCCGAGTACGGGAACCTAGCTTCGCTGAAGTCGTTGATTCTGGCGGACAACGCCGACCTGGCCGGACCGATGCCTTCGGCCATCACGGAGCTCGGACGGCTCGAACGGTTCATGGCGGGAGGCACGGGGCTGTGCCGCCCGGCGGACCCCCGTTTCGACGCGTGGTTCCGAACGGTCGCCGACCGCCGCCTCGCGCGCTGCGAGGGAGGGCCTTCGGTGTACCTTACACAGACCGTGCAGTCGTGGGACGATCCCGTGCCGCTGCTGGCCGGAAAGGCGGCGCTGCTGCGCGTCTTCGTGACCGCGCCCGAGGGGAGCGGCGCCACGATGCCGGAGGTTAGGGCCACCTTCCATGTGAACGGCGCGGAGCGTCACGTTGCGCGAATCTCCGCAAGCACCCAACCCATCCCCGCGGAGGTCGCCGAGGGCGCTCTTGCGTTGTCGGCCAACGCCGAGATTCCCGACTGGCTCATCGTTCCCGGACTGGAGATGGTGATCGAAGTCGACCCGGATGGCACGCTGGACCCGGCGCTTGGGGTGACCAAGCGGATTCCCGGGGAGGGCCGCATGGCCGTGGACGTGCGGTCCGCACCGCCCTTCAACCTGACGCTCATCCCGTTTCTCCACGAGTCGGAGCCGGACTCGTCCATTGTCGAGTCCGTCCTGGAGATGGCAGAGGATCCGCATGGCCACGAGTTGCTCCGCGATGCGCGCACGCTGTTGCCGATCTCGGATTTCAACGTGGTGGCGCGCGACCCCATCGTCACGTCGACCAAGAGTCCATGGGAAATGATCGCGCAGGTCAGAGCGACGCGTCTCATGGAGGGTGGAACGGGCCATTGGATGGGGATCTTCCCCAAATCAGAGAGAGGCGCTCTCAATTGGCCCGTGGGAGTTGCGGCTGTTGGTGGGCACGCGAGCGTGTCGGAGCCCCGGGCGGGCACGATAGCCCATGAGTTGGGACACAACCTGGGACTTCGGCACGCCCCATGTGCCTGCGCCGGTGTCGACCCCTGGTTTCCGCATCCCGGCGGACGCATCGGGGCCTACGGATACGACGACGGACGGCACGAACTGGTGCCGCCCCATGCCGCCGACGTCATGTCCTATTGTCGGAATGGCGTCTATTGGATCAGTGACTACTTCTTCAACAAGGCGCTCAACTACCGCCTAGCCACCGCCGTCGGGGAAGCGACCGCAGCGGTGGATCCGGTCCGGACCCTGTTGGTCTGGGGCGGGCGCGACGAAGACGGCGCACCGTACCTCGATCCCGCGTTCGTGGTCGATGCCACGCCCGCTCTTCCAGCTGCGGGCAGCGAATACACCATCAAGGGAGCGACCAGTGACGGGATGCTTCTGTTCTCGTTCCCCTTCGATATTCCCGTCAACCCGGACGCCCAAGCCCAGGAGACGAGCTTCGTCTTCGCCCTGCCCGTCCAACCCGGCTGGGAGGATGAACTCGCAAGCATCACTCTGTCCGGGCCCGAGGGGTCGGTCACACTGGATGACACCACGGACCGGCCGATGGCTATCCTGCGCGATCCACAAACCGGGCAAGTGCGCGCATTCCTGCGAGACATACCGCCCTCGACCCAGACCGCAGCGGACGCGATCGGCGGCGTCCCCGGGCAGGGACTAGAGACGCTGTTCAGCCGGGGCATCCCCGGCGCGGAGGCATGGAGGCGGTGAGCTAACGATGATGCAGTTATGTGCATGCGGCGTTCGTGGCGAACGCCGGCGCGAGCGTCGGCTTCCCGCTATTCGGATACGGTAAACTCCCGCGCGCGAGCAATGTGTGACGTGACCGTCGCGGTCCTAAATGGGAGCCTGGTCGGAGTGCCACCAACGCGGAGAGGAATCGGGGTGCAATCCAGAAGCCTACGGCAAGACGGTCACGCGGTGCTGCGGCGGACCCTCATTCGCAAGAGGCGCGGCGACCGAGGACCGGGACGGCACGCGGGCTTCACGATTTCGGTGATGGCTCTCGCCGGCATCTTCCTCGCCCTGTCCTGTGGCGACGGAGCCGTCGAGCCCCCGCCGCCTCCACCGGCTCCCGTGGCCACTTCGGTGACGGTCAACCCGGCTTCGACTATGCTGACGGCGCTCGGCGAGACGGCCCGGTTCACCGCTGAGGTACGCGACCAGAACGGACAGGTGATGACAGGGGCCGCTGTCGCTTGGTCGACGAGTGACGCGTCAGTCGCGCCGGTGGAAGCTTCCGGGCAGGTGAAGGCGGCGGCGAACGGGAATGCAACCATCACGGCGACGGCGGGCGCGGCCTCCGGGACTGCGACAGTGACCGTGGCGCAAGAGGTCAGGGCGGTCGCTGTGACGCCGGCGGCAGACACGATGGTGACGGGCGACACCCTGCGTCTCTCGGCCGAGGCCAGAGACGCGAACGGCCACGCCGTGGCGGTGGCGGCCCTTGAGTGGGCGTCGAGTGAAACAAGCGTGGTCGTAGTGGACGAAACGGGATTGGTGACCGCGGTGGCCGCCGGTGCGGCGGAGATCACGGCCACGTTCTCTGGGGTGACGGGCAGTGCTGCGCTCACAGTCGCGGCCCCGGTGCCTGCCACCGTAGCCCTGACGCCCGACACGGTGGCGTTCACGGCGATCGGACAGACCGCGCAACTGGCTGCGGAGGTCCGCGACCAGGCGGGGCGCGTGATGGCGGACGTACCCGTGTCCTGGACGAGTGCGGACGCAACGATCGCGACGGTGGACTCGGTGGGGCTGGTGACGGCTGTGGTTGACGGGAGTGCAACGATCACGGCGACGGGAGGCTCGGCCTCCGGGACCGCCACGGTGACCGTAGCGCAGGAGGTCAGTGCGGTCGCCGTGACGTCGGCGGCAGACACGATGGTGACGGGCGACACCCTGCGTTTCTCGGCCGAGGCCAGAGACGCGAACGGCCACGCCGTGGCGGGGGCGGCCCTTGAGTGGGCGTCGAGCGACACAAGCGTGGCCCTAGTGGACGAAACGGGGCTGGTGACCGCGGTGGCCGCCGGCGCGGCGGAGATCACGGCCACGTCCTCGGGGGTGACGGGCAGTGCCGCGCTCACAGTCGCGGCCCGGGTGCCTGCCACCGTCGCCGTGACGCCCGACAGGGTGGCGTTCACTGCGATCGGACAGACCGCGCAACTGGCCGCGGAGGTGCGCGACCAGGCGGGGCGCGTGATGGCGGACGTACCCGTGTCCTGGACGAGTGCCGATGCAACGATCGCGACGGTGGACTCGGTGGGGCTGGTGATGGCGGTCGGCGCAGGTGCGACCGCGGTGGCTGCGAGCGCGGGCGATGCTTCGAGCGAAGCGGTTGTGTCGATAATACAATCGGCTGGTTCGGTTGTAGTGGTGCCGGCCGCAGACACAGTCGCGCTGGGCGATACGCTGCGCCTGGTGGCCGAGGCGTTCGACGAGAACGGGCATGCGGTCGAAGGGGCCAGGTTCACTTGGTCGTCGAGCGATGCGTCCGTGGTGACGGTGGACGCATCTGGACTGTTGACGGGCGTGGCCGAGGGGATGGCGATGATCGCAGCCACGGCGGAAGACGCCCGCGGAATCGCTGAGATCACTGTTGAGAACCCGGATCGAGCAGCGCTGGTCGCGCTCTACAACGCGACCGACGGTCCAAACTGGGTCAACAATGAGAACTGGCTGACCGACGCGCCGCTCGAAGACTGGTATGGGGTGGATACCTATGGTCCGGGAAAGGACTGGTATGAGGGGGATCCCCAGGGTACGGGAAGAGTGGTCCAGCTTGATCTCCGCGGCAGGTGGGAATACCCGAGGTGGACACCGCTCGGCTTGTCGGGCCCGATCCCGCCGGAGTTGGGCAACCTCACCCACCTGAGAGCCCTGTATCTTAGCGGCAACGCCCTTTCCGGCCCGATTCCGCCGGAGCTGGGCAACCTCACCCGTCTGGTGAATCTGTACCTTGACGGCACCACCCTTTCGGGCCCGATTCCGCCGGTGCTGGGCAACCTGACGAATCTGAGAAACGTATCCTTGCCGAGCGGCATTTGTGTTACCGACGATCTCCTGGCATGGGCGATAGAGCTGGGTCTTTCCGTGTCGTCGTGCACCGTGCAAGGACGGCTGTTGCCCAGTGCGTTGATGCGCGAGGACGGAAACGGCCTGTCGCTGGCGTTGCCGGACGATCTCCACGAGCCCTCGGCGGTGACCGTCTCGGATCCCTCGGTTGTGACCGTGTCCGTCGCCGACGGCTGGCTCGAGCTTGTGCCCCGCGCCCGCGGATCCGCAGACGTCGAGATTGCGCCGTCAGGCCGGGGAGCTCCTGCGAGCGCCAGGGTCGTGGTGCGCGCCGCGGTCGGAACGTTCGGCATCGACATTGTCATGGAACGGCCCGCCCCGGTTATCTACGAGAAGGCCCTGATGACGGCCGCGGACTGGTGGTCTTCCGTGCTCAACGGAACGGAGTGGCCCGACCGGCGGCCCACATGCCTCAATGACCAGGCAACGGCGGTGGCGGATGAATTGCTGATCCATGCCATCATTGACGAAAACATGCGGGGCGCCGGGTCTGCGTACACGTGTTTCCGGCCCTCCGGGGAGCAAGCGGCCCTCGACCCCGGTGGCGGCCGCGTCAGGGCCAATCCGGCAAATGCCAATCCGAATCTGGTGCAGCATGAGATGGGCCACCTTCTCGGACTGGTCTCCTGGGGGCCGGAAACGGGGCTCGTGACGGCGGACGAAGCATACTTCGTCGGGCCCCGGGCGGTGGAGGCGTTCCGCGCGAGCGGCGGCGATCCCGACCTGCCCGGAGTGCCGCGATTGGGTCCTCACTGGGGCCCGGGCGTGAAGGATTTCATGGGCGTGGACGGGGGAGGCGAAGTGCTGATTTCGGTAGCTGCGCTGGCGGACGCGGGCTACACGGTGGACATGACGAAGGCGAAGCCCTTGTCCGCCACGGTCGGCGCATCGACCGGCGAAGCGTCGGCCGCCGCGCCAGCGGTCCATCACGTCCACGACGTTGAGCCGATAGAGCCCCCTCGCCATCCCCGCGCTGGGTCCAGCGAAAGGGTTCCACCGCAGTGAGCGTGCCTCCTGCTGTGGCACCCACGTCCGCTTGTTCTAATGGCAGGCTCGTCGGCAGACACGGTAGTCTCAGACGATCAGACCGCAATCGCGGCATGATTGCGTGCGCGAGCAATGTGTGACGTGACCGTCGCGATCCCGAATGGGAGCCTGGACGCACGCGCCACCAAGCGGGGAGAAACCGGGATGGAATCCAGAAGCCTACGGCAAAGCGGTCACGCCGGGACGCGGCGGACGCTCATTCGCAAGAGGCGCGGCGACGGAGGACCGGGACGGAACGCGGGCCTCACGAATGCGGCGATGGCTCTCGCCGGGATCCTCCTCGTCCTGTCCTGCGGCGACGGAGCCGTGGAGCCCGCGCCCGCAGAGCCGGCCCGTCCCGCAACCATCACGGTGGAGCCTTCGTCGACCACGTTGACTTGGCTGGGTGAGACGGTCGTCTTCCGTGCGACGGTGAAGGATCAGTACGGCGCGGCGTTCCCCGGGACGGTCACGTGGTCGAGCAGCGACGAGGCCGTGTTCACGATCGACGCGGGCGGCACGGCCACGGCTGTGGCCAACGGCTCAGGAACGGTCACGGCGATATTCCAGAGCCTGAGCGCGACGGCCGCTGTGCACGTGGAGCAGGCGCCTGCGTCGTTGGAGACGGTATCGGGCAGTGGCCAGACAGCCGACTTGGGCGCTGTGCTCGCGGAGTCCGTGGTGGTGCTAGCGGCAGACGCGGGCGGCTCGCCCGTCGAGGGCGCCACGGTGATGTTCACGCCCGGCGAAGGGCACGGGACAGTGGATCCCGCCGAAGCTGTCACCGATAGCGCCGGTCTGGCACGCACGATGTGGACGCTCGGCGAAGTCGCAGGCGACCAGACACTACACGCTACCGTGGGCGACGCAGTCTTGGCGGTTGTGGCGCACCCGATCAACCCCGACCGAGCCGCCCTGGTCGCCCTTTACAATGCCACCGACGGACCCAACTGGGTCAACAATGACAACTGGTTGACCGATGCGCCGCTGGGGGAATGGTTTGGAGTGGAGACGGATACTTCCGGTCGGGTCGTCCAGCTTGTCCTCGCAGAGAACGGCGTCACCGGGGTGATCCCGCCGGAACTGGGACAGTTGGGCAAAATACAGGTGTTGGACCTCTGGGAAAACAGTCTATACGGACACATTCCGCCAGAACTGGGGTCGCTGGGGGAACTTCAGTCTTTGCGATTGGCCGGAAACCTGCTCGCCGGGACTATCCCGCCGACACTCGGGGAACTGACCAAGCTGGAAGTGTTGTGGCTCCGGCGGAATCTCTTGGCAGGCTCGATCCCAACGGAATTGGCCAACCTCACCGAGTTGACATCCCTGAGACTGGATCAAAACGAGTTGGAGGGTCAGATCCCCTCGCAACTGGCCGACCTCACCAATCTTATCACCCTGAATCTCGGCTGGAACAACCTGACCGGGCCGATTCCGCCTCAGCTTGGCGACCTCGCGAGACTGTCGTCGCTGTCTCTTAACGGCAATGAACTGACGGGACCGATCCCACCGGAACTCGGCAACCTCACGGGATTGGGCTCCCTATTGCTGAGCAACAACGACTTGACGGGCGCGATTCCTCCCTGGCTTTCCGATTTTACGCGACTTCGGACACTGCTTCTCCACAACAACGAGCTGACCGGGCCGATTCCGCCTCAGCTTGGCGGTCTTTCTGAATTGCAGCTCCTCTCGCTGGCGGGCAATCAGCTAAGCGGGCCGATCCCGCCGGAACTCGGCAACTTGGAGCAACTGGATAGGCTGGAGCTGGCCCGCAATCAGCTAAGCGGGCCGATCCCGCCGGAACTCGGCAACCTACGCAGATTGGTGACACTGACGTTGAGCGAAAACCTGCTGACGGGTTCGCTTCCGCAGACCTTTCTCGGACTGACCAGTCTCGTCACGATGGGCTGCCGAGGAACCCGGGGGGCATGCATGCCGGCCACGGATGCGTTCAGGGAGTGGGCACGACAGGTGGAAGCCCGCGGAAGCGTCGAGTTTCCGGTGAACATCCCGTGGTGCGACGAGATCGACAGGGAGGCGTTGGAGGCTCTATACGAGGCCGCGAACGGCTCCGCCTGGACGCGGTCCGACGGCTGGCTGGATGACGAGGACCTGGGTGAGTGGTACGGGGTGCGGACGGATTCGGTCGGGCGTGTCTCCGAACTTGATCTGAGCGGCAACGGGTTGTCCGGATATCTTCCTGACGCGCTGGCACAACTCGTCAACCTGAGGGAACTGCGGATCCGGGACAATGCGCTGGCCGGTCGGTTGCCCCTGGCGCTCACTGGCCTGCCGCTGGAGGAGTTCGACTACGGCGGCACGTCCTTGTGCGTGGCGGACGATGCCGGATTCCGGGGGTGGCTAAGTGGCATCCCGCGCCACAGCGGGACGGGCGCGCAGTGTCCCCCTCTCACGGAACATGAGGTTCTCGAATGGTTGTACCGGAATACGGATGGTCCGCGCTGGTACGAGAGCGCGGGCTGGTTGACCGATGCACCGTTGGCGGCGTGGCACGGTGTGGAGACCAATGCCGCCGGACGGGTCGTCGGGCTGACGCTCCAGTTCAATGGCCTGTCCGGCCCGCTCCCGGTGGAACTCGAGCAGCTGTCGGAACTACGGTCTCTATCTCTGAAGGGGAACCGGCTTTCGGGCACGATTCCGCCGGAGCTGGGTGAACTCGGCCGTCTGGAATTGCTCGACCTTGAGTTGAACCGACTCAGTGGAAGCATACCTTCGGAACTCGGGCAGCTGTCGGAACTACGGTCTCTATCTCTGTTCCGAAACCGGCTTTCCGGCGCGATTCCGCCGGAGCTGGGTGAGCTGGGCCGTCTGGAGTTGCTCAACCTTGCGAGGAATCGACTCAGCGGCGAGCTTCCACGGGAACTGGGCAAGCTCGCCAGCTTGAAAGAGCTTGACTTCCTGGGGAACTTCCTGTCGGGCGCGGTTCCAGCGGAACTGGGCGACTTGAATCGCTTGGAGCGGCTTACCCTTGCCGGAAACCGCCTTAGCGGGGGCGTTCCTCCGGAACTGGGAGAGCTCGGCGCGATCGAGTCGATCCAGCTCTCCTATAACCGGTTGACCGGTCGCATTCCTCCATCGCTTGGCGCCCTGGGCCGCCTGTCGGAGCTGGATCTGTCGGAAAACCAGTTGACCGGGCCGATTCCCGCCGAACTCCGCAGCCTCTCCAATCTCCGGAGGCTCCGGTTCATCGGCAACGATCTATCGGGAGCGATTCCTCCAGAGTTGGGCGCCCTGGCGAGACTGAGCAGGCTGGACCTCGCTGACAATCAGCTCTCGGGACCGATCCCCGCAACCCTTGGGGATCTCCCGAACCTCGACGCACTGAATCTGGGGGACAACGACCTCTCGGGACCGATTCCCGCCAAACTCGGGCGCGCCGCGAGGCTGGAGAATCTCGACCTCCAGTCCAACGCGCTGGCCGGGCCGGTCCCGTCCGAATTCAGCAACCTTGTCCTGCTCAAGTCGCTGATTCTGGCGGACAACCCCGACCTGTCCGGACCGCTGCCTGCGGGCGTCACGGCTCTCGGCCAGCTCGAACGGTTCATGGCGGGAGGCACGGGGCTGTGTCTCCCGGCGGGATCGCGCTTTGACGCGTGGTTCGGCGGCATAGCCGATCGGCTGCTGGCGCGCTGCCCCGGCGGGCCTGCGGTGTATCTGACCCAGACCGTCCAGTCATGGGACTATCCCGTGCCGCTGTTGGCGGGAGAGCCGGCGCTCCTGCGCGTCTTCGTCACCGCGGCTCAGGACGTTGCCGCGACCATGCCCGCAGTCAAGGCCACATTCCATGTGAACGGTGCCGAACGGCACACCGTTCGCATCGCGGCGGGCACGCAGCCCATTCCCCATGAGGTCAAGGAAGGCGATCTTGCGCTCTCGGCCAACGCCGAGATTCCGGCATCGGTTATCACGCCCGTTTTGGAGATGGTGGTCGAAGTCGATCCGGATGCCACTCTGGATCCGGCGCTGGGCGTGACGAGGCGTATCCCGGAGGAGGGCCGCATGGCTGTGGCTGTCCAGGCCATGGCCCCCCTCCCCCTGACGCTCGTCCCGTTTCTCCACGAGTCCGAAGGGGACTCGTCCATCGCCGCGTCCGTCCTGGCGATGGCGGAGGATCCCGATGGCCACGAGTTGCTTGCCGACGTGCGGAGGCTGCTGCCGGTAACGGAACTCGCCGTCGCGGCGCACCAGCCCGTTACCACATCCTCCCACGATTCGGGTCGGCTGCTTCTACAAACTCAGGCGATGCGCCTGATGGAGGGCGGCTCGGGATACTGGATGGGGGTAATCCAGCCCCCGCCGAGGACCGGAGGCGCCAACTGGTACTACCTGCTGCCACACGGGCTTGCGGATGTGGGCGGGTGGACCAGCGTGTCCATCCGTGAGCCTTCGACCATGGCTCACGAGCTGGGACACAACCTGGGGCTCCGGCATGCCCCATGTGGCAATCCCCTTCGTATCGACCCCTGGTTTCCGCATCCCGCCGGAAACACGGGAGCGTGGGGCTACGACATTGCCGAGAAGTCGCTCGTGGCACCGAGCACGCCGGACCTCATGTCGTACTGTGTGAACCGCGGCTACTGGATCAGCGACTTCTCTTTCAACAAGGCGCTCAATCACCGTCGTGCCAGCGACGGTTCCGCAGCGATCGCGATGACCACTGAGGCGGATCCCGTACGCTCGCTTCTGGTCTGGGGTGGACGAGACCGGAACGGGGTTCCGTACCTCGATCCCGCGTTCGTCGTTGACGCCGCGCCCTCCATTCCGGCCACGGGAGGGGATCACACCATCGAGGGAGCGGCCTCTGACGGGACGCCCATTTTCTCCTTCACCTTCGACATGCCGGCCATGGCGGACGCCGAGGGCGAGGAGACGAGCTTCGTCTTTACGTTGCCCGTCCAACCGGACTGGGAGGACGACTTGGCGAGCATCACGCTGTCCGGTCCGGGCGGCTCGACAACCTTGGACGAGAACACGGACCAACCGATGGCGATCCTGCGCGATCCCCGGACCGGGCAAGTGCGCGCATTCCTGCGAGACCTGCCGCCCGCGACCCAGACCGCGGCGGACGCTATCGGACGCACCGCCGGGCAGGGGCTGGAGACGCTGTTAAGCCGCGGCATTCCGCCTGCCGATGCTTGGAGGCGGTGATGGGACTGGCTTTAGCGGGGCATGCGGTATCCGACGCCGCGCTCGTTGTGGATGTAGGCCGGGTTGGCCGCGTCGTCGCCCAGCTTGCTGCGGAGCCGCTTCACTACGGCGCGGACGAGTTTGGGGTCCGGAGCGCCGCGGTGCCGCTCGCCCCACGCTTGACGGAGCAATGACTCGTGCGTCACTACGCGTCCCGCATTGAGCGAGAGTACGCGAAGGAGCTCGTACTCGGTTAGAGTCAACTGCACGGGTCGCCCCTCCACGGCCACCTGACGCCGGTCGTAGTGAATCGTCAGGTGCCCGAGCACGAAGGGCTCTGGCCCGGCCATACGGCGCAGGGCGGCGCGCACCCTCGCCGCAAGTTCCGACCCGGAGAAGGGCTTGACAACGTAGTCGGCCGCGCCCGCATCCAGGGCTCTGACGATAGTTTCGTCCCTGCCATAGGCAGAGATGAATATGACCGGCAGATCGGTCAGCTCGGGAATCTTCTCCATCAGCGCGATGCCGTCGGTATCGGGCAGCAGCAGGTCCAGCAGGACCAACGCAGGCTTGTGCATCCGGACGAGGCCAGGCACTTCCTCAGGGTCGCCCGTCATGACCGGGATATAGCCCGCCTCCGCGAGCTCGTCGCGCACGTACCGCAGCATCTGCGGGTCGTCGTCCACCACCAGGATGCGGGTCTGCTCCTGCCCGTCCAGAACCAGGCGCGACCTGCCCAGCTCCAAGCCTCGCTGCGCGCGTGTCTCCTCGGCGACCGGTACCGTGAAAGTGAATCGCGTGCCGTGTCCCGGACCCTCGCTCTCGGCCCAGATGCGCCCGCCATGCGCCTCGACCAGCCCCTTGCAGATGGCAAGGCCGAGGCCGGTCCCCGCTTGCCTGGGCCTCCGATCGCCGCTGGTCGCCCCCGGGTACTTGCTGAACAGGTGCGGCAGCCGGTCCGGCGGCACGCCCCGGCCCTTGTCGGTCACCGAGATCGATACATGCAAATCGTCCAGCGTAGCGCTGATCCGGATGGGCGACGAGTCGGGCGAATGCCTCGCCGCGTTCGAAAGCAGGTTGGTGAGAACCTGGACGATGCGCGCCCGGTCGGCCATCACCTGTGGCAGGTCATCCGGCAGGTTGATGTTCAGGGTGCGACCGGCGGTGCCGCTCACGAACGTGTTCCGCGCGTGGTCGACCAGCGCGGCGACCTCCGTCGGCTCGGGCGAGACCGACAACGTGCCGATCACGATGCGCCCGTGATCGAGCAGATCGGAGATCAGGCCGCGCATGTGGTCCGCCTGCCCGTCGATGACACGAAAGAACTGAAGCATCTCGGCGGGGTCGGGGGCCCGCGAGCTGCCCAGTACGGTGGCAGTCGAACCCTTGATCGAAATCAGCGGCGTCCGCAACTCGTGGCTTACGATGGCCAGGAACTCCGCGCGCTGCCGCTCGAACTCCTCCAGCGGTGCCAGATCCTGCATTGTGACCACAGCCCGCTTGACGGTCCCATCGACCGACTGCATCGGTGTTGCGTTGACGAGCGTCGTTACGCTCCGGCCGTCCGGGACCGTGAACGTCATCTCTTCGGCGCGCACCGTCTCGCTTACATTCAGCCACTGCGTGATCGGGAACTCCGCCAAGGAGCACTCCCGGCCATCGGCGCGCCGCCAGGTGACCATCGACACCAACTCCTCCAAGTCCGTTCCCGGCTGGCTCAATTCCGAGGCTATCCGCCGCGCCTCCCGGTTGAGGGAAACGAGTTCACCGGTCCCGGCGTCGAAGACCACGACTCCCACGGGGGAGGTTTCGATCAGCGTCTCCAGGTCGGCCCGTGCCCGTTGCTCGGCGTGGTGTGCCCGGGCGTTGGCGATCGCAGTGGCGGCTTGGGACGCGAACAGCGTCACGATCTCCTCGTCGGCGCTCGTGAACTGCTTACCGCATTCCTTGTCGGCAATAAAGAAGTTGCCGATGGGCACGTCGCGGTGCCGCATCGGCGCGCACTGCATCGTCTCGGAGAGCATGAGATCCGACGAGAATCCGAGCCCTCGGACGTACGTCGGCAGGTCCGACAGACGAAGGGGCGCGGCAAGGTTGCGGAAGTGATCGAAGAGCCTCGGCCCGTCCGGCCAGGCGGCCATCGCCTCTTCCTCATCGCGGGTGAAGCCGGACGTGACGTATTCCTCGGTTGTCCGGCGTCGTTAACCGTGACGATCAACCCGAGTCGCGCCCCCGTGAGGGCGCGGGCGCTTTCTATGACCTCCCGCAGCACCGTGTTCAGGTCGAGGCTGGCGCTTACTCGCAGGACGGCCGCACTCAGCCTGGAGACACGCGCCCGGAGCGCCTCGTTCTGCTGCCGTAGTTCGGTGAAACTCTCTTTCATTGGTCCACGCCTTCGGAACTGGCCGGAATCGCCTCCCCGGTCACAACAATATACCCCATTGCCACTTGACGAGCATTGGCGGGATCCGGGCCTCCACACCCGTGGTACGCATGATGTCGCCAAATGACGCCCGGAGCGTTCCATCGGCCCTCTGATAGTCCGGTAGGCCTGCGAGGGGTCGCCGCACCTATCCAGCCGTACAGCCGTCGGTCGTTCTTGCAGGCTCGTCGCCGGGCACGCTAGTCTCATACGATCAGGCCATGGGATCGCGGTGTGATCGCTCGCGCGAGCAGTGTGTAACGCAACCGTCGCGAAACCGGAATGGGAGTCTGGTCGGAGTGCACAAATGCGGGGAGAAACCGGGATGCAATCCAGAAGCCTACGGCAAGACGGTCACGCGGGGATGCGGCGGACGCTCATTCGCAAGAGACGCGGCGACGGAGGACCGGGACGGAACGCGGGCTTCGCGATTTCGGCGATGGCCCTGGCCGGGATCGTCCTCGTCCTGTCCTGCGGCGACGGGGCGGTGGAGCCCGCGCCTCCGCCTCCGGCTCCCGTGGCCACCACGGTGACGGTCAGCCCGGGTTCTGCCGCACTGAGCGCCCTTGGAGAGACGAACCGGTTCACCGCCGAGGTACGCGACCAGAACGGGCAGGTGATGGCGGGGGCCGCAGTCGTGTGGACGACGAGTGACGCGTCGGTCGCGGCGGTGGACGCCTTCGGGCTGGTGACGGCGGCGGCCAACGGGAGTGCAACGATCACGGCGACGGCGGGCTCGGTCTCGGGGACTGCGGCTGTGACGGTGGCCCAGGTAGTGAGTGCGGTCGCCGTGTCGCCCACCGTGGACACCTTGGTGGCGTTCGGCGACACGGTGCGTCTGGCGGCGGAAGCTACCGACGCCAACGGTCACGGCGTAGCGGGCTCGGAGTTCGCCTGGTCATCGAGCGACACGCTGGTGGCTCGGGTGGACGCTGCGGGACTGGTCGAATCAGCCGGCGAGGGCGAGGTCATGGTGACGGCCACTGCCTCGAACGTGACGGGCCGCGCCGAACTGAGCGTGGTGCCGCCGTTGCCGACAGCGGTTGCCGTGAACCCCGATACGGTCGCGTTCACGGCGCTCGGGCAGACCGCGCAACTGGAGGCCGAGGTACGTGAACAGGCCGGGCGCGTCATGGCCGAAGCCCTGATCTCATGGTCGAGCGGGGACACGCTGGTCGCCGTGGTGGACTCGGCGGGGATGGTGACGGCCGTGGGCGAAGGAACCACTACGGTGACCGCGGCAGCGGGCGACGTGTCGGACACGGTCGTGTTGACGGTGACGCAGTCCGCGGGCTCGGTGGCGGTTTCGCCGGCCGACGCTTCAATCGCGTTGGGCGACACGTTGCGGCTCGCGGCGGAAGCGTTCGACGAGAACGGCCACGCAGTGACAGGTGCGTCGTTCTCGTGGTCCTCGAGCAATGCCGGGGTGGCCAGCGTGGACGAATCAGGACTCGTCGATGGAGTGGCCGAAGGGATTGCAAGGATCACGGCAACGGCGGGCGCCGCCTCTGGCGTTGCCGAGATCACCGTGGAGAACCCGGACCGGGCAGCGCTCGTAACACTCTACAATGCCACCGACGGGCCGAACTGGGTCAACAATGACAATTGGCTGACGGACGCGCCGCTGGGGGAGTGGTACGGCGTGGAGACGGATGCAGGTGGGCGGGTGGTCCGGCTTGACCTTGGCGGGCAGTGGGACTTTGAAGCTCGAGTGTGGTTGAGCAACGGGCTGGCCGGGACACTCCGACCGGAACTCGGGAACCTTACCAACCTGCAAGAGCTTTCGCTCGGGCATAACGCTCTGAGGGGTTCGATTCCGCCCGAACTATGGATATTCTGCTAACTTGTTACCTGTCAATGTATTACAGTATATGATGTTGGGGATATATCACTTAGGATATGCAGAAATGCGCTGGGATGCATGCGACCGTATCGGAAGTCAACGGACGCGGTTCGGCAGGCTTCTAAAGCGGTAGAGTGGTCCACACGGGCTCTACCGCACCTCGACGGGCAGCCTCCGCACCACCACGCGGGACACATCGAACTCGCCCAGTTCGACGAACGCCGCCACCCCATTCGGGCCAAAGGCGTCCGGCATCGCGGTCTCACCAGAGGGATACGTTCCGACGTACTCGCCCGCTACCGTCATGACGTCGATCGGTCCGTCGCCGAGCAATTCGCCTCCTTGACGCATCACCCAGATCCGGCCTTCCCAAGTGGTGGAGAGGCTCCGCAGCACGGGGATCTCGTGATAGAAGGGCGGGTCCATCAAGGTGAAGGATGGCAGCTGCGAAAGTGACCCTTCCGGAGGGGGCGCGCCGCTGGAACCGGTCGGTATCGAAATCGCATTCTGGGCGCGCTCGCCCCGCAGTTCCCTGTATCGCTCCTCGATCCTCGGCGTCACCGGCTCGGGCTGGAAGGGCCGTGTGATGATTCGTGCCAAGCTTCCCGTCGGCGAGGCAATCTTCAGCGCATACGCCGAGGAGTCCGAATAGACGATGCCGCCGTCTGGAAGAACGCCCGTCAGGAGTTCGGGCTCGAAGGTCGATGGCCGGGCAAGGCCACCCAGCATCTGATTGAGGTCGGCACTGCCGCCTTCGAGCGTGACGTTTGAGGAACCCTCGAAGAGGTTGCGCACTTCGCGCGGCGGGAGCCAGCCCTGCACCACGGTGTCGACTTGGACGGCCTCGGCATCGAGGTCCAAGCGAGTAATGGGCCGGGTGGTGGGCTGGTCGGCCCCGGTTCCGCCGATGCTCCTCGACATGCCCCACCACGCGGCGTACACCGCGCCGCCCCGAGGATCGGGTTGAATGGGTGCCGAAGCCCTTATGCTGGCGCCCATGAAACCACTTCCCGCGCCCCCGGGCGCCTCTGCCGAGGATCGCACCATCCGCACGAACCGCCCCGATGGATCGAAGATCTGGTAGGCTGCGTGACCCATGTCGCTCACGATGGTCGTACCATCCCGCCAGACGGCGTAGTTCATGGGCATGTGGAACTCACCCGGCCCCTGACCGGAGCGACCGAACTCGCGGACAAAAGCGCCGGTGGCGTCAAACACCAAGACGCGCAGTTCGGAGAACATCCCTCCGGCGCGGTCGAATACGTACAGGTTGCCCTGTTCGTCGAAGGCGACGTGGCTCACGTGGCCGAGCATCTCCCAGGGCTCTCCCTCGACCACGCCGATGCGATAAACCTCGTCAAAGTCGGGGTCGATCCGTTGATCCCGGCCCGGGACTTCGACGATCTCCTGAGCGAGGAGAGCAGGGGGCGCGGCAAGGACGGCCAAGAGAAGGGCCGAACAGACAGGGACGAACCTGCTGGTCTGCATCGTGATTTCTCCGGTGAGTCGGATGTGGAAGTTGCGACGACCAACGCGCGATACCGCCGATTGGATGCTCTCTCGCGGCGGTGAGGTTGCCCAACACAATGTGCCCGGATCGCGTCGGCTGTCCAGCGTGCGGGGGGTCCGATCAACCAGCGTTACGAAGGCTGCCGCTCTACACGGATGACCCAAAGCGCTAGATTCGGGTCCGACACTGATCCACGGAGGGTAACTGCGTTTGCGAGACAGACGAGCGGTGAGCGCCGATGGCGATTGATCTTGCGGACTACGAGAGAAGCGCGCGCGGCGCGGTCAGGACATTCTGGAGGACCCGTGAGCGGGCTCGGCGGAAGCAAGCAGACGCGCGCCTGCCGGATCAGGGAGAACGCGCAAGCGTGACGGCGGGCAAGAACATGGATGGCTTCATCGATCTCGCGGTGGATCTGGTGAGGGCCAATGGTCTTCCGAATGCCTCGGTTCACTTGGACCGCGCTCTGCTGACGCTTCCCGGCTACTTCCGGCCGACCAAGCTCTGGGATCTGCTGGTGCTCAACGAGGGTCGCCTAGTGGCGGCCATCGAACTGAAGAGCCAGGTCGGACCGTCGTTCGGAAACAACTTCAACAACCGGGCGGAAGAGGCCATCGGGAGCGCGTGTGACTTGTGGACGGCCTACAGGGAGGGAGCGTTCGGCGACCACGCCCAGCCTTTCGTTGGTTGGCTGATTCTCGTCGAGGACGCACCGGCCTCCCGGAGCGCAGTGCGAATCCGGTCACCTCATTTCCCGGCGTTCCCCGACTTCGAGGGTGCCTCGTACCTGAAGCGGTACGACTTGCTTTGCCGCCGACTGGTGAAGGAACAACTATACACGACGGCGGCCGTGATTTCGTCTCCCAGATCCGCCGCCGAGACGGGCGAGCATGGAAGCCTCTCGGAGATGTCGGGGCTGAGAACCTTCGTGACCTCTCTGGCGGGGCACGTCGCCGCCGAGGCGGCCCGGACCTGAAGCGCGAAGCTACTCTGCTACGGGTCGCCCGCTGCTGGAATCGAGAGTCCCGATCCGCACGTCAACCGTGCGCAGCAGGCTGACAGCCTCGCCCAGCATCCTTTGCGCCGCCTTGCCGTGGTACACCGGGTCGACTTCGATGCCGATGCTGTTGCGGCCGGAGGCGGCGGCGGCGACTTGGGTCGAGGCAGTTCCGGTGAAGGGGTCAAGTACCGTGTCGCCCACAAAACTGAACATCCGAATCAGGCGATCCGCGAGAACGACCGGATAGGGTGCGGGGTGATCGCGTGTCGACGCTCCCGGAATGTCGCTCCAAATCTGGCGGAAATGAATCTTGAAGCTGGCCTCGGGTAGCAGGGAGAGCGTCCGGGCGGCTTGGGTCGGCTTTCGGTAGCCGCCCGGCTTCCTCTGCATCAGGATGAACTCGATGTCGTTCTTGATAACGGCGTTGGGCTCGTAGGGCTTGCCCAGGAACCCGGCGGAGCCTCGCTGCACTTCATGGGCGACGTTGGCGATCTTGTGCCAGATGATCGGTGCCAGGTTGTCGAATCCGAGCCTCCGGCAGCGGTCCTGAATCGAGGCGTGGAGGGGAACCACGGCATGTCGACCGTTTCTCCGCCGCGATAGACAGACGTCTCCCACCACACAGATCAGCCGTCCCCCGGGAACGAGTGCCCGATGGCAGAGGCGCCAGACGGCGTCCAACTCGTCGAGAAACTCTTCGTAATCGGCAATCCAGCCCAACTGTCCCGAGGTGCGACGATACTCCTTGAGCGTCCAGTATGGTGGAGAGGTGAGGGCGAGGTGAACCGACTCGGGGGGCAGGACTGCGCGGCGCGCGTCCCCCAACAACACCTGATGGTGCGACGGCGCCTGCTCGACAGCGGCGGCGATCAACGCCATGCTCGGCGGGTCTTTTGCGATCCGCGGCAGATCTCGGGCGGGATCGTCAAGAGCCCGTAGCGGTTCTGGGACCCACTCGTCGAGCGGCGGCGTGACGCTCATCCGCTTCTTGGCCGTGGAACCATCGTTCATGCTCACACCTCAAGACTAGTCTGGCAGGATGCGATCTGTCGATGGCCGCGAGATCCTGCGGAGAGACACCGGTTGGTCGCGCCATGAGCTTGACCGATGTCTCAGTCATGAACGTAAGTTATTGCCATGCACGGACAAGACTCGCCCACACTTCGGACGGGGAGAGAGGATGACCAAAGCAGACCTCGTTGAGCAGGTGACCCATGCGATCGGACCACAGGTCACCAAGAAGGAATGCAAGCGAGTGATCGAGGCGTTTCTCGCCGCCGTGCAGGACGCGCTCGTGCGGGGCGAGGGCATCGAGATCCGGGGATTCGGCACGTTCAAGGTGCGGCATCGCAAGGCCCGCAAGGCCCGCAACCCCCGAACCGGGGAACCGGTCGAGGTCCCACCCCGTAGCGCGCCGGTCTTCCAGCCGTCGAGCCTTTTCCTTGGCCGGATGAACCGCCCGCACGGATCCCCGGAGGAAGCTGGAGCCTCCTAGCGCAACGGCGAACGATCAGCGGCTTGGTCCATGGTCCCGGTCCGGCCCGCGCGGCCTCGTCCTTTCCAACAGCCGCCTCGTCATCTCCACGCGCTGCCTCGCCCTGCGCCGTACGTCCCGGAGTATCCGGTCAAGTCCGTCACCCGCGCGCTCAGCCGCTCGACTTGCCGCTGCAAGGCCTCGACCTGCCGCCGCAAGGCTTCGACCTGTTCGGAGTGCCGCCGCTGCTCCGCTTCGTACTGCCCGGACAACTTCTCCAAGGCGGCCGTCAGCTGCCGTTCCAAATCGGTCATTCAGTTCCCTCCTCACTCTCTCGACAGCTTCAAGTAGGGCCGTCCGTTCATGGTGAAGGCCGTACGGACCGGCGTGCCGGCGGGCAGCGACACCCACCGCTCCCCGCTGCTCTCCATCAACTCGACGCCCCAGGTCGTCTCCTCGATCTCGGCCAGCATCGCGCGCGCCCATTCGGTCCGCACGTCCAGCTCCCCCAAGGTCTCGATCCGGTCGTGGATGCTCCTCGACAGCCAGTGCATCGTCGCCCAGCTGCCGCCGCAGATACCGAGGAAACGGCTATCATGATTCCAGTGATGTTCCATGACGTTCCGTGTAGTCTTATATATTACATACTCACAACACTTTATGCTGGTACTCGCCCGCTTCTCGCTGCCCGTCGCGTTTCTTGACATCCACTTCCATTCCACACATTATGAGGTAATGGATGACGTAACCCGCACTCCCGCCCCGACCCGGAGAACCAAGCCGAAGGGCCGCCACCCCCACAAGCGGCTGTCGGCTGCCTTCGTGCGCTCCGCACCTCCCGGGAGGCACTGCGACGGCAATGGACTCTACCTCTACGTTCAGCCGAGCGGTGCGCGCAGTTGGGTGCAGCGCCTCGTCATCCGCGGTCGCCGCCGCGACTTCGGACTCGGCAGCGTCGCGCTCGTTTCTCTCGCCGAGGCCCGCGAGAAGGCACGGGCCAACCGCAAGCTCGCCCGCGAGGGCGGGGATCCGCTCGCCGAAAGACGCCGCGCCAAGAGCATGCCGAGCTTTGCCGAGGCTGCCGAGCGCGTCATGGAGCAGAAGCGGTCCGGATGGCGCAGCCAACGGCACGCCCGTGGCTGGATGGCGAGCCTGAAGCGGTACGCCTTTCCGCGCATCGGGGGAATGCCCATCTCGGAGGTGACGAGCGGCGACGTGCTTGAGATCCTTGCCCCGATCTGGCACGTGAAGGCACCCACGGCCAAGGTGCTGCGCCAGCGCATCCGTACCGTGCTCGAATGGGCCGTCGCGATGGAGTACCGGCCGGACAACCCGGCCGACCGTGTGGGACCGGTCCTGGGACCGCAGGACACGACCGTGAGGCACAGGCGGGCGTTGCCGCATCGCGAGGTGCCTTCGGCGGTCACGAAGGTGCGCGCCTCGGACGCGACGCCCGTCGCCAAGCTCGCTTTCGAGTTCTTGGTGCTCACGGCGGCGAGGTGGGGAGAGATCCGGTGGGCCGAGTGGACGGAGATCAATCGGACGGATGGCGTTTGGACGGTGCCCGCGACGCGCATGAAGGCGAACCGCGAACACCGGGTGCCTTTGGGCCGCCGCGCCTTGCAGATTCTCGATGAGGCGCGGAGGCTGGAGGGCGGAGCTTCTCGGAAGGTCTTCACCCGAGAGGGCGGCAAGCCGCTTGCCGACAAGCAGTTGCGCCAGATGCTCCAGCGCCTCGGGATCGCGGCGGTGCCGCACGGATTCAGGTCGAGCTTCCGGGACTGGGCGGCCGAGGAGACCGATCACCCGCGCGAGGTCGTCGAGGCGGCGCTGGCGCACGCGGTCCAGAACAAGGTCGAGGCCGCGTACCGGCGCACCGACCTGTTCGAGCGTCGGCGTCGGCTCATGGATGATTGGGCGGGCTACCTCGTGGGCCAGGGAGCAGGCTCCGAGACCTGATCTGACCTCGCGACCGGCTCAGAGGCCGTTTCCGGGCTCTTTCGAGGAGTTTCGGGGCATCTACGGGCGCTGGGATCGCCCCAGATCGACGATCTCGGGTTCCCGAGGGGTAGAGGTAGGGCGAAAACCGGCGGTCGAGCAGGAGGGAGCGCCGCCGTCGTCGGCGGGGATGAGGTGGTCGCTTTCCGCCTCGCCGTCCGTGAGGCCCTCGACCAGGAGGCGGAGGAGCTTGTCCGCGACGGTCGGGTGACCGCCTTCTCGGGCGGCGCGCGGGAGCGTTTCGCGGGCGTTCGCCCGGCTGGCTTGGCCCACTGTTATTGTGGGCAAGTATCCATCTCACAAGCGGACGCCCGTTTGTCACGAAGCAACTTGCCTCGCAGCGCCCCTTTGCGACGCTTCCGCTTCGGCGCCCGTTCTTGCCCGGCTCGATCATCCGTGAACGCTCCCCGCCGGGCTGGGCGTCGGGAAGGCCGGGCAGGAGTACTCGCGCGGCGGCTGCGCCGTCCAAGTGCGGTCCTGCTGCACCAGGGCGTTGGCGAGGACGAGGAGCTTCCGCATCACGGCCGTCAGGGCGACCTTGCGCGGCTTCCCCTTGGCGAGGAGCGCCTCGTACTTCCGCTTGAGGTCGGGATTGTGATGGGCCGCAACCAGAGCGGGCATGAAGAGCAGCCGGCGGACCCGGTGCCTGCCGCCCTGGATGAAGCTCCGTCCCTTCCAGTTTCCGGACTCCCGGGTGACCGGGGCGAGTCCGGCGAGGCTGGCGGCTCCCGACCGAGTGAGCATACCCAGTTCCGGCAAGTGGACGATCAGTCCCGCGGCGGTGATGTCCGAGATGCCCGGGATCGAGGTCAGGATCTCGGCCCGGCGCTCCATCTCCTTCTCCTCCCCGATCCGCTGCCGGATCTCGGCATCGATGAGCTTCAGCTGGCGGTCGATCTGCCGCAGCCTCTGCCTGGTGACCCGCTTGCCCACGGAAGTGCGCAAGTTCCTGGCCCGGTTGGTGATTGCGGTCCGATCCCTGACCAGCGCGTCGCGGATCTGCTGGAGCTCGGCAAGCTCGCGCTGCCCCTCCGACCGCGCCTCGGTCGGGCGCAGGTCCTCGATGGCCGAAGCCATGATGGACAGCATCCGGGCGTCCACCGCGTCGGTCTTGGCGCGCCGCCCGATGGAGCGGGCGAAGGACCGGACCTGGAAGGGGTTGATCGCGTACAGGGGGAGCCCGGCCTTCAGGAGGGTGTCCTCGAAGTCGCGGTGGAAGGCTCCGGTGGGTTCGTACGCGATCCGGTCGATCCCGGAGCCGATCCAGACGATCAGCTTCCGGAAGCCGGCGCTGTCGTTGGGGAACCGGGATACTCTCCCCTCGGGCGCGGCGAAGGCGTCGAGCCAGTCCTTGGAGATGTCGATCCCGACGGTGCGGAGGATGCTCCTCATGAGTTCTTCCCTTCTCCTGTGCTTGTTATGCGAGCCTCGATGCTCGTGTATCCATTCAGGACATTGGGAAGGACGGTGGCGATCACACTTACCACGGCCCCTTTACGGCCTGCCAGCATATCGATCCGACCACCGTCCCTGTTGAGCGCCCGCTCCGGCTCGCTGCGCTCGCCTCCACGGGCGCTCAACAGCCCGGGCCTTCCCCGTGACCCGGTCATGCAAATCAAGCGGGAATCTGCATGATTATGGGAAACAAGCCAGCACACGCAACGTTTAACGTTTGCGACTGGCGAGGGGCTCCGCCCCCTCGACCCCCAAGAGGCCCCGCGCCCTCCCCAGGGAGTTCGCGGGAATGGGGGCGACGCCCCCGTGCATCGGGAAGCGCCCGGATGGCCGCTAAGTCGCGATGTCGCGACCAGCACCCCGGCGGGGTGCGCGCTCGGCAATCTCCATCCGGTCAGGCTACGGCCGAAGGCAAGGGTTCCGCTGCAGACGGGTTCGAAAGGACTATCGCGACGAAGAGCGGCACCCGCTCAGCCACGCTTCGCTGACCCTCAGTCCACCCGTTGGCCAGGGCATTTCGCAACGGGCGCCGCCGATTTGGCGTCCCCTCTTGTAGAACAGCCGCGTTCGGCGCGAGTACCGGACCGGGAGAGATCACCTGCACCACGGGGGTGCGCACATGGCCGTGACCAAGTCCCATCCGACGCCGGAGTCCGACTTCACCAGGCGGGTCGCGATCTGGGTTGTCGTCCTTCTGGCCGTGTACCTCGCGTATTCGGCAACGCATTTCTGGGGGAGGCCGGATGCGGTCTCGGACTTCCTCGCAGACTTCGGCAAGTCGGGCGACGGGCCGGGGGAACTCCGCAACCCCTGGATCCTCTCCGCTGCAACGTCCGGCGGCGAGGTGATCGCTTGGGATCTCGGCACGCGCAGGCGTTCCCAGTTCGATGCGGGAGGCAACTTCATGACCTCAACGCCCGCGACCATCACCCGGGAGTCCATTCGGGCCGACATTAGAAGCGTGACATTCGGAGATCCATTTCGGGTCGCCGAGGACGACACCGGAATCTGGACGGCCAGCTATCCCGGCGGGATCACCCGCGGCGACGACTTCTGGACCGGCAGGATCGTGCGCCATAGGAACGGTGATGTCGAGCCAACCGTGGTCGTGGACTTCGCGGTTGACCTTCCCGGAGCCGCAAGCCGCGTTCCGGCCATGGGTCTCGCCCCGGTGCCCCTGTGGGACGGGTGTTACGATGGCGTCGTCGCCGTGCTCGATCCGGTCGACCGCAGTCTTCATCTCTACGGCCCCGGCGGCACGAAAGTCAGGCAGATTGCGCTGCCCTGGACCAGCCGGCCGCTGACGCATGAGGAGCGTTTGGGCTATGTCCGCGCGATGATGCGCAACGAGACGCGAGGAACCAATGTCAGCGACGACGTGATCGAACGCGCCGCCGTGGACATGCTGGGGCAGGCGGGCAGCCACCTGCCGGAGGCAGCCCCGATCGGCATAGATCTGCGCTGCTCCCCTAAACGGATTTGGATTCAGGAGTTCGACGGTTCGTCCCATCCCCTCGGGTATGGCAGGAACTGGATGACGGTCGCCTTGGACGACACAGCCCCAAGATTCCAGAGGATCGTTTTTCCCGATGGGTTCACACCCTATCGCTTGACGGACTCGGTGGCGATCGGATTGGTGAAGGACTCCTTGGAGTTACAGCGTGTGGCGATCGTGCGTCTGGGCCACTGACATCCCAGTGCCCATGCCCACTATCGCAGCTTCCCGGAGCGCGGTAATCCAGCCCGAACCGGAACTCGCCGCGACTTGGATGGCATCCGCCATCACGACGCCGCAGAGGAGAGCGAGGCTCGCTCGGGGACACTCCGTAGAAGCGTCGACATCCGGGGGGTCAAAGGGGGGCGGAGCCCTCCCTTGCCAGTCCGCAACGTTAAACGTGGCGTCGGCTGGCTCCCACAGGTCAGCGCCGCATCAAATCCTCGCAGTCGGCGCTCGGAGTCCCTCGTGCGTCCACCCAGTCGACGTGCAAATCGCTTAACCCAACACCGGAGCGTTGAGAGTCTGAAGGCAGGCCGTCCGGCTCCTTGAAGTGGACTCGCGGACGGCACAACACAACCGAGGGTGGAGCCTCCCAGCCCTGTTCGAAAGGCGCCGCTCCCGCTCCAAGGGCAGCAACGGCAGCTGCGCCCGGGAGCGTATACGGATCAGCGAGGCTCAGGTCCACTGTGTAGCCTAGGTCAGCAAACGCCTGCAGCGTTACTGCGCTGGTCGGAACGGGATAGCTCCAGCCGCCCCACGACATGAGTTCGGGTCCGAATACGCTACCTCGCCAGCAAAAGTTGCGGCAGGGGCCGTGTTGCTGCACGGGCACCTTCGGCCCCGAGTAGCTCGTGCCGCCGGCCGCATCAAACGCTTTCTCCGCCAGCGGCGAGACGGCATGAGTGTCCCTCGCCTCGTCCGGTGTGCTCGGGTTCCCTAGTTGGCTGCGGTTCTCCCAAAGCGTCGCGAACCCGAGGGCGTGCCCGAGCGTCCTCCGTGCTAGGTACTCACGCAAACGCGGATCGCGAAGTCTCGACGTCCCGAAATCCACGGAGTTCCAGTAAGGGATGCGATGCCGCAGGATGTCGACCAATCCGCAGCTCCCCACGCCGCCCGGCTCTTCTCCATATTCGACCCTCACAGCGATATCGTCGATTATGGGGGGAAACGACGGTTTCCAATCCGAATCCGCGCGGAAGCAAAGCGATGTCCCGAACAAGTCGGGGGCCTCCGTGTCCCGCAGTATTTCCATCCAGTATTCCGCTTGGGAGTTCATCGCCTCGCGGATGTGGTCGGGTACATCCGGGTCGAACAGGAGTTGGATCTGAAAGCCCGGCTCCGCTTCGCCGCAGGCGTAACCCGCCCAGCCATCCTTCGAGATGTAGGACTCAAAATCCCCGGTGCGCGGTACGCACAGCCTAGTCGCCCACGACCAAAAGACATCCAAGTTCAATGCTAGAACATCTGGTGGAATCTCTCCCCGGAGGCCGAAGTTGGCGTAGAGGTAGAGCCGCTCAAGGTTCGTTAGCTTGCCCAGCTCGGGCGGGACCGGGCCGGAAAGCTCGTTGGGACCAAGATCTAGAAGCTCCAAGCTCGTGTTGCCGAGTTCGGGGGGAATGGAGCCGGTGAGCGCGTTATTCCCCAGCCACAGCCGCCTCAGGCGAGTGAGCTTGCCCAGCTCGGGCGGAATCGGGCCGGAAAGCTCGTTGACGTGAAGAACCAGGATCTCCAGATCCGTGTCGCCAAGTTCGGCGGGGATCGGGCCGGTGAGCGCGTTCCTGTCCGCGACCAAGTCAGACAGACGGCTGAGCCTGCCCAGCTCCGGCGGAATCGGACCGGTGAGTTGATTGTTGCCCAGCCTCAGATTCCGCAGGCTGGCGAGGTTGCCAAGTTCCGAAGGGATCGAGCCTCTGAGTCCATTCCTGTCGAGGCCCAGGTACGTAACCCGGCCATCACCGTTTGTGCTGACGCCGTACCAGTCTTCGAGCAGAGCGTCGGTGAGCCAGTTCTCGTTGTTGACCCAGTTCGGGCCGTCCGTCGCTTCGTAAAACGCGATCAGCACTGCCCGGTCGGGGCTGAACACCGCGATCCGCGCGGTGCCTCGCGCGCTCCCCGCCACGACCGAGATCAATGCTGTCCCCTCCGCGACACCGCGTACCAGACCCGATGCGTTTACCGTCGCCACGGACCCGCTGCTCGACGACCACGCGAACTCCGCACCCGTTACCACATGCCCGTTCCCGTCCATCGCAGCGGCTGAGAGGCGTAGCGTGTCGCCTTGCACGACCGAATCCGAAACTGGTGTCACGATGACCGTGTCCGCCAACTGCTCCACCGCCACCCCCGCGCTGGCAACCGCCGACCCGGCCGCAGCGGTCACGGTTGCACTGCCGTTGTTTATCGCGGTAACCAGACCTTCCGTCACGGCGGCGACGGCTGTATCGCTGCTGTTCCACACGACCGCGACGTCGGCCATCGCCTGACCGTACTGGTCGCTCACGGTGGCGATCATTCTCACGGTGTCGCCGATCGAACGGAACGCTGCGGACGCGGGCGATATCGCGACCGTGGTGGGAACCGGCGGGTCCGGCGTGGCCGGTGTCATTGGTTCGTCCCCGCAGGCCGTCACAACCGCGACCGCCGCCGCGACCAGAGCGGAGAGTTGCAACAACGGACCCGCGCGGCGATCAGCCGGGTGCGCCTCGGAGGAGCGGCACATCGAGGGATGCAGGTCTTGGCGGCAGGAAGGCACAGGTGCGGTGAAAGAGGTGAGCTCCATGGAGCGAAATATTCGCAACGGAATCGCGTTCAGCGCAAGGCATCCACAACTGACGATCAGCCGCCGCTCACTTCGTCCGCGAAGACTCCGTTTGGTCACCACTCGCCCGAGGATCGCTGAAACAGTGGGTGACTCGGGGGCGGCTGATGGGACGCTCAGGAGCCGTGGCGGCCGAGGCCTCGGATACCTCCAATGGCGTCTTCTGGGATCTTATCGATTCCCGTTTAGCACGTGGGAGAGAATGAGGTAACCAGATGGCACCGTAACACCATAAATACAATGGACACCGCGTGTTACGATATCGCCCGCGCAGATACCGAGGAAGAGGCTCATGCCGATCACCAGCGGTCTGAGCCAAGCCCTCATCAGCAACGCGCGCATCCGACCGGTCGCCTCCTCCGTATCGGCCTCGATGGAACTCAGCGCGTCGCTTGCGACGGCGCTCAAGCTCTCTCCAAGCCGCGCGAGCTCTCGCGCGGCTGCGTCCTCGATCCGTTGCCGGTCGGCCTCCAGCCTGCTTCTCAGCCGGGAGGTCAAGTCGTTCGGGCTCGAAGTCTCGTTCATACAGTTCTCCTCTTAGCCGCCACCGCTTCCCGCTGTCCGGATCGCGGGCGGTGATGTAGTCCCTCCCCTGGCGGGTCACGTCGAGGCCCACGTCCTCCAGCGCGGAGACCACGTCGGCGCGGCCCTTGACCGCACCGTGCTCGACGCGCTGCACGAGGTAGTCGCGGATCAGCGTACGCGGGTCCGCCTCGTGTTCGAGCCCGGCTCGCAGCTTCGACGCCTCGATGTAGGCCACGTGGCCCGGCCGCTGCGCCCTCGCGCGCCTCGGGTCGTCCGGTCGGCTCCAGCCGTGCTCGTGGTTGAAGGCGTCGCGCAGCGGGGCGTAGGTCTTTTCCCAGCCGGGGGGCGCGATGTTGAGGCTGCGGCCCGTCTGTAGGTCGCACTGCGCGGCAAGGATGTGCGCGTGGACGCCGCCTCCGTGTTCACGGTGCAGGACCGCCGTCCACGCATAGCGGTCGGGCTCCAGTCCCGCCCACGCGGTCTTCTCGAACTCGTCGAGGACGGCTTCGATCTGTTCGCCGGTGGGTTGGTCCTCCGGCGCCCACGCGATCACCGCTGACGTATACTTGCGCTCGAAGTCGAGCGAGTCGGCCACGGCGGCCACCATGTCCGGGTTCCCGCGCCACACTTCGACACCCTCGCGCTCGCGTCCCTCGGCGTCCAACTCGCCGACGAGGTACTTGGCCGCCGCCTTGGCCGAGCCCTTCCCGTGGGAGAGGAACTTAATGAGCATCGTCGGTCTCCCCACCGACGCGGGCGACACAGAACAGCGAGCGCTCGAAGGAAACGAGGTGGGCGATCACCGAGACGGCCTCGGCCGCCGAAGCGTGGGTGTTCGCCCAGCGCGCCAGCTGGTTCAGGTTGTTTCCGATGCGCGCGATCTGGCGGGTGCGCTCGCGCTCGACGGACCGCGCCGCCGCAGTCCACGTATGCGTCCGCGCCATCGCCTCGCGAAGCAGCGCGGAGGGGGACACGCCCGCTGCGGCCGCCTTCTCCCGCCAAGCGGCGTGTTCCGCGGGCGTGACGCGGGCGGCGACCATCACGGTGCGATGCTCAGCCATGAGCGCACCGGCGACGGGGTTCGGGGGCCTCGCCCCCGCGCGTCCGGGGGTCTAAGGGGGCCGGAAAGCCCCCTTGCCAGCCCGCCGTGTTCAACACGGCGTGTGCTGGCTTCCGGACCTTAAGGCCGTCAGCCAGCCCCCGGGTGTGCCGGTCTTGAGCGCTTCGCCTCATCGAACCGGGCGGGCTTCCGACGCCCGGCGGCTCGCCCCGCCGATCCCGAGCGCGGCCTCGACGCGCTCACCGGCCCGACCACCGCCGAAACGGCTCTCGGCGATGCGCTCGCGGACCCACTCGTCGATCTCGGCCTCGATCCAGCCCACGGCGCGATCGCCCAGCCGAACCGGCTGGGGGAAGCGTCCCTCGGCAAGCCGCACATAGATCGTGCTCCGCGACAGGCCGGTGCGCTTCAGCACCTCCGGCAGCCGCAGGATGCGGATCGGCGGGTTCATCCTCTGTTCTCTCGGGTTCTCGGTCATGATCCTGCTCCTCCTCGTTGCTCGCAGCTTTCAGGTCGGTCTCCGGTGCCGTTGTTGTGGAGGGTGGATCCCGCGCGCGGCGGCACTCGCCTTCGTGCTTCGAGATGAACGCCAGAATCCGATCCGCCGTCCTCAGCGACGGCGAGCGCCCCAGGCGGATCTGGCGCATCAGGTTCGGGTCACCCACGGCTTTTTGGCCGAACGCGGTCGGGCTCAGGTCGGAGCGCCCGAGAAACGCGCTCACCCGCGAAATGAACTGATCCTCCAGCGTCATCATGCCCGAACGCTGAAGGGCCGGGCGCAAGCGCGTCAAGTCCCTAGGGAATTCCCTAACCCCTTATATTGTATCATGTTGTGTCATAACGTCCCGGAGCCGCGGGCGAGCTCCGCCAGCGGCGCGGCAAGACACCCCTATCGGCGCTCGGAACGAGGTCGTGTGCAGTGGTGCCGGCACGTCCCGGGCAAGCCGGTCCGACCCGGTTTCCGGTCGTGAACGGGAGGCAGCCCGCTGCCGTGCGGTCGCGTTACGCCCTGCCCGTACCCCTCGGAGACCCGAGATCGTCGATCTGCGGCGATTCCACGGCCCGTAAATAACCCGAAATGCCCCCGGATCGCCGAGAAACGGCCTCTGAGCCCTTCGCGGAAGCGGCAGCCTATCGCTGCGTGACGTAGCCGCCCCACGCTTCGAGAACCTCGGCGCGCCTCTCCAGCAGGTCGGAGCGCTGATACGCCTGAACGACCCTGCTCTTCGGGACGTGGGCGAGGCAGGCCTCCGCGACCTCTGCGGGGACACCGGACTCGGCCATCCACGACCGCGCGCTCGACCGGAACCCGTGCAGCGTCGAGTCCACACCGGCGAGCCGGAGCACGCTCGACACTGTCTTCGGCGCAAGCACCCTTCCGGTCCGAGACGGGAACACCAGCGGCGATCCGTCCGACAGCATGCGCGCCCTCTCCAGCACATCCAGCGCACCCGTGCCGAGTGGGACGGTGAACTCGCGGCCCGCCTTCATCCTCGACGCCGGAATCGTCCACCGGGCCGCGTCCATGTCGATCTCGTCCCAGCGCGCGCCGCGCGCCTCGCCGGGACGAACCGCCGTCAGGGCGATCAGTTCGACGCACAACGCCGCCGGACTCCCGTTCCCGGCCCGGCGGATCGCCCGGAGCGCCGCCGCGACCTCGCCGTGCGGCAACGCGCGGTGGTGCCCCCCGGCACCGCCGTTCTGCTTCGGCAGCGCCGCGACCGCCCGGTCGACCGGATTGTCACGGCGGTAGTTCTTCCCAATGGACCAGCGGAAGACGGCGGCGATCCGGTGCTTGGCCTTCCGCGCGGCCGTGGGCATGGTGCTCCAGATCGGAGAGAGGCACCCGAGCACATCCGCGCTCGTGATGCGGTCCACGGGTTTATCCATCAGGGGCGCGGCATGGAGCCGGAACGTCGATTCCCACTGCTGGGGTAGAGGGCTGCCTTCCTTCCATGAGTCGCGGTGAAGATCGATGGTCCGCCGGGCGGCCTTTGCAAACGTCGGGACACCACGCCCGCGCGGGTCGTGACCCTGCCGGACCATGCGGCTGTTGTCCAGCGCTTTCCGGCGAGCCTCGGCGAGCGTGACCTCGGGATAGGGGCCGAGCCCGAGCGAGGTGAGCCGACCGTCGATCCTGACGCGCTGCCGCCACGTCTTCGTGATCCGTCCGTCGACCGTCCGGTATACCCGGAGGCTGAGCCCGCGCCCGCCCCGTCCATCGCCGTACACCCCGGTTCTGCCCACCGTCCGCACGAAGGCGGCGGAGAGTGTCCTGGGTCGCTTCGTCATGGGCGCTCCTTCCCGTTGTGTATCACATACCAAATCACTCTACAAGGAAGAATACACCGGAATACGCTGGACTTCAAGGGACACCGCGCGTTCGACGTATCCCTGTAAACTACTGTCCAATAGCGTATTACAAGACTACTGGTGGATGTCCATGGAACGTACTGGACATATCGTAGCTAGTTCCGCCCGAATTCGGCAGCTTCGCCAACCTGGAAGTGCTCAGTCTCGACGGAAACGAACTCACGGGCATCATTCCGCCGGCACTGGGGAATCTTGCGAACCTGGAGAGACTTTCTCTCGGGGGCAACGGTCTGACGGGCATCATTCCGGCGGAACTGGGGCAGTTGGGCAACCTGCGGCGTTTGAGTCTGGGGTATAACAGCCTTTACGGACACATTCCGCCGGAGCTGGGGTCGCTAAGGGAACTTCAGTCTCTGGCATTGGGCGGAAACCTGTTGACCGGCACCATCCCGCCGGCACTCGGCGAACTGGCCAACCTCGAATACCTGGGGCTCGAACGTAACGGACTGGACGGCACCATACCTCCGGAACTGGGCAATCTAACCGCGCTGACCCGTGTGCGGTTCGATGAGAACGAGCTCGAAGGTGCGATCCCGCCGGAACTGGGCGGCCTCGCGAGCCTTTGGTCGCTGACCCTCTCCTACAACAATCTAACGGGGCCGATTCCACCGGAACTGGGCAACCTTGCCAAGCTCACATCCCTGTCGCTGCATAACAATCAGTTGACGGGTCGAATTCCCCCGTGGCTCGCCGACCGCAAGCAACTTCAGTACCTGTCGCTGGGTGGCAATCAGTTGACGGGGCTGATTCCGCCCGAACTCGGAAACCTCACGGAGCTGGAGTCTTTGGACCTCAGAGACAATCTCCTGACGGGCCGAGTGCCGGCGGAGCTCGGCAACCTCGTCAACCTGACCAGCCTCGGCTTGGACGGGAACCCGCTGACCGGGTCCATACCGCAGAGCTTTCTCAAGTTGGACAGGCTGCGGTCGCTGGGGTGCGGAAGAACTGAAGGTGTATGCCTACCATCAACCGCCGAATTCAGAGAGTGGCTGCAGGACGTCGAAGCCCGCGGTCGTGGCAATTGGCCGGTGAATATCCTGCTCTGCGACGAGGTCGACAAACGTGCACTGGCAACGTTGTACGAAGTCGCCAATGGTGCCGGCTGGACGCGCTCCGACGGGTGGCCCTACGGCGAGGATCTGGACCGATGGCACGGCGTTTCGACTGGTTCGGACGGCAGAATCTCCGGTCTTGACCTGACCGGAAACGGGCTGTCGGGGCGTCTTCCGGAAGCTCTCGGGCAGCTTACCAGCCTGACCGAACTAAGGATCGGGGACAACGCGCTGAGGGGTCGATTGCCCCTGTCGCTGACCAACACGCCAATGGAGGTCCTCGACTACAGCGGCACGTCCCTGTGCGTGGCGGACGATCCAGGCTACCGGACGTGGCTGAACGGCGTCGCACGCATTACCGGAACGGGCGTGCCGTGTCCGCCCCTCACGGAGCGGGAGATTCTCGAAACCGTGTATGGGAGTACGGATGGAGGGAACTGGACCGAAAGAGCGGGTTGGCTGACCGGCGCGCCCCTTGGGGAATGGCACGGCGTGGACACCGATCGCACGGGACGCGTCGTCGCGGTCCGGCTGGCCCATAGCGGCCTGTCGGGCACTGTACCTGCAGAACTCGCGCAGCTGTCCGCGTTGACGACGCTCGATCTTCGCAACAACCGGCTCCACGGCCGGATCCCATCGGAACTGGCTGCCCTGGAGGATCTGCGAGTACTCGACCTCTCCGGGAATCGTCAGCTCGACGGTGTGATCCCGGACGAACTCGGCGAACTCCGCAAGCTGGAGCACTTGAACCTCTCGAGCAATCAGCTTTCGGGTCGCATCCCGTCGGCTTTGGGGGATTTGCCTGATTTGCGGTCGCTCTTCCTCTCCCACAATCGCCTTGGCGGCCGCATCCCCGAGCAACTTGGCAATCTGGAGAACCTGTTGAACCTGCACTTGCACGCGAACAGGTTGTCGGGTCCGATCCCGCCTGCCATCGCCAAGGGCTTGGTCCGCCTGCAATCCCTCAACCTCTCCGGCAACCGGCTCGAAGGCGAGATTCCCGAGGAACTCGGCGAACGCCGTTTTCTCCGTCACCTGTTTGCTTCCGACAACCGATTGTCCGGCCATATTCCACCGCAGTTTGGAGCCCTGGATCGTCTGGAGTACCTGAGCCTGTCGAAGAACGAGTTGACGGGACCGATTCCTCCGGAGTTGGGCGCAACCGCGCAGAACCTGGTCCATTTAAGTCTGGCCGACAACCAGATCACGGGACCCTTGCCGCCAGGATTGGGGCGCGCCACAAAGCTGCAGGTACTCGACCTGAGGTCGAACGGGCTGTCCGGTCCGATTCCGTCCGAGTACTCGCGGCTGACGGATCTCAAGTCACTTGTTGTCGCCGAGAATCCCGCATTGTCGGGGCCTCTGCCCGCGGGCATCACGGCGCTCGGCCAGCTCGAGCAGTTGCTGGCGGGAAACACGGGACTGTGCCTGCCCGTGGACCCGCGTTTCGATGATTGGTTCGCCGGCATACCGAGTCGTCGTTTGACGCCCTGCCTGGCCGGCCCCGCGGTGTACCTGACCCAAGCCGTGCAGTCGTGGGACGATCCGGTGCCGCTGCTGGCGGGAGAGAGAGCGTTGCTGCGCGTCTTCGTGACCGGGCCGCAGGGCAGGAATGTGACGATGCCGGATGTCAAGGCCACATTCTACGTGAACGGTGCCGAGCGGCATGCCGTTCGCATCGACGCGGGCAGCGGATTGTTGCCCGCGAACGTCGTTGAGGACGATCTATCCCTGTCCGCGAACGCCGAGATTCCGGGTGAAGTTATCGCCCCGGGTTTGCAAATGGTGGTCGAGGTGGATCCGGACGGCACTCTCGACCCCACGCTCGGCGTGACGAAGCGGATTCCCGATTCGGGCAGGCTGGACATCGATGTGCGTCGCGTGCCCCGCTTTGATCTCACTCTCGTACCGCTTCTGGGGAAGGGCGAAGACTCTTCGGTTGTTAAGCTGATTCACGAAATGGCGGCGGACCCGCAGGGTCACGAGTTGTTCCGTGATGTTCGAACGCTGCTGCCAATAGGAGATCTGGCCATCACCGCACACGCACCGGTGTACGCAGAAGACCCGAATACCCACAGGCTGGCGGCTCAAATCGAGGCGATGCGCCTCCTCGAAGGCGGTTCGGGGCACTGGATGGGCCTGTTCACTTTGCAGTTGCACACAACCGGGAGAACCAGGCGCTTATGGCCGGGAGGGGTAGCGTATACACCTGGGCGCTCCAGCGTGTCGCTGCCTGCCGCCCATATCATAGCCCATGAATTGGGACACAACCTCGGGCTTTGGCACGCGCCCTGTGGCGACCCTCCGGGACCCGATCCGCTGTTCCCCTCCGCTGCCGCACGCATTGGATCCTGGGGGTACGACTTCGGGCGGACTACCCTGGTGGCCCCAACCACGTACGACATCATGTCCTATTGCAAGGACCCATATTGGATCAGCGACTACCACTTCAACAAAGCGCTTGAGCACCGTCTAGCCGACGGTTCCGCTACGGCGGTCGCGCCGTCCGCGGGGGCGGATCCCGTACGCTCGCTCCTGGTCTGGGGTGGGCGGGATCAAGATGGCGTCCCGTACCTCGATCCCGCCTTCGTTGTCGACGCCGCGCCCTCCGTTCCTGACGCGGCGGGAGAGTATTCGATTTCCGGTGTAGCCGCCGACGGTGCGCGCTTGTTCTCCCACGCCTTCGAGATGCCCGTGAATGAAGACGCCGAAGGCCATGAGACCAGTTTCGTGTTCACGCTGCCCGTGCAATCAGAATGGGCCGGCAATTTGGCGCGCATCACGCTATCCGGACCGAATGGCTCGGTTACGCTGGACGAGTCGACGAACCGTCCGATGGCGATCCTGCGCGATCCGCGGACAGGGCAGGTACGCGGTTTCCTGTCGGATCTGCCGGCTGCGGCCCAGACCGCGGCTGACGCGGTCGGAGGCGCGGTGGGGCAGGGACTGGAAATGTTGTTCAGCCGGGGCGTCCCCGTTGCGGATGCTTGGCGACGGTAAACTCATGACTGTCCGGTATGCGTGCCTACCGTGTGACGATATGCAGACCGCAGTGCTTTGTCGCCGCCGAGGCCCGGGTCCGTTTGCGAGGGGGTCATGCCACGGATAGGTCATTTGTGAGCACCCCGTCCCCGGTTCCCGTTTCAGCTGAAACGTCTTTGCGGCTCGTCTGCGATGCCGAGGTGGTGCCCATCGCGCGGGCGGGCGACGGATCGGTGCTCGATGTCGGGCGCCGGCGTCGGACCGTGAGTTGGAGGCTGCGTAAGGCCCTCGAAGCGCGGGATCGGCACGATGCCTGGTGTCGAGCCTCGCGCCCCCTACCTCCCCCTCCACACCACGCCGACCTTCAACCCCGTCTCCCCCGCGTCCAGAACCGTCGGGACCGTGACGCCCACCTCCGTGAACTGCGCGGTCCACTGCTCGTCGCAGTAGGGTGTGTGGCTGGCTTCGACGCGCAGCCCGAACCCCTCCCCCAGGCCCTTTTCCAGACCGAGGCCGAAGGTGAAGGCCTGGTGGTTCAGGTCGCGCGCATCGGTGCCCGAAACGAAATCGGAGGGCCCGCAGCCGTCCGGCGACATGCAGCCGTTGAAGTGATTCGTCAGCTCCACCTGGGCAAAGCGGATGCCCCCGAGCAGAAACAGCGTCGCATCCATCGGCGCCAGTGCGCCCGGACTGCCGCCGATCTCCACGGTCAGGCCGTAGCTTCGCTTCCTCTCGAAGGTCCACTGATCGGGCCAGCTCTCGCCGAGCATGTTGCGCCCCGGGGAGTCCCCGACACCGGCCATCTGCCCGTCCACGCCGGCGAAGTGCAGCGCGGCCTCCACGCGCGCGCCCATGTGGAACCCGCTCCCGCCGAGCGGCGCCCGATAGCCGAGGAACGCACCGATCCCGCTCGCCCATGCATTCGCGGAACTCTCGTCCATGACCAGCGTCCCGCGCCGCGGCGGAGGAACCAGCGTATTGGGCGCGGTATTGTCGACCGTCTTGCTCAGAGTGGCCTTGACCCGCTCCATCGGGACGAGGACGCCCGCGCGGAACCCCCCGGCCTGAGCCGAAACCGACGCCGGAAACAGGAGCGCCGCAAGGAGGAAGAACGCCATCCCGCCAATCATCCCGCCACGTCGTCGAATCAGCATCGCATCAGCCTCCCAGGCTGCCCGGCAGCGTCGGCTCGCACTCCAGGGAGTCGAGGATGTACCGGAGCTGCAGCATGTACTCGTACTTGTCCCGGCCCGGAGCATAGAGCCAGGAATCGATGAGGTACAGTCGATCCTGAGCGGGGCACGTCTTCCAGCGGGTCAGGAACGGACCCGCTGCCGGCCACGCGCCCGGGGCGCTCTCCCAGATGCCGTGGATCTCCCAGGCCGCATCGTCCACCGCCCGGCCCGGCTCGACATCCTCCGTCACCAGTTGCTCGTCCGCGTAGTATTCGCGCGACAGCGACAGTCGCCAATCGAGCAGATCGTCGTCCGTCGGCGTCCCGGGGATCGGCGAACGCCACGTGACCGCGACTTCGCGAATGAGTTCCGACGGATCGGGATTGTCGTTGCGAAAGATGAAGACCGAATCCTCGCGGCTCCATCGATAGATGACCGGCAGCTCCAGTGCGAAGCCGCCCGTGGCCCGCAGCGTGTCCGCGAGCAGGGAGTCGAGCCCGGAGACGAACATGCGCGCGTGGACATAGTCGCGGTACTGTCCGTCAAAGAGCGTGAGCAGATCGCCCACATGCGCTTCCGCCTCGTCCGGTCCGCTTCCCGGCGACAGCAGGAGCACCGTCACCAGCTGTCCCAGCGCCCAGATGTCGTACAACTGGAAGATCTCCGGCGGATCCGGCGGTTCGGGCCCCGGCCGGGCTTCCAGTGCCTCCGCGATCCAGGGATCTTCGGCAGTTCCGATCAGAAGCACCTGCCTGAACTCCCGGAGCAGCCCCCAGTCGGCTGCGAGGGGATCCTGGTGCGTGATCCTGAAGGTGCGCTCGTCGCGAACGGTGAAGATGGTGGGCTGAAGGCCTTCGGCGATCGCGCCGCCCGACGCTCCCCAGAGCTCGGCCGACGCGCCGACGATGATGCTGTTGACCTCACCCCACGCAACGGTCCTGTCGCATCCCGGCAGGGAGAGGGCGCACAGGCTCAGGAGGGCCAACCGGTATCGTCCCATCGCTACATCCTCGCGCCCGTCCGGGTCATCGCTACATCGCCGCGCCCGATCGTCCCATCGCTACATCGCCGCGACCGGCACCTCGGGCTCACATGCGAAGGAGTCGAGGATGTACTCGAGCTGCAGCATGTACTCGTACTTGTCCTTGCCCGGCGCGTAGAGCCAGGAGTCGAGCAGGTACACGCGGTCCTGGCCGGGGCACGCCTTCGTCCGCGTCAGGAACGGTCCCGCGGCGGGCCACGCGCCCGGGGGGCTCTCCCAGATGCCGCGAAGCTCGTACGCGTCGCCGCCCAGGTCGCGGCCCGGCGCGAGTTCCTCCGTCACCACCTGCTCGTCCGTGTAGTATGCGCGCGTCAACGACAGGCGCCAGTCCAGAATGGCCGAGTCCGGCAGCGGGCCAGCCACCGGTGTGCGCCACGTCACCGCGATTTCCCGGATGAGTTCGGCAGGATCGGGATTGTCGTTGCGGAATATGAAGACCGAATCCTGATAGTCCCATCGATAGACGCGGGGCAGATCGAGGGCGAAGCCGCCCACGGCGCGCAGCGTGTCGGTCAGCAGGGAGTCGCGTCCGGATACGAACATGCGCGTGCGCGCGTAGGTACGATACTGTCCGTCGAAGAGTGCGAGCAACTCGCCCACGTGCGCCTCCACCTCGGCCGCACCGCCGCCGGGCGAAAGCAGGAGGACGGTCACCAGCTGGCCCCGCGCCCAGACGTCGATCAGCTGAGTGACCCCGGGCACGCCGAAGGGCTCCGCATTCGCAGGGGCGCCACCCTCCATCGCCTCCGCGATCCACGGGTCCTCCGGCGTCCCGATCAGCAGCACCTGCTTGAACTCGCGCAGGATCTCCCAGTCGGCCGCCAGCGGGTCCTGCCAGGTGATCTTGAAGGTGCGCTCGTCGCGCACGGTGAAGATGGTGGGCTCGAGCCCGGTCGTGACCGTCTCTCCCACCTCGTCCCAGAGTTCCATCGATGTGCCCACGATGATGCTGTTGACATCGCCGTACGCACCGGTTTTGTCGCAGCCCCAGAGGGCGAGAACGCACATGCCCAGCATCGCCGGGCCAGGTAGACGCATCATGGCAGCTCGCTCGGTATCATGTGGGGTCTCCTTGCGGTCATCTCCTCTCCACGATGGGGATGCTGCAAATCCTAGGCCGCGGTGGCAAGGACGGGCAAACCGGGCGTGGCGTCCGGCAGCGAATGACGGACTCCCCGTTCGTCGCATTTGTCGTCTCGACCGCGTGGTGGGGAGTGTGTAGGTTCCGCTCGCATGAGTGATACCCCGCGTCGATCCAAGACCTCCCTGGTCGCCCTGCTCCTGGGGGCCGCAGTCTGGGTCGTCTCGTGCGAGAACCCGCTCGCGCCCGAGCTGTGCGGAACCATCCTCGATCAGACGATCACGGTGGGCATAACGACCGATGTCGCCCTGTGCTTCCATGACCCCAACGGGGAGGCGCTCGATCTCGAGGCGTTCAGTTCCAACCCCGACATCGCCACCGTCCAGCTCCGGGGCAGCACGGTGACGATCACCGCGGTCTCCCCCGGCACCGCGGTGGTAACGGTGGTCGCAACCGATCCGACCGGCCTGGAGGCGCGGCAGACCTTCCGGATCATAGTCCCGGACCGGCCCCCGACCGCCGTGGGAACGATCGACGACCGGGAGCTGATGGTGGGCGACTCCGCGGCCATCGACGTTCGGGGACATTTCGCCGAGCCCGACGGGCAGCCGCTCCGGTACTCGGCCGGGGCGTCCGACCCGGGCCTTGTCGCGGTCTCGGTGGACGGCGCGGTGGTGACGGTGGTGGCGGTGGCGAAGGGCACGGCGGTGGTGACGGTCACCGCGACCGACGCCGGCGGCCTGACGGCCACGCAGAGCTTCGAGGTGACGGTACCCAACCGGCCGCCGGTCGCGGTCGACTCGATCGCGGCCCGGGAGGTCATGGTCGATCATACGCACACCCTGGAGCTGTCACCCTTCTTCAGCGACCCGGACGGCGACCCGCTCACCTATGCGGCGGCCGCGTCCGACGAGGGGGTGCTCGCGGCGACCGTGGCCGGCAGCACCCTCACGCTGACGGGACTCGCCAAGGGTGCGGCAACAGTCACCGTCACGGCCAGCGACGACGAGGGCCTGATGGCCGAGCAGCACTTCGCGGTCACCGTCCCCAACCGGCCGCCGGTCGCGACCGACCCGATCCCGCCGCGGATGATCTACAAGAGCGAGGCCGACACGCTCGACCTGACGGCCTGGTTCAGCGACCCGGACGGCGACCCGCTGGCCTGGGCCGCCGAGGCGACGGACGCCCGCGTGGTCGCGCTGGAGCTCGCCGCCGGCGAGGGCACGCTGGTCGTCACGCCTCTGGCCACGGGGGAGACCCTGGTCACCGTGACCGCGACCGACCCGGACGGCCTGGCGGCCTCCCAGAGCTTCTCGGTCACCGTCCCCAACCGGCCGCCGGTCGCGACCACCCCGATCCCGCCGCGGACCCTCTACAAGAGCGAGGCCGACACGCTCGACCTGGCGGACCGTTTCTCCGACCCGGACGGCGACCCGCTGACCTGGGCCGCCGCCGCATCCGACGGGACCGTGGTGGCGCTCGAAGTCTCGGCGAGCGACGGTACGCTGATCCTGACCGCACTTTCCCAGGGCGAGGCCGTGGTCACCGTGACCGCGACCGACCTCGACGGCCTGGCGGCCTCCCAAAGCTTCACGGTCACCGTTCCCAACCGGCCGCCGGGCGCGACCGACCCCATTCCCGCGCAGACCCTCTACAAACGCCAGACCGCGCCGCTCGACCTCACCCGCCACTTCTCCGACCCGGACGGCGACCCGCTGCAGGTCGAAATCGCGTCGAGCGACAACCGGGTGGCCACGGCGACCGCCAGCGGCACCGCGGTCACAGTGCGGGCCGGGATCACCGGCGAAGCCACCCTGACCGTGACCGTCACCGACCCCGGCGGCCTGTCGGCCCGGCAGAGCTTTGCGGTGACCGTGCTCAACCGGGCGCCGGCCGCAACCACCCCGATCCCCGCGCAGACGCTCCCCCGCCGGCAGTCCCGGAGGTTGGGAATGGCCGCCCATTTCGCCGACCCCGACGGTGACCCGCTCGACTACGCCGCATCGTCGTCGAACACCCGGGTCGTGCGGGTCCGCGTCGCCGGGAGCGACCTCATCCTCACCGCATCGTCGGCCGGCACGGCCACCGTCACCATCACCGCAACCGACCCCGACGGCGCCTCGGCCACCCAGTCCGCCGAGGTGACGGTCCCCGCGCCACCGCCGCCGCCACCGCCCGCGTCCGGATTCGACATCCAGCTCGGCTTCGCGTCGGGCGTGGGCGCCGACGTGGAGTCGGCGATGCGTTCCGCCGAGGCGGCCTGGGAGGCGATCCTCAGCGACACCGAGTTCCCGGACATCGCGGTCAACGACACCTTCTCCTGCACAATCGCCGGGACGGAATTCGAAGTGGAGCTCGGACACGTGGACGACCTGGTGATCGCGGTTGGCGCGTACACGGAGGAAGCGGGCGGCACCGTGGCCCTGGCAAGCCTTTGCGCGCTACGCGTTTCCGACGATTCCCCGGCGTTGGGCGTGATCCTGTTCGACAACGCCGACGTGGGCCGGGTGGCCCAGGCGGGCAATCTGGTCGAGGTCGCAATGCACGAGATCGCCCATGTCCTGGGGATAGGCCTGGGTCCGAACTGGCACTCCCTGCTCGCGAATCCATCGGAATCGCTTCCCGAAGCCGACACGCACTTCACCGGATTCCGGGCCGTCGCGGCGTTCAACGCCGCCGGTGGCGCCGGCTACACCGGTGGCAAGGTGCCGGTTGAGAACGGGGGCGATGATTCGCATTGGCGCGAATCGGTCATGGGCCCGGAGAACATGACGCCGACATTCACGGTGGGAACGGCGAATCCCGTGAGCGCGATCACCATTCAGGCGCTGGCGGACCTGGGCTACCGCGTCAACGCCGGTCTCGCCGCGCCGTACATTGTATCCCCGGCCCCCGCTGCCGCCGCCGCCGAGGATGCCCCGCCCATCGATCTCGGCAACGACGTCTACAGGGGACCGATCCTCGAGATCGACGGCGAAGGCAACATCGTCGACGTCGTTCCGGGCGAGCCCGGCACCCGGCCTGGCGCCCCGGGAACCCCCGCGGCCGGGGCAGCCCGGGCCGACTCGACCGTCAGAATCTCCATCGGCAGCCGCCCGAGCCCGCCACCCGCACCCCGAGACCCCACATGATCTCCGACTCCACCCGCTTCCAGAACCGTTTCCTGCTCGTGCTGGCGCTCGGGATCTCGCTCCTCTTCCTGGTGATGATCCGCCAGTTCCTCGTGGCCATCCTGCTGGCCGCGGTCTTCAGCGCCATGAGCCGGCCGCTCTACCTGCGGCTGGCCGCGGGCATGAGGGGGCGCGAGCGGGCCGCCGCGGTCGCCACCCTCCTGCTGGTGCTGGTCGTCCTGGTGGCGCCCGCCATCGCCTTCATGGGGCTGGTCGTCTCGCAGGCCGTGGACGTCTCCCAGGCCGCGGCCACCTGGGTGCGCGGCAACATGGACCTGGTCGAATCCATCGAGGCCCGCCTGCTCGAAATCCCGCTGGTGGGCGACTTCCTGCCCGACCGCGAGCGCATCATCGGCCTCGCGGGCCAACTGGCGCAGAGCGCGGGCGCGGTGCTGGTCAACAGCCTGACCGCCGCCACGCTCGGCACCACCAACTTCCTGTTCCAGCTCTTCATCATGCTGTACGCGATGTACTTCTTCCTCACCAGCGGCCCGGCGATCCTCGATCGCGTCCTTCACCTCGTTCCCCTCCCCTCGGCGGACGAACAGCGGCTCCTCGACCGCTTCGTCTCGGTCACGCGCGCCACCATCAAGGGATCGCTCGTGATCGGGGTCCTCCAGGGCGGCCTCGCCGGCCTCAGCTTCGCCGTCTTCGGGGTGCCCGGAGCCGCCTTCTGGGCCACGGTCATGGCGGTCCTGTCCATCGTGCCCGCGCTGGGCACGGCGCTGGTGTGGGTGCCGGCGGTCATCTGGCTGCTCGCCACCGGCCAGATCGCCGCGGGCATCTCGGTCGGCCTCTGGTGCGGGCTCGTGGTGGGCACCGTCGACAACTTCCTGCGCCCGCGCCTGGTCGGCCGCGACGCCAGGCTCCCCGACCTGCTGATCCTGCTCGGCACCTTCGGCGGAATCGTGTTCTTCGGGGCCGTCGGTTTCATCCTCGGGCCCATCGTGGCCGCGCTTTTCGTGACTGTCTGGGAGATCTTCGCGGAGGCCTACCGGGACGTCCTTCCAGAGGTGCGCCCGCAGGATGAAGAGATCTCCGAAACACCCCCGCCGGACCTTTCTTCGGAGGGCGATTCCGCCCATATTTCCTGAGCATGATGCACGCCAATCGCCCCGGGCCCGCCGGCCCGATCCCGCGCCGCGCCAGACCTCTGGCTCCGGTCGCCGTATCCCTTGTCGCTCTGTCCCTTTCCGCCGCGTGCGCGCCCGGGAGCGGGGGCGACTCCGGCGGCTCCGACTTCCAGGGCGAGCCCCTCCCGATCCTCATCGAGCGCCCCGACTTCACGCTCACCGACACGGAAGGCCGTCCCTACTCGTTTCTGGAGGAGACGCGCGGCCGGGTGGCGCTGCTTTTCTTCGGCTACACCTGGTGCCCGGACATCTGCCCCATCCACATGGCCAACATCGGCCAGGCGCTGAAGACGATCCCCACCGAGGACCGGCACCGCCTCGAGGTCGTTTTCGTGTCGACCGATCCCGCCCGCGACACGCCCGAGCGCATCCGCGAGTGGCTCGACGTCTTCGACCCCTCGTTCGTCGGGCTGCGCGGCACCCTCGAGGAAGTCAACCGCATCCAGAACCAGGTCGGCCTTCCCGCGTCGCTGCTCGACGAGCCCGACGAGGACGGCAACTACCTGGTCGGGCACGCGGCTTCGGTGCTGGCCTTTTCCACGGATGGACCGGCGCGGCTGCGCTATCCCTTCGGGACGCGCCAGGCGGCATGGGCCCACGACCTCCCCAGGCTCATTGGACAGCCGGGCTCCGGCCCATAGCTGCATGAGCCCGTCCCCTCGCCGGCGATTGTACCTCCTGCTCCTCCTCGCCGCCGCTGCCTGCGACGCCTCCGAGCCCCGGTGGGTGTCCACCAGCCGGGACGGGGTCGTGGAGATCTCACAGGCGTTCGCCAGCGAGTCGGTCACCGGGGGGACGGCGGCGGTCTACTTCGACCTCCGCAACCGCGGGCCGGTGGAGGACACCCTGGAGGCCATCGTGGTCGAGGGCGCCGGGTCGGCCCTCATCCATGAGGCCGGGGCCCGGGACGGCATCCGCGTCATGGCTCCGGTCCCCGTCCTCCGGCTGCCCGCGGGCGACGTCACCCGCCTCGTGCCGGGGGGCACGCACGTCATGCTGCTCGACCTCGCCCGGCGCCCGGTGGCCGGCGATTCGCTCAGGGGCGTGCTGCGCTTCCGTAGCGGCCGGGAGGTCTCGCTGCGCGCGGAGGTACACGGCCTGACGGAACTCGAGGACATCATCCACGAAAGCACCCGGCGCAGCGCGGGTTAGGTGACGCTCCGGGTCCGGCCCTCCCCGACACCAACCCGGTTCACCCTCGTATTTCTTGGACTAGACCCCGGGTAGCGTTACCCTGTCCCGTACCGATAATGTTTCGGTGCCGCAGATGCCGATGCGACAACCTGATGGAGGAGCACCATGGCCCGAGTGAATCCTTGGGTTAAAAACGCGGCTTTGTGCCTGGCCGCCGCGCTGGTACCCGCGGTGGCGGTCGGCCAGGAGCTGCCTCCGGAAGTCCGGATAGACCTCTATCTCGTGCGAGCGGAGCGCCACATCCAGAACCAGAACTGGCCGGCTGCCCTGGAAGCGCTGGACATCGCCATGCTGCTGCAGGCCGATGGAGGCGTGGAGACCCCGGCCGAGCTCTGGTTCACGCACGCCAGGGCGGCGCTGGGAGCCGGATTCCCCGATACGGCCATCACATCCGCTACCCGCTACCTGCAGGCGGCGGGTCGGGGGGGTGAGAACTACGAGTCGGCGCTGGTACTTCTGGACGAGGCGATGAACCGCGCCCAGGACGATCCCGCGCCCGTGGTGGCGAGGGCACAGCCACCGGATCCTGCGCCCCCCGCCGCACCGGCGCGTGCCGCCGATCCTGCGCCCCCCGCCCCACCGGCGCGTGCCGCCGAGCCTCCTCCCGCCGCCGCACCGGTGCGAGCCGCCGATCCTCCCCCCGCCGCCGCACCGGCGCAAGCCCCCGCCCCCGCCATTCAACCTGCGGGGCCGGGAGGCGGGCTTACCGTGCTCTTCCCCCTGGTCGCGATGAACGCATCGACCATGGCCTTCTCGACCAGCGGCCCGGCCATCGGCGCGTCGCAGATCATCGGCGTGGGCGGCGGGTTCGGCGTCGCATTCCCGGTCAGCGGCCGATACGGGGTCCAGCTCGGCGCCCAATTCGCGCAAAAAGGGGCCAGAATGACGGTGGCAGCGGGTGACTTTTCCGCCAACGCGGACGTTACGTTCGACAACCTCGACTTCACGGCGCTCGCGCGCATCTCCGCGCTGACGGTGGCGAATTCTCCGGTGTACGCGCTGGTCGGCCCCTACGCGTCCTTCGAGCTGGGATGCCGCTTCGTGGTGGACGCCACGGCCGGCGCCGAGCGCCTCGCCGCCAGCGGCGATTGCGGGAGCCAGAACCTCGACACCAGATCAATGGACTTCGGCGTCTCGGGGGGATTGGGCATCGAGATGGGCACGGGCGAGACCCGCATCACCGCCGGGCTCCTGTACAACTACGGCATCCAGGACATCGACAAGGTGGTGGGCGAGGCGGCCCGGCACCGGGTCCTCAATATTCATGTCGGGGTTGCCAGGACGTTCTGAGCGGGCGCTCCTGACACTCGGGAAGACGCCCTGCTGACGTGCAATGGTGGTGCTTTTCCCGGAACACGGCCTGGAGCTGGGAGTGGCAAGCCTACCCGGGGGTATGGTTGTTCGTGGCCGCCATGGCCGCCGGCTACGCACGCTGGAGCGGAGTTCCGCTGCGTAACCGGCGCGCGCTCTGTTTCTACGGCGGCGTGCTCCTGCTCTGGGCCGCCTTCGACTGGCCGCTCGGTCCGCTGGGGGCGTCGTACCTGGCCAGCGCGCACATGGCCCAGTTCCTGCTTGTAGGGCTGATCGCCCCGGCGCTTCTGCTGCTCGGGCTGCCGGCCCGTTTCTTCGACCGCATCGGCGAGCGCCCGCGCGTGCTCGCCGTCCTCTCCGACCTCACGCACCCGCTCGCGGCGTTCATGATCTACAACGTCATGATGACCGTCACCCACTGGCCTGGCGTCGTTGACACCCTCATGGCCACCCAGCCGGGGATGTTCGCCCTCGACATGGCCTGGCTCCTGTCCGGCCTGGTGTTCTGGTGGCCGGTCCTCTGCCCGGTCCCGGACCGGAGCGGCTTCCATCCGCTGGCCAAGGTCGCGTACCTGGGCATCAACGGCATCCTCATCCGCCCGCCGTTCGCGATGATGGTGTTCTCGGAGTTCCCCATCTACGCCACCTACGAACTCGCGCCCCCGATTCCCGGCACCACGGCGCTCGGGGACCAGCAGATGGCGGGCGCGGTGATGAAGGTGGGGCAGGGGTGGATCATGGGCATCGCGCTGGGGATCATCTTCTACCGCTGGTGGCTGGAGACGAGGCACGCCCGCAACGCGAGGACCGCGGCATGAGCCATTCCCACCTCCCGTTCCTGGGCGCGGCATACGCCAATCCCTACCGGATCGCCCTGGTGCTCGGCCGATCGGATTGCAAGTACGGTGACCTGCTCAACGTGTCCGAACGCGTGGCGCACTACCTGCTGCGCGGGCGCACGGACCTCGAGCAGGCCCGCATCGTTCTGCTGACGCCTCCCGGCTTCGCCTTCGTCGCCGCGCACTGGGGCATCTGGCGCGCCGGGGGCGTGGTGGTCCCGCTGGCGCTGGCACATCCCGTCCCGGAGCTGGTGTCGCTCATCGCGGACGCCGACCCGGAACTGGTGCTCGTGCACCCGTACACGGAGAAACGGGGGATACCGGCGGCGGAGGCGTGCGGCGTCCCGTGGGCCAACGTCGTGGATTCCCTCAAGGGTCCGCCCGGCACGGTCCTCGACGACCTGCTCGCGCCCATGCCCGACGCGCCTCCCCTCCCGGCCATCGCCGAATCGCGCGACGCGCACATCATCTACACCAGCGGCACCACCGGGAAGCCCAAGGGCGTGGTCACCACCCATGCCGCCACCCGGCACCAGGTGGAGAGCATCGCCCGGGCCTGGAAGATCACGCACCACGACCGGGTCCTGAACGCCCTCCCCCTGCACCACGTGCACGGCATCGTCAACGCCCTGCTGTGCCCGCTCTGGCAGGGCGCCTCCGTCGAGCTCCACCCGCGCTTCGATCCCGACGCGATCTGGGACAGCTTCGCAAAACTGCGCATCACCGTCTTCATGGGCGTGCCCACCATGTACGTGCGCCTGCTCCGGGCGTTGGAGGGCATGTCCCCCCAGCGCCGGGGGGTGGTCGGCTGGTCCGCCGGCGACGTGCGCCTCACGATCTCGGGCTCGGCCGCGCTCCCCGGCCTGGTCCGCCAGCGCTGGGAGCAGATCACCGAGCAGGTCATCCTCGAGCGCTACGGCCTCACCGAGACCGGCATGGTGCTCACCAACCCCCTGAACGGTCCCCGCGCCCTGGGCCACGTCGGCGATCCCTTCCCGTCCGTGCAGGTGCGCCTCAGGCGCGATGGGGGCGGCGAGGCCCTCCCCGGCGAGGAGGGCTGCATCGAGGTGCGCGGACCGGGCCTGTTCCGCGAATACTGGCGCCGCCCCGAAGAGACCGCCGCCGCCTTCCGCGACGGCTGGTTCGACACCGGCGACCGCGCCGTCCGGCACGAGGAAAACGGCTACCGCATCCTCGGACGCGAGAGCGTCGACATCATCAAGACCGGGGGAGAGAAGGTCTCGGCGCTCGAGATCGAGGAGGTGCTGCGCCTGCATGACTACGTCGCGGACTGCGCGGTGGTGGGGACCCCCGACGGCGAATGGGGCGAGCAGGTGGCCGCCGCGGTCGTCCTCGCCCCGGGAGCCGCCTTCACCGCGTCCCAGGTGCGCGCCTGGGTCAAGATCTTTCTTGCGGGCTACAAGGCCCCCGCGCGTATCATGTTGGTCGACGAGCTGCCCCGGAACTCCATGGGCAAGGTGCTCAAGACCCAGGTGCGCGACCTCTTCCTGCAGGCCCCATGATCGACTCGCTGCGCGAATACTGGCCGGTCCACGCCCTCCTCGCGGTCTACACCCTGCTGCTCGCCTATCACGCCTGGGAGGGCAACCGGGGCACGAAGCGGCTGGCCGACTACTACGTGGGCGGACGCAACATGGGGGCGGTCACCATCGCCCTCTCCTTCTTCGCCACCTACTCGAGCACCAACAGCTTCGTCGGCTTCTCGGGTCAGTCGTGGTCTTGGGGCGCCCCCTGGCTCCTGATGGCCCCCCTCATCGTCCTCTTCTCGACATCCGCCTGGATCTGGGTGGCGCCGCGCCTGCGCGACTTCACCGCCGCGCTAGACTCGCTCACCATCCCCGACTTCGTGGGCTTCCGCTTCGAGAGCCCCGCGGCCCGCGTGCTCGCGGCCATCATCATCATCTTCGCGTCGTTCTTCTACATGACGGCGGTCTTCAAGGGCATCGGCAACCTGCTCGAGACCTTCCTGGAGATCCCCTACCGCACCGCCATCCTCATCGTCTTCGTGATCGTGATGCTCTACACCGTCATCGGCGGCTTCATCTCGGTGGTGAAGACCGACGCGGTGCAGGGGGTGGTGATGGTCTTCGCGGCCGTGCTCCTCTTCCACGGCACCACGCGCGCCGCGGGCGGGGTGGGCTCCATCTTCGAGATGGCCGACGCCCCCGACACCGCGCACCTGTTCACCTGGAACGGGGGCGAGGCCTTCCCCCTGGTGATGGGGGTGATGGTGGCCGCCACCATCAAGTTCATCGTCGAGCCGCGCCAGCTCTCGCGCTTCTACGCGCTCAGGAGCGCCCGCGAGGTGCGCACCGGGGTCTGGATCTCGACGATTATCTTCGCCGCCGTGTACGCGATGCTGGTCCCGATCGGGATGTACGCGCGCAACATTCTCCCCGGCGGCATCGGGGACACCGACCTGGTGGTGCCCGGGCTGCTCACCGAGCCCGGCGTCTTCGCTCCGGGGGTGGGCGCCTTCCTGCTGGTGGCGATGGTCGCCGCCGCCATGTCCTCGCTCGACAGCGTGCTGCTGGTGATGGCCTCCACCACGGACCGCGACATCTTCGGGGCGAAGCGCGCCAGGCGCGACGAGCGCTCGGCGATGCGCCGCACCCGCTGGTACGTGGCGCTGTTCGCCGCCATCACCGCCGTGATCTCCCTCAACCCGCCCGACGGCGTGGTCGGCCTGACCGCCTTCTCGGGCGCGATGTACGCCGCCTGCTTCTTCCCGGCGGTGATCCTCGGGCTGCACTGGCGGCGCGGCAACGGCACCTCGGCGGTCGCTTCCTTCCTGGTGGGCCTCGGGGTGCTCGTGATCTGGCGGCTCACCCCGCTGGGCGAGGTGCTGCACGAGGTCTTCCCGGCCCTGGCCCTCTCCCTCGCGGCCTACGTGCTGGTGGCCCTGCGCACCAGCCCGCCCAGCGCGCCGCACAGGGTGGAGGTACTGTTCAAGCAGGCGGAGCGGCGCAGCCGCAGGCGCGCGCGGCGCTGAGAAGGAAGCTCCCTCGCGCGCGCGTGCGGTTGTATTTCGAGTGCGAAAACCGGCCGTCGGCCCTTTCGATCTGCGGCTCCGGGCCTTAAGCTACTGGCTCGCTTACCCAGGCGCGCAGACGCGCGGAGGAGGAGAAAAACGCCCCGGAGCATCGGAAATCCGGCGGTTTCACGGATTTCCAAGACCCCCAGCTACAGGATCCGGTTTCGTAATCTCCTGTCAGCCAACAACTTACGAACCCTATTTTTTGGCACCAGCCTTGCATCCAAGGCACCTGCCAACTCATGTCCTCAGGAAACCCGCAACCGACTCGCTTTTGGCGTAAAGTCCTGATTCGTTCAACCTTCACAAGGGACGGTATCATGAACTGACTCAAACTCCTTGCCACAGCAACGCTGATGGCGCTGGCCTTCACTGCCTGCGACGAGGGCACTCCACCGCCGGTGGAACCCCCGCCGCCGCCGACTCCCGTGGGAACCATCTCCGGGTCGGTGACGATTGAAGGGACGGCCGCCAGCGGCATCACCGCCACTCTGTCGTCGGGTGCAACCACGACGACCGGGTCGGGTGGCAACTTCGCCTTCTCGGGCGTGGAAGCCGGGACCTACACGGTCACCATCAGCGGCTTCCCCGAGGACGCGACGTTCGCCCAGGTGACGCAGTCCGCGACCATCGCGACCGATGGTCAGAACGTCCAACTCAACTTCGCCGGTGAATACATCCGGTCTTCTGCGGTAGTCGGCAACGTGGTTGCGGCCGACGCCATGATGAGTGGCGGCGACGGCCAGCCCGAAACGCTGGCAGGCGTGACGGTCACGCTCGATGGCGAGCACGCCATGGGCGAGACCATGGAGACCGGCATGGACGGCGGCTTCGCCTTCACCGGGCTCCGCGCCGGCACCTACACGGTCACGATCTCGGACTTCCCTGAGGACGTCTCCTTCGAGACGGTGAGCGTCGAGGTCGAGGTCGACGTGGGCGAGGTCGGCAGCGCCGACTTCACGGGCCACTTCATCCGCACCTCCGCGGTCGATGGCCAGGTGGTCATCGACGGTGAGGGCCTTCCCGGCGTGACGGTGACGCTGGCCGGCGGTCCCGCCGACGAGAGCTACACCACGATGACCGACGCCGACGGCATGTATCGGTTCGAGGAACTGCGCCCCGGCGACTACACGGTCGAGATTACCGACTTCGACACCCGCGACTACGAGTTCGTATCGACATCGGCGGACGTGAGCGTGGATCTCGACGAGACCGGAACGGTCGACTTCAACGGCATCCTGCTCCGCACCTCCGGCATCAGCGGCCGGGTGAGCGTCGAGGGCATGGGTCTCGATGGCATCGAGGTCACCCTGGCGGACGGTGATGAGAGCCGCACCACGATGACCGGCGACGGTGGCCAGTACTCCTTCGCGGGCCTGGCGGCGGGCGACTACACGGTCTCGATCTCGGTCGAGAGCGACGCGTACGTGTTCGAGTCGATGAGCCAGGACGTGACGGTAGGCGACGACGAGTCGGCGATCGTGAGCTTCGAAGGCGCGCACGCGCGCACTGCGAGCGTCGAGGGCATGGTGTTCATCGACGAGGCGACCAGGAACGACATGTTCGACGAGGGCGAGGCTCCGCTCGCGCACGCCGGGATTCCGGTGGCGCTGGTGGGTCCGGGCGTCAACGAGCAGCGTTTGGGCGCGACCGACGCGGCCGGCCAGTTCTCGTTCACGGGGCTGCGCTCCGGCCCGTACCAGCTGGTCGTGCTCATCAACGCCGAGGTCGCCGCGGCGCTCGCAGCCGCCGACCTCGCCTACGGCGGACCGGGCGAGGGGTACGGGATCGACCTCGGCGTCGGCGAGACCGCGTCGCAGGCCATTCCGTTCGATATCACGCACACGACGATCACCTTCTCGGTCACGCTGAAGGCGGGCGAGATGCGCGGCATGCCGGTTCCCGGCGCGGCCGTGACGCTCTATTCGGACGCGGCCGGCGAGACCAGGGTCGGTGGCGGTGAGACCGGGGAGGACGGCTCGGTCGCGATCAAGGTCGCGCGCGCCGGCACCAGCGGGAACATGGTCCACGCGGGCGTGGCCGCCGAGGGCTACCACGTGGCCGACGGCATGACGGCCGTGATGTGGGACCCGCAGCTTCCGGCGACCGTCGGCGCGAACGACAACGACATCGTCAACCTGAACGTCGACGCGAGCGTCAACGGCGCCACGATCACCACCGACTACGGTGGCGGCGACGCGCTCGCCGGCTGGGCGATCACCGTCGTGTCGGGCGAAGAGGCGGTGGAAGGCGCGCCGGAGATGCTGGACGACGACGGCAACGCGTCGTTCATGACCACTGTCGGAGCCGACGACCTGCCCGCAACCTTTACCGTGGCGGTCACCGACGACCAGGACGACGAGCTGGACGGCGGCGAGAACTACGACGGCGGCTCGGTCGAGTACACGCACACCGGCCTCATGCTGGCGGGCACGCAGGACGCCGGCACGCTCGAGGTGGCGTTTACGACCCAGACCCTCAAGGTCTACGCGCACCACGAGCGTGACCAGGTCATGGGCTTCACCGGCAACGTCCTGGGCGGCGACGTGAGGGACGACGGCAGGATTTCCGCCAGTATCCGCTACATCGACGACAGCGGACGCTCCCGTTCGTTCGTGAGCGCGGACAGCATCGGCCGCAGCAGCAAGGACGGCGTCACCACCTTCACCAACGTGCCGGCCGACAAGAACGTCATCGTGCAGGCGGAAGATGGGCAGGACCCGGATGACGACGATTACGTGCCTATCCTGCTCCTCGACGAAGGCGGGCACTCCGATGAGCTGGCGGCCTTCACGGGCACGGACACCAACGGCATCACCGGCGGCCACTTCGGCGCGCACGGCGGCTACAGCCACACGGTTGAGCTCTGCCCCCTGCAGGCCAGCAATCCGCAGGACCACGGCGAGTGCTCGTCGTTCGCCTACGTGAGCACGTACAACGTGAGCGGACTGGTGTGGAAGAGGGGCGTCGTGAAGGACGGCGACGACTTCGAGGTGAAGGACGCCGTGTTCGTACCCGGTCAGACGGTCAGCCTGTCGCCGGTCGACGGGGAGAACCTCGCGGGTGAGAACGAGTCCTACACCACCGCCGAGAAGGACACCCGGAAAGACAAGACCAAGGGCCTCGACGCGACCCACCAGTTCGAGTTCGAGGATGTCGCTTCGGGCGTGTACACGCTCGGCATTCCGGACGGATGGCGGGCGATGGTCGGTGGGATGGATGCCGAAGACGACAAGTTCGACGATGAGTTGGACCCGCTCGGTGACAACCTCGAGTTGGACGTCACGCCGAAGACGGCCACCGTCTACGGCCGCATCACCGGCTCCGACGGCTTCGGTGTCGACAGCGTGAGCGTGAGCGTGGGCCGTCAGACGGGCATGACCGACGCCCTCGGCCGCTACATCCTGGACGGCATCCCCGCCGGCGAGAAGTTCGTTTTCTCGGCCTCCAGGGGCGGCTCGTCCAGCAAGACGGACAGTCTCACTTTTGCCGCAAACACAGTGACGAAGATGGACGACCTCGACCTGTCGGCGGCGTCCCAGACTGCGTCGATCAGCGGCAGGGTAACAGCCTCCGGCAGCGGTGACCCGATCGCGGGCGTGGAGATCAAGGTTGACGGCGAGGCTCCGCAGAACGCCGCCAAGAGCGGTACGAACAAGGGCAAGCTCGTGACAGGCGCCGACGGCACCTACACGGCGGTCATCGAGGCCAAGCCGCTGGGCCAGAGCGCCAATGTGACCGCGTCGAAGAGAGGCATGTCCTTCATACCCAACGAGGCCCAGGGGCATGACGTGCCGGCTCACGCCAGTGCCGAGATCTCGGGCATCAACTTCACCGGCTTCCTGCACGCCACGATCACCGGTAGAGTGGTCGCTGCGGGTGGCGGACCGCAGATGGGCGTTGTCATTGAGGCGAGGCCGGCGGGCGCGACAGCAGACGCCGATCCGACAGATGCCGACACCACGGGTGTGACGGGTACCTTCTCGCTCAGCGTGCCGTTCGGCACCTACACCCTCACGGCCTCGCTGGCGAACCACATCTTCGATCCTCCGTCGCCGACCGCGACCAACCCCTGGAACGCGAACACGGCTCCCGGCCAGACCGTGAACTTCGGCAACATCCAGGCGAAGACGGCGATGGCCAGAGGCGTCAGCGCGATTCGTGCGACGACGACGGATTCGACGACCACGGAAGGGGTCCACGTCACGACCTACGGCGGCGGCGTCACGGTGAGGTGGACAGGCAGCGCCGAAGACGTGCCCACAGGGTACGCCAACGCTACGTACACCGTTGAGACCAACACCGGCGCCGGCGGTGCCTGGGAGACCGCCAGCGCCACGCTCGCCGGCGGAGATACGACCGGACTCGCCAGATTCGACGCCGGCGCCAACGACGGCGAGGTCATGGTTCGGGTCGTAGCCACGGCTCTGAACGACACCGACGTGGATCCGCAGCATGCCGACGCGCTGGTCCTCCGATCCGCTGCGACGACGCTTGCGGCAGTCGATCCGTCGGTCACCAGTGTCGAGGCAGCACGTGATGCCGCAAACGCGGATCTGATCACGGTTGGCTGGCGCGCCATGTCGAACGACAGGACGAACCAGCGGGTTGTGGTACGGTTCAGCGATGGCATCTGGTACGTCGCATCCGGCGGTACCCCGGCGACCATCGCCTCCGGTACCAGGTCGTGGAGTCTGGATGCGAGCACTGTCGCCACCACCGATTCCTGGACCTCGGTTGACGGTACCGCTACCAGGCAGGCCAACGCCGAGCTCGCGAAGGCGTTCGACGTCGCCGTGGAGACGCAGCAGCCGGGTGTCACTCAGAATGAGGACGGCGAGGACGTCTGGTTGCGCAGCGCGGTACAGCCTGTCGGTGCGAAGCCGGACGACGGCTAGCAACCCTTCAACACCATCAGCCTGGCTGACTTGCCACCAGTCAGGCTGATGGTCGCGGAACGGCTCACCCCTCGTTCGGGACTCCCGGGCGGGGGGTGACGCTCGTTCAAGTCACTATTCCACCGCGCGTTGCACCTGACGCGGAGACGGCACGATGATTCCGAACCAGCCTGGCGTACCCGTCCGTTCCCTCCTGGCCACCGCAGTCACATGCGCCTTCCTGGTTCCATCGACGGGCGTGCATGCCGAGGAGCCATCAGCGGTCGCCGCCCAGCCCACGACCTCGATTTCATGGAGTTGGATCGGGCCGCCCGCACAGGACTCTGCCCGGCTCACCATCCGCTTCTCGGAGAGCGTGACCGGTTTCACGGTCTCCGACATCAACATCAACTGTGCGCCCCAACCTGCTGCGGGATGCGCGGAGGCCGTTCCGCTCGGCAGCGACGCCGGCAGGAGCTTTTCGGTCACGCTGAGGATGCCCCGGGACTACGATGGCTTCGTGACGGTCTGGATTCCCTTGAACGTGGTGCCGGAGGGTAATCTGCTGTCGAATCTCATCAACCGGGAGGTGGACACCAGGGGTCCTGAAGTCGACGCCGCGAAGGTCAACGGCGACGAAGTCGTCATCGTCTTCGACGAAGACCTCAATCGGAGCTTCGTCCCGTCGGCCAGCGACTTCCAGGTGTCCTTCCTGCGGGGCGGCACGTTCAACGTCGAGGCGATATCCCGGGTCGAGTTGTCGTTGCGCGAGGTGTTCCTGATCCTGGCCAGCCCCGTAGACACGCTGGACGCTGTCCGGGTGTTCTACGACGATCGTGGCGCCAACGGGATACGGGACCGGATCGGCAATCGCGCGTCCGGCTTCGACATCGAGGTGGCGAACGTCACCGGCGTGGCGCGCACCGGGGTTCCCGGCGTACCGGGCGACCTCACGGCGACGGCCGACGGCCCCGACGCGATCGAACTGGAGTGGGACGCGCCGGCCTCGGATGGCGGCCGCGAAATCACCGGGTACCTGATCGAGGTGTCGAGGGACGGCGGCGGCAACTGGAGCAACCTGGTTCGGAATACCCGCAACACCGACACCTACTACCGCGACGACGGCCTCTCCGGGGGTGTCACGCGCTACTACAGGGTGTCGGCGATCAACTTCAGCGGGACGGGAGACCCCTCCAACGTGGCCAGCGCCACCACCGAGGAGGTCGTTCCGGGGGCGCCCCGATCCTTGACGGCGCTGGCCCGGGGGACGTCCGCCATCGAACTGGGATGGCGCGCCCCTTCCTCCGGGGGCTCGACGCCGATCACCGGCTACCGCATCGAAGTGTCGCACACGGGGACCGGCGGGTGGGTGGTGCTCGAGGCCCATACCGAGTCCACGGCCACAACCTTCAGGCATGACGACCTCAGGCCCAACAGCACCCGCCACTACCGCGTTGCGGCGATCAACCGGGCCGGCACGGGCCCGTGGTCGGACGTTGCCCGCGCAACCACCGAAGTGGCTGTACCGGGCGCCCCCACAGACCTGAGGGCGATTCCGGGCGGCGTGGGGGGAAGCAACCAGATCCTCCTCACCTGGACCACCCCGACGGACGACGGCGGGAGCGCGATCACCGGCTACCGCATCGAGTGGCGTTCCTCCGGTACCTCGGACTGGATCATCCTCGTGGCCAGCACCGGCAACGCGGGCACCACCTACCTTCATGCCGGCCTCCCTCCCGGCAGCACCCGTTTCTATCGCGTGTCCGCGGTCAACAGCCGGGGGACCGGACGCGCCTCCAACGTGGTCGAAGGCACCACCAACGCAGCGCCTCCCGGGCCGCCACAGAAGGTGCGTGCGCGCGGCACCGGGCCGAACAGCGTCCTCCTCGCCTGGGACGCGCCGGAGACCGACGGCGGAGCGCGGGTCACAGGTTACTCCATCCGGATGCTCGGACCGAACGACAACTCCTGGATCATCATCCGTCCCAACACGGGGACGACCACCACCTTCAGGCACACCGGACTCGACCCGGTGAGCCGGTACCAGTACCAGGTCGCCGCCATCAACCGCGTGGGCGCCGGGGCGTGGTCGCTCACCGCGGCGACCCTCACACACGCCGACTTTGCCGGGGCTCCGACCGGGCTGACCGCCCGGGAGGTCGGCACGTCTCGCATCGACCTGGCGTGGAACGCGCCCCGCTACACCGGCGGCGTCTCGATCTTCGGCTACCGCATCGAGGCTTCCGACGACGCGGGCGCGACCTGGAACATCATCCGCCGCAACACCAACTCGACGACGACGACGTTCTCCGACGTGAACCTGCGGCCGGCGACCACGCGGCACTACCGCGTGGCCGCGATCAACCTCGCGGGGCTGGGGCCGTTCTCGAACACCGCACGGGCGACCACCGACGCGACCCTGCCGGGGGTGCCGCGACGTCTCAACGCCGAGGCGGCCGGCACCTCGCAGATCGCCCTCTCCTGGCAGGCGCCCTCGGACGACGGGGGTGCGCGCATCACCGGCTACCGCATCGAGGTCTCTGCCGACGGGGGCAGGAGCTGGGAGGACCTGGTCGCAAACACACGCATCACGACCACCTTCCATACGCACGACGGGCTCGCGCCCGCCTCGACGCGCCACTACCGCGTCTCGGCGGTCAACCGGATCGGTGTGGGCGATGCGTCGCGGGTCGTGGGCTCCACCACCGACGCCACCGTGCCCGACGCGCCCACCGGGCTGGTCGCCACCGACGTCACGCCGATGCAGATCGACCTTTTCTGGGTTGCTCCCGCCTACAATGGCGGCGCCCCCATCACCGGCTACCGCATCGAGGTCTCGGAGAACGCCGCCGCGTGGAAGGACCTGGTGACCAGCACCGAGTCCACGGTCACCACGTTCTCGCATGCCGGCCTGCTGCCGGGAAGCACCCGCCACTACCGCGTCTCGGCGATCAACCGGGCAGGCACCAGCTCGGCGTCGGAGAGCGCTTCGGCCGCGACGGACGACCCCGTCCAGCGCGCGGAACGGCTCAACACCCGCGTCCTGCCGCATGTGGCGGCCGCTATGACCTCGAGCACGGTCTCGGCGATCGCCCGCCGCGTCGACGCGGTGGGCGGCGGGATGGGCATGGAGCGGCGCGTGGAGACGACCGGACTTTCGTCGATGGCCGCGAGCCTGTCCTCGCCGGGCGCCGGCGGCCTCGCCCAAGGCGACCAGGCCGGCCTCGCCGCCCTCTTCAGCGGCACCTCCTTCACGATGCCCTTCGGCGCCTCCGACGCGCCGCAGCAGTCCGCCACGGGCACGCAGCTGGCGAGCTGGGGCGCGGGCGAGTATCACCACCTCGGCGAACCCGGCGCGAGCGGCGTCGACTGGAAGGGCAACATGGTGAGCGCCCACGTCGGCGTGGACCTGCGGGTGGGGCCGGACATCCTGGCGGGTGTCGCGGGCTCGTACTCCTCGGGTGGCTTCGACTTCACCGACAGGACCGGCGCCACCCCGGTGACCGGCACCTACGGCACGACCATGGCCAGCGTGCATCCGTACGTGGCGTGGTTCTCCGGCGCGCCTGGCGCCTCGGTGTGGGGCTCGGCCGGGCTCGGCCGGGGCGAAATCGAGGTCGATGACGCCCGCGAGGGGCTCCGCACCAGCCCGGCCAGCATGTTGACCGGGGCGGGAGGCGCCAGCTACCAGCTGCTCACGCGCGGCGCGGGCGGTGTCCGGGTCAAGGCCGAAGGATGGGCCGGCCAGGTCATGGTCGACGGCGGCGCGCAGATCGAGGAGGTCACGCTGAACATGCAGCGCGGCAAGCTCGCACTGGAGCTGACGCAGGGCTTCCGTGCCGACGCGGGTCAGGAGGTGGCGCTGCTGCTCGAGGGCGGGATGCGCTACGACAACGGGGACGGCGTGAACGGCGCCGGCGCGGAAGTGGGCGGCGGGCTGCGGTACACCAACTCGAACCTGGGGCTGACCGCCGAGGGCCGCGGCCGGTTCGTCATCTCGGCGCGCGACGGCTACGAGGAGTGGGGCCTCGGCGGCATGCTGGTGTTCGACCCGGCGGCCCGTGGCCAGGGGCTGTCGATCCGGGTGGCGCCGTCGTACGGTGACCACCGGAGCGGGGTGAACCAGCTCTGGGAACGCGGGGTGTACGGCGCGGTGGGCGGCCACGAACCGGGCATGGGTCCCAAAGTAGACGGCGAGGTCGCCTACGGCATCGCCGGCTTCCACGGTACGCCCTACAGCGGCTTCCATCTGGCCGAGAGCGGCATGCGCGCCTTTTCGAGCGGCGTGCGCTACGATCTCGGCGCGGGCGTTGGGTTACGCCTCGAGGGCATCCGGCGCGAGAGAGGGCTCGGGGGAGCCCGGCACTCGGTGGGCGTCCGCGGAAGGATCGGGTTGCGTTAGGGGAGGGAGCGTGCTCGACCCTTCGCCCCGCGCTCCGAGTGCAGCTGCAGTACCGGACCCTGGTCCCTCTCCAGCGCGCTGCCCCGCCCGGACAGGCTGGGGTTGTTCATGAAGTAGTCGTGGGCGCTGAATCCCCGCCTGTCGCCGGGTATCCGGCTGTAGGACCCGTCGGGCGCCAGGCGCCAGCTGCTCTCGGTGTCCTTCAGGTTCGCGACCATGATCTCGTCGAGGATCTGGCGGTGCACGGTCCGGTTGGTGACCGGGACCAGCAGCTCCACGCGCCGGTCCAGGTTGCGCGGCATCCAGTCCGCCGATGAGATGAAGACTTTCGACCGGTCCGAAGGCAGCTCCGCCCCGCCCCCCACGCACACGATGCGCGAGTGCTCCAGGAACCGGCCCACGATGCTGGTTACCGTGATGTTCTCCGAGAGTCCGGGGACCCCGGGGCGCAGGCAGCAGATGCCGCGCACCACGAGATGTACCTTCACGCCCGCGCGCGAGGCATCGTACAAGGCGTCGATGACCTCGCTGTCCAGCAGGGAGTTCATCTTGGCCCAGATGCCCGCGGGCTCTCCCCGGCGCGCGCGACCGGCCTCGCCGGCGATGAGTTCGAGCAGCGTGCTGCGCAGGGTGAACGGCGCGATCGCGAGCTGGTCCAGACCTTCCGGACGCGCATACCCGGTCATGAAGTTGAAGGCCCGCGCGGCATCGCGCGCCAGCGCCGGATCACAGGTGAAATACGACAGGTCGGTGTAGATCTTGGCGGTCACCGGGTGGTAGTTCCCCGTCCCGAAGTGGACGTAGGAGCGCAGGGACCCGCCTTCCCGCCGGACGACCAGCGAGATCTTGGCGTGCGTCTTCAGCTCCGCGACCCCGAAGACGACGTGCACCCCGGCGCGCTCCATCCCCCGCGCGAAGGCGATGTTGGCCGCCTCGTCGAAGCGCGCCTTGAGCTCGACCAGCGCGGTCACGTTCTTGCCCGCCTCGGCAGCCTCGATCAGCGCCGTGACGATCGGGGAATCCTGGCTGGTCCGGTAGAGCGTCTGCTTGATCGCCACCACGGCCGGATCCTCGGCGGCCTGGCGCAGCAGCTGCACCACCACGTCGAAGCTCTCGTACGGGTGGTGCACGAGGATGTCCTTCATGCGGATGGCGGCAAAGCAGTCCCCGCCGAAATCGCGAATCCGCTCCGGGAAGCGCGCGTTGTAGGGCGAAAACACGAGATCCGGCCGGTCATCCCCGATGAGCTCCGCGGTGTCGCCCAACCCCAGCAGGTCGCCCTCGCGGAAGATGTCCCCGGCGCCGACGTCCAGCTCGCGCATCAGGAAGCGCTGCAGGGCCTCGGACATGCCGCGCGACACCCTCAGGTGAATGACCCGGCCCCGGCGCCTGCGCTTGAGGGCGGACTCGAATTCCAGCAGCAGATCCTCGGCCTCGTCCTCGATCTCCACATCGCTGTCGCGGATCACGCGGAAATACGCCGTCTCCCTGACCGCAAAGCCCGGGAAGAGGCTGTCCAGGTGCATCCCGAGCAGTTCCTCGAGGCGAATGAAGCGCTGGTTCTCTCCGGGAATGGCGATGAAGCGGTCGATCTGGGAAGGCAGCGGAAGCAGGGCGTGCATCTCGGTGCCGTCCCGCGGGCGCGCCAGCGACAGCACCATCGCGTCTCCGGTATTGGGGATGAAAGGGAAGGGATGTGCGGGATCCACGGCCAGCGGGGTGAGGACCTGGAAGATCTGTTCGTCGAAGTAGGCATCCAGGGCCGAACGCGCGGCCCCGCTCAACTCGCTCGGATGGGCGATGACGATGCCCACGCCGCGCAGTTCGTCACGCATTTCGCGCCATCTCTTCTGCTGGCGCACCATCAGCGCCCTGGCGCGGCGGTCGATGGCCTTGAGCTGCTGCGCCGGGGTCATGCCCTCGGGGGTCGTGGTCGTGATGCCGGCGTCCACCTGGGCCCTCAGCCCGGCCACGCGCACCATGTAGAACTCGTCGAGGTTTGTGGCGGAGATAGAGAGAAAGCGCAGCCGCTCCAGCAACGGATGGCGGGAGCTCGAGGACTCCGCCAGCACGCGCTCGTTGAACGCCAGCCACGAAAGCTCCCGGTTGATGAAGCGCTCGGGGGCCTCGGGCGTCGGGATCTCGGCTGCTGCTGCCTGGGTCACGCGGATCGGCTCCGGCACCAGGGACACGAAACGCCGCCCGCTGGTCCCGACCGGTGCGGCGCATGTCGAAGGCTGTACCATTCTTTCACGTCGCGGGACAGGTCAAGGTTCCTTCTGCGGGCTGACTGTCAGCGGAGGTGAACCCGGAAGTCCTTGAGCCAGAGCTCACCGGCGCCGCTGACCGCCTCGTTGCCGAACTCGATCGCGGTCAGGTAGTGGTGGGCCGGCAGGTAACCCCTGTCGATGAGGTAGCGGAAGAGGGCCAGCAGGTCGACGGAACCGACCAGCAGGTCCCTGTGCCGCACCAGTGCCATGTAGTCGGCCACCAGTTCGCGGTCACCGTCGGCGTTCGGCCACACCCTGTCCGGCCAGTGGTACAGATCCCACAGGACGCCATCGATTCGGATCGGGCCGACATAGAACTCCTGGCCGGCCGGCCGGAAGTCATGATCCAGCCAGATCATCACTTCGTGTGAGATGCCGGAAACGCTGGGCGGATCGTCGCGCGTGATCCAGAAGTCGAACGCGAGGTTGTACGTGCCCTCGACGGTGAGGTAGGCCTCGTAGTCGACCTCGAGGGCCTCGATGGCGTCGATTCGTCGAGGAAGCTCCGGCGTGGTCGACCGTGGATGCCACGGCTTGTGCCCGTAGATCAGCTCCGGATAGGCCTTGACCTGCCCCCTCCTCGTCGGCCAGCGCCATCGCCAGCCGTATTCCGCCCTCTCGACCAGCCCGGGCAGGGTCCGACGCATGATGCACTGCTCGTAATCTCTCGTGTCCTGCCGGTTCCAGACGTTGTTGAAGTAGGAGAAGTCTCCCACAAACCACTCTTCCCAGCCCCGGCAGGCCATGACTTCCGGCGCCACGGGAGTGGGGTCCGCGGGTGGAGGCGTGGCGTCGAAGGGTGCCGGTCCGGGGATGGTCACCCGGGCAGTCCCCGATATGGAACCCGTCGCTGCCGTTATCGTCGCGTGTCCCCTTCCGGCCGCCTCCACGAGACCCGCCTGATCGGCCGTCGCCACCGACGGGTCGCTCGACTCCCATGTGAAGGAGATATCCGCAACCCTGCGACCGTTCGCGTCGGCGGCCGCCGCTCCCAGCCGCGCAGTGTCCCCGATCGCCCGCAGCGTCACCGCGGCGGGGGAGAGAACGATGCTCGCGGGCCCGGTCGACGGCGGCGCAACCGGCGCCTCGTCCGCCCCACAGCCGGCCAGGCAGGGGACGATGATCGCCGTGAGCAGGATGCCCGAGGGCGACCTCGCGAAACGGCGCACCGCCTGCCCGAACGGGCGGGTTCGAGGGCGTCGGGCCGGAAGCCCGTCCGCGCGGGGCGCGCCGGTGGTCAGGTGTGCCGGCATTCGTGGTGCTCTCTGTCGTAGCTCGTGGCGGAGGCGTGCCGATCCACGCGACGCAGGGTTAAACCGTGGGCCAATTCTCCTCCAGGAACAACCGCAGGCCCGTCTATTGCCGTGGAAGACGCCGACTGGCGCGTGTCCCTGCCGCATGCGCTAGGTTCAGGGCACGGACATGGCGGTCCGAGGAGCTGCCGATTATCGATGAAAGACCTCAACATCCTTCCCGGCGCGGCCACCGCCGCCAACGGTGCTGGCAGAGGCCGGATTGCGGCTCTGCCGCGCGTCGCCGAGTCGCCTCCGGAGGTACCGTTGCGGGCCCTGGACCAGCTCTGGTTCCAGGTGAGCGGCACGGTGTGCAACCTGCGCTGCCGGCACTGCTTCATCTCGTGCAGCCCGGACAACCACTCGTTCTGGTTCATGACCCGCGATCAGGTCGCCGCAGCCCTCGCCGAGTCCGTCCCGCTGGGGGTGAAGGAGTACTACTTCACCGGTGGCGAGCCCTTCATGAATCACGAGATGTGCGCCATCCTCGAGGATACGCTGGAGCTGGGACCGGCGACGGTGCTGACCAACGCGACCCTGCTGCCGGAGCGAACGGTGGGCGAGCTGGCCCGGCTGGCGGCCGGATCGGCGTATTCCCTGGAGCTGCGAGTGAGCCTGGACGGGGTCACTCCGGAGATGAACGACGCCATCCGCGGAGAGGGGACCTTCGCGCGCTGCATCGAGGGGGTGCGACGCCTGGCCCATGCCGGGTTCCTGCCCATCATCACCGCGATGCAGAGCTGGCCCGACGCGGAGACCGGACGCATCCTGGGGGACTTCCGCCGGCTTCTGGCGGACATCGGATACGACCGCGCCCGGCTGAAGATCATCCCGCCGCTGCTCATCGGCGAGGAAGCCCGCCGCACGCAGGGGTATGCTCCGTCGATGCGGGTCACGCACGAGATGCTGCACGGCTTCGACCTCGATCAGCTTCTTTGTACGCGCGCGCGCCTGGTCACGGCCGCCGGGGTCCACGTCTGTCCCATCCTGCTCGACTATCCGGACGCGCGCCTGGGCGACTCCCTGGGCGAAGCGGTGGCGCGGCCCGCCTCGCTGTCCGAGCAGCCCTGCTACACCTGCTACCTGCACGGGTCCATCTGCGCCAACAGCGCGGCAAGCGGCGAGTTCTAGCGGGTGGTTGAATCGGCGCGAGCACCGGGAACGGAGGGTGCCGGGCCGGTCCCGCGGCACGGGGCGGAGCCGGACCGGTTCGATCGCGTGGCGGTGTTCGGCGGTGTGTACTCCAACCATCTGGCGCTGGGGGCCGCGGTCGAGGATGCGCGGGCGCGCGGCGCGGAGGCGCTCTTCTGCCTGGGCGATCTGGGGGGGTTCGGGCCCAATCCGGACAAGGTCTTCCCTGTCCTCCGCCGCGCGGGGGTGCGGGTGGTCCAGGGCAACTACGACGACTCCATCGGGCGCGGGCTGGACGACTGCCGGTGCGGCTACACCGACCCGCGCGACAACCACTATGCCAGGCTGGCGTACGACTACGCCCTCACCAACACGTCCGGCCCGAATCGCCGCTGGCTGGCCGCGCTTCCCCCTGCCATCCGCTTTCGGCTGGGCACTCTTCGGGTGCTCGCCTGTCACGGCAGCCCGCGTCAGGTCAACGAGTTCCTGTGGGAAACCACCACACCCTCGCATTTTCTGGCGAAGCTTGCCGCGGACGCCGGCTGCGACGTGATTCTCGGGGGACATACGGGCATCCACTGGGCCCGGCGGTTCGCGCCCCGGGGCTGGTACGTCAACGCGGGGGCGCTGGGGCGGCCGGCGAACGACGGGCGAACCTGCGTCTGGTATGCTATGGTAACGGCGGACGGCGGACGGCTGAGCGTCGACTTCGTGCCGGTCCGCTACGATCACGAGGCGCTGGCCCGCGAGATGGCGGCAGAGGGCATCTGTGAGGAGTTCATCACGACCATTCGCACCGGGTGGTGGACCACCTGCCTGGAGATCCTTCCGGGCAAGGAGCGCGCGCGCGGGCGCTACTGACGCCCGCCCGGCAGGGCTTCCTTCCGGTACGCCAGCCGGGAGACGCCGTTGAGCATGCACATCGCCTACCTGGATGGTCCGCGCCTGCGCCGTTCGCTGGTGGCCGCCTGCGAGTACACCCGCCAGCAGCGCCAGGAGCTCAACCGCATCAACGTCTTCCCGGTGCCCGACGGCGATACCGGCACCAATCTGGCGCTCACCGTGGAAGCCATCGCGGACCGCCTGCGGCGCAACCGGGACCGGGACGTCTCGACCGTCGCCGACGAGGCGGCCGAAGCCGCGCTGCTCGGCGCCCGCGGCAACAGCGGGATGATGCTGTCGCACTTCCTGCTGGGCTTTGCGGCCCGGCTGAAGGGGCGCCGGCGCGTGGGTCCGCGCGGGTTTGCGGGTGCGCTCGGCGGAGGCATCGACAACCTGTACGATGCTCTCGACAATCCGGTCGAGGGCACCATTCTGACCGTCATCCGCGACACCGCGAACGCCGCCCGCGAGGCGGCCGCCACCGACTTCGTTCCCTGCGTCGAGGGGTTGGTGGACGCGGCCCGCGAGTCCCTGGAGCGCACGCCTTCACTGCTCCCGGTGCTGCAGGAAGCCGGGGTGGTGGACGCGGGTGGACGGGGCTTCGTGCACATGCTGGAGGGCGTGCTCCTGCTCATCAACGGCGATCCCATCGTGGCCGGGGACGAGACCGACTACTCGGATGTCCCGGCCGCGGTCGCGGCGATCGAGTACCCGGAAGAGGAGGAGCAGTACCGCTACTGCACGGAGGCGCTGGTGCGGGGCGAGGCCCTGCCCGCGTCGACGGTCGTGCGCGAGGAGCTGCGCCGCCACGGGGACTCCATCATCGTGGTCAGCTCCGACACCCTTCTCAAGGTGCACATCCACACCGACGGTCCCGACGGCGTCTTTTCCTATCTCCGTACCCTGGGCCGCCTGGCGACGAAGAAGGCCGAGGACATGCGCGCGCAGCACGCGGCGGCCCGTCACGGCGGCGGACACCACCGAATCCTGGTGCGGCGGCCGTTCGCGATCGTGACCGACAGCGGCAACGACCTTCCGGAGGAGATCATCCGGGCGCATGGCATCCACGTGGTCCCGGCCATCCTGGTGGACGGGGGCCGGCCTCTGCGCGACGGCATCGACATTACGGCCGAGGACTTCCACGAGAAGATGCGCGACGCCGACGGTGAGCTCCCCACCACCTCCCAGCCTCCGCCGCAGGCCTTCGTGGACGGGTTCACCCGCGCCGCCGAGGACGGGGACCGCATCCTGGGCGTGCTGCTGGGCAGCGGGGTGTCCGGCACCTTCGGGTCCGCGGAAGCCGCGGCGCGCACCTTCGACAGTGTGCCGGTGCACCTCTTCGATTCGCGCGGCGTGTCGGTGCTGGAAGGGCTGATGGTGCTCAAGGCGGCCGAGCTGGCCGAGAGCGGGATGTCCGCCGGGGAGATTCTGGCCGAACTCGCCCGGGTGCGCGACCAGTCGGGCATCTTCGCCACCGTGGACACCTTCGACCGCCTGCTGCATTCCGGCCGCGTGGGGAAGGGACAGGCGTGGGTCGGAGGCATGCTGGGCGTGAAGCCCATCCTGTCGCTGACCGATGAAGGGAAGGTCGGTCCGGTCGGCAAGGTGATCGGCCGGAGAAAGGTTCTTCCGGCGGTGATGGGGCTTCTGGAAGACCGCATCCCGGCCGCCGCGAAGAAGCTGCGCTTCGGCGTGGTGCACGTCGGGTATCCCGAGATCATCGAGGAGGTGTCGACCGCGCTGCGGGCGCGTTACGGCGACGTCGACATCCTCAGCGGCCCGGCGGCCCCGATCTTCGCTACCCACGTGGGACTGGGCGCCTGGTGCCTGGCCTACATGGTGGAGGATTAGAACCGGCAACTCCGGATCGGCCGCGGCGGCGGCCATCCCCGGCCGGATTCCCCCACCCGGCGCTTCGGCGGGGGCTGCCCGTTACCCGCGCGTTACCTCCCCCATCCTGACGCGTTACCTCCCCTATCCTGACGCGTTACACGCCCTATCCTGACGCGTTACACGCCCTCCTTAGGTTTCGTTCAGCACCGATGGACCGGGTCTCCGCGCCCGGCGCTCATCCGCACCTGCAGGCCTGCCCTGCACAACCTTTCGCCCCGCGAGGCCGCCTCGCGGGACCCTCTCTCGGAGATGCGATGTTTCGAAGGGTAATCACCATCCTCGCGTGCCTCTCGGCACCGTCCGGGCTGGCCGCCCAGGGGCCCGCCAACGGGGAATACGGCCGCATCACAGGTCACGTCTTCAGCACCCGGACCGGGGACGCGCTGCCGAGCGTACAGGTCTTCATCGTCGGAACCGGAATCGGCACGCTTACTTCGCCGGACGGCCGTTTCGTCCTCAGAGACGTGCCCACCGGAACGCACAGCCTCCAGACCGAGATGATCGGGTACGGTTCAAAGATCATTTCGGATGTGCTGGTGGATAACGGCGAGCCGATCGTGGTCAACATCACCCTCGACCCGGAGGCGATCGAGCTCGACGGCCTCACGGTCTCGGTGGAGGCGGAACGCGGCAACACCGCGGCCCTGCTCGGCGCACGCCGCCGGGCCGCGGTCGTGGTCGACGCCATCGGCCAGGACCAGATCTCGCGCTCCCCGGACGGGGACGCGGGGGCCGTGCTGAAGCGCGTGCCCGGCGTCTCCCTGGTGGACGGCAAGTACGCCTTCGTGCGCGGTCTGGGCGAGCGCTACAGCGCCACCACACTGAACGGCACCCGGCTCGCGTCGCCGGTTCCCGACAAGAAGGTCATCCCGCTCGACGTCATTCCCTCGGGGATGCTCGAGAGCATCGTCACGGCGAAGACCTACTCCCCCGACCAGCCCGGCGACTACTCGGGCGGCCTGGTACAGATGCGCACCAAGGACTTTCCGACGTCGCGCATCTTCTCGATCAGCGCGAGCAGCGGCTGGAACTCGGTGACCACCTTCAAGGACGGCCTGGGCTACACCGGCGGATCGCTGGACTTCCTGGGTCTCGACGACGGAACCCGTGACCTGCCCTCCGCCATCCCCACGGATGCCGCCGTCCGCTATTCCCGAAACGGCCTGAGCCGCAACGACCTCGCGACCATCGGCCAGAGCTTCGGCGGCGACTGGGGGCCGACGCCCGTCACACTGTCGCCCGACCAGAGCTTCAGCGTTTCCCTGGGGGACGAACTCGATCTGTTCGGCCGCTCGTTCGGCTTCCTCGCCTCGGTTTCCCAGTCGCGCAGCTACTCGCAGCAGGCGGACCTGGTTGAACGCGTCTTCGCGACCGGCGGAGGGGCCGACGAACCCGAGGTGGACTACGCGGGCGACTTCACCACCGTATCCGCCTCCATCGGCGGGCTGATGAACCTGTCCTATGAGCTGGCGCCGGCTCACACGATCCGCGCCAACCTCGTATACAACCGTCTCGCGGACGACGAGTCGAGGTCGCTGGAAGGCTACAACCTCGACTCCGGCACGGACCAGCTCAACACGCGCATCCGCTACGTCTCCCAGACGCTTACCAACGCCCAGCTGGAGGGCACGCACGTGCTTCAGCGTCTTGGCGGATCGTCGTTCAAGTGGCGCAGCACCTACACGCGCGCGGAGCGCTACGAGCCCAACACCCGCGAGGTCCTCTATCGCGCCTCCGGCGGCACCTTCATCTACGACGACTTCATCCAGAGCGGCAGCGTCTTCCACCAGGACATGGTGGACGACGGGCTGAGCGGAGGGGCGGACATGGAGGTGCCCTTCCAGCTGCGCTCGCTGCCCGCCTCCATCCGCTTCGGGGTGAGCAGCGACCGGCGCGACCGCGACAACTTCTCGCGCCGCTTCCGCTTCCGTCCACGGCGCGGCGGTGACATCAACAGCAGCGTGCTGGCGCTTCCGCCGAACGAGTTGCTTGCCCCGCAGTACATTTCCCCGACCGGGTTCGAGATTCAGGAGGCCACCTTCCGCGCGGACAATTACGACGCGGAGGAGATCGTCGACGCCGGCTATCTGATGATGGACGCGGAGATTCTCCCCCGGCTCAGGCTCGTGGGGGGCGCGCGCGTCGAGCGGACGCGGCAGGTCGTGACGCCCCTGGATCTCTTTCCGGTCCCCGGACTGGAGCCGCTGGTGGGCGCGGACGTCAACGAGACCCAGTGGCTGCCCGCGCTGAACCTCACCTACGAGGTGAGCGCCGCGACCAACATCCGCGCGAGCGTTTCGCAGACCCTGGCGCGTCCGCAGTTGCGCGAGCTGGCGCCGTTCTCATTTGCGGATTATGCCGGCGGATACCTGGTGGTCGGCAATCCCGAACTCACCGTCTCGCGCATCCGCAACTTCGATCTGCGCTGGGAGTGGTTCTTCGAGCCCGGCGCGCTGATCGCCGTCAGCGGGTTCTACAAGCAGTTCCACAATCCCATCGAGGCGCTCACCTTCCCTTCCACCGAACTCATTCGCAGCTGGGTGAACGCGCCCGACGCAAACAACTACGGCACGGAGATCGAACTGCGCACCGGTCTGGCCTTCCTGTCCGAATCGCTGGAGAACTTCTCGCTCAACAGCAACCTGACGCTGGTGAACTCGACGGTGGCGACGGGCGGAACGGCGCGGATCTACCTCCAGGGCGCGGGGGCGACCGATCTCGCGGTCGTCGATCGCGAGCGCGGCCTTCAGGGACAATCGCCCTACATGATCAACTTCAGCCTGGCGTACACGTCGCGGTCGGAGGACACGCGCGCCTCGGTGTTCTACAACCGGTTCGGCCGGCGCATCGACGCCATTGGCGGGCAGGCCACCCCCGACATCTACGAGGAGGCGCGGGGCACCATGGACGTCGTCCTCGAACAGAGGCTGTCCGGCGATTTCTCGATAAAGCTCTCTCTCACGCGCCTGCTCGGGAACGTGGTTCGGTACACGCAGGGCGACGGCACCGTCCGTCAGTACGACGGCGGCCGCAGGGTATCGCTCTCACTGCGTTGGGGAAGCTGAGCGCGGCCATCCCGGAGAGTTAAAGCCCGTACATGTACGCGCCCGCGCGCGCGGGCACAGAGGGGAGGACTGTGCATCCGCCCCATCCAATTCCACAGGAGAAACCCACGGATGTTCGAGAAAAAGAGACTGTTCCTGCTGATGGCACTACTCGCCAGCCCCGTTCTGCTCGTCGGATGTGGCGGCGACGAGCCGACCCCCGTCGCACCGCCGCCGCCCGAGCCCGAACCTCCGCCGGCGCCGGCCGCGCCTTCCACCCCGACCAACGTCCAGGCCGCGCTCGACATGGCGACGCATCACGTCACCGTGACCTGGACCGCCGCCGCGAACGCGACCAGCTATACCGTGGAGAGAAACCTGGTCGGAAGCGGCGAGGGATTCGGGCAGATGCAGTCCGGAATCAGCGGAACCTCGTACGTGGACGAGAATGCGCCCTCCGGTACCCTGCAGTACCGGGTCATAGCGGTCGGCGCGGGGGGCTCCTCCGGGGCGAGTGACCCGGCCGAGGTGGTCAACGAGCAGATGACAATGGCCATGGGGACGCTCTCGTCCCGGGTCGGCCCCGGGGAGATCCGCACCCTGTCCGCGGACACGGTCTATACGCTCCAGGGCGTTGTTACGGTCGAGGATGGCGGCGAGCTCCACATTCCGGCCGGCACCCACATCTACGGTTCCGCCGAGGTACAGCCCAGCGCGCTGATCGTCCGGGCCGGCGGCAAGCTCTTCTCGGAAGGCACCGAGGATGAGCCGGTGGTCTTCACCAGCTCGAATCCGCCGGAGGAGAGGAACAAGGGTGACTGGGGCGGCATCGTCCTGAACGGCCGGTCGCTCTGCAATTTCCCCGCGGGCGACTGCGTGGGTGAGGGCAGCTCGGGGCAGTACGGTGGCACCGACCGCAACGACAACTCCGGCACCATCGTGTACACCCGCATCGAGTACGCCGGGTTCGAGGTCAGCTTCGGCAACGAGCTCAACGCGCTCACCATGAACGGCGTCGGCGACGGCACCACCATCCACCACGTGCAGACGCACGCGGGATCGGACGACGGCTTCGAGTGGTTCGGCGGGACCGTCAACACCCACCACCTCCTGGCCACCGACATCTCGGACGACTCGTTCGACTACTCCACCGGCTTCCAGGGCATGGGACAGTTCTGGCTGGCCCAGCAGGATCCCGATGACGGCGACAACGGCTTCGAGGTGGACGGCAACGAGGACGACTACAACGCCGAGCCGTTCACCGCCCCGCTGCTCGCCAACGTGACCCTGATCGGCAAGGGTCCGAACGGCGAGGGCGGCACCGAAGGCGAGTCCGTCGACGGCTTCAGGCTGCGTCGCGGCACCGGCGGCCACATCGTCAACGCGCTCGTCATCGGCTTCGGTGGCGACGGGCTCGACATCGACAACGACGAGACGGTCGCCCGGATACAGGCGGGGCTGTTCAGCATCAGGAACTCGATCATTGCCCTGAACGCGGACGCCTTCGAGGACGCCGAGGAAGAGGCGATCTTCAACACCGAGGGCTGGGGGAACCGGGTCGGCGTGGATCCGATGCTCGGCGATCCCTTCGACCGGGAGCATCCCGACTTCCAGCCGCAGGCGGGCTCTCCCGCCCTGGAAGGCGCCGCCAGCCTGGTGGAACTCGCCCCTCTCCTCACGACGCTGCCCCCCGAGCTGCAACAGCAGTTCGCAACTGCGGCGACCTTCTTCGATCTCACCGCGGTCTATGTCGGCGCGGTCGGTCCCGACCACGACTGGACCCAGGAGCACTGGACCCGCTTCGGCGCCCATGAACACTGAGTGCGTGCGCGGCGCGGCGACCTCCGGAGGGGATGGTTTCCCTTCCGGAGGTCGCCGTTGCCGCGATGGGCAAGTCCGCCGCGCCTGGCTGCTCGCCGGCCTGCTGTTGGCGAGCTGTAACAGCCCGCCGTCCCCGGGGGCGCTCGCATTTCCCGGTGCTTCGCCCTCCGTGGAGGTGCTTGCCCGCGATGCGCTGCGCGGCCTGGCCGCCTCGGACGCCATGCTGCTCGAGCGGCTTCGCCTGACGGAAACCGAACACAACGAGGTCGTATGGCCCGAGCTTCCCGCGTCGGCACCGGAGATCGGCTTTCCCGTCGATTTCGCCTGGAGAAACATCCAGTTGCGCAACGAGTCGGCGCTGGAACGGGTGGCTGGCTGGTACCGATCGAACGCGGTGCGCTACCAGGTGGCCGAGTGCAGGGGCGAAACACAGGCGTTCGCGACCTTCCGGGTCCACACCGATTGCCGGGTCCTCTTCCTCACAATCCGGGGAGAGCTTCTCGAAGCTCAGCTCTTCAAGGACGTGCTGGAGCGCGACGGCGGCTTCAAGATCTTTCGCTACTACGACGAGCTTCCGAGGCGCACCCGTCTGTAGTACGATGAAGTGTGAAACGATTTGACGCGGTGAAGGATCTGGAGGGACGGAAGTCGCCGGACGTTTCCGAGCCCCCGCCCCGGGTCCTCGTGGTGGAGGACGAAGCCGATATCGCGGCGTTGGTCGCCTACCAGCTGACCCGCGACGGGCTGCGGGTGGAAACGGTGTCGAGGGGGACCTCGGCGCTCTCTTCCATCGATCGCGAGATGCCGGACATCGTCGTCCTCGACCGCCTGCTCCCGGGGGAGTCGGGCGACGAGGTCCTGCGCACCATTCGCCGCAGGGCCGCGACCCGCCACCTGCCCGTGCTCATGCTCACGGCCAAGCGCGAGCAGGAGGACCGCATCGAGGGGCTGGAAATGGGCGCGGACGACTACCTCACCAAGCCCTTCAGCCCGCGGGAGCTGATCCTGCGGGTGCGCTCCATCCTGCGGCGCGCCCGGTCCACCCACACCGGCGGCGCGGGACAGATTCTGCGCGCGGGTCCCCTCGCCATCGACCTGACCGGCCACCAGGTGACCCTAGATGGCCGCGAGCTGAACCTCACGCCCACGGAGTTCCGGCTGCTTCGGGTGCTGGTCGAGCGCCGCGGGCGGACCCAGAGCCGCCAGCAGTTGCTCGAGTCGGCCTGGGAGGTGGGTCCGGGAGTGTCCGGGTACATCCACACGCGCACGGTGGACATGCACATCCGCAGGCTGCGCACCAAGCTCGGGGAGGTAGGCGACTGGGTCGAGACCGTGCGCGGCTTCGGCTATCAGTTCCGGCTGCCCGACGCGGAGGGATAGCCCCGAATACGCCATGAGGCTGCGCGCGCACCACGGTCTGTTCCTGGGCTTCGTGGCGGTGGTGGGCATCCTCGTCGCCGCCATGATGGTCATCATCGGAACCGGCCTGCGGCGCCAACTGGTGGAATCCTATCAGAGCGATCTGGCCGGCGATCTGGCGCTCGCACAGTTGCTGCTGGAGGGAAGCGACGGCGGTTTCTCCAATCTGCATGAGCTGGCGGAGCGCATGCGGGAGCGGGTCGACTATCGGGTTACGGTGGTCGCGCCGGACGGAACGGTGCTGGCCGACTCCGATTCGGACTACCGCATGATGGAGAACCACGGCGACCGCCCGGAGGTGCGGGGCGCCTTCGCCGGTACGACCACCTTTGCCGAGCGGCGGAGCGCCACGGTCGGCTCCGACCTGTTGTACGGGGCGACCCGACTCTCGTTGGAGGGCGAGCCGGTTGTCCTGCGTCTGGCGGCATCGCTGGAGGCCATCGACGCCACCGTGATTCAGACGCAGGGCGCCATCGCCGGCGCGGGGGCGGTGGCGATCGTCCTGGCGCTCGGTCTCTCATACGTGCTGGCGCGCGCCCTGGCCCATCCCCTCGAACGGGTGGCGGCCCGCGCGCGCCTGATCGCCGCGGGCGCCGACGGCATGCAGCCGCTGGCCTCGTCGCGCATGACCGAACTCGCCGAGCTGGTTGAGGCCTTCAACCGCCTCACCTCGGACCTGGACGCGCGCATCCGCGAGCTTGCAGGCGAGCGCGACGAGGTGCGTGACGTGCTCAACGCCATCAACGAGGGCGTCGTCGCCCTGAACGCCGATGCCCGTCTGGTGCGCATCAACGAAGCCGCGATGCGCATCCTCGACGTGGAGCCGGTTCCCGCGCTTACACATGTTAGCCTGTTCGTGCGTTCCGCCGAACTCCGGCTGCTCATGGAAGCGGCTCCGTCTCACGCCGTGGGCGCGCGCGAAGTCCACCTGGGCGAGAGACGGTATCTGGTGTCGGGCCGGCCGCTGGGGGCGGGCGGGGCCGTCATCACCTTCGTCGACGTGAGCGAGATCCGGCGCCTCGAAGAGGTGCGCAGCGACTTTGTCGCCAACGCGTCCCACGAACTCAAGACGCCCCTCACCGCGGTACGCGGGTTCTCGGAGACCCTCCTCGAGGACGATCCGCCCGAGGACCTCCGCCAGAGCTTCCTCGATCTCATCTGGCGCAATACCGTGCGCCTGCAGCAGCTGGTCGAGGATCTGCTCGACCTGTCACGCCTGGAGTCCGGGGGATGGGTGCCACAGTCGGAACCGGTCCGGGTGGAGGAGGTCGCCGTCAAGGCCTGGGTTCAGGCCGGGCCGCGCGTCTCCGAATCCAGCGTGCGGCTGCATATCGACGGGACCGGCATCGCGACCGCCGACTCCCGCGGGCTCTCGCAGATCTTCCAGAACCTCTTCGACAACGCACTCCGGCACACCCCCGCCGGAGGGTCGATCCGAGTGCAGATCGAGTCCGGGGAGGGTGACGACCTCCTCCTCGTATCGGTGAGGGACACGGGCAGCGGCATACTGCCGACCCACCTGCCGCGCATCTTCGAACGCTTCTACCGGGTGGATCCGGCCCGGTCGAGAGCGGAAGGGGGGACTGGCCTGGGACTTGCAATCGTACGCCACCTGGTGATCGCCATGGGAGGCGAGGTCCGGGCTGAGAGCGTGATCGAGGAGGGAACGACGATTCGCTTCACGCTCCCGCGCGGCTCCGCGACTTCGCTGTCTCTCATGGAGCTGGATGAAGAAGACGATGACGATGAAGACGACGAACTCGACTACGGGGACTTCGTCGCCGCGCCGTCTCTGATTCGGGAGTAGAGATCATGGGCAGAAAGGGAAAGGCCGGAGGTCGCGTGAGCGACCGTGAATGGAAGCAGCGTCTGACCCGCGAGCAGTTTCGCGTTACCCGCCGCCAGGGGACGGAACGGGCCTTCACCGGAGCCTACTGGGACCTGAAGGACGACGGGCTCTATCGCTGCGTGTGCTGCGGGGCCCCGCTGTTCGACTCGGGAGACAAGTACGATTCGGGGACGGGATGGCCGAGCTTCAGCGACACCGCCGAGGGCGCCGACATCCGCCTCGAGGACGACCGCAGCTTCTTCATGCGCCGCACCGAAGTGCTGTGCGCGGCGTGCGACGCCCATCTCGGCCATGTGTTCGGGGACGGTCCCGCCCCCACCGGCCAGCGTTACTGCATCAACTCCGCGGCGCTCACGTTCGACCCCGCCCGCGGCCGGGAAAGTACGCAATCCCCAGAGTGAGGACGCCGACCTCGCGTCTCCACAGCACCTCGCCCGTGCCGATGCGAAGGGCGGCCACCCCCCCGGCCTCGCCGAGCCCGCCCTCCCAGGTTACGTAGGCGACCTCGCCCGCCGGGTCGAGCGCCACCCCGTGCGGGAACGCCGCGCCGGCCAGCTCGATGCGGCGCACCTCCGTGAGGGTGGCCGGGTCGAGCACCGACACCGAGCCGCCGCGCCGGTTGGCCACCACCAGCACCCGCCCGTCCGGCGAGGCCGCGATCTGGGCCGGCATGGGCCCGACCGCGACGGTGCCCTCGGGTTGGCCCGCGCGCGAGTAGGCCCGCACCTCCCCGCTCCCCGCCATGGTTGCGAAGAAGCGGGCGCCGTCGGGGCTCCAGGCGACGTTCATGGGGGTGTAGCGCGGCGCTCCCGCGGCGGAATCGGGTCCGGCCGGGACGCGGGCGAGGGTTTCCGCCGAGGCCGCGTCCATCAGCACGATCTCGTCGGAAAGCGAGCAGGTGACGGCGACCCGCGTCCCGGCCGGGTCCACGGCGGCGTGGTGCGGGGCGGGGCACACCAACGGCAGGGCCGCAACCGTCAGGTCGTGGACGTCCACCACCGCCACGCGGCTCTCCTCCCCCAGGCCGTCCCGCCAGTAGTCGGGGATGAAGGCGCGGCGGCCGTCGGGGGTGAGCTCCACCCGCGCCGCACCCGGCATGTCCAGCTGGAGGCGCCCGACCAGCCGGTCGCCGTCGGTCTCGAACTTCCACAGGGTGGGATGTCCGTGCGCGAGAGTGGCGTACCAGTGGCGGCCGTCGGCGGAAACGGTCACGCCGTGGGGCTCGTCGGTTTCGGTGCGGCGCCGGTCCAGCGAGATGGCGCGCAGGGTGGTCCCGTCGCGCGCGTCCAGCACATGGATCCGGTCCGTGAACCCGGAGGTGACGTACAGACGGGGCGGGTCCTCCGGGCCATCCGCCGCACCTCCGCAGGCAATCAGAAGCAGCGTGGCGCCGATCCAGCGCCGGGGCCCGGGGCGCCTCGGAGGGCTTCGGACAGGGACGCTGCCGGCGTCCGTCGTTTGCCAGCGGCGGCGACGCATTCCGGGGGGACCTGCTAGGGGACCGGCTCCAGCACGACGAGCCCGTGGTTCATGTCCGCGGCGTACAGCTTGCCGTTGTCGTGCAGCTGGGGCGCCCACGTGCAGGTGTCCTCGGGGCCCAGGAAGCAGTAGTTGGTCTCGCTCCCGTAGTCGACGAAGCCGGCCTCGCGCCCCTGCAGCTCCAGTTGGCCCATCAGTTCACCGCTGACGTCCAGAACGCGCATGCCGCGTTCGTACCACGCCAGGTACAGGGTCGCGGCATCCTCGTCCATCCAGTAGTTGTGCGACGTGGCTCCCTCGACTTCATAGGTCGCGACCTCGCGCGGCCGGGTGATGTCGCCGAGATCCACCACGTGCATGATCCCGGACGGACTCGTGGAATAGCCGAACTGCTCTTCGCCCACGAAGGCGTAGCGTGCCTCGGGCCAGTACCAGACGTTGTGGGTCTGCCCGCCCAGATCCTGCAGGCGGCTCACCTCCACCGGGTTGGTGGGCGACCCCCCGGCCATCCCGTTGCCCACGTCGAGGATGACGAGTCCCGCGTCCCAGTGCGACAGGAAGGCCAGCCCGTCCCGGACGTAGACGTCGTGGAGGAGGCTCGAGCCGCCGTAGAAGCTGGCGGCGAGGCGTGGTGAAGCCGGGTCGGAGATATCGAGGATGCGCAGGCCGCTGTTGTAGGGGTCCAGAGCCAGGTACGCGTAGTCGCCCTCCAGCCACGCGTTGTGGACGCCGGCGGCCAGACCTTCCGTAAAGCGGCTGATGATTTGCGGGTGCGCCGGATCGGAGAGGTCGAAGAACGTGACCCCGTTCAGGTTCTCGGGGTCGCCCTCGTGGGTCAGCACCCCGAGGCGGCCGTCCGCCCGGATCTTGACGTCGTTCACGGTGCGCGCGTTCACGACGATCGAATCGGAAAGGGTGGGCATCCCCCCGGCGTCCAGCGTCCACGCATACAGCAGGTTGCCCGGAAGCTCGTCGCGCATGCCCCAGGTGCCCGTGTACGCGTAGTCGCCGTGCACCCAGAGGTCCGAAGTATAGCGGTCGACGACGGCGCCCTTTCCCACCAGGCGGAGCGACTGCGAAAGCCCGCGCGCCTGGACCGTGACCGGCGTGGTCGCCGAATCCGGCCGGGTTGCGCCGTCGACGTTGACCAGCGTACGCGCGACGACCGTGATGTGCCCCGGGGCGTAGGCAACGAACCGCCCGTCGGCGTCGAACAACCCGGCATCCGGAGGGGTGGTGCGCCACGTGACCTGCGCCCCCTGCACCTCGGCCCCGTTGCTGTCCCGGACCTCGGCCGAGAAACGCACCACGTCACCCTGGCGGATGCGCCGGTTTCCCGCCGCGATGCGGATATGCGTGCCGTCGACCGGTCCCACGCGCCGCTCGACCTGAAAGCGCAGTCCCAGCGATGCGCGTGCGTCACGGCCGGCCTGCGCTTCGAGAGTGGCTGCGTAGGTGCCGGCCTGGGCGGCGTCCGGCACGGGGACGACTACGGAAATGGTCTCGCTCGCGCCCGGATTCAGGGTCGGTATCTCGGCAGGCGTGATGGTCGGAACCATGCCGGGGACGGCGACACCGCCCGTGTGCGCGGCGCGAGCCGACAGGCTCACCGGTCCGACCGCCACGTTGCCGGTGTTGACCAGGTCGACCGCGCCCTGGTAGGTGAGCGCGCTGCCGTCCCGGGACGCCACCAGGTCGAGCGTGGCGGTGGAGAACTCGATCGCCGCCATCCGCTCGACGGGAGGTTCGACAGGATCGCGGCAGGTGGTGAGCAGAAGAGTGACCGACAGGCTGAACAGGAGCCCTCCGGGGTGCCTCGCCCGCGATGCGGCGCGCATGACAGCGTTGCATTGCCTGGAGTTTGCGACCGGACGCATGTGCCTGGAGGTTGGGTCTGGGGTCATGCCGGCTCATACCGCCTGCACCTGGAGTTCCTCCGATAACTAATAACGCGTGCGGGTCCGGGTTACTACACCGCCCTTGCCAGGGCTGTGAGGCCCAACCCGCGCTTCCGGGACAGAGCGAGCGCCGACCGGCGTACCGACGCATTGAGTTGACCCCGAGTGGGCACTAGTATTCCGATTGTCGCGGAATGATCACGCTCAGCAGGGCAGCGGTCTCAACCCTTGCACCATCGTCGGCAATACGCGGAAAGGATTCTCGGATGACGGCTCGCCGGGACAGGAACTGGGAGGGCGGCGTGGAATCAGGGCTCGTGACACGCCGCTCCCTCATCCGCTCCGGGCTGGCGGCGCTGGTGGCGGCTCCCTGGGCCAGGCCGCTGGCAGCGGCCGCGGGTGCCGCGCGTCATTCCGGACCACGTGCCCGACCCGCCCAGGAAGGCGACATCGTATTGGGCGTGTCGGCCGCGTTCTCGGGTCCTTCCCGCGGCCTGGGCACCGAACTCTACCGCGGCTCGATGGCCTGGTTCAACCACGTCAACGACAACGGCGGGGTCAACGGCCGCAGGATCGTCCTCAAGCTGACCGACGATGGCTACCAGCCCGATCCCTGCGTGGCGAACACGATCCAGCTCATGCAGGACGAGAGCGTGTTCCTGCTCTTCGGATACGTCGGCACTCCCACCGTCACCCGCGTGCTGCCTCTGCTCAAGAGGTTCCGGGACGAGCAGGTCTATCTCTTCTTCCCCTTCACCGGGGCGGAGCCGCAGCGAGAGCCCCCGTACGGCGAGTTCGCCTTCAATCTGCGCGCCTCCTATCGGCAGGAGACTGCGGGGCTGGTCGACAACTTCGTGCGCATCGGGCGCCGGCGGGTGGCGGTGTTCTACCAGAACGACGCCTACGGCCGGAGCGGGTGGGCCGGCGTGCGCGAGGCGCTCGCGGCGCACGGAGAGACCATGGCCGGCGAGGCTACCTACATGCGCGGCACCCAGTTCGACGCCAGCATGAGAGCGCAGGTCGAAATCCTGCAGGGCCAGTCCCCGGACGCCGTGATCTGCATCGGCGCCTACCAGGCGTGCGCCGCCTTCGCCCGGGACGCCGTCGATCTGGGGCTCCACATTCCCGTCGCCAACGTCTCCTTCGTGGGAAGCGAGAACCTGCTCGCGCTCTTGCGCGAAGGCCGCGACGATCCCGGGTCGCATACCCGCTTCCTGGTGAATTCGCAGGTCGTTCCGAGCTACGAGGACACCTCGCTGGCCGCGGTGCGCGAGTATCATGAGCTCATGGAGCGCTACAATCCGGATCCTCCGGAGGATGTCGACAGGATCGCCGAAGGCGAACCCTATGAGCCCTTCCCGCAGAGCTTCGTCAGCCTCGAGGGCTTCCTGAACGCCAAGCTGATCACGGAGATCATCGCGCGCATGGGGAACGAGCCGGACCGGTCGCAGATCGAACAGGCCGTCTTCGCGGTGCGCAACTACGACATCGGGGTCGGCGAGCGGGTGTCGTTCGGGCCTGACCGGCGGCAGGGACTCGACCGGGTCTACTACACGGTTCCGGAGGGAGATCGCTTCGTGCCGCTCGACGACTGGGAGTCCAGGTTCACGATGTCATGAGGGTTCACAAGCTCTTCCGCAGGCTGCGTTTCGGTGTCTTCGCGCTCTTCGCGCTCGTGGTTCTCTCGATCTTCCTGCTCTCCATCCGCACGGTCTCCAGCGAACTTGAGACCGAGTACGTCAGCAACAGCGCGAACATCGCCAGGAACATCGCCGACGCCAGCGTCGACATCCTGCTGAACAGAAACCTGGCCACCCTGCAGTCGCTCATCGATCAGTTCGTGGAGATCGAGAGCATCCGCTACATCTACATCGTCAGCGATACCGGGGAGTTCCTGGCGCATACGTTCGTTCCGGGAATACCGGACGAGATTCTGGCAAGCGACCCCTCGCTCACCGATCCCGTCGAGCGCAGCCTCCCGGGGCTGGGCGAGTTCGTCGAGGTGGGAAGCCCGATCCTTTCAGGGGTGGCCGGCACGGTGCACGTCGGCATGGACACGGAGTCGCTCGCGCTCAAGATCCAGCGCGCGGTCGGGCAGCAGATCTACCTGCTGTGCATCATCATGGTCGTGGGCGTGCTGGCCCTCATCTGGATCGTCAAGGCGACCGCGAAGCCGCTGGAAGAGCTGCTCACGTACGTGGTCGAGCTTGCCCGCAACGGTGGCGAGGCGTCGGACAACGGCGTCCTGGCCCGGAGAGATGAAATCGGGGACATGGCGCGGCTCATGCGTCACGCCGCCGGCCAGGGCTCCCCGCCCCCGAAAGGGCGGGCCCGGGTCACGCGCCCGAGCTAGGCGGAACACATCGTGCGCGTTCCCAGAAGCGTCGTCGTCCTCTTCTGCACGGTGCTCCAGTTGTGCCTGGGCACGGTATACGCATGGAGCTTTTTCCAGACCATGCTGGTGCGGGATTCCGGCTGGACCTTCAGCGAGACCGCGGCCGCGTTCAGCATCACGATCTTCTGCCTGGGGGTGTCGGCGGCGCTGGCCGGCCAGGCGCTGCCGAAGGTAGGGCCCAGGGCCCTCGCCCTGGCCGGGAGTGTCCTGTTCTCCAGTGGCTATCTGATTGCCAGCCTCGCGCTGTCGCTGGACTCCCAGTGGCTCTTCTATCTGGGATACGGGGTGATCGGGGGTGCGGGCATCGGGATGGGTTACGTGACGCCCGTTGCGACCGCCGCGAAGTGGTACCCGGATCGCAAGGGACTGGTGACGGGCATCGTGGTGATGGGCTTCGGCGTCGGAGCGCTCCTGCTCAGCAAGGGTCTGGCGCCTCTTCTCGTGGTCGGGACGGAAGGAGATCTCGCGCGGGTATTCCTGTGGCTGGGGATCGTGTTCGCGTGCATCCTGGTCCCGTCCAGCCTGTTCCTCAGCGATCCGCCCGAAACACCGGCGCCCGCTCACGGGAGCGGCTCGAGATCGGCGCTTCCCGAGAGGGTGGAGCCGGCCGCGCCCTACCTGCGCACGTCACAGTTCACGATCATGTGGATCGTGTTCTTCTCCAACATCGCGGCCGGCATCTCGGTGATCAGCTTCCAGTCCGAGCTCCTGCAGGAGGTCTGGGGGCTGGCCGACCCGACCCTCGGTCCTGCCATGCTGGCCGAATACGGCGCCACGCTCATCGCGGTGAGTTCCGTCTGCAACGGCGTCGGACGGCTCCTCTGGGGCTCTCTCTGCGACCGCCTCGGGCAGGTCACCGTGTTCCGCCTTCTGCTCGCCAGCCAGATGGTGGTGTTCGGCATCCTCATGACCGAGTCCAATCCCTGGATCTTCTCCGCCCTCGTCTGCTATGTGCTGCTGTGCTTCGGCGGAGGATTCGCCACCATGCCGTCGTTCGTCGTGGACGTCTTCGGCTCGAAGAACATGTCGAAGATCTACGGCACGATCCTCACCGCGTGGGCGGCCGCCGGGATTATCGGCCCGATGTACGTCGGCTACCTGAAGGACACCTATCCCGACCGGGCGGTCATGTACTGCTTCCTGATCGGCATCCTGCTGCTCGGTACGGGCTATGTCTTCTCGTACCTGCTGGACGGTGACCGGATCAACCTGGGCCGCCCGACTGTGAAGGGCACGCTGCGCCGGTACGGGGTCCCGGTGGCGGAGGAGGGGTAGGGTCCCTCCCATGCCCCGGACCATAACCGTCATCCACGGAGACGGCATCGGCCCGGAGGTCATGGGCGCAACCCTGTCGGTGCTGGACGCGGCCGGCGCGGGGCTCGACTACGACGAGCGGCTGGCGGGGATGACGGCGCTCGAGCAGGTGAACGATCCGATGCCCCCGACCACGCTGGACTCCATCCGGGCGAACGGGGTTGCGCTCAAGGGGCCGCTCACGACGCCGGTGGGCGGCGGGTTCCGGTCCATCAACGTCGCGATCCGCAAGGAATTCGACCTCTACGCCAACGTGCGGCCGGTGCGCACCTTCGTTCCCGGCGGACGCTATGAGGACATCGACCTGGTCCTCATTCGCGAGAACACCGAGGGGCTGTACGTCGGGGTGGAGCACTACATCGGCATGGAGGGCGATCCCCGGGCGGCGGCCGAGTCGGTCATGATCGTGACCCGCTTCGGCGCGGAGCGCATCTGCCGCTACGCATTCGAGTACGCCCGCCGGCAGGGCCGCCGCAAGGTGACGCTGGCGCACAAGGCCAACATCCTCAAGTACACGCAGGGACTGTTCCTGGACGTAGGCAGGGAGCTGGCCGGCGAGTATCCGGACATCGAGTTCGAAGACCGCATCATCGACGCCACCGCGATGAACCTGGTGCTGAACCCGTACACCTTCGACGTGCTCGTGATGGAGAACATGTTCGGCGACATCGTGAGCGACCTGATGGCGGGGCTGGTGGGAGGCCTTGGAATGGCTCCCGCCGGCAACGTCGGCCGGGGCGTTGCGATGTTCGAGGCGGTCCACGGCTCGGCCCCGGACATCGCGGGGCGGGGCATCGCCAACCCGACTGCGCTCATGCTGGCCGCGTGCGCCATGCTCGACCACATCGGGCAACCGGAGACGGCCGCCCGTATCCGTGGCGCGATGAGGAAGGTGCTGGGTCGGCGCGAGACGGTGACGGGGGACCTCGGCGGCAGCGCCTCCACACAGGAATATGCGCAGGCCGTGATCGGGGCGCTGGACTAGAATCGCGGGCCCCCGGGGCTGGTCTCCGCGCTACCTCTGTCGCTCGCGCACCTCGCGCACCAGCACACTGCGGCTCACCGAGACCTGCGCGGCAGTGCCGAGCTCTTCCGGACGGACCCGGGACCAGTCCCGCACGATGCTCAGGATGCGCCCGGTTGAGCGGCTGGTCACGATCGCGCCTTGTCCGCCGCTGTCGCGGTCGAGGGTGGTGAAGCCCTCGGGTCCGGCCAGCATCACGCGCTCGAGCTCGTCCGCCCATCCCTCCTCGACCGGTACGGCGAAGAGGAATCCCGCACCGCCATGGTCGACCCTGTCCGGGGTGAAGCTCATCGAGAACATGCGTGCTCCCGCCGCGTCGATCCCCTCCAGTCGGTATGGACCGGGCGACGTCGGAAGCTTCACCCTGGTATCCCACTCGAAGACGGGCTCCAGGCGCAGTTCCCCGTCCTGGATTCTGCCCCACAGCAGCAGCGTTCTTTCGACCGCCCTTCCACCCTGGGCGGCGGCCGGCGCCGGTGGGAGCCCCATCCTGTACTCGAGGGCCTTCGTGAAGCTGTAGTCGCTGGTCCACGGCGGGTCGCAGTAGGACATGAAGTCCCGGTAGCGAGCCGGACTGATCAGCCTGCCGAAATCGCCCCCCGTGCTGAAGTCGACGCCCCAGACGCCCGTGTACGCGTCGGGGTACGGGTAGTCCGGATCGGGCCCTCCCGCTCCGCAGCCCGGAGCGTGCCGGAGGGTGAGGTTGTGGCCCAGTTCGTGGGCCAGGGTGCTGCCGAAGGATCCAGCGCCGCGGTAGACCCCTGCTATGTGTGACAGGCTCAGGCCGGCCCACCCGCCGATGTAGGCTACGCCCGAAAAGCCCCATGACCCGGGATAGCGCGAGGCCGGCCAGGCCAGGATGCCGTGGTAGTAGTCGTTGGTGGCTCCTGCCTCGATGAATCGGAGCAGGTGGATTTCGTCGAGAAGTCCGAATCCCCCATCCTCCAGCGTGTCGGCCTGCGTGGTGTAGGGCTCACGCACACTGATGTTCAACTCGGAGAGCGGCAGCAGAACTTGGGTCTCCTGCAGCGCCGCGTGGGCGTTGCCGGCGCCCATGTCCTTCACCAGCGCGGCCACCGCCGCGTTGTCGCCCCTGCTTACCTCGGAAGACAACGCCACCGGGACAAGGGTTACGTCAAGCGAGGGCAGTGTGCGGACGTCCAGCGCCTGCCGACCCGTCGCCGGAATGCGCATCCGGCTGCCCGTGAGCGTCGACAGGGTGCTGTCCGGGTCGATCTCCACCACCATCTCCAGGCCGGGCTGCACCACCGAGTCCGGGACCATGGCGTTGAAGGAGGCGTTCAGGCTGCTCTCGTCCACCCTTCTCGGAAGGCCGGAAGGCGGTGCCAGGTCGGCAACGTGGATCTCCTCGTCGTCGAGATAGAAGGTGGCCCGCGCGGAAGGACGGTACGAGTTCAGAAAGTCGGCGGTCACGAAGACCCGCAGCAGCGCCTCGCGGTCCGCGACCAGCGGCACCTTGCCGGCGTAGGACTGGGTGGCCTGGACGAGGTAGGCGGTCTGTGCTTCGACCTTCAGATCCGGGGGGTTGACCAGCACCAGCGGATCGCCGGCGGCGGGCGTCATGCCCTCGAAGCAGAGGTTGGGGCCGCACAGGTCCTCGGGCGTGGCCGGCAGGGAGTCGAACTGGATGTACTGCGAGACGCTGCCTTCCCGACGGGTCACCGCAACCAGTCGGCTGAGTGTGTCTCCCGCGGCGATCGAGACGACCGTCGAGCGCGGCTCACCTCCGCGGGCGCCGAACACGAGGCGCATGTCGAACGGCGCGCCCTCCCTCACCGCGATTCCGATCTGAGCGGGACCTTCCGCCAGCGGGTCCTCGTTGTCGGTCCTTACGGCCTCCAGCGTAAGCGGGAACGGATCGGTCAGATTGTCCTCCAGCCAGACCACCTCGAGTCCCGTCATGCCTGCGAACAGTCCGCGGGGCAGCTCGGTCAGCGAGTTCCCGTACGCCGAGAGGAACCCCAGGTCGGGTGTGCCGTCGAAAATCCCCTCCGGCAACGCGGTCAGCCCGTTTCCCTGCATCCAGAGCGTGTCCAGGCTGGCGAGGTCGTCGAACACGCCGTTCGGCACCTCGGCGACGCGGTTGCGGGAGAAGCTGAGGTAGTCGAGCTCCGAGAGGCCCGCGAACACGCCCTCCGGGAGTTGGTTGAGCCGATTCCGGGTCATGCTCAACCTCTCGATGGCGGCGAGGTTGGCGAACGGGCTGTCGGGCAGCGCGGTCAGTCGATTCCCCCCGATGAACAACTCCCTGAGTTCCGTGAGGTTGTCGAAAACGCCGTCGGGCAGGGTTCCCAGCCGGTTGCTGGTGAAAAACAGCTCCGTGACGCTGGTGAGGTTGTCGAAGACGCCTTCGGGCAACTCGGTCAGGCGGTTGCCGGAGAGCGTCAGGAACTCCAAGCTGGTCAGATCGTCGAAAGCGCCTTCAGGCAACGAAGACAGCAGGTTCCCCGACAGGTCGAGGGCCTTCAGCTCCGAGAGATTGTCGAAAACGCCCTCGGGCAACGTCCCCAGCGCGTTGAATTCCAGCCAAAGCGTATCGAGCGCCGTCAGATCCGCGAAGATCCCCTCGGGCACGGTGGTCAGCCAATTGTCGTCGAGATAGAGCTTCTTCAGGGCCGTGAATCCCGCGAAGCTGCTGTCGGGCAGTGCGGTCAGCGCGTTGCCCGAAAGATCCAGGTATTCCAGCCCGGTGAGTGCTCCGAGGACGCCTTCCGGCAACGATGCCAGCAGGTTCTCCTCGAGATTCAGCGTGTCGAGGCTTGCGACATCGGCGAAGACGCTGTCCGGAAGCCCTCTCAGGAAGTTGTGGCTGAGATCCAGGAACACGAGGCTGTTCAGCCCCTCGAAATCGCCATCCTTGAGGGAGATGATGCGCTTGTCCTCCCCGTCGGCCCCAGCCATGTCCATGAACGCCATGCCCGTCCCGCCAGGACCGGACGGCCGGGGCGCGCACACGCCCGGCTCGCCGGCGCGTTCATGCTCATCACCCATTGCCTCCGCACAATCGTTCGCCGACGCCGAGGTCGTGTCCTCGTGCGGACCACTGACGTCCAGGCGCCTGAGACGCGCAAGCAGTCCCGCGCTCACCTGTGCGCAGTCCTCACGGTTGGTCGCGGCCATGAGCGCGTCCCGAACCTGTGGAGTCCGACCGCAGACGCCGTCGGTCGCCGAACTGTTCACCGTCGCCTGAACCACGGCGCTCAGGTCTCCCGCCACGACCCTGATCGTGGCCGCGCCCCGGGCGACCGCCGTCGCGACGCCGTCCTGATTCACCGAAACGACCGAGGCATCGTCACTTGCCCACGTGAACGGCGCGCGCAGGGCATTGCCGTGCTGGTCCAGCACGGTCACCGTGAGTTCCGCCGTCTCACCGGGGACACCGAGCTCGACCGTGGCCGGGGAGATCGAGAGCGCAGCCGCGCGCGGCTGCTCCGGTTCCGTGACGTCCTGGACGTCGCCGCACGCCGTCAATGCCAGAAGAGCCAAGGCGGTGGCCACTTTCTTCGGCCGAGGCTGAAACAGGCTCATAATATATTCGCCTCGATCATTGGATATCGCATTTCACGACTTGTGGAGCCTGCACCTGGCGGACCTCTGTCGGGTTCCTCACTACAGTTTGCCCGGGGGGGGATCGACGATACCTGTATTCTCGACACCAACGCAAGGTGCGCCGCCTTGCCGTGAAGGGCCGGTGAAGGCATCCTTTCGCGACGGCACTGCCCGTACATGAGCCCGACCGGTTTACCGGCGAGACGCTCCGACAGGGACGACAGGAAACCCATGGGCATTCGTGACTCGATCTCAGACGAAATCCAGTGCTCGCGGTGCGGCGAACTCTACGACCGCAGCGATGTCGACCGGCTGCTCTGGTGTGTGGGCTGCCGCGCCCGCGCCCGGCTGATCGCGACCCGCAGGGCACGCATCGCCGCGACTGGGCTGGCGGTGATCGTGGCGGGCTACATCTGGGGCATCATCCGCCCGACCGACGTGGTGATCGGGGGCTGGATCGCCACCGTCATCGCGGCCTACTGGATCGGCGGCAAGCTGGCCCGCGAGATCTTCTACGGCATCGAGCGTGCCAACCGGAAGCGCTATCCCGCCAGCGGCGGCTGAGGTCGCCGCACCTTCCGGCGGACGCCGGGCAATCCGGTCTCGGAGTCGGTCTGCTTTTCCATTAGGTTCTCTTCGCATCTGAGATACCCTCGGCGACAAAGGCACCCTTATGGCAGAGAGATTCCAGGGATTCGACTTCTACGATCTGGATTCCGTTCTCAGCGAAGAGGAGCGGATGATCCGGGACGCCATCCGGGAGTGGGTGGAGGAGGAGGTCATCCCGATCATCGGAGAAGCCTACTACGAACGCAGGTTTCCCCGGTCACTGATTCCCGGCCTGGGCGAGCTCGGGGTCCTCGGGGCCAACCTGCCGGAGAAATACGGGTGCGCCGGTCTCAACAACGTCGCCTATGGGCTCATCATGCAGGAACTCGAGCGTGGAGACTCGGGGCTGCGTTCGTTCGTGTCCGTGCAGGGTGCGCTGGTCATGTACCCCATCCATGCCTTCGGCTCGGAAGAGCACCGCCGCGAGTGGCTTCCCCGCCTGGCCTCGGCGGACGCCATCGGATGCTTCGGCCTGACCGAACCCGACTACGGCTCCAACCCCGGCGGGATGATCACCACGGCAAAGAAGACCGCCGACGGGTGGGTGCTCAACGGCACCAAGATGTGGATCACCAACGGCTCCATGGCCGATGTCGCGGTCATCTGGGCGCAGACCGACGCGCCCGGCAACCCCAGGGGCATCCGCGGGTTCGTCGTCCCCACCGGCACCCCCGGCTTCAGCGCGCGCGACCAGACGGGGAAGCTCTCGCTGCTCGCCTCGGACACCAGCGAGCTCGCGCTGCAGGACGTCCACGTCCCCGACGACGCACTCATGCCGGGCAGCGCCGGTCTCAAGAGTCCGCTCATGTGCCTTACCCAGGCGCGCTACGGGATCGCCTGGGGCGTGGTGGGTGCCGCCATGGCCTGCTTCCACGAGGCGCTCGGCTACAGCAGGCAGCGGGTCATGTTCGACACCGTGATCGGCGCCAAGCAGATCCAGCAGGTGCGCATCGCCGACATGCTCACCGGCATCACCCAGGGGCAGCTTCTGGCCCTGCAGGTCGGGCGCCTGAAGGACGAGGGCAGGGTCACGCCGCAGCAGGTGTCGCTCGCCAAGCGGGCCAACTGCCACATGGCCTGCGAGGTGGCGAGGGAGGCCCGGCGGCTGCTGGGCGCCAACGGCATCCTGGTGGAGTATTCCGCCATGCGTCACATGGCCAACCTGGAATCGGTCTACACCTACGAGGGCACGCACGACATCCACTCCCTCATCCTGGGACAGGCGATGACGGGGCTGTCGGCGTTCTAGGGGCGCGGGGACAAATTCCGCGCTGCATTCGAGGGACGTTCGTCCGTGCCGGGCCGCGTCGCCGCAGGTTGCGGAACCCTTGACCCCTCACCCGGCGCGGGGCAGGTTACCTGCCCGGCGCGACATCGCCCGCCTCGCTAGCTCAACTGGTAGAGCAACTGACTCTTAATCAGTAGGTTCGGGGTTCGAGTCCCTGGCGGGGCATCGCAGAGCGGCAGAGCCCCCGGGGACGACTCCCCGGGGGTTCTCTCTTTTCCGGCGTGTTGGGGCAGCTCGATGCAGGTGACATCCAGGATCCACCCCTTCCTCTGGTTCGACGGACGCGCTCTGGAGGCTGCGCGCTTCTATGTGTCGGTCTTCCCCGACTCGCGCGTTCGGAACGACACCGAGGTATCCGCCGGTCCGGCGGAGGGCAGCGCGTTCCTGGAATTCGATCTCGACGGGCAGCTGTTTGCGGCGGTGGACGGGGGACCGATGTACCAGTTCACGCCTGCAATCTCGTTCGTGGTGACGTGCGAGTCGCAGGCAGAGATCGACTACTACTGGGAGCGCCTCTCGGAGGGCGGGAAGCCGGGTCGATGCGGCTGGCTCGAGGATCGCTTCGGAGTTTCCTGGCAGGTGATTCCGGAGCGGCTCGGCGAACTGATGAGCCGTTCCCCCGGGAACGTCACGGAGGCGTTGCTCGCTATGAGAAAGATCGACATCGGGCTGCTGGAAGCCGCGGCAGCAGGCTCGTGACGGTCGCGGGGGCGCACTGCTCGCGTCGTCGGGTATCGGTTCCGTCCGCCTCCCGGCGAAGCCCGCGGCTCACCCGCAACCCGGAGGACCAGGTGTACTCGTTTCCGTTCGACCCGCGCCGAGGACTCGCCGGCCGCCTCTTCGGCATTCACCTGTTCGTGCTTGCCGCGCTCGGTTGCGGAACTCGGGAAGGAGCCCCGGATGGGGGCGGCGGGCCCGATTCACCGGCGGCACAACTGGTCGGCCGATCCATCGCCTTCCATGACCCCGGGGGAGCGTGGGGCTCGCGCGCCATCGAAATGGTCTGGTTCGGGACCGGTACGGACGGCGGTGAGCGCGTCTCGGTGGACCTCGAGTTCGGTTCCGACGAGAGCGATTTTTCTCTCTCCGGCCGGTACGCCGGCTCGAGTATCGAATACGAGGTTTCCGGTTCTGGGCTCGGACGAGATCCGCTCCGTCACCGTGAGGTGATGCGCCCTTCGCTGGAAGTCCAGAGCGCGCGGCCGTCACGGATTTCCAGCTCGGTGCCGCGCGCGGCGGAGAGTCCCGCCAGACGGGTCAGAACGGACTCGGCGGTTTCACCGCTCGCCACCTCGGGGTAGCCCCGCCGCTCGAGGAAGAACTCTCCCTCCGAACCTTCGTCGAGCAGGATGGGCGTGAAGGCGGCCTCACGCACCCCGTCGCGTCCGATGGTCAGCGTCGCCACCACGCTCTGCCAGGTTTCGGGGGGATAGTTCCCGATCTCCGTCCGGCTGTGGAAGATGAAGTTGCCCAGGCCGTAGAGGATGAGGCCGCCGCCGTATGCCTCGACGCCGGAGAGACGCGGCTCTCCGTGGCTCACGTACAGGTCCGCCCCGGCATCCACGGTCGCCCGGGCCCAGCGCTCCTGCCAGCCCGGCGGTCCGTCGATCTGGTAGTGCTGGTAGGCGATGACGAAGTCGGCATCGGCGGCCGCTTCCCGGACCGCGGCGATGTTGCGGTCCCACGCCGCCGGGTCGTCCGGATCGAGCATGTTGACGCCGGGGGCCGACTCGTTCGCGGCGGCTTCCGGCGGTTGGTTGACAGTCGCCAAGGCAACCATCCCCACCTGCAGCCCGGCCACGCTCCGAAACGCGGGTGCCACTGCCTCCGCAAGCGTCCGCCCCGTGCCCGCATGGGTGAACCCGCGCTCGGCGGCCTGCTCGATGGTGGAGACGACCCCTGCGTCCCCGTAGTCCCAGGAGTGGTTGTTGGCCAGAGAGAGCAGCGAGACGCCGAGTTCGCCCAGGTAGTCCAGTACTTCCGGCCCCGCGCCGTGGAAGAACACGTCGTCGCGGGTCGGCCGGCAGTCGCACCCCGGTCCCGCCACCGCCACCTCGAGGTTGGTGAAGACCGCATCGGCGGAGGCGAGAATCGGCGCGACCGTGGCCAGCGGCGCCTCCAGGTATTCCCGCGGATCGTGTTCGATGAGCGCCTGGCCCACTACGGCCAGCGTGATCGAAGGCCCGGACCCCTCGGGCGGCTCATCCGCGGGGGCGCCGCACGCCCCGAGGAGGACCGCCGCGAGCAGGACGGCGGCCCGCTTCTCCCGCCTGCCTACATCGAGAATACCGACCTGCCGCGCGAGAAGGTCTCCAGAATCGGAATGAACTCCAGGTTCTCCGGGTCCGCGGTCAGCGGATTCTCCTCCAGGATCACCAGATCCGCCTGCTTGCCGACCGTGATCGAGCCCTTGGTGTCCTCCTCGAAGTACTGGTAGGCGCCGCCGAGCGTCACCGCGTGCAGCGCCTGCATCACCGTCAGCCGTTGATGCGGTCCCAGGATGTGCCCGCTGCGGGTCTTGCGGTTCACCGCGATCGACACGAGGCGCATCATGTGCGGCGGGACCACGGACGCGTCGTTGTGGATGGTGAAGTTCACCCCCCGTTCGAGGGCCCAGCCCATAGGGCTGGTGTTGTTGCCCCGGTACTCGCCGAAGCTGATCCTGTGCCAGTCGCCCCAGAAGAACGCGTGCGCCGCGAAGAACGACGGCACGATGTTCAGCACGGCGGAGCGATCCAGCTGGTCGTCGCGCATGAGCTGGGCGTGGATGATGACGGAGCGGTGGTCGGGCATCGGATCCATGTCCGCCACCGCCTCGTCCACCCCGTCGATCATCAGGTCCATGGCCGCGTCGCCGTTGGCGTGGACGATGATCGGAATGCCTCCCCGGATGAGTTCGGCGGCGGCCGCCTTGTACTCGCCGGGGACCATGACGCCGTAGGCCACGTAGTCCGGTGGGGCTCCCGGGGGTCCCTCCTCGTAGGGGATCGTGACCCATGCCGTGCGACCCTGCGGGGAGCCGTCGAGCATCAGCTTCACCCCGCCGACCCGGAAGCCGCCCTGGTAGTCGCGCGTGTAGCCTATGCTCGCCAGGTCCGTGGGCGTCTCGTTGAAGCGCGCGAAGGCCGCGACGTCCGCCTTGAAGGGCTCGCGGTTCGCGGCCGCCTGGAACGCCTCGGCCTGCGCCGGGCCGGTCCCGCCGTCCTGGATGGTGGTCGTGCCGTGGCTCAGGTAGATGTCGATCGACCGGCGAATGAGGTCGTCGAGTTCCTCGCCTGACGGGGTGGCGCGACGATCGAATGCGAGCAGTCCGCGGGCGGTTTCCTCCAGCACCCCGTTGGGCTCCATAGAGCCGTCCATGCGCCGCACATGGCCGCCGGGTGGATCGGGGGTGTCGGCGGTGATGTTGCTCGCCGCGAGCGTGGCGGAGTTGGTCGTGGTCAGGTGCCCCGACACGTGGGTGAGGATGATGGGATGTTCGGTCGACGCGCGGTCGAGATCCTCGCGCGTCGGGTGCCGGCCCTCCTCGAGCAGCGAGTCGTCGTAGCCGCGCCCGGTCACCACTTCTCCGGGAGGGATGTCGTGCTCGTCGATCCACGCACGGACCTTGCGCACGACGTCGTCGATGTTGTTGACGTCGCCCACCGGCGGCGGGTGCAGCCCCAGCGACGTCTGGTCGCGCCCCGCGCCCAGGAAGTGGCCGTGCGAGTCGATGAACCCCGGCAGAAGGGCGTTGTCCCCCAGGTCGACCAACCGGGTCGATGGCCCCTGAAGGGCCATCACGTCGTCCATCGATCCTGCCGCGACGATGGTCTCCCCGCGCACCGCGACCGCCTCCACGGCGGGTTGCTGCGGATCCATGGTGACGATGTTGTCGCCGTGGAAGATGGTGTCCGCGGGATCGGCTTGCGGAGCACAACCCGCGAGCACAACGGAAAGGGGCGCTGCGAAAACGGTGAGGGCGTGATTGAACCTGCGCATGATTCCCTCCGGGCCTGCTTGAGACTGACTCGGGGACCGTACTCCGGTCCGTCATGCCGCGTCAAGCCCGGAGCCCACGCCCGGTACCCGCTTCGCCTTGCCAGCGGCGGCAGCACGCGCCTACTTACTTCACACGGACGCGCGGAAACGCTGAAACACCGAGAGGCTGCACATGGCAAAGAGAACGATGACGCCCTCCGAAGCACTGGTGGAGACGCTGGTCGCCGAAGGGGTTACGGATGTCTTCGGGTTGGTGGGATCGGCGTTCATGGACGCTCTGGACCTGTTCCCGGACGCGGGCATCCGGTTTATCCCGGTAGCTCACGAGCAGGCCGCCGCGCATGCCGCCGACGGCCTTGCGCGGGTCACGGGGAGACCCCAGGCCTGCATCGCCCAGAACGGGCCTGGCGCCGCCAACTTCGTCTCCGCCATCGCGGCGGCGTTCTGGGCGCACTCCCCGGTCGTGGCCATCACGCCCGAAACCGGGTCGCTGGGGATCGGCACCGGCGGCTTCCAGGAGCTGGACCAGATGCCCATGTTCGAGGCGCAGACCGTCTTCCAGGTGCGCGTCAACCGTCCCGAGCGCATGGGGGAACTGGCGCGCCGGTGCTTCTACCGGGCCAAGCTGGAACTGGGCCCGACGCATCTGAACATCCCCCGCGACTACTTCTACGGGGACATCGAGGACGAGATCTTCGCGACCCCCACCCTCGGAGCCGGGCGTCCCCCCCGGGCCGACATCGAGAAGGCGGTCGGCATCCTGAAAGAGGCCCGCTATCCGGTCATCGTTTCGGGTGGCGGCGTGAGCCAGGGCGACGCCGTGGACGAGGTCATGGCGCTGGCCGAGCACCTGAGCGCGCCCGTGGTCAACACCTACCTGCACAACGACACCTTCCCCTACAGCCACGAGCTGGGCTGCGGCCCCATCGGCTACTGCGGGTCCAAGGCGGCGATGCGCACCATCGCCAAGGCGGACGTGGTGCTGGCGCTGGGCACCCGGCTCGGGGTTTTCGGGCTGTTGCCCCAGTACGACATGACCTACTGGCCCGAGGACGCCACCCTCATCCAGGTGGACCGGGACGCGAGGCAGTGGGGCATGAGCAAGATCCCCGCGCTCTTCTCGGTCGCGGACGTCAAGGAGTACGCAACGGAGTTGCTCGAGGAGTTGCGCGGCGCCCTCCCGGATCCGGGCCGCAACGAAGACCGTATTGCGGATGTCGCGCGCGAAAAGCGGTCCTGGGACGACGAACTGGAGGCCTGGTCCTCCTCCACCGGGAGCTTCATGCATCCGCGGCGCTTCCTGTGGGAGTTCACGCGCGCGCTTCCCGGGGATGCCCTGGTCACCACGGACATCGGCAACACCTGCTCGATCAGCAACGGGTACCTCAGGTTCAACGGCCCCCGGCAGCATCTCGCGGCGCTGACCTGGGGGAATTGCGGCTTCGCCTACGGGGCCGCCCTGGGTGCAAAGGTCGGCAACCCCGGCGCGCCCGTCTTCGCCATTCAGGGAGACGGCGCCTGGGGTATCAGCGGGCTGAGCGAGGTCATGACCGCGGTGCGCGAGGACATCCCGGTCATCGCCGTCGTCATCAACAACCACGAATGGGGCGCCGAGAAGAAGAACCAGATCGACTTCTATGACAACCGCTTCGTCGGCACCAACCTGCGCGCCAACCCGGACTTCGCCGAGGTTGCCGAGGCGATGGGGGCGAAGGGCTACCGGGTCGACGACTACCGGCACGTGCAGGACGTGGTGCGCGACGCGGTCGCGAGCGGTCGGCCCTGCGTCATCAACGCGGTCGTGGAAGGCGGCGCGAGGGTGCTCGCGGAGCCTTTCCGCCGGGACGCGCTGGCGATGCCCACCCGTCATCTGCAGAAGTACGCACACCTGAGCCTGGACTAGCCGCCCATCCGGAGAGACCACATGTCCGACACCCAGACGCTGCTCGCCGACTACGACGTCCAGGACGTCATCGAGAAGGACAGGAAGCACCTCTGGCACCATCTGTTTCAGCACAGCGTCTTCGAGACCCAGGATCCGCAGGTTTTCGTGGAGGGAGAGGGTGCACGGGTCCGGGACATCCACGGGAAAGAGTATCTCGACGGCGCTTCGGGCGGCGTCTGGTGCGTCAACGTGGGCCACGGGCGCGAGAGCATCGCGAGGGTGGTCTACGAACAGCTGATGCGCCTGCCGTACTATGCGGGCGTGGTCGGGACCGTGCCGGCGGCCCAGTACGCGAGCGCGCTGGCAGAGTGGATGCCGGAGCTGGACCACCTCTATTTCGCGAACAGCGGCTCGGAGGCCAACGAGAAGGCGATCAAGATGGTGCGCCAGATCGCGCACCTGAACGGCACCGGGAAGTACAGGGTCCTCTACCGGGACCGGGACTATCACGGGACCACCATCGCCTGCCTGGCGGCCAGCGGACAGGAGGAGCGCAAGGAGGCGTACGGGCCGTTCCCCGAAGGGTTCGCCGGGATTCCGCACGCGATGTGCTACCGCTGTCCCTTCGACAAGTCGTATCCGGACTGCAACATCGAGTGCGCGCGCGCGCTGGGGGACGCCATCGAGGCGGAGGGACCCGATACCGTGGGCGGGGTCATTCTCGAACCCATCACGGCGGGGGGCGGGGTCATTCCGCCGGTGGACGAATACTACACGATCGTTCGCGAGATCTGCGACGAACACGGCGTGATCCTGATCATCGACGAGGTCGTGTGCGGATTCGGGCGCACCGGGACCATGTTCGGGTACGAGCACTACGATTTCGTTCCGGACATCGTCACCATGGCCAAGGGCATGGCGAGTTCCTATGCACCGATCTCGGCCGCGGCCGTGCGCGGGGAGGTGTTCGACACCTTTCTCGAGGACCCGAGCGAGAAGTTCCACTACTTCAGGGACATCAGCACCTACGGCGGATGTACCGCGGGCTTTGCCGCCGCCCTCGAGAACCTGCGCATCATCGAGGAAGAGGATCTGATCGAAAACAGCCGGGTGATGGGGGCGTACCTGCTGGACCGGCTGCGCGAGCTGTCCGACCACCCGAACGTCGGCGACGTGCGCGGCAGGGGCCTGTTCGCCGGCGTGGAGCTGGTGGAGGACAAGGCTTCCAGGACGCCGGTGAGCGAGGACGTGATGATGGCGGTGGTGAAGAAAGCCGCCGAGGAGGGCGTCCTGGTGGGCAAGACCACGCGCAGCGTTCCCGGGCTGAACAACACCGTCAACATGGCCCCGCCGCTCATCGTCACCAAGGCGGACGTCGACGAGCTGGTGGATGCCGTGCAGGCCGGGATCGAGCACGGGTGCCGGGACCTCTGAGGCAGAGCGCTGGCGCAAGACGAAATCGGTATCGATCGCCGAAGGGAGGGCCGACGATGAACCGGACACACCACCAAAGAGGCCCGCGCCACACCCTGGTCGCGCTGGCGGCCGCGGGCCTGACCGGGTGCGCCATACCGGCGCCGGTCCTGGAAGTCGACACCATCTACCTGAACGGGGAGGTCGTCACCATGGACGCGGAGGCCCGCACCGTCGAGGCCGTGGCGGTGCGCGGCGACGAGGTCGTCGGGGTGGGAAGCAGCATCGAGATCGGGCTGATGGCCGGTCCCGGCACCCGCGTTGTCGACCTGGAGGGCCGGACGATGACACCCGGCTTCTACGCCCCCCACGACCACTTCCCGTGGGCGGGCGCCATCGCGGTCACCACGGTGAACCTCAACAGCCCGCCCATGGGGCCGGTGGAGAACATCGAAGGCCTGGTGGATGCGCTGCGGGAGAAGGCCGGCGAGACCCCGGCGGGCGATTGGATCCAGGGGTGGGGCTACGACGACACCCTGCTTGAGGACCAGCGCCACCCCAACCGGCACGACCTCGACCGGGTGTCGACCGAACACCCCATCTACATCAGCCACACCTCCGGCCACCTGGGCGTGGCCAACACCATGGCGCTCGGCATGGCGGCCATTACCGCCGGCACACAGCCGCCCCCCGGCGGTGTGATTCGCCACGAGGCCGACACCGGGGAACCCGACGGGGTGCTCGAGGAGACGGCCGCCTGGATGGTCATGGGCATCGTGCCGACCGCGACCGTCGAACAGAAACTGGAAGGGTTCAGGCGCGCCGTGCAGATCTATGTCGAACAGGGCGTGACCACCACCGTCATCACCGGGGGGACGGCCGAGAACGTCGTCGACCTTCAGATGGCCCGCCGGGAGGGTCTCCTCTCGCTCCGGGTCGTGACCATGGTGAGCAAGGCCGCCCCCGGATTCCCGTCACCGGCGGAGGCCGGCGGCTTCGTCTCCGGCTTCGGCGACAATCGCCTGAAGCTGGGGGGCATCAAGATCGTCCAGGACGGCTCCAACCAGGGCTTCACCGGCTACTTCACCGAACCGTACCACACGCCCTTCAATGGCGATCCCGAGTGGCGCGGCTACCCCGCCCGCAGCCGGGAGGACCTCACGGCCATGGTGAAGGGGCTGCACCGGGCCGGCTACCAGATCGCCATCCACGGGAACGGCGACGCAGCAATCGACGACATCATCCACGCCTTCCGCGAAGCCCAGCGCGACTTTCCCCGCGAGGACGCCCGCCACCGCATCGAGCACTGTCAGATGGTGCGGAAGGATCAGCTGGACGAGATCGCCGAACTGGGCATCACGCCCTCGTTCTTCGTCGGGCACGTGTTCTACTGGGGCGACCGGCACCGTGACATCTTCATGGGGCCGGAGCGCGCTGCGGGGATCAGTCCCCTCAAGTCGTCCATCGACCGCGGCATCCGCTTCACCGTGCACGACGACACCCCGGTGACCCCCGTGGACCCGCTGCAGCTCATATGGGTGTCGGTCAACCGCCTGACCCGGAGCGACCAGGTGCTGGGGCCCGAGGAGCGGGTGTCGCCGCTGGAGGCGATGCGGGCGATGACCATCGATGCCGCCTGGCAGAACTTCGAGGAGGACATCAAGGGGTCCATCGAGCCGGGCAAACTGGCGGATCTCGTCATCCTGTCCGACAATCCGCTGACCGTGGATCCCCTCACCATCCGCGATGTTCAGGTGCTCGAGACCATCGTCGGCGGCGAAACGGTCTACCGGCGCGGAGACTGACCGCTCCGGTGGGAGAACGGCACCACGACCATCCCTGAAGCGCCTTCCCGGGGTCGCTTGTCGCGCGGCGCGTAAGCGCGCCCGGGACACAGGTTTGCGAAGGGGAAGCCCAATCCCCACAATCAGAGAACGCTCGCCCCCCCAACCCCCGCACGTCGAAGTGCATCCGTAAGCCCGCGCATGGGAGGAAGAACGCGTCGGGGCGGCGAGACGGGCTTTCTGCCGCGCCTTGTGGGCCGGGAATCCGAATCGAGTACGGGTTCCGACCACGCAGCCGGAACACCGAGCGGCTTTGGCCGTTTTCTGCTGCTGCGACCCGCCTGGCCGGTCCCACCGGAACCCCAGTCGGAGTCCCCAGACTCCCGGGAGGTTGCTGTGAAACCGTTTATCGTTCTTCTCCTGTTCGCCGGCCTCGCTCCGGCGACCTCCGCCCAGTCGGTATCGTTCGACCCGCAACCGACGCTGGTCCTGGAGGTGGCCCCGGCCGAAGTGGACGTGCGCCCGATCCGTGTGCAGGGGACCGTCACCGGGACGGTCACCGACGCGGGAACCGGTCAGCCCATCGCCGCGGTCCAGATGTCCGTGGTGGGCACCGGTCTGGGCGGGCTCACCAACGCGGATGGCCGCTACCTGATCCAGAACGTGCCCGACGGGCCGCAGACCCTGCGCGCGGAGCGGGTAGGGTATGCGACCGTGGACGTGGCGGTCACGATCGCGGCCGACCAGACGCTCGTGCAGGACTTTCTCCTCTCCGAGCAGGCCTTCGCGCTGGACGAAATCGTCGTTACCGGCGTACCCGGCGGGACCCGCAGGCGCGCGATCGGCAACTCGGTGAGCACCGTCGAGGCCGCGGCCATTACCGAACTGGCCCCGGTCGAGGACGTGCAGACCCTGCTGCGCGGGCGAACGCCCAGCGTGAACATGATGGGCGGCGGCATGGTGGGTCAGGGTCCGCGCATGCGCATCCGGGGCGCGTCCACCTTCTCGCTCAACGGCCAGCCCCTCATCTACATCGACGGCGTGCGGGCCAACAATGACGAGACCACCGGCTACACCTTCGGCAACAACGCCGGCGTGCGCTCGATTCTCACCAGCCTGGACCCCGAGCAGATCGAGAGGATCGAGGTGCTCAAGGGCCCGGCGGCGGCGACGCTCTACGGCACGGAAGCCTCGCGCGGCGTGATCAACGTCATCACCAAGCGGGGCCAGGAGGGCGGCGCCCGGGTCGACCTCATGGTCCGGCAGGGTGTGAACTGGATGGCCGACAAGCAGGGCAAGGTGGGCTACGACAACTACTGGACCGATCCGGGCTCCGGCCAGATCCACACCCTGAACATGCTGGACTACCACGACGGCCTCGGCAACGACATCTACACGCCCGGCTCCGTCCAGGCGTACAGCGCCAGCCTGAGCGGCGGCTCGGCGGACACCCGATACTTCCTCTCGAGCACCTACGCGGACGAGACCGGCATCCTGAACTACAACTGGCAGAAGAAGTTCAACTTGCGCACCAACATCGAGACCGAGCTCTCGGACAACCTGGGGCTCGCCGTGAACATGGGGTACACCAACTCGCGCGACCGCCTGGTGCGCGACGGCTTCGGAAGCATCACCGAGGGTGTCGAGTTCGGAAGTCCCCGGCTCCTTCCCGAGCACTGGTGCCGATCCAGCAACAACAGCTTCGGCTGCGAGCTCCTGCACGGTTACAACCGTTACGACATGCCGGTGCGGGACCAGACCAACTTCAACCACCAGTACCTGAACAGGTTCACCGGCGGCCTGACCTTCAACCACGAGGCGCTCGGCTTCCTGACGTCACGGCTCACCACGGGCATCGACTTCACCGGCGAGCAGAACGTGGCCTTCCGCGAATTCCAGACCAGCGACACCGCTGTCGTGTCGCTCGGAGCGAACAACCGCAAGGGCTTCCGCAACGAGGGGCACTTCACCCACTTCCGCACCACCACGGACTTCTCGACCACCGCCAACCTGAACGTCTCTTCAGCGCTGACGACATCCACTTCGCTGGGTGTCCAGTACTACACGCGCACCACGACCTTCCTCTCGGCCACGGGACAGCAGTTCGCCGGTCCCGGCCTGAGCACCATCACCTCGACCTCGATCCCCGGGGTCCCGGCCAACAACCGCATCTCCGACAACACCCTCGGCACCTACATACAGGAGACGCTGGGCTGGAACGACCGCCTCTTCCTGACCGGCGCCGTGCGCGTGGACAACAACAGCGCCTTCGGCAACGACATCAGGTTCGTGACCTACCCGAAGGCGTCGCTCTCGTGGGTGATGAACGAGGAGGGCTGGTTCCAGGACAGCGCACCCGGCTGGCTGAACACCCTGCGGTTTCGCCTGGCGTGGGGGGAATCCGGCGAGCAGCCCGCGTCCTTCTCGGCGCTGCGCACCTGGGCGGCGGTGACGGGTCCCCGGAGCACCGCGGGCGTGACGCCCAACACGGTCGGGAATCCAGACCTCACCGCCGAGGTCGGGCAGGAGACCGAAGTCGGATTCGACGCCGATCTGCTCGACAGCCGGCTGGGGCTCCAGTTCACCTACTACAACAAGCTGACCAGGGGCGCGATTCTCGAACGAGACCTGCCCCCATCCGGCGGTTTCACCGGCGCCCAGTTCGTCAACGCGGGCGAGATCACAAACTCGGGGCTGGAGCTCTCGCTGAACGCGCAGCTCGTCGAGACGTCGGGTCTCAGTTGGGACGTCGGTCTCAACTTCTCCAGCAACAGCTCGGAGATCCTGCAGCTTTCCGGGGAGGCCGGGGACACCAGCATCGTCTTCAACAGCTGGAGCTCGATGGAGCACCGGGTGGGCCATCCGCCCTACAGCTGGTTCGGCGTGGACGTGGTGAGTTCGGACCTCGACGCCAACGGCAACACCGTCAACGCCCAGTGCAGCAACGGACAGGGCGGCACCACGCCCTGCTTCGACGCCGGCGGCACCACCATCGCTCCGCGCGTCTTCCTGGGCCGGGCCATCGCGCCCTACGAGATCTCGCTCACGTCCGACATCGCCGTCGGCAACAACCTGCGCTTTCACGTCCTGGTCACCTCCGAGCAAGGCCACAAGCGCTTCGACAACACGCTCCGCCAGCGCTGCCGCCTCTACCGGGTCTGCCGGTCGAACCATCATCCCCAGGAGTGGGATCCGATCATGAAGGCGACGGTCGAGAGCAGCGATCAGATCATCGACTCGTGGGTCAACGACGTGAGCTTCATCCGGCTCAAGGCGGTCTCCATGACCTACGACCTGCCCGAGCAGTACCGCTTCGGCTCGAGCCGCGCCGTCCTCCAGATCGCGGCCCAGCATCTCTTCACGTTGACGGATTGGACCGCATCGGACCCGGAGGTGATGTTCTCGAGCGGCGGCAGAGCCTTCATGGCGCAGAACAACCTGCCGTTGCCACAGCAGATCACCGCTTCCGTCCGCTTCAGCTTCTGAGCCCGACAAAGAGGAGAATGTGATCATGCATATCAAGACGATTATGACTCGGGCTTTCGCATGCGCCGCGCTGCTGGCGTTCTCCGCCGCGTGCGACGTGGACAGCCTTCTCGAAGTCACCGACCCCAGCCGCCTCCTCTCGGAGAACGTGGAGATTCCCGCCCAGGCCGGGGCTCTCATGAACGGCCTCGAGGCCGATTTCCTGTGCGCCCACGGTGCGTTCCTGGTCGTGACCGCGGACCTGAGCGACGAATACGAAGACACCAACGCCGGCGGCGACAACTGGTCGCTGGACCGCCGCCGCCCCCAGGGCCAGAACGCCTGGGCCGACAACGATTGCACCGGCTTCCTGCCTTCGGGCTATGTCCCCGCGTCGCGCGCGCGCTGGGTGGCCGACAACCTCGTGAACCTGCTCGAGAGCTGGAGCGACGCGGAGGTCGCCATGCGCACCCAGCGGCTCGCCAGAGCCTCTCTGCTGTCCGGGTTCAGCCTCTCCATGCTGGGAGCCGCGCACTGCACGATCGCCCTGGACAGCGGCCCGGAGATTACCGCCGTACAGGCCTTCGCCGAGGCGGAGCAACGCTTCTCGAACGCGCTTCAGCACGCGCAGAGTTCCGGGGCGGGTGACATCGCCAGCGCGGCGCTGGTGGGCCGCGCCCGGGTGAAGCTGTACCAGGGGGACGGCCAGGGTGCGGCAGCCGATGCCAGGCAGGTGCCCGAAGGCTTCCGGATGGACATCTTTCCTTCGGACGCGCCCAACCGGCTGAACAACCGCATCTGGGCCACAAACCTGTTCAACTTCAGCTTCGGCGTGGCCCCGTGGACGCGCGAGCTGATGACCGGCGGCGTACTCGATCCGCGTACGATCACCTACGATACCGGCCAGAACACCGGCTGGGCGCCGGGCAACGTGTGGGGCCAGAGCAAGTACACTTCGGCGAGCTCACCCATGCCGATCGCGCGCTGGGAAGAGGCGCAGCTGATCATCGCCGAGGTGGTGGGCGGCGACGAGGCCGTGCGCATCATCGACGGGCTGCGCGACGCGCACGGGCTGCCTCACTTCATGGGCATGGGCGAAGCCGAGATTCGCCAGGCGGTCGTCGACGAGCGGCAGCGCGAGCTGTGGTTCGAAGGGTTCCGCGCGTACGACATTCACCGCCTGAACCTGCCCCTGGTTCCCGCTCCGGGCGAGCCCTACCAGCTGGGCGTCAAGGGTGGATCGTACGGGGACCAGACCTGCATCCCGATCCCGATCATCGAGACCTTCAACAACCCGACCATCCGGGGAGGAGCGTAGCAGCCGAGAGCGCGAATCCTCAGCTTGCTGATGCCGATCGGGCGCGGTTCGGGACGATCGCCTTGACCGGGTCGATGTGACCTTCCTCGACGAGTTGCGGCATCGGGCGGGGACGCGGCGCAGGCGCGTCGTGTTCCCCGAAGGCGGGGATCCGCGAATCCGCGAGGCGGCGCTGGCCGCGGCCGCCGACGGACTCGCGGATCCCCTGCTGCTGGGCCCCGCCGGCGAGCTGGAGCGCCAGCTCGCCGGCGATCCGCGCTCGCGCGCCGTCCGGGTGGTGGACCCGGCCGACCCGGCCCGGGTGGAGCGGCAAGCGGCGGTCCTGCGCGAGCTGAAGCGCTTCCGCGACCTCCCCGGCGACGAGTTGTGCCGCCGCGCCGCAGATCCCCTCTACCACGGCGCGCTCATGGTCGGCACCGGCGAAGCCGATGGCGGGGTCGCGGGCGCGGTCTACACCACCGCGGCGGTGATCCGGGCCGGGATCCACTGCGTCGGCCGCGCCGAGGGGGCCACCACCATCTCCTCCTCGTTCTTCATGGTGGTTCGGCCCTTCCGCGGTCCGGAAACCGAGGTGCTCACCTTCGCCGACGCGGCCATCGTGCCCGATCCGTCGGCGGAGCAGCTCGCCGAGATCGCGGTGGCGTCGTGCCGCGCGCGCCGGCGCATCGTGGGCGACGAGCCCCGTGTGGCGTTCCTGTCCTACTCGACCCGGGGCAGCGCGGAAGGCCCCTCGGTGGACCGGGTGCGGAAAGCGGTGGCCCACTTCCGCGGGATGAGCCCGCACACCGCCGCGGACGGCGAGCTTCAGGCCGACGCCGCCCTCATCGAAGCGGTCGGCCGTCGCAAGACCCCGGACTCCCCGGTGGCGGGAAGGGCGAACGTGCTCATCTTCCCCGATCTGGACGCCGGCAACATCGCCTACAAACTTGTCCAGCGGCTCGCCGGCGCGGAGGCGCTGGGTCCGATCGTGCAGGGGCTCGCGGGTCCCTGGTGCGACCTTTCCCGCGGCGCGTCGGTCGAGGACGCGGTACACGTGGCGTGCATCACATCCCTTCTTGCGGACTGACTCGGTCGGCCCGCCCCCTCACTCCAGCCGAGGACGCCCTCCATGGGTCTTGACGAACGAATCAACGAGTTCATGCAACCCGTTACGGACGTGGTCGCCGGCTTCATCTTCTATTCAGTGCCCATCGCCGGCGCAGACGTACCCCTCATAGTGGCGTGGCTCATCGCGGGCGGCGTGTTCTTCACCCTGTACCTGCGCTTCATCAACGTGCGCGGCTTCAGGCACGCGCTGGACCTGGTCCGGGGGCGCTACACCGACCCCTCCCAGCCGGGCGAGGTCACCCCGTTCCAGGCGCTCGCGACCGCCGTGTCGGGCACGGTCGGAATCGGGAACATCGCGGGGGTGGCGGTGGCGATTTCCCTGGGCGGGCCCGGCGCCACGCTCTGGCTCATCATCGCCGGCCTGCTTGGGATGAGCACCAAGTTCGCCGAGTGCACGCTGGCGGTGAAGTACCGTCACACCAACCCGGACGATTCCGTCAGCGGCGGCCCCATGTACTACCTGCAGCGCGGCCTCGAGCTGCGGAACCTGCCCCGGGTCGGCAAGGGCCTGGGGATGTTCTACGCCGCCGCCATGGTGTTCGGCTGTCTCGGCATCGGCAACATGTTCCAGTCCAACCAGGCCGCCGCCATCCTCATCGAGGTGACGGGGGCGGAAGGGAGCTTCTTCAACGACAAGGCCTGGCTGCTGGGCGTCTTCATGGCCGTCGCGGTGGCGATGGTGATCGTCGGCGGCATCAAGAGCATCGCGCGGGTCACCTCCAAGCTGGTACCCTTCATGGCGGTGCTCTACGTGCTCTCGGCGCTGGCGATCATCGGCATCAACGCCGACCGCCTCCCTGCCGCCATCGTCCAGATCTGGGAGGGCGCCTTCTCGCCCGAGAGCATCGGCGGGGGGATGATCGGGGTCATGATCATCGGATTCCGGCGCGCCGTTTTCTCGAACGAGGCCGGCCTCGGATCAGCCGCCATCGCCCACTCGGCGGTGCAGACCGACGAGCCGTGCACGGAGGGCTTCGTCAGCCTGCTCGAGCCGTTCATCGACACGGTGGTCATCTGCACCATGACCGCGCTGGTCATCATCACGACGGTCTACGATCCCGCGCTGGCCGATGCCGGCATCAGCGGCATCGAAATGACCAAGACCGCGTTCGAGAGCACGCTCTCCTGGTCGCCCGTGCCCCTCTCGGTCGCGGCGGTGCTGTTCGCCTTCTCGACCATGATCTCATGGAGCTACTACGGTCTGAAGGCGGCCACCTACCTGACCGGCGAGAACCGGTCGGTGGAGACGGGATTCAAGCTGTTCTTCTGCGGCTTCGTGGTCCTGGGCTCGAGCATCAATCTCGCCGCGCTCATCGATCTCTCGGATGCGATGATCTACGTGGTCGCGATTCCAAACCTGCTGGGGCTGTACCTGCTCGCGCCCGTTCTGCGAAAGGAGGTGCTCTCGTACCGGGATCGACTCGGCCGCTACTGACCGCGGAACGCGGCGGCGACCCGGACCCCGCGGAGCCCACGACGGCCGTCCCTCGACAGCCACATCCACAACTCACTCTTCTTCGGGGAGAAACATGATGCCCAGGAACATCCTCGCCGCCATCGTCGGCTACATCGCCATGGCCGCCGTGCTCTTCGCGCTGTTCTCGCTTCTGTGGGTGGCGCTGGGGCCATCGCGCGCCTTCCAGCCGGGTTCGTGGGAGGTGTCCGGCGGCTGGGCGCTCGGTTCGGTCGTGCTCGGGCTCGTGGCCGCGTACATCGGCGGACGAGTCTGTGCCAGGGTGGCGCGCGATGCCGGGGGCGCCACGATTCTGATCTGCCTGGTGATCGTGCTTGGGGTGGTGACGGCGCTGATGCCGGTGGAGATGGCGGCGGGACCGCGCCCCGATGACGTGTCGATGATGGAGGCGACCGCGGGCGCCCGCCAGCCGGCATGGTTCAACTGGCTCAACCCGGTGATCGGGGTCGTGGGCGTCTGGTTCGGTTCGAAGAAGTTGCGTGCGTAGCAGCCCAATCCCGTTCGCCTAATCCTCAAGCACCAGTTCCAGGCCGGGCAGATCCACACCGTGCGTCTCGACCCGCCAGTGCTCGCCGGGAGCGAGCGGCGCAAGCGCGGTCATGGTCCCGGTGCTGACGACGTGCTCGTCCGAGGAGCGCCGCGGTGCCTCGAAGTTCGACCGCAACCGCGGGACGAACTCGAGCGCCTTGCGCGGATGGCCGAGCACGGCGCTCCCGCGCCCCTCGGCCACCGGCTCATCGTTCCGGAAGAGCCGGACTTCGAGCCGGTCGAGCCGCTCGAGTCCTTCCGCGAATCCAGGCGCGCCGCGATGCACGCGGGGGCCGACGACCAGTGCTCCATGGAGCGCGAAGTCCGCCACCGAGTCCGCGGGCGTGAGGTCCCAGCCGTAGTGGCAGTCGACGACCTCGAACCCGATCGCCATCCAGGCGGGGCGGCTCCAGTCCGGGGCGTCCCCTTGCGCCTCAATCCCGAACACGACCTCGACCTCGATGCGCGGCGCGCAGAACCCGGCCAGAGACAACTCTGCGGCCGGAACAGCCGTCGTGAGGGTCTGCTCGTACACCGGCCCCAGAATGGGCTCGGAGAGGCCGAACCGTGGCCAGACGGTCCTGTTGGTGAACCCCACCTTCCACCCCGCGCGGCGGTATCCGCGCTCCCGCATGTGCCGTTCGAGCGCCGCGCCCACGCGGTACGCGCCGTCGAGATCGAGCCCGGCTACCTGCCGGGTTGGCGGCGGCGTGTTGCTCCGCCGGTCGCGGGCCGCCAGTAGCGCGCGTACAAGCTCGGCTTCGGTCATGCCGCGCCTCCGCGTGGTCTCTTCATCAGCGTCCACCCCGTCCGCACCGGCCTAGCCGCCAACCAGCCGGTTGTACTTCCGCAGGATGTCGCGCAGCCGGTCGTGCGGAAGCGCGTGGATGGTCCAGTCGTTGGCGCCGGTCATGGTCTCGCCGGCCACCAGCGCGTTGATCACCGCCTCTTCGGTGCCTTCCACCGTGGCGCGGAAAATGCCGTCCAGGCGACCGTTGGGCAGCATGACCAGCGGGACCTCTCCTTCGCCGCCGACGGTCGCCTCCCGGTTCGCGGTGGAGAAGGCCATGAAGATGTCGCCCGAGCCGCCGGTGGACACGCTGCCGTTGCGCGCCAGTCCCAGCGAGATGCGGCGCGACACGCGCTTGAGCTGGTTGGGCAGCAGGGGCGCATCGGTGGCCACAACCACGATGATCGACCCGTCGCGGCTGGCGGGCGGCGGCTCGGCTGGCGAGTCTGCGCCCCCGTCGGGCGCCGGCCTTTCCGGCAGCAGGTCGGGGATCTCCTGGCCCACCGGCACGCCGGCGACCCGCAGGAGGTCGCGCGAGCCGTAGTTGCACTGCACCAGCACCCCCACGGTATAGGTGGCCTCGCCGACCTCCACGACCCGCGACGCCGTCCCGATCCCGGCCTTGAACCGGTGGCAGCGCATCCCGGTGCCGCCCCCCACATTCCCCTCGACCACGGGGCCTCCGGTCGCCGCCTCCATGGCCGCTATCGCGTCCGCCTCCGTTACGTGCTGGCCGCGGATGTCGTTAAGCGTCCCGTCCCAGGTCTCGGCCACCACCGGAAGCGCGTTGAGCCACGCCCCGTTTCCCGTCTCGACGCTCTTCGCCGCCCCGTAGCGGATGACCGCGTGGTGCACGATCCCGACGCTCAGGGTGTTGGTGATCATCAGGGGAGTGTCCATCATGCCCCGGTCCTCCACCCACGTGGTGCCGGTCATCTCGCCGTCCCCGTTGAGCGAGAACCACGCCGCGAACACGGGCGCCGGGTCGTCATTGCCGCGCGGCCAGATCGCGGTCACGCCGGTGCGCACCGGTCCTTCGCCAACGACCAGCGGGCCGCTCCCGCGGATGATGGTGGTGTGCCCCACCGTGATTCCCGGCACATCCGTGATGGCGTTCAGCGGACCGGGGGTGCCGTCGAACGGAACACCGAGGTCGCGCGCCCGCGGCCTGTCCGCGTCCTGGGCCGCCACCTGCCCGGTGGTCACCATCAGCGCCGCCGCGGCGGCGAGCAGAGTCATACGCTTCATGAGTTCACCTCCGGTCTGTTCCCGCCCTGTCGCATCAATCCTGTGGCGCGTTGGGGTTTGGGGCCATCGACACCAGCAGAACCAGCCGCCCGTCGCTTCCGTTGCGCACCCCATGGGGCTCATCCGGCGCGGACCAGGCCAGTCCTCCCGCCTCCAGCCGACGCGTTTCGGCACCGATCGTAACCAGCGCGTCGCCCTCCATTACATAGTAGAACTTGGTGGCCCCCGCATGCGCATGAACCTTCTGTTCCTGTCCCGGTTCGAGACAGTAGATGTCGCAGAACATCTGCGGTGTTTCAAAGAGATTGACCTTCTGCATCTTCTCACGTGAAAAGCGCGGCGCCTCTCCGGTGTGGACAAAAGACATATTTTCGGGCCCATAGTGGATAATTCTGTGGATAAACCGGCCTTGGAGCACACAGGAACGCCAGCCTCCACCGTAGCCGACGGGGGAGCCTACAGGCAAGGGGAATGGCGTGGGCACTCGCACGAGTTCCGCCTCCGGGCTATCTTCGGCCCCCGTCGGGAGCGTCCGTCCCGCGCCCATCCATCGATGGAAGCCTCGAATCCGGGGATGGACCGGCCTCCCGGGCAACACACGATGACCACCGCATGGGGAAGGAACATGAACTACGTTACGGCCTTGACCGCGCGCATCGGGCTGGTGGCTCCGATGCTGGGGCTGGCGCTTCTTTGGGGCTGCGCCGGCGACGCAAGCGACGAGACGGAGGGACCCGACGTGAGCAATCCGCTGATGAGACCGGCCGAGCTGGCCGAAACCGCGCCCGATGTCTTCCGCGCCCGCTTCCAGACCAATGAAGGCGTGTTCGTGGTGGAGGTGAACCGCGCGTGGGCCCCCAACGGCGCCGATCGCTTCTACGTGCTGGTCAAGAACGGGTACTTCGACGACGCCCGCTTCTTCCGGGTGATCGAGGGCTTCATGGCCCAGTTCGGCATGCACGCGGATCCGTACGTCACCGCCGCCTGGCGCAACCATCCCATTCCCGACGACCCGGTAACGCAGAGCAACCTTCGGGGCTACCTCAGCTTTGCGGCCACCTCGCTGCCCAACTCGCGCACCACCCAGGTGTTCATCAACCTGGTGGACAACACCAACCTGGATGGGATGGGATTCTCCCCCGTCGGGCAGGTGGTTGAAGGGATGGAGGTCGTGGACGCCCTCTACTCCGGTTACGGAGAGGCAGCGCCGATGGGTAACGGGCCGCTGCAGCAGAATATCTCCGCCAGCGGCAACGCCTACCTGACCGAGAACTTCCCCGAGCTCGACTACGTGGAGCAGGCCACCATCGTCGGGGGATAGCAGCGACCGACGACCCGCTTCACTGCCCGACCCGCGTCCCGGTACCCGTCCGGCGCGCACCCCATCCGCAGGGGCCAAGCCTGCGCCTGCGTCCGGTTCGCCGGTACCGGGGCCCGGACGGACCCCTTTTTGACACCGGGAAACCCGCGCCGTACTCTGTCCGTTGGGCAGATGTCCCGGTGCGCCTGGACCTCGGCCCGTTTGCGTTTTGGTGGGGATCGGCCCGGGCGAACGGGAGCATGCGGGTCCTTGCGTAGACGCAGCATCATCGTGCGGAGGAGGATGACGATATGGAGTATCAGCCACGGAACCCCCAGACGAGGACAGGCACCATGCAATCACCCTGGCGAACCACGCTGCTGGCCGCCGGTGTGCTGGCTCTCTTCCTCGCGCCTCCCCTCGAGGCGCAGGAAAACGGCCGCATCACCGGGGTCGTAACCGAATCCGGCTCGGGTGGGCCGGTCTCGGAGGCGCAGGTCTACCTCCCGGACCAGGCGCTCGGCGGACTCTCCCGCGCCAACGGGCGCTACCTCATCATCAACGTTCCGCCGGGCACTTACACGGTGCGCGCGGAGCGCATCGGCCTCGGCTCTGCCGAGCAGGAGGTTACGGTCGGCGCGGGTGAGACCGTGACCGCCAACTTCGTGCTCGAGGAGCTCGCCCTCGGGCTCGACGAGATCGTGGTCACTGGCACCGCGGGTGCGGCGCGCCGTCGCGAGATCGGCAACTCCATCGCCCAGATCAACGTCACCGAGCTGCCCGACAAGCCGGTCGACATGGTCGACCTGCTTCAGGGTGCGGCGCCCGGCCTCGACCTGAGCGCGACCGGAGGCGAACTGGGAGTCGCCCCGGCCATCCGCCTGCGGGGCAACTCGAGCGTCTCGATGAGCAACAACCCCATCATCTACATCGACGGGGTGCGCATGCGCAGCGAGCCGCTGGCCCACGTGGCGGCTCCGGATCACCGCGGCATCCGCGGGTCCAATACCTCGAAAACACCGCTCAACTCGATCAACCCGAACGACATCGAGCGCATCGAGATCATCAAGGGTTCGGCGGCGACCACCCTCTACGGAACCGAGGCGTCCGCCGGGGTCATCCAGATCTTCACCAAGCGCGGCTCGGTGGGGGCGCCCCAGTGGACGATGGAGAGCCAGCAGGGCGCCGTGTGGAGCCGCAAGTTCGGGAACTACCCCGACTCGCCGTTCCCCTACCTGCGCATGGAGCCCTTCCTCAAGACGGGCCACAACCAGCACTACATGAGCTCGGTGCGCGGCGGGCTGGACAACCTGCAGTACTTCGTCTCGGGTTCCTTCTCCGACCAGGAAGGCTACCTGCCCAACGAGTACAGCACCGAATGGATCACCCGCGGCAACTTCACTTTCACGCCGCTTCCCAACTTCCAGATCCAGTGGAACACCTCGTATTCCAGCGAGTCCGCGCAGCAGCTCTCCCAGAGCAACGCGCAGGGGCTGGGCCACAACGTGTACCGGGGCAAGGCGAACTATTTCACCGACGACTCCCCGGACGTCATCAAGGCGAGCGTGCTCGCCTTCGACATCCGCCACACCATCGACCGCTTCACCACCGGCGGCACCTTCACCTACACGCCGATGGCGGATCTGACCAATCGTTTCACCATCGGGTACGACTGGCTGCAGCAGGACTCGCGCAACCTGCGCCCGTTCGGCTTCCGCTTCCGTCCCCGGGGCGCGCTGCTCAACCACCACTGGCAGAATCAGCTCATCACCTTCGACTACGTCGGCACCTACAGCTTCGACCTGATGGACGGGCTGCGATCCAACTTCTCCTGGGGCGGCCAGGCGGTGGGTGACGACGAACACACCGTCGAGGCCTGGGGCGAGGGCTTCCCGGGCGCCGAGGAGCCCACCGTCAACTCTGCCGCCGCGACTCAGGGATTCGAGACGCGGCAGAAGGTCTGGAACGCCGGCTTCTTCTTCCAGAACGTCTTCGACATCAACAACAAGTACTTCATCACCGGCGGCGTGCGCGTAGACGGCAACAGCGCCTTCGGCGAGGGTTTCGGGTTGCAGGTCTATCCGAAGGTCAGCGGCTCTTGGGTACTCTCCGACGAGGACTTCTGGGATCCCGGCATGGGCTCGCTGAAGCTGCGCGCCGCCTGGGGGAGGTCGGGACGCGCGCCGGGCGCCTTCGACGCCGTGCGCACCTGGGAGGCCGCGGGCCTGAACGACCAACCCGCCTTCCTCCCGCAGAACCTGGGCAACGCGGACCTGGGTCCCGAAGTCACCACCGAGTTGGAAGGGGGGTTCGACGCCTCCTTCCTGAACGACCGGCTGGCGATCGACTTCACGTACTACTACCAGAAGACGACCGACGCGCTCTTCCCGGTGTTGCAGGTGCCGTCCAACGGGTTCCAGACCAGCCAGCTCGAGAACATCGGGGAGCTGAAAAACGAGGGATTCGAGATCGCCGTCAACACCACCCCGTTCGTCAGCGCCGACTACGAGTGGAACGTCGGCCTCAACATCTCCACCAACAAGTCCGAAGTGCTCGACCTGGGCGGCGCACAGGCCTTCCAGGCCGGCCAGGGCACCTGGATCCTTATTGGAGAACCGGTTCCGGTTGTTCGTAACCACTGGGTCACCAATCCCGACGAGATCGGCGATCCCGTGATCGAGCAGAATCACGTCTTCGGTCCAAACTTCCCCACGCTGAACATCGGCCCCAACACGAGCCTGCGGCTGCCGGGCGGGATCTTCATCTCCGCGGCGGGCGAGTTCAAGGGCGGTCACTACCTGCGCGACTCGAACGTCCACCCGGGCGGCATCAGCCGGGGCGCCAAGATGCCGCTCTGCTGGCCCTACTACGAGGACCAGGCCAACAACACCAACATCACCCTTCTGGACTCGACACCCGCGCTCTGGAGGGCCCGCTGCACGCCGACCCTCATCCGGCGCATCGGGCTGGTCTGGGACGCGGACTTCTTCCGGCTGCGCAGCCTGAGCGCCCAGGTACCGGTCGACTTCGTCTTCCCCGAGCGGATCAGCAGCGCGCTGCTGACCCTGGCGCTCAACAACTCCTACACCTGGAAGCGCATGCCGTATCTGGATCCCGAGATGCGCGGCAACCAGGGAGGAATAGACCTCGCGCAGGCCATCGCGGCCCGGAACCCCACTCCCATCAGCTTCCGGGCCTCGCTCCGGATCCAGTTCTGAGGAGGGCGCTACGATGACCACGACAAGCAGACGACTGACGACTGGCGCGCTCGCCCTGCTGGTGTTCGCGGGCGCTTGCGAAGTGACCAACCCCGGTCCCGTGCAGGACAAGTTCCTGGACGAGGAGACCTCGCACGCAGGGCTGGTGCGGGGCGCGGAGCGGATGGTGCTGGAAACCGCCAACTTCGTGTTCTACACGACCGCAATCATCACCCGGGTACTGTTTCCGGGCGGCGACACCAACTCGCACGACCCGACGGTCCAGGGCGGATCCCTGCCGGAGAACGAGGTAAATGAGGACTGGGCCAACGTTCAGCAGGCGCTCTTCATCGCCGAGAGCGCGCTGGAGCGGGGCGTTACCGGCGAAAACCTGGCCCAGGCGCACATCTGGGCCGGATACACCTACCGGATCCTGGGTGAGAACTGGTGCGAGTGGCTCAAGCTCTCCGGCTCGCCGCAACCTCCGAGCGCGGCGCTCGACAACGCCGAGCAGCATTTTACGAGCGCGCTCGGCGCGGCGGCCAATTCCACGCAGAGCAACGCGGCCTACGCGGGTCGCGCGCAGGTCCGGGTGGCCAAGGGCGACTGGGGAGGCGCCCTCAGCGACGCCGCCCAGGTGCCTCCCGGCTTCGTGTTCGCGGTGCAACCGGATCCGAATTTCTTCAACACGCGCAGCAGGGTCGGGTGGGCCAACGCCGACGAGCCCTACCGGCAGTTCACGCTTCTCTTCACCTTCTTCGGTGAGCAGGCTCCGGCCAACATCCGCTCGCTGCTGCCACTGGAGGCCAGCGATCTTCCGGTGACCGTCCCCGGCACCGGCTACTACGCGGAATCCGGGGATCCGCGGGTGGCGTGGCACAGGATCCCCGACCAGCCCTTCGCCAACGCATCGCTGCAGGGCTTCGGCCAGGTGCCCTGGAGTAACTTCACGTGGCTGACCGACGCTACGCCGATCCACCTCGGCACAGGGACCGAGATGCTGCTCTACAGGGCTGAGGGAATGCTCCGCGACGGCAACTACGCGGGGGGCATGGAGCTCATCAACCAGGTGCGCTCCATGTACATCAGCGATCACACCGGGGAGCCGCTGGCGCCCTGGGACGCCATGAGCCTGGAAGCGGCGTGGACGGCCCTGAAGACCGAGCGCATGATCGAGGGTCTGCTCGAAGGCCGGCGCCTCGTGGACCTCCGTCGCTGGGCGGCGGAAGGTACGCCGGGGGTGGCACCCTATCCCCGCTGGGAAGACCTGACGCCGCTGTTCGGCGAAGAGCCGATGGCGACCTGCTTCCCCATTTCGGAGAACGAGAGGCAGCGGAATCCCAACCTGGGCGGTTGAGGGAAGGGAAGAACTCCGCAGGCGGACTTGTGACAGATTGAAAGAGCGCAGCTCCGGCCACCGCGCGAAGGTGGCCGGAGCCCGCCCGTTCGTTATTATACAGGGTTGGGCGAGACTGACTCCCTCTGGAGGGCTGGGCGATGAACTTCATCACGGGCAAGCACATACCGAGGCGAACATTCCTGCGCGGAGCCGCCGGCGTGGCAGTCGGACTGCCGCTTCTGGACGCCATGATCCCGGCGGGCGGCCGCTGGAAGGAGGTGAAGGCGGCGGTCGACAAGACGCGCCTGGTTGGCATTGAGATGGTGCACGGGGCGGCGGGCTCCAACGACTGGGGCGCGACCCAGCACCTTTGGTCGCCGGCGCAGATCGGCCGGAACTTCGACCTCGGCACCAGCGCCCTGAGTTCGCTCGAGCCGTACCGCGACTACCTCACCATCGTGTCCAACACGGACTGCCAGATGGCGGAGGCGTTCCAGCCCAAGGAGATCGGGGGCGACCACTTCCGCACCAGCGCGGTCTACCTGACGCAGGCGCACCCGCGCCAGACCGAGGGCTCGGACGTGTACATCGGCACGTCGATGGACCAGTTGTACGCCCAGCGCTTCGGACAGGACACCCCCATTCCGTCGATGCAGCTCTGCATCGAGAACGTGGACCAGTCCGGCGGATGCGCCTACGGCTACACCTGCGTCTACACCGACTCGATCAGCTGGGCCTCCCCTACCGAGCCGCTTCCCGTCATCCGCGACCCGCGGGTGGCCTTCGACCAGCTCTTCGGAGCGGGTGGAACCCCGGAGGAGCGGGTGGCGCGCAGGCGTGAGAACCGGAGCATCCTGGACTGGGTGGCCGCGCGGGCCGCGCGCCTCAAGACGGAGCTCGGGCTCGAAGACCGGGCCCGCCTCGACCGTTACATGGAGAACATCCGCGAACTGGAGCGGCGCATCGAGATGACCGAGGCGCAGAACCGGAGCGGCGAGGCGCGCGAGCTGCCGGAGGCCCCGGCCGGGGTGCCGGATTCCTTCCGCGAGCACGTCGAACAGATGTGGGACGTGCAGGCGCTTGCCTTCCAGTCCGACATGACGAGGGTCTTCTCCTTCAAGATGGGGCGCGACTCCTCCGCGCGGGTCTTCCCCGAGAGCGGCACCGACAAGCCGTTCCACCCGGCCTCGCACCACGGCGGCAACCCGGAGGCGGTGTCGGAGTTCAACCTGATCAACCGTTACCACGTGAGCACGCTCCCCTACTTCCTGGAGAAGCTGAAGGGCATCGAGGAGGGCGACTCGAACCTGCTCGACAAGAGCATGATCCTCTACGGATCGGCGATGGGCGACCCGAATCTCCACAACCACAAGCGGGTGCCCTTCATCGTGCTGGGCGGGGCCAATGGACGGCTGGAGGGTGGCCTCCACCTGAAGGCACCGGACGGAACCCCGCTGGCCAACCCGATGCTCACCCTGCTGCACGCTCTGGGGCTCGACGACATGGACGGCTTCGGCAACAGCACCGGCGAGTTCGCCCTGTCCATGCCGACCACGGTGGCGGAGCAGGCCAGCAGCAGCTGACAAACGGATCGGCCCCTCGTTGCGGGGGGCCGCATCCAGGAATAGCCGGAGGCGAGATGAAGGAAGCAAGAAGAAGTGTGCGCCCCCGCCTTGACGTGGTTGCGGCGCTGCTGGTGCTGCTGGTCGCGACCGCCGCCACTCCCCCGGACTCCCCGGTTGCCGATGCGGCCATGCGCGGCGACCTGGACGAGGTGAGGGAGCTGCTGAGGGGCGGCGCGGACGTGAACGCTCCCCAGAGCGACGGCGTCACCGCGCTGCACTGGGCCGCAGACAACGGCGACGCCGCATTGGCCGGGGTGCTGATCTACGCAGGGGCCAACATGGCGCCGCTGACCCGCAACGACGCCTACACCCCGATGCACATGGCGGCGCGGGGCGGGCACGCCGAGGTGATCGGGCTGCTGGTGGAAGCCGGCGCCGATCCGGCGGTGGCAACCTCGCGCACGGGGGTGACCCCGATGCACCTCGCGGCCAAGGCAGGCAGCGGAGAGGCACTACGGGCGCTGGCCGCCGGCGGAGCGGAGGTGGACGCCCGCGACCACCAGTGGGGGCAGACGCCGCTGATCTTCGCCGCCGGCTTCAACCGGCTTGTGGCGGTCAACACCCTGATCGAGTTGGGCGCGGACGTCTCGCTGACCGAGAACGTGCTCCACATGCCCACCCGCTACGCGGTGGACCGGGCGGCCAGGGCCGCGCGCAACGAGGTGCTGGAGTCCTTCCGGGCGCAGTCCGACAACCCGGACCTCTGGGCCCCCACGCCGCAACAGGTGCAGGCTGCCTCGGAGGCCGCGTGGCGTGTGCAGGCCCTCCCCGTGGAAGAGATCGTGGGGAAGGCCACCGAGCAGCAGATGACCGAGAACCAGCTTGCCCTGCTCGAGACCAACGCGCTCTCCTACCACGAGATGGTGGGCAACCAGGGCGGGCTGACCGCGCTGCTGCACGCCAGCCGCGACGGCTACCGCGACGTGGTGCGCGCCCTGCTCGACGCGGGCGCCGACGTCAACCAGGTGAGCGCCGGCGAGAGGAACAGCCCGCTCCTGATCGCGGCCATCAACGGGCACTTCGACCTGATGCTCGAGCTGCTCGAGCGCGGCGCCGACCCCAGGCTGGCCGACCTCTCCGGGGCGACCCCGCTCTTCGCCGTTATCAACACCCAGTACGCGCCCAAGACGCGCTATCCCCAGCAGCAGGCCTTCAAGCAGCAGGAAGCCACCCACCTGGCGGTGATGGAGGCGCTGCTCGACGCGGGCGCCGATCCCAACGTGCAACTGGACCGGCACCTCTGGTATCTGGAGTACAACTTCGCCCAGTTGAGCGTGAACATGTGGGGCGCGACCCCCTTCTGGCGGGCGGCCCACGGCACCGACGAGAAGGCGATGCGGCTGTTGCTTGTGTACGGCGCCGATCCCACCATCCCCACCCGCAGGCCCCCCGCGCGCAGGCGCGGACGCTACGGTGGCGGTGGCGCCGACCGGGTCGACCCGTCAGGCCTGCCCGCGGTGCCCACCGGCGGCCCCGGCGTCTTCCCCATCCACGCGGCCTCCGGAGTGGGGTACAGCGGCGGCGACGGGGCCGGGCGCGCGGGCGTGTCGCACATCCACGTCCCCAACGGCTGGATGCCCTCGGTGAAGCTGCTGGTCGAGGAACTCGGCGCGGACGTGAACGCGCGCGACCACAACGGCTACACCCCGCTGCACTTCGCGGCCGCGCGCGGCGACAACGACCTCATCCTCTACTTGGTCGGAAAGGGCGCCGACGTGATGGTGGTGAGCCGCCGCGGCCAGACCGTGGTCGACATGGCCAACGGCCCGGTACAGCGCATCCAGCCCTTCCCGGAGACCATCGCGCTCCTCGAGGGCATGGGCGCCATCAACAACCACAACTGCGTTTCCTGCTGACGGGCGTCGGGGCTACCGTCGGTTAACGCGTCTGAGGAGAACGCGGCTCACTGGCCGGTTAAACGAAAATTCGGATGCACACTCCGAGTTTTCGCGTTAGCTTCGGGCCATGCTTGCACGCCCAGACTATCTCCGGCGGCTGGAGGTCGCGACCGCGCGCGCTCCCGTCACAGCCCTGCTTGGGCCGCGACAGTGCGGCAAGACCACGCTCGCACGGCAGTTCGCGGCCGGGCGGAAGGCCACGCGCTTCGACCTGGAGTCGGAACCGGACATCCGGCGGCTGGCCAATCCCGAGCTCGTTCTGGGATCCCTGGATGGACTGGTGGTGCTGGACGAAGTGCAGCGGATGCCGACGCTCTTCTCGGCTCTCCGGGTGCTGGTGGACCGGCCGGGCTCGCGGACGCGGTTTCTGATCCTTGGCAGCGCGGCGCCGGATCTGGTGCGCGGTGTCTCGGAGTCGCTGGCCGGACGGGTGGAACTCATCGAGATGAGCGGCTTCGGCCTGGACGAGACCGGTATGCCGCAGTGGCGCGATCTCTGGATGCGCGGAGGCTTTCCCCGCTCCTATCTGGCGGCGTCGGACGATGACAGCCGGGCCTGGCGGGATTCTTTCGTAAGCACGTTCCTGGAACGGGACGTGCCCCAGCTCGGGATTTCCATTCCCGCCGCGGCGATGCGGCGCTTCTGGACCATGCTGGCGCATTCGCACGGCCAGACATGGAACGCATCCAACCTGGGACGCGCGCTGTCGCTGTCCGACAAGACGGTGCGTCGCTACCTGGATCTGCTGACCGGCACCTTCATGGTCCGGCAACTGCAGCCGTGGTTTCACAACATCGCCAAACGCCAGGTCAAGGCACCCAAGGTCTATCTGCGCGACACGGGCATGCTTCATACCCTGCTGAGCATCCCGCACGATGCGGCCTTGCTCTCGCATCCGCGTGTGGGAGCTTCCTGGGAGGGGTTCGTGATCGAGCAACTGCTGCGCGTCCTGCGTCCCGCGGATACCTGGTTCTGGGCCGCGCACGGGGGCGGAGAGCTGGATCTGCTGGCTACCGTCGAGGGTCGGTGGACGGGATTCGAGGTCAAGTTCAGCGAGTCCCCATCTGTTTCGCGCAGGACGCGCGCCTCGGCGGATGCGCTGGAAGTGGATCACTTGTTCGTGGTGTGCCCCGCGCCGCAATCCTATCCGGTCAGCGACCGCATCACGGTGGTCCCGCTGTGGGAGATCGGGACGCTTCGCGAGCGGATAGCGGGAGGTTAGAAGCGAGAGAGGAGTCGATGGCCAAGGCAGCCGCTCGACAGATCATGTGCTCCTGACAGTGCGGATCACCCTCCTCCCCCCCTGAGCCACGCGTCCACGGGCAGGTCGCCGGTGGTCTGGGCGTCCTCGTCGACCCAGTAGTAGGGGCCGAAGGGGCGCGTCTCGGGCCACACCTCGTCGAGGGTGTCGGCTTCGTACAGCACCCCGTGCTGCATCACGTACTCGATGTCCATGGTGTTGCGGATGTCGTCCAGAGGATTGGATCGCAACACCAGCAGGTCCGCGAGCTTGCCGGCTTCCAGCGATCCGATGTCCTGTTCGGCGCCCAGGAAATGCGCCCCGCCCCAGGACGCCATGCGCAGCGCTCCGAGGGGTCCCAGGCCGGCGGCCGCCATCCAGATCTCCCAGTGCATGCTGGTGCCGTGGTGCTCGCCGTGTCCGCCGAGCGCGCCGTTTCCGCCGGCCGCCACGATGTCGGCCAGCCCCTGCGCGATGAGCGGGAAACTGTAGTCGGTTTCCGGGCGCAGCGTGCGGCGGCGCAGGAAGGCGGTCATGCGCCAGGGCATCCAGCGGCGCTGCTTCTCGTGCAGCCAGACATCCGATTCCGCGTACCAGTATTCGATGTTGGCCGCGGTCGGGCTGTCGAACATGAAGGGGTTCGAGTAGACGGTCCCCGCCTGCGCGAAGAACTGCACGGCATCCGAATAGAGAGGAACGACGCTTATCGGATGCTCCCATCCGGTGTAGCCGTCCATCGCCTGACCGAGGTTGTACTCCAGCTCGTAGCCTTCGGCGGTGAGGTTGAGGTTCCTGGAGCGGGCAACGTCCGCGATCCACTGGCGCCGGTCGCGACGCGGATGGGAATGCTGCTTGAGCGAGACCGCGCCCCACGACTGGAGGCGGTCGATCGCGTCTTCGGTGGCCGCGTAGTCGCTGAGCTCCTCGTAGGGAAGGGGATCGCCCGTTGCGAAGCTGCGCGGGCCGATCATGCGCCCGGCGCGGATGAGCTCGGCGGTGGGGAAGGTGTTCTGGTGCCAGAGGGAGTTGTCGAGCCGCGTGGTTACGCCGTAGGCGAGGTAGATTCCCGCCTCGTAGTCGCGCAGAGGCCGATGGCCCCGGTGCTCGCGATTGCTGTGGGAGTGCATGTCGACGAATCCGGGGACGATGGTGCGGCCGGATGCGTCGATGACGCGGTCGGCGCTCTCCGTGTCGCATTCCCCGACGCACACGATGCGGCGGCCGTCCACCACCACCGTGCCGCGCTCAAGCACTTCATCCTGGCCAGCTCCTGCGAGCGTAACCAGGCGCGCATTGGTGAGCGCGACCCGCCCGGTAACCTCCCGGCGCGGTACCTCCAGCCGGATGTCGAAGGTGTCGGCGCGCCGGGTGTCCACGTCGTGCCGGTAGTAGCGCGCGGCACTCCCGAACTCGACCGTGGAAGCATCGCGCCAGCGCACGAACAGGCCCCCGGTGCGGCTCAGTCGCTCGATCGGCAGGGAGCTGTCCCGGCGGGTGAGCGCCACCGCGCCGCCGGCACCCTCGGCGGGCACGAGCGGGGTCACCCAGATGTCGTTGGCCTCCTGGAAGGCCAACCAGCGGCCGTCCGGCGAGGGCGCGACCTCCTCGGCGGATTCGAGGATCATGTGCACCCTTCGGTCCACGCCGTCTCGGCCGATCGAGGCGACCTCGACCCCCGCGTTCGTGATCTCCGGATAGAAGATGCGCCCATCCGGGCCCCACGACGGGGCCACGATCGCCGTCCGCTGCACCCGCTCGGGGCCGCTGCCGGTGGGGAGTGCCACGCGCACCACGTGCACCCCCTCTCCCCCGTCGGCCGGGAAGCGCTCCAGGTCCCACCACGGGTTGTGCGTCACGGTGCGTCCGCGCAGGGTTGCCCCCGACCCGCGGGCGACCACGATCTCGCTCCCGTCCGTGCTCCACGCCGGATGCACGTACTCCCCGCGCCGTGCACTCACCTGCACAGGATCGCCGCCCCCCGCGCGCACCTTCCAGAGGTGGCCGCCTCCGGTGTCGTCGAGGGTCGTGAAGGCGATCCACTCCCCATCCGGCGACCAGGCCGGTCCGAACTCCTGCACGGGCGCGTAGTCCTCCGGCGTGGCCCGGCGCGGGGTGCCCGAAGGCAGGTCGGCCACCCAGACCCGCCCGATGGCCTGGAAGGCCACGGTGGAGCCGTCCGGCGAAGCGGTGTGCCAGCGCAGGAACTCGGCCTCGAAGGGTCCGTCCTCGATGCGGAACTGGAGCCTGGCGCGCTCCGAGATGGTGCGCTGGACCCGCGCCTCGAACGGAACGCGGCGCACGTCGCCGGACGCCACGTCCGCCAGCCCGATGGCCCCGCCCCCGGAGATCACGATGGTGCTGCCGTCCGCGGACCAGGCATACCCGGGCAGGACGCGCAGGCTCTTGTCGCCGCTCTCCACCGCGATGTTGATCGGGTCGACCAGCTTGCGCTCCGCCCCGGTCTCGAGGTCGAACAGCCACAGCGCGGTGCGCGGGCCGAAGCGGTGGCCCTTGAACGACACGGTGCCCGCCGGCAGGTGGCGCGCGAAGGCGAGCCAGCGCCCGTCTGGAGAGGGCTCCGGGGCGAACGCGCCGCCGCTCGAGCGCCGTCCGGCGCCCGTGCTGAAGGAGGTCCCGCTGGTGATGTCGATGATGCGCCCGCTACGGATGTCGAGCCGGCGGATCTGGTAGGCGCCGTCGAGGGCGTCGCGGTCGCGGCCTCCCTCGACGTCGTGGTAGTAGAGGTAGCGGCCGTCCGGGGAGACCGACGGCCAGTGCGCCCCTCCGTCGTCCACCAGCCGCACCCCCTCGCCCCCGCCCCGGTGGTGCATCCACAGCCCCAGGCCGTTCTCGCCCACCCCGCCGCGCCCGATCGGGTCGCGCCGCACCACGATGAACTCGCCGTCCGGCGTCCAGGCCGGGGTGACCGCGCGCGAGTCGAGGTCGTGGAAGACGGGCCGCGCATCGAGTCCGTCCGCGTCCATGACCCACAGGTTGTCCTGCCCCCCGCGGTCCGAGATGAAGGCGATGCTCGCTCCGTCCGGCGAGATGCGCGGGTGGTAGTTGACCGCCACCCCGCTCTCCCGGGTGAGCGACTCCGCCGCCCCGCCCTCCGCCGGCACCCGGTAGATGTGACCCAGCAGGTCGAACACCACCCACGAGCCGTCCGGCGCAAGGTCGACCGACATGCGCGTCCCTTCGGTGGTGGTGAAATCGATCTCCCGGGTCTGGCCGCGGGGAAGGCTCACGTCCCAGTCGTCCTGCGCCGATGCGGGGAGGGCCAAAGCCTCGAGGGAGCAGGCCAGCAGACCGAACGCCGCCATCGCGACGGCGCGGAAACGTGGCAGGCAGAGGTGTCGATGCCCCAGGGGCAGCGTGGTCGTGACGCGCATCGGAGGCCTCCGGGGACCAGGGGTGGGTAGACAATCGCCCAAGGGTCGATAGTGCCGCTCCGCGCGATGCGGGCGCAAGCGGAATCACGCTTGACAGGGCCCCCTCTTCCCCCGCTATTGAAGCTTGTGCTGGTGCGTCCGATTACGCGCCGGCGCCGCGCATGAATCGATGCGGTTTCCATCGACGGGAGGCACGATGAGGATATTTGTCGCCGGGCTGATGGCTCTCGGCGTGACCGTGGCGGGCATGGAGCCCGGCATCTCCGGCTTTGACCGGGGAGCCCGGGGCGTGAATCCGGCGGGCGACATCTCGCTCGCGTTCTCGGCGAACCGCGCGCCCGCCCCGCATCCCGCTCCTGAGAGCCTCACCAACATCGTGCAGACCTACTGCGTCGTTTGCCACAACGACGTCCTCCTGACCGGCAACACCACGCTGCAGGGCTTCGAGGTCGAAAACGCGACCGACAACGCCCAGGTCGCCGAGCGCATGATCATGAAGCTGCGCGCCGGCATGATGCCGCCCCCGGGCTTTCCGCGGCCGGCGGGCGACTCGCTGCTGGCCCTGGTGGAGACGCTCGAATCGACCCTGGACGAGGCCGCCGCGCGCAACCCCAACCCCGGTACCCGAACCTTCCAGCGCCTCAACCGGGCCGAGTACGAGGCCTCCGTGGAGGACCTGCTGGGGCTCAGGATCGACGCCGGCCTCTACCTGCCTCTCGACACCAAGAGCGCCAACTTCGACAACATCGCCGACGTCCAGTTGCTCTCCCCCACGCTCATGGACGCCTATCTGAACGCGGCCGCGGAGGTCAGCCGGCTGGCGGTCGGCAACCTGGAAGTGCTCCCGAGCGAGACCACGTACTCCAAGTCCGGTTACTTCTCCCAGTGGGAGCGCATCGACGGGGCGCCCTTCGGCACCCGCGGCGGCATCTCCGCCCTGCACAACTTCCCCGCCGACGGCGAGTACCGCGTCAAGATGGCCTTCGACCACACCACCACGGGGGAGTTCTTCGGCAACGTTACGCAGGGGGAACAGATCGAGATCGCCATCGACGGGGAGCGCGTCGCGCTGCTCAACGTCGACCAGTTCATGCACGTCGCCGACCCTAACGGAGCGAACCAGGAGAGCCGGTCCTTCTTCGTCACCGCCGGGCCGCACCAGATCTCGGCGGTCTTCCTCAAGCAGTTCGAGGGACCGGTGCCCGACCTCATGTCACGCCACGACTGGTCGCTGGCCGATCGCCGCATCGGCGCTGACGGGTACGGCATCACCGCCCTCCCGCACATCAAGGACCTGACCATCGCGGGTCCGTTCCAGGTGACCGGCGTTTCCGAGAACCCGGTTCGGCGCCGCATCTTCAGCTGCCGGCCCACCGCTCCCGAAGAAGCGGAGGTCTGCGCGCGCGACATCGTGACCCGGCTGGGCGCCCGCGCCTTCCGGCGCTCGCTCACGGAACTCGATGCCGCGGAACTCATGGAGTTCTATCGCCAGGGCGAGGAGGCGGGCGGCTTCGAAACCGGCGTGCGCCTCGCGCTGCAGGCGATTCTGGCGAGCCCGGACTTCGTCTTCCGCTTCGAGCCGGTCGCCGGCAGCGAGCGCGACGGAAGCTACCGCATCAGCGAGCTGGCCCTGGCCAGCCGGCTCTCCTACTTCCTCTGGGGCACGCCTCCCGACGAGGAACTGGTGTCGCTGGCCGAGCGGGGCCGTCTCTCGGGCAACCTTCGGGAGCAGGTCGAGCGCATGGTCGCCGACCCGCGTTCCGACGCCCTGGGCACCCGCTTCGCCAACCAGTGGCTGCGCCTCCAGGACCTGGATCTGGTGCATCCGGACCGCCTGATGTTCCCCGACTACCACCAGCAGCTGGCCGATGCCATGACGAGGGAGACGGAACTCCTCTTCATGAATCTGGTGCGCGAGGACCGCAGTTTCCTGGAGCTGTACACCGCCGACTACACCTTCGTGAATGAGCGACTGGCGAGGCACTACGGCATTCCCGGCGTGGTGGGCGAGGAGTTTCAGCGCGTCGAATACCCGGACGACCGGCGCGCCGGCATCTTCGGCCACGGCAGTGTGCTCACCCTCACTTCGGTGGCCAACCGCACCTCCCCGGTGCTGCGCGGCAAGTGGGTGATGGAAGTGGTTCTGGGCACCCCGCCGCCACCTCCTCCGCCGGGCGTCCCCGACCTGGAGGAGACCGAGGCTGTGGAGGGGACCACCATCCTGACGACCCGCGAGCGCATGGAGAGGCACCGGGCAAGCCCGGTGTGCAACGCCTGCCATCAGTTCATGGACCCGATCGGGCTGGCGCTCGACAACTTCGACGTGACCGGGAAGTGGCGCATCCGCGAGCACGGCATCCCGCTCGACACGCGCGGGACCTTCTACGACGGGAGCGACGTGACCACCCCGCAGGAACTGCGCACGGTGCTGCTGGAGCGCCCCGAACCGCTGATTCGCCACTTCACCGCAAACCTGATGGCGTACGCGCTGGGTCGGCGGATGGAGTACTACGACCAGCCCGAGATCCGTGAGATCGCGCGCAAGGCGGCGGTCGAGGGCAACCGCATGTCGGCCTTCATCGTGGGCGTGGTGGAGAGCGAGGCGTTCCAGATGAAGAGCGCCGTCACGGCAGAGGACGCGCAGAGCGGAAGCTGATCACTCCGGCGGACAGGCGCCGGCGCCGTCCCGGTGCCGACCTCACTCTGCGGCGTCCACGGTCCGGACATGGCCGGCTGCGGAGTAGGCGAGAATCTGCCGGTCGGCGGTCAACAGCGGTGCGTCCAGATGACGCGCGGTGGCCACGATGAAACGATCGGCCGGGTCGGCGTGGAAGTCGCCCGGCAAACGTCGTGTCGACTACGATCAACGCAGCGACGCCCATTCGGACGGTTCGGTGGCTGGCATGAAAGGATCGTCGTAGGCCAGCACCGTACCCCGCATGGCGCCGACGATCGAAGAGGATCGGGTCTGCTCGGGCAAGGGAGACAGTATCGCGACGGGACGGCCGCGGTTTGTGATGGTCACAGGTTCGCGGTCCTGATTCATCTGCTTGATCACTCGCAGGCACCGGGCCTTGAAGTCGGCTGCGCCAACGGTCTTCATCACGCCTCGTCCCCGCCCTGCCGCTGTCCTAGTTCCGTCTGGACCAGGAGCAGCGCCGACTTGTTGTCGCCCGCCAGGCGCAGCCGGTCGACGATGTCGGAAGCGACCTTCTCCTCCTGCACCTGCTCGTTGACGAACCACTGCAGCATCACCTGGGTGGGGTAGTCGGTTTGCTCCACGGCGAGGCCGTAGAGGTCGCCGATGAGTGAGGTCACCTTGCGTTCGTGGGCCAGCGCCGCCTGGAAGACCTCCAGGGGTGAGCCGAAGTCCGAGGGCGGAGCGTCGATGCGGCCGAGGTCGACCCGGCCGTCGCGGTCGTTCACGAAGTCGAAGATGCGCAGTGCGTGCTCCCGCTCCTCGTCCGCCTGCATGCGCATCCAGTGCGCGAAACCCGGATACCCGGTCCGCTCGAAGTACGCACTCATGGAAAGGTAGTACTGGCTCGCGTAGAACTCCTGCACGATCTGCTCGTTAAGCGCCGCCTGCATCCTGTCGCCGATCATCTGGTTGTTTCCCTTGGGTTGGTGAAGAAGGCTTGCTCCGCGTGTTCAGTACCCCAGTGCCCTTCCCCCGCGCCGGGGATCGGACCACGCGGTGAGCAGGTCGTCCACGACGACGATCATCTGGACATCGCCGGAGAGGCCCCCTCGCTCGATTACGACGTGACCGAGCGTCTCCAGCTGCGAGATGGTTTCCGGCGGGAGCGCGCCCGCCTCGTAAAAGATCCGGTCCGGCAGATGCTGGTGGTGGACCCGCGGCGCCTGAACGGCCTCGACGACATCCATCCCGAAGTCCACGACGTTGGAGATCGTCTGGAACACCGTGGTGATGATCGTCGCGCCACCCGGGGTGCCGGTGACCATTCCCAGCTCGCCGTCCGGCCCCAGGACGATGGTCGGCGACATCGACGACAGCATCCGCTTCCCCGGCTCGATGGCGTTGTTCTCGCCCTGCACCAGGCCGAACTGGTTGGCGGAGCCTGGCTTGGCGGCGAGGTCGTCCATGTCGTTGTTCAGAATGAAGCCTGCCCCGGTGACGGTGACCTTGCTTCCGTACCAGGAGTTCACGGTCGTGGTGACCGACACGGCGTTGCCCTCGGCATCGACGATCGAGTAGTGGGTCGTGTTTTCGCCCTCGTCGGGGACCCTAGCGCTCGGAGACGTCCCGGCTTCACTCGGTGCGCCCTCCAGTCCGGGCCCGACTTCGGAGGACGGAGTGGCGGCATCCAGCGAAATGGTCGCGCCCCGCTCGCTCGCGTATGCTGCCGAGGTCATGCGCTCCAGCGGCATTTCCACGAAGTCGGGATCGGCCAGGTAGTGGTTGCGGTCGGCGTAGCCTCGCCGCCAGGCCTCGGCGTGCAGATGGATCGTCTGGGCCGACTGCCAGCCGAGGGAGGCAAGGTCGTAACCCTCCAGCATCCCGGCGGTCTGCGCCATCGTCACGCCCCCGGACGACGGGGGCGGCATCGACATGACCGTATGGCCGCGGTATTCGAAAGCGACCGGCTCGCGCCACACCGCCTGGTATTCGGCGAGGTCCCGGCGGGTGAGGATGCCGCCGCCGCGTTCCATCTCGGCGAGGATGAGGTCCGCGGTTTCTCCAAGGTAGAAGTCGTCGCGGCCGAGATCGCGCAGGCGCCTCAGAGTCCGGGCCAGGTCCGGCTGGCGGAGCGTGTCGCCGACGGCGGGCGGGCGGCCTCCGCGGGGCAGGAACTGCGCGGCCGAGGCCGGAAAGGCCTGAAGGGCCGCGACCATCGCGTCGCCCAGGGAATTCAGGAAGCGGGGCCGCACGGGGAAGCCTCCGGCAAGCTCGATCGCGGGGTCCAGGAGCGTGGCCCATTCCACGTGGCCGAAGCGCCGATGGATTTGCCACATTCCGTCGACGGTTCCGGGCACGCCGACAGAGAGGTGGCCGACGACGACATCCTCCGTGACTTCCCCGTCCTCGTCCAGGTACATGTCCCGGGTCGAGGCGAAGGGAGCACGAGCGCGGAAGTCGAGAGCCGCCGTCTCGCCGTCCGCCGTCCGAAGCACCAGAAACCCGTCACCTCCGAGGTTCCCTGCTTCCGGGTTGACCACGGCCAGCGCGAACATCACCGCGACGGCGGCGTCCATCGCGTTCCCGCCGGACCTCAGGACGTCGACACCGACCTGGCTGGCGAGTTCGTCCGTCGAGACGACCATCCCGTTGGCGGCGGTGACGGGGGGAGGCGTTTCCCGGTACCGCCACGACTCCGGAAACGCGGTGCCGCCCGCCGACGAGGGATCCCCGCAGCCGATGCAGGCCGCGAGCGCCAGGCCGAGAGCCGCCTGCAACAGCAGCGACGGCCGCGCCCGAGAGCGTCCAGGGCCATTGCCGCCTTCGGGGCCCCGGTCCCCCTGTGGGGTGCGGGACCAGCGCCCATCGTAAGGCGGAACTCTCATTCGTGCTCTCCTTCCCGGTGTTGACAGGCCTCCCGGGGACTCACAGGGTCTCACGGGGACTTCCTGGGCTGGTCGGGATGGACGGGACGCGGGAGCCCCGCCTGGTCGAACACAATGTACCGATCTTCCGATTCCTGACCAGAGTTCGACGAGACCCGGCGTACCCCATTCGAATCGTTCGTTTCTTTACTCCGGCCTCCTGCGCCTTTAGCTTTCCTGCTCCCCGTCTCCGGCGTTTCAACTGAATCCCGGGGAACGCGGAGCGCACGAGTGAGGATCGCTGGCGGGTTCGCCCGCCGGAGGAAAGTCCGAGCTCCACAGGGCAAGGGTGCCGGGTAACGCCCGGGCGGCGTGAGCCGACGGAAAGTGCCGCAGAGAGCAGACCGCCGATGGCCCCCCGGGGCACAGGCAAGGGTGAAAGGGTGCGGTAAGGGCGCACCGGGCCGCTGGAAACAGGGGCCGCATGGCAAACCCCACCCGGAGCAAGGCCGAATAGAGGACAAGGAGTCGCCCGCTCCGCCCGAGTCCCGGGTAGGCCGCACGAGGCCGGCAGCGATGCCGGTCCCAGATAAATGATCCTCCCCCGTCTTCGGGCGGGGACAGAACTCGGCTTATTCCGTGCGCTCCGCCGCGGGGGAGCACGCGGTCATGGCCGCGACACGCGCCCGTAGCTCAGCTGGATAGAGCGCTGCCCTCCGGAGGCAGAGGTCACAGGTTCGAATCCTGTCGGGCGTATCCTTCGCCGGCCCGAATCCGCGGCTTGGCGCCCCGCCGCCCGATCAGCCGTAGCGGCCCTCGATGTAATCGGCAGTCTGCCGGTGCTGCGGGTTCAGGAAGACGTCCTCGGTAAGGCCGTGCTCGATCACCTTGCCGATCAGCATGAACACGGTCTCCTCGCTGGCTCGCCGCGCCTGGGCCATGTTGTGGGTCACGATCAGGATCGTGAACTCGCCCCTCAGCTCCCAGATGAGCTCCTCCACGGCCGCCGTGCCCTTGGGATCGAGCGCCGAGCAGGGTTCGTCCATGAGCAGCACGGCGGGCTTCACCGGGAGCAACCGCGCGATACAGAGCTTCTGCTGCTCCTCGAGCGACAGCTCGGTGGCCAGGGTGTCGAGCCGATCCTTGACCGAGTCCCAGAGCAGCACCTTGCGCAGGGCATCCTCGACCAGTTCCTCCTTGCGGGAGCGCGAGACGCGGTGGCCGCGGGCGTGCAGTCGGTGGCCGAAGCTCACGTTGTCGCGGATGGAGAGCGGCAGGGGATTTGGGCGCTGAAACACCATCCCCACCTGCTTGCGCACCTGCACCAGCTCTACCTCCGGCGCGTAGATGTCCTGGCCCAGAATCTCGATGCTTCCCGTGGTACGCACGTAGCCGAGCCGCTCGTTGATGCGGTTGCAGCTCCGGAGCAGGGTGGATTTGCCGCAGCCCGACGGGCCGATGAGCGAGGTGATGATGCCCTGCCTGACATCCAGGTTGACATCGAAAAGGGCCTGGAAGTCTCCATACCAGAGGTTGAGCCCGCGGGTCGCGATCGCGGCAGGGACGGGAGCGACAGCCGGCTCAGCCAAAGCGTCCCTCGATGTAGTCGTGGGTGCGCGGATCCTTGACGATACCGCTGAAGATGCGCGCCGTGCCGCTGGTTTCGACGTGCTCGCCGGTCAGGAAGAACGCGGTCCGGTCCGCCAGCCGCCTCGCCTGCTGCACCAGGTTGGTCACCAGCACGATCGACATCTCGTTCTTCAAGTCCTTGAGGACATCCTCTATGCGCATCGTGGTGACCGGATCCACGGCGATCGAGAACTCGTCCAGGAGCAGAAGATCGGGTTCCTGAGAAAGCGCCCGCGCGATGGTCAGGCGCTGCTGCTGGCCTCCGGAGAGCAGGCTTCCGAGCGAATCCAGGCGGTCCTTCACCTCTTCCCAGAGCGCGGCGCGCCGGAGGCACCGTTCGACGATCTCGTCGAGCTCGCTCCCCTTGCGCACGCCCCGCAGGCGCGGAGCCAGGGCCACGTTCTCGTAGACGGTGAGCGGGAGCCCCACCGGGAGCGGAAAGACCACGCCGATGCGGCTGCGCAGGGCGTACACGTTGCGAACACGGCGGATGTCGCGGCCATCGAAGGTGATCCGGCCCTCCACCTCCATCCCGGGAATGAACTCGTCCATGCGGTTGAGGGCGCGCAGGAACGAGGTCTTGCCCGATCCTGCGGGGCCGATGATCCCCAGGATCTCGTTCCGGCGAATGGAGAGATCCAGCCCTCGCAGCGCCACATGCTTCCCGTAGCGAATCGTCAGGTTCTGCACGACCACCTTCGCGGAAAGCGCATCGGCCGAGGCGCCGCCGCCGTCGGGCGCCGTGCCCGCTACCATTTCTTTCTCCCGCGCACGTACACGCGAAAGGCGATGGAGAGCGCGTTCATCGCCAGCACCATGGAAATCAGCACAAGCGCCACGCCGAAGGGCAGCGCTTCCGGCGCGTCCGGTACCTGAGTGGCGATGACGAACAGGTGCAGCGACATGGCCATGGTCTGGTCCAGGACGCCCTGGGGCAGGAAGGGAAGGAAGAAAGCCGCGCCCGTGAACATGATGGGAGCGGTCTCTCCCGAGGTGCGCGACACCTCCAGGATGATACCCGTGAGAATGCCGCTCAGGGCGTTGGGCAGCACGATGCGGCGAATGGTCTGCCAGCGGGTTGCGCCCATGTTCCAGCAGGCCTCCCGGAAGGCGCGCGGCACCGCCTGCAGCGACTCGCGGGTGGACACGATGACGACCGGGAGCGTCATCACCGCCAGGGTGAGGCTGGCCGCCAGAATGCTCGTGCCGAAGCGGAAGAAGAGCACGAAGGCGCCCACCCCGAACAGGGCGTGCACGATCGACGGCACCCCCGCCAGGTTGATGATCGCGAGGTTTATGGCGCGGGTGAGCCAGTTGTCGGGGGCGTATTCGCTCAGGTAGACGGCGGCCGCCACCCCCACGGGCACGGACGCGATCAGCGCCACGACCACCAGCCACACCGTCCCCACCAGGGCGGGTAGAATGCCCCCGGCGGTCATGCCGTCCACCGGCCGCGTGGTAAGAAACTCCCAGGAAATGACGGGGCCGCCCTCTACCACCAGCAGTGCCATGATGATCACGACCGGGAGGATGAGCAGCGCGGTCATCAGTCCAAGCAAAACGCGCACTAGCCACTCTACCTTCCGGTCGCGCGAGTTCAGCGAGGTGCCCGCGAACAAAGGGGCCGCCGTACCGGTCATGGGCGCCCCCGCTCCCCCTTCCTGCGGATCCCGCGCATGATGGTATCCGCGGCCAGGTTGATCGCGAAGGTCACCAGGAAAAGCAGGATGCCCAGCGTGAAGAGCGCCCGGAAGTGATCGGAGCCGACGGCCGTCTCGCCCAGTTCCGCCGCAATGGTGGCGGTGAGGGCGCGAACGGAGTCGAATACGCTGTCCGGGAGGTTGATGGAGTGGCCGCTCGCCATGAGCACGACCATCGTCTCGCCGAAACCGCGCCCCACGCCCAGCAGTACCGCCGCAACCAGGCCGTTTTTTGCCGCCGGAATCACGACCTTGCGGATCACCTGCCAGCGTGTGGCGCCCAGCGCTTCGGCCGCTTCCCGATAGCCGTCCGGAACCGCCTTGAGCGCGTCCTCGGCGATGGTGGTCATGATGGGCGCCGCCATCAGGCCCAGAATGATCCCCGCGTTGAGGACGTTCAGCCCGATGGGCACTGCGAAGATGTCGATGATGAGCGAGTTCATGATGCTGAAGCCGATGAACCCCCACACCACCGAAGGGATGGCCGCGAGCAGCTCGACGAGCACCTTGAGCAGTTCGCGCACCCGGCCGCTCGCGAACTCACCGATGAAAACGGCGGCCGCCAGGGAGAATGGGATCGACACCACCATCGCCAGCCCGGTGATGCTGGCTGTCCCCACGATGAGAGCCAGCGCGCCGTAGGTGGCATCCAGCGCCGATGTGGGCCGCCATGCGATGGACCCGAAGAACTCGCCCGCGTCGAATTCGGAGAACACGAATCCGAGCCCCTCGCGCGCAATGAAGACGAAGATTCCGCCGATGAAGAGGATCGCCGAAGTGCCGCCGATGAAGACCAACACCGTTACGGCGCGGTCGAGATACCAGGCGCGTCCGCGGTGGTCGAGGTTGCGCGAGTGGGCGAGCGCAAGCTGGTTCATCGGGGGTTGATCAGGAAAGCCGTGTGCCGGGCTACTCCACGCACTGGGTGGGTATCGCAGGGGTGTATCCCAGCTCCAGCATGATGCACTGGCCGGTTTCGCCCAGCACCCAGTCGAGGTATGCCTTTACCTCGCCCGCGGGATTGCCGGAGGTGTACATGAGCAGGGGCCGTGAGATCGGGTAGCTGCCGTCGAGCGCGCTCTCTATGGAGGGAGCGACGCAGGGGTCGCCGGGGCTGCCCATCACGCAGGGCATCCTGACCTCGGGGATCGCGTAGGCCATCCCGCTGTAGCCGATCGCGCAGGGCGTCTGGGCGACCAGGTGCACCACGTCCTTCGAGCCGTGCATGTCGTGGGACCCGAGCTTGAAGTCCTCGTTGTCCAGAACCGCTTCACGGAAGTAGGCGAAGGTGCCGGAGTTGTTCTGACGGCTCACGCGCACTATTTCGTCCGAGTCGCACCCCGGTACGGTGACACCGAGCTGACTCCAGCGCCTGAGTGTGCCGCTCGTCCCGTAGATGCCCGCCAGCTGCTGCAGGGTGAGCTGATCGACCGGGTTGTCGGCATGAACGTACACCGCCAGCGCGTCGTGCCCGACCAGGTGCTCGACGGGGTCGTTTCCATTCGCACGGGCTGCCCCAATCTCCCGCTCGGTCATCTTGCGGCTGGAGTTGGCGATGTCCACAGTGCCGTTGATCATCGCCGAGATGCCGGTTCCGGAGCCGCCCCCCGAGACGGCCACGGCGACTTCCCCGTCGACGGTACTGTACGCTTCCGCCCAGGCCTGGGCGACGGTGATCAGCGTATCGGATCCCTTGTTCTGGATGACCGCGCGGGCGGTGTTCCCGGCGTTGCCGCCGCATGCGATGACAAGGACCGACACCAGGGTGGACATGCTACGTTTCATTCTCGGCTCCCCCTGCGGATGGTGCTCCCGTTGCGGATGAACGCGGGTCCGGGCAGACCCGTTCCGGCAGCCGGGCAGTTGAACCAGAATAACCTATCACTAGGTGAGGGCCGACCGGTACCGCCCAGCGGAACGAGAGGCGCGACTGTTACGAAAGTGTTGCCTGCCGGGGCGTCGAGGGCGAGGTCGGCCCCGCGCGCACCAGCCTCCACACCCCTATCGTCAGCACCGGCAGCACGTATACCGCCAGGAAGACCCAGGTCATGGTCCCGTAACCGCGCGCGATCAGGTCGATCAGCCCGAACTGGGCGATGAGCGCGCCGCCGGCCAGCAGGCCTGTCCCGATCCCGGTGCGCAGGCGAGCGGGCATCTCCGCCTTGCGCCGCGCGTAGACCGCCGCTATGCGCTCGTTCACCGCGTGGATCATCCCGGCCCCGGTCTCGATCAGGGTTCCGAAGAGCGCCAGCTGGAACGCGAGTTGAAACCAGCGCATGCCGAGCGTCTCGAGCAGCGCGTTCGCGGGGACCGTACGGTCCAGGATCTCAGGGTACTGCCCCACCATGGCGAGGTAGAAGAGTACCCCGGGGATGATGGCGATGGGGCCGGCCAGCAGGCCTGCCGAGACGGCCTCCCGCCGGGTGCCGACGTGCCGCATCACGAAGAGCAGGCCGGGAATGGTCGCGAGGTTGTAGGCGGCGTAGCGCACGCCGGCAAGGAACCAGCCCTCGCCGGCCGGAACGGTGGCGAACCTCTGCGAGATCTCTCCCCCGAAGGAGACGAAACAGAGGATGAAGAAGAGGACGAACACGGCGTAGAGCACGAAGGACCAGCCGGCGAAGAAGCGCTCTATGGTCCTCGACCCGCGGAACACCAGGTAGCCTATGGCGGCGATCATGCCGAGGACCCCCGCGGCGTAGCTGATGCCGAACGTCTCTTCGAGGATGCTGCCGGCCGCGGCCGCGATGACCGCCAGCACCAGCATCAGGAACGCCAGGTATGCGGCTTCGTAGGCGACCCACCAGCGCCCACCCAGGAGGCGGCGGAAGAAGGTTCGGTAGTCGTAGGCGGAGAAGCGGCGGGCGAAGTCGAAGGTCACCGCGCAAGTGGCGCTCCAGATCACCGTGGACACCAGCAGCATGGCCAGGAGGCCGCCGCGGGGGCCCTGCGTGAGGAAGAACTCCACGAGTTCGCGACCGGTGCCGTAACCCCCCGCGATGACCACCGACTGAAAGACGAATCCCGGGAGCAGGTAGCGGCGGAAGAACGAGTGCTGGGCGGGCGTGGTCACGGTCTGGATTCTCCGGGCGAGGGCCTGCGCGGCCACGCGGGCGGGGGTGCGAGCCCTGAGCCTACGGGGGCCGGATCGGCATGGCAAACCGCCGCGGCCACGCGGCGGAGGTCCGGTGCCAGATATGGCATGACTCTTGCTAAATGCTTTGCACCAAGCGGACCTGGCTGAAACCGGGCATGCGCCGGTCGCGTAGGCCCCGGGAGACAGGGGGAGTGGGATGAGTACGGAAGAACGAATCAGGCACCTGGGAAGAGCGGCATCGAGGGCGGAGGATGAAGGGAGGTACCGGGAAGCCCGCAATCTGCGGCTTCTGGCGCGTGACGCTCGACCCATCTCTTCCTTGAAGGACGTTCCGAACATTCCCCTCGCCGGTTCGATGGAATGAATATCGGCTGAGTCGAGATGTGGGGTGGGGTGGTGAGCCCCCGGGCCTGCGGAAGCGGGTTCGGGGGCTCTGGTATTGTACCGCGGTTTTTCCCTCGGCTCCCTCGAGCCGATGATGGATTTCCGTCGTTGCATTCATCAACAGGACAGCAGAATCCTGGTGAGCATCGCGAACTCAGGACCGAGCTGGCGCGCGATCCGGCGAGAGGTGCTTATCTTGAAGCGGGACGACGGGCGGGCGGTCCGTTGGCCGCAGAGCCGGAAACCGTAGCAGCAAGGAGCAAGGCCGTGAGATTGAAGGCAGGCGATAGGCGCATGGTCGGAGGGATGCTGGCCGGGTTGGTGGCTGGCGCGTGCGGGGGTGACGACGGGGCGGGGGATTCCCTGTACACTTCGCCCGGGGACGCGCGGTCGGCCGCGGCGACCATCACGGAGACCGACTTTCTGGAACGGGTGGCGGTTCTGGCCCATGACTCCATGCGGGGTCGGGCCACGCCCAGCCCGGAGATCGAGGAGGCGGCGCGCTGGATTGCGGGAGAGTTCGCCGCGATGGGACTCGAGCCCGGCGGCGGCGGAGGTGAGTTCGTGCAGCGCTACTCCTTCCGTCCCCGCCGGGTCGATATCGTCGTCCCACCGGTCGACGCGCCCAACGTGGCCGCCGTGCTGACGGGCAGCGACCCGGCGCTGCGGAACGAGTACGTCGTGTTCAGCGCCCACATGGACCACGTGGGGGTGCGGGAGCCGGACGCGAGCGGGGACAGCATCTACAACGGCGCCGACGACGACGCTTCCGGGACGGCCGCGGTCATCGAGATCGCCGAGGCTTTCGCCGCCCTCGAAGAGCCGCCGCGGCGGTCGACGGTATTTCTGCTGGTCAGCGGGGAGGAGCGAGGCCTGCACGGGAGCCGCGCCTACGCCGACGAGCCGCCGGAACCGGTCGCCTCCGGGCGCATGGTGGCCAACCTCAACATGGACATGGTGGGCCGCAACTGGCCCGACACCATCGTGGCCATCGGCAAGGAGCACTCGGACCTGGGAACGACCCTGGAACGCGTGAACGCCGCGCATCCGGAACTCGGCATGACCGCCATAGACGACCTGTGGCCGGAGGAGAACTTCTACTTCCGCTCGGACCACTACAGCTTCGCGCGCAACGGCGTCCCGGTGCTCTTCTTCTTCAACGGAACGCACGCGGACTACCACAGGCCCAGCGACGAGGTGGAGCTGATCGACGCCGACAAAGGAGCGCGGCTGGCCCGGCTCATCTTCTATCTGGGGCTGGAGATCGCAAGCGCTCCGGAACCGCCCGAGTGGAATCCGCAGAGCCGGCGGATGATCGTCGAGATGATCGAGAGCAGACAATGAGCGTCAGGCTGATGCCGCTGGACGACTATCGGGAGTATCCCGTCCAGGAGATGCGCGCCCGTGCGCGCGCCTTCCGGGAGGAAATCCGTCGCCGGCGCACGGTTCGGGACTTCTCACCGCGTCCGGTGCCGCGCGAGATCATCGAGGATTGCCTGCTGGCCGCCGGATCCGCCCCCAACGGCGCCAACCACCAGCCCTGGCACTTCGTCGTGGTGAGCGATCCCGCGGTGAAGAAGCAGATCCGGGAGGCCGCGGAAGACGAGGAGCGGGCCTTCTACGGGGGACGGGCGCCGGACGAGTGGCTGCAGGCGCTCGAGCCCCTGGGCACCGACGAGCACAAGCCCTTCCTGGAGGTTGCGCCCTACCTGATCGTCATCTTCGCCGAGAGCTACGCGCTGCTGCCCGACGGCACCCGCCGCAAGAACTACTACGTCACCGAGTCGGTCGGCATCGCGACAGGCCTGCTAATCGCGGCCCTCCACCACGCCGGACTGGCCTCGCTCACCCACACGCCCAGCCCCATGGGCTTCCTGAACCGGATTCTGGGCCGGCCGAAGAACGAGCGCCCGTTCCTGCTGCTGGTGACGGGGTATCCGGCGGACGACGCGAGGGTGCCCGTCATCGGCAAGAAGCCGCTGCGGGAGATCGCGACGTTCAGCGAGTAGCGGCAAACCCCTGCCCGGCGACTCGCATTGCACGACGGTCTTGGATAAACTGCGCCCATGGGCACCCGCCGCGCGCGGGCATCTGTCAACGGTTCCACCCGTTCAACCGGACGAGGCACAATGGGACGGCTGGATGCAGACACAGGACGGGACTCGGCGGAGATCCGCGCCTTCACAAAGGCGATTCTGAGGGACCTGAAGGCCCTGGAGAAGATGCTCTCCGAGGACATGATCGAGTCCGGGGTGCGCCGCTTCGGCGTGGAGCAGGAGTTCTTCCTGGTGGACCGCGGCTGGCGCCCGGCGACCGTCGCGCTTGACGTGCTGGAGCATCTTCCCGCGGACACCTTCACGACCGAGCTGGCGCTCTTCAACCTGGAAGCCAACCTCCAGCCCAAGCTGCTCACCGGCCGCTGCTTCTCGGCCATGGAGGTCGAGATCGAGGAGCGGATCGCGCAGGCGCGCGCCGCCGCGCAACGGGAAGGAGCGGACGTCGTGCTGTGCGGGATCCTGCCTACCCTGGGCAAGTCCGACCTGTCGATGGACAGCATTACGCCCATGCCCCGCTACTACGCCCTCAACGATGCGCTCAACCGCATCCGGGGCGGATCGTCATACCGGCTGCGCATCGAGGGCACCGACGAGATCTTCGTCGAGCACGACTCGGTGATGGTGGAGGCGTGCAACACCAGCTACCAGGTGCATCTTCAGGTCTCTGCGGAGGAGTTCCCGAGCTTCTACAACGTGGCCCAGCTGGTGACCCCGCCGGTACTGGCGGCATGCGTCAATTCCCCGCTCCTGTTCGGCAAGCGGCTCTGGAACGAGACCCGCATCGCGCTCTTCGAGCAGTCGATGGACACGCGCAGCGCGACGCCGCACCTGCGTCAGACCAGCACGCGCGTGCGCTTCGGCGAGCGCTGGATCGGGAAGTCTGTGACCGAGCTCTTCGAGGACGACATCGCGCGCTTCCGCGTGCTCCTCACCGGAGAGGTGACGGAGGATCCCTTCGAGGTCCTTGCGCGCGGCGACGTGCCCCGGCTGCCCGCGCTGCAGCTGCACAACGGCACGGTGTACCGCTGGAATCGCCCCTGCTATGGGATCAGCGAGGGCAAGCCGCACCTGCGCATCGAGTGCCGGGTGCTGCCCTCCGGTCCGACGATCATGGACGAGGTGGCCAACGCGGCCTTCTGGATCGGGCTGGTGCTCGGGGGCGCCCGGGAATACGGCGACGTCGCCAGCCGGGTCGACTTCGATTACGCCAAGTCCAACTTCGTGGCCGCCAGCCGGAGGGGCCTGGATGCCGGGTTCCACTGGCTCACCGGGGAGACCGTGAGCGCGCGCGATCTCCTGCTCGGCGAACTGCTGCCGCTGTCGCGGAGCGGGCTCGAGGAGCTCGGTATCGAGCCGAACGAGATCGACCATTATCTGGGGATCGTCCAGGGGCGCGTCGAGTCCGGCATGACGGGTGCGACCTGGCAGCTGAAGTCGCTGCGCGGCATGACTGGCAAGGGATCGGTCGCCGAGTCCATGACCGCGCTCACATCGGGGATGGCCCATCGGCAACGGGATCCGCGTCCCGCCCACAACTGGGAACCGGCCGAGATCTGGGAGGCGGGCGGCTGGCGCTACAACTACCTCAAGGTCGAGCAGTACATGGTGACCGATCTGTTCACCGTGCACGAGGACGAGCCGATCGAGCTGGCCGCCTTCCTGATGGACAAGCAGAACATCCGCCACGTGCTGGTGGAGAACGACGACCACACACTGGTGGGCCTGGTGTCGTACCGGTCGATCCTGCGCATGGTCGCCGCCTCCGGAGCCCCAGGCACCTCGGAATCCGATCCGATCCGCACCATCATGGCGTCCGACGTGGTGACCGTGGAGCCCGAGACCTCGACCCTGGAAGCGATCAGGATCATGCGCGAGAAGCGCGTGTCCGCTCTCCCGGTGGAAAAGAACGGCAAGCTGATCGGCATCATCAGCGAGCGCGATTTCCTGCCGATCGCCTACCAGCTGCTGGAGGAAAAGCTGGAGGACGTCTGAGGGGCGGCGTCTTCCGGAGGTTCCGAACCCGCGGGCGCAGCGCAACCGATCCGGAGTCCCGTCGGACCCTCCGCCAGCAAAACACCTGTTTTCCCCACCGGCAAGGCGCAATTCACTGTTAACGGAGTGTTATCATTGATTGCGATGATATCATCATCTATCTTCCAGGAAGTTCCAAGGCACTCGAGGCACCGACGGCAGGGCAGTGAGGCACCCATGGCGAGCATCATCATCCGCAACCTGGAGGAAGCGGTGAAGACACGTCTCCGCGTAAGGGCGGCCGAAAACGGGCGTTCGATGGAGGAAGAAGCGCGCGTCATCCTGCGCAGGGCGGTCGGTCGCGGGCCGGTGCCCGCCGAGGGACTGGGGACCGCGCTCCGCGAGTTGTTCAAGCCGTCGGGTGGCGTGGAGCTGGAAATTCCTGCCCGCGAACCGATGCGCGACCTGCCTCGATTCGACTGAGGTCGGCGGACGATGGTGATTCTCGACACAAACGTCGTCTCGGAGTTCATGCGCGAGCGTCCCGAGCCGGCGGTCGTCGCTTGGCTGAACGCGCGTCCGACGCGCGACCTGTTCGTGACTGCAGTGACGGAGGCGGAAGTTCGAACGGGCATCGCCTACCTCCCTGCCGGGAGGCGTCGAAGGCAGCTCATTCATGCAGCCGACCGCGCTTTCGAAGAGCTGTTCGAGGATCGCGTGCTGCCCTTTGAGCGTAAAGCTGCGCGCGCGTACGCCGGAATCGCGGCGGAACGACGAAGAGCGGGCCGTCCGATTTCGCAGGCCGATTGCCAGATTGCGGCGATTGCCCTTTCCCTGGGCGCGTCCGTGGCGACCCGGAACACGAGGGACTTCGATGGAACCGGCATCGCCGTTGTGGATCCCTGGCAGACCGGCGAGTGATGCGAGCGCGGCACTGTGCGCCAACGCAGTCCGGAATTCCGACGAGTGCGGGGCCGGATCAGATCCTGATGTAGATGCGGCGCCTGTGCAGCAGCCACGCGACGGCCAGCCAGAGGGCGACCTGCGCCAGCGCCAGGGCGAGCGAGTCGTTGTAGTCGCCCGCCCAGGACTGGAATCCATGGCGGAAGATCCAGTCGTAGAGGGATGAACCCTCCTCGCCGCCCACGGGGATTCGGCCCATCGTCTTGGCGAACATCCCGGAAGCCACAAAGATGGCGATGGAGTTCATTCCGCAGGCCACCAGCGGCGCGCTCCAGGCGCCTCGCCATCGCCTGACGTCGATGGCCCAGTACATCGTGCCCAGCATGAGGAGCGCGGTTCCCGCGGTGAACACCACGTAGGAACTGGTCCACAGGTTCTTGTTGATGGGGAAGACGAGGTCCCAGGCAAGTCCCAGTACCACCATGGCGACGCCGGCAATCCACATCTCCCTCGCGAGCCGGCGGCCCGGGCGGCCGGATTGGAGCCACTCGCCGCAGAAGATGCCGAGGAGGCAAGATGCATGGATTTTGCAACTATTTGCAGCCGATGAACTTAGGGATTTCGCGAGCCGGATTCCCGCCGAATGATTCCCGCTGGTCGGGATTTCAGCCCCGAGCCCTGCCGCGGCCTTCCAGTGCCGTCCTGAGTTGTCCCGCGTCGGGCCTCTGGTAGCACCTGAGCACCGTTTGTGCATCCTTCCATCCGCCTAGCTCGCAAAGCACCTTGAGCGGAAGGTCCATCAGGTCGCTCGCGAACTTCCGCCGCAGCGAGTGCCAGCCCCGTCCGGGCATCGGATCCAGCCCCGCAAGAATCTGGGCCTTGCTCCACCAAGCGTGCAACCTAGCGGCGCCCGCACACGCCATCGGATTCCTGGGCGCGGGCAGCATCGGTGCTTTTCCGATTCCGGGGTTCCTTCTCCGGGCCTCGTCGAGAGCGGCGAGCGCGTCGCCCGTGACGGGCGTGGCGTGTTCGTGGCCCGACTTGTCGTGCTCGGCGCGCCAGAGGATCGTCCCGCCCTCGAAGTCGATGTCGCACCACCGAAGCTGGCGTATGGCTCCGATCCGGTGGCCCGTCTCGTGCGCGAGCACTAGTGCGACGCCAAAACGCCAGTCCAACCGGCCCGCCACCTTCAGAAGCGCCCGGTACTCGTCCTCGGTGAGCACCACCCGGGTCGGGTTCTTCTCCGTGGGCTTTCTGAAGCCCTTGAGCGGGTTCCGGTCGAGCAGCGGGCGGCCCCGCTCGTCCCTTGACCTCGCAGCCCAATTCAGAACCGCGATCAGGAACTTGAGGTCGTATTCGACCGTCCGGTCGGATACGGGCCTTCCGCTCGGACCGATCCTTCCCGCCCGGCGTTCGCGGATGAAGCGATCCCAGTCCCGTTGGGACAGGGTGGCCGGGTCGCGGTTCCGTCCGAAGAAGCGGAGGAACATCGCCATCGTGGTCCGGTCGTGCTGCCGGGTGTGCTCGCCCTTGGTGGGCGTCACCTCCTCACCGTAGATCTCAAAAAGCGTTCCCAGCGTGAGCGGCTCCAGCTCGGCATCCGCCTTGCCGTTCAGGTCCGGGCCGGCGAATCCGGCGGCGAACTCGTCCGCCTGCCGCTTCGCCCTCACCCATTCGCGGTGTCCCAGCGATCGGGTGAGCCTGCGCCCGTTGTCGCGCCACTCCAACTGGTAAAGGCCGGTTTTCGGGTCTGGGAACACCCGGACCCTGTTCCGGCCCCACTCGCCGGCGCCGTAGCTCCGGCGGCTTCGTTTCGTGCGTGCCATCGTTCGATTCCTCCTCGATTCGATGGACTGCACGATCTGCGCGTTTGAAACCTCGCGCAGGGTTCGCCCGTCGTCCAGAGTCGGCGGCCTGATCGCGGGCGCGCCACGGGGGCGCTGGTTTCTGCGGTTTGTGGAAGAGCCAGATGTGTTTTCGCTGCACGAAAACCTCTGGCCGGGGGGCAGATGCTACCGGATTCACATCTCGTTGTGAATGCGGAACTTAGGAGAATCACCGGACGGGTTCCCGCTGTTCGGTTCCCGCCGAATCGACTTGGGACTCAGCCCCGGACCCTCGGGCGGTTATCCAAGGCCTTCCTGAGTTGTACCGTGTCGGCCCGCTGGTAGCAGCGCAGCACGGTCTTGATGTCCCGCCAGCCGCCGAGCTCGCAGAGCACCTTGAGCGGCAGGTCCATCAGGTCGCTGGCGAACTTGCGTCTGAGCGAGTGCCAGCCCCGCTTCGCCCTGGGCTCCAGTCCCGCAAGCGTCTCGGCTCTGTTCCACCAGTCGCCGACCGGCGACTCGCCCGTGCATCTCCAAGGACGCTGGGCTGCTGGGAACACCGGATCTTCCCCGGTTCCGGGATAGCTGCGTTGCGCCTCTTCCAACGCGGCGATGGCCTCGGCGGTCAAGGGCGTTCGGTGTTCGTATCCCGTCTTCTCGTGTTCGGCGCGCCACCGGATCGTCCGGTCCTCGAAGTCGATGTCGGTCCACCGCAACTGGCGGATGGCACCGATCCGGTGACCCGTCTCGTGCGCGAGCACGAGGGCGACGTGGAACTTCCAGCCGACCTGCCGGGACACCTTCAGGAGCGCGTCGTATTCCTCGTTGGAAAGCACGACCCGGGTGGGGTTCTTCACCTTGGGCGTCCTGAGCCCCTTCAGCGGGTTCGAGTCGAGCAGCAACCGGCCCCGCTCGTCCCTCGACTTGGCGGCCCAGTTGAGGACCGCGTTCAGAAACTTCAGGTCCTGCGTGATCGTCCGATTCGACACCGGCTGGCCGCTCCCTCCGACGCTTCCCGCCCTGCGTGCCCGGATGAACCGGTCCCAATCCCGCTGGGACAGGGTCCCGGGTCTTCGGTTCGGCCCGAGGAAGTCGAGGAAGGTCCGCATCGCGGCCCGGTCGTGTTGCTGCGATTTCCGGGCCTTCGTCGGCGTCACCTCCTCACCGTAGATTTCAAAAAGCCCTCCCAGTGTGAGCGGCTCGGGTTCGGCGTCCTTCTTGCCGTTGGGCTGGTGAACCGCCAAGCCGGCGGCAACCTCGTCCGCCTGCCGCTTGGCTCTGCCCCAATCCCGGTGTTTCAGAGACCGGCTCAGCCTTCGCCCGTTCTCGCGCCACTCTATCTGGTAGATGCCGGTCTTCGGATCCGGAAACACCCGAACCCGGTTCCGGCCCCACTCGCCGGCGCTGTAGCTCCGCCGACTTCGTTTCGTGCGTGCCATCATTCGATTCCTCTCGTGATGGACCGCACGATCTGCGCGGTTGAAACTTCGCTTCGGGAAGGCTTCTCCGCCAGACGGACGGTCGGCGGCGCGCCGGGCCTTGCGGCGTTCGGGCGGCAAGCGACTGGACGCCATCGTCAGCGGCTCGGACCCTGATCGCGATCCGGTCCCGGGCGGGGAATCAGATACGAAGGCCTCTCGGTCTCGCGGCGGCGAATGTCCCGTAGTACTCGGCCAAGCGTGTCACCTGCCCGTCGAGCCGCTCGATTTGCCGCTGCAAGGCTTCGTTCTCCGCGCTCAGCCGCTCGACGCGCCGCCGCAAGGCTTCGACCTGCTCGGACTGCCGCCGCCGTTCCGTCCCGGACTGCTCGGACAACCTCTTCAAGGCCTCCGTCAACTGCCTCTCCAATTCGGTCATGCAGCCTCCTCACCTTCTCGACAGCTCTACGTAGGGCCGCCCGTCCACGGTGAAGGCCGTCAGGACCGGCGTGCCACGCGGCAGCGTCGCGTACCGCACCCCGTCGACTTCCCGCAGCCCCACGCCCCACGTCGTCTCCTCGATCTCGGCGATCATCTCGCGCCCGCCCTCGATCTCGATGTTCGCCAGTTCGATGTCCTCGATCCGGTCCTGAATGCTCCTCGACAACCACTGCATCGTCGCCCAGCTCCCGACGAAGATGCCGAGCCAGAGAGCCACGCCGACGATCAGGGGCCGGAGCCACGCCTTGACCAGCAACTCGCGCATGTTCCCGACCGCCACCTCCGTATCGCGCTCGATGGAACGCAGCGCGCGCCTCGCGACGCGCCGCGAGTTCTCGCCGAGCCGCTCCAGCTCGTTCGCGGTCAACTCCTCGATCTTCCTGCGTTCGGTCTCCAGCCGTCTCCCGAGCCGGGCGGTCAAATCGTTCGCGTTGAAATCCAATGCCGTACAGTTCTCCTTTCAGCCGCCACCGGTCGCCCGTCTCCGGGTCCAGCGCGGTGACGTAGTCCATCCCTTGGCGCGGCACTTCGAGGCCCGCCTCGCGAAGCGCGTCTACGACCTCGTGACGATTCCGCACGGTCCCGTGCTCGACGCGCTGGAGCAGGTAGTCGCGGATCAGGTCGCGGGGTGAGGATTCGAGCCGGAGGCCCGCCCGCAGTTGCGCCGCCTCGATGTAGGCTCGGTGGCCCGGTTGCTGCACTCTGGCCCGCGCCGGATCGTCCGGGCGAGCCCAGCCGTGCTCGTGGTTGAAGGCGTCCCGGAGCGGGCCGAACGTATTCTCCCAGCCCGGAGGCGCGATGTTCAAGCTTCGTCCGGTCTCCAGGTCGCACCGCGCGGCAAGGACGTGGACATGAGCGCCGCCGCCCTCCTCCCGGTGAAGCACCGCCGTCCATGCGTAGCGGTCGAACTCCAGCCCCGCCCAGGCCGTCTTCTCGAAGGCGTCCACAACCGCCTCGATCTGCTTGTCGGTCGGTTGGTCCTCCGGTGCCCACGCGATCACGCCGGACGTGTACCTGTGCTCGAAGGGAAGCGCATCGGCCACGGCGGCCACCTGGTGGGGATCTCCCCTGAGCACCTCGACGCCTTCGCGCGGCTTCCCGGCCGCGTCAATCTCGCCGAGGAGGTATTTGGCCGCCTTGCGGGCCGATCCGGTTCCGTGCGCCAGGAACTTAAGATGCATCCGGGTCCGGGCTTTCGGCGGGCTCCAAGGCGCTGAGCGCCCGCCTGATGGCGATCAGGTGGCCGATCACCTCGACGGCCTCGACCCCCTCCTTGTGGGAATTCGCCCAGCGAGCGATCTGGTTGAGGTTGTTGCCGACGCGCGCCACCTGCCGGGTGCGCTCGCGCTCGACCTCGGCGTGCGCGACGGTCCACGTGTGCGTCCGGCCGACCGCCCGGCGCACCAGATCCGACAGCGTCAAGCCCGCCGAGCGCGCCTTGGCGTGCCACTCGGCACGCTCCGCCTCGCTGGCGCGAACCTTCACCCAAACGGGGCGTCCGGGCTTCATGGCGCGCCGTTGGCGTTAGGGGGGTCACAGGGGGCACAGCCCCCCGCCAGCCTCCGCAGGGGACTCACGGAGTGTGGCCCCAAGGAGTACGCTGGCTTGTCTCCCATAATCATGCAGATTCCCGCGTGATTTGCACGACCGGGTCACGGGGAAGGCCCGGGCTGTTGAGCGCCCGCAGAGGCGAGCGGAGCGAGCCGGAGCGGGCGCTCAACAGGGACGGTGGTCGGATCGATAGGCTGGCAGGCTGTAAGGGGCCGTGGTTCAGTGTGGTCGCCACCGTCCTTCCCAATGTCCTGAATGGATACACGAGCATCGAGGCTCGCATGACAAGCACAGGAGAAGGGAAGAACACATGAGCAGCATCCTCCGCACCGTCGGGATCGACATCTCCAAGGATTGGCTCGACGCCTTCGCCGCCCCCGAGGGGAGAGCGTCCCGGTTCTCGAACGACAGCGCCGGCTTCCGGAAGCTGATCGTCTGGATCGGCTCCGGGATCGACCGGATCGCGTACGAACCCACCGGAGCCTTCCACCGCGACTTCGAGGACACCCTCCTGAAGGCCGGGCTCCCCCTCTACGCGATCAACCCCTTCCAAGCCCGATCCTTCGCCCGCTCCATCGGGCGGCGCGCCAAGACCGACGCGGTGGACGCCCGGATGCTGGCCACCATGGCGGCCGCTGTCGAAGACCTGCGTCCGACCCAGGCGCGGTCGGAGGGGCAGCGCGACCTTGCCGAGCTCCAGCAGATCCGCGACGCGCTGGTCAGGGACCGGACCGCAACCACCAACCGGGGCAGGAACTTGCGCACTCCCGTGGGCAAGCGGGTCACCAGGCAGAGGCTGAGGCAGATCGACCGCCAGCTCAAGCTCATTGATGCCGAGATCCGGCAGCGGATCGAGGAGGAGAAGGAGATGGAGCGCCGGGCCGAGATCCTGACCTCGATCCCGGGCATCTCGGACATCACCGCCGCGGGACTGATCGTCCACTTGCCGGAACTGGGTATGCTCACTCGGTCGCGCGCCGCCAGCCTCGCCGGACTCGCCCCGGTCACCCGGGAGTCCGGAAACTGGAAGGGACGGAGCTTCATCCAGGGCGGCAGGCACCGGGTCCGCAGAATGCTCTACATGCCCGCGGTGGTCGCGATCCAGCACAATCCCGACCTCAAGCGGAAGTACGAGGCGCTCCTCGCCAACGGGAAGCCGCCGAAGGTCGCCCTGACGGCCGTGATGCGGAAGCTCCTCGTCCTCGCCAACGCTCTGGTGCAGCAGGACCGCACTTGGACGGCGCAGCCGCCGCGCGAGTACTCCTGCCCGGCCTTCCCGACGCCCAGCCCGGCGGGGAGCGTTCACGGATGATCGAACCGGGCAAGAACGGGCGCCGAAGCGGAAGCGTCGCAAAGGGGCGCTGCGAGGCAGGTTGCTTCGCGAAAAACGGGCGTCCGCTTGTGAGATGGATACTGATCCACGAAACGGGCGTCCAGCGAGCCCGTGGGCGCCGCGTCCGGTACCCGCCGGCGACTGCCGCCGATGCGGTGGCGGCGCACCTGCGCGAGCGCCTCGGGGAACCCGTTCAGACGGGCCTCGCGAAGCGGGGCCACCGGTGGAACGACGCCCGGCGATGCCGGGCCGTCCATGTGCCTCCGAAGCCGGAGCGGCATCTGATCCCGCCGGCGCCCCTGTAGATGGACACGGGCACCGGTTCCGCCGCGGGGTGGATCAACCTGGCTACTTGCGTGTCCTCCAGTCCTTCGCCTCGTTCGATCATGCGGCCCTCCGGGCTTCGGTGACCCGGAGGGCCGCATCCTACGGACTCCATCCGCAATAGGTTTCAGTCCGGCCATCGTGGACGGCGCGGCGGTCCCGAGGGGAACGCTGCCCCGTGTGCTGAACTGCTGCTTCGGCGTCTCCATGTCCAAGACGCTGGAGAGCCTCCCGCGAGGCGGTCAATCCTTCGGAAACGCTGTGATGTCCAATGGTGTCTCGGCCTGTCTCGGAACGTATCCGGGCCATCGGATGTCGTCGCCAACGGGGTGGAGGAATGCTTCGGCAGCGTCTCGGTGGGCCGCCCCGCAGTACTCGGCGTCTCGCCTCCCGAGCAGATCGTCCGTTTGCTCGATGAGCCTCGGTGCGGGCATTTTTAGGGCACATGGGGTTCGCCGCCAGTCCCCGGAGCGCGACGACACCCTCTTGGTCCGGGAAATCCAAGAGTACTGAGTCAACCAAGAAGATGCGCACCCGAATCCCCGCCGTGACGAGTGGAGAGCCGCTCGATCCGGGCATGCCCGCAGACTTGACGGACGGAAGCGCGAGGCCACCGGGGTGGCTGCCGGTGGCAGCCGCCGCGGTGTTCCTGGCTGTGCTCGGATCCTGCGACTCGGATCCGGTGGTCGAGCCGGAGCCGGCGCTCGAAATCGTGCCGGACTCCGTGACCCTGACGCACATCGGAGACCAGTTCGCGTTCACGGTTCGGGGCGGAGAGGCGGTGCGCTGGAATAGCCTGGACCTGGCGGTGTTCACGGTGGACGCCGACGGCACGGTCACGGGCCGCGGCAACGGCACGGCGCAACTTCAGGCATGGACTCCCGAGTCGTCCGACCATGCGCTGGTCCGCGTGCAGCAGTTGGCGGACGTGCTCGAAACGTTCGGAGAGGGACAGCGCGCGGCGGCGGGACTCTCGCTGATCGAACCGGTCGGCGTGCGCGTGCTGGACGCCGGGGGTGCCCCGGTATCCGGAATGGCGGTGCGGTTCGAGGTGGATCTCGGCGGAGGGCGTGTCGAGTTCGCGGAGGTGCTCAGCGATAGCACGGGTCTGGCGGGAGTCGAGTGGACGCTCGGGCCGGAGCCGGGACCGCAGACGCTGGTGGTCTCGGCGGAGGGCGTGGCCAGCGTCCAGATCGCGGCCACGGCGTTGGAACTCGATGAGGCGGTGGCCTCATTCGAGGTGCCTTCTGGAGGGGATCAATGGGCATGGAGCGGACGCGCCCTGCCGGAGCCCGTCGTCGTGCAGGCGCGGGACGAGGGCGGTCGGCCCCTGCGCGGTGCGACGGTACGGTTCCAGCCCGACGCGGGCGGCCGCGCGGATCCCGGGACGTCGGTGAGCGACAGCGCGGGTGTGGCCTCGACCGCTTGGACGCTTGGGACGGCTCCCGGATCCCAGACGCTGACGGTCTCGGCCGGAGGCGATGCCGTCGTCGAGATCACAGCGAAGGCGCGAGATCCGAACGAGGCGGTGGCGTCGCTCGAAGTGCTTTCCGGCGAAGAACAGTGGGCTTTGGCGGGGCGCCAGCTCCCGGATCCGGTCTCGGTCGGATTGGTGGATGATGCGGGTCAGCCGATCTGGGGCGCGACGGTGCGGTTCGATCCGGAAGCGGGGAGCGGTCGCGCGGATCCGGCCGCCACGATCACCGATAGCTTGGGGTTGGCGTCGGCGGTGTGGACGCTGGGGCCGGAGGTTGGCGCGCAGCGACTCGTGGTGAGTGCCGCGGACCTCAAGGTCGTGTTCGGCGCGAAGGCGGTGTCGGACCAGGGGGTGTGCAACCGGACGCCAGAGGTGAGCGCAGAGATCACCAGAAGAGCGCGCGCTGCGAATTGCGCGGATGTGACGGAGGAGATGCTCGGAGGCATCACCCAAGTCTTCGTCAGCCGGCAGGGCCTCAGCCGGCTTCGCAGCGGCGATTTCGCCGGCCTCGCCGGATTGGATGCGCTGGAACTCATAGACAACCAGTTGTCGGAGCTTCCGCCCGGCATCTTCAACGGTCTGTCGCGGCTGCGTCGCCTGAACCTCAGCTTCAACCAAATCTCAGAACTGCCGCCCGGCCTCTTTCGCGGCCTGTCGGGCTTGAGAGAACTTTCCCTGCGACGCAATCGCCTGACTGCTGTCGCGACGGGGGATTTTGCGGACCTGGACCGGCTGGAGCGTCTGGTCATCGACTACAACGAGTTGCAGGAACTCCCGAGCGATGTGTTCAGCGGGCTGACACAGTTGAAGATCCTCGCGCTGAACAGGAACCAGTTGACCTCGCTGCCCGAGGACATCTTCGATGGTCTCTCACGCCTGGAGGAAATATGGCTTGGGGTGAACCGGCTGACGGAGTTGCCGCCGCGGCTGTTCGCGGACAAGCCGATGCTCTTCCGCATCCAACTCAGGAACAACGACTTGACGGAGTTGCCGCCGGAGTTGTTCTCGGAGACGCCGGCGCTTCGACGCCTGTTCCTGAACGGCAACGACCTGACGCTGCTGCCGCCGGACATCTTCGCCGGACTGGACAGCTTGACGAGGCTGGACTTGAGCTTCAACGACCTTGCCGAGCTGCCATCGGGCATCTTCCAGGGGACGCCGAAGCTTGCCCAGCTTAGCCTTGGTTGGAACGAGCTCGATGAGCTACCGCACGGCGTGTTCGCCGGCCTGTCGGAATTGGAGTGGGTAACGCTTCGAAGCAATCCGGGCGCCGACTTCGGCGTGCGGCCCGAGTTCGTCCGGGTGGACGTCGCCAACCCGTTGGCTGCCGGGCCTGCGCGATTGATTGCGCGGGTACCCCTGGGAGCGCCGTTCGCGTTCGACATGCCGGTGTCGGTGCAGCGAGGAAGGGCCTCTCGCGACTTCGTTTCGTTTCTGCCGGGCGATTCCGTGAGCGCCCCGATCACGGTCTCCGCGACCGGCGCGGGCGCAGCGCATGCCGGGTTCGGGCCACCGCCCCGGGTGACGGCGGAGGGCTATACCGGCTTGGAACTGATCCCCGGCGAGGAGCTGGTGCTGTTCGCGGAAACCGACAACAGGAGCCCCGTGGCGCGGTCGCGGATTCCTGCGCACCGGCTGCAAGACGAAGGTCCTTCGGCGGACGTGGCACTCTCAGACTACTTCAGCGACCCCGACGGAGACCCTCTGACCTATAGCGTAGCGACGACCCGGTCGGGCGTGGTGGCCGCATGGATCGAGGAAGGGGTCCTGTGGCTGGATCCGCTATCGGTGGACACGACCGAGGTCGAGGTGACGGCCAACGATCCGGGCGGGTTGCGGGCCACACTGCGGTTCCAGGCGTGGGTCGTTCCGGCACCGGACCCCGACGCTTTCAACATCGAACTGTACTTCGAACCGGGGTTCACGGCTGAGGAGGAACGGACGATACGCCGGGCGGCGGACCGGTGGATGGAGGCGGTGACGGGCGACCTGCCGGACATGCCGCTTGATGAGCTCCAGGAACTGTTTGGGCAACAAAGGCTCCCGCGCTCCGTGGGCGTCATTGACGACCTGTTGATCCGCATGAGCTTAAAAGCCATCGGCGGGGCGGCATATGCCGGCGTCTACGGCAGGCGCGAAGAGTCGGGGCACGTTTTCCTTGGAGGGGCGTCGTACAGCCTTGGATACGTTCGCGATCGCGACCAGGCCGAACTGTACAACCTGGCGCTGCACGAGATCGGGCATGTGTTGGGGATTGGCGACTGGACCCACGGTGGAGCGTTGCCCTCGTGGGGTAAGATGTTCCGGGACGAACACACGGACCCGCACTTCGCGGGTCCGCTCGCGGTGGCGGCGTTCAACGCCGCGGGGGGCGAAGGCTATCCGGGCGGGAAGGTGCCCCTCGAGGACAGGGTGCCGACCCTGCACATCCATTGGCGGCAAAGCGTGATCCCCGGCGATGTCATGTCACCCTACGGGGAATCCCTGCTGACGGCGATCACGCTTCAGGCTCTGGCGGATCTGGGCCACGTGGTGGACGTGAGCAAGGCTGATCCGTACACGCTGCCCGGGCAGGTGCAGGGAGATGCTCAAGGCGCGGCTGCCCGTGTCGAGGCAGCGATTGCGGAGTCGTTCGCCGACGACGTGATCGAGGGTCCCGTGGTGGTGGTGGACAAGAACGGGAAGGTGGTGAGGGTCATCCGGCCCTGAGCGCGTAGTCCCAATTTCGACGCGCAGGGCAGCCGTTGGTCCTGCGCTGGCAGCACCCGGGTCTCTCCGCGCCCCTTGCTTGTTCAGGGTTTCCTGATACCCTTCGGGCTGCCATTTCCGGCCGTACCGGGCCACACTCCCACCTCCCCACCCCCTGTTCAAGGACCCCTTTGCGCAATGACCACCCTGAGTTTGCTACATCCGGCCCGGTCCGACACCCGGCCGCCATGTCCCTTGACGAGTTCGCCCCCGCTCCGCAGGACGGCGCGAAGACTCTCCGCAGCGGCGGTCTGCGGCCTGTTGCTGGCTGCCGTCTCGCCGACCGGGGCGCATGGACTCACCGATGCTCCCGCGATGGCGTCCGACACGCTGAGGGTGACACTCTCCGCACCCGCTGGCGGAACGGTGGCCGAGGGTGCGACCGGCCACTTCGAGGTGGCGGTAGCGGGGAGCACCGCCGCCGGAGCCGTCACGGTCCGTTACTCGGTCTCGGGCACGGCCGTGTCCGGCGAGGACTACACGGCGCTCGCGGGCGAGGCGACGGTGGCGAAGGGCGAAAGCACTGCCCGGATCGCGCTCGAAGCGCTCGAGGACGGCATCCTGGACAAGGGCGAGACCGTGGTGCTCGCGCTCACCGGCGCGACCGGTCCCGGCACGGTGATCGTGGACGGGACGGCCGCCACGGCGACCATTGCGGACAACGGAACGGTGGCGGTCTCGCTCACGGCGGTGCCGGACACCATCAGCGAGGGTTCCGCGTGGAGATCGGCGGTGACCATGTCGACGCCGGTGGCGGGCCGGATCTCGGTGCGCTGGCGGACCAAGGACGGGACAGCCGTGGCGGGCCGGGACTACACGGCTGCGGACGAGGTCGTCCTGTTCCAGCCGGGCGAGACCTCGAAACCGATCAGCGTGCAGACGCTGGAGGACGACAACGCGGAGGCCGTCGAGGTCTTCTATGTGTCGCTGGACCCACCCGCCGACGCGGCGCGGAGCGGGACCGGGGATGCCGTCAAGGTCGACCCGAAGCCGCAGTCCGCGTTCATCGGGTGCAACGTGGCGTTTCCGCCCGGCATCCAGACCGTGTTCCGGTTCAACGAGCCGGTGGCTTCCGGGACGGTGATCGGCACCGTGGCCGCCGACACGCACAGCCTCGCGGTCTACTCGCTGGGCGGGGGACGGAACAAGTTCACGATCAACGTATTGACCGGCGAGATTTCGACGACGGCCACCCTGTCCGGTGGCAGCTATCCCTTGACCGTCAGCGTGCTCGACGACTGCGGGGACAGTGCGAGCGTCGATGTGATCGTCATCGTGAATGGAACGCCGGAAACGGTGGGCACGATTCCGAACGCAACGATCAAGAAGGGCGAGAGCGGGAAAGTGGACGCGTCTTCGTACTTCAGTGATCCGGAAAGAGGCACGCTGAAGTACACCGCTTCCTCGTCGGAGCCAAGCGTCGTTGGAGTCAGCGTGAGCGGGAGCACGGTGACCTATGAGGGGCTGAAGGTGGGGAGCGCGGAGGTGACCGTGACCGCGACGGATGTGGGTGACCTCTCGGCGAGTCAGAGCTTTACGGTGACCGTGATGAACAGCCCCCCGGGCTGTAAGCCGATTCCTTCTCAAGACATTGATCGCGAGGAGAAGGTAAAGATCGACCTGGCCGACTATTGCAGCGACAAAGACGGTGATCGCCTGCGCTACAGCGGCGCGAAATCGAGCGACACCGGGGTAGCGACGGTGGCCCTGAGCGGTAGCGAGTTGACGATTACCGGCGTGGCCCGGGGAAACGCGACAATCAGCGCAACGGCGACCGACCCCCTTGGTGAGAGCGCCAAGGCAACGGTTTTGGTGACGGTGACGAACACCCCTCCCGAGTGCGATCAGATTCCCCGTCAGCCAGTTGACGCGGGGAAGAGCGTGACGGTCAACCTGGCCGACTATTGCAGTGACAAAGACGGTGATCTTCTGAGCTACGAAGACGAATACTCGGACGACGAGGACGTGGCGACGGTAAGCCTGAACGGCAGCAAGCTGAAGATCACGGGCGTGGGAGCGGGCAACACGGACGTGGGGACGATGGTGAGCGACGGCAATGGCGGAAGCGCCAGCCCCAGCATTCCGGTGACGGTGATTCAACCGAACCGGCCCCCGGAACCGGTGGGCACGATTCCGAACAAGAGCGTCAACTGGGGTGAGACCGGCTCGGTGGACGTGACCTCGTACTTCCGGGATCTCGATGGCGATGAGCTCACCTACAAGGCGGCTTCCACAGATTCGACCATCGTGAGCGTCGGAGTAACTGGCAGCAAGGTGACGTACACCGGGGAATCTGTTGGGACCGCAGGAATAACGGTGACGGCCGACGACGGCAAAGGCGACGGAACAGCCAAGCAAATATTCAATGTCAAGGTGACGAATCGTGAGCCGGAGTGCCGACCGATTCCGTTGCAGAAGATGAAGGCGGGGCAAAGCGAGTCGGTCGATCTCGCCGAGCTGTGCAGCGATCAGGATCCTGATGATCAGCTGAGCTACGGCGGGGAGAAATCGACCGATGAAGGGATCGCGACGGTGAGCTTGAAGGGGAGCGTCCTGACGATCAAGGGTGTGGCGGGCGGTCGTGCCACGGTCAGTGCCGTAGCGACCGACCTCAACAAAGCAAGTGACACGGCCAGCGGCCCCGTGGAGGTGGAGGAGGTGAACAAGCCTCCGGTAGCAGACGCCGGAAGGGACCAGACGGTGGAGGAGGGCGACCGCGTGGATCTGGACGGTAGCGACAGCTACGACAGGGACGGGACGATCGAGGAGTACGCGTGGACGCAGCTAAGCGGACCGGAGGTGACGCTCTACAACGCGGACAAGGCGGAGCCCCATTTCCGGGCTCCGGGCGTGACGTCGACGACGGATCTGGAGTTCAGGCTGAAGGTGACGGACGACGACAGAGCCACCGACACCGACGACGTGACGGTCACGGTGGAGCCGGAGCCGGTGCCGGACTGTTCGATCACATCGGTTGCGAACGGCAACTTCACGTTGGGAGAGCACTCCACCACCGTGGGAACGGTGGGCGTGGATGCGAGCGATTGCGGCACCCTCGATTACGCGTTGGGGGGCGCGGGCGCAGACGACGTTTCCGCCGCCGCGGTGAACGCCAGCAGCGACAACGCAGCGATCACGGGGAACTTCAACTTCGAGGTCAGGAGTTCGTACGACCTGACGCTGACGGTAAGCGAGCGCGGCGGTTCCGCGAGCAAATCCGGGCGCGTGCGCATCAAGGTGACGGACGAGAACGATCCGCCGAGGGCGAGCGGGGCGATCGGCAAGCAGAGGGTCCAAGTCGGGGATCCGATCTCGGTCAACCTGACGGGCTACTTCACGGACGAGGACGCCGGGGACCGGCTGACGTTCGAGTCGAAGTCGTCGGCGACGGGCAGGCTGACGGTGAACGCGAGCGGGAGCCCGGTGACGTTGACGGGCGTTGCGGCGGGGAGCGCGACGGTCACGGTAACGGCGCGGGACCGCGGGGGTTTGACGGCAACGCAGACGTTTTCGGTGACGGTCGTGCCACAGACGACGACCGAGTGCCGGATATCGGTGTCGAAGGGGGCTCTTTCGGTGCCGGAGGACGCGGGCACGGGCGACAGGGTGGACGGCAAGGTGGGAGTGACCGCGACGGGCGCTTGCGGCACGCTGAGCTACGCGCTTTCGGGCACCGGGTCGGAGAACTTCACGGTGGCGGCTGCCGGTTCGGGCGACGACGCAGCGAAGCTCAAGGTGGCCGGGAAGCTGGACCACGAGACGACGGCCTCGTACGCGCTGAAGCTGACGGTGAGCTCGGGGACGGTGAGCGCCGAGGGCGACGTGGGCGTCACGGTGACGGACGTGAACGAGGCGCCGGTGATCGAGAGCACGATCCCGGCCCAGGACGTGGTGACGGGCAAGTCGAAGTCGGTCGTGGTGTCTTCGCATTTCAGCGATCCGGACGGTGACGACCTGACGTACCTGGCGTCGTCGTCGAACCGGAACGTGGCGACGGTCTCGGTGAACGGCGCCACGGTGGTGGTCCGGGGCGTGGCGAAGGGCAGCGCGGAGGTCACGGTGACGGCGCGCGATCCGGGCCGCCTGGAGGTCAGTCAGAAGTTCACGGTGACGGTTACGGACCCGCCACCGACGAACGGCGCTCCCAAGATCGAGAGCGCGATCCCGGCCCGGGAGGTGGTGGCCGGAGAGTCGGTTTCGGTGGTGGTGTCGTCTCACTTCAGCGACCCGGACAACGATATCTTGACGTATCTGGCCGAGTCGTTGAACGAGACCGTGGCGACGGTTTCCGTGAACGGCGCCACGGTGGTTGTCCAGGGCGTGGCGAAGGGGAGCGTGGAGGTGAAGGTGACGGCCCGGGATCCGCACGCCGAGGAGGCCTCGCAGCGGTTCAGCGTGACGGTGAAGCCGGCGAACGCCGCGCCGGTGGCGGCGACCGAGATCCCGGCGATGACGGTTGCGGCGGGCGAATCGAAGACGGTGGACGTGTCGGCGCACTTCCGCGACCCGGACGGCGACGCGCTGGAGTACGAGGCGTCCTCGTCGAACGAGGCGGCTGCGACGGTGGGGGTGGAAGGGAGTGAGTTGAAGGTGACGGGCGTGCTCCGCGGCGAGTCGCGGGTGACGGTGACCGCGCGGGATCCCAAAGGCGCGCAGGCCTCCCAGAGCTTCCTGGTGACGGTGCCCAACGAGGCTCCAGAGCTCGTGGGTACGATACCAGCGCTGATCCTGTCGAAGGGCGACACGGGGAGCGTGCGGGTGTCGGCGCACTTCTCGGACGCGGAGTCCGACGCGCTGACGTACAAGGCGTCCTCGTCGAACGTCGGCGTGCTGTCGGTGACGGTGACCGGGGAGCATGTGAGCTACGAGGCGCTAAAGGTCGGCACGTCGCGGGTCACGGTGACGGCCGACGACGGGCACGGCGGGACGGCGGACCAAGTGTTCGGCGTGACGGTCAAGCCCGAGAACGCCGCGCCCGTGATCGTGCGCGCGATGGCGGCGATCACGGTCGAGGCGGACTCGATGGAGGTGGTGGACGCGGCGCCCCACTTCCGGGATCCGGACGGGGACGAGCTGAGCTACGAGGCGTCCTCGTCGGACGAAGCGGTCGCGAAGGTGTCGGCGAGCGGGAGCGAGGTGACGGTGACGGGCGTGTCGCGCGGCGATGCGCGGGTGACGGTCACGGCCCTGGACGGTCGCGGCGGGTCGGTGCCGCAGGACTTCGCGGTGACGGTTCCGAACCGGGCGCCGGTGGCGGTGGGGTCGATCGGACCAGTGACGACGTACATGCATGGGTGGGTGACGGTCGGGGTGTCGGGTGCGTTCCGGGACCCGGACGGGGACAAGCTCACCTACCGGGCGTCTTCGTCGGACGAGGGCGTCGTGACGGTCGAGATGGCCCGGAACGTGGTCGAGATTCGCACGGTGTCGCGAGGCTCGGCGAAGGTGACCGTGACGGCGGACGACGGATACGGCGGGACGGACGAGCAGGAGTTCGAGGTCGAGGTTCCGAACCGGGAGCCCATCAGGCTCGGCTCGATCAAGGATCGGACGGTCGCGCGGGGCGAGAGCTTCGAGGTGGGGCTGGCGGAGTATTTCCGGGACTTCGACCTGGACAAGCTTACATACACGGCGACCGCAGTTTCCAAGGGGTTCGCGAGCTTTTCGGTCGAGGGCGCGGAGTTGACGGTGACGGGCGTGAAGAAGGGAAGCACCCGTGTCGATGTGCTGGCGAGCGACGGGCACGGCGGAAGCGCGAAGCAGTATTTCGGGTTGACGGTGACGAACGGCGCGCCGTCGTTCGGGGCGGACGGATTCGAGCGCGAGGTGGCGGAGAACTCGGCGGCCGGCACGGCGGTGGGCGATCCGGTGGCGGCATCGGACGCGGACGGCGACGCGGTGACGCACGCGTTCGTGGCGGGCGGGGACGAGGCGCTGTTCGAGATCGACGAGACGAGCGGCCAGATCACGGTGGCCGCCGGCGCGGCGTTCGACTACGAGAGCGAGAAGAAGGTCTACACGGTCCATGTCGAGGCGAGCGACGGGAAGCTGACGGCCACGGTCGAGGTGAAGATCCGGTTGACGGACGTGCCCGCGCCGGGCAGGCCGGTCGCGCCGGTGGTGGCGGGCGGAACGGAACAGGTGTCGGTGTCGTGGAGCGCGCCGACGAACGAGGGACCGGCGATCACGGACTACGACCTGCGCTACCGGGCAAGCTCGGACAACGAGTGGACGGAGCTCAAGGCGCTGGGGGCCGTGTCGGCCCACACGATCACCGGGCTGGATGCGGGCACGACGTACTCGGTGCAGGTGCGCGCGGAGAGTTCGGAGGGCGCGGGCGAGTGGTCGGAGTCCGGCGAGGGAACGACGGAGGCGTCCAACCACGCGCCGGCCTTCGGCGCGGACGCCTATGAGCGCGAGGTCGCGGAGAACTCGGCGGCCGGGACGGCGGTGGGCGAGCCCGTGACGGCCACCGACAAGGACGGGGACGACGTGAAGTACGCCTTCGTCGCGGGCGGAGACGAAGCCTCCTTCGAGATCGACGCATCGAGCGGCCAGCTCACGGTGGCCGAGGGCGCGGCGCTCGACTACGAAAGCGAGAAGAACGTCTACACGGTCCATGTCGAGGCGAGCGACGGGACGCTCGCAGCCAGGGTGTCGGTGACGATCCGGCTGACGGATGTTCCCGCGCCGGGAAGGCCGGACGCGCCGGTGGTGACGGGCGGCGAGAAGGAGGTGTCGGTGACGTGGAGCGCGCCGCCCAACGATGGGCCGGCGATCACGAGCTACGACCTGCGGTACCGTGCGAACGAGGACAACAAGTGGACGAAGCTCGCGGCGCTGGGGGCCGTGTCGGCCCACACGATTGCCGGGCTTGACGCGGGTACGCTGTACGAGGTGCAGGTGCGCGCGGAAAGTTCGGAGGGCGCGGGCAAGTGGTCGAAGTCCGGCGAGGGAGCGACGGAGGACGCACCCAACCACGCGCCGGTATTCGGCTCGCACATTCACGAGCGCGAGGTCGCGGAGAACTCGGCGCCCGGCACTGCGGTGGGCGAGCCCGTGACGGCCACCGACGAAGACGGGGACGACTTGGCCTACTCCTTCATCGCCAGCGGAGACGAGACCTCCTTCGAGATCGACGAAGAGAGCGGCCAGATCACGGTGGCGACCGGTGCGGCGCTCGACCACGAGGGCGTGAAGAACGTGTACACGGTCCATGTCCAGGCGAGCGACGGGGAGCTTGTGGATGCGACCGAGGTGAAGATCCGGGTGACGGACGTTCCCGCGCCGGGCAAGCCGGACGCGCCGACTGTGACGGGCGGCGAGGGCGAGGTGTCGGTGTCGTGGAGCGCGCCGTCCAACGAGGGGCCCGCGATCACGGGCTACGACCTTCGCTACCGTGCGAACCAGGACAACGACTGGACGGTGCTGTCCGGGCTGGGAACCATATCGACTCACAAGATCACGGGGCTCGATGCGGGCACGGCGTACTTCGTGCAGGTGCGCGCGGAGAGTTCGGAGGGCGCGGGCGAGTGGTCGGAGTCCGGCGAGGGGACAACCGCTGCGGCCAACCGCGCACCGGCGTTCGGCGCGGACGCCTACGAGCGCGAGGTGCCGGAGAACTCGGCGGCGGGCACGGCGGTGGGCGAGCCCGTGACGGCCACCGACGCGGACGTGGACGATCTGGCCTACGGCTTCACAACGGGCGGAGCCGCGTCCCTGTTCGAGATCGACGCGGCGACGGCCCGGATCACGGTGGCCGCGGGCACGGCGCTGAACTACGAGAGCGCGGACACGCTCTACATGGTCCATGTCGCGGCGAGCGACGGCGAGCTCGCGGACACCACGTCGGTCACGATCCGAGTGACGAACGCGGACGATCCGGGCGAGGTCACGCTGAGCCCCGCGGTGGCGCGCGTGGGCGTCGAGTTGACCGCGATGCTGGCCGACGAGGACGGCGTGAAGAGCGCGGGCAGGACGCGCACATGGCAGCGGTCGCGCGACGGCAACTCGTGGAACGACATCGGCACGGGCCGGATGTACAACCCCGTGACGGCCGACGCGGGCCGGTGGCTGCGCATGGTGTTCACCTACGCCGACGGTCACGGGCCGAACAAGCGGGCGGTGAGCGATCCGGTCAAGGTGCTGCCCGCGAACGCGGCGCCCAAGTTCCCCGCCGTGTACGAGCGCGAGGTGCCGGAGAACTCGCCGGGCGGCACGGCCATCGGCGCGCCGGTGGCCGCGACCGATCCGGACGGCACATCGCCGTTCTACAGTCTGGCCTCCGGGAATGAGGATACGCTGTTCGGGATCGACGCGGCGACGGGCCAGATCAGGGTGGCCGACGGCGCGGTTCTGAACTACGAGAGCGGCGACACGCTGCATGTGGTCGGGGTCGAGGCGAGCGACGGCGAACTGGCCGACACCGCATCGGTGACGATCCGCGTGACCGACGCCGACGATCCGGGCGTGGTGACGCTGAGCCCCGCGGTGGCGCGGGTGGGCGTCGAGTTGACCGCCATGCTGACCGACGAGGACGGCGCGCGGAGCGCGGGCAGGACGCGGAAGTGGCAGCGGTCCAGGAGCGGCAGCTCGTGGAACGACATCGCATCGGGCCGCAAGTACACGCCCGGCACGAACGACGAGGGCCGGTGGCTGCGCGCGGTGTTCACCTACGACGACGGCCACGGGAAGGGCAAGCGGGCGTCGAGCGAGGCGGTCGAGGTGCTGCCCGCGAACACGGCGCCGACGTTCCCCACGGCGCTGGACCGTGAGGTGCCGGAGAACTCGCCGGGCGGGACGGCGGTCGGCGCTCCGGTGGCCGCGACCGATCCGGACGACGGCGCGTCGCTGTCCTACGCCTTCGTGCCCGGCGGGGACGAGGCGCTGTTCGGGATCGAGGCCTCGACGGGCCAGATCACCGTGGCCGAGGGCGCGGTGCTCGACTACGAGAGCGGGAACACGCTGTACAACGTCAAGGTCGAGGCGAGCGACGGCGAGCTTGCCGACACCGCGTCGGTCAGGATCCAAGTCACGAACGCGGACGATCCGGGCAAGATCGCGCTGAGCGCGGACGTGGCGCGGGTGGGCGAGCGGCTGGCCGCGACGCTCATGGACCAGGACGGATCGAAAGAGGCGGGCAAGACGCGGCGCTGGCAGCGCTCGGGCGACGGCGGCGCGGCGTGGACGAACATCGCGGGCGCGCGGACCCGGTTCTACACGCCGGCCGAAGCCGACGCGGGCAAACACCTGCGCGCCGTGTTCGCCTACACCGACGGCCACGGACCCGGCAAGCGGGCGGAGAGCGCGGCGGTGGCGGTCGTCGGAGCCAACACGCCGGTGGTCTCGTTCGGCGCGGACACCTACACCGTCGCCCAGGGCGCATCGGTCGATGTCTCGGTGCTGCTGTCTCCCGCGGGCTCGGCGGCGCTCTCCGTCGAGGTCGTTGCGGGCGACTCGAAGCACACAGCCACGTTCCAGCCCGGAGCGGGCTCGGCAAACGTCACGGTCGGCACGGCGGGACTCTCGGCGTCCGACACCGTCGAGGTCCGGTTCGGCGATCTGCCCGACGGCGTGGCCGTGGGAGTGCCGGCGACCACGCGAGTCGTCGTCGCGGCGGTTGCGAGCGACAGGGCCGCCGCCGCGGTGGTCGACAACGGTAAGCCCGCCGAACTCGAAGTCGAGTTCGCGGCGGCGGCGTACACGGCGACGGCCGGGGCGCGAGGGACCGAAGTCACGCTGCGGATCAGTCCCGCAGCCGACCGGCGGGTGGCGGTGCCTCTCACGGCCGTCATGGACCGGGGGGTGTCCATTCCCATCGTCCCGGAGCCGGTCGTCTTCGAGCCCGGCGACTCGCTCGCGGCGTTCACGCTCGACATCCCGGCCGAAGCCCCGTCCGGCCTCATGGCGCTCGGGTTCGGAGCGCTGCCCGAAGCCGTGAACGCGGGCACGGCCGCCTCCGCCACGGTTCGGATCGCGGCGCGCGACGACGGCGCGCTCCGGGACGAGGCGTTCGATGTCGGCCTCGCCGTCTTCGGACGCGCGGTGGCCGAGGGTGCGCGACAGGCCGTCGGCGCGCGCATCGACGCCGTCATGCGGCCCTCGCCGGGCGGCTCCGCCGCGACCGGTTCCCCATCCGGTTGGGCGGGCCGCGCCGCGGGAACGCTCGCCTCGCTCGCGGGCGTCTCGCTCAACCCGTTCTCTGCCGCCGAGATCGGACGACGCTCCGGGGCGCCCGAACTGCCCGGCGCGCGGGAGGCCGCAGTCCGTCTGCTGCCGAGCGTCTCGTTCGCCACCGGCCTTGGGCCGCAGTCCGCGCCGGGCATGCCACGGTTCGGGCTCTGGGCCGAAGGCTCCGCCCAATCGTTCCGCGGCGAGCCGGGCGTCGAGTACGACGGCGGCCTGCGCGCGCTCACCGTCGGCGCCGACGCCCGCATCGGCTCGTCCGCGCTGTTCGGGGTCTCGCTCATGCGCAGCGACGGCGACCTCGACTACGGTCACCGGTCCGTCGCCGGTTCGCTCGGACACGCTATTAACAGCGTGCATCCCTACCTGTTTGTTCAGCCTTCCGCCGGCATCGGACTCTGGGCCATGGCCGGATACGGCGGCGGAGAGGTGGGCGGCGACGACCATCGAGGGGACACCGGCGACGCGTCGCTCCGGATGCTCTCCGGCGGCCTCAACGCGCCGCTCGCGCAACAGGGCGCGTTCGGGCTCGCCCTCAAGGGCGACGCATTCACGGTTGGCATGCGCGCCGACGACGGGCGGCGCGAAGGCATGGCCTCGCGCGCACGCGCCCTGCTCGAAGCGTCATGGATGATCGGAGGACTCAAGCTCGCCACCGAGGCCGGAGCTCGATACGACGGCGGCGACGCCGACACCGGCGGCGGAGCCGAGACCGGCGCCTCGGTCGGCTACGCGGGCCGCGGGCTCGACCTCGACCTCCGGGGAAGGCTCGCGCTCGGCTCCGGCCGACACCGCGAATGGGGCGCCGCGCTAAGGATCGCGTTCGATCCCGGCACCCGGGGCGAAGGGTTCCGCCTCGCGATCAGCCCCAGCCAGGGTCACGACCGGAGCGGAGTCCACGGTCTCATGGACGGCCACGCGTTCCGGCACATACCGACCGACGAGCAAGGACAATGGCGTCTCGACGCCGAGGCCGGATACGCGCTCAAGAACCCCGAGGGCGGAGGCGCGCTCGACAGCTATACCCGGCTTTCCGCCCACGGCGGGAACCGGGCATGGTCGCTCGGGGCGGGATACCGGGTCGGCCAGACACTCAGACTCGGCTTCGAGGGCTCGCGCAGCCAACTGCCCGGTCAACAACCCGACCTCGGACTTAGACTCGCGCTCGACTTCACGTTCTGATTGATCGGAAACGCCGCGAAAGGACACCGGCGTGCCAGCCCAAACGACCGGGGGAAATCCCGCCAATCAGGTCCGGGATTCCCGGTTTCATGGCACGGTCCAGCAGGATCCAGTACAACGGCAGAAAGCGCAGATCGTGCAGTCCCGTATACAGTTAGACGATCTTCTGCCGTGATTCCGGCTGCCTACAATCCGCTGGGCGGACATCGACTTCGGAGCCGGCGTCATCCGCTGGCGCGGCGAACACGAGAAGACGGGATACGAGCACCGGACCCCGGCGACTGCCGGGGCGCTCGCCGTCCTCGAGGAGGCGCGGAGGCGGAACCCCGGGATCGGGAACACACCGCTGCTGCCCGCGTCAAGGAACCCCGCGAAGTGCATCGACCGCGGGCGGGTCGCCAAGTGGTGGAAGAAGGCCGAGGCGCTCGCCGGGCTGGAACCGAAGCGCGGGAGAGGCTGGCATTCGCTGAGGCGGAAGTTCGCGTCCGACCTGTTGGACCAGCCGCTGAAGGTGCTGTGCGAGCTGGGAGGCTGGAAGACCGCTCAGACGGTGCTTCAGTGCTACCAGCGAGCCGACGAGGACAAGCTCAGGAAGGCGTTGGCACAGCGCCGGGGCATGGCCTCCTAGCGCAATCAGCGGGAACCGATTGGCGGGAATCCGGCCAACGAAGCCCGTAAGTTCAATGATCGCACCGGATGCGGGTTCACGAGCTCATGCCAAAATGGCAGAGTCAGGGGGGCAAGTCTGCCAAAATGGCAGACCCCCAGCCGGGCACCTTGACCTCCGCATCGCGCCGGTCCACCGTTCCCTTCATCAGCGGCGGGCTCGTTGCACGCCGATGTCGTCCCCACGTCCGTTGTGGCGGCGGTGGTCCGGGGAAGAGCGGCGGACGGTCAGGAAACCATGGTGCAAGTCACAGACTCCATCATCGACCAGATGGTTCAGGCGCTCGTAGACGAAGCAGACCCCGAGCAAGTGATTCTCTTCGGGTCCCGCGCGCGCGGTGACTCACGCAAGCATTCCGACGTGGATCTGATCGTCGTGGAGGCCGAACCTTTCGGCCCTGGACGAAGCCGTCACAAGGAGATCGTCCGCCTCCGTCAGGCCCTCCGCCCCTTTCAAGTTCCGGTGGATGTACTGGTGTACTCGCAGGAAGACGTGGATTACTGGCGGGATTCGCTCAACTTCGTCCTCGCCCGGGCATTGCGGGAAGGCAGGGTGATGTATGAGCGATCCTAAATGCGCGCGCGCCCTTCTCGACGCCGCCGACCGCGGCATCCTGACCCTCAGGGAGATGACCGCGGGCGCACCCGACGAATCGTTCGGATTCCATGTGCAGCAGGCCGCCAAGAAGGCGTTCAAGGCGTGGCTCTGTGCCTTGGGGCAGATGTATCCACTCCGGCACGATCTCGACGACTTGCTTGACCTCTTGGCGTCCCAGGGCGCGGCCGTCGGATTCTTCCGGCCGCTTGCCACCTTCACGCCCTATGCGGTCCAGTTCCGGTATGAGGGTCTCGGGCCCGGCCACGAGCCGATCGACAGGCCAACGGCGCTGGCTCGGGTCGAGGAGTTGGCCCGGCACGTCCGGGACCGGCTGGCGGAACTGGAGTGATTCTCTCACATCTCCATCGAACGCAGGACCAGGTATCAACCGGCCAGCCCCACCCCCACCGAGATCGACACCCCGCTGATGTTGTACCGGTAGTCGAGCCTCAGCGAGCCCTGTTCGATGATCCAGTCGAGGTAGGACTGCGAGTAGCGGACCCGGATGTCGACGGGCCACTTCCAGTCCAGGGTGGCGCCGATGCCCACGGTCCAGGGTATCGTCGTGAACCTGTCGCGGTCCTCACCGGCTTCGCTGTTTGCGGGATTGACCCCTCCGGTGGCGAACTCGCTCCAAGTCCGGCGCGGTCCGCCAAAGACGTAGCCCCGCGAGCCTCCGCTTCCGAACCGGCGGCCCGCCACGAGGCTGAGGCCGATGCCGTACCGGTCGCGGTAGTCCCAGCTGCCCGGCCAGACGTCGTGGACGTTGCCGCGCGGAGTCGCCTGAATCGTGCCCTCGATCGCGCGGCGCACAAAGATCGCGCCCTCGAAGTCGGCCCCCAGCAGCCAGTTCCCGGGCAATTCCCGACTGATGCCGGCGGTCAGATTCGCGCCCAGCCTCGGTCCCGAAGCGGATGATGCGCTCGAACTGGATCCGCCGCCGATGGTCACCTTCTTGATGTGTTCGACGGACAACCGGCCTGCCTCGGGCGCCACGCGCAAGGACAGCGTGGACTGGGCGAACAGCGGCATCGGCGCCAGCAGGACGGCGCAAATGGCAGGCAGAATCAGCGGGGCCGGTCTCGTCACCGCACCACCCCCAGTGTCACCCGCGACGGATGCTCCGGCGAGCGGTACACCGTCTGCTCGGCCGTGACGTACTGGTCCGGGGTGGCCCGGTAGGTGTCCACGAACTGCTGCGGGTTGCGGTCGTAGGCGGGGAACCACGAGCTCTGCACGTGCACCATGATGCGGTGGCCGGCCCGGAAGGTGTGGTAGCGGTCGCGCAGGTCGATGTGGATGGGGGTCACCTCGCCCGGCACCATCGCCGCCGGGTGCTCGAAGCTCTCGCGGAAGCGGCCGCGCATGATTTCGCCCGCCAGGTGCATCTGGTAACCACCCATCGGCACCTCGCAGAACGGTGAATCCGGCGCGTCGCCCGGGGAGACGTCGATCACCTTCACGATCCAGTCGGAGTCGGTACCCGTCGTGGACACGAAGATGTCCGCCAGGATGGGCCCGGCGATGGTCATGTCCTCCTCGAGCGGCTCGGACTGGTACACCAGCACGTCCGGCCGCGCCGACGCGAAGCGCTGGTCCTCCACCTTCCACAGATGGCCGAGCGTGGTCCGCTCCTCCGCGGAGAACGGCACCGGATCGTTCGGGTCGCTGACGTAACTGTCGGCACCCCCGGGCTCCGACGGCGCATCGAACGCGAGCATCCCGTCCTCGCGCAGATACAGCGAAACCGGCTCCACCCCGGCGGGCGGCCAGCTCTCGTGGCGGCGCCAGACATTGGTGCCGGTCTCGAAGACGACGGCCTCGTGCGGCGTCCAGCCCTCCGCCCCACGCAGGTGGTGCTCGAAGAAGGGGAACTGCACCTCGCGCTGGAAGGTGATCGAGGTCCGGTCATCGAACTCGATGCACCCCAGATGGTCGCCCAGCATGCGCCGCCATCCGCCGTGCAGCCACGGTCCGGCCGCCAGCGTGTTCTCCGTCCCCGGGTTTTCGGCTTCGATGGTCCGGTAGATGGACATCGGGCCGTAGAAGTCCTCGGTGTCGAACCACCCCGCGACGTTCAGGATGGGGTGGCGGATGCCGTCCAGGTGCGCGAGCGCGTTCTGGCTCTGCCAGTAGTCGTCGTAGGTGTCGTGCTCCATGAAGTCGTTCCAGGCGGGGACTTCTCCATGGAAATAGAGGTCGTCGATGTTGGACGCGGCGCCGGCCTCGAGGAAGAAGTCGTAGCCGGAGTCGGTTCCGTAGTCGAAGGCCTCTCCCCTGGCATCGGTCGGGCCGTCGCGGCGACGCGCGTTTCCGGCGAGCCAGGAGAAGGCGTACATGATCCGGAAGGCGCCGTTGTGATGCCAGTCGTCGCCGATGAACATGTCCGCGGGCGAGGCCTGCGGGGACGAGGCCGCGAGCGCCGGATGCGCGTCGACCATGCCCATCACCGTCTGCCAGCCCGGGTAGGAGATGCCCCACTGCCCGACCCTGCCGTTGTGGCCTTCCACGTTGGCGAGCACCCACTCGATGGTGTCGTAGTTGTCGGTGCTCTCGTCGGCGGTCGCCGGCCCCTTCGGCGTGGGCGCCAGCGGCCGGATCACCTCGAAGTCGCCCTCGGACATGAACTGTCCGCGCACATCCTGGAAGACGAAAATGTAGCCGGCGCGGTCGAACTCGGCGGACGGACCCAGCGGGTTGCGGTAGGCGCCGGGTTCGTAAGGCCCGACCGAGTAAGGCGTGCGGAAGAGCATCACCGGGAGCGGCCCGGTGATCTCGCGCGGCCTGTAGACGATGGTGAAGAGCTCGACGCCGTCCCGCATGGGCACCATGTGCGAGGACTTCTCGTAGCTGGCCTCGAGCCACGCGAGGTGGGCGGCGTCTCCGCCGTGGGGCACCTCCCGGGTGCGGTTGGTGAAGCTCTCGCCGGCCGCCCCGCTGTCCACGGGAGCGCCGCAGCCCCCCCAAAGCAGGCAGAACAGCATGGCTGCGGCGGCCGGCAGGCCCCTCCGAATCATCGCTCCATCCCGAGTCCGCTCCTGTCGCCGCATGCCTGCTCCCGGGTCAGTTGGTTGCTCGCGAACACCGTTCGTGCCAACGTGTTTCCGCACTCCGGCGTGTCCGGTCCCGCCCGTGCGGGCCGGAGCCGGAACCTGATCCTGATTCCGGCATACTTCGGAGACCGTAACACCGCCCGATGGGCGGGACAAACCACGTTCGCGCCGGATCAGACCGTCGTCAGACACCGGATTCCGCCATGAGTCGAAACGCCATCACCATCACGCCGGTGACCCCCGTAATCGGCGCCACCGTCGACGGGATCGACCTCGACAATCTGTCGGACTCCGATTTCGCCGTCCTGTACGACGGGCTCATGGCCCACGGGGCGCTCTTCTTCCGCGACCAGGACATCTCCATCGAGAGCCAGAAACTGCTGGGAGAGCGCTTCGGCAAGCTGGTCGCGCACCCCAACGACCCGGGGGTGGACGGTCATCCGGAGGTCATGCCGATCCACGCGGACGAGAACTCCGTGCGTGCGACCGGCGAGCAGTGGCACTCCGACGTATCGTGCGACCCGCTTCCGCCCATGGGTTCGATCGTGCGCATGCACACCGTACCGGAGACCGGCGGAGACACCCTGTTCGCGTGCATGTACGCCGCGTACGAGGCCCTCTCCGAGCGGATGCGGGCTCTGCTCGACGGGCTGCGGGCGGTGCACGACGGCGCGCCCTACTACCAGCGCGTGAATCGGCTCCTCGACCGCGACGACGGAGGGCGCACCTACCCGCGGGCGGAGCACCCGGTCATCCGCACCCATCCCGTGACCGGCCGCAAGGCGCTCTTCGTCAACAAGCTGTTCACGCAGTACATCGTGGGCGTCCCCACCGGCGAAAGCAGGGCCCTTCTCGGCTTCCTGTTCGAACATGTCAGCCGCCCCCACTTTCAGTGCCGGTTCCGCTGGCGCCGCAACTCGGTCGCCATGTGGGACAACCGCTGCACGCAGCATCACGCGATCTGGGACTACTGGCCCGCAACCCGGTCGGGATACCGCGTAACCATCCAGGGAGAAAAGCCAGAATGAAGATCCGGACCGAACAACAGGACCGGGCACTCGTCGTGAGCGTGAGCGGCCGAATCGACTCCGGCAACGCGCGCGACTTCCAGTCCGAGATGGACGGCGTGCTCGACAAGGGAGGCAGGGGCGTGATCCTCGACTGCGAGCAACTCGGCTACGTGAGCAGCGCGGGGCTGCGCGTCCTGCTCCGGGTTACCCGGCATCTCGACCAGAAGCACGTCCCGTTCGTGGTCTGCTCGCTGTCCCCCATGATCTCCGAAGTCTTCCAGATCAGCGGCTTCGACAGAATCATCCCGGTCGCGACATCCCGGGCCGACGCCCTCGCCACCCTGCCCCGCTAGCAGCCATTTCCGGCCGGGGAGAATCGCGTGCCACCCCTGAGAATCGCGCTGCCCAACAAGGGCCGCCTGTCGGAGAACGCCCTGGCGCTCCTGCGCAAGGCCGGGCTTCGCGCGCAGATGCTCAGCAACCGTTCGCTCACGGCGCCGCTCGGAAGGGACCATCAGGCCATCTTCCTGCGGGCGGCCGACATCCCCGAACTGGTCGCGGACGGAGCGGCGGAGGTCGGAGTAACGGGCGCGGACCTGGTCGCCGAGAGCGGCTGCGAGGTGCGGGAACTGGTGGATCTGGAGTTCGGCCGGTGCCGGCTGGTGGTGGCCGTTCAGGACGAGAGCGGCATCCGCGGCGTCACCGACATCCCGGCGGGCACGCGCGTGGCCACGGCGTTTCCGCGGCTGACGCGATCGTATTTCGACAGGCTCGGCATCGCGGTCGAGATCGCGACCGTGTCGGGCGCCGCCGAAATCGCGCCCCATCTGGGGGTCGCGGAGATCATCGTGGACCTTACGGCGACCGGCTCCACGCTGCGCGTCAACGGGATGCGCGAGGTGGAAACCATCCTGGAGTCGACGGCCCGCCTGATCGCGAGCGAGACCGTGCTGGACCAGGCCGACTTCAGGGACAGGATCTCGGAACTCTGTCTGGCGCTCGAGTCGGTTCGCCTCGCGCGCGAAAAGCGATACCTGATGGCCAACGTGCCCCGCGACCGGCTGGACGAGGTCAGGAAGGTGATTCCCGGCATTTCCGGACCGACCATCGTGGAAGTGATGGGTGGGGGGCCCTGGGTCGCGGCCCACGCGGTGGTCGACGCGGATTGCCTGTCGAGCACGATTCCGCGGCTCAAGAGGCTCGGGGCGGAGGGCATCCTGGTCACCGCGATCGAGAGGCTGATGCCTTGAAACTGGCCTTCGATGCGCCTCTGGAGGCGATGAGTGCGGAGGAACGCCGGCTGCTGCTGGAGCGGCGCCCTCACGTAGCGGACGGCGTGCGGGAGGCGGTCGCTGCGATCCTCGCCGACGTGCGCGCGCGCGGCGACGCCGCCCTGCATGAACTGGCGCGGAAGCATGACGGGATCGAGCTGGACGCGCTGGAGGTTCCGCGCGCCCGGTGGAGGGAGGCGGCGCGCCGGCTTCCCGCCGACGTGACCGGGGCGCTCGAACGCGCGGCGACCAACATCGCCGCCTTCCACCGGGCCCAGCTGCCCGCCGACTGGGAGATGGAAACCGAGCCGGGCGTGGTGGTCGGGCGGCGCCGGGTGCCGCTCGCCTCCGCCGGGGTGTACGCGCCGGGGGGCCTGGCCGCCTACCCGTCGAGCGTCCTGATGGGGGTGATCCCCGCACGGGAGGCCGGGGTCGGCGAGGTGGTCGTGTGCTCCCCGCCCGGACCGGACGGCGCCCCCCCCGAGGCGGTCATGGCGGCGTGCGCGCTGGCCGGCGCCACGCGGCTGTTCGCGGTGGGCGGGGCGGGGGCGGTGGCGGCCATGGCATACGGCACCGAGTCGGTGCCGGCGGGCGACGCGGTGGTGGGGCCGGGAAACCGCTGGGTCACCGAGGCCAAACGGCAGGTGGCGGGCGACGTGGTCATCGACGCGCCCGCCGGCCCCTCCGAGATCGCGGTGGTCGCGGACGACACCGCGCCCGCCCGGCTGGTCGCGCTCGAGATGGTCGCCCAGGCCGAACACGACCCCGACGCGTCGGCCGTGCTGATCACGCCCAGCGCCCGCCTCACTGCGGAGGCGAGGCGGGAACTGGGCGTGATCGTGGCGGGGGCGGAGCGGCGGCGGGTGGCCAGCGAGGCGCTGGCCGCCCGCGGCGCGATCGTCCTGACGCGCTCGCTCGACGAGGCCACCGGCTTCGCCCGCGCGTACGCGCCCGAACACCTCGCCCTCTACGTCGCCGACCCGGACGCCGCCATGGAGCAGGTGCCCACCGCAGGCACGGTCTTCCTGGGACCGGCCAGCTCGGTCGCCTTCGGAGACTACATGACCGGCGCCAACCACGTCCTTCCCACGGCGGGCCTGTCCCGGTCGTATTCGGGCCTGTCCGCCGACCACTTCGTGCGCTCGTTTACCTGGCAGCGCATTCTGCCCGAGGCAGCCGCGTCGCTGGCGCATCCGGTGGCTCGCCTCGCCCGGCTGGAAGGACTCCCCGGACACGCCGAGACGGCTCTTGCAAGGATCACCCCATGACCCCGTTCCCCCGCGAAGGCTTTCGCGCTCTCAGGCGCTACACCCCGATCGAGGACCCGGTCGAGATCGAGCTCTCCGACAACACCAACCTCTGGGGCTGCCATCCCGACGCCCTTGCCGTGATGCGGGACGCGGTCTCCGGCGACATTTCCAACTATCCGCAGGCGTACTCGAGCGAGCTGCGCGACGCCGTCGCCGACAAGTTCGACGTCCCGGCCGATTGCGTCATCACCGGATGCGGCTCCGACGATGTCCTGGACTCGACATTCCGGGCGGCGTGCGAGCCCGGTGCGCGGGTGGCGTTTCCCGACCCCACCTTCCTGATGATCCCGCACCTCCTGGTCGTCAACAGCCTCCGCGGAGTCCCGCTTGGCGATGCGCGCCGACCCCCCTCGCCGCGGCAGTTGCTCGACGCCGACGCGGACCTGATCTACGTCTGCACCCCCAACAACCCTAGCGGCACCGCCCTCTCCCGTGCCTGGGTCGACGAGCTTATCGACGGCGTGGGGGCCAACGGTCCGGTGGTCATCCTGGACGAGGCGTACTACGAGTTCAACGTGGCATCCCCCGGCTACGATCCGGGCGACACATCGCTTGTGGAACGCGCGCTCGCGGTTCCGCGCATCATGATCGCGCGCACCTTCTCGAAGGCGTACGGCCTCGCCGGGCTGCGCGCCGGTTTCGGCATCGCCCACCCGGATCTGCTGGGCGAGGTCGAGAAGGCCCGTGGTCCCTTCAAGGTCGGCCTGCTCGCGGAACGGGCGGCGGCGGCGGCACTGCGCGACCGGTCGGGCTGGCTCGATCCCACCGTGCGCGAGATCGTCGCCTGCCGCGAACGCATGGTGGCCGAACTGCGGCGGCGTGGCGGCGACCCGCTGCCCTCTTCCGCGAACTTCATCATGCTGCCGGTGCCGGCTCCCGCGGTCGAGGTGACCCGGGAGATGATCGCCCGGGGCATTGCCGTGCGCCCCTTCCCCAACGTGCCCGGCGTAGGGGAGGCGCTGCGCGTGACGGTGGGACCGCCACCCGTCATCGATCGGTTCATCGAGGCGTGGGAGGACGTCTGCCACCCCGCCGCCGGGGATGCCGGCCAGGAAGCCATCGCGTCCGAGGCCGCCGGATGACGCTGCGCGTCGGCGTCTTCGACTACGGCGCGGGCAACCTGCATTCCCTGGTCAAGGCGATCGAGGTCTCGGGCGCGTCCACGCAGGTCTTCACCGACTGCCGGGAGGCGCTGTCGGCGGACGCGCTGGTTCTCCCCGGGGTCGGTTCCTTCGCGACTGCCGCGCGTGCCCTCGCCGGCGCGGGAGACGAGGTGCGAGAGGCGCTGGAGGAGGGCCTGCCCTGCCTGGGGATCTGCCTCGGCATGCAGATCCTTTTCGAGGAAAGCGACGAGGGCGGCGGCCCGGGCATCGGCTTTCTGCGGGGACGCGTGGAGCGGCTGCAGGGAGAGATCGTGCCCCACATGGGATGGAACGACGTGGCCACGGGCGGCGATCCGCTCTTCGCGGACACGCCGGACCTCATCGCCTACTACGCCAACAGCTACGTCTGTCGCCCCCGGGACGAGGATTGGGTGACGGCCTGGTCCGAGTACGAGGGCGACCGGTTCGCGGCCGCCGTGCGCCGCGGGCGCTGCTGGGGGACCCAGTTCCACCCCGAGAAGAGCTCCCGGCCCGGGCTGCGCATCATCGCCAACTTCCTGACGGAGGCGGCCCGGTGACCGGGAGATCGGCCCGGCGCAACCGGCGGCTCGAAACGGCAGCCGGGGCCCCACCGTGATCGCCGTTCCCGCCGTAGATCTCAGCGGTGGCCGCTGCGTCCAGTGGGTTGGCGGGCTCCCCGAAACCGAGCAGGTCTCCCTCCCCGACCCGGCGGCGGTCGCCGCCCGCTGGTGGCGGGAAGGCTTCAGCACGCTGCATGTGGTGGATCTGGACGCCGCGCTGGGCAGGGGCGACAACAGCGCCCTGGTGTGCGAGCTGATCGCCTGCACGGAGGCGGTCACGCAGTTCGGAGGCGGGGTGCGCGACCGCGAGGGCATCGAGCGGGCGCTCGCGGCCGGCGCCGACCGGGTCATCGTGGGCACCCGGGCCGTGGAGGACGCCGCCTGGCTCGCGCGCGCGGCCGCGGCATTCCCCGACCGGGTCGTGGTCGCGGCCGACATGCGCGACGGGATGGTGCTGCGCCGGGGCTGGACCCGCAGCAGTGCAAGCACCGTCGACGACTTTCTGGGGGCGTTGGACGATCTCCCGCTGGCGGGCGTACTGTGCACGGACGTGGCGCGCGAGGGCCGCGTGCAGGGCAGCGACCTGCGTCGGGCCGGAACCGTCATCCGGGCGTCGTCGCATCCCGTATGGATGTCCGGGGGTATCAGTTCCGTGGAAGAGCTGCGGCGCCTGCGCGGGATGGGAGCCGCCGGAGCGGTCTTGGGTATGGCCCTCTACGACGGTACCCTGCCCGTCGAGGCGGTGGCGCGCGAGTTCGGTGGATGAGGCAATCGAAAGGCAAGGAGCGGTGACGATGGGCCAGATCCTGCGCGAGACCGGCGAGACGCGGGTCCGCGTCGCAGTGGACCGCGGAGACGGGCCTCCCCGCATCGACACCGGGGACGGCTTTCTCGATCACATGCTGGTGACCTTCGCTCGCTACACCGGGCTTGAACTCGAGGTCGAGGCGCGCGGCGACCTGCACCACCATCTCGTGGAGGACGTGGCCATCGGCCTGGGGATGGCGCTGGCCGACATCGTCCCCGAGCACGCGGCGCGCTACGGCTGGGCTCTGGTCCCGATGGACGAGGCGCTGGTCCAGGCCGCGATCGACACCGGTGGGCGCGCGTATTACGTCGGCGATCTTCCCACCAGCCTCGCCGACCATTTCTTCCAGAGCCTGACCACGCATCTCGCCGCGACCCTGCACATCCGCGTCGTCCGGGGCCGAAACCGCCATCACGTCATCGAGGCCGCGGTGAAGGCGACGGGGCTGGCCCTGCGCCAGGCGCTGGAGGAGGGCGACAGCGTCTTCAGCACCAAGGGCGCGGTGCGGCTGACCCGTGACCCGGCTCCCGGCAGCTAGGCCCGGTCATGCTTCGCCCGCGCATCGTGGTCTGCCTGGACGTCCGCGACGGACGCGTGGTCAAGGGAACCCGCTTCGTGAACCTGCGCGACGTGGGCGATCCGGTGGAGCTGGCCGGCCGTTACGAGGCGGACGGGGCCGACGAGGTGGTCTTCCTGGACATCACCGCGTCCCACGAGGGTCGCGCCACGCTGCTCGACACCGTGCGCAGGACGGCGGAGGCGCTCTTCATCCCCCTGACCGTGGGGGGCGGGGTAGGAACCGTCGACGACGTGGGCGCGCTGTTGCGGGCGGGCGCCGACAAGGTGAGCGTCAACTCCGCCCTGGCCCGCGAGCCGGAACTCGCCGCCGAGGCCGCGGCGCGCTACGGCAGCCAGTGCCTTGTCGCCAGCGTCGACGCGGCCCGCGAGGGGGATGGATGGCGCGTGTACACGCATGGGGGCAGGTTGCCGAAGGATCTGGACGCGGTCGAGTGGGCTGCCGAGTGCGCGCGCCGGGGGGCGGGCGAGATCCTGCTCACCAGCATCGACCGGGACGGCTCGCGCATCGGGTACGATCTGGAGCTGACCCGGCAGGTCGCGTCGCGGGTATCGGTTCCGGTGGTGGCCTCCGGCGGCGGCGGTTCGGCGGAGGACGTGCTGGAAGTGCTCACCTCGGGAGGAGCTTCGGCCGCGTTGCTGGCGGGCATTCTCCACGACGGGGTAACCACCGTGACGAACATAAAATCCGTACTCACGGCGCGCGGGATGTCGATGCGCGCATCGAACGGCGCTGAAAGGAGCAGCCAGAGATGACCGTCCCACCGGATGCACGGACCCAAGACGGGCCGCCGGCCACGCTTCCCGGCCGGCACATTCAGCACACACGCGACCTGACCTACGTCAGCTTCGACTCCGATGGCCTCGTTCCCACGATCGCGCAGGACGCCAGGACCGGCGAAATGCTCATGTTGGCGTACGCCAACCGCACCTCTCTCGCCCTGACCCTGGATACGGACCAGATGTACTTCTGGTCCCGAAGCAGAAAGGAGATCTGGCGCAAGGGCGCGACCTCCGGGAACGTACTGTCGGTGGTATCGCTGCATGTGGACTGCGATGGGGACGCCGTGCTGGCGAAGGTGCGCCCGGCCGGGCCGGCATGCCACACGGGAGCGCGAACCTGCTTCGTCGAACCGGGGACCGGCGAACCGGAGCCGATCGTCGACGCGCCCGAGGAGGAGGACGGCTCGGAGGGACAACCCACCTTCCGCGGAGGCGAGGTGTTGGACAATCTCTGGGTCACCCTGCGCTCCCGGGCCGCGGAAATGCCGCCGGGAAGCAACACCGCTCGCCTGCTCGCGGACAGAAACCTCCGCCTCAAGAAGCTGGGCGAGGAGCTGGTGGAGCTGACCGTCGCACTGACCCGGCGTGACCCCGCGGCGATAACCGGGGAAGCCGCCGACCTGCTGTACCACCTGATGGTCGCACTGATGGGCGCGGGGGTCTCGCTCCACTCCGTCGGCGCCGAACTCGCCCGCCGCGCGGGCGACGATCCACCTGGAACGGAGGAATGACCCATGACGTCCGCACTGCTTGCCATATTCACCATCATCGCCGGCGGGCTCATCCGCCTGTTTTCCACCACCACCGGCCGCAATCCCGGCATGACCCGGCTCATCTCCTACGGGGTGATGACCGCGGGCGTCGCGCTGCTCGCGATGAACTCCGTCATCCTGATCGATGTCGGCGAGGTGGGCGTGCAACACTTTCTGGGGCGCGTCAACGAGCGCCCGCACACGCAGGGCGTCCACGTCGTGAATCCCCTCGCGAGCATCGAAAAGATGTCGGTGCGCGAGCAGAGCTTCCCGACGGGAGGGACGGTCGAGCGCATCGAAGCCCAGACCAGCGAGCAGCTCAACGTGACGCTTGAGGTCTCGGTTCTCTACCAGATCGAAGCGGGCCGCACCCCCACGCTCTTTCAGGAACTGGGAACCGAGCGGCAGATCACCGCGGCCATCGTACTCAACTCCGTGCGCAACGGAGTCCGCGACGCGGTCGCGACGCGCTCCATCAACGAGATCTTCTCCCCGGACCGGGCGGAGCTGTCCGACAACATAGAAGCCGCCATCCAGGCCAGCGCCGAGGACCGCATAAACGTGGTGCAGGCCTTCGTGCGCGACATCCAGGCCCCCGAGGGCGTGCGCCAGGCCATCGAGGAGCGCCAGCAGCGCGAACAGCAGGTCGCTCAGGAGCGCTTCCAGACCGAGATCATCCAGGAGCGCGCCCGCCAGCAGATCGAGGAGGCGAGGGGCATCGCCGAGGCCCAGCGGATCATCTCCGAGGGCCTGACCCCCGAATACCTGACGTTCCACTACATCGAGAAGCTGGGCGAGCTGCCCGCGGGCTCGGTGGTGTACGTGCCCACCGAGGGCGGGATCCCGCTGATGCGGTCGCTCGGCGGGAGCGACTAGCGGCCGGCAGACCGGTACCCGTCCGATGGGAAGGGGAAGGCGTCTGCTGCTGGTGGGGGTCGCGGCCACCGGGGTGGTGGCTGCGGCGGCGTCCTGCTCGCCCCTTTACGTCCTGCGCGCGGGATGGGAGGAGGCGCGCATCCTGACGGCCCGCCGGCCGATCGAGGACGTCATCGTCGACCCGGACACCGACGAACGCACGCGCGGCAAGCTCACCTTCGCCCGCCTGGCGCGCACCTTCGCCATCGAGGAGCTGGGGCTCGATGTCGGCGACTCCTACACCACCTACACCCACCTCGACCGCGACACCCTGGCGATGGTGCTGTCCGCGGCCGAAAAGGACCGCCTTGCGGCGAAGACCTGGTGGTTTCCGGTGGTGGGCCGGGTTCCCTACCGGGGATTCTTCGACCTGGACGACGCCCTCGGCGAACAGCGCAAGCTGGAAGAGGAGGGATTCGACACCTGGCTGCGCCCCACCGCCGCCTTCAGCACCCTGGGGTGGTTCGCGGACCCGCTCATGTCCACGGTGCTCCGGCAGGACGAGATCGGGGTGGTGCAGACCATCCTGCACGAAGTCTCGCACGCCCACCTCTGGGTTCCGGGGAGCGTCAGCTTCAACGAGAGCTTCGCAACCTTCGTGGGCGATGCCGGCGCGGCTGCGTTCTTCTGCGCCAATTCGGGCGAGATCCCGACCGTGCGCTGCACGCGCGCGCGCCAACGGTGGGGCGATGCGATGAAGTTCTCGGTCTTCCTGGACGGCCTGGTGGCGGACCTGGAGCGCGTCTACGGCGATGCCGCGCTGACCCGCGAGGAGCGCCTGGCGGCGCGTGAACGGATCTTCGCCGAGGCGCTGGAGCGCTTCGTCGCTGAAGTGCAGCCGACCTTTGAAGCAAGCAGCTACGCGGGCTTCGTGAACACCCCGCTCAACAACGCCACGTTGCTCGCGCGCATGCGCTACTACCACCGGCTCCCCGACTTCCAGGCGCTGCTCGACGACCACGGCGGCGATCTGGGCTCGGCCATCGCGGCGATCAAGGCGGGGACCGAGGAAGCCGGGGACCCGTTCGAGGTGCTCGGTAACCCGGGATAGACGTACAATGGACGAGATCCGCCCCAACTGACCCCGGCGGCGGACAGGCAGCGACAGGAGAAGACCAATGACCACCACCGTATGCCCCACGACGCACATGGGCGCCGCGCTGTCACTCGCCGCGCTGCTGGCCCTCGCGCCGCCGCATCCGGTCGCGGCGCAGTCCCATCACCCGCCCGCCGAGCCGCCCGCCGAGTGGGGGCCGATCTCGATCAACCTCGAGGAGTTCGAGTACCCGCATCCGGTCGAGTTCATGAACCTGCGCGTCTACGGCCAGGATGTGCGGATCGCCTACATGGACATCGCTCCGGTCGGGCCCGCGAACGGTCGCGCCGCAGTCTTCCACCACGGAGGCAGCTACTACGGCTGGTACTGGAGCCGCCAGATCGAGGCCCTCGCCAACGAGGGGTACCGGGTCGTTGTGAAGGATCGGCTCGGCTGGGGGAAATCGTCCAAGCCGATTCTGCCGTACAGCATGAGCCTGCACGCCTCGAACACGGCCCGGCTGATGGAACACCTCGGCATCTCCGAAGCCGCCGTCATCGGACACTCCATGGGCGGGATGATGGCAACCCGTTTCGCCTTCCTGTATCCGGAGAAGGCGACGCATCTGGTCACCATCAACCAGATCGGTCTGACCGACAACCGCGCCGGGCGCGGGTTTCGTCCGTTCGATGGCGAGATCGACGCCGACCCGGACCTCCAGCGCGCCTACGAGGCGGACGTGCGGACCGACACGCGCCGCTACGTGGAGTGGAAGCCGGAGTTCCTGGACCACCTGCGCATCCGGCACGGCCAGCGGCTGAGCGGGGACTGGCCCCGGCTCGCGTACGTGCGCCGGCTCGGCGGCAACCTGCGCTCGATGGACACCGTGGTGGACGACTGGCCGCACATCAGGACGAGGGCGCTGATCCTCGGCGGCGAGATCGACGGACCGGACTTTCCCGCCAACGCCCGCCGGGCCGCCGAGATCCTGCCCAACGGGGAGGTCTTTCTCATTCCGAACATCGGCCACAACCCCCACGAGGAGGCGCCGGACATCGTCAACGCGGAGCTGATCCGCTTCCTGGGCACCGATCCCGGCGAGTAGCACCACATCCTCGCCGGGACGAGCACGGCGGCGATCCGGGCAGCCGCCGTGGCCTGGATCGCGTCTCGAACCGATCTATCTACGTGAACCCTTGATGGAGGCACGCATCATGCGACGAACCGGAATGAAAACCGTGATTGCATCGTCGCTCATCATCCTTGCCCAGGCGTGCGTCTCCACGGGCAGCAGTGACGGCATCCGCCAGGATCCCAACCTGATCGTGGCCGAGGAACTGGCGAACCATCCCACCATGAGCCTCCTCGACGCGATCCGTCAGCTGCGCCCCCGCTGGATGAACGTGCGCGGCGTGCCCGAGTCCGGGGTGCCCGAGTCCGTGGTCCTTGATGGCGGAGCTCCGGAGCCCGCGACGGTCCTGGGAGCGCTACGCGCCGACCAGGTGGAGTCGGTTCGCTATCACAGCCCCGCCGACGCCACCATGCGCTGGGGGCTGGGCTTTCCGAGGGGACTGATCGAGGTTTCCACCCTGGGAAACGGCGGAGGCGGGTAGCCGCTCGCGGTCACCCGCCGGGACACCTGACCGCGATTTCCGGCAGGCGGTCGAAGTCGCTCCGGCGCCCCACGGACGTGCGCGTATTCCAGGACGGCCTGGTAGCAGACCTGGAGCGCGTCTACTGCCACGCTCCTCGTCGTCATCTACGGATGGAATACCGCAACTTTGGTAATCCACCAGGGTTATGAACCCATCTGCGGGAACCCCTGATGGAGGCACGCATCATGCGCCGAACCGGCATGAAAATCGTAATTGCATCGTCGCTCATCATCCTTGCCCAGGCGTGCGTCTCCACAGGCGGCAGTGACGGCATCCGCCGGGATCCGGACCTGATCGAGGCCGAGGAACTGGCGAACTATTCCACCATGATGCTCGGCGACGCGATCCGTCAGCTCCGCCCCCGCTGGATGAGCGTGCGCGGCTCGGCCATGGGTTCCACGGTCCCCGTCATCATGGATGGCGGCGTTCCGCAGGACTGGGTGGTCCTGGAGACGCTACGCCCCAACCAGGTGCACTCGGTTCGCTATCACAACCCCGGCGACGCAACCATGCGCTGGGGGACAGGCTTCCCGAACGGGCTGATCGAGGTCTCGACCCTGAGGGGACGGGGAGGCTGGTAGCGGCGCCAGACCACAATTCCCGGCAGGCGGTCGAAGTCGCTCCGGTGCTCTCCGTGGAGGTTGCGAGAGGCTGTTCCCGGCGCGAACGTAGGGGTATGGAAGAGAGGTCCCACCCGAGCTACTCCCCCTCCCAGGTCGAAGCGAAGTGGCAGCGGATCTGGGAGGAACGCGGCGCCAACTCCTTTTCGGAAGAGGAGCTTCGCGCCTCCCGGTCGCCCTACTTCAACCTGATGATGTTCCCGTACCCCTCCGCGGAGGGGCTCCACGTCGGTAACATCTACGCCTTCACGGGGGCGGACATCCACGGGCGCTTCCAGCGGCTCCGCGGCCACGACGTCTTCGAGCCCATCGGCTTCGACGCCTTCGGCATCCACTCCGAGAACTTCGCGTTGAAGCACGGGACCCATCCGATGGATCTGATCCCGGCCAACGTCGCCAACTTCACGCGCCAGCTGCGCCGCATCGGGGGGATGTTCGACTGGGATCACTCGGTGGACACCACCTCCCCCGACTACTACCGCTGGACCCAGTGGATCTTCCTGAAGCTCTTCGAGGCCGGGCTCGCCGAGCGCAAGAAGGCGCCCGTCAACTGGTGCCCTTCGTGCATGACCGTGCTGGCCAACGAGCAGGTCGAGGACGGCCTGTGCGAGCGCTGCGACGCCACCGTCGAGCAGCGCGTGATCGCGCAGTGGTTCTTCCGCATCAGCGACTACTCCCAGCGACTGCTCGACAACCTGGACCACATCGACTGGTCGGAGTCGACGCGCAAGGCGCAGGCGAACTGGATCGGCCGCAGCGAGGGCGCCCGGCTCGTCTTTCCGGTGGCCGGCTCGGACGACGTGATCGAGGTCTTCACCACCCGCCCGGACACGATCTTCGGGGCGACGTACATGGTGCTCGCGCCCGAGCATCCGCTGGTGGAGCGCATCACCGCCTCGTCGCACCGCGAGGACGTGCGTGCGTACGTCGACCGTGTGGTCGCAATGGACATGGTCAGCCGCCAGAAGACCGGCGGCGAGAAGACCGGCGTCTTCACCGGTGGATACTGCGTGAACCCCGCCACCGGGACGGAAATCCCGATCTGGATCGCGGACTACGTCCTGGCGGGGTACGGCACCGGGGCGATCATGGCGGTCCCCGGCCACGACGAGCGCGACTTCGAGTTCGCGCACGAGTTCGGACTGCCGGTTGTGCGGGTGGTGGCGGGGCCCGAGGACGACGCCGATACGCCCCTCGATGAAGCCTACGCCGAACACGCCGCCGGGCGCATGGTCAACTCGGGGCGCTTCGACGGGCTCAGCGTGGCGGAGGGCAAGGCCGCCATCACCGCCGCCCTCGAGGAGCGCGGGCTGGGGGAGAAGCAGGTCAACTACCAACTGCGCGACTGGTGCATCTCGCGCCAGCGCTACTGGGGCCCGCCCATCCCCATCGTGTACTGCCCCTCGTGCGGCGCGGTCCCGGTGCCCGAGAGCGAGCTGCCGGTGATCCTGCCCCGCGTCGAGGACTTCAAGCCCGACGACGACGGGGTGAGCCCCCTCGCGCGCGTCGAGTCGTGGTACAGCGTGGACTGTCCGGGCTGCGGGAGCGCCGCGCGCCGCGAGACCGACGTCTCGGACACCTTCCTGGACAGCTCCTGGTACTTCCTGCGCTATCCATCGGTCGGATGCGACGACATCGCCTTCGACCCGGACATCACCCGGCGCTGGCTCCCGGTGGACAGCTACATCGGCGGCAACGAGCACGCGGTGCTGCACCTGATGTACGCGCGCTTCATCACCATGGCGCTGCACGACATCGGGCTGCTGGACTTCGAGGAGCCCTTCACCCGCTTCCGCGCCCACGGCATCATCGTCAAGGACGGGCGCAAGATGTCCAAGACGAAGGGCAACGTGGTCACGCCCGATCCGGTCATCGAGGAGTTCGGCGCCGACACCTTCCGCCTGTACCTGATGTTCCTGGGACCCTTCAGCGAGGGCGGGGACTATCGCGACGACGGCATCCGGGGGCCGCTCGGCTTCCTGAGGAGGCTCTGGGACGCCGTGCTGCGCGCCGCGGACAACGACGCGGATCCCGACCCCCGCCTCGAGGGGCAGCTGCACCGCACCATCGAGCAGGTGACGCGCCAGATCGCGGATCTCCAGTACAACACCTGTATCTCGGGGATGATGGAGTACTTGAACGCGGTGCGCGCGGGCGGGCGGCGGCCGGCGCGGGCCGAGGTCGAGCCCGTGGTGCTGTTGGTGGCGCCCTTCGCACCGCACATCGCCGAGGAGCTGTGGGAGCGGCTCGGGCATGAAGGCGGCGTCTTCGGGCGCGCCCGCTGGCCCGAGTACGACCCGGACAAGGCCAGGCGGCGCATCGTGAAGCTGGCGGTTCAGGTGAACGGCAAGGTGCGCGGCACCATCGAGGGTCCTTCGGAGATGAGCCGGGAGGATGCGGAGGCGCTCGCGCGCCAGCAGGAGAACGTTGCGCGCTTCCTCCAGAACGGATCCGTGCGCCGCGTGATATACGTGCCGGGGCGGCTGATCAACCTGGTAGTCGGGTGAGGTCGGCTTCCTCGCGACGCGCGGCTGTTGCGCGCGAACCATCTCCGCTGATTCGACGTTCCGCCGCCGAGTCACCTGTCGACTCCGCGTCTCCCCCATCCGCTCCCGCATCCTGAGGAAAGGCTGAAATGCCCGCTTCCGCGCTTCCGGACCCCGCGCTCTCGCGCCTCGCCATCGACGCCGTGCGCGTGCTCTCCATGGATGCCGTGCAGAAGGCCAACTCCGGGCACCCGGGGGCGCCCATGGGGCTGGCTCCGGTCGGGTACCTGCTCTGGACCCGGCACCTGCGCCACAACCCGGCTAATCCGGATTGGAGCAACCGGGACCGCTTCGTGCTGTCGGCCGGGCACGCGTCAATGCTCATCTACTCGCTCCTGCACCTGACGGGCTACGACCTGCCGCTGGAGGAGATCCGGAATTTCCGGCAGTGGGGATCGCGGACGCCCGGGCATCCGGAGTACGGGCACACGGCGGGGGTCGAGACCACGACCGGCCCGCTGGGTCAGGGGGTCGCCAATTCGGTGGGGATGGCGCTCGCGGAGCGCTGGCTGGCGGACCGCTTCAACCGCCCCGGGCACACGGTGGTGGACCATCACACCTGGGCGCTCTGCTCGGACGGCGACCTCATGGAGGGGATCTCGCACGAGGCGGCGGAGTTCGCGGGCCACCAGCGGCTGGGCAAGCTGATCTGGGTATTCGACGACAACCTGGTCACCATCGACGGCGGGACGGACCTCTCGTGCTCCACCGACCACGAACAGCGCTTCCGGGCGTACGGGTGGGACGTGCGCCGGGTGGACGACGGCACCGACCTGGCCGCGCTGGACGCCGCGCTGGCGGGGGCGCGCGCGGAGGGGGAGCGGCCCTCGCTGGTGATCGTGCGCACCACCATCGGGTACGGCAGCCCCGGCAAGGCGGGGTCGTCGTCCTCGCACGGGGCGCCGCTGGGGATGGAGGAGGTGGACGCGACCAAGCGCAACCTGGACTACCCGTCGGCCCACCCCTTCCACGTGGAGGCGGAAGCGCTGGCGCACTGGCGGGAGACGGCGGTGCGGGGGGCGGGGCTGGAGAAGGGGTGGCTCGGGCGGTGGGAGGCCTACCGGACGGCGCATCCCGCCGCGGCCGAGGAGCTGCGCGCGGCCCTGGCAGGCGAACTGCCGGCCGGATGGGACGCGGACATCCCCGATCTGAGCGCGCCGCCGAAGCCGCTCGCGACCCGTGTGTATTCCGGGCAGGTGCTTCAGGGGCTGGGCAGACGCGTCCCCAACCTGCTGGGCGGCTCGGCCGACCTGGCCGGCTCCAACAAGACGACGCTGCCCTGGGAGAACAACCTGCTGCCCGGGACGCCGGGCGGGCGCACGATCCACTTCGGCGTCCGCGAGCACGCCATGGGGGGCATCCTGAACGGGATGGCGCTGCACGGGGGCGTGCGCCCGTACGGGGGCACCTTCCTGATCTTCTCGGACTACATGCGCCCGTCGATCCGGCTGGCGGCGCTCATGCACGTGCCCGTCACCTACGTGTTCACCCACGACAGCATCGGCGTGGGCGAGGACGGCCCCACCCACCAGCCGATCGAACAGCTGATGTCGCTGCGCGCCATCCCGGGAGTGCTCGACCTGCGACCCGGCGACGGGCCCGAGACGGCGGAGGCATGGAGGGCGGCGCTCGCCTACACCGGCGGGCCCAGCTTCCTGTCGCTCACCCGCCAGGCGGTGGCGATCATCAACCGCGACGAGGCCGCTTCCGCGACCGGCCTGCACCGCGGCGGTTACGTCCTGCTGGAAGCGGACGGCAGCGACCCCGAAGTGATCCTGATCGCCAGCGGCTCGGAGGTGGGGGTGGCGGTGCAGGCGCGGGCAGTGCTGCAGGCGGAGGGTGTGCCGACCCGGGTGGTCTCCCTCCCGAGCTGGTTCCTCTTCGCCCGTCAGCCGCAGGGCTACCGCGACGAAGTGCTCCCCCCCGCCGTGACCGCGCGCGTGTCCGTGGAAGCCGGGACGACCGCCGGCTGGACCCGCTGGACCGGCGACCGCGGCGCCTCGGTCGGCATCGACCACTTCGGGGCGTCGGCCCCCGGGGCGGTGCTGTTCAAGAAGTTCGGGATCACCGCGGAGGCGGTCGTGGCGAAGGCGCGCCCGCTGGCGAGGATGCCGGCAACGGCTGGTGGCTAGCCAGGGCGCGGGCTCCCTCGGCCGGTCATTGTTGCTCGCCGGAGCGGCGGGCGATCTCATCCCTCATAGCTTGCCAGATGTTATCGACGGCACCTCCCACGTCGGGCGCGCTCGCATTCACTTCCGAAAAGCGGACACGATAGCCTGCCGACTTGACGGGGTTTCGATCAATCGCGGGTACAAACGAGAGTCCGCCTGCATCCAGTCTCCAAACCAAAGACAGAGTTGCGGAAAAGCCTCGCGTCCGCGATCCCATGTAGTCCTTGAAGAAGAACTTCCGGTTCAACTCAATCGGTTGCTCGTCGCTGAACCGGAATCCGGGCGTAACAATGGACTCCTTTGTTGCTTCCCAACGTTCACTCCGGAACAGGTCAGCCGCATGACCAACCCTGTGGCTTCCTACTTGAAGGAATGAGTTCCATTCATTGTCACGGAATAGCTTCCGCAGGGGTTCAAACGCCCTTTCCGCGCGGTCCAGCGTCGGACGAACCCATTCTTGGAACACGTCATCCAGGACTTCGACATCCGCCGCTTGCGGTGCACCACCCAAGTTCCGCCGGACGAAGAGCTCGACCTCCTTCTCGACATCCCCAGCCTCTCGAATCGCCTCTCCCTTAGCGGCCCGGATCGCCAGGCCGAGAGACCACAGGACATTCTCCAGCATGAACCCCGCGAGCGGCTCCATTCGACCGACATCGGCATTCTGCAGCGCCCCGATGTAACGGTCCCGCTCGGCACTCTTGATCACCATCGGTGGCAGGCCGGACCTCAGGAGAACGTAGTTGGTGAGCAGCCGCGCGGTCCGGCCGTTGCCATCATCGAACGGATGGATGCGCAGGAAGCTCCAGTGCGACTCGGCCAGGAAGAGGGGTAGCGGATACTCGCTTCGCGTGAGATCGCGCTGGAAGTCTGCCGTCCAGCGCTCCATCAGCGCCGGCGTTTCCTCGGGTTCCGCGAACCGATGGAGTTCTCCGGTCGCAGTTCGCACATGGTTCGGCTGCGTCTTGTACTCTCCCGGGACAATCCGCTTCCGGGTCTGTTGTCCGTCCGGAGTCCGGGCCATCTGCCAGAACGGCTCCTTCAGAAGAATCTTGTTCAGATCCCGGATGTCGCCTTCACCCGGAACCCGCTCTGCGCTGGCAAGGTGTCGGGTATGGTCGATCGCCATATCGTGCGCCTTCATCTCTTCGTAATGGCGCATCGGGTGCCCACCAGCCGTGCGGCCATGGATGAGCAGCAGTTCCGTTTCGTGGTAGGTGAGCGTGTTCCCCTCGATGTGGTTGGTGTTGTAGTTCCACTCGAGACGGAGCTTTCTCCACAACCGCTCCTCATGCTCCTCACGCATGGTTGCCCGGCGTTCCCGCCATTCAGAGATGGCCGACGCCAATGCCTCCGAGTCCATCATCCCCCCCTGTATGTTGCGCCAGCATCCGGACGACCGGCTCGTGCGGCGGCGCGCGCAGGTCCCAATTTGCAAGCCGACCCGGGCCAGTTCCAAGTCCTCGCCTTCACGGCCCCAGCACCCCCACGGCATTACCCACTTCCACGCGGTCCATCGGTCAATCGTGCTTTTGCAACGATATCAGTCATGCTTTTGCAATTCTTTGATCGTGTGTTTGCAACGGCATCAACCGTGTCTTCGCAATATCACCCGCCTTCCGGCCCTGCCGCCGCGGCGAGCGCCCGCCGGACGAGGGCCTGCTCGATCGCTTCAGTGGGAGACGCCGCGCCGGCGAGCGAATCGGCGCGGGCGCGCAGTGAGGTGACCCCCTCGGCGCTAACGGGCTCGGCGTCGGGCCCACCGCCGGCTCCTTCCCCTACAACCCCGAGCAGGAACCGCACCAACCGTTCGTCCGGGTCGAAGGGACGACCCTGACCGAGCGACTCCGGCCACTCGAGCGCCCTCTCCAGATGGCCGCGGGCGGCCGCGCGGTCTCCGCCATCGAGTTCGTCCAGCGCGGCCCCGACATGCGCGAACTCGTACAGGCGATGGCTCTCGCGGGCGTTCTCCGAGGGAAGGACATGCGTGTCCGCCAGGATCCGGATCGCCTCGCCGTAGTCACCCGCTTGTAGCAGCGCGCGCACATGGAGGAGGTCCAGGTTGAAGTCGCCCGGGAAGATTTCCCGGCCCCGACCGGACGCCTCGAGTGCTTCCGCCCACTGCCCCGCTTCCTGCAGGTGCCGGACGAGGGCGACGTGCAGGAGACGGCTGCCGGGATCCACGGCCACCGCTCGCCGGAAGTCCAGCCCCGGGTCACCGCCCATGGCCTCCGTCAGGTGCGCGCGCGCCGCGTATGCGGGTCCGTAGTCGGGTTCGTCGCCCAGGGTTGCCAGCACGTCTGCCGCTTCGGCGTCGCGATCGAGCGCCCACAGGTTCAGGCCGAGCAGGTAGCGCCAGGCCCAGTGCAGGTCTTCGGCAGCCGCCCAGCGCAGGACCGGCAGGGTCTCGGGGCGGTAGGGAAAGGCGAAAGCGGGATCGACCGTGCCCAGCATGCCGGCATCGTCAGCCAGGAAGGCGCGCCACGCAATGGCCACCGGGCCGCCGCCGACCTCGTCCGCCAGCTCCAGCAGGTGCGCAGCATCGTCCGGCAGCCCGCGGTTCGCGTAGCTCACGGCGAGTTCCAGCAGAGTCTGCTCCGGATACTCGCTCCGCATCGATGCCGCGAGGCGGGCGGCGGCCCCGTCCGCGGACTCTCCGTATCGGTCGTCACGCGCCGCGAGGTACCGTTCGGCCAGGAAGAAATGGTTGAGTGGATCGAACTCGAGCAACTCCGCGAGCACGCGCGCCGCCCCGATCCCGTCCCCTGCCAGACGCGACGCGATCGCCAGCACTTCCCGCGCCGAAATGCTTGCCTGATCGTGTTCGAGCGCCAGCGCGGCGTGGCGGCGCGCCTCGGTCAGATCTCCACCGTCGAGCGCCAACTCCGCCAGCCGAACGCGCGCCGCGGCACGGAAGGCCACTGAGCGGGCGGCCCATCCGAACGAATCGTACGCGTCCGCGCGGCGCCCCAGGGCGCGGTACAGGTTTCCGGCGAGGAAGTTCGCCTCCGGATCATACGTGTCGAGCTGGAGCGCACGCCGCGCGTGCACGAGACCCTCCTCGTAGCGGGCCGACCTCAGCGCCAGCGCGCCCAGACCCAGCAACGCCTCCCGGTTCCACGATTCGGCGGCGAGCGCCCGGTCGTAGAGCGCCCGCGCTTCAGGGTAGCGGCGGCCACGCGCCAGCTCCCGCGCCTCGAACACCACGCGATCCGTCTCCGGCAGGGCGTTCCAGGCCTCGGCGTTCGTCGCAAACGGCCGGGACACCGCGCGGTCGCCATCAAGTCCGCAAATACCACCGAGACCGGCCTCGCCCGGATTCGAGCATCCCTCCAGACCCAGTCCGGGCAGCGAAACCCGCCACGGGCCATCGGGCGCGATGTCGACGTCGACCACTACCGGCTGGAGGGGCTCCAGCGCCACCGCGCGCGCCGCGACCTGCTCACCGCCGGACCATGCCTTCACGGTGTCCGCAGCGGCCCCAAAGGCCTGCACCACCACCCGAAGGCGGCCATCCTCGGCCTCGACGTGCATGGCGCCGTGGGGAGAGGCGTCGGTGAGGCCGCCGGTCCCCTCCAGCGGGAACCACACCTCGGTCCAGCGGCTGGCCGAGAGCGGCTCGAACCCGGCCTGCGAGATGGGGTTGCGATCCGCCCCCGGCTGGTACTGAACGTGCAGCCGTCCCGCCTGGAACTCGACGTACTGCCCGTCCGTGTCGGTGAGGAGGTCCTCCCAGATGCCGCCTTCGCGCGACAGCGCCCAGAGCCACATCTTGCGCCCGGGCATCTCTTCATGCGGCGCCCAGTGTCCCCAGCCGTAGCCATCGTCGTGATAGTAGCCGCCGAAGAAGTCGTTCAGCGCGCCCACCACGTGGTACGACTTGCTTCCCCCGAACGCGTTGTTGCGGTAGAGAGGCAGGAAGCGCCCATCCTCGTCCGCGGGCCAGGGACGCACCCGCCCGGAGTGCTCCAGGTAGGCGTTGCCGGGCACGAACAGCTCCAGGTCGTCCTGCGCGAAGGCCGCGGCCGTCATCCAGTTGTAGTAGGGCTGCTCCAGCGAGGTCGGGTTATGCCACAGCACGCGCGTCTCGAAGGCGGCCCGATCCGGGGGCAGGCGTATCTCGACGCGCCACGGGGTGCGCGACGGGAGGTCCATGGCGCCAACGATGGCGCTCACGCTGCCGTCCGCGTTCTCCCGCAGGTCGTAGTCGACGGGGGTGGCGGTGGCGGGCGTGTGTCCGATCACTCCGAAGTTGAATTCGATCCCGCCCGAGGTCCATGGCCCGCGCAGCGCGATGTCCCGGAATTTCATGACTTCGTTCCGGTAGATGAATTCGTGGCCGGTCGCCTTCACCACCGCGCCCCACACCTTGCCGCCCACTTCGGGAAGGACGAAAACCTCGACGAGGTCGTTCTCCATGCGCACGACCCTCCATTCCCTCGGCTCCGGGGTCGCGGAATACCCTTCGAAGGTGTGGTATGGATACAGCCTGCGGTCGGTGGCGAGCACCGGCACCGGGTTCGGGTCCGAAAACGGGTAGGTGTCGAGGACGCGCACCTCCTCGGAGATGCGCGCGCGGGGGCCAGGAGGCGCGCAGGAGGCGGCGCCCAGGGCGGCGCAGAGAATGGCTGCGGCGCGCAGCCCACGGCCAGGCCGCGACTTCATTCGAGCGCCGATATCGTTCGTCCAGACGTGTCGCACGACGTTCCTCCTCGGTCGAGACAAGCCTCCCCGGCCCCATGCCGGCATCTATTCCGATCCCACGGTATCGGGAGTCCATCGATTCCCGCCAGCACCGGCGAGTGGCAGCGTAGCACAGAGCCGCCGATCCTCCGGCCGGTCCCTACGACCCGACCGCGCTCGCCAGCCTCCCGGAGATCTCTCGAAGCCGCAGCCACTGCTGGTAGAAGAGCGGCAGCATCATTACGGATTCCATGAACTGGAACACATACATGACGAGGGCGAAGATGGCGCCGTACTCCGGCGTCTCCGTAACCGCGGCGCTCACCGCGAAGACCAGCAGGGCGATCATGAACACCCAGTTGATCCCGAAGTTGGCCGCTTCCAGGTCGGAGAGACGGATGTTCCAGCGCATCATGGCGCGCAGGTGTTCGCCCAGGCGGCCGGGATCGCCGCTGTCGACGGCGTCGACCTGTCGTTCATGCTCGTCGTTGAGCCCCTGGTTGTACCGGGTGGTCAGCCTGCCGGTGAGGGCGTAGAGGGTGACGGTTGCGGCGGCGGCCACGAGACAGCCCAGAAAGACCCGAAAGTTGAGAGTCGCAACGATCGCTACGGTGCCGACCAGCCCGAGCACGCTGTTGATGAGCGCAGGCATGGAATTCTCGAAGAACTCCACGATCTCCCTGAGCATCCCGAGGCGCGCGGTCCGCGTCGAGGTACTGGTGCCCTCGGCGGCCTCCACCATCTCTTCGCCCAGCGTGGCGTAGATGCCCCCGTAGGCCCGGCTGTCCACCAGCCGGCGGACCACAGCGATCCCCATGGTGGCGATGCCGAGAATCGCGAGCTCGTACAGACCCCGGGCCGAATCGGCCAGGACGCTGTCGATGGCTCGGCCGATGACGAGCGGAAAGAGGACCCACCCCGCCGCCTCCAGAACGACCAGCGTGAGGGTGAGCGCGAAACGTCCCGCGAAACGTCTCAGCAACGCAAGCATCCCCCTACATGTTCCGCCGGTACTGCCCGCCCACCTCGTACAGCACCCCCGTGATCTGCTCCAGCGTGCACACCTTGCACGCCTCCATGAGCGCGCCGAAGGTGTTCCCGCCCGCCAGCGCCACCCGCCTCAACTCGTCCAGCGCGGCTTCCGCACGGCCCCGGTTGCGCGCCCTGAAGGCCCGGTTTGACGCGATGGCGTAGTCCTTCTCCTCGGGGTTGGCGCGGATGACTTCCTCGGGAACCCGCGTGGGCGATCCCTCCGGTCCCAGGAAGGTGTTCACCCCCACGATGGGCAGCTCTCCGCTGTGCTTGCGCGACTCGTACTCGAGCGACTCGTCCTGGATGCGACCCCGCTGGTACATGCGCTCCATTGCCCCGAGCACGCCTCCGCGCTCCGAGAGCCTCAGGAACTCGCGCATCACCGCTTCCTCCACCAGGTCCGTCAGCTCCTCGATGATGAACGAGCCCTGCAGCGGGTTCTCGTTGCGCGACAGTCCGAGTTCCCTGCTGATGACCAGCTGGATCGCCAGTGCGCGCCGCACGCTCTCCTCGGTGGGCGTGGTGATGGCTTCGTCGTAGGCGTTGGTGTGCAGCGAGTTGCAGTTGTCGCAGAGGGCGTAGAGTGCCTGCAGCGTGGTGCGGATGTCGTTGAAGGCGATCTCCTGCGCGTGCAGGCTGCGTCCCGAGGTCTGGATGTGATACTTGAGCCTCTGCGACCGGGCGTTGGCGCCGTACACGTGCCTCATCGCCTTCGCCCAGATACGGCGCGCAACCCGCCCCAGCACCACGTACTCCGGGTCCATGCCGTTGGAGAAGAAGAACGACAGGTTGGGCGCAAAGTCGTCGACCCGCATCCCGCGCGAGCGGTAGTACTCGACGTAGGTGAAGCCGTTGGCGAGGGTGAGCGCGAGCTGGGTGACGGGGTTGGCGCCGGCCTCGGCGATGTGGTATCCGGAGATCGAGACGGAGTAGAAGTTCCGCACTCCTTCGTCGATGAAGTACTGCTGGATGTCCCCCATCAGGCGGAGCGCCAGCTCGATGGAGAAGATGCAGGTGTTCTGGGCCTGGTCCTCCTTGAGGATGTCGGCCTGCACGGTGCCGCGGACCACGGCGAGGGTCTCGCGACGGATGCGCTCGTAGACCTCGCGCGGGAGTACTTCGTCGCCGCTCACGCCGAGCAGCATCAGGCCGAGGCCGTCGTTCCCCTCCGGAAGCGAGCCCTGGTAGCGGGGCCGCTCCATTCCGCGCTCGCGATAGAGCGCGTCGATGCGCTCCTCGACCCCCGCTTCGAGTCCGTTCTTGCGGATGTGCAGCTCGCACTGCTGGTCGATGGCGGCGTTCAGGAAGAAGCCGAGCAGCATGGGCGCGGGCCCGTTGATGGTCATCGACACGCTGGTGGACGGGTCGGCGAGGTTGAAGCCGGAGTAGAGCTTCTTGGCGTCGTCCACCGAGGCCACGCTCACCCCGGAGTTGCCGACCTTGCCGTAGATGTCCATGCGTTCGTCGGGGTCTTCGCCGTAGAGCGTCACCGAGTCGAAGGCGGTGGAGAGCCGGTTGGCCAGGCTGGCGCGGCTGAGGAAGTGGAAGCGCCGGTTGGTGCGCTCGGGGCCGCCCTCGCCCGCGAACATGCGCTGCGGATGCTCCTCCAGGCGCCGCAGGGGGAAGACCGCGGCGGTATAGGGAAACGCCCCCGGCAGGTTCTCGGTGAGCCGCCAGCGCAGCACCTCTCCCCAGTCGTGGAAGCGGGGAAGCACCACCCGCGGGATGCGCGATCCTGCGAGCGATTCGCTGAAGAGGCTCCGCTCCACCTCGCGGCCACGAACCTGGTAGGCGTAGGTGTCGGCCTGGTAGCGGCGCTTTACCGCCGGCCATTCCTCGAGCAGGGCCAGGCTGCGTTCGTCGAGCCGAGTCCGCGTCTGCCGGTAGAGGTCGATCAGGCGGGCGAGGGGTTCGTCCTCGCCGGTTGCGGGAGACAGCTCGGGCGCAACCACCTCCGGCTCGCCACCAACCTCGCCCCGCAGCAGCCGGATTGCCCCATCCAACTGATAGAGCTGGCGGGCCAGGGCGGCCTGCTCCCCGGCGCGGCGGTCGTAGTCGCGGCCCGCCTCCACGATCTCGGCCAGGTAGCGGGCGCGTTCGGGGGGAATCGGCGTGTGTTCGGCGCGGTCGTCGTCGACGGGATCGCGTTCGGTCGCGAGTGGTGCGCCGGTCTTGCGCCGCAGATGGTCGAGGAGCGCCAGGTACAGACGGTTGACGCCTGCGTCGTTGAAGCGTGAAGCCACGGTCCCGTATACGGGCAGCGCCTCGTCGGCGACGCTCCACAGGCGGTGGTTGCGCCGGTACTGCTTGCGCACGTCGCGGAGCGCATCGAGCGCCCCCGGGCGGTCGAACTTGTTGATGGCGACCACGTCCGCGTAGTCCAGCATGTCGATCTTCTCGAGCTGGCTGGCGGCGCCGTACTCGGCCGTCATCACATACAGCGACACATCCGAGTGCCCCACCACCTCGGCGCCGAACTGACCGATCCCGGGCGTCTCGATGATGACCAGGTCGTAGCCCGCGGCCTTGCAGACATCCACCGCCTGCCGCGCGTGCGGCGACAGGCCGACGGTGGAGGCGCGGGTGGCCAGCGAGCGCATGTAGACGCGCGGGCTCGAAGCGGCGTTCACCCGGATGCGGTCGCCCAGCAGCGCGCCCCCGGTGCGGCGCCTGGACGGATCCACCGAGATGATCGCGACCCGGCCATCGGCGGTGCCGGACAGATAGCGCCGCACCAGCTCGTCCACCAGCGACGACTTGCCCGAGCCGCCCGTGCCCGTGACGCCCAGCACCGGCACGCGCCGGACCGCCGCCATCTCCGCCACGACCTCCATCGCCTCGTCCGCGCCCGCATGGCCGTTCTCGGCCGCCGAGATCAGGCGGGCCACCGCTCCCGCGTCTCCCTGACCGAGTGCCCGCACCTCGGCCTCCGGATCCGCGAGCGACGATCGGACCGAGCGACGTGCACGCTCCAGCACTTCGTCGATCATCCCCTGGAGGCCCATCGCCCGCCCGTCGTCGGGAGAGAACACCCGGTCGATGCCGCGCCGGTGCAGCTCTTCAGCCTCCGCGGGCAGAATGGTCCCGCCCCCTCCACCGAAGATGCGAATCTCCGCGCCCCGTTCGCGCAGCAGGTCGCGCACGTAGGTGAAGAACTCCATGTGCCCGCCCTGATACGAGCTGATCGCGATGCCGTGCGCGTCCTCCTGGATCGCACACTCGACGATCTCGAGGGCGGAGCGGTTGTGCCCCAGGTGGATGACTTCCGCGCCCGAATCCTGGAGGATCCGGCGCATCACGTTGATTGCGGCGTCGTGTCCGTCGAAGAGCGACGCCGCCGTGACTACCCGGATGGGCTGCGCGGTACGCGGCGGGGCGGCAGCAAGGCGATCCATCCAGCCTCCTTCACGGCACGATCACCGAGAGCGCCGAGGGGACGACATCCACGCGCACATCGCCCGTGCGCGACTGATGCACGTCGCCGTCGACCTCGTAACGTACGCGCTCGTCGAACCGCACGGCAAAAGTGCGATCCTGGCGCATGGACACCTCCTTCGCGCCCACATGGCGGCCCTTCTCCGCCAGGCTGAACAGGCGCGCCCGTCCCAGGGGCGACGAATCGGCAATCGCGCACGCGTCCAGACACCCATCCTGCAGATCCGCTCCCGGGGCGATCGGGAACCCGCCCCCGAAGATGCGTCCGTTCGAAATGGTAAGGATGAGGTGCCGTCCCTCGGTGCTCCATCCACCGCCGTCCGTCAGGCGGAGCCGCGGACTCCTGTACAGGAACAGCTGCTGCAGCGCCGTGAGCTTGTACAGCACCGCCCCCCGCAGGAAGCGGGCCCTCAGGCTGGCGTCGATGACCGCGATGTCGAAGCCAAAACCGACCAGGTTGAGAAAGTGGCGCGGCGCATCCCGCCAGAGCTGCGCGTCATCCACCTCCGGATGCGGGGCCGGCCGCCATTCCGACACCACCCGCCCCACATCGATGCGGCGGGTCCGGCCCGCCGCCAATGCCGCCACCGCCTGCTCCGGGTCGCCGTAGCTGAGCCCGAGGCTCTTGCCGAAGTCGTTGCCGGTTCCCGCGGCCAACAGTCCCAGCGCGACATCCGGGCGCCCGGATGCCACCACCCGGTCGGCCACCTGGCTCCAGGTGCCGTCGCCGCCCACGGCCACGATCAGTTTCGCTCCGTCGGCGATGGCCTTGCCCGCGAGTTCGGCTTCCTCGCCCGGCACCGTGGTCGACGCCCACTCCCAGGATCCGAAGTGTTTGTCGAGGAGCGCCCGGTAGAGCGGGATCCGGCGCGCACCCCGTCCGTGCCCGGAAGCCGGGTTGAAGATGACGAAGGTGCGCGCTCCGTCGCTCAGATGCGCTCCAGCTCCTCGAATACCTGGACGCCGTTCGTCATCCACTGCTCGCGGAACGGATAGGTGGCCACCTGGTCCAGCGTCAACTGGGAGGTCATGGGATGCTCGTGCAGCTTCAGCGACCCGGCCTCCTCCTCGTGCTCGCTGTGCGGCCCCCGCATGTGGATGTCCACCTTGAAGCGGTCTTCGCCGTTGACCATGAACGACTGGTACAGGTGATCGACCGGCTCCGACTGGTGGTCCGCGACCTCGAAGTCCATGATCGGCCTGTCGCCCTCCCGCACCTCCACGCGCATGCGCCCGTCCGAGGGCAGGAAGCGGATGTCGAGGTCCTTCATGTAGTGCGGCAGGTGCCAGCGCTCGATGGCGTGCTCGCGCGACGCCTCGGTGCTCGTCCCCACGAGGAAGGGATAGAAGGCCGATTTCGCCATGCCCTGGCCCGGGGCGATCAGAGGCGGGACGATCACCGAGAGCACGATCTCCTGATAGGTACCAACCATGCTGTCGGTGAAGTCGAAGGCCGTGACGGCGAGGATGCTGGCTTCGTGCTGAACTTCGAGCGGCTGAAGGTGCGGGGGAAGGATGCGCCGGGCGTCCGACGTAGCGATCTCGAAAAAGGCGCTGACGGCCTGGGAATAGTGATAACGGGTCAGGGGCATTTTCCGTATTTCTGGAGGATGGAGATGATGATGTCGGCGCCTTCCTCGAGTTCGGACCGGGTGTGCGCCGCCGAGATGGACATGCGGAAGCGTGACTTGTGCTTGCCCACGGCGGGGAAGCGGACGGGGTTGATGTAGACCCCCTGGTGCAGAAGGTCCTCGGCGATCTGGAAGATGCCGGCGTCGTCGCGGATCATGATCGAGATCACCTGCGAGGTGGAATCGCCCACGTCCACGCCGGCCTCTCCCAGCAGCCCGTGCATGTAGCGGGCGTTGTCCCAGAGCCTTTCGCGCAGTTCCGGCTCGGCCCTCGCGATCTCCAGCGCCTTCAGCAGACCGGCCGTGACCGGGGGCGGAAGCGCGCACGAGAACACACGGGAGCGCGCGAAGCCGCGCAGATAGTAGATGAGCTCTGCCGGGCCGGCGACGAACCCGCCGAGGCCTCCGAGGCTCTTCGAGAAGGTGCCCAGGTGGATGTCGACCTCGTCGTCGAGCCCGAAATGCTCCGCGACGCCGCGACCGTTCGGGCCGTAGACGAAGGTGGAATGCGCCTCGTCGATGAGCAGGCGCGCGCCGTGCGTCTTGCAGACGTCGACGATCTCGGGCAGCCTGGCCACATCACCGTCCATCGAGTAGACGCCCTCGACGATCACCAGCTTCTTGCCGCTGAATCCGCCGAGCTTGCGGTCGAGATCCTCCGGGTTGTTGTGCTTGAAGAAGCGTGAGGTCGCCTTGGAGAGGATCATGCCGTCCACGATGCTGGCGTGCGCCAGCTTGTCGGCCACGATCAGGTCGCCCGGCCGCATCAGCCCCGAGATGAGCCCCACGTTGGCGCTGTATCCCGTCGGGAAGATGAGGGCGCCTTCCTTGCCCTTGAAGTCCGCCATCTCCGTCGCCAGCCGCTTGTACAGGTCCATGGTGCCCGAGAGCACCGGCGACCCCGAAGCTCCGGCGCCGTACTTGCGAACGGCGTCGCAGACCGCCTCGATCACCTCGGGGCGATAGGAAAGGCCCAGGTAGTTGTAGGACGCGAAGTTGATCAGCCCCTCGCGTGTCTCGCTCGTCTTGGGATCGCCGATCTCGACACGCGTCGCGGGCGCGGAGCCCATCGGCAATCCGTAGAGGTAGTAGCCGCCCTCGAACTCGGCGTCCTTCCACCACTCGCCGAAGGGCTGCAGGATGCCGAACGGATCCGTGCCCGCCGCGAAGTAGAAGTTGGTGTAGTCGTAGTCGCTCAGTCCGCGAAGCGGCGGCCGCTCATCCCCCGGCTCGGCTCGGCCAGGGGCGACGGCCGTCCTTCCGTCCGTCCCGGCACCGAAGGAATCCCGGGTCCCGTCGCGGGCCACCCGGCGCGTTGACGCCGAAGCGGATTTCCTGCTAGCGTTTCGAATGTCACTCATATGTTTGCCCGATGTTCTTCCGATCGGACCACACCCGCCATTCAGGACACGTCATTGGACCTCCGCGGCGCCTTGACCCTCACCGCGCTGGGCGCGGCGCTACTGGCCTGCGATCTGATTCAGCGCCTCCTGATCGCGCCCATGGCGCGACTGCTGCCGGGGAACCGCGACGCCCTGCTCACCGAGTGGCAGCGCTTCACGGCCCACGTGGTCATCTTCTTCCTTCGCCATGTGGGCGGAGTCCGTTTCGGCGAGTTGCCGGACATCCCGGCAACCCCCGGCGTGCTGGTGCTCATGAACCACCAGTCGCTGCTCGACATCCCGCTCGTCGTCGCGTCGATGCACGGCGTCTATCCCCGCATCGTGACGCGCCGGCGATACGCACGCGGCGTACCCCTAATATCCCACATGACAAGGCTGTACCGATACCCCCTCGTAGATGCGAGAGCAACCCTGCGCGGTGAGCTGAAGCAGCTTCGCAGGGAAGCGGCCGCCTCCACGCACCCCCTCATCATCTACCCGGAGGGAACCCGGAGCAGGACGGGTCGAATCGGCCCCTTCAAGACGCTGGGGCTGGCGACCATTCTGGCGGCACGCCGCTGGAGCGTGTACGTGGTGGTGGCGGACGGATTGTGGAAGTGGACGCGACTCAAGGACTTCTTCGGAAACCTATCGCTGATGCGCACCCGAGTCGAGTGCCGGGGACCGTTCGAGCCGCCGGCGGCGGAGGCGGATCTGGATGGGTTCATCATGGAGATGCGCGGCGTTATGACCGGAATGCTCGACGAAATGCGGGGCGTCGCCGCGGCGGCGGAGCCCGCATGACGGGGGTGGAAGCACCCATCGGGCACCTGGTCGCCAGGCTGCGGGAGACCGGCGGCGACGGCCTGCTTGCCGTGCTGGCGTACGGCTCGCGGCTCGTGTCGGCAAGCCCGGACCGGCACAGCGCCTGGGACCTGGTCGTCGTGGTCGAGGACTACCCGGCGTTCTACCGCGCGCTCTCCGACGGCGGGTATACGGCGCGCAAGGCGGGGTTGCTGGCGACCGTCAGCCGTGTGCTGGCTCCGACCGTCATCGCCTTCTGGCCCACGCCGCCCGATGGGCCGCTGGCCAAGTGCCTCGTGCTTTCGCGCGCCGACTTCAAGCGGGAACTGGGGCCGCGCCGCCTCGACCATTTCTGCCTGGGCCGGATCGCGCATCACATCTCGGTCGTGCATGCGCGCGACCCGGAGACGGCCGCATGGGTCGAGGAACTGGTCGCCGGCGCGAGGCGGATGGTGCTCGACTGGACCCTTCCGTTCCTGGAAGGCTCGTTTTCCGTGGACGACTTCTGCCGGCGCATGCTCGAGATTTCGTACGCCGGCGAGATCCGGCCGGAACGCGGAGGCCGGGTGAGCGCCGTCTACGAGGCCCAGCGGGAGACGCTGCGAGGCATCTACACCCCCATCCTGGAGGCGGGGGTGACGGCCGGCGTGCTCGAGCGGTCGAACGGCGAGTACCGCGCGGCTCATCCCGCGTCGCCCGCGGCCCAGCTCAGGCTGAACGCGTACTTCGGCATCAGCAAGGCGCGCGCCACCACCCGCTGGGTCAAGCACATGCTCACGTTCGACCGCTGGTTCCCCTACATCGTGCGCAAGGTCGAGCGGCGCACGGGGATGACGGTGGAGATCACGCCCCTGGAGCGGCGTTTCCCCTTCCCGCTTTTGCTTCCCAAGGCGTTTCGGGTGTTGCGGTCCGGGCGCGTGGAGTCGCCGGAGAGCCGGGAATCGCGAGAGAACCGGGAGTCGGCGGAGAGCCGGGAATCGCGGGACCGTCGGAAGCGGCAGGCGGCCCGAGCGCGGGAAGCCCGGACACCATGAGGCCGGAGCTGACGGCACTGGTCGTGGTCGTGGGGTTCGCGCTCGCCACCATGCCGGTCTTCGCGCTGAGCGCGGCCAGCCGCGCGGTGGATGCGCTCGAGTCGTCCACCCGGGGCAAGTTCGTGCTCGGCTCCTTCGTGCGCCGCTGGTTCTACTGGTTCGTGCGGCCCGTGGAGCGGGCGTCGCTCCGCCTCGGGCTGTCGCCCCTCTTCTACAACCTGCTCGGGTTCGCCTTCGGCGCGGTGGCGGGCTGGTTCTTCGCTTCCGGGCGGTTCGCGATGGGGGGCTGGGCGGTGCTGCTCAGCGGAGTCGCGGATGCCCTCGACGGACGGGTAGCGCGTGCGCGGGGCCTTGCGGGGCCCCGAGGGGCGTTCCTGGACTCGACCATCGACCGCTTCGCCGAGGTGGCCGCCTTCGTGGGGCTGGCGGTTGCGTTTCGGGACTCCGGCGCCGCGGTCGCGGTGGTGGCCGCGGCGCTCGGAGGTTCGCTACTCGTCAGCTACACGCGCGCACGCGGCGAAAGCCAGGGCGTCCTGTGCACGGCGGGCGTCATGCAACGCGCCGAGCGGCTCCTGCTGATCGGGTTCGGCGCGATCCTGGACGGCACCGGCTCCGCGCTCCTGGCGCGCGACCCGGGCACGATCCTGCTGGGGGTGCTGGTGGTAACCGCAGTGGGAACGGTGGCGACCGCCGTCTTCCGCACGGTGTGGATCGCGCGAAGGCTGACGTAACGGCAGGGTTACGCCCCGCGTCGCCGCACCGGCATCGTCACCGCCTCGCCCGGGTCGGGACGGATCCCCTGCTCGTCAAGCTGGCGGTAGAGCCCTGGCATCTCGTCGGTCACGATCTCGTTCAGGCGTTCGATAAGCGGAGGCACCTTCTCCCAGGCCTGGTCGAGCTGCCAGAGCTGGTCGGCCGTGGGGCGGGTGCTGGACGACTCGATGGCGCCGGCGCCGCGCGCACCGGCCGCCGCCTGGTTGATCTCCCGTCCGAGTTCACGGGCCTCTTCGAGCAGGCCACTCACCTCTTCCTGGAGTTCCGCGGGCGCCGGATCCTGCTCTCGCAGGAGGCCGCTGACCTCCATGAGCTGAGTGGTGACGCGCTGGACGGCCTGTCCGGCCTCGTAGACGGGACCGGCGAGGTCATAGGCGCTCATGAGCGCCGCCTGGCGGGCCTCCAGGTCGGCTCGGCTCATCTCGACCCGCGGATCCAGACGCACTGGCACCTGCTCCTCCTGCGTCACGCCCGCGGCCTCCAGCCGCACCGTGTAGGTGCCGGGAAGCACCCGCGGACCACGCGCCTGACCACCCCCGAAACCGCCGCCGAACTGCTGGGGCGGACCCGACGGCGTGTAGGGCGGCTCGATGCGAAGGTCCCACCCCACCTGCTGGATGCCGGCGTCCCCCGGCCCGCTGAGTTCGCGCACAACCTCGCCGCCGTCGTCAAGGATGGTGATCTTTGGCTGGCCGGAGCCGTCCGCGGGGGCTCCCTCGCCATCGACGTCGCCGTCACCGCCGTTTCCGTCCGGCGACGCGGCCACCACACCATCCCCCGCGCCGGCCTCACCGACGTAGTACCGAATCAACGCCCCCGCAGCCGGGTTGGGCGACACGTACACCCCCGGCGTCCATCCCTGGGGCGTGTACGGGTTGTACGAAGTCGCGCGCCGCACCGGGAAGAGGTGCGCCTCAGCCGCCAGCACCTCCGCGGTCAGGCCTTCCAGAGGCGTGATGTCCTCCATTATGTAGATGCCGCGCCCGTGCGTCCCCAGCACCAGGTCGTTCTCGCGCGGGTGGATCCTGATGTCATCCACCGGCACCGCGGGCAGGCCGTTGTCGAGGGCCACCCACTGCTCTCCTCCGTCGACCGAGAAGAACACCCCCAACTCGTTCCCCACGAAGAGCAGTCCGGCGGTGCGATGGTGTTCGGTGATCACGTTCACCGAGGTCGCCGGCAGCCCGTCGACGATGCGCCGCCAGCTCGCCCCGTAGTCGGTGCTCACGTAGACGTGGGCGTCGAAGTCGTTGTTGCGGTGGCCGTCGAAGGTGGCGTACACGGTGGCCATGTCGTGCGCCGAAGCCACCACCCGGCTCACGTAGGTGCGGTCCGGCAGCCCGGGAATGTTGCCGGTCACGTCCGTCCACGAGCCGCCCCCGTCGCGCGTCACGTGCACCTTGCCGTCGTCGCTGCCGACATAGAGCAGTCCCGCGTCGAACGGCGACTCCGCGATCGTCTCCAGGTTGCCGTAGGACGCCTGCCCGTCGTTGGCGGACATCAGCGGCTCGGAACCCGCCACGCCCATGATCTCCAGCTCGGTGCGGTCGATGGCGTGGGTGAGGTCGGGGCTGATCTCCTCCCAGGTCATCCCCAGATCGCGCGAGCGGAAGAGGACGTTGCTCCCGACGTAGACGGTGTTCTCATCGTGCTGCGACAGGAACACGGGCGTATCCCAGTTCCAGCGCAGCTCCCGGTCCTCCCCATCCGCCTGCGGACGCCCGACGGGTCTCATCCGGGTACGCTCCATGGTCACCAGGTCCACGCGCATGAGGTTGCCGCCCTGCGACTCGGAGAACATCACGCGCGGGTTGGTCGGGTGCATGACCGTGTAGAAGCCGTCGCCGCCCCCGACGTTGTACCAGTCGCGGGTGCGGATCCCCTGGTTGGACCGGGTGTCGCTCGGGGCGCACCACGAGCCGTTGTCCTGCAGGCCGCCGCACACGTGGTAGGGATCGCGCATGTCCACGCCGATCTCATAGAACTGCGCCAGGGGGATGTTGGTCAGCTGGCGCCAGGTCCGTGAGCGGTCCCAGCTGATCGCGACGCCGCCGTCCCCGCCCAGAACAATGTGATCGGAGTTGTCCGGGTTGATCCACATCGCGTGATGGTCGGGATGCACTTCGCTGGCGGCGTCGGGGGTGAAGTTGTTGCCCCCATCGAGCGACTTGTACAGGCTCGACCCGGCCGTGTAGATGCGCTCCGGGTCGCTGGGATCGACCCAGATCTGACTGTAGTACATGGGCCGGTTGTTGGTGGTGCTGATCTGCTCCCAGGTCTCGCCGCGATCGGTGGAACGGTACACGCCGTTGCGGGAGGAGCCTCCCCCTCCTCCACCGAAGCCCTGCCCGGGCGTGCGCTTGTCGGCCTCCACGATGGCGAACACCAGGTTGCCGTCGCGCTGGTAGATGTCCAGCCCGATGCGTCCCATGTCGCCATCGGGAAGCCCCTCGGTAAGCTCCACCCAGGAAGCCCCCCCGTCGGTGGTGCGGTGGATGCCGCTCCCGGGCCCACCCCCATTGAAGCCCCACGCGGTGCGGCGGCGCTGGTACATGGCGGCAAACAGCGTCTCGGGATCGCCCGGATCCATCGCCAGGTCGATGGCCCCGGTGTCGTCGTCCACGAAGAGCACCAGCTCCCAGCTCTCCCCGCCGTCCGTTGTCTTGTAGACGCCCCGCTCGGGATTTGCGCCCCACAGCCGCCCGACCGCCGCCACGTAGACGATGGAGGGGTCGCGCGGATGAATGCGGATGCGGGAGATGTGGTGGGTCTCCTCCAATCCCATGTGCCGCCACGAGCGCCCTGCATCCGTGGACCTGTACACACCGTTCCCCCAGGGCGAGCTCTGGCGGTTCTGCGGCTCGCCGCTCCCGACCCACACCACGTTGGGGTTGGAGGGCGCCACCGTGACGTCCCCGACCGAGATGGTCGGCTGGTCGTCGAAGACCGGCTCGAAGGTGGTGCCGTGGTTGACGGTCTTCCACACGCCGCCGGTGGCGGTCCCCACGTAGAAGGTGGACGGATCCGACTCCACCACGGCCAGGTCGGATACCCGGCCGCCCATGATGGTCGGACCGATGTTTCGCCACTCCAGGTTGGCGATCGCGGCCTCGACGCGCGCCGCATCGGTCTGGGCGGAGGCGTCCGCGGACCAGACCGGGATCAGTGCGGTGGCCACAGCCATCCAGGTCAACATCGCACGGCGCCAATCATGGGAGTTCATGGTCGTCTCCTCGTTGGGAACGGATCTCGCTCGAACCCCCATTCTACGCCCCCGCCAGGCGTGGCGGGAGCCTCGTCGCCGCACACCGAATCCGCCGTTGTCCCTGAAGGACGGCACGCACTACACTGTACCATGTCCGGGACGCGGACATGCGATATCGCGTCTGCGCACGCTGCCCGCCCACGAAGCCAACTCCGCAGTATCTCGAGGAGGATGCCCCGATGAGCCACCCCAGGATTCGCAACCGTATCGGCGTCACCGCGCTGGCGCTTTTCCTCCTCTCCGCGCCTCCATCCGCAGCCCAGCAATCGCTCGCGGACGACCCCGGAGTCGCCGAGGCCCTTCATCTCCTGGATATCTGGATGGACGCGGCCCAGGCCTACGGGGGCATCCCCGGCGCCTCCCTCTCCGTGGTGCATGACCAGGAGCTCGTGTGGGCGAAGGGATACGGATTCGCGCATGTGGAGAGCGAGGAGCCCGCGACTCCCTCGACCATGTACTCGATCTGCTCCATCTCCAAGCTCTTCACCGCGGTCGGCGCGCTGCAGCTGCGCGATCAGGGCAAGCTTGCGCTGAACGACCCCGTGGCGAAGCACCTGGACTGGTTCAACATCCAGGACGACTTCCCGGAAGCGGGCCCGGTCGACATCGAAGGGTTGCTCACGCACAGCTCGGGGCTCCCGCGCGAGGCGGGCGTGCCGTACTGGACCGGCCCCGACTACCCCTTCCCGACCCACGAGAAGATCGTCGAGACGCTGTCGACGCAGTCGATGCTCTACCCGCCGCGGACGTATTTCCAGTACTCGAACCTGGCGCTCACGCTGGCGGGCGAGATCGTGGCCGAGGCGTCGGGTCAGAGCTACGACGACTACGTCCAAGCCAACATCCTGGACCCGCTGGGGATGTCCAGCACCTTCACCGACCTGGACGACCGCTTCCGCGGCAACAGGCTCGCGACGGGCTACACGGCGCGCGGGAGGGACGGCAAGCGTCATGTGATCCCCGACTACTGGGTGCGCGGCATCAGCCCGGCGGCCGGCTTCATTTCGACGGTGGAGGATCTGGGGCGCTTCGCCTCGTGGCAGTTCCGGGTGCTCGCGGGCGAGGACGGCCTGCTCGACCGCAACACCCTGCGCGAGATGCACCGCGTGCACTGGTCGGAGCCCGACGGCAACACTACCTACGGGCTGGGCTTCTCGGTGTGGAAGTCGAACGACGACACCTTCGTGGGCCACGGCGGCTCGTGCCCCGGATACCGCAGCCACCTGCTGCTCCGCCCGCAGGACAAGGTCGCCACGGCCTTCATGACCAACGGCCAGGGGGTGAACTCGCGCCAGTTCGCGCAGACCGCCTTCGACATCATGGCGCCCGCGCTGCGCAGGGCGGCGAAGGGGTCCGAGGGCGATCCGGCAACGGGTGAAGTGGCTGCGGAACTGGAGCGCTTCACCGGCACCTACCAGCGGCCCCTCGGCGGCGAGAGCGCGGTGCTCGTCCGGGAAGGCGACCTGCACGTCCTGTCGCTTCCCACCGGCAACCCGCTCAACTCCCTGACCCGGCTTCGCCACATCGAGGACGGCACTTTCCGCCGCGTTCGCGACAACGACGACCTGGGCGAGGAGTTCATCTTCGAGGAGATGTCCGACGGGAGCATGCGCATGTGGCGCAACGACAACTACAGCGTGCGCCCGGCGGGGATGTGAGCGGCAGGAACAGTCTCCTGACTGCATCCGGACGCCCGCGCCCGGTCGACTGCGGGACATCCGGGCGCAGGGGGCAGGCCGCCCCGGCGCCGGCGCGTATGCCACGGTCCGCTCTGCTGCTGGCCCTCCTGGCCATCCCGGCGCCCGCGGCAACCCAGAACACGCCCCCCGCCGATCCCGCCGACGCCTTCCCGGTCGACCGGGCGATGATCGCGCGCATCCGCGAAGAGGGCCTCAAGCGCTCCCAGCTCCCCAACACCCTCTCCTACATGACCGACGTGCTCGGCGGCCGGCTGACCAACTCGGACGCCATGGACCGCGCGCAGCGCTGGGTGGTCGGGGAGATGAAGCGCATCGGGCTGGTGAACGTCGCGCGCGAGCCCTTCATGTCCTATGGGGTCAGCTGGGACAACGAGTACGTATCGGTACACATGACCGCCCCGGCCTATCAGCCCCTGGTGGCCTACCCGATCGCCCACACTCCGGGCACGGACGGCAAGCTCGAACTGGACGTGGTCATCGCCGACGTGCGCACCTGGACCGGCCTGGCCTCGCTCAGGGGCACGCTGCGCGGCAAGGCCGTGCTCTCCACCCCGCCCGCCGCCATCGACCTGACCCGGTTCGCGACCGGCACCCCGCGCCGCAGCGACGAGGAGATGCGCGCGCTCGCCGAGGACGTCATCCCGGTCCCGCCCGGGCCCGACACCTACTTCTCGCGCCTCTACCCCGATGAGCCCGCCAACCTCGACATCCTCACCGCGGCCGAGCGGCTCGCCTTCTACGTGGAGGAGGGCGTCGCGCTGGTGCTGGAATCCAACAGCGGCTGGCCGGGAGCGGTGCGCGGGTTCGCCCGCGCCGGAGCCCGCGTCGACCGCTGGTCGCGCGACGCCACCCTGGCCTCGGTGCCGGTGGTGGCGGTTACGCCGGAGCACTACAACCGCATGTACCGCATCCTGCGCCGCGACATCCCGGTGACCGTCGAGGCCGAGGTGCGCAACCGGCACGGCGAGTCGGTCACCGAGGCGCGCAACGTGGTGGGCGAGATCCCCGGCACCGACCTGGCCGACGAGGTGGTCATGCTGGGCGCGCACTTCGACACCTGGCACGCGAGCCCGAACGCGAGCGACAACACCTCCGGGGTGGCCGTGATGCTCGAGGCCGCGCGCATCCTGAACGCCATCGGGGCGCGGCCGCGGCGCACCATCCGGGTGGCGCTCTGGTCCGGCGAGGAGCAGGGGCTGTTCGGCTCCACCGAATACGTGCGCCGCCACTTCGGCTACCCGTCCTCCGGCACCCGGCCCGACTACGAGAACTTCTCCGTCTACTTCAACCAGGACTACGGCCCGGGCCAGTACAGGGGCGTGTGGCTGCAGGAGAACGAGCACGTACGCCCCATCTTCGAAGCCTGGATGGAGCCGCTGCGCGACATGGGCATGACCACGCTGGCACCCCAGGGCGTGGGCAGCACCGACCACGTGCCCTTCGACCGCGCCGGCCTGCCCGCCTTCCAGTTCCTGCAGGCGCGCGTCGGCGGTACCGGAGGCCACACCAACCTCGATTTCTACGACACCCTCCCCATCGACGACCTCATCAAGAACGCCGTCATCATGGCGTCCTTCGTCTATCACGCCGCCATCGCGGACGAGCGCATTCCGCGCAAGGGAGTGGGGCGGTAACCGATACTGCCGGACTCCAGCTTTATTTTAGGCGAAATCAAGATTCCACCTTGAATCAGCATACCTCTGGATGCTACTATAGGCGTATGATTCAACGTGACCTCGCCCAAGAGCTCTTGGCAGCAGCCAACCAGGCCCCCGCCGTCACGCTCACCGGCCCCCGCCAGAGCGGCAAGACCACGCTGTGCCGAGCTCTCTTCCCCAACCACGCGTACCGTACACTCGAGGCCCCCGACACTCGCGTGTTCGCTAGAGAGGACCCACGGGCCTTCCTGGCGGAACTACCCGAAGGAGCCATCATCGACGAGGTTCAACGCGTCCCGGATCTGCTCTCCTACCTGCAAGGCATCATCGACGCAGATCCGCGCCCCGGACGCTGGATCCTGACCGGTTCCCAGAACCTCTCGCTCCTCGCGTCGGTCAGCCAGTCGCTCGCCGGGCGGACCCAGGTCCTCCATCTGCTGCCCCTGACCTGGAACGAGATCCGGCGCTTCGACCGTCACCCCCGGTGTCTCGACGAGGCTCTGTTCTCCGGTGGCTATCCCCGCATCTTCGACCGGGTGCTCGACCCCGCGCGCTGGCTCCGCTCCTACGTCGCCACGTATATCGAGCGCGACGTGCGCACCATCAGCAACGTCGGCGACCTGACAGCCTTTCAACGATTCGTTCAGCTTTGCGCCGGACGCACAGGGCAGCTCCTCAACTACTCCGCCCTGGCCGGTGATTGCGGCATCTCGCAGCCCACCGCCAAAGCCTGGCTGAGCATTCTGGAAACCGGCTTCATCGCATTCCGGCTGCCCGCGTTCCATGCCAATCTGCGCAAGCGGCTCGTGAAGATGCCCAAACTGTATTTCTATGACACCGGGCTCGCCTGCTGGCTGTTGGGCATCCGCGAGCCGGCACACCTGCGCTCGCATCCGTTGCGGGGGCCCATATTCGAAACCTGGGTAATCTCGGAAATCGTCAAGCAACGCGCGAACCGCGGCGAGGACCGAGGTCTGTCGTTCTACCGCGATCGCAACGGCGCCGAGGTCGATCTCGTGATTGAGCAGCCCGACGGTCTCACGCTGCTCGAAGCCAAGTCCACAGCGACGCCGTCCGCGACCCTGTATCGCGGGGTCGAGCGCGTCCGGAAGCACTTGCCGCACGGCACGGCGCTCGACGTGACGGTGGTCTACGGAGGTGAGAGTCGTCAGCACCGCACGGCGGGCAGGCTGATCCCCTGGCGGGAACTGCGCACGGTGACCTGGTAGGACGGTGGCCGTGGAATAACCACCGGAAACACACCGGCCCGAAACCTAGTATGTTGGGGCAATGAAAACCCACCTCGGCATGCCCGCCGCATGGTCCGTCGTCCCATTTACAATCGAGGACCCCGACATGACCTCCGTTCGACCGACGTGTGACCGCGTTCCGACCCCGGCACGCGCGCTCGCCATCCTTTCCTCCGCGGCACTGCTTGCCCTCCTGCCCGCGTGCTCCGGTTACACCGCTCCCGGCACGGGAATGGCGCCATCGAGCCTCGTCCCCCTGAGCGTGAATCCGCCCACGCCGGACCCGCGCGTCGGGCTGGCCCCGGGACTGTTCGACGCCGGGGAGGCCATCTGGAACCTGAGTCTGGTTTCAGCCACGCCTCCGACCGAGCCCTTCGTGGGCCAGACCAACTCGGACCTCGCCTTTACCGGCCCCTATGCCATCCAGGGCAACTACGACGGCATCCAGATCTGGGACATCTCCGACCCGGCGAACCCCGAGTCGGTGGTCACCTACGTATGCCCCGCGTCGCAGAGTGACGTCTCGGTGTACGAGCACCTGCTCTTCGTGTCGGGCGAAGGATTCGGCGGGCGGCTCGATTGCGGCGGAGAGGGAGTCGAGGAGGCCGTGAGCCATGACCGCCTGCGCGGCATCCGCATCTTCGACATCTCCGACATCACCGCGCCGGAATACGTGGCCAACGTGCAGACCTGCCGCGGCTCCCACACCCACACGGTGCTCGAACATCCCGGCGACGACGAGAACGTCTACGTCTACGTGTCCGGCTCGGCCCCGGTCCGGCCCGCCGAAGAGCTCCCCGGCTGCTCCGGCGCACCTCCCGAGGAGGACCCCAACACGGCCCTCTTCCGCATCGAGGTCATCAGGGTGCCCCTGGCCGATCCCGCCAGCGCGGCGATCGTGAGTTCGCCCCGCATCTTCGAGGACCTGGTGGCTCCGCCCACGCACGGGCCGGCTCCCGACGACCTTGCGCAGATCGAGGAAGCCCGCGAGCGCGGCGCCTTCATCGTCGAAGTGATGGGACAGGAGATGGTGATGCCCGATCCGGCCGCAGAGCAGATGCTCGCACAGATGGTGGCCCAGCGCGGAGCCGAGGGCCCGCCCACGGCGGCCGACAGTGCGGCCCTGCGGGAGGCGCTGCCTTCGATCGTGGCGCAGATGATGGGCCAGCAGCCCCGGGAGGGGGACGGCCCGGAGCCCGGCCCCACCCAGTGCCACGACATCACCGTGTATCCGGCCATCGGACTCGCGGGCGGCGCCTGCGAGGGCTACGGGATGCTGATCGACATCAGCGACCCGGAGAACCCGGTGCGGCTCTCGGAAGTGGCCGACTCCAACTTCTCGTACTGGCACTCGGCCACATTCAACAACGACGGCACCGCCATCATGTTCACCGACGAGTGGGGCGGCGGCGGATCCCCCAAGTGCCGTGCCTCGGACCCGGTGGAGTGGGGCGCCAACGCCATTTTCACCGTCGAGGACGGCGAGATGGTGTTCACGAGCTACTACAAGCTGTCCGCGCCGCAGACGCCGCAGGAAAACTGCGTCGCGCACAACGGCTCGCTCATCCCTATTCCCGGGCGCGACATCATGATCCAGGGATGGTACCAGGGCGGTATCTCCCTGATCGACTGGACCGACCCGACGAATCCCGTCGAGATCGCGTACTTCGACCGCGGACCCGTCGACGGCGAGGTGATGCGCATGGGCGGCAGCTGGTCGGTCTACTGGTACAACGGCGTGATCGTCAACTCCGAGATCGCCCGCGGGCTGGACATCCTCGAGCTGGTCCCGAGCGAGGCCATGACGCAGAACGAGATCGACGCCGCGAATTCCGTCGAGCTGACGCACCTCAACTCGCAGGGGCAGCCCATCTTCGAGTGGCCGGCGACCTTCGCGCTGGCGCGCGCCTATCTGGACCAGCTGGAGCGACACCGCGGGCTCGCCGAAGTCCGCATCGCGTCGGCCCGGAGTGAGTTGAGCGCCGCCGAGGCCATGATGGGGTCGGCGCGGGCGTCCGCGCTGCGCTCGCTGGCGGACGCGCTCGCCTCCGACGTCCGCGGATCGGCGGATGCCGCCAAGGTTGGCAAGCTGGCGGATGCCGTACGGGACCTGGCGGACGCCGGCTAGACCGAGTGTGATGATGCCGGACGCATGATCCCCTCGACCGAACGGCCGGCGGGGGACGCGGCCCGTCCCTGCAATGGGGCGGGCCGCTTCGGCATCCCGTTCAACAAGCGCACGAGTTCGAGACCTAGTATGTTGATGCCCATGAACACTCGTCGTTTCCTGCTTTTCGCATTGCTCGCGGCCACCCAGGCGTGCGCGGGCGCCCGACCCGGCGCTCCCCCGCCCGCCGCGCGTCCCGATGCCGACCGCATCGCGCAGCTCGAGGCCATCTACCACGCGCGCGCCGACAGCCTTCTGCTCAACCCGCACGAGGCCGACGTGCACTTCATGACCGGCATGATCGGGCACCACGCCCAGGCGCTGGTCATGGCGGGCTTCGCCCCCGAAAACGGCGCCAGCCCCTCGGTCCAGGTCCTCTGCGCGCGCATCATCAACGCCCAGAGCGACGAGATCGCCATCATGCAGCGCTGGCTCCGGGAGCGCGGCCTTCCGGTGCCCGAGTTCCATATCGAGGGCGCTGCGCTGATGCTCCACGGCCCGGAGCACGCGATGAACATGCCGGGGATGCTCTCCCCCGAGCAGCTGCGCGAGCTGGAGCAGGCCCGGGGCCCGGACTTCGACCGCCTCTTTCTCACCTACATGATCCAGCACCACGAAGGCGCCGTCACCATGGTGCACGAACTCTTCGCCGCCGACGGCGCCGCCCAGGACGACTTCATCTTCAAGATGGCCTCCGACATCCAGGTCGATCAGGCCACCGAAATCGCCCGCATGGAGCTGATGCTCGAGCAGATGTCCGGGCCCGGCCTCCAGGACTGACCCGCAGTACCCACCCCACCCGAGGAAGTGTGACATGACCTCTCTCCGCTCGACGCGTCAACGCATCAACGCCCCGGCGCGCCTCGGTGCGCTTCTCTCCTGCGCGGCGCTGCTCCTGGTGCTGCCGGCCTGTTCCGCCTACACGGCTCCGGACACGGGAATGGCTCCCGCCGGTCTCGCGCCCCTGCGGGTGAACCCGCCCACGCCCGACCCGCGCGTCGGCCTGGCGCCCGGGCTCTTCGACGCCGGGGAGGCCGGCTGGAACCTGCGCCTGATCTCGACCACGCCGCCCACCGAGCGCTTCATCGGCCAGACCAATTCCGATCTTGCGTTCACCGGCAATTACGTCATTCAGGGCAACTACGACGGCATCCAGATCTGGGACATCTCGGATCCGGCCAGCCCGCAGTCGGTGGTCACGTACCCGTGCCCGGCCTCGCAGAGCGACGTCTCCGTGCACGAGAACCTGCTCTTCGTGTCCGGCGAAGGACTCGGCGGGCGCCTCGACTGCGGCGACCAGGGCGTCCAGGAGGCGGTGAGCCACGACCGGCTGCGCGGCATTCGCATCTTCGACATCACCAACATCACCGACCCGGAATACGTCGCCAACGTGCAGACCTGCCGCGGCTCGCACACGCACACCGTGCTCGAGCACCCCGGTGACGACGAGAACGTCTACGTCTACGTCTCCGGCTCGTCCACGGTCCGGCCTGCGGAAGAACTCCCGGGTTGTTCCGACGCACCGATCGAGGAGGACCCCAACACGGCGCTCTTCCGCATCGAGGTCATCCGGGTCCCGCTGGCGGATCCGGCCAGCGCCGAGATCGTGAGCTCGCCCCGCATCTTCGGGGACCTGGTTGCGCCCCCCGTCCACGGGCTCGCGCCGGCGGACATTGTGGAGATCGAGGAAGCCCGCGAGCGCGGCGCCTTCGTCTGGGAGGTCCGGGGCCAGCCCAGGGTGATGCGCGACCGGCAGGTGACCGAGCTGCTCGAACAGATCGTGGAGCAGCGGGGCGGCGAAGGTCCGCCCACCGCCGCCGACAGCGCAGCCCTTCGGGCGATGATTCCCCAGCTGGAAGCGCAGATCCCGGCCAGGGGCGACAGCGGCCCCACGCAGTGCCATGACATCACCGTGTATCCGCACATCGGCCTCGCGGGCGGTGCCTGCGGGGGCTACGGCATGCTGATCGACATCAGCAACCCGGAGAACCCGTTCCGGCTCTCCGAAGTCGCCGACTCCAACTTCTCCTACTGGCACTCGGCGACGTTCAACAACGACGGCACGACCGTGATGTTCACCGACGAGTGGGGCGGCGGCGGCTCTCCCAAGTGCCGCGAATCCGATCCCATGGAGTGGGGCGCCAACGCCATCTTCACCATCGAGAACGGCGAAATGGTGTTCCAGAGCTACTACAAGATGCCCGCCCCGCAGACGACGCTGGAAAACTGTGTCGCCCACAACGGCTCGCTGATCCCGATTCCCGGCCGGGACATCATGATCCAGGGCTGGTACCAGGGCGGCATCTCGCTGATCGACTGGACCGATCCGGCCAATCCGGTGGAGATCGCGTTCTTCGACCGCGGCCCGGTCGACGCCGAGGTGATGAGGAGCGGCGGCAGCTGGTCGGTCTACTGGTACAACGGCGTGATCGTCAACTCCGAGATCGCGCGCGGGCTGGACATCTTCGAGCTGACGACGAGCGAGGTGATGACCCAGAACGAGATCGACGCCGCCAACTCGGTCACGCTGACCCAGCTCAATTCCCAGGGGCAGCCCATCTTCGAGTGGCCCGCGACCTTCGCGCTGGCCCGGGCCTACCTGGACCAGCTGGAGCGGCATAACGGGCTGGATGCCGGCCGGATCGCATCGGCGCGGGATGATCTTTCCGCCGCCGAAGGCATGATGGGGTCTGCGCGCGCTTCGGCGCTGCGGTCGCTGGCGGACGCCCTCGGCTCGGACGCCGGCGGGGCGCTGGACTCCGCCAAGGTCGAGAAGCTTGCGGCCGCGGTGCGCGACCTGGCGGACGCATGATCTCTCTCCCATGGACCCCTGAACCCCTGCGAGCGGCGCGCCTGTCCGCGCTTCTTGCCTGCGCGGCACTGCTCGTTCTCCTGCCCGCCTGCGCGGGATACTCGTCGCCCGATTCCGGCGCGGCCCCCGCGAGTCTCGCGCCCCTGAGCGTGAGTGCGCCCACGCCCGACCCGCGCGTGGGGCTGGCGCCGGGACTCTTCGACGCCGGAGAGGCGATCTGGAACCTGCGCCTGGTGTCGGCCACGCCTCCGCCCGAGCCCTTCGTGGGCCAGACCAACTCGGACCTGGCCTTCACCGGCCCCTACGCCATCCAGGGCAACTACGACGGCATCCAGATCTGGGACATCTCCGACCCGGCCAACCCCGAGTCGGTGATCAGCTACGTGTGCCCCGCCTCGCAGAGCGATGTCTCCGTCTACGAGCACCTGCTGTTCGTGTCGGGCGAGGGGTTCGGCGGGCGGCTCGACTGCGGCGGGGAGGGCATCGAGGAGGCCGTGAGCCACGACCGGCTGCGCGGCATCCGCATCTTCGACATCTCCGACATCACCGCGCCCGAATACGTCGCCAACGTGCAGACCTGCCGCGGCTCGCACACCCACACGGTGCTCGAACACCCCGGCGACGACGAGCACGTCTACGTCTATGTCTCCGGCTCGGCTCCGGTACGGCCCGCCGAAGAGCTCCCCGGCTGCTCCGACGCGCCGCCCGAGGAGGATCCCAACACCGCGCTCTTCCGCATCGAGGTCATCCGCGTACCCCTGGCCGATCCCGCCAGCGCGGCCATCGTCAGCTCGCCCCGCATTTTCGAGGACCTGGTGGCGCCCCCGACGCACGGCCTGGCGCCCGACGATATCGCCGAAATCGAGGCTGCCCGCGAGACCGGCGCCTTCGTGGTCGAGATGATGGGCATGGCGGTGGTGCTGCCGGACCGGTACATAGAGCCGCTGCTGGCGCAGATGGTGGCCCAGCGCGGAGGCGAGGGTCCCCCCACCGCCGCCGACAGCGCGGCGTTGCGCGAAGCCCTGCCGGCGATCATGGAGCAGATGACGGGAGGGGCGCACGGAGAGGCCTCCGGCCCGACGCAGTGCCACGACATCACCGTGTATCCGGCCATCGGGCTCGCGGGCGGCGCCTGCGAGGGCTACGGCATGCTGATCGACATCAGCGACCCCGAGAACCCGGTGCGGCTCTCCGAGGTGGCGGACTCCAACTTCTCGTACTGGCACTCGGCGACGTTCAACAACGACGGCACCGCCGTCATGTTCACCGACGAGTGGGGGGGCGGCGGTTCCCCCAAGTGCCGCGCTTCGGATCCGAAGGAGTGGGGCGCCAACGCCATCTTCACCGTCGAGGACGGCGAGATGGTGTTCCAGAGCTACTTCAAGCTGCCGGCGCCGCAAACGCCGCAGGAGAATTGCGTCGCGCACAACGGCTCGCTCATTCCGATCCCCGGCCGCGACATCATGATCCAGGGATGGTACCAGGGCGGCATCTCCCTGATCGACTGGACCGATCCCGTCAATCCGGTGGAGATCGCCTACTTCGACCGCGGGCCCGTCGACGGCGAAGTGATGCGCATGGGCGGCAGCTGGTCGGTCTACTGGTACAACGGCGCAATCGTCAACTCCGAGATCGCGCGCGGGCTGGACATCCTCGAGCTGGTCCCGAGCGAGGTCCTGACCCGGAACGAAATCGACGCGGCCAACGCCGTAGTCCTGACCCATCTCAACTCCCAGGGGCAGCCCATCTTCGAGTGGCCGGCGACCTTCGCGCTGGCGCGGGCGTATCTCGATCAGTTGGAGCGGCATCGCGGGCTGGATGCCGGCCGCATCGCATCGGCGCGGGATGATCTTTCCGCCGCCGAGGGCATGACGGGGTCGGCGCGGGCCTCCGCGCTGCGCTCGCTGGTGGACGCGCTGGACGCCGAAGCCGGTAGAGCGCTCGATGCCGCGAAGGTGGAAAAGCTCGCGGACGCGGTGCGGGAGCTGGCCGGCGCAGGATAGGTGGCCGACGCGGCCCAGCCGGCCGACAGTCGGGCAGGAACTGCGGCCCGTCCCCTCGATGGGGCGGGCCGCTTTCGCAATGTCCAGCGGTGAAGCGTCGTCTTACGGCACCTGGACGGAAAACGGCTCGGAAGGTCTGACCCCATTCTCCAGCAAGGTCTCGATGAAGAGACGCTTCGCTTCCTGCAGATTTCGTAACGCCTCCTGCGCAGTGTCTCCGTGACTCTCGCACCCGGGCAACTCGACGACGCGCGCGAGATAGCACCGGGTACCGTCGGTGCAATCCTCCAGGCTCACGTCTTCCTGGTAGGAGAGTCCTGCGTAGTACTCAACATCCTTCATGGAGGGTGCCTCCACCTCACCTTAACCGAGGCGAAGCCTTATTCACCGAGGCCCCCATGGCCACGGCGGTCCACGCGCTCTCGAATCATTCCTCGGTTTGGGGAGCGACTGCGAGAAAGGTCTCGGTTTTCCAATGGCGCAGGCGCTTGTCTAGCTCGGCCCGCAGCCAATCTCGGTCAGCCCACCTGATCCTTCTAAGTATCCGCCCGTTGGGTGTGAGGATGAACGTCTTCATCAAGTCCGTGCCTATTCTCGAAAGCGTTCCGTAAAGGGGGTCTTCCACGGGGGGCCATTGGTAGTGTAGGTCCACCCGAAAGCCACCAGGCTTGATGGTGATGGCGTCGAATGCTTGCTGAAACTTCACGTACTCGTGGAGCCTGCGGTACCCGATGCTCAGTCCCAACTCCCATATCTCAGCGTCAACCTTACCGGCGTTGAACAGACCGACAACTAGCGTGTCTCCCTTGGACTCATGATGCCTGAATACCACAGAGACCTTGGGCCTCCTGATGGGCGGTGGGCGTCTGGCGTTCCAAGCAGACCAAGCTGTCGAGATGGCGGTGACAACACCTGCTGCCACCAAGACCCATGACGCCCAATCAGGCATCGCTACCCCCGTCTCCCTCATGCGCTATTCCGCGCGGATCGAAGCTCCACAGATTATACCGTCCCGCCTGAGGAAGGTCGATGGTCTCGTGTCGGATCAGAGCCTGCGAGTGCTGGGACGGAGTGATGCGGAGAATGGCAGAGCTCGAGAATGCAATCCGGTGGAGGCGTTCGGAACCCGAGGCGAAGGGATTGCGGCATGACGCATGTCATTCCGAGAGCCCCCCGCTTGCCGCGCGCGCACGCGCGCCGTACTAGTCAAATGGATGCAAAGGCTCTTCCCGTCGCCGGAAACGGGTGGCGACGGGAGGCCGCTCACCCTGGCTGGAGGTTGAGATGGTGGAAGTCGATCGCAAAACCTTCCTCGCAAGCCTTCCCGCGGGCGCTCTCGCCGTCATGTCCCACGAGGACAAGGCAGAGGCCCTCGAGCACTACATGGAAGACGAGCTGGACAAGAAGATCGCCGCGCGGCGAGGGGAGGCGGACGGCGAAGCCGGCTCCATCATCACCCTCGAGGAGCTGGAGCAGGAGGGACCCCGACCGCCGCGTGGCACCGGACGGCTCTTCCAGCCCCGTGAAGAGGAATTCGAACCGATGCCGGAGGCGCCGACGGTGCTCGACTTCTTCCGGCTTCGCTTCGCGCCCGCGAACCACGTCCTGCAGAGCGCCACGCACGCGCTCACCACGGGGCAGCCAGAGCGGACCATCTTCGCCTGCCTGATGCACGACGTTGTGCTCAACATGATCAAGGTGGACCACGGGTGGTGGGGCGCTCAGCTGATCGAGCCCTACGTGGACGAGCGCATCGCGTGGGGCATCCGCTACCATGGGCCGCTGCGCTTCTATCCCGACGATGAGTTCGGGTACGAGTATCCGGAGATGTACAACCGCATCTTCGGACACGACTACGTGCCGGAGCCCTACATCAAGCAGGCCTACGAGTACGCGCGCAACCACAGGTACTACGCTGAGTCGCGCCTGATCACGGTGAACGACACCTACGCGTTCCAGGACGACATGGACGTGAACATCGAGGTGTTCACCGACATCATCGGGCGCCAGTTCAAGCAGCCGAAGGAAGGGCTGGGCTTCGACAACAGCCCGGTCGCGCACATGTGGCGCACGATCGCGAACCCGAACAGGCCGCTGTAGGGAGGAACTTCGCAGGGAGCAGGCGGGTTCGAAGGTCAACCTCAAGCGCTGGCGGCGGTCCCGAAGGGTCGGGGCGCCGAAGAAGGACCGGGGATGGTGGTGTGGAGAGGAAGATGAAGCAGGAATGGGCAGGAGCCCGGCACCGATTCACCGTCGGAGGCCGGGTTCTTGTCTTTCTGGTGTTGGCCGTGCTCTCGCAGATCTCGGTCGCGCACGCGCAGGCACCCGGGGAGTACCATGTGCGCGGGGTCGTCACCGACTCGACGGGCGCGGCGCTGCACAACGCCATGGTGGTCGCGCTCACGAGACCGGACTCGGTGCTGGCCGAGTACACGCTCAGTTCGCAGGACGGCCGCTTCGCCATCGAGGGACTGCCGGCGGGCGGCTACATCCTCCAGGTAACGCTCATCGGCTACCGGACCCTGCGCCGCGACTTGGACGTCGCGAACACGCACGTGGACGCCGGCAGGGTGACGCTGGCTGTGACGGCACTGGAAGTGGACTCGGTGGTCGTCAGCGTGGAACACGTCCCCTTCGTGAACCAGCGCGACACCTTCAGCTACAACGTGCAGGCTTTTCCGACCCCGCCCAACGCGACCGTCGAGGAGCTGCTGCGGCGGCTTCCGGGGATCGACGTCGACGCCGACGGGTCGATCACGGCACAGGGCGAAGCGGTCGCGAAGATCCTCGTGGACGGCAAGGAGTTCTTCGGCGATGACTCTTCGGTCGCGCTGGAGAACCTGCCCGCGGACGCCATCGAACAGATCGCCGTGTACGACAAGGAGTCGGACATGGCCGAGTTCACGGGCATCCCCGACGGCGAGGAGGAGCGCACGATCAACCTGAAGCTCAAGGAGGAGGCGAGGAGCGGGTACTTCGGCCGCGCCAGGGGCGACGTCGGCGGGGACGGGGGCAGCCGGGCCCGTCTCACCGCGCCCGTCGGCGCCGAGGCGCGCTACAACGGTTCGCTTTCGCTGAATCGCTTCTCGCCCACCGTCCAGCTTGCCCTGACCTCGAACGCCAACAACGTGAACCAGGGACGCTCCCGCGGTGGCTTCCCGAATCTCGCCGCCGGCATGCCGGGTGGCGGCGGCGGGAGGTCGAGCGACGGTCTTACCGAAACGATGAGCCTCGGGGTCAACGCAAGCCGCGAGTTCAGCGAGGAGACCTGGCTGCGGGGCAGCTACACCATCCGCCAGCTGGACAATCTCCAGGACCGGAGCTTGCAGCAGCGGGCCCTCTTCGGATCGGATGTCGCGTCGCTGGTCGACCAGACCAGCAAACAGGAAGCCGGCAACGTGAGTCATCGCCTGGACCTGAACGGGCAGCTCGAATTCTCGGAGGGGCACGAGTTGCGGGTCCGCATGAGAGGGAACGCGCGCGCTTCGTCGCTCACCTCATTCGCCAATCGGCAAACGCATACCCTCGGCGGGGACATGCTCAATTCCGCCACCACCGACTACCTGGTGGACGGGAACGAGTTGGGCGGGGACGGACGGCTCACCTGGCGCAAGCGCCTGAACGAAGAAGGCCGCAGCATCGTCGCGGAGCTCACGAGCGACCTCGAGGACTCCGACGTCTCCGCCGACCTGTCCTCGCTGGTCACGGGGGAGAGGCGCACCAGGGACGGCGAAGACGATGCCGACGGTGTGCGCGAGATCCTGCAGGACCACTCGCGCGTGGGGTGGACCCGGACCAACTCGGCCCGCTTCTCGCTGACCCAGCCGCTCGCGGACGGGCACACGATCGAGTTGTTCGGCCGGCGCAACGCGACCCACCAGGACCGCAACAACGCGGTCTACGATCACGTCGACGGCACCCTGGTTCACAACCCGCGGATGAGTTCGGGATTCGAACGGGCCTACACCTATCTTCAGGGCGGCACGCGCTACAGTCGCAACACCGAAAGCTCCTGGCTCACGCTCGGGCTCCGCGTGCAGAGATCCAACCTCGAAGGCGTCATCCTGGGCCGGGACCAGTCCATCGCCAACGGCTACACGCACCTGCTCGGCAACGCACGGCTGAAGAAGGAGATCAAGGAAGGGCAGACGCTCCAGGTCCGCTACGAAGGCTCGAGTCGCGAGCCGTCGCTGACGCAGCTCCAGCCCTACGCCGACAACACCGATCCTCTCAACATCTACTCCGGGAACCCGGATCTGCGCCCGGAATACCGGCACCGGATCAACGCCGATTTCCGTCTGTTCGATGAGGTGACCTTCATCAACCTCCGCACCTTCACCCGCTTCACCTACACCGACAACAACATCTCGATGTCGCGGGTTTTCGACGAGCGCGGCTTTCAGACGCGGATGCCGGTCAACACCAGCGGCGAGTGGTCCGGCAGCCTGGGAGCCAACTTCGACACCCCGATCAGGAGGCTCGGCATCGACGTCGAGCTCGAATACGACGTCAGTTATTCCGAGGGGACGGAGCTCGTGAACCACGCGGCCAACGAGAGCCGCATCCTGCGCAACTCGCTCGAGATCGGATTGGACAACCGGGAGAAGGACCGGCTGGATGTGCGCGCCTCGGTCAGCTTCAACTTCAACGACGTCGCGTACTCGCTGAACCAGGAGCTCGACCGCGGCTACGTCAACAGCCAGTACCGCGCGGAAGCCACCTGGCACATCGACGAGGCCTGGACCCTGGAATCGGATTTCCGCCACCGTGTCTTCGACCAGGGACTCTTCGGGGAGGCGCGCAACGTCGCGCGCTGGGATGCCGCCATCTCCCGGCGCGTGCTCGACGAACGCGCCGAGATCGAACTGCGGGCCTACGACCTCCTGAACCAGAACCAGGGCGTCGCGATCACCAATTCGGCGAACTACATCGAGGAGTCGCGGACGGACTCGCTCGGGCAGTACTTCATGCTCCGGGTGATGTACCGGCTGGGAACGCCGATGAACCGGAGGGGGTCGCGAAGAGGACGGTAGGGGTCGGGTGCATCGCCGCTCGAATGGCGGAGCAGTTCGTCCGCGGGCTGCCAGACCGGGTTCCTGTCGCGTTGCGTGCTCTGCGCACATTCCATAGCCTTGCGAGTGTTCGGGCTCGTCACGCCTGAGGGTTTCCCCGTGCGCATCGGCCCGGGCCTATTGGAGAGGCAGCGCACACCAGCTACGCGGAGCAAGAGCGCAAATGCGAGCAATCCGAGTCCTGGCCCTGGTCCTGATTACGGCAGGAGCCACCGTGTTGGTGGCCACCTGCGGAGGTGACGGGGGGACCACACCGACCCCGACCACGCCTCCTACGCCCCCACCGCCCCCGCCGCCGGCAAACCGTGCGCCCACCGCCACGGGCAGCATCGACGCGCAGACGATCCCGGCCGGGGAGAGCGTCACGGTCAACGTGGCCGGAAACTTCACCGATCCGGACGGCAACACGCTGTCCTTCTCGGCAGCGAGCTCCGATGATGCGGTCGCCACGGCTTCGGTATCGGGCAGCAGCGTGACCATCGAGGGGGTGGCAGCGGGATCGGCGACCGTGACCGTGACGGCGAGTGATCCGGGCGGGCTGAGCGCGACGCAGAGCATCGCCGTGACGGTCGAGGCCGTCAACCAGGCGCCCGTGGGTGAAGGCACCATCGACGACCAGGGCATGGTCGTGGGCGATGAGGTTACGGTGGACGTGTCCGCCAACTTCAGCGACCCCGACGGGGATGACCTCACTTACACCGCCACCAGCTCGGATACCACCGTCGCGACGGTGGCAACCGATAGCGCCATGGTGACCATCACGGCCGTCGGCGCGGGCGAAGCCACCGTGACCGTGACCGCCACCGATCCGGGCGAGCTCTCGGCGACACAGGAGTTCGGCGTCACCGTCACCGAAGCCAACGAGCCGCCCGTGGCGGAAGGCACCATCGACGACGTGACCCTGGTCGCGGGAAGCGAGGCGACGGTGGACGTAAGCGCCAACTTCAGCGATCCGGACGATGACGAACTTACCTACGCCGCGACCAGTTCGGATGACGCGGTGGCGACCGTGGCCACCGAGGGCGCCGTGGTGACCGTCACGGGCGTAGCGCCCGGGAGCGCCACGGTGACCGTGACCGCCTCCGATGCGGGCATGCTCTCGGCCAGCCTGGACTTCGGCGTGACCGTCACGCCTCCCCCCGTCCCACCCGAGATCATCGACACGATCCCCACCCACGACATGGTCGTGGACAGCATGGTGGTGCTGGACGTGTCGCCGTACTTCGAGGACGCCGAGCTTACCTACGCGGCGACGACCTCGGACGAGGCGGTGGCTGTAGCATCCGTGGTCGGCAGCACGGTGACCACGACGGGCACGGGCGCGGTGGAGGACAGCGTCAGCGTAGCGATGCTGTCGGTGACGGCCACGAACGAGGACGGGTTGTCGGTCACTCAGGACTCGATCGTGGTGAGGGTGCACCAGGAGGAGTACGGCGGTTTGGAGGGTATCTCGGTGAGCGAGGACGGGGTTCTTATGGCGGAGATCGTCCCCGGGTCGCCCGTTCCCCTCAGCGTTTGCCTCCAGATCAAGGGCTTTCCGGTCGGCGGCGTCAGCTTCACGGTGTTCTGGTCGGAGTGGCAGCGCTCGGTCGGGAGTGGATGGGTGGTCGCTCAGGACAACAACAAGGCCCACGTAACCGCCGTCGAGGGCCAGGGAGGCTCGGTCTGTCCCATCAACCTCGACAATTTCCCACCGGGCACCTATCGCCTGGTCGGCCATGTGCAGCGCGGAGAGGAAGCCCAGTACGCCAAGACCAATACCTTTGTGAAGCCGGAAGGATAGAGCGACCGGTTCAGGTCCTGCCGGATCGCGCTTCAGCGCCCCCGCTCACCGACGAGACGGGGGCGCTGGAGCGTGGTGCCTGGGAGGGGGTCGGCCGCGGGCCGCCGAGGCCGCCGACCCTTCGTCAGATTCGGCGGAATCTCCGATCGAACTCAACCTCAGTCACTCACGGGCGGCGGATCCTCTTCCTCATCCTCTTCCGGCGGACGCGGGCGGTTCATGCGCAGCGTGACCCCGCCGAAGAACGTGGACCCCGATCGCTCGACCCTGTGGTCGCCTTCGTACAGGTAGTCGAGGACGGCCTGGTCCCACGAGAGTCCCGCCTTCGCCACCAGCTCCATCCAGGGGCCGTGCGCGGTCTCGTCGGGAGCTTCGGTGACGCCGCTCCAGATCGTGACCCGCGGATTGTAGCCGCCTCCCCCGCTTCCTGAAGATCCCTTCAGGGGCATCTGGATGAGCACGCTGTCGGTCATGGGCAGGCGGAAGACGTCGGCGTCGGTGTCGAAGTCGGCGCCGTAGCGCTCGTAGCGGGCGTAGGTGCGCTGGTTCATCTCGAAGACGTCGCGGTTCGAATTGATGCCCCGGGTGATGTAGTCGCGCAGCTGGAAGGCGGCGTCGCGGTGCCGGGGGAACTCCGGGTTGTCCACGTAGCCGAATCCGGGCATGAACCAGCCCTTGTTGAATCCCCAGTTGCGTTCGGTGACGCGTCCGCGCCGCACGAGCCCCATGAACTCGGAAAAGAGCTGTACCACCTGGTGCGAGGGGTAGCCGTGCGGGTTCAGGAAAATGTCCGGGAGCCACGCCTCCCAAAGCCTGCCCCGCACATGCGACTCCGGGTAGATGGGATGGTCGTCGCCCGAGCCCGAGCTGACGTCGACGCCGAGCGAGCCCAGGTAGCCGGCGTGCAGGATGTAGTCGGGGGTGGAGGTGTACAGGTCGTACGCCAGCTGGGCGCCGTCGGGGTTGGTGAAGGGGTGGATGATGACGTTCACGCGGTCCAGCCTGCGGCGCTGCTCAGGGTCGGTGAGGAGCAGCTCGGCGTGGCGCAGCACATGGCTCGTGGACGACACTTCGTTGGCGTGCTGGCGCGCGGAATAGATGACGGTCGGCTTGTAGGTGGTGGCCTTGGCGCGCGACCAGTGCGAGGCCTCCATGGGAGGCATGAGGTCCATCGCCCAGGTGGTCCTGCCCAGGTAGGATTCGCCCGCCTTGTAGACGTGCGCCTCCTCGAAGGCGGCCCCCATCTGGGCGAGGATGCGGTGCCCCTCCGGCGGCGGCATGGGGGTTTCCCACTGCACGAGGGGTTCGCCGGAGTAGCTCCAGCCGTCGGGGAGCAGGGTGCGCCAGTCGGGGAGGGGTTCCGGCGTGCCGTTGGCCGCGAGATGGACGGTGCGGCGCGACTCCGGGTCCTCCTCGTGCGTCCACTCGGCGTGCACCTCCAGGGATCCCAGGCCGGGAAACGCCAGCGCGGACGCATACATGCCGCGATCGCGCATGGCCTCGATGTGGCCGATGGCGGCTTCCACCTGTTCGGCGGAGAGCATGCGCTCGTCGACCTGGAGGGGCGGGGCGTAGGCGAGCAGGCTGTCGCGCATGTCGGCGTCGGTGTCGACGCGCACGCGCAGGGCGAGATGGGAGAGACCGGGCGTGCCTGCGCGTACATGCGCCCGCCGGGCGGATGGGCGCTCCATGGTGATGCGCGGGATGTCCAGGCGCGTCTCGCCGGTCTCGCCGGAGCGCTCGCGCCAGGTGACGACCACCGCCGGGCGGGAGGTGGCAAAGCCGGAGAACGAGATGTCAACGGTTCCGGGCGCAGCGTCGGACTTCGGCAGCATCAGGGGAATGATGCGCCCCGGGAAGGTGAGTCCCTGCCCGCGCGAGTTGCGCCCGATCAGGTCGAAGAACTCGATGGTGCCGAAGTAGACCTCCTCGTGCAGGGCGTCCATGGTGGAATGGATCTCGTTGTCGATCTCGAGGCGGTAGTCGGGCTCGCTGAGTTGTACGTCGACGACCAGCTCGCCGAAGAAGGGCGCGTCCGCGTTGCCGCCCCGCGGAATGCCCTTGTGGCGGTCCATCACGTAGTCGTAGATGGCCGGCAGGGTGGTGCTCTGGTAGTAGTCCCAGAACGCCTCCGGGTCGGTGACGATGCGCTCGTCGGCGAGGGTGCGCCCGGCCGCGCGCGCCTCGATCCAGCCGGTGGTGACGCGAACGTGCTCGTAGTCGCGGAAGCGGTCGACGTACGGACGCATCACCCACTTGGGGTCGAAGGTCTCGGTGAGGATGACGTCGGCGCCCGAGTCGGTCACCTCGACCTCGTAGGTGGGGCCCTCCAGGACCTGCTCGAAGCGGATGCGCTCGAGGTCGATGCCCAGGTCGCGCGCCAGCACCTCGTCGATGGGGAAGATCTCGTGCAGCCAGCGCACGGGGGTGTGGATGGCCTGCTGCGGCCACTCCTCAGGCGGGTCGTTGCGACGGAAGCGGATGACGATCTCGCCGATGTCGGCGCCCTCCAGCCGGGGGCGGACGCCTTCATGGAGCCAGTAGTACCCTTGCTTGAAGGCGGAGCGCACCTCCACCACGGTGGTTTCGGGGTCGGCGCCGCGCTCGAGGAGGGCGGCGAGGACTTCCGCCTCCAGCTGGCGGCGCACTTCGGGCGGCTCGCTCAGTCGGGCGTGCACGGTGACGGGTTCGCCGGACGGGACTGCCGGGAGCACGTCTTCCTGGACGATGGCGCGGAAGCGGTCCACTTCGGAGGGCAGCGTGAAGGCCTCGGAGAAGATGGACGCGGCGTTCTGCACGTCGCGGTTGTCGACGACGACTTCCAGTTCGCCGGCGCCCAGGGCGGCCGCCCGCTCGCGGATGAGGTCCGCGAGGCCGGGATCGGCTTTCTCGACCGAGACGAGGACTTCGGCGGCGGCCAGGTCGCGACCGGCGAGATCCGCCAGGATGCGGTCGAGCTTGTAGAGGCCGATGGCCGCCTGGCCCGCCGGGGAGCGGCCGGAGAGCGCGCTCCAGAGGGCCTGTTCGACATGGTCGAGGGTGGGGCGGTCGTCGCCCCGGGCGTCCAAATGGGGGAGGGTGAGGGCGAGGTGGTCGAGGGCGCTGCGGGCTCCCGCGGCGTCGCCGCCGGTCACGACCAGCGAGGGCTTGCTGCCGAAGGCGTCGGGCACCAGTTGGATGAGCCCCTCCCCGGGCTGGAGGCCGGCGAGGTCGACCCGGCCGCTGTCGGCCAGCTGCCCGGTAAGCTGGTTGTCGGTGCCGGCCAGCACGAGGGTGGGACGGGAGGCGGGGCGCTGCAGGCCAGCGGCAGGTTCCACCAGCGGCACCACCAGGCCGGTCGTCTCCAGCCCGAGGCGGGCGGCCAGGTCGGGCAGCGCCTCCACCGCGGTCGCGCCCGGGGCGATCAGGGCGTCGATGCGGTCGGGGATCTCGTTGTTGTCCGAGTCGCCCAGAAGGCCGTCGGGGGTGTACAGGTTGGACAGGTCGAGCGACCCCTTCGCTCCGCTGCCCGGTCGACCCGCGACCGGACCGGGAGCCTCCGGGGCGGCCCGACCCGGGATGCGCACCACCGGACCGGAGGCCAGCCGCACCTCGACCGAACCCAGGCCGGGGTAGGCGAACGGGTCGTCCTGCCCTTCGGCTTCATCCACCGCCTGCGGGTCGTCCTGCCCGGCGACCGCCGCCCCGGGGTCAGCCGGGTCGGCGGGTTCCGCCGCGGCCGGCGCGTCCTGCCCGGCGGCCTCTTCCTGCCCGGTCGCGGTCGGGAGGTCCTCTCCGGCCGCCAGCGCACGCAGCACCCCGGCCGCCGCGTCCACATCGGCCGCCGCCACCTGCAGGTCCGCGATCAGCCGGTTCACCCCGTCCGATCCGGCGCGCGCGCGGACCTGCCAGAGCCGGACCTCCTCCACCTCCACCCCCGACCCTTCCAGGGCGTCGCGCACGTCGTTCCCCGCTCGGCCCAGCAACGGCGCGGACAGCGTGCGCGTGTGCGGAAGCACTCCCGCGAACGTGCGCGCCGCGGCGACCAGCCCATCGTCACCCCCTCCCACCACCACCACCCAGCGCCGGCCATCCGCCTCGCGCACCACCACAGCCCCTTCGTCCGCGTCCAGCGAGGCCGGGTCGACCCCCGGTGAAGCCAGACCCGATGCGGCCAGCCCGCTCCGGCCGACCACGACCAACAGGCCTTCCGGCTCCGTGCCGCGAGCCAGCGGAAGGTCCAGCGCCATGGTCTCGAACCCCAGGCGGGCGGCGATCTCGGCGGCCGCGCGCGTCTCGGTCGGCGTGGGCGTTTCCCCCATCACCAGCGAGGCGTTGACGAAGTCCGGCACCTCGTCGCCGTTGGTGTCGAGGACGAGGCCGCCGATCTCGAAGAGCGTCGTCAGGTCACCGGGTACCGAGGCCTCCGGAGCCTGCCCCAGAACGGGCAGGGGCACGCCGACACAGAGTGCGATCGCAATCCACGCGCGCACCGTTGCCGTACAGGCAGCGGGCCTGGCCCCGAACCGCGTGCGGAGCGTCCCCGGCCGGGGCACGCTCACGACCCGCGCCGCGCCGGCGCCCCGGGCCCGCCGGCCGCAATCGCGACGCGCATCGCCGCCAGGGCTTCGAAGGCCAGCCACAGCACCAGCACGAAGATCGCGCCTCCGACCCCGAACAGGAGCCATGTCTCGCTGGCCCAGTAGCCGATCATGTTGATCACCATGGCCCACGTGGTCATCACCAGCAGGAAGGCCAGCGGCATCAGCGTCACCCAGATCCTCCGCTTGAGGCTGAAGAGGAAGAGGGTGATCACCAGCAGGCTCATTGCGCCGGTGAGCTGGTTGGTGGTGCCGAAGAGCGGCCACAGGCGCATGCCCCCGGCGCCCCGGTCGACGCCCAGCGCCAGCAGGGCGCAGCTCGAGACGGCCAGCGCGGTCGCAAGCCAGCGGTTCTGCGCGACCTTGATCCCGTACTCGTTCCCCAGCTCCGAGATGATGTAGCGCTGCAGGCGAACCCCGGTGTCCATGGTGGTGGCCGCGAAGCTGATGACCACCACCGCCGCGAAGGTGACCGCGAGCCCCTGGGGAATGCCGATCCCCTGCGCCAGGAATCCCACCCCCTGCACGAACGCCTGGGTCGCGCCCGCGGAAGCCGAGGCGAAGGACCCGTAGTGGTCGTGCCAGCCGTCCACCCCGACCACCACCGCGAACCCCGCAGTGGTCGCCAGGATGGCGGTGAGCGCCAGCGACCCCTCCCCGACCGCGCCCCCGTAGCCCACGTAGCGCGCATCGGTCTCCTTGTCGAGCTGCTTGGACGATGTCCCGGACGACACCAGCCCGTGGAAGCCGCTGATGGCCCCGCAGGCGATGGTCACGAAGAGGAGCGGGAACCAGTTGGGGGTGTCGGGTGGCAGATTCGTGTTGACCGCGGGAGCCACCACCGGCGCGTTGGTGAAGATGATGCCCAGCCCGATGATGCCCAGCGCCACGAACAGCTGGTGGCTGTTGACGTAGTCGCGGGGCTGCAGCAGGAGCCACACCGGCAGCACGCTGGCGAAGAAGGCGTAGATGAAGAGGACGATGACCCAGCCCGCGCGCACGCCGTCGGTGGTGGCGGCCGCCGCCGCGGCTGCCTGGTCCCCCCCGGCAGCTTCGATCTGGGCGGGCGTCGGGTCGAATCCGAAGAAGTCGGGCAGTTCGAGCGGCACGGACTGGCCCACCCAGATCATGAAGTAGAGCACCAGCAGCGCCCCCAGCGACGGCAGCAGCAGCCCGGCGCCCGAGCGGTAGATCAGGAATCCCACCGTGATCGCGACCACGAGGCTGCCCCAGACCGGCAGCACCGCTCCCGGGTTGCCGATGAACAGGTTGGAGATCACGACCGCGAACACCGCGTTCACCAGCAGCAGCAGGAAGAAGATCACCAGCAGGAAGAGCACGCGGCCGCGGTCGCCCACGATCTGGCCCGCGAGCGTGCCGATGGAGTTCGCCTTGTGCCGGGTCGAGATCCACAGGGTGCCGAAGTCGTGCACCGCGCCTGCGAAGATCGTCCCCAGCACCACCCACAGGAACGCAGGCAACCATCCCCAGATGACCGCGATCGCCGGCCCCACGATGGGCGCCGCCCCCGCCACCGAGGTGAAGTGGTGGCCGAAGAGCACGTTGCGGTTGGTGGGCAGGAAGTCCACCCCGTCCTCGAACTCGTGGGCCGGCGTACGGAAGTCGGGGTCGAGCTGGTAGATCTTCCGGGCGACGTACCTCGAATAGACCAGGTACCCGGTGGCAAACGCGGACAATCCGACCAGTAGCAGTACGATTGAACTCACGGAAGCCATCCTTTGTTGGGGTAACCGGGGCGCATGCCGGGGAAACGGTACGCGCTCACCGGCCAGCCGAGGCGCGGAAGGGTCAGTTTACGTCGCGCGTTCCGACCTCGGCAACGCCCCAGCCAGGCGTTCCAGCGCCTCCAGTCCGTGCAGCCGGCCGTCGAACAGGGGAATGGCGTGCACCGGATACCTCGAGAAACTCGCGCGCACCCGCTCGGCGTACTCGCGCTGGCGGTCGCGCCGGGCCCCCAACAGCCTCCCGTCCGCGTCTTCGGGCACCACCTGGTTGAGGAAGATGGCGGCCACCGGGATGCCGTACTTGTCGAGCATCTTCACCGAACGCTCGGTCTCGGCGACGGGCAGATGCTCCGGGGTCACGACGAAGACGAAGCCGGTGCGGTGCGGGTTCGTGATCAGGGCGCGCGCATGGCGGAAGCGGTCCTGGCGTTCCGTGAGCGCGCCGAGCACCGGATCCTCCTCGGTATCCTCGGCGCCCGCCGCCGCGCCCGCCACGTTCCGCCACATGCGCCCGAGCACGTTGACCTTCCTGCGCCGTGAGATGAGTCCGCTGATCCATGCATCCATGAGCTCCGGCAGCGAGAGCAGACGCAGCGTGTGCCCCAGCGGCGCGGTGTCGAAGACCAGGCGGTCGTACGCGTGCCCGGCCTCCTCGGCGATCCGGGTGAAGCGGTCGAACAGCGCGGATTCCTCGGCCCCCGGCGTCACCCGGGCGATGTCGATCTGGCGCTCGACTTCCGCCATCAGGCGCGGGGGCGTGCTGTCGGCGATGCGCGCCTTCACGTCGTCGATGTAGCGGTCGGCCTCCTCCGCGGGATCGATCTCGAGGGCCCACAGCCGCGGGCGCACCTCCCGGGCCTCGCCTCCGAGCCGGGTTTCGAGCACGTCCGAGGTCGAGTGCGCGGGATCGGTTGAGACCAGGAGGGTGCGGTGCCCCTCGCGCGCGGCCTCGAGCGCCATGGTGGCGGCCAGGGTGGTCTTGCCGACCCCGCCCTTTCCGCCGAAGAAGACGACTTCCCTGTCCAGAATGCGGCGCGGCGCGGCCATCAGCGTGGAACCGGACCGGGCCTCACAGGCAAGCCTTCCCGCCCGCGGTGCGGGTTGCCGGCGATATCCCCTCGTCCGGCTTCAGCAGCACCTGAAGCCACCATCCGGAGAGCTGGGCATCCCGATGCGCATGTGCCACTGATGGAATTCCTCGATCACGTCGGGATAGATCTCGAGGGCGTAGAACGCCACCGGGTTCGGAGCTCCCAGCAGATCCGCGAATCCCAGCAGCAGGAAGGTGTCCCGTTCCTCCCGGTACGATCGATAGATCTGGGAGCGATAGGGGGCGAAGTAGATGCCCTCGTAGATCTCGCCCGCGGCTCGCAGACCCTTCTTCAGACGCCGGAAGGCCCTCTGGATCCGGGCCATCCGACCCTCGCTACCCTGCATCGTATTCCTCCTCGCTCACCGGGTCCCCCCAGCTCGTCACCGCGTTCACGTTCAGCGCGATGTGCGTCATCGCCCCGCCGGGAGCGGCGCCGTGCCAGTGGTTCTCTCCCGGCTCCACCACGATTAGGTCTCCCGGTCCGGCTTCTCCGACGGCTTCCCCTTCCTTCTGGTACCGGCAACGGCCCTCCACGATGAAGAGCATCTGATGACCGCTGTGCGTGTGCCAGTTGGTGCGCGAGCGCGCCTCGAAGTGCACGCGGTACACGTTCACCCGGGGATCGGCGGGGAGGGCGCCCTCGATGCGGCGCAAGCTCCCGGGGCCCGTGAAGTTGGCCGGGTCGGAGGATTCGCGGTCCAGGGTCTCGAGGGGAAACACGTTCATCTTCGGGGTCTCGTCCGTTCGCCGTTTGCAGAGGTGTTGGCGCGTGCCCATGATCGCGCATGCCGCGCGCGTTGGCCAGTGGACGCCCGTCCCGGGGCTCATCATATTCCCCGGGCTCAAGCGTTCGCATTCTCGAAGGCTCCACCCCATGAACCCTCCGGACGCGACTCCAGCCGACTGGCGCCGCCTTCACGACGAAGCCTCGCGCAACCGCGAGACCTTCTACATCGACCCCGTGACCGGGCTGGCCGTCTTCACCGAGTTCGGTCTGCGCCAGCGGGGCGGTTGCTGCTGGAGCGGCTGCCGGCACTGCCCCTACGAGGTCGAGAGAGCGGATTCCGGGGACTCCGCCTCGAAGGTGGAGGCTCCGCAGTGGCTGACGCGGCTCAATCCGGAGCCCGAGCCCGTGGACGTGCTCTTCTGGAGCGGTGGCAAGGACAGCTTCCTCGCCTACCGGGCCCTGCTGCGCGAGGGGGCCCGCCCCGTGGTCCTGCTGACGACCTTCGATGCGGCCAGCCGGACGATCGCGCACCAGGAGCTGCGTGTGGAACTGGTGATCCGCCAGGCCCAACATCTGGAGCTGCCGCTGCTGGGAGTCCCCCTCCACCCCGGCCTCGCCTACGAGGCGCGCATCGCCGAAGCCGTCACGTCGATTCCCGCGATCGCCCGCTTCGTGTTCGGTGATCTTCACCTCGAGCACATCCGCGAGTGGCGCACGGGAGCGTTCCGCGAGCTCGCGGCCAGCTGCGGAGCAGCGCTCCATTTCCCCATCTGGCAGGTGCCCTGCGAGGTGCTGATGACGGACCTGGAAGCCAGCGGGATCGTCTGCGAGGTGTCCGCCGTCACCGACGCGGCGCGCGGCGCGCTCGTCCCTGGCCAGCGCTTCGACCGCGACGCGATGATGCGGCTTCCCGGCGGGGTGGACCGCTTTGGCGAGAACGGAGAGTTCCACACCCTGGCGAAGGTGTGGGAGCCAGCCGCGGACGGGCTGCCCGACGCAGGCATCGACTCCGAATACGCCGCCCGCGATCTCGAGCGAGCGATGGCGGCCCGATGGCCTGACGATGTTGCCGGTGATCGTTGAAGCTCGCGGGCCTCCATTTGACCGGACCCGTTCGCACCATCGCTACAGGCGCAGCGCGTCCTCCGCCAACACCTCGTCGAGGTTGCTCACCAGCCGGTCGGCGTCGTCTTCGTCGAAGACCAGCGGCGGCTTGATCTTGACCACGTTGTGGAGGGGGCCGTCGGTGCTGAGCAGGATGCCCCGGTCGCGCATGCGCTCCACCAGGTATGTCGCGTGGCGAGGGGCCGGATCGAGCGACTCCCGGTCCGTCACCAGCTCGATGCCCTGGAAGAGCCCGGTGCCGCGTGCGTCCCCGACGATTGCGTGGCACTCCACCAGCCGCTTCAGCCCCGCGAGCAGCCGCTCTCCGACGCGGCGGGCATGGTCCTGCAGCCCTTCCTCTTCGATCACGTCCAGCACCGCCAGGCCGATACGGCTAGACACCGGGTTGCCGCCGAAGGTGTTGAAGTACTCCATCCCGTTGTTGAAGGAGTCGGCGATCTCCGGGGTGGTGACCACGGCCGCGAGGGGATGACCGTTGCCGATGGGCTTGCCCATGGTGACGATGTCCGGCACGACCCCGTGGTCCTCGAAGGCCCAGAAGGAGGAGCCGGCGCGCCCGAACCCGACCTGCACCTCGTCGGCGATGCACACCCCGCCCGCCCCGCGCACGCGCTCGCACGCATCCGGAAGGAAGCCGTCCGGCAGCACGATCTGGCCGCCGCAGCTCAGGATCGACTCGAAGAGGAAGCCGGCGGGCCGTCCCCCGAGCGCATCTATGGCGCGGCCGACCTCCTGCGCGTAGCGCGCGCCACAGTCGGGATCAGAGGACCGATAGCGGCCGCGGTAGCCGTCCGGCATGGGAACGCATGCCACCCACGGCGGGGGCCCCGCGCCCCCGGGACCATCGAACTTGTACGAGCTGAGCTGCACCAGCGAGCTGGTGTTGCCGTGATACCCGCCCTCCAGGACGACCATGCCTTCACGGCCGGTGTGTGTGCGCGCCATGCGCAGCGCCAGCTCGTTGGCCTCGCTCCCGGTGCACACGAAGAAGCAGACGCCGAGCGGATCGGGCAGCGTGGCCGCGAGGCGCCGGGCGTACTCGGTCAGGCTGTCGTGCAGATAGCGGGTGTTGGTGTTCAGCACCGCCATCTGCTCGCGGCCGGCCCGCACCACGCGCGGGTGCGCGTGGCCCACCTGCGCGACGTTGTTGACGCAGTCCAGGTAGGGCTGGCCTCCGTCGTCGTACAGCCAGGCGCCCTTGCCGCGCACCATCTCCAGGGGACGCCGATAGGAGATGGAGAGCGACGGGCCGAGCAACTTCCGGCGCGCCCCCAGGAGTTCCGAGGCCGCATTCTTCCCCGCCGGAGCCAGATCCGGGATCCCGAGCACCAGGTTCGGATCCGGTGAGAGGCTGAGCCACACCTCGCGCTGGCTGGGGGGCGCCACGCCCGGGAAGTCACCCTCGCGGTCGAGCAGGTCCGAGATCACCTGGAAATGCAGATGCGGGGCCCAGTCGCCGTTCTCCGGATACGGCCCGATCCTGCCGATCTCCTCTCCGGCGGCGATCTGCTGTCCCGGGCGAAGCCCCGCCAGCGAGTCGCGGGACAGGTGGCCGTACAGGGTGTACCACGCGCCCACCCCACCCGTCTCGTGGCGGAGGACGATGGTGGGCCCATAGTCGAGGCGCGCGTCGTTGTCGCGGAAGCTGTGAACGGTCGCCGCGAAGGGAGCATGGACGGGTGTCCCGGGTTCCGCGAAGAGGTCGATGCCCACATGAACCGTTCGCCGCTCAAGACCGTCCTCCCCCCGGATTGCGAACGCGTCGGAGTCGTACCAGCGGCGCGCCTCGTCGTAGCGCCCCACCCCGACTGCGACGCCGTTTGCGCGCATGTGACCAAAGAGCAGATCGGTCCAGCCGCGCGCGTCCAGGTCGCCCGTGGTTCCAAGCCAGCGGCTGCCGACGCTCAGGTCGAAGACGGTGTGGGGGCGCTCTGCCAGTTCCGGCGGCAACACGGGAGTGAAACGACCCGCGTCGCGCTGTCGCCCGAGCCACCCACGCAGGGCCAGCGCGCGCGGGTTCGGCTCCATGCCGCAGGCCGCGCGCAATCGATAGTGCACGAAGTCCGGGTGGAACTCGTCTGCCCGCTCGAGACGCTCCAGCAGCTCCCACACGTGCGCCTCGCTGATGCTCAGATACTCGTTGTCCGGTTCCCGGGCCCGCTGCCAGGCGGCCATCGTCGCGCTCAGGCACAGGCGCATCCCGGTGAGCGGGAAGACGGCGGCAATCTCCTCCTCCAGAAGCGGATACACCGCGTGGAAGCCGCTCACGAGCTGCGCCAGCGCCCCCACGGGATCGCGCTTGGAGAGCATCGCGTAGGCTCCCGCGACCGCCGGCTCTGAAGCCAGCCAGGTGCGCATGGCGTCGCCGAAGTCGATGATACCGGTAACGCGCCGGTCCCCGTAGCGACCCCCCGGCGGCGTGTCCTCGACCCGGTTGGCGAGCACGTTGTAGTCGTTGGCGTCCCCGTGCACCACCTGGGTGCGCAAGCCCGCGATCACGGGCGCCAGCCTCTCCTCGCAGTCAGCCATCCGTCGGCGGAGCAGCGCCCGCCGGTCCTTCCCCTGCACGCTCCCCACACGCTCTTCGAAGATGGAGGACGCGGTTCGCAGGTCCCAATGGAAACCGGTCTCGGCTGAGGGATGCTCGAAGTCGGCAAGGGCGGCGTCCACGCGCGCCAGCAGGCCTCCCCAGGAGCGCAGCACCTCCGGCCGTTGCGGGCGCACCCGGGCGACCGGCACGCCGGGAAGCCAGGTGACCAGGCGTAGCGGATAGGCCACGCCGTCCCTCTCGACCGTCGCGAGGGAGGAACCCCTGAGGTCCGGGACCACACGCGGAAACAGCGCGCGCCGACCGCCGTCCGGATCCGGTCGAACGGCGGCGAGCCGGGCCAGGATCGCGTTCTGCATCGCCAGCGACCCGTCGGGTTCCGCGGGGTGGCCGATCTTGAGAACGAAAGCCTCGCCGCCGCGGTCCGCTCCGGCGTCCTTTGTTCCGTCGCTACGCTCGCGGCCAGCACCTCGCCACTCCCCTGTCACGCGGAGCAGGAAATTCCGGTCCCGCTCGCCGGGGAGTTCCCTGGCGCGACCCTGGATGCCGTAGCGGTCGCTGGCCAGCACCTCCGCCTCGGCGGTCGTGAAGTCGGGCCGCACTCGCATGGCGCCTCAGCCCTCCCCAAGCGCCCGCCGCAGGAACTTCGCCGCGCGCGGGATGACCCCGTTCAAGTCGAAGATCTCGTGTCCGGCGCCCTCGTAGATGAACGCCTCGAATTCCGGCGGTTCCCGACCCAGCGCCTCCATGACCCGGATCATGGAATGCGCCTGGCTGACGGGGACCGTTTCGTCGATGGTTCCGTGGTGCAGCTGGACGGCGGGCAGATCCTCGGCAAACAGCACGGCGGAGCGGCGAACCAGCTCGAGGCGAACTCTGGGAAGTTCGATCCGACCTTGCAGATACGGCTGGATGAGTGTGGAATCCATGTGCGCGACCCCGGTGAGCCGGCGCGGGATTCCCAGCGCCGCCTCGCGCACGATCTCCCGCACCCACTCGTCGAAGAAATCGGTGGGGCCGAAGAGGGTGATGATGTTCTCGACCCGTTCGTCTCGAATCCCGGCCAGCAGAGCTACGCCTCCGCCCCGGCTGCCTCCTACGAGGCTGAGCCCTTCGGATCTTGCCTGCGGCGTGATCGCCAGCGCGACATTCAGCAGCGCCAGGGCATCGTCCACGTCGTAGTCCCAGTGCCCGCCGGGACCGGTTGAGACCCACTCCCGGTCGCCATGCTCCAGGGGTTCGCTGCGGAACGACGGAACCACGTACACGAAGCTGTCGCGGAGCTCCCCGAGCGCGAAGGCGAGGAACTGGACGTCGTCCACGTCGACGCCGTTGTCGCCCCCGTGCAGGTACATCAGGACAGGCAGGCTGGCCGCGCGCGTCGACTTCGGGGCGACGATCGCTCCGTAATGACGCGCCTCGCCGACCTGGTGAGACACCACGCGCAGTATCGCCGGGGAGCCAAAGAGCGAATAGGGCTCGGTCAACTCGATGGTCAGGCCGGCGGGCGACATGTCGCGACCTGCCCAGTCGGCGCGCACGGTCGCGAGCTCCCCCGCGGTGGGCGGCGCGAAAAGGACCTCGAGTTCCGCCTCCAGGTCGATCGCGTGGGCGTTGATCGCCGTGGCGGCCAGGCCCGCCGCGACCAGCACCGTCTGGACTCCGGGATCGGGTCCGATGGTCCAGGTGATCGACACGTCGCCGTTCTGGCCGGTGGTGGCGCTAGCGGGCTCCACCCGACCGCTCCCCGGGGTGGTCACGAAGTCGACGGGGATGCCGGGCACGGGGAGCCCTGCCGCGTCCAGGGCGCGGAACACGATCGGTTCGTCGAGCCGGGTGCCGATCAGGGCCGGCTGACCTCCGCCGGACACGACGGTGATGGCGACCGCCGAGGACCCGGAGTCGGGTTCGACCGGATCGCTGGCCCGCTCGCACCCTGCCAGGGGTGTGAGCACCAGCAGGGTCGCCAGTCGGCGCCATCGTCCCGACAAATCAAGCTTCCTCAAATGCGCTCTCCGGATTCTCGTCCCCCGGCATCCGCTTGACGGGGGAACGATAACGCAAACCGCTTCCTGCGTCGCATGGCTCTTCCGCTTGCCCGCACGGGAGGCGGAGACCCACATTCGCGCGGTCCGTCAAGCGATTCAACCCGGAGGCCTCCATGTCCCCAGGCGTTCAAGCCGCGCTCGCGCTCCTCCCCATTCTCATCGGAGGAACCCTGCTCGTCGGATTCCGGGTGCCGGCGAAGTTCGCGATGCCCATCGCCTACGTCTCGGCCGTCGTCGTGGCGCTGACGGCGTGGCAGGTGGGCCCGGTGCGCGTCGCGGCATCTTCGGTCCAGGGGCTGTTCCTGACCTTCGATCTGCTGGTCATCATCTTCGGCGCGATCCTGCTGCTGAATACCCTGGAACAGTCCGGGGGAGTCTCCGCCATCCGGCGCAGCTTCCGCAGCATCAGCGAGGATCGCCGGGTCCAGATCATCATCATCGCCTGGCTGTTCGGATCCTTCATCGAGGGAGCGGCGGGATTCGGCACGCCGGCTGCGGTGGCCGCGCCGCTCATGGTGGCGATGGGCTTTCCGGCCGCCGGGGCGGTGATGATCGGCATGATGATCCAGAGCACCGCGGTGACTTTCGGCGCGGTGGGCACGCCCGTGCTGGTAGGGGTGCAGGGCGGCCTGGGGGGAGAGGCCTTCGACGCCCAGCTCCTCGCAGCCGGCATCACCATGGACGACTTCCTGCGGCTGGTCACCGACCGGGTGGTGGTCCTGCACGCCATCGCGGGCACCCTGATGCCCACCTTCATGATCGTCATGACCACCCGTTTCTTCGGCGCCAACCGGTCGTGGACGGAAGGGCTGTCGATCTTCCCCTTCGCGCTCTTCGCGGGAGTGGCGTTCACCGTCCCCTACATGTTCACGGGCTGGCTGCTGGGACCGGAGTTTCCCGCGCTGCTGGGTGCGCCGGTCGGACTTGCGATCGTGATCTTCGCCGCGCGCCGGGGGTTCCTGATTCCGGCCGATACCTGGGACTTCCCGGAGCGCAGCCGCTGGGGGCAGGGCTGGGCCAGCGGGCTGGAGGCCCGGCAGGATCTGAAAGACGACGACAAACGGGTATCCGTGGGGATGGCCTGGGCGCCCTACGCGCTGCTGGCCGTACTGCTCGTCCTGAGCCGGCTGTCGGCGCTGCCGGTGCAGGACTGGCTGCGCGCCCCCGCCATCACCTGGGCGAACGTATTCGGCACCGACATCACCGCCACCACCACCCCCCTCTACCTGCCCGGAACCATCCTGATCGCGGTGGTCGCCGTGACCTTCTTCCTGCACCGGATGAAGTTCCCCGAGCTGCAGCGGGCGTTCACCAAGTCGTCGCGGGTGCTTCTGGGGGCCGGCTTCGTGCTCATCTTCACCGTGCCCATGGTGCGCATCTACATCCAGTCGGGCGTGAACGCCGCCGACCTGGTCAGCATGCCCATCGCCATGGCCGCCTGGGTCGCGGACAACGTGGGGCAGGTGTGGCCGCTGTTCGCCGGCGTCACCGGGGCGCTTGGGGCCTTCATCGCGGGCTCGAACACGGTCAGCAACCTCATGTTCTCGCTCTTCCAGCACGGCGTGGCGGAGCGGCTGGCGGTGTCGAGCGCGATGATCGTGTCGCTGCAGGCGGTCGGGGCGGCGGCGGGCAACATGGTCGCGATCCACAACGTGGTGGCGGCGTCCGCCACGGTGGGCCTGCTCGGTCAGGAAGGCGTCACGCTGCGCAAGACCATCCTGCCCACCATCTACTACCTCACGGTCATCGGCGTGCTGGGGCTGATCGCCGTGCACGTCATCGGCCTGGCCGATCCCCTGATGGCCGCGGGCGGCGGGAGTCCGTGACCGGGCGCGGACATCCTTGACCGGGGTATGACCGGCCCATCTCTTGGATGAGGGGGGGTCGCCGCGTCCAGGCTCGCCTCCGCGGGCCCCAGCCGAAGTTTCGCCCGCAAAAAGGACGGTCTCGCATGTTCGATCATCCACGGCACGGCTCAATCCACGTTGTCGCTGCCCTTCTGCTTGTCCTGACGCTCGCCGGCTGCGCTCCGGCCGACGCGCCATCCTCGGACGGCGTGGTCGCCTTCACCGGCATGCGCCTCATCGACGGCCTCGGGGGTGACCCGGTCGAGGACGCGGCGATGGTGGTTCGGGACGGGCGCATCGCCGCTGTGGGTCCGGCCGCCGGCGTGGAGATCCCGGACGGCGCCGAGCAGGTCGACCTGAGCGGCCGACACGTGGTGCCCGGACTCATCAACACCCACGGCCACGTCGGCCGCACCGCCGGCGGGCTTGAGGGAGAAGCCGCCGACGAGGCCGTCCGCAACGAGCTCCGGCTGTACGCGGCCTACGGCGTCACCACCGTGAACAGCCTGGGCGGGGGCACGGAGCCCAGCATGCGCGTACGGGATGCCAACAACGACGACTCCGGTCTCACGCACGCGCGCCTGCTCATGGCGGGGCCGGTCCTCACCGGCTCGACCGCCGAGGAGGTGCGCGCCGAGGTCGCCGACAACGCGCGCCTTGACCCGGACTGGCTCAAGCTGCGGGTGGACGACAATCTGGGCACCAGCACCAAGATGCCTCCCGAGGCGTACCGCGCGGCCATCGACGCGGCGCACGAGATGGGCGTCGGCCTGGCGGCCCACCTCTTCTATCTGGACGACGGCAAGGACCTGCTGCGCTCGGGCGCCGACTTCCTCGCCCACAGCGTGCGCGACGTGGCCATCGACCAGGAATTCATCGACCTCATCGCCGAAACCGGGGTCTGCTACTGCCCCACCCTCACCCGCGAGGTGTCCACCTTCATCTATCGGGAGCAGCCTGACTTCTTCTTCGACGACTTCTTCACGCGTCACGCCAACGCCGAGGAGGTGGCCGGGCTGGATCAGGAGGACCGCCGCCGCTCGGTCCTCGAGAGCCGCTCGGCGGCGCTCTACGAGGAGGCGCTGGAGGTCGCGCTGGACAACCTGAAGGCGGCCGCGGACGCGGGGGTTACGCTGTCCTTCGGAACCGATACCGGTCCCGTCGGGCGCTTCCAGGGCTTCTTCGAGCACATGGAGATGGAGATCATGGCCAACGCCGGTCTCACTCCCGCCCAGATCCTGGCCACCGCCACCCGCGACGCCGCCGCCTGCCTGGAGCTCGACGACGTGGGCACCCTCGAGCCCGGGAAGTGGGCCGATTTCATCATCGTCGCGGAGGATCCTCTCGCCGACATCATGAACATGCGTTCCATCGAATCGGTCTGGATCGCCGGCAACCAGGTGGAGCGGTAGCCCCCGGTGGACGAACTCCGCCCGACATTCGAGCGACGATGCATCAAGGGGTTGCCAGGCTGGAGATTGCGCGTGTAAGCGATTCTGGACCCAAGAGCCTGTTTCTAAGCGTTTTGACGGCTGTGTAAACGTTCTGGAACCCTGGCAACCATGACGAATCCAACCTCGCGGCTCGTAGTCGTGCCCGTGAAGAGCCGCGCCGACCTCCGACGCTTCGTCAACCTGCCGTGGTCGATCTATCGCAACGACCCCGACTGGGTGCCGCCGCTGAAGCGGGACGTCCGCACCGCCTTCGACCCGGCGAAACACCCCTTCCATCTGCACTCCGAGGTCCAGCCCTGGCTCGCGCTCCGCGGCGGCAAGGTGGTGGGGCGCATCTGCGCGATCCGGAACCGGAACCACGAACGGGTGCACGAGGACGCGACAGGCTTCTTCGGCTGGTTCGAGTGCATCGACGATCCGGAGGTGGCGGAGGGGCTGCTCGAGGCGGTTCGGAAGTGGCTTCGGGAACGCGGTCTCACGGCCATGCGCGGCCCGACCAGCTTTTCCACCAACGAAACCACCGGCCTCCTCATCGCAGGAGACAGGGGACCGCCGGCGCTTCTGCTGGCCCATAACCCGCCCTGGTATCCGGCCCTGCTCAAGGCCTGCGGGCTCCGCAAGGTCAAGGACCTCTACGCCTGGCACCTCGTGGCGGGGAACTGGCCCGAGTACCTGTTTCGTGCCGAGAGGATCGTCACGCACCGCTGGGGCATCCGCATCCGCACATTGGAAATGTCGAGGTTCGACGAGGAACTCGCCCTCGTTCGGCGACTCTACAATTCCGCCTGGAGGAAGAACTGGGGGTTCGTCCCCATGACGGACGCCGAGATCGACCACATGGCCGCCGAGCTGAAGCCGATCATCGATCCGAGCCTGGCCCTGTTCGCGGAAACGCCCGCAGGAGAAGTGATCGGGCTCGCGCTCGCATTTCCAGACTTCAACCAGGCTCTGCACAAACTCAACGGGCGCCTCACTCCGCTCGGAGTCATCAAGCTGCTGGTCCACAAGCGCAGGATCACCCGCCTGCGCGTCCTCATTCTCGGGCTTCTTGAGGAGTGGAGGGGAAAGGGCATCGATGCCCTCCTCTACCTCGCGCTGTTCCGAAACGCCAGCGCAGCCGGGATGAGGGAGGCGGACATGTCGTGGATCCTCGAGGGCAACCACCGAATGAACGCCGCCATTGAGCGGATGGGGGGCAGGATCTACCGTACCTACCGCCTCTACGAGGCTCCGCTGTAGCTGGTATTGTAATCGTTTTGTGCTATGAATACGTTATTCTAAGCATTTCTCAGTCTTACTACGCGGTTTCTCATGGCACAACGATACACCGCCCATCACGGCAGGAGACCTGTCGGGCAAGCCTGGCTCCGCCAGCAGTTGAACCTGGCCGTACCCGCTCCGGCGGTCGAGAGCCACGTGGTTCCCGGCGCGCGCCGGACCGAGATTCACGGGGCCCGGGTGCGCGAGGACTACCCCCTGCACTATGCACCGGACAACTCGCTTGCCGGGCAACTCCGGTTCACGCTGCGCCATGAGCCGTTTGATCTGCGCATCCTGGCCGCGGCCTTCAGGCACATCGATGTGGCGACGCTGGAAAACTGGATACGGAGTGAGCCAACGGGTGCCTACAGCCGCCGCGCGTGGTACCTGTACGAGACGCTCACGGGACGGACCCTCGATCTCGACGACGCGCGCAGCGGAAACTACGTCCCATGCCTCGATCCGAAGAAGTTCATCGTCGCCCGGCGCCATAACTCCCGGCGGCACCGGGTCATCGACAATCTGCTCGGCGGCCCCGATCTCTGTGTGACGGTCCGGCGGACCCCGAAGCTTCTGCGCCAGATGGCGATGCGCCTGGACGACGAGGCGCGCTCTCTCTGCGAAGCCTTCGACCGGAGCCTTCTCACCCGCGCGGTCGACTATCTGTACACCAGGGAAACGCGATCCTCCTTTGCAATCGAAGGCGAGAAGCCCTCTTCCCGTCGTGCTGCCCGCTTCGTGCGCGCGCTCAGCGAAGCAGCCACCTTCGACCCGCTGGACAAGGATGCGCTGGTCCGGCTTCAAGGGTCGATCGTCGACCCGCGCTATGCCGCCACGGACTGGCGCGACGTTCAGAATTTCGTCGGCCGGATGGGTGCGGGCTTCCGCGAAGAGGTCCACTTCGTATGCCCCCGGCCAGCCGACGTGCCCTCGCTCATGAGGGGTTGGATGAAGCTCACCGCGCGCGTCTCGCACGAGAGCGTTCCGCCCGTCGTCGGCGCGGCGGTTTCGGCCTTCGCCTTCGTCTTCGTTCATCCCTTCGATGACGGAAACGGCCGCATTCACCGGTTCCTCATCCATCACGTGCTCGCTTCGAGGAGATACACGCCCACGAACTTCATCTTTCCGGTGTCCGCGGCCATTCTGCGCGATCGTCACGGCTACGATCGGGTGCTCGAGAGCTTCTCCCGGCCGATCCTGGAATTCATCGACTGGCGATGGGGTCTGAACAGAAACCTGTTAGTGGAAGGCGACACCCGCGATCTCTATCGGTTCATCGATATGACCGCGTTCGCCGAATACCTTCACGACCGAGTGGCCGAGACGGTCCGTCACGATCTTCGGGAGGAACTCGGCTTCATCGCCGGCTTCGACCAAGCCTTCAGAGCGGTTTCCGAGATCGTGGACATGCCCGACCGGCGCACCTCGCTGCTCATACGGCTCTGCGTGCAGAACGGAGGACGCCTCTCCGCGAGAAAGCGCCCCCGTTTTCGCGAGCTGAGCGATGGCGAAGTGGCTGCCATCGAATCCGCCATACAGCGCGCCTTCGCCGCAGAACCGCACGAACCGGGCATCCCCGCCGTTGACCCTCTTCACACCCCCGGCTAGAATCCCGCTGTAGCAGAGGCCGGAGGGGCCCACGGAAGCCGGTGCGAATCCGGCGCGGCCCCGCCACTGTGATGAGGTCCGGGTTTTTCCCGGAAAACTCCGGCTCGAATGTGCCACCGGGTTCCCAGGCGAGCCCGGGAAGGCGAGCCCGGAGGCCTCAAGCCAGGAGACGAGCCCGTCCGGCGCCCTTTTTCACCACCTCCGCGGGGAGGTGAGGGGCGCCTTCCAAACCGCGTTCGCGTTGGTCGGCAACTCCTCTTTCTTCCGCGCGGCAGAGGAGAGCCGACATGAGCTGTGCTCGATCCGTCCGCCTTGCCGCCGCCGTCGCCACCGCATGCCTCGCCGTGCCCGTTTCCGCCCAGGGACCGGGCAACCTGCAGGGGCTGGTGGTCACCGCCAACCGGCTACCCCAACCCGAATGGGCCGCCGCGGCCCACACGACCATCCTCTACGGCGCCGAACTGGAGCGGGCCGGCATCGAATACGTGGCCGACGCGCTGCGCCAGCTGCCGGGCGCGGCGCTGGTCCGGAGCGGCTCGTTCGGCGCCATTACTTCGCTCTTCCTGCGGGGAGGCGAATCGGACTACGTGCAGGTGCTGATCGACGGGGTGCGCGTGAACGAGCCCGGCGGCGCCTTCGACTTCGCTTCGCTCACCACCGACAACGTGGAACGCATCGAGATCGTGCGCGGGCCCGCCTCCGCGCTCTACGGCTCCGACGCGGTGAGCGGCGTCATCCAGATCTTCACCCGGCGGGGAAGCGGCCGCCCCCGCGGAGACCTGTCGTTCCAGGGGGGCAGCTACGGCACCCGGCGCTGGCAGGGGGGCCTCTCGGGAGGGACAAGCTCGCTTTCCTACGCGTTCTCCGTCGGGAGGAACGAGACCGACGGCATCCTCGATTTCAACAACCAGTTCCGCCATGCGACGGCCACGGGCCGGGTCCAGGGGCAGCTCGATGAAGCGACCGACGCTTCGGTTTCGGTGCGCTACGAGGATCGGCGCTTCCACTACCCTACCGACGGCTCCGGCAACCTGGTGGACGAGAACGCCCACAGCTTCGGCGACGCGCTGTCGGTCAACATCGATGCGGGCCGACGCTGGAGCGACGTCTTCGAAACCCGATTCGGAGTCAACGTCCACGAGTCGGACTCGGGCACCGATGACGCCCAGGACAGTCCGGCCGACACGCTCGGCTTCCATGGCTTCAGGAGCCTCGCCGACTTGCGCCGCACCACCCTGGGCGGGCGAGCCATCTGGCGGCCCGGCGAGGGCACCTCGATCGCCGCCGGAACCGAACTCGAGCAGCAGTCGGTGCGCGACTTCAGTGAATCGCTCTCCCAGTACGGCCCGAGTTCGGCCAACTCCCGCAACGAGCGCGCAAACCGGGCCTTCTACGCCCAGTTGTCCGAGTTTCGCGGACCAGCTGCGCTGAATGCCGGGCTGCGCCTGGAGGACAACGAGCGCTTCGGCTCGGCGATGACCTGGCGCGCGGGTGCCGCGTGGCGCGCGGCTTCCTCGGGTACGCGCTTGCGCGCGTCGGCGGGAACCGGGATCAAGGAGCCCACCTTCTACGAGACGTATGCCACCGGCTTCGCGACCGGCAATCCGGAGCTCGAGCCGGAGGAATCGACCAGCTTCGAGGCCGGGCTGGACCAGGAACTGGGGGGCATCGCCCGGTTGTCGCTCACCGGATTCCGCCAGAGCTACCGCAACCTCATCCAGTACACCTTCTCGCCGCCCGAGCCGGGAGGCCCCAACTACCACAACGTGGCCAGGGCGCGCAGCAGCGGGCTGGAGGCCGAGGCGTCGGTTGCCGCCAGCCGGGTTCGGCTGTCGGGCTTCTACACGTACCTGGACACGGAAGTGGAGGACGCGGGATTCGACGAGGGCCCGTCGGCGACGTTCGTGGAGGGCGAGCCGTTGCTGCGCAGGCCGAGGCACACCATCGGGGCGAGCGCCTTCGCCCAGGTCGCGAACGGGATCGGGCTGGACGCGAGCGTGCGGCGCACGGGAGAGCGCAGCGACCGCGACTTCAGCGCCTGGCCGGCCAACCCGGTGACGCTGCCCGCCTACACCCTGGTGGACCTGGCGGCGAGCTTCGAGGTGGGCCCGGGCGCGGGACGGCCGGGGATGCGGCTGACGGTGCGCGTGGAAAACCTGCTGGACGAATCCTACCATGAGGTGTGGGGATTCGCCGCACCCGGGCGCGCCGTCTACGTTGGCGGAAGCGTGGCGCTGGGCGGCGGACAAGAATAGGAACCGAGAACAGGAAACAGGGAGGAATCGAGATGAAACCGCGATTTTCCGTGATTGTGGCGGTGGTCGTCGTGGCCGTCTGTGTGCGGTTGGCGCCGTACCTGCTGGCGCAGTTCGGGATGTCGGTCGACCCGGACCGGACCACCTATCCGTGGAACTTCTCGCCCATGCTGCCGCTCTGCCTGTTCGGGGGAGCGTTCTTCGCGCGGGCGAGGACGGCGTACCTCCTCCCGTTCGCCGCATGGCTGCTGGGCGATCTGGGGATCCTGGCGCTGACCGGCCGGATCGACTGGGCGTTCTACCCCAACCAGCCGCTGGTCTACCTGTCGCTCGCGCTGGTGGCGACCACGGGATTCGCCCTGCGCGGTGAGACCTCGTGGACGAGGGTCGCGGGCGCCGGACTGGCGTCGTCGGTCGGCTTCTTCGTGATCACCAACTTCGGCGTGTGGGCCTTCGGCGACGGACTGCTCTACCCGAAGACGCTCTCCGGGCTGGTGGACTGCTACGTGCGCGCGATTCCCTTCTTCCGCAACACTCTGATCAGCATGGCGGTCTTCCTGCCGCTCCTCTTCAGCCGCGTCGCCCTGAAGAATCCGGCGCCCATCCCGCTGTACCGGTTTGCGTCCAGTCGCACGTAGCAACTCGTAGACGCGGATTCGTCGACGGACGGCGAAGGCCAAGCCGGGATGCCCCACCGGATCGTCTCGCTCATCGCGAGCGCGACCGAGATCGTGTGCGCGCTGGGCTTCGAGCGCGAGCTGGTGGGCCGGTCGCACGAGTGCGACCACCCGCCCGGCGTCGCCCGGCTGCCCACCTGCTCAAGCTCCAAGGTGAAGGTGGAAGCCGCCAGCAGGGCCATCGACGATCAGGTGCAGGCGATCGTCCGCGACGGCCTGTCCGTGTACAGCGTCGACCCGGTCCTGCTCGACCGCCTTGCCCCGACCGTCATCGTCACCCAGACGCAGTGCGAGGTGTGCGCGGTGAGCCGGCGGGACGTGGAGCGCGCGGTGTGCGACCTGGTGCGCTCGCAGCCGGCGATCGTGTCACTCGAACCGATGGCGCTCGGCGACGTGTGGAGCGACATCCGTGCAGTCGCGGCGGCGCTCGGTGAGCCGGCGTGCGGCGACGAACTGGTGGGGCGCCTGACGGACCGGCTCGAAGCGCTCCGCACCGCCACGCGCACGCTACGCCCGCGACCCTCCATCGCCTGCATCGAGTGGATCGACCCGCTCATGATGGCGGGCAACTGGGTGCCGGAGCTGGTGGAGTGCGCCGGCGGCATGGACCCGTTCGGGGAGGCCGGGGAGCACTCCGGCTATCGGGACATCGATGAGCTCGTCGCCGCCGACCCCGACGTGATCGCGGTCATGCCCTGCGGGTTCGACATCGAGCGCGCCGAGCGGGAGATGCCCGCGCTGGCCGCCCGGCCGGAATGGCGCCGGCTCTCCGCCGTGCGCGAGGGCCGCGTGGTGATCACCGACGGCAACCAGTACTTCAACCGGCCGGGGCCGCGCGTCGTGGAGTCGGCGGAGATCCTGGCGGAGTGCCTGCACCCGGGGCGCTTCGACTTCGGACACCGCGGGCGCGGATGGAGGAGTTGGGAGCGACCCGGGCGGCGCTAACTGTCTTCGACCGCTCCCTGTACCGCCGCGTCCGCCAGGTCGAACATCCGTTTCAGAATGTGCTTGCGCCGCAGCCGGAGTTCCTCGACCATCTTCCAGAGAGCCTGGGCGGCCTCCTTCAGCGCCGCTTCCCGGACCTCTTCGGAGAGGGTCGAGTCGTGGCGAAACTCGTACTTTTCCACGGCGAACTCGGCGATTTCGAGAATGTTCTCTCCGACAATGTTCTGGTCAAACGCCTTCTTCAGGGTAAGCGTTGTCTCGCTGCCATCGGTCATGGTTTGCTCCTACGGAGAAGGTGGGTATGGGGGAGGGGCATGTGCGCGGCCCGCGCCATCAGGATCCCATGGCCGCAATCGCGCTCTCGGGGTCCTCGTGCACCGTAATGAGCTTGTCGAAGCCGCTCACAGCCATGATCTCCCGATTGACATCGGACAGCGAACACATCGCCAACGCCTGTCCGGTACTGCGGAGTCGCTTTGCGAGCACCAGGCAGACGCGAAGTCCGGCGCTGCTGATATACGATACCCGCCCGAAGTCCATTAGCAGGCCCCGGGCGCCGGAACTGAACCCCTCCTCCATCAGGGCCTGGAAGCGATCGCTGCTCGTGCTGTCGATGCGACCGAGGATGGACGCGATCGCAATGTCACCTTCGTGACGCCATTTGATGTCGATCCTCATGATGGTCTCCTTCTTTGGTAGTGAGTCGCCAACAAACTAATGAGCATCAGCCGCGCGTCCACTCCACGCTGCGCTCCCACAGTTCGCGCGCCAACGCCGCGTCGCGCGCCTGCAGACTCGGCGTCTTCTCCCGCTGGACGTGGAAGTACCGGCCCGTCACTTCGTCCCTGGAGGGATCCGCGCCGAGATTCATCACGGCCTTGCCGCCGACCTCCGGGCTCGCCATGAACCAGGTGAAGGGAAGGACCAGCAGACGCGCGGCCATTGACGTCTTCTTCCAGATCTCCGTCGCCAGCACGCCGGGATGCAAGGCGTTGGCCGTGATCCCCCGGGAGTCCCAGCGCCGAGCCGTCTCGAAGGTGAAGAGCACGTTGGCCAGCTTCGAGTCGGCGTAGGCCTGCAGGGCCCCCTCCCACGCGCGGCCGCGGGCGATGTCCTCCAGCCCCGCCCGCCGCAGATCACCGCTCTGGTGCCCTCGCGAGCTCACGTTGACGATGCGTCCCCGCCCGGCCTCAAGCCGATCGCGCAGGAGACGGGTGAGCAGGAAGTGTCCGAGGTGGTTGGTGGCGAAGGTGAGTTCGAATCCCTCCGGCGAATGCATGCAACGCGGCTGGGTGATGCCGGCATTGTTCACCAGAATGTCGATCGTCGGGAGTCTGGCTGCGAGTCGCGCGACCAGGTCCCGCACGTCCTCCTGACGGGAGAGATCGGCAAGTTCGAGTTCGACCCGGGGCCTTGCCGCCGCGGTCTGCCGCAGCTCCGCCAGCGCGCGCTCGCCGCGCTCGCGGCTGCGGCACACCATCGTAACGTGGGCGCCCGCCTCAAGGAGTAACTCGGTCGCGGACCGACCCACGCCGGAGTTTGCACCGGTCACGATGGCCACCTGCCCCTTCAGGGAACTGGACACACGCATCTCCACAATCTCTGACACTACAGGTTTCGGCGGACGCGCAGCCGCTTCAGCTGCCGTCCTGCGCGGCGCTCCGCTCCCGCTCCTCCCCGAAGTGCTCGGCGAACCAGTCGAACATGCGTTGCCAGTGGTCCACGAAGTCCGCCTCGCTGCTTGCGCGCCCGGCACCGTGCCCGCCCGCGGTGTAGTGCACCCACACCACCTCCTTCCCCAGCCGCCGCAGCGCGTAGTACATCTCGCGCTGGTTGGTGGCCGGCACGTTCCAGTCGCCCTCGCCCGAAAGCATCAGCAGCGGTGTCTCGATGCGGTCCGCAAACATCACCGCCGAGTGCGCGATGTACTTGTGCGGCTGTTCCCAGAGCGTCGCCCCGATGCGGTCCTGCCCGACCTCGGCCGCCGCATAGTTGCGCGTGGTGATCTTGGGCGAATCTCCCAGGAAGGAAATGATGTTCACCTTGCCGGAGACGTTCGCGGCCGCGGCGAAACGATCCGTCTGGGTGATGAGCAGGTTGGTCGCGTAGCCGCCGTAGCTCTGCCCGTAGACGCCCACCTTCTCCGGGTCGACCAGCCCGCGCTCGATGATCTTGTTGATCGCGTTGGGCACCGCCTTCAGCCAGGCTTCGCCGGGGAAGCCCTCCTCGAAGCGCACCGAGGGCCGGAACCCGAACCATCCCTGCGCGGTGATCAGGTTCATGTTCTCGTTGAACCCGTTGTCGAAGTACTCCTCGTAGATCTCCGCCACCATCGGATAGGCCCGCCCCGGCTCGTAATCGGCCGGATAGTAGAGGATGCCGTAGAGGGTGTTGCCGTCGACATCCAGGTACTCGACGAGCTCGCTGCGGGTCAGCGCCACGCCCTCGAGCCCGGGATTCGCATCGGTCAGCTGCCTGGGTGACGATCCGTCCCCGCGGGCCACCCAGATCTCGTTGGGGTGGTCGCCGTCCGACATGGCGTAGACGAGCGTGGCGCCATCCTCCGAGACGTTCCAGGACCGGTAGAGGCTGGCATCCAGCATCAGCGACTCGATTTCGCCGGACGTCGTGTCGAGGCGCTTCAGGCCGCGCTGCCAGCGGTCCGGAGCCGAGTAGCTGAAGTAGAGATACCGGCCATCTTCTCTCCACCCCTGGACCTGGCGGCGCGGGCGCTGGTCTTCATCCTCTTCAAGCGCGAGGACGGTGTGCATGTCGTCGCTGTCGAGATCGAGGAGATGCCAGGCGTCCTGCGAGCTGAGCAGGAGCTGGTCCCCCGAGGGGCTCCAGCGCTCGACCGCGAAACGGATTCCGTCAGAGTCGGATTCTTCATCTTCGGAAGCGGGATTGTTGCCCTCTGCGCGGGCACCGGCTTCGTCGCCGGCGCCGGAGTCGTCCGCAACGTCTCGGTGACCCTGCGTCACGTCCACCGCCTCGTCCTCGCCCAGCCGGCGCACGAAGACAGAGCCCTCCTCGGCGTACGCGAAGGCGTCGCGGGCGTCGTTCCAGGCAACGTTCAGGCGCTCCTCGCCCGTATCCCGGAGCGAGACCGGATCTCCACCGGCCGCGAGATCCAGCCGGAAGAGTTCGTACTCGGTGCCGTCCCGGCGCGTGTACGATGTCTTCGTGCGCGTGGCGGTCGAAAACGTGATGTAGGATCCGTCCTCCGAGAAGCCCGGACCGACGGGGTTCACCTCGGAGAGAACCTCGCGCACCGTGCCGTCGGCGACCGACACGAGCACGGTCTCCTGCCGGTTGGCGAGGTTCCTCACCCGGTCCCAGGCGAGGAAGTCGTTGCGCGAGTCCTGCACGATCACCGGAGCGTCCGTGAGGGCGTGGAAGGCCGCACGCGCCTCCTGCGCCCATCCAGCGGGGCGCAGCCCGAGCAGAACGCCGGCGCCATCCGGCGACCACACCAGCGGCGAGGAGGATGCGATCTCCCTGTCGGTGCGGAGAGAGACGGTCCTGCTTGCGCCGGTGGCCGCGTCGAAGATGCGGAGCCGATACTCGCCGTCTTCGACCATGAACCAGGCCAGCCGTCCTCCGTCCGGCGACCAGGCATAGCCGCGCATCTGCGCGAGTTCCGCCTGAACCCAGGCGGGTTGGCCAGTCCGTGTGTCGATCACCATCAGCCGGGTCGACACGGGGGAGATGTAGGTGGGGTCGCCGAAGCGCTGGTGGTCGACGTCGGTCCGGTCCCGGCGGGACGTGAGCGTCACGGCCACCCGGGCGCCGTCCTCCGTCACCGCCGCGATGCCCGGCGTGCGTACGTCGAGCGCGATTTCGGGCGTGAAAGGCTGTTGGGCGGCGGCGGGAGCGGGGACCGCGAAGGTCGTCAGGGCCATCAGTGCGACACCGCAGACTGCGGCGCAAGCCCCTTTGCGGGATGCGCGAAAGGTACGCGAAGGAAGGGTGGAAGAGACGCGGCGCGCGCTGACGTCCGGGACAATACTCATGGTCGGGATCGCTTCCGAGAGGTGGGACGGGTTCCGGGGCTGGAACGTACCTCACAGTGGCTCAGGAGCGAAAGCAGATGGGGTTGCCGATCACTCCGCAGTGGTTGCGGTCTCCGCGCGGCGGCGAAGCCAGAAGGCCATGGCCGCGCACGGGAAAGACCCGACCCACACAAAATACCCCACCTGCAGCGACATGTCGCCCTCACTGACGACCCAGAAGGGCCAGAACGACGCGTTCAGCAACGTCGCTGCGGCCAGGACGACCACAGGCCAGCGCGCATCAGGCGACCAGCGTCCATGCAGGGCGCCTCCCACAACCAGCAGGCTGGTGACCGCGCTGATCACGCCGGGAAGACCTGCGATCCCGCCGAGCGCCCACACGAACGCCTCCCAACCGGCCGCGTCGACATCGAGCAAGGACGGCTCGCCACCGTTTGGAGTGGGCATTCGGACCAGAGTCGGCAACAGGAGCGAAACCGCGAACAGCACCCACCCGGCAACCAGCGGCCGCCGCCAACGCGGCTCGAGCAGACGTGAAATCTCGTCCGCCCGCGTTGCGTTCGTCCCGCTATCCGACGTTGTCGCGTCCTGCATATCAGCCTTCCGAGGGATGGGTCGATCAGCCCGGCGGGCCGTCCGGATGCAGCTCGCACTCCGGGGGCTGAAGCCGGGTCCACGAGAGCGAGGTGATCTGCCAGCCGCCGCCGTCACGCATGAGGATGAAGGCGTCGGCTCCGCAGTGGCTCAGGTCCTCTCCGACGTAGAAGTCGTACGGCGTCCAGACCGTCGCGAGGTCGCCGCTGATGCGCACTTCCGGGTCCCACATGCGCTCGGTCATGCGTGGCCCGTCGGCCTCAAGGCGCGCGACCATGCCCTCCAGCGTGGATGTCGAAGCAGACCGTTCTCCCGCGGTCGACCGCTCCACCGAGTGCATCAGGATGTCGGGATGCAGGATGGCGGTCAGCAACTCCGTGTCCCGTTCGCCGAGGGCGTCGAAGAGCGACTGGACGGTCGCCAGAATCGCCGCGCGGTCGGCATCCGAAGGCATGTGGTCTGCGGAGGCCATGGTCTCGGCCACGGGCGCGACCGACATCATGGTCCCGGCCTCGGAGCCCCCACCCCGTTCCTCTCCGGAGGGACCGCAAGCGGCGAGCGCGAAGGTGGCGAGGACGGAAACAGCGGTGTTGCGGATCACGATATGGTTCCTCCCGGAAGACGGCGGGGAATTGGCTTCTCGCAGGGTCGATGCACGGTCCTTCAACGTATTGCCGGCGTGCCCGGCCCGCAGCCCGCGAGGCCGGGGCGGACGACTGACGTCGGCGGCGAGCTTACCAGAAGACGATGTACAGAGCGGCCGCCCCGGCGATCACTCCGCCGGCCCAGAGCCTCCCGCCCGGCGCCGGCGTCAGATCTACCGCCGCGGCAGACCGCGGCAGCGTGCGCGCCTCCGCCAGCGGACGCACTCGCGTGACCATCCCCATGAACAGGCAGATCACCAGGAACGTGATCGCCATGTGGTGCAGGAACGCAACCTCCGGAAGCAGCCAGAGCAGCAGGCCGTAGACCGGCACCCCCAGCACCATCCCGCCAAAGGCCGCCGGCGGCGGCGTTCGGGGCACGAACAGGCCGAACAGGAAGGCGGCCACGATCCCGGGCGAGATGAAGCCCCAGAACATCTGGATGTACTCGAAAACGCTGCCGGCGCGGGCCACCAGCGGCGCCCACAGGCACCCCACCACGGCCAGAACCGCGGTCGTCACCCGCCCCACCGTCATCAGCTTGCGCGATGAGGCTTTCGGGCGCAGATGCCGCTTGTAGATATCGACGCTGAAGATGGTTGCCGCCGAGTTTAGCATCGAGTCGAGCGAACTCATCACCGCCCCGAAGAGCGCCGCGAACATGAGCCCGGTGAGTCCCGCGGGCAGCAGCTCGCGCATCATGACCGGGTACGCCTGATCCGGATTCGACACCTGCTCGGCGAACAGCTCCGCGGCCATGATCCCCGGAAAGACGATGATGAAGGGGATGAGCAGCTTGATGAAGCCGGCCAGGAAGATCCCGCGCTGGGCATCCGCCAGGCTGCGCGCTGCCAGCGTTCGCTGGGTGATGAACTGGTTCAGCCCCCAGTAGAAGATGTTGGGGATCCAGAGCCCGCCGATGAAGACCGCCAGCCAGGGCATCTCGGGATGGTTCCAGGGGAGGACGGTGTGAAGCTTCCCTTCCGCGGCCGCGAGAAAGGGTTCGATGCCCCCGATCGCACGAAAGCCGAGCACCGTCACCAGCACTCCTCCCAGGAGCAGCGCCACGCCCTGGATGAGGTCCGACCACACGACGGCCCTGAGCCCGCCGTATATGGTGTAGCCACCGGCGAGGATCCCGATCAGCCATATGCCCGCCCCGATGTCCAGCCCGAAGATGGATTCCAGCGCCAGCGCCCCGGAATACAGCACCGTGGCCAGGGCGACCAGGACATAGGCCGCCATGATGTAGGCCGCCATGAGCGTCCGCGTGCGAGCGTCGTAGCGGTACTCGAGGAACTCCGGAATCGTGTAGATGCCGGCCTGGAGGAAGCGCGGCAGGAAGAACAGGCCCACGAGCACCAGCGTGACGGCGGCCATCCACTCGTAGCTGGCGATCGCGAGCCCGAGATCGTACCCGCGGCCCGCCATGCCCACGAAGTGCTCCGTGGAGATGTTGGACGCGATCAGCGAGAAGCCGATCAGCCACCACGGCAGATTCCGGCCCGCGAGGAAGTAGCCCGCCGCGTCGTGCCTCCCGCGCGAGGCGTACAGCGACACCCCCACCACGAGGGCGAGGAATCCCGCGAAGGCGGCGAGGTCGAGGGGTTGGAAGGTCACGGACGGACCGGTTTACCGTCTCAGCCCAACCAGCACCACATGCTCCCGCTCGATCTCGCGCTGGAACCGCTCCGGCAGCCTCGCCCAGTCCCGCGCCTCGACGAGAAAGGGAATCGTCGACTCACGGACCGCGTCCTCAAAGTCCATCAGCCGTGCGAGCGGAATCTGGTCGCGCCCGGCTCCCCGCAGCACGAGGTCGAGGTCGCTGCCGTCGTGGCCTCGGCCGTTGACGCGGCTCCCGTAGGCCCACACCTCGGTATCCCGCAGGTGCTTGCGCAGCAACGCCAGCAGGATGTCCCGGTGCCGTTGCGAGAGGCGCAGCCGATCAGTCATCGTTGGTCTGCTCGATAATGCCGGCGAGAGCCTTCGCATCCTCGATGAACTCCGGAAGCAGCCTGAGGGTGGCCTCCGCGAAGTCCTCGCCGTAGTCGTGGGCCGTGTAGTTGCGGTTGTCGCGGTAGCGAAGCCATCTCTCTACTGCATCGGGCTCAATGAGGTCGTGGCGTGCGGCGTTGCGGAAGAGATCCTTGAAGTGGAGACGGTCGGCCTGCCGGTTGCTCGCGAACCAGGCGGCCAGCCGCTTGCGCAGCAGCTTGCCGGACTGCTCGAGCACGAGTTCGAACTCCTTGACGCACGCGGCACGATAAATGTCGTACATGACATCGTCGTTCGCCTCGCTCCGTTCGATTCCATCCACCGCCCGCTCGAGCGAGGCGATGCAACGGCGCAGGAAGGTCGTGTCGATGTTCAAGGCTCCACCCTCCGAGTCCGCGACTCCTCAGGTTCCGCGATCGCGGCGTCAAGCCGACCGGTCGTCCCCCCAACTTATGGCATGTGACGTGTCTCGGTACACCTTGACCCTGACGTTACGGCGGAAATCGTAAGGCTCGAATCACGGCAAGAAATCTTCTAAAGTCTTACAGGACTGCACGATCTGCGTTTCTTGCCATTGGTCCGGACCTTGCTGGACCGGGCCGAAAGAGTGGGAAAAACGGACTTGAACGGCGGGACTCCGGCACGTCCACGCCGCCTCTTCACCGAAGGTCCCGCAAGGCCACCTAGAGCCCAGTGTTCCCGAGAACCCAGCTCGTCAGGCGTATCCGCGACGCGGCCTGGGCGCCCCCTATTGTCTGGGTCTCCGCGGAGGTGTCGGCAGCTGCTGGGCACAACGTCCGCGTCCGGAAGCCCGTTCGCGTCGAGGGCCGTCCGGCGGCAATCACCGCCGCTCAATGCCGAACACGTTCACGACTTGGGGTCATTTCTCCCTCCGGATTGAGCGACTTCCCCTACCAACCGCTGTCGATCGTGAAGCACCCCATCCGTTCCGAGTGGTCTTCCTCATCGGAGGCGAAGTGGTGAATCAGTTCGTGAACGAGTGTGGCGAGAACATCGTCTTGGTACCAACTCCACTCTTCGTCGATGGGTTGGAGCACGATCCAGTGGTCGTCGTCGAAAGCAAAATGCGACCCCACGCGCCGCCCCTCCTCTCCACCCGCAGTCGTAGCTGTCCTGCCCGTCGCCCATCCAAGCGTGTGAGTGCCCATCCCCGAGAGGGATTGGGTGCGGGTGCTGCTGCATTCGTCGGTGTCGCTCCATTGGAGGTTGCTGATCCGGTTCCGCCAAGTGGCGATCTCTTGGGAGGTCCACACGCGTCCCGTGGTTCGCCAGTGAAACGCTGCGTCGATTTCGTTCTCCTGCTCTTCGCTTTGGGTCACCGCGACCATCCCCATCGTCGTCAAGGCCACGGTGAAGGCGGCGAGGACCCTGCACCGCCGGGCGGCGGTGGTCATGAGTGGCCTCTGTAGACCCACCGGTCTACGTAGAGGGCGTCGGGATCGCAGTCGGTGCCCTCGGGCAGGGCTCTCACCATGTAGCGGCGGTCTCCCACCTTCCGAGCGATGACATCGGTTCTCCTGCCCTCAGCCGAGGGCGGGTTGGTGAAGCAAGCGTATCGGCGCTCCCTTGTACTCGCGGGGGCCTTGATGGGGACCCGTGTGAACTGCGGCACTCCATACCCGACCGCATCCTTGAACCGATTTATCGTGGCTTGCATCGTCGGGCCGTCCACCATGTCTCCTTTCACGAGCGGCCACTGCGGGGGAGCTGAGGTTGCGCTGGAGGCCAAGTCGGACTCGCCACAAGCCTCCGACGACACCAAGGCGGTGCCGATGGCCAAAAGTGCAACGAGCACCCTACGTCCGGGGGTCGGAAGTCGTGCTACACTCATTGAGTATCTCCTGTGCTGTTGTGTTAGGGGTTCACCGATGTCCGCATCCCCGGGCAGATTGGCCGCTGACTCGCGGGCGACTGGCGGTCTCTACCTCTCGCCACCTTCTCCGACGGTGCATCCGGGATCCGGTCTGCGCCACTTCGCGACGCCACCCTTGCCGGAGAGCAAGTCTTTCGCGTCGGCTTGGGTGTAGGCGACCATGTCCGGGCCGCCGGGTACGAGTAGCTCTTCATCGAGGCGCTGGGCGGCGGCTGCGGAGTCGTCCGCGATTCGTTCGACAGCACGCCGGAGCCCCGCATCTCCGTGCGCGAGAGCTGCCTCCATCGTCACTGTCAGTGCGACGTAGCTCTGCCGACCGTTCAGACGCCTGCGCAGAACGGAAGCGATGGCCTCGAGCTCGCCGGGGCCGGGAGTGCCATCAACAAGCATGAATAGCAGTGCCTCGACGAAGCCGTCCGCCCCTTCTGTATAAGCATCCCTGTCGAGGTCGCCAGCCGCTTGTAGGATGGGAGGAAGGGCCTCCAAACCAATGTCGGCTAGCGTGTCGGAATCAACCCTTCCGGTCTCCAGCATGAGCGAGATCGTCCTTGGGTCGCGAGTCTCGTACGCTGCCCAAAGGTAATTCATGACGTACGCCCCGGGCTCGTGCCGGTCGTCCACGAATCCCTCCCTGGACGCTTGGCCTCGGACTTCGGCCCGGGCCGCGTCGATCAGCGCAGTGCGGAGCGCGGGGCCAGCGCAGCGGATGCGCGTACGAGGCAAGTGGCGCAGGGCGACATCCCGGTCCCGCCAGTTCGAGGAGGAGAGCATTCGGGTCGCATCTGCCTCACTTAGCCGTTCGCGCTCCCGCGTATCCTGTCCCTCTGCCCCGTGTGCGGACGCCCCGGCCCAAAGGAGCAACATCGTGAAGGCGAAACACTTCACGGACATGATTCTAGCCCTCCCCGGCGGGATTGTCGCGCCAGTCGACGTGGATGTGCCTCTTGTAGTTGAAACCGCCGGTGCCATATCCGGAAATGCCATTTCGCGGTGCGCCTAAGCTTCGAGCTCTCGCCCTAAGGGCATTGTACTCCGCAAGGGTGAGATTGCGCCCCGAGACCGCGAAATCGCCGCCGGAGCCGTACATGTGCAAACTGTCGTCTGCACCTCCCACGTTCGCGTTGCCGACAGGGCAGCGCCACTCCGACGTGATGTGGATGGCGACCCCAAGTAGGTCCCTGGCCATGGCAGCCCGGTTGGCCAAATACTTGGGCGTAAGGTATCCCCGCTCGTGATTGTGCGTGCCCCTGCCCCTCTTGATGTCCGGGGGTGCGTTGTCTCCGATCAGGCGCGAGAACATCGTGCAAGGCCAATCCATTGCTCTGAAGCCGTAGTCCGAGTACTCCCACACGATGTCCCGCTGGTCCTCGGTGCAGGCGCTCCCAGACCCACTGCCGCCGCTGGAGCACCCGAGGAAGGTTTCGGAGAGGATTTCGCCCGTCGAGATCTGATAGATGATGAGGTACCAGCAGACTACCTCGTCCTCGTCCTTGCCGTCCGGCAACGCAGCGTTGTCCGGATCGCTCTCCCGGAGCCTGGTGCGATCATGCACGGGCTCCAATTGACCGATCGCCCGCGAGCCCGCGACGACCGTATTCCCGGACACCAGCGCGCCATCCAGCGATTCGCCTAGCGGTATCGTTACCGTGGCACGCGCCACGGCCCCAGGGCCGGTCGGGCTGGAGTCCGAGCAGGCCCAGACCGCAAGCCATGCCCAAAGCACCGCTGGGGGTAATGTCCGCCGTCGTCGTCTCCGCATCTTGTCCTTTCTGTAGGCGTCGCCGCTTTGGCGTCTCGTCGAAAGCGGTGGCAGCAAGCGAGCACCTCGCCGTCCGAAACCGGTCCGCCCGTGACAACAAATCAACTCTCACTGCTTGCCCTTCCGCAAGGCCCTGAGCTATACAGGGTGTCGTCGCCGGGCGAAACTGCAGGAAGGCGGGCGTCTACGGGGTTCGGAGCCGCTGGAGGCTGCGGAACCATCGGGGTTGCCGCACCTTGGCTGGTTGCCCCCAAGGCTATGTCGGAGCGCCTTTCCCACGGCCTGCTAACGCCGGATCTTCGGCGTTGCCGGTGTTTTCTCGAAACACAGTTTCCAGGCTGGTGCGGGCTCGCAGCCTTGCCCCGCTCCTACATGAGCTGAGCCAGCTGACTCCGTGTTGAACACGGACGCCTGGCGAGGGGTACTCCCCCTTGAACCCCCGGTCTTTCGCTCCGCTCCGCTTCCAGATGCAGCGGGCGGAGCTTGGCGCGCCCCTGCCTCCCGAGCTAACAGCGGTTGCCTTGGGTTCTGGGCACTTGTCGCTAAGCGGTGCACCCACACACCTTGGGGGCATGTACTTGTTGACTCTGTCCCGCAGCCTGTCCCCCCAATGCGTGATCAAGTCCGAGCGCTAGACGCCTCCGGCGTAGCGAAGACGGCGCTCCAAGTCAGCCAGCACGTGGCTTCGGCCACTTCCGTCGGTTTTCCGGTCTGGCGGCGCGTGATCGTGTGTGTTCGCACTCTTGCCGTTCTCGCGTTCGTGCCTTCCTCGTCCGCCGTCGCCCAAGGCTGCGACGACTGGGGCAGCTGGGAGTTCTTCCAATCGGCCTCCGTCATGCGGGTAGCGGACTGCCTTCGGCTGGGGGCCGACCCGAACGCCCGCGTCAACTTCGGCGCGACCGTATTGCACCGCGCATCGCTGTACGCGACGGATCCGACGGTGGTCGGCGCGCTGGCCGAGTCCGGAGCCGATCTCAACGCACGGGACAGGGACGGAGCAACCCCGCTGCATCGCGCATGGGGCAACTCGAACCCGCTGGTCGCGCGCGAACTCCTGCGGCTGGGGGCCAATCCGACCGCCCGTGACAAGTTCGGCCGCGTGGCCGATCCCTCGCATTGCGATCACTGGAACAGGTGGATGTTCGGCCGCGTGGCGCTCGCCCCCGACATCGTCCGCTGCATCGAGGCAGGTGCCGACCCGCTGGCTCGCGACGAGAACGGCAGCACGCCGCTGCACCATGCCATCCTGGGGATGCCGCACGACCGGGATGCCGCCTACGTGCCTGGTGCGCGGCGGCCCGAACGTCCGCCGGACCTTGAGGTAGTGGCCCGGCTGATCGAGTCGGGCTCCGATCCCAGGATCTCCAACGACGACGGGGATACGCCCCTCCACTTCGCGGCACGAGCCGGAAACCTTGCCGTGGCACGGTCCCTGTTGGATGCGGGCGCCGACGCCGACGCACGGGACCGGCAGGGGAACAGCCCTCTGCACGAGGCGGCCGGTGCGGGAGACCCGGCGATGGTCGCATTCCTGCTGGGCGAGGGTGCGATGCTGAACGCGCAAGGGACCGACGGGGCCACGCCGCTGCACCGGGCACTCCACTGGTCGAGGCCGAGCTTGGCGGTCGCGGAAGCCTTGTTGGAGGCGGAAGCGGACCTAACCGCCCGCAACGGGATTGGACGCACCCCGCTCCACCTTGCCGTGGCCGAGTGGACGAACGTCGACCCCACGGAACAACGGGGATTCCTCGTCAGATTGCTTGCGGCAGGAGCCGATCCCAACATTCAGGACAACATGGGATGGACGCCTATGTCTCTGGCGGCCCATCACGAAGATCCATCCTTCGCCAGTGTCCTGCTCGATGCCGGGGCGGACGTGACGCTGCCAACCCGCGAGGGTGAAACGGCGCTTCACGCGGCGGCCCGCCAAACGGGTTCGGCCACCATCGTCGCTCTCCTCAAGCGCGGGATCGACGTGAACGTACCGGACCGCTCGGGGAACACTCCGCTGCACGTTGCTGCTGCGGCGGGGACACCGGCAACCGTCGAGGCATTGCTTGCCCGGGGGGGCGATGTCCGTGCGAAGAACGCAAGTGGCGACACCCCGCTGCATGCCGCGGTTCAGTTCCCCCGGCGGCGCTACGACGCGCTGGGGGTGCTGCCACGTGTCGACACCGCCCTTGTCCGCATCCTGATCCGCGCGGGTGCCGATCTGGATGCGCGGAACGCTCAGGGCCAGACTCCGCTTCACAAATCTTGGGCGGAAGGCAACGTTCTGGTGGCGGATCAACTCGTCGCGCTGGGTGCCAACCCCGATGCCTTGGACGCTGCCGGCTGGCGCGCGGGAGACCCCGCGTGCGACTGGCACGAATCGAATGTGGTGGAGCGGTCCCCTGCCGAGAGCGTGCGAGGGTGCCTGGAGATGGGAACCGACCCCAACGCCAGGGACGAGTCCGGTCGGACGCCTTTGCATCGCCTGGTTACGCGGTGGTATCGCGGCCGGTCTCCTCTTCCCGCGATCCGCGCGCTACTCGCGGCCGGGGCGGATGCAAATGCCCAAGCTGCTGGTGGGAGGATGCCGCTTCACTCGGCCACCGGCGGGCGCGGCGAGCAGATTGGCATCGCCGCCGCCCTGTTGGAAGCCGGAGCGGATATCAACGGCCTGGACAGCGCGGGTGCCACGCCGCTTCATGCTGCCGCCGCCTCGGGATCACCCGCCGTCATCTCCTGGTTGGTTGAGAACGGTGCCGAGGTGGATGCTCGCGACGCCCTTGGCCGGACTCCGCTCCACGCGGCGATCGAGAATCCCGACGCGGCCAACGCATTGCTGATGCTGGGCGCGGATCCCGGCGCGTTGGACCTTGATGGGACGCCCGCAGATCCCGCTGCCTGCGGCCGCTGGAACACGCCGTCGTTCTTCATGTTTGCCGACGCCGAAGCCGTCAAGGGTTGCATCGACATGGGAGCCGACGTGCACGCGGTCCGGGAGCGCTGGCCGCTGGGCTATTGGGGAGGCGGTCTCACACCCCTTCATTCAGCTGCCGCATGGACCCGCGACCCCAATGTCATCCCCGTCCTTGTCGAGGCTGGCGCCGATGTGGATGCCCGGGACGACCGCGATTTCGCTCCACTGCACGCCGCAGCCCGGACCAACGAGAACGCGGAGGTAATCCGCGCTCTCCTGTCGGTCGGAGCGGAAGTGGATGTCTGGGCGACGGGATTCAGTGTCGACTACGGCTGGGAGGCGACCCCGCTGCTCGAAGCCGCGCAGTCGAACGGCAACCCGGAGGTGATTGCCGCCTTGATCGACGGGGGCGCGGATGCGTCCGCACTTGGCTGGCAAGGAGAGACGGTTCTCCACCGTGCGGCCAGGGGCGGATCCGCGGAGGTCGTGTCGTTTCTGTTGCGAGCGGGTGCCGACGTACACGCCGTGCATGGTGGTGGATCGACGCCATTGCACGAGGCGGCCAGGAGCAACCCCGACCCAGCAGTGACCCAACTCCTGCTAGGGGCCGGTGCCGATGTGCATGTCGTGGGTTCCGGCATCCAGGCCAGCACGGGTTGGGGGCCGTCGACGCCCCTGCACCTCGCTGCAAGCTCCAATCCGGAACCGACCGTCCTGACGGTCCTGTTGGCGGCAGGTGCGGATCCAAACGCAAGAACGGAACCCGACGGCTGGACACCGCTGCATCTGGCCGCGGCGCAGACCGAAAACCCGTCGGTCATCCGTATCCTGCTCGGCGCAGGCGCCGACATCGGCGCAAGAACCGGCACCGGCACGACTGCTCTTCATTTCGCCGCGCGGAACAACCCCCATGTCGTGCCGTTGTTGCTCGAACTCGGCGCGGATCCGTCCGTGTCCGACGACGGCGGCACGACCGCCTTGACTCTGATAAGGAGGAATAAGTCACTGCGTGGTCTGCCGGTCGTCGGTCCGTCCCGAAGCCTACCGCCAGCGTCCAGTCGGCGTTGGTAGCGGTTCTTCCGGTCCATGGGTGGTTGTACCTGGGACTCAAGCATCCGGGATGGAATCTATCCGACGCCTTGGCAGCTGGCCGGGGAATGTGTTGAAGGCTGCGGGCACGGAGGTCGCTGGTCCGTGAAGTGGCTTTTGATTGACGTACGGGCGGCCCTCCCCCAGCGGGCAACTGCGCGGGCGCTGTCGGCCCATCGGTCCGGCGCGAAACCGCCCGACTCCTAGTGGCCAGCCTGCTAGATTCTCTCCGAGAGACATGACCCGAGTATCTCGGTGAGAAGGAGGACATTCCGTGCAAATCACTCGTCGCTACGTTGCCTTCCTCCTCCTACCCAGCGCCGCCGCCTGCGGCAAGACGACCCCTCCACGGGTTGTCCCCGCAACGCACGCATGCGACACGCTTGAGGTGGTCTGCTTCCAACCTCACGCCTCGGTAAGACACATCTACGGGACGGAGCCGATACCGCTGCCTCCCATCCGCTGGGGTATGATTTGGGATGGTGCCGATTGGCAGCCACCAACTCCCGAAACGGCGCTGCTCGCTCTGACGACGCGATACCACCATCCCTTCAACTACAACCCGGAGGACGCCGCCTACGCGCTACTGCGGCAGGCAATCGAACCACGCCCGGAGGAGGAATTGGACGCGTTTGCGGACCAGCTCCTTGAACTCCTGCGCGGCGGCAACGATGCCTATAGGGATCGGGCGGTATTGGTCCTTTCCGTGGCTGCCGACACGACGCCCGAGCCGGGCAATCCCGGCATCCCCTATGCCAGAGCGGTGGATGTCTTCATTCGGTGGTACGAATCGTTTGACGACCGGACGGACCCCATGGCCGTACGCGCCCTGACCAATGTCGCATGGGAGGGTGGGATGGACTACGTCCGGACGGTGTTCGAGGCCAGTGAGCAACCTCCGCCCTGCTACCAGCCGCATTACGGCGGAAGAGTAAGACCGGGAGAGACACCGCCGGAACCTCCTCCTCGGGAGGAGTGGTGTCCGAATGTGGCGGTGTGGTGCAGTGCGGGCGCTTTGCTGCTTGAGGAGGATGACGGTCCGGATCCCGACCTGTACGAGCAGCTCTGCGCACGGCTCCGGTTCGAAGAGGAAGACGCATAACTCCCGTGGCGCTCGCTCTTGTCGTCGTCACGGTCATCGGGGTCGTCGCGCTGGTGCTGGTGCGCACCCTGCGTCCAGACCGGCAAGCACGGGGACTGACCGAGCTTGGCGTCCTCCTGGCGGCCTACGGTGCGGTCTACGGGCCTGTGGGCGCCGGTTTGGTAACTCTCAACGAAATCGATCCCGACCTATCGCATCTTCCCTCCTTCGTTGCTGGTGCGCTGATGGGTGCCTCGCTCTCGATCCTGGTCGTGGGGGGCATCGGGCTGGCCATGGCGCTGGCGCTGTGGGTGCTCCGCCGCCCTCTCGAACTGCCCTCCAAGCGATTGGGGGCACGGTGGTTTCTGCTTCTGGTCGCTGCCTTCGCCGTCCTGTTCGGCGTGGCGATGCCCGTGTTCGGAACGATGGAAGACCGCAGCGCGGTGTTTGCATGGGTGTTCACGTTTCTTTTCTACACCGTGTTCTGGGTGGCGAATTCGCTCGCGGTGCCATGGCTGACCTTCCTCCGGTCGCCGCGCTTGGCCGAGTCGCCCGAGGCGCGTCATTTGCAGTCGTGGGTGGACGAGGTCATGGCCAGCCACGGAAGACGACCGATTCCGGTGCGGGTTCATGAGGGCGGCCTCGTGAACGCCTTTGTCCTGTGGGGGCTCCGCAAGCCATGGCTGCTGGTCGGCGAGGGACTGCTGAGGGAGATGTCGCTCTCCGAGGTCCGGGCCGTGCTCGCGCACGAGATCGCCCACATCTTCCGAGGGGACCACGGGAGACTGCTGCTCTCCGGAATCGCGTGGGCCGCCGCGATTACCGTCTGTTCTCAACTCGTCATCGTCCCCCTCTTCGCGGCGGATCGGCCCGCGCTCGCCATCACGGCGATCACGATCTTCAACACGCTGTACTTTGTCGCCCTGGGCCTGATGATGCGCCGGGTCGAGTACGCCACGGACCGTCTCGCGGTCAATCTGCTCGATGGACGCGGCGAACCGCTCGCGTCGGCGCTGGAGACGATGGCGTTGGTCAAGCGGACGTCCGCGAAACAGAAAGGCGTGATGCACCCGTCGGTGCAGAATCGCATCGATGCGATTCTCGACGCTTCGACGGAGCCGCCGCCGCAGGTCTGACTGGCTGAGCCACGTAACCGTGGTCAGCCCGGCGGACGCCTTCGAAGCGGTCGCCGAACGAGCCGGGGCGACGGTCGCCGGAGGCGGTGTCCGGGTCCCCCATCGGCTTGAACTAGCGGGTTCGCCGAAACCCCGCCGGGGCGGACGCCGTACAGGTGAAGGGCCATCGCCTCCCGAGGCCGGATCCGCCGGTCCACGGGCTGGCGGGGCCGGAGCCCGTTTCGCCGAAGCCCCGGCGCTCCCGCTTGAAGCCGTACTGGAGTGCGCAAACGACATGGGGGTCCGATGCACACTTTGGCCGCCAGCGCGACGCGCACCGCCCATTTCCGTTTATCCGCTGCCGTGGCAACGTCTTTCGGCCTCGTCGCCCCGTACGCCCGGGGCGTACGGGGCGCTCGGGCCGTGGACGGTAGCAACCCGGCAGTCCGAGGGCCTGCTACGGGTTCGGGGGCAGGCGGGCTTGCGCACCTGCCCCCGACCCTCGGGTCGCTCCCGGACCAGAGATCCCTACGCGGGAAGGCGTTGCCCGCCGACCGCCTGAAGACGGTCGGCGATGTTCCAGACGGGGACGGAGACCTCCAAGTTCTGGAAACGGGCTTCGAGATACATCCGAAGCTCAGGTGCGAGCGTTCCTTGTAGTCACATCCCTGTGACGCGGTGCGGCTGCCTTGCTTACGCCGTCCCAGGTTCGGGATCAACGTGGATGTCCGTGATTCTCGCCGCTGCGTCCGCAAGAAAGGCTTCCGCAAGTTCCCGATTGGCTTCCGTATGCGCCACCGCCCTCAGGTATTCTGCCCATCGCTTGAATCGGTCAGCGGCAGGCCTGCTTGTGTTTCTAGAAGTAGCCAACTCTTCAAGTAGCCCAGCGAGCTTGTTCGCGTACCTGATCTTCGTCCGTCGGCTAATCCGATCCCCGCGGCCTACCCTTGCCTCATCGTGTCCCATTTGCCTAACCTCTGCTCCTTGCGTTGCTCATCTTCGGGGTTCCGTCGAGGATGCCCGAACACTCTTCGAGCATGACGACTTGCCTTCACAATATGGGCAACTCGGCGCTGGTGAACAAAGGGAGGGAAGTCGAGGAAGATCACTGCGGTCTCTGGCACCGGAGCTGTCACTCAGCTACCGGTTTCGATCTGTGAACGAAGGCATACACGCCACCGGACCAGCAGCCTGAGGGCGCGAAGCTCGTTCGAGACGGCAAGTCCGGGATACACGCCGACCCCGGCGCATCGTCAGAGCCTTCCCGCAAGGGACTGCTGGACCGGGAGCGACCCGGGGCGGGGGGTGGGATGGCAGCGCACATCCCAACGAATCGCCGTGCCGTACCAGGCACCCCGAAGGGATGGGTCGCTCCCGTCCACGGCCCGGAGACCCGGATCGGCACCGGAGATCCGCAGGCCGTGGCACAACCCTAATCCGTCCAGTGCCTTACGGACCGACGCGTGCCGCACGCCCAAGCGGCATTCCCTTGCACAACGACCCTGATTTGAGACGGACACCTACGGATCGGCAACGGCACCCGCCCATGGACGCTCAAATCCCGCCTTCGGAGAAGCGGCTCGAACCCCAAACGGAATAGCCGTGAATCACGCCTCCGGGGAGGCCCGATCGGAGCAGTTCCCGCATCTCAACGAGGCGGTGAAGGCAGCCGTTGAGACCGCCCAGTTCCTCGACGGCCGCCTCGTCCCTTCCCCGGATGGCATTCTCGACGCGCACGATCTCGCGCCGGACGGCCGCGATGGTCTTGGGCTGCCGGCTGGGTTCTTCGGTGGCGGCGGCACCGACCCAGTTGCCCAGGATCGTCCGTGCGCGTCGGAGTTCCCTCGGGCCGCCCGCGACCCCGACGGCCTCGACCGACCAGCCCAGTTCCCTCAGAGCCTCCCAGAGCTTCCGGTGCCGATCCCGCCAAGAACGGAGCGCCGTCGAGGTGTCGTAGCCGGGATCGGCGTGGACGAACACGGCGCGGCTTGAGTCCAGCGCCACGGGCATCCCGCGCGGGAAATATCGCCGCGCGCCCTCGGCGGCGCCCCGGTAGATGCGGGCGGGCAGGAGCGAGCGAGCGATGCCGAGCGCCTCGAACGCGGTGACCTTCTCCGGCTCGGTCGGCAGCCAGGGCAGGCCGGTGTGCTCGATCGCGTAGTCGAACGAGAGCAGGCGGCGCAGGGCCACTTCGGGCGAGGTGATCCTCCGGTGGCGAACGCCTTCGGCACCGAGTGCCCGGTAGATGCCGCGCGCGCAGATCCGGCAGATCTTCAGGTCTCCGACCGTCTCTTCGGCGGCCAGCCGTCGGTCCCTCAGCGCCTGCACGAACCGGAGCGCCGTGAAGCGGCTGACCCCGAGCCAAGCGGAAAGCTGCGTGCGGGTGAACACGCCTCCGTGAAGGCTCGCCAAGGCGATCCACTCCGCGCGGCGGCCCGTCAGGCCGAACGGCTCCAGCGCCTTCTCCCGCCCCTTCAGATGGTCGATCATCGGGCTCGCCGTTGGTCGAGGGCCTTGCTGTACATCGGGGTTACCGCTCCTGCGTTAGGACGACCCGGACTCCGTGGTGGTGATCAAGGGCTGATTGGTCCCTGCCGAGAGAAAAACGGGAGCGCGCCTTCGGTCGCGTGAAGTCGCGCCTACCGGCCATGGTCCCGAGCCGTCCGGTGCGGTCCCGGATGCGGAACAGGCTCCGCCGTCCGCTCCTCCATCGCCTTCGAGAAGCGAACGGCACGAGTGCCAGTCTCTTCCAATACGGAGATGAGCCTGAACCGGGGGAGGTCCGAGAAGTGAGGCCGGAGCCCGGAGCAGGTGGCAGTTGATGGAGTTTGATTATCTCCTTGGACGTGGGAGAGAGGCAACCGGCGAGCCGGAGGATGGCCGGGAAGCAGGAGGGTCTCCGGCGAGCCGGCGGTTGGCGTGAGTCGGATCACGCGGCGGAGTTGCCGGCTTGGCCGATGGCGCGGAAGAGTTCGTCGCGGGCGCGGCGGACGGCTTGGGCGGCGTCGAGGTCGGTGGTTGCGGCGGCGAGTTGGTCGAGAGCGCCGAGGGTGACGCCGTGCCGGAGGAAGGCGTCGGAGCCGGGCAGGGCCTTGAAGCGCTCGTAGGGCGTGGTGACGTCCCGTTGCCGGTAGCGCCGCTTGACTCGGCCGGTGGGGCTGGTGACTTCGGTGGGGAAGAGGCAGGGCCGGTGGAAGTTGAGGAAGGGGCAGAGGTGGTCGTTGAGGAAGGCGTTGACCCGGGGGACGAGGGCGTGGGGGACGTGGACGTGGCCGAGCCACTTGCGGACGACGCTGCCGTTCTTGGTCTCGGCCAGCGCGTTGTCGTTGGGGTGGCGGGGCCGGGACTTGGTGAAGACGCCGATTTGGAGCTGGTTGAGCAGCTCGGCCACGCGGCCGTTGACGTACTCGCTGCCGTTGTCGGAGTGGAAGGCGCGGATGGCGAAGGGGAAGGCGGACAGCAGGGCTTCGAGGCGCGGGACGAGGAAGTGGTGGGTGATGCGCGGCACGGCTCCAAGGTGTTGGAACTGCGTGACTTCGTCGACGACGTTGATGAAGTAGATGCCCTTCCGCCTCTCGCGGTCGCCGAGGTGGACGGTGTCGACGCGGAGATGGCCGGGCTTGCCGTCCGGCCGCGGCTTGCGGCGGACCCCGATGGGGACCGGGGTGGGCCGGGTCTTGCGGAAGGTGAGGCGGCCGGTCCGGTACGCGCGGGTCTTGCGAAGGTTGTAGATGTGGCCGTTGGAGATCGAGGCGAGGCGCGCGAAGCGTTCGTCGCCGTAGACCTCGTGCATGCTGCGTTGCAGGACCACCTTGGTGGCGGGTCCGGAGGGCTGGCCGAAGGCCTCGTCGACCTCGGCCAGCAGGGCGGCGTCGTAGGGCGTGTAGCGGCGCTGGAAGGCGTTGGCGGGGGGCCTCCTGCGGTGGTCGCGGATGTGGCCCGTCCGGCGGTGCTGTCGGACGAGGCGGGTGACCTGGGCGCGCGAAAGGCCCGTCACCTTCTCGACGAACCGCCTCACCAGGCCCTTGTCTGGCTTCCCGAGGCCG
>CBDCSR010000002.1:0-1348131 GCA_965221785.1 Longimicrobiales bacterium
TCCGCACACCCGGGCAGCATTCCCGTGCACAAGCACCCCGATGTCGAATTCACACCTCTGGATCGGCAACGGGCTCCGCCGAACGGCACTCAAATCCGGACTCCCGACAGGCGGCTCGAACGCCATACCGAATGGCCGTCGATGGTGCCTTTGGGACGGGCCGAACGGAGCAGCTCCCGCATCTCGACGAGGCGGCGAAGGCATCCGTTGAGACCGCCCAGTTCCTCGACCGTCGCGTCGTCATTGCCCCGGATGGCGTTCTCGACCCGCGCGGCCTCGCGCCGGGCCGCGGCGATGGTCCCGGGCGGATGCGCGGGACCTGGGGCCGTGTCCGAGTTGGTCCAGTTTCCGAGGATCGTCCGTGCTCTTACAAGCGGTCTCCGGGCGCACGCGACCCCGACGGCCTCGACCGACAAGCCATCCTCCCGCAGCGCCTCCCAGAGCCTCCGGTGCCGGTGCCGCCACGAGTGGAGCGCCGTCGAAGTGTCGTAGCCGGGATCGGCGTGGACGAACACGGCGCGGCTGGAGTTCATCGCCACGGGCATCCCGCGCGGGAAGTAGCGCCGCGCGCCGCCAGCCGCGCCCCGGTAGACCCGGACGGGCATCAGGGAGCGGTCGATGCCGAGCGCCTCGAACGCGCCCACCTTCTCCGGCTCGGTCGGGAGCCAGGGCAGGTCCGGATGCTCGATCACATAGTCCAACGAGAGCAGGCGGCGAACGACCACCTCGGTCGAGGTGATCCTGCGGTGCCGTATGTCCTCGGCACCGAGCGCCCGGTAGATGCCGCGCGCGCAGACCCGGCAGACCTTCAGGCCCCGGACCGTCTCCTCGGTCAACAGCCTTCGCTCCGTCAGGGCCTGCACGAGGCGGAGCACTTTGAAGCGGCTGGCCCCGAGCCAGTCCGACAGCTGCGCGCGGGTGAACACGCCGCCGTGCAAACTCGCCAGCGCGATCCACTCGGCCCGGTGGCCCGTCAGGCCGAAGGGCTCAAGCGCCCGTTCGCGTCCCTTCAGGTGGGCGATCACCGTCGGTTCCCCTCTTCCGAGCCCTTTTGGCTCGGGGAACCGGTGCGAGTGGGAACGCACCGACACCGGGGGACGCTCCTCGGCGAGACCTCGAACTGCTTTGTCACGATCTCCGTGCGGTGGCGGGGCACCACCGCGAGCGCTCCGGGGGACCCGTTCAGACGGCCCTCGCAAAGCGCGAGAAGCGTCGGGATGGAAACCAGCGATGCCGGGACGTCCATTGACCCGCGAAGCCGGAGTGCCGACTGATCCCGCAAGCGCCCCCGCAGGAGGACATGGGGGATCAGTACCGCCGTGGGGTGGATCAGCTTGACTACGTGCTACTCCTCCGGTACTTCGCCTCGGTTGCTCGTGGTGTCCTTCACGCTTCGGTGACTCCATACGGATTCCGTCCCCATCGGTTTCAATCCAGTCGTCGGGGACGAAGGCCGCCGAAGCCGATCCACGCCCCATGCCAAGGGTCCTCGGGAGCGGGATCCCAAGGTCTGGATCGGAGACTTCATCACGAATGCCGTCGGGGAACGGCGCGGTGTCCCCGAAGGAAGTGCTCACGCGTGAGTTCAACTGCTGCTTCCGAGTCTGCATGCCCGAACGCTGAAAGGCTGCTTGCGAGGCCGTCAACCCTGCGGAAACGACCTAATGTCTCATAGCATCTCGGGATGTCTCGAAGCGCATCCGGGCCATCGGATGCCGCCGCCAACGGGGCGGGAAAACACCCCCGCGCTACGTCGGCAGGTCGGTGCGGTCGTCAACCCGCCGACTCGGAGGCCAACCTGAACCGCCCGCTCCGTCACTTTGTCGTCCTCGACGCGGCGCTCTTCCTGTCCGAGCTTCTCCTTCGCGTTCTCACTGGGAACCACCCCCGCAACCTGATTGATCTGGACCAACACCGGTGGAATGGCGGAGGCAGTCGAACGTCGTCGCTCCCGCAGCCGCAAGGAACCTTGCGATCGTCGCGGGATCTTGCCGCGTGTCTGTCAAGCGATTCCTGTTGCAGAGTCCAATACTCGGTAAGCGGCATCCCGAACATTGCCGTCCTGGTCACCCTTCATGAGAGCTGCCGTCGAAGCGGTTTCCCCGGGGTCCATCCCGGGATGGACGATTACAGAACGGACCACGAAGGCCCTGAAAGCGGCATCAGCATCGTTGCGCAGAGCGCTCAGTGTGTCCAACTCAGCAGCCGAATACGGGACTCTCACATCAAGCAGTCTGCCGCTGAGGCGCACGGGGAACCGCTTGGCGGCGATCATGTCGACAAGCTCTTTTCGCTGATCAGGTGATTCAACTGCGCATGCAATCAAACAGTCAACGGCCGCATCGGCGACATCGCGCCTAACATCCGCAGCCAGTTCCGCGAGTTGGTGAAGGTCGAGATGGTCAACCTGGAACAACGTCCGGAGTAGGGCCTCTCTCGGGCTGTCGGGCACTAACCCACCTCCGACAGGATAAGGGTCCTCGTGTTCAAGCCAGTGGTCCATCGCTCGCTTGAGAAGTGGCACCATCCAGGCGTCCGACGCGTTTCCGAGGGACTGGCACCATCGTGCCGCGGACCCGGCTGCCTTAACACCGGAATCAAACAAGCCCTTCTCCAATACGCGTAGGTGAGCGCGAACCGGGGTCAAACCGTCTTCCCTTAGGAGATCGAAGAGATGATGAAGTCCCTCAACCGGCCGGCCTTCGAGTCTGTGCAAGACGAGTGCCCGACCCCTATTACCGGGAAGGGCTATCGCCAACGCCGCTCCCAATAGCAGAGCATCCCCCTTTCCCTCTCCAAGAATGCGCTCGCAAACGGGGACACGCTGGACCTCGTCCAGCCGAGCGTGCAACAGTTGGCCAGCGAGCCGGTTCACCCAGCCCGACGGATGATGGACCAGCATTTCGAGGCGGCCATCGTCGATTCGGAGGTCAACGGCACGCTCCCAATGGACTTCCGGCGCATCCACGGCCGGGAAGATATCGAAGGCGGAAGCGGCGTTTTCCTCGACTACCAGGGCTCCGATGGCGTCAACAGCAAATCGTGCTTCTGCGGCCAGTCTCTCCGCAGGAAGATCGAACACTGACGCCGCGGCACGGAAGAGGGCGTGCACTTCCGCCAACTGCGCGCCATCGGACGAAAAGGCCTTGTTGATGTCGGGGAGTGTTGAGCCCCTCATGCCTGACATGCGCTGGAACGCCGAGAGGAACTTCAGGCCCGTTTCGGGCAGGGGTTCGGGAGGCTCTCTGAGAAACGCGGCCGATACGACATCGCTCAAGACGGATGCCATCCGTCGCGTATTCGCAGAAATGGCCGCAAAGTCGATTGACGTGAACTGTCGGTCCCATCGCGAATGTCGCACGGCGTCTTGGCGGCCTAGTTCATGAAGTAACGCGTGGAAGCGCAAGACGAAATGGTCGCCCTGCGTATCGTTAACCACGGCGATGAATCGGTCTTGATAGCGAGCATCCTTGCCCGGGAGTAGACATCTCAGCGCACCCATCAGGAACTCTTCGAAGATGTCTCGTTCGGAGAGTGGTCCGATGACTGAGTGCCTCTTGACAAAGAATTCGGGGTCACGACTTCGCATTACGAAATGGTGGAATGCGTCCTCCAGCGCCCCGTGGTCCAGATTGCGCGGAAAGTGGCTGCAGAGCACTGCCCAACCAACGAGACGCGACCACTCGGCCGGCGACGTCAGGAGACGGGATGCCATCTGCTCTGCCTCCGGCAGGCGGCCCAGGTCGTTCCGCGTCAGGCAGAGCCCGGCACTGTACGCTTTCTGACGGTCTGCCGATTGGGCGAGAGCGAATAGGCGTTCGAGAAATGACCTGCGTTGCGCGGACGAAAGCGAGGTTTCTGGTCGTGCAAGGATCCGCAGAAGCCGGTTCTGCATGTCCGGGTTGGTTTCAACCGCTTCGGTTTCGGCCGTGAGCATCTCCGCCAACGTCGTGGCCAATGGCGTCTGAGTGGCGAAGTCGAGGATTTCTTCTGAATCCGGATTCGAGAGCTCATGCCGTATCAGCGTGCGCGCCCGCTCTAGGTCCATATCGGCCAGATGCCGGGCGGCCGCGAACTCCCCGCAGGTCTTGTGGACAAAAGCGAGCAGATCCGAATTTGGGTGGGAGAGGCGTTCCACGAGACCAGCCTCCTCCCAATACTTGATTGATTGCTGAACGTCGGAACGGGCTTGGAGGTGCGTCGTCTCCACTGCGGCGCTCAAGTTCTTGGCGCAGCGGCGCTCCACTTCATCCGAGGCCAGAAGTGGTGAAGCGACAACCTGCCACCCTAGCTCGTTCAAGACGGCGTCGCGTATTGCTCTGGTCGGAACGGCAGGGGTTTCCTTTCTGGGTGACGGCAAGTCGTCGATCAGCTTGAAGATTCGGGCGTAGAGTTCCGACTTGCTCCGGCCGGGATGCTGCCACCTCAGGAACAGAGATGCTCCGAGGGCCAACAACAGCGGTGTGCGTGCCAAGGTCCGCGCTGAATCGTTTTCTCTCAGATAAGCCTGCACGCGGTCGCGCAGGTGATCATCGCCAGCGACTTCGTTTCCGGGGGCAGCACGGCAGAGAATCTCCAGGTGCTTTGGTACGTCCTTCGCAGGAAGCGGTACTAGATCGTAGTGGCGCCAATCCCGGAGTTCGCTCGTGCTGTAACCGATCGGTCGCGTCGTGACGACTACCCGGTAGGAAGGATGGGATTCGGCAATGCTCCGTAGGCCCGACGCGATGATTGACTGACGGTCGCCGCATTCGTCGAGCCCGTCGCAAAGAATGACTAGTTCCGAGAGCGACGCCGCGCGCAGTTGCTCCGGCGAGATTCCGCTGGCGTCGAGGCCAAGTGCGAAGATACCTTCCTCGACGGTACACCCACTCCGATCCATTCGCCTCGCCAAGTCCCGCAAACGGACCCGAAGACTGACGAAAGAGTCCCTCGCGAACTCGCGCGCTAGGACGGCAAGCAACAGCGATTTTCCGCTGCCGGGTCCGCCGACGACTACGCAGAGCCCGCGGAATGTGCCTATCGTTCTTGCGTCGATTTCGTCGTTGGACTTCCGATTCGACTCCTCGCCTATCGCTTGGTACGCCGCCAGTGCTTCCGCAACCGAGGATGCCGCCTCGACAGGCTCGTCACGGACGACTGCTTTGAGAGGGAGCCATGCTCGGTCGGTGGGCAACGGGGCTGGCACTCCCAGGATCTCGAAGTGTTGCGTTCGAGTCATTGTCCAACCGATGATCGAGGCACTGATCGCCACAGGTGCGTCATTCGATGGCCTCGACAGTTCTATTTGGGATGTCCGCAAGAGCGAGAGGAGATGCCTCATCTTCCTACGGCCCCTCGTAGATATTGCGGACAGTGCGTCCCGGTAGAGGGCGTTCCAAGCCGGTATGACTTGATGAGCGTGAGCACAGACATGCCCGAGTTCCGAACGTGCCAACGCAACCGCGTCGCCATCGTCCATTAGGGCCGAAACGGTCCTTATGCGTATGCGCGAGCAGACCTTAGCGGAGTCGTATCCCTTGTCCGCAAGGAAACGTGCCAGCTTGGTCTGCTCCGCCGACGGGTGATCGCTGCGCTCATCGCCGAGCCGACGCAATGCGCGCGCATAGCGATTTCTGACTGGCAGGCTGGACTGCGGGCACACGGCCAAAATGCCGTATTCGCAGCGCTCGGACTCGATCCCCTCGCAGAGCGAGTCGAGCGCCGACCAGAATCGCCCTGACGCCCTGAGTCCCTTTCGCGCTTGTACTTCGACAGTGCTATCGTCGGCAAGCGTCAATGAGATGTCATCGCCTGGACCGGCGGTCTCAAAGGACACGGAGATAGGAGGTGACGCCGTCCAACTGTCGGTCCAATGGATGGGTGTTCCGCGTAGCGCGTGTACATAGGCAATAGCGCCAAGCGCGGCTTGGAAGTCGAACCCACCAGCGGCTGCCGCGCCGCCGGATGTGCTTGATGACGCGGTCATGGATCCGGCTCTGGACCAGCGGCGATGGGCTCGGCGGTACTTGGGGACACCGCTCCCCGGGTCGGCGGGTCACAGGGTTTGATGCGCTGGAGCAGGACCCGGTGCTGGATCTGGAGCTTCTTGAGAGCGGCGACCTTCTCCGACTCGGTCGGGAACCATCGCGGGTGGGGATGATCGAGCATGTAGTTGAGCGAAAGCAGACGCCGCATCAGCACTTTCGTAGAGGTGATCCGGCGGCGGCGGAAGTCCCCGGTGCTGAGCGCCCGGCAGGTCTCCGCGCCGATGGATTCGGCACACGCAGCCGATCCCGGCGATCCCGAGTGGGGTTCTCGTCGATGGCACCGCCCCAGCGCGACGAGGGCGCACGAATAGCGCGGCGCACTTTCTCGTGGCGGCAGGCCAGAAAACTCGTCAATTGCGCCCGAGTGAAGACGGCCTTCCCAGAGGCAGACCCGACGATCCACTCGGCCCGGCGTTCGGTCCAGCCGAAGGCCTTCGGCGGTTGCTCGGGTGTCAGGTCCCTTGGGATGGGCGATCAAAGCGGTCGCCCGTGGCCGAACGGCGGGCTGTGCATGAGGGCTCCTTTCTCGCTTCCGTCTTCCCGGCCCTGAAGTCAGGACACCGAGTTGACGGCCGTGGGATCTCGCTACCGGTTGAAATCAGGGGTGCGCCGTGCGTCGCGTCAATTGGGCATGCGGCGGGGTGTCCTCCCGATTCAGCGTGGTCCGGTGGAGGATCGGCCTCCGGCAATACCTCGCCCATCGCCTCGAAGAGCCCGAGGCACGGGCTTTGGTCGCGGCTGGGAAGTCCGCTTCCTACGGCTTAGGGAAGACCCAGACGCGATCCGGTCTGGATCCTTATCGACTTCACCGCTTCGTCTTCTTGATTCCGATGCCGAGGGGTGCGCGCATCCTCTCGTAGAGCAGGCACAGATGCTCGGCAATCCGGCGATACAGCCGGTCCACAGTTCCCCAGAGGCAGGGCCGGGTTCGCGGGGTCGGCGCCCGGCCTATCGAGGTGAACGGGGGTAGTCCAACGTCGTTGAGGTATACGGCGGCGGGACACATGCCTTATTCTATCCTGCGGCTCCGGCTCGCGGAGTCGCCCCAGAACGATGGAGAACGATGACGGCGAAGAAAGCGACAGGCAGGGAATCCGACGGCGGCGCGACGACCGGCTACGAGTCCGAGTTGTGGGCGATGGCCGACGCGCTTCGCGGCTCGATGGACGCGGCCGAGTACAAGCACGTCGTGCTCGGCCTCATCTTCCTGAAGTACATCTCCGACGCCTTCGAGGAGCGCCGTGAGGCGGTGCTCGGCGAATGGGGCGAGGAGGCCGCCGAGGACCGCGACGAGTACATCGCCGAGAACATCTTCTGGGTGCCGCGGGAAGCCCGCTGGGCCAAGCTCAAGGCCGAGGCGCGGCAGCCGACCGTCGGGCAGACCGTGGACCGGGCCATGACCGCGATCGAGCGTGACAACCCGGCTCTGAAGGAGGTGCTCCCCAAGGACTACGCGCGTCCCGCGCTGGACAAGCAGCGTCTCGGCCAGCTGATCGACATGGTCGGAAACATCCGCGTCGGGGACGCCGAATCCCGCTCGAAGGACGTGCTGGGCCGGGTCTACGAGTATTTCCTCTCGCAGTTCGCCGATGCCGAGGGCAAGCGTGGCGGAGAGTTCTACACCCCGCGCTGCGTCGTCAGGCTGCTGGTCGAGATGATCGAGCCCTACCGGGGGCGGGTGTACGATCCCTGCTGCGGCTCCTCCGGCATGTTCGTGCAGTCAGTCGAGTTCATCCGCGCCCACGCCACCGGCAACGCCAACGGCGGGAGAGCGCGCGGCGACATCTCGATCTACGGCCAGGAGTCGAACTACACGACGTGGCGGCTCGCGAGGATGAACCTCGCGATCCGGGGGATCGGGGGGCAGATCGCCCACGGCGACAGCTTCCACAACGACCGCCACCCGGACCTGAAGGCAGACTTCATCCTCGCCAATCCCCCGTTCAACGTCTCGGACTGGGGGGCCGAGCGGCTGGCGTCCGACAAGCGCTGGCGCTACGGCGTCCCCCCGAAGGGCAACGCGAACTTCGCTTGGGTGCAGCACATGGTCCACCACCTCGCGCCGAGGGGCATTGCGGGGTTCGTGCTGGCCAACGGTTCGATGTCGTCGAGTCAGTCCGGGGAGGGCGAGATCCGGACGAAGCTGATCGAAGCCGAACTCGTGGACTGCATGGTGGCCTTGCCCGGCCAGCTATTCTACTCGACTCAGATTCCGGCGTGTCTGTGGTTTCTGGTACGCCGACGCGGGCGGCGGGGCGAGATCCTGTTCATCGACGCGAGGAAGCTCGGACGGATGGTGGACCGAACCCACCGCGAACTGACCGGCGAGGACATCGCCCAGATCGCGGACATCTACCATGCTTGGCGGGCCAACGAGGAGGGGAGCGGCTATGCCGACGTTCCCGGCTTCTGCAAGAGCGCCGCGCTGGACGAGGTCCGCAAGCACGGCCACGTCTTGACGCCGGGCCGGTACGTGGGTGTGGAGCCGCAGGAGGACGACGGAGAACCCTTCGAGGACAAGATGACGCGGCTGGTCGCCGATCTTCGCGGGCAACAGGCCGAAGGTGCCCGGCTCGACGCCGCGATCAGGGAGAACCTTGCGGCGCTGGGATTCGGGGGCCGGGAGGCATGAGCAATTCGGACGGACGGCGCTGGCAGCAGCGGCTCGACACTTTCGGAACGGCGCTCGCGCAACTCACGAGTGCCTGTGACCGGGAATGGTACGACTACTTGGAGCTGGCCGGACTGATCAAGACCTTCGAGTTCAGTTTCGAGCTGTCTTGGAAGGTGCTCAAGGATCTTCTCTTCTACGAAGGCCATGACGTGAAGGTCCCGCGCGCGGTGATCCGCAAGAGCTTCGAAGTGGACTACATCGACGAGAGCGACTGCGAGACCCTGCTCGACGCGCTGGACAAGCGCAATCTCTTGAGCCATGCCTACGTGCTCGATGTGGCTGAGGAAGCGGAGACGCTGATCAAGGAGCGCTACCACCCCGTCCTACTTCGACTCTATCAGACTCTGGACGCTAAGCGAACGCCATGACGGATGGGCTCAAGGACGCGCACCGCGAGGCGATCATCGCCGTGATCGCGGCCAACGACCGTGTGGAACGAGCCGTCCTGTTTGGATCCAGGGCAACCGGGACGAACACCACAACCTCCGACGTGGACATCGCGCTTTTCGGCGACCGGCTGACGCTGACGGATCAGGCCCGTCTCGCCGCAGCGGTCGAAGAGATCCCGATGGCTCAGTCGGTCGATCTGCTCTTGTACGACTCGGTGCGAGATCGGACGCTACGGGAGCACATCCAGTCGGACGGGATCGATTGGTACGCGCGCCCGACAACTAGCCGCAGCAATCGCAGCGAGTCGCCGTCCGACACGAGGGATCGGCCAACCCCCCAGGATTGGCCAGCAATGCCGTTCACCGAAGCGTTCCTTATCAATCCATCAGTACCTATCGGGCGAGGCATCTCCACTCCCTTCGTAAACATGGCCGCAGTCGAACCAAGTCTTCGTACCGTAAGCACTACTAGGGTCAGGGAGTTCCGAGGCGGTGGTTCCAAGTTTCAGGACGGCGACACGCTATTCGCTCGAATCACGCCGTGCTTGGAGAACGGCAAGATCGCGCGTTACCGAGCCGATTCCGAATTGGAGGTCGGACACGGATCCACGGAGTTCATCGTCGTTCGAGGCCGTTCGGACGTCACCGATAACGACTTCGCGTTCTACGTAGCGCTGTCGGATCTGGTTCGGGACTATGCGATAAGCCAGATGGTGGGAACGTCTGGACGCCAACGGGTGCCTACCGGGTCGCTTGAGTACTTGGATGTCCCCGTCCCTCCCCTCCGGGAGCAACGCGCCATCGCTCACGTCCTCGGGACGTTGGACGACAAGATCGAGTTGATCCGGCGGATGAACGAGACTCTGGAGGCGATGGCGCGGGCGTTGTTCAAGTCCTGGTTCGTCGATTTCGATCCGGTCCGAGCCAAGATGGAGGGCCGGGACACGGGCTTGCCGCGAGACATCGCAGACCTGTTTCCCGACCGGCTGGTGGATTCCGAGATGGGCGAGATACCGGTGGGGTGGGAGGTCGCAAGCCTCGGCGATGTGGCGGCCTTACGACGGCGAGGAATCGATCCGGCAAGCGTGGCAGACGATACTCCCTACATCGGGTTGGCCGACATGCCCCGTGGATCGATCGCCCTAGCAAACTGGGGTGAGGCCGGGAGCGTCTTCAGCAGGAAGTCCGCGTTCGAGGCAGGGGACATCCTGTTTGGCAAGCTCAGGCCCTACTTCCACAAGGTGGGCATCGCGCCAGTAGATGGCCTCTGCTCCACAGATATTGTTGTGCTTGGCGCGCGGAAGCCGAAGTGGTCCGCATTCGTACTAGCCTGCGTCTCGTCGTCTGCGTTCGTTGCCCACACAAGCCAAACCGCGACCGGGACGAAGATGCCTAGAACCAGTTGGAAGGCCATGAACAGGTACGAACTGTGTCGGCCGACTGGTGGCGTGGCTTCCGAGTTCCAGCGACTCGTTGCGCCGATCCTGCGGCGGATCGTAGGGAACATCCACGAATCCCGAACTCTCGCCGCGCTCCGCGACACCCTCCTTCCCAAGCTTATCTCCGGCGAGATTCGCGTACCCGATGCCGAGCGCTTCGCCGCGCCCGTGACATGAATAGCCCTTCCGCCAGCTTCACCGAGTCGGAGGTCGAAGACGCCGCGCTCGAATGGCTCGAAGGCCTTGGGTGGAAGGTCGCCCACGGCCCCCAAATTGCCCCCCGTGCAGCGGGCGCCGAGCGAACCGACTACACCGAAGTCATCCTTGAACGGCGGTTGCTCGGCGCCTTGGACCGGCTGAACCCGGACCTGCCCGCCGAGGCACTGGACGACGCGCTCCGAAAACTGACCCGTCCCGGGGGCTCCACGCTCGAAGCGAAGAACCGCGCGTTCCACCGCATGCTCGCCGACGGCGTGACGGTCGAGTATCGGACCGCCAGCGGTTCCGTGCGCGGCGCGCAGGTCTCCGTCCTTGACTACGACAACCCCGGCAACAACGACTGGCTGGCGGTCAACCAGTTCACCGTCGTCGAGGGCGAGCGCGAGCGGCGGCCGGACATCGTGCTGTTCGTGAACGGCCTGCCGCTGGGCCTGATCGAACTCAAGAATCCGGCGGAGGAGAACGCCACCGTCTGGACGGCCTGGAAGCAGATCCAGACCTACAAGACCGAACTCCCGCACCTGTTCTCCTTCAACGCGGCACTCATCGCCTCAGACGGCGTGGATGCCCGCCTCGGCACGCTCACCGCCGGTCGCGAGTGGTTCAAGCCGTGGCGCACGATGGACGGCGAGACGGAGGCCGGTCCCGGTCTGCCGCAGTTGCGGGTGATGCTCGAAGGCATGTGCGAGCGGGACCGATTCCTGTCGTTGGCCCGGGACTTCATCGTGTTCGAGGACGACGGCGGCGCCACGCTGGCCAAGATCATGGCCGGATACCATCAGTTCCACGCCGTTCGCACGGCGGTCGACGAAACGCTCCGCGCGACGCGGATGCAACGGGAAACGGCCTCCGGTTCGGACCTTCCTGCGGAAGCGTCCGCTCGGAGACCGGGCGGCGATCCCGGCGACCGGCGCATCGGAGTCGTATGGCACACGCAGGGCTCGGGCAAGAGCCTCACCATGGCCTTCTACGCAGGACGGATCGCCCGCGAGCCGTTGATGGAGAACCCGACCATCGTCGTCCTGACCGATCGCAACGACCTCGACGATCAACTGTTCGGCACGTTTTCCCGCTGTCGCGATGTTCTCGGACAGCCGCCGACCCAGGCCGCGAGCCGCGCCGACCTGCGCGCCAAGCTGGCGGTCGAGTCGGGCGGCGTGGTGTTCACCACGATCCAGAAGTTCTTCCCGGAGGAGAAGGGCGACCGGATGCCCGAGTTGTCGAGCCGCCGCAACATCGTGGTGATCGCCGACGAGGCGCACCGCAGCCAGTACGACTTCATCGACGGCTACGCCCGCCACATGCGCGACGCGCTCCCCAACGCCTCGTTCATCGGCTTCACCGGCACGCCCATCGAGCTTGAGGACGCCAACACGAGGGCCGTGTTCGGCGACTACATCAGCGTCTACGACATTGAGCGGGCCGTCGAGGACGAGGCCACGGTGCCGATCTATTACGAGAGCCGACTGGCGAAGCTGGCGCTGGACGAAGCCGAGCGTCCGAGGATCGACCCCGAATTCGAGGAAGTGACGGAGGGCGAGGAGATCCGGCGCAAGGAGAAGCTGAAAACCAAGTGGGCTCAACTGGAAGCCGTCGCCGGAGCGGCACCCCGTCTCCGACTCATCGCCCAGGACATCGTCTCGCATTTCGAGCGGCGGACGGAGGCCATGGACGGCAAGGCGATGATCGTCTGCATGAGCCGCCGCATCTGTATCGACCTCTACGGCGAGTTGGTCCGACTCCGTCCCGATTGGCACGGCGACGCAGACGCGGAGGGGCGAATGAAGGTAGTGATGACCGGCAGCGCCGCGGATCCCCTTCACTGGCAACCGCACTTCCGCAACAAGTCGCGCCGCGAGGCGCTGGCCAAACGGTTCCGCGATCCCGGCGATCCTCTTCAAGTCGTGCTCGTGCGGGACATGTGGCTGACCGGCTTCGACGCGCCAAGCCTGCACACGATGTACGTGGACAAGCCGATGCGCGGACACGGCCTGATGCAAGCGGTCGCGCGGGTGAACCGGGTCTTCAGGGACAAGCCGGGCGGTCTGGTCGTGGACTACCTCGGGCTCGCGCACGAACTGAAACGCGCGCTCGCGACCTACACCGAGAGCGGGGGCACGGGCCGGACCACCGTGCATCAGTCCGAGGCGGTCGCGGTGATGCAGGAGAAGTACGAGGTGTGCCGAGGCCTTCTCCACGGGTTCGACTACTCGGGGTGGACCGACGGCACGTCCGCCGAGCGCGTGGAACTGCTTCCAGGCGCGCAGGAACACATCCTCGCTCAGGAGGACGGCAAGGAACGCTTTGTCCGCGCCGTGCGCGAACTCTCGCAGGCATTTGCGCTCGCCGTCCCCCACGACGAGGCAATCCGCATCCGGGACGACGTTGCGTTTTTCCAAGCCATCCGGTCGGTGCTGGTCAAGCGGGCCAAGGGGGAGGCGCGTCCCGAGGAGGAATTGGACCATGCCATCCGCCAGATCGTCTCGCGGGCCGTGGCTTCGGAAGGCGTCATCGACATCTTCGCGGCGGCGGGTCTCGACAAGCCCGACATCTCAGTCCTGTCCGACGAGTTCCTGGCCGAAGTGCGGGGTATGAAGCGGCGTAACCTCGCGGTCGAACTGCTCCGGAAGCTGCTCAAGGGGGAGTTGGCCGTGCGAAGGCGCAGGAACGTCGTTCAGGCTCGATCCTTCGCCGAGATGCTTGAGCGAACCGTCCACCGCTACGCGAACCGCGCCGTGGAGGCCGCTGCGGTCATCGAGGAACTGATCCAGCTTGCCCGCGACATGCGGGAGGCGAACGCACGGGGCGAGGCTCTGGGGCTCTCAGAGGATGAACTGGCGTTCTACGATGCCCTTGAGACGAACGACAGCGCCGTGAGGGTGTTGGGCGACGAGACGCTGCGCGATATCGCCCGCGAGTTGGTCGAGACCGTGCGGAACAACGTCAAGATCGACTGGACGCTACGCGAGAACGTGCGGGCCAATCTCCGCCGCCTGGTCAAGCGCATCCTGCGGAAGCACGGCTACCCGCCCGACAAGCAGGAGAAGGCTACGCGGACGGTACTCGAACAGGCGGAAGCACTGTCGGCAGGCTGGGCGGTTTGACACGGGACCGGTTGCCACGGTTACTTGGGACGCCGCCAACACACCGTTCACCGGAGCAGACGATCGAGAAATGACCGCCATACTATCCGAGCCCATCGACCAGATCACCGCCGCTGATATTAGATCGCTGGTGACTTCGCGCGTTCCCGAGGGTGAGCGAATGGAGTTCAAGAGGGAGTTGCCTGCGAAAGGGACGAGCGGCGGAGATCCGTGGATGACGGGTCAGAGGAAGATCGGTCGTCACGCCAAAGACCAAATCCTCAAGGAGGTAGTGTCCTTCGCCAACGCATACGGTGGCGTGCTCGTCCTGGGCATTGAGGAAAACAAGAACGCGACGCCTCCCGTGGCCAAGGCCGTCCGCGCGATTCCCGAGTGCGAGGCGTTGGCAGATCGGTTCCGGATCATCTTCCGTGACCGGGTGGAGCCGAAACTGCCTTCGTGTGACATTGTCCCAGTTGTCACCAGCGGAGCGGACGGCGGGGTCGTAGTGTTCCGAGTCCCCGGCAGGTCGCGACTAGCGCCGCATCGCATCAAAGGTACGCGGATATGTCCCATCCGCCGATGGGACCGTAGCGAGGAAATGTCGATGCGCGAGATCCAAGACATGACGCTGAACGTAACCCGGGGCCTTGAACGGTTGGACAAGAGAATGCAGAAGCGGGCTAAGTTGTTTGAACGCGAGTTCGAGCGGCTCACGGTACCCGCCGGTGCTTACGGAATGCGCATCACCGCCACGCCTGTGGGTGACGACATTCGCCTCCCAAAGATATGTCGTCCGTACTCCGATCTCGTCGACGGACTCAATCCACCAAGCGTCACTGTCAAACGACACGTGCCGGGGCAGAACCCCGTCGTCGTTCGCGGATTGGGAGACATCCTCCGAGTCGGCCACTACAATTGGCGTCCCCGACTTCGCGCCGCACGAAGTGACGCAAACACTGACCCGCCAGATCTGGAATACCACACCTACATTGAACTCCATTGTGATGGGTTGGTCGAATTCGGCTCGTTGGTGGGGACCGAGGATGTCGGGAAAAGCCGGCTGTATTCAGATAACGTCGTTCGGGAGCTTGCGAACGCGATCTGCTGGGCCGACACGCTCCGGCGTTACGCTGATGCTGGGAGCGCAGAATACGCCGTGCAGGTAGCCATGCACGTCACAGGCGAGAAGGTTTTTGTATTGCCGGGACCGAATGGCGACTGGCCGGGACGAGGCCACTCGGCGGGAGAGCTCTCGCGCGGCGTGACTCCGATGCCAAGATACGCGTTGGACGCTGTTGCGGACGCCCCAGCACTGCTGTCGAGTTTCGAACACGACCTGTGCAACGCCGGGGGAAGGGCCTTCGCTGACGACAAACTTGGTAGATTCGAGATCCAGTACGAGCCAGGCTAAACCGGTAGCTGGCCCTTACCAGAATGGTAGCGGTCGAATTCCCGCCACTTGATGGCGATTGTCCCGCAATTCGCATGCGGTGGAACCCGTCGCGGCCCAATGGCAGGAGTGGCAGATCGTGCAGTCCGAGTTGAACTTACGTGATCTCCTGCCGTGATTCAGGCCTTTGGCACTCCGCCTACCCCGTGTCATACACCGGGGCTGGCGAGGGACTCCGTCCCTTCGAACCCGAACAGCCCCGCGCTCCGGTGGATTGCGCGGGCGGGGGCGTCGCCCCCGTTCCCCCGTGACGTCGCGGGTCGCCCACGACATTGGCGCTGCCCGACCAACACCTCGTCGGAGCGTTCTCGGTCGAGTACAATTGACCGACCTCCGACTCATCCGCGTCCAGCGGGGCGCGGACCTGCCTCTCGAAAGGGTTCGACATGGACAGCTTGCAGGATCCCGTCGTGCAGTACGTGGAAGGCGAACTGAAGAAGGATCCCCGCGTGAAGAACGCCAGCCTGTTCGCCGTTGCTCGTGAGATCGACGAGTCGGTCGGGGAGCTGACGCTGCAACAGTTTCACGCCAAGTATCGGCTACCGGCGATCAGGAGAATAGCGCCCCGAGAGCGGCCCGCGCAGAAGCCGAAAGCGGTCCCGCCACCTGCCCCCTCGCCAGCGTCTTTGAGTGATGGTGCCGCCGTCATGGAGTATGTGGAGCGGACGCTCGACGGGAACCCCGGCGTCACCAACGCGGACCTGTTCGCGGGTGCCCGCGAGATCGACCCCTCCGTAGGGCAACTCACGGGCCGGCAGTTCCACGCGAAGTATCCCCTCCAAGTGAAGGCCCGGCTCGCAAGGGCCGCCGCGCCGGAGCCGAAGACGCCGCCGGAGCCGGCGGTCGCGACGGCTGAGGAATCCACCGCGCCGGACGTGTCGTTGGCGGCGGGGGCGGGTGCCCCGGAGGCACCGCCGACCGGGGCGGGCGACCCGCTCGTGGTTCGCCGCCTCCTGCTCGATCTGTCGAAGGAACTCGCGAGGGCGGAGAGCAAGGCGGAAGTGATCGAGGTAATGGCCCGGCTGGACGACTACGTGGCCGAGATCATGGAGGCGGCACAAGGCTGAGGGATCCGCGAGCCTCGGTGGCCCGGCATCGGCTTCGAGGGCCGCGAGGGTGCGGTGGCGCGCATGGCACGAATGAGACGGGCCAGGAGCGTTGCGCGGACGCAGTACGGGGGTCTGGGGGCATCCCCCAGCCAGAGTTAACGTGAAGCGTTAACACATCTGGCTCCTCCACAAACCGCAGAACCCAGCGCCCCGTGGCGCGCCAACGCCGAGACGGGGCGCCTACTCTGGACGACGCAACCGCCCTGCGCGATACTTCCTTCGCGCAGATCGTGCAGTCCATCGAATCGAGGAGGAATCGAACGATGGCACGCACGAAACGAAGTCGGCGCTCGTACGGCGCTGGCGAATGGGGCCGCAACCGGGTCAGGATCTTTCCGGACCCGAAGACCGGCAACTTCCAGATTGAGTGGCGCGAGAACGGGCGCAGGCGCACCCGGTCGCTCGGGCACCGCGACTGGCGGCGCGCGAAGCGGCAGGCGGACGAATTCGCCGCCGGATTCATCGGGCCGGAGATCGTGGGCAAGGCGAAAGCCGAACCCGAGCCGCTCACGCTGGGGACGCTCTTTGACATCTACGGTGAGGAGGTGACGCCCACCAAGGGCAGATATTCGCGCGGACATGATCGCGCGGCGATGAAGACGTTTCTCCGGTTCTTCGGACGGGACCGCGACCCGGCCACCCTGTCTCAAAGGGACTGGGACCGCTTCATCCGGGAGCGGCGCGCTGGCAGGATCGGACCGAGCGGCAAGCCCGTGGGCGACCGGATGGTCGAATGCGACCTGAAGTTCCTGACCGCGGTTCTGAATTGGGCCGTAAGGTCGAGGGACGACCGGGGCCGCCTGTTGCTGGACCGGAACCCGCTCAAGGGCCTCAGGAAGCCCACTGAGAAGAACCCGAACCGGGTGGTGCTTGCGGACGAGGAGTACCGGGCGCTGCTCGAAGTCTCCGGGCAGGTGGAGTGGCGGTTCAGCGTCGCCCTCGTGCTCGCCCACGAGACCGGCCACCGGATCGGAGCCATCCGACAGCTTCGGTGGCGCGACATCGACTTCGAGGGCCGGGCCATTCTCTGGCGCGCCGAGCACGACAAGTCGGGCCACGAGCACTCCACGCCCGTCACCGCCGAGGCGCTCGAAGTTCTGCAGGAGGCGCGGAGGAAGAACCCCGGACCCCGGGAAGCTCCGGTGCTGCCCGCGCCAAGGGATCCCTCAAAGTGCATGGGACCCACGGTGGTACGAGGGTGGTGGGGCCGGGCCGAGAGGCTTGCAGGCTTGGAGCCCAAGCGCGGAAGGGGCTGGCACTCTCTTCGGCGCAAGTTTGCCAGCGACCTGATGGATCAGCCGCTCAAGGTGCTCTGCGAGCTCGGCGGCTGGAAGGAGGCCAGGACGGTTCTCCAATGCTATCAGCAGGCCGACGAGGGACAGCTTAGGACGGCTCTGGAAAACCGCCGAAGGGCTCGTGCCTGACGTTTCGCAATCAGCGGGAGCGAAACGGCGAGAACCAGATCCTATGTTCCCGTAACTTCAATCACCTCAATCAGATGTGAATCCGTTAGACTCTGCCCGTCCGGCGAGAGCGAGATGTACTCGGCGATGCCGTCGCCCGGCGTGAGTTCGACCGGATCGCGCGTGCCCCCGTCCGCGTCGACCGAATAGTACCGGCGCCACCCGTCGGGCTCCGCCTGGAAGATGATGTGGTCGCCGGCCCAGATGACCTCGCGCACCTCGCGGTAGAGGCTGTCGCCCGGCGGGCTGTGCCACACCTCCGCCGCCTCCCCGGTGCGCGCGTCGCCCACCCAGATTGAGAAGTCGTACCCGCCGGCGAAGCGGGCCTCGGTCATCCCGGCGGGCCAGACGTCCTCCGTGGCGGCCTCCCCGGTAGCGCCGCCCCGCTCCGCCCGCGCGCCGAAGGGCAGCCCGGGCCTGCGGATGAAGGCGACCCGGGTTCCGTCCGCCGACCAGGTGGGGCTCGTGTCGCGATCGACCGCCGGGCCCAGGTATGTGATGCCGGGACGCTCGGTGTCGTACACGCCGATGAAGCTGTGATCCTCCCGGTCGCTCACGAACGCCAGCCGACGCGAGTCCGGCGACCACACAGGGTCGCCCTGGTCGCCGAACACGCTGAAGAGCGGCCGCTCCGGGTCGCCCGCCGCGACCCCGGGATTCACCGGCGCCCGGTAGATGTCGCCATCGCTCTCCCATGCGATCCACTCCCCGTCGGGAGAGAGCGCCACGTTCCAGGCCTCCGCCACCCGCCAGGGCTCGCCGCCCGCGGTGCTCACCGCCCACGCGGCCCGCTCGGCGCCCCGGGGATCGCTGGCCGGGTTGGCGATCCATCCCTGCCGGTTGGGGGTGTGCCCGCGCAGGAAGACCAGCGTGGACCCGTCGTCCGAGATGCGCAGGTTCGACAGGTCGCGCCCGTCATCGTCCTCGAAGCGTGTCAGACGCGCCGGCGTGAAGTCGGGCGCGGCGGCCGTGTACACGTTGCGCTTTCCCTCCTCGTACTCGATCCAGGCGATGCGGTCGGCCGCCCGGGCCGACACCAGTTGCACCGGATAGCCGGGGCTGAGCACGTCCTCGATCGAGAAGCGCTGCGCCTGGGCGGGCGAGGCGGCGAGCGTGGCGAGGGCCGGCAAAGAAAGCAGAGCTAGAGCTGAAAGCTGCATGCGAGGACGCGTCATGATTCGCCTCCGGGAGGCTGGGCGAGACGTTGGGGACCGCAGCATGTCAGGATGACACTACGGCAACCATCCGGCAATGTCCCGGCCGCCCATTTCGGCGCCCGGCGAGCGGTCCCGCCGGCTGGCGCTTTGCGGCCCCTCGGCCCATCCTGACGCTTGGGCACCACCCATCCGTAACCGAAGGAACCATCCCATGACCACCCGACGAATTCTCCTCGCCGCAGCCGCCATCTCTCTCGCGGCGCCGCTGCCCGCCCAGACCTTCCCCTCCGACGACCCCGTCATCCAGGCGATGTGGGAGGAGGGCATGGGTTCGGGAAGCCAGGCGTTCGACCTCGCGCAGGCTCTCATGGACTCGATCGGCCCGCGGCTGATGGGGTCTCCGGCCTACTCGCACTCCGCAGACTGGCTGATCTCCAACTACGAGCGCTGGGGCATCGAGGCGGAGCGCCAGGACTACGGCACCTGGATCGGATGGGAGCGCGGCTTTACCCACATCGACATGCTGGAGCCCCGCAGACGTACGCTGGAGGGCACGCTGCTCGCCTGGAGCCCGGGGACCGACGGGCCCGTCGAAGGCGAGGTGGTCGCGCTGCCCTACTTCGCCGACGCCGCCGAGCTGAACGCCTGGCTGCCCTCCGCCGCGGGAAAGTTCGTGGCCGTCTCCTTCGCTGAACCCACCTGCCGCGAGGACCAGTCGTGGCTCGACCACGCCACCCCCGAGTCCTTCCAGCGCATGAGCGAGGCCCGGGAAGCGGCGCAGCAGGAATGGGCGGCCAGCTACCAGCTGACCTTCATCCCCAACGCCGGCCCGCAGCGGCTGGAGAGCGCGGGCGCACTCGGGCTGATCACCGGCAACTGGTCGCGGGGCTGGGGCGTGGACAAGATCTTCGCCTCCGCGACCCGCGAAATCCCCTCGTTGCATCTCGCGTGCGAGGACTACTCCCTCCTCCACAGGCTCGCATCACGAGACCAGGGACCGCGCATCCGCCTGGACGCGGAGGCCCAATTCCTGGGCGACGTGCCCGCCTTCAACGTGGTGGCCACGATTCCGGGCACCGAACTGCCCGACGAGTACGTGCTGCTGAGCGCGCACCTGGACTCGTGGGACGGCGCCTCGGGCGCGACCGACAACGGCACCGGCACCATCATGATGCACGAGGCCATGCGCATCCTGAGGGAGACCTACCCCAACCCTCGCCGCACGATCATGGTCGGTCACTGGGGCGGCGAGGAGCAGGGGTTGATCGGCTCCAACGCCTTCGCGGCCGACAACCCCGAGGTGGTGGACGGACTTCAGGCTTCCTTCAACCAGGACAACGGCACCTGGCGCATCGACTTCATCCGCATGCAGGGCTTCCTGGGTGCCGGGGAGCACTTCGCCCGCTGGTTCGAGCAAATCCCCCCGGAGATCACCGGCCACATCGAACTGGACGTGCCGGGCGTGCCCGAGACCGGCGGCTCGGACCACATGTCGTTCATCTGCAAGCCCGCGCCCGGCTTCCGGCTCCAGTCCAACTATCCCGACTATCGCCAGTACACCTGGCACACCAACCGCGACACCTTCGACAAGATCGTCTTCGACGACCTGCGCAACAACGCGACCCTCGCCGCCATGCTGACCTACATGGCGTCGGAGGACCCGCAGCGCATGGACGTCAGCCAGCGGGTACTGCCGGTGAATCCGAACACCGGAACGCGGGGGACCTGGCCTCGGTGCCGCCCACCGAGGAGGAGCTTCGCGAGGTAGCGGGCAGTCGGCAGTCGGCGGAGGCGGTCACGGGCGCGATGCGGCGACCCGTGGCGCCGGCGAGGCCTCGTGATCCGGGGCACCGGATCCGGATCAGGCGTGTACAGAGACCATCATGAGGCTCCCGCACCGAACCGGCATCCGCGTCGCGATCGCGGCGCTGTTCCTCCTGGCCGACCTCCCGGCGCTCGGGGCCGTTGACGCGGAAAACACCCGGCCCCGTCTGCACGACCCTGGAAGGGCCCGCTTCCCGCTGAGCGACGCATTGGGCGCCTCCGTCGCGCCGGATACGATCCGCACCCGGAACCTGCTCCTCTGGGGCGGCATCGACGCCGACCGCGTGCCGTTCCTCGACCCCGTCTTCGTAATCGACGCCCCGCCCTCGCTTCCGGATGTGACCGGTGACTACCGGCTTGGCGGTCGAGCAGACGACGGAACCGTGCTCTTCTTCCTCGACTTCGAGATGCCGGTCATAGCCGATGGTGACGGCAGCTCAAGCTTCCTCTTCATGTTTCCGGTGCAGCCGGGTTGGGAGGGCCGCCTGGCCAGCGTCACGCTCACCGGACCGGGCGGATCGGTCACGCTGGACCAGGACAGCCACCGTCCGATGGCGATCCTCCGCGACCCCGGCACCCGTCGGATTCGGGCCATCCTGCGCGATCTTCCGCCGACGGTCACGACCCAGGCGATCGCGGACACCGCCGTTACACGGGATCGCGGGGTCGAAGTCCTCTTCAGTCGCGGGATTCCCGGTCCCGGAGCGTGGCGACGGTGACCGCCATCGGCATGCCCAGCGCCGCCGCAGCGGCGTAGAGAGCCGGCGTTCGGGCCGAGAGCACCCGCGGCCCACCGTAGCGCAAACCGTCTCGCGTGCGCTCCGTGAAGAGGACGATCCCGTGCCACTCGCCCCCGAAGGCGGACCACCATCTCAGGCCGGTCTTTCCGCTGTCCCACGCGGCGGCGGCGATGGCCTGCGTTGCGCGACGGTTGCGTGACGCGACCTGATCCGGGGCGATGCCCCGGCGGTCGAGCGTGGCGGGGTCACAGAGGTCGAGAATCTCCGAGGCCGCGTCCGCATCCAGTTGCACGCTGACCAGCGCCAACGGGTGCCCGGCCCGCCGAAGGTGCGCCTCCCGAAGGGGCCGGTTGCGCCACGGCTGAAGCGCCTCGGCGATAGCGTGCTCGGGCGATTCGGCCAGGTAGAGCACGGGCGAGCAGGCCACCGGAAGGTCGAAGCGCCCTCGCCCGGTGGTCGGCGGAATGCAGGACGGCGAGAACGGGCTGTCGTCGACGACGCCGGGATTCCACGGAAAAACGCGCCAGAAGAGAGCCACGAGCGCGACCAGTCAGGCGAAAACGCCGGCTTTCATCGCCTCCACGGCTCCCACGACCTCGGCGATCCGGCTCCGCTGGATGAAGTACGACGGTGTTGCCCCGTCCAGATGCGCGTTCGGGCCGGTCAGCCACTCCTCGACGATGTCCGCATCGAGCCAGCGCATCAGCATCTCCACGGCCAGCGCCAGGCCGGCGAGCCGGTCGGCGTTCTCCCGGTCCGGACGCTGACCTTGCCTCCAGCGGGTGACTTGGGACGCGGAAACGCCAAGAATGGCTGCAATTCCGCGATCGGAATCCACGCCCCGGCGAATCATCTCGAGATGGCTCAGAGTCCAGTCGGAGCTGTCTTCGCCGTGTTCGGAGTGTTGCGCGGTACCCTGGTCGTCCTCGTCCATGTGCTCAAGTTATGGACCTCAAAAATGGCGCGCAACAAAAAACGTTGCGCGGGCGGCGCGGCAAGGCGTCCCGCGAGAAGCCCTGCGAGAGCCCTGGAGGAGTGGCCATGCGAAGCGGGTGGCCCTTCCAGGCAATGCTACCGCCTTGAGTGCTTGCAAATTGATGTCACCGACGCTAACATGCTGTCATGAGCGTTCAGATCACCATCAGAGGCGTTCCCGAGGAAGTGCGCGACCGGATCGCGGCGCGCGCGGCCGCGAGAGGCCAGTCGATGCAGGAGTATCTGCGGCGCCAGCTGGAGCGTCTGGTGGCCAAGCCTTCCGTTGAGGAGTGGCTCAGGCAGGTCCGCGCTGACAAGCGCGCGATGACCAACAACGTAACCACCGAGGACATTCTGCGTGCCCGCGACGCGGATCGGAAGTGACGGTCGTCGTTGATGGATCGGTGCTCACGGCGGCAGTCGCCCACTTGCGATCCGATGGGACCTGGTCGGAATCCGCGATCGCGGAGGCGTGCCGGAACGGCTCGCTGGCGGCTCCGCATATGGTCCTGGCCGAGGCGGGCAGCGCGCTTCGCCGCCTGGAGCTGGCCCGGAACCTTCCGAGCCTGGAAGCCGCCCTCGCGCACCGAAACCTGCTGACGCTCGAAATCGACCTCTACCCATTCGCCCCCTTCGCGGATCGCGTCTGGGAGCTTCGCCGCAACATCACCATCTACGATGCATGGTATGTTGCGCTCGCAGAAGCGCTCTCCTGCCCCCTTCTCACCCTCGACCGCCGACTCGCCCGCGCTCCCGGCCCGACCTGCGAGATCATCACCCCGCCCGACCTCCGCGTCGTACGCGAGCCCGTCATAACCACGGGCTGGACACCCTTCTCGACCGGTTAGACCGTGGGGGCAGAGGGTGGTGCGGGGAGCGCGGCGATCTGCCGGGCTGCGCGAATGCCGGAGAGAAACGCGCCGTGCACGGTCGACGGGTATTCGACGTGTGTCGCCTCCCCCGCAAAGAACAGCTTGTCGCCGACGGGTTCGCCCAGTTCGGCGTACCGTTGATACGAAGATCCGGCCGGTACGTACGAGTAGGACCCCTGGCTCCACGGATCCGAGCGCCAACGTGTGATGATCGCATCCCTGGGCGGCGGGATGACGCCATACATGCTCTCGAGCGCCGCAACCGCCTGCGCGACGATCTCCTGGTCGGAGAGCCGCTCGATCCGGGCGCCGTAGGCTCCGGCGTTGAACATCATCAGAATCGGATGCCCCGTGTACGGATACAGGTTGAGGGTCTCCGCCCACTGCCCCCTCCGGGCACCGACATAGCCGATGAGCTCCACGTCGTCGTCCCAGAACACGTCGTCAAACAGCAGGCACGTCTTGTTGAGCACGCCCATCTCCAGGCCATCGATCGCGCCGCGCTTCCGCAGCGGCAATGCGGGCAGGAACGATATGAAGCTCTGCTTCAGCACTCCGAGCGAAGCCGTCACCACGACTCGGGTGGCCGCGAAGGTCGCACCGGCGGCCGTCGTCACGACAATGTCCGTCCCCGCGTAGTCGATCTCCGTCACGGCTTCCCGGAACCGGATGTCCAGGCCATCCGCCAGAACGCCGGCGACCTGTCCGTATCCGCGCGGAAACACCGCGTCATGGCCGCCATACGCATCCCCGCCCTGGATGCTCTCCAGCGAGAGATGACGCAGGTCGGCGGCGTGCTCGTGCTCGACGATGGTGTTCAACAGATAGTCCAGGTAGCGCCGGTCGGGGACCGTCAGCGGCTCGATCTCGAGGAGCTGTTCGTAGACGGACTGAAGGTTGGTGTCGGGCTGGCGCTCCGCGAGTCGCCAGAAACGGCGCAGCGCCCTCCTGGCGGATGGTGACGGCCTCTCGGCATGGTGGAAGTGCACCACGTCGTTGTCGTAGTCGGTCGAGTGCGTTGCGATGCTGTTTCCCCTGGCGATGGCGGTGATGGGGTTTCCGTCTACGCCGTGGATCCAGGATGCCCCGAGGTCTACGGGAATGCTGGCGCCAATGGCATCCGTCCAGAGGCGCCCGCCGATTCGGTCACGCGCTTCCAGAATCGCAACATCTTCGAATCCGAGCGCATGGAGTTCGGCGCCCGCCGCCAGGCCGGCCATGCCTGCGCCGATGATGAGGACTCTCTCGTCCCGCCCCGAAGAAACAGCGGTGGTGGCGCCGCGATGCGAACCGCCACCACGCGGTTTCTCCAATGAGGACGCGGCGGGCGCGACTCCGGCCGCGGCGAGTGCGCCCTTGAGGAAGGTGCGACGAGTCAGCGCGGCCGACGAAACGTGGCCACGCCGTTCATGCGGAATGTCCGGCAAGGCGGGAAGCCGCACGTGAACGCGAACCCGGCTTCAGGACTCCGAAGCGGGCGGCTGGCCGCGCCCGTCGGCCATCCGTACGGTCACATTGAGCGTCGCTCCCTCTTCGATCAGGATGCGCTCGGCGTCGATCTCGCCGGTCACAACGCTGGTAGCCTTGAGGTGCAACAGCGAACCAATCGTCAGGTTGCCCTCAATCCGGCCGTCGACAACGGCATCCCGAGTGCTGATGTCGCCGATCATCACCCCGTCCTGCCCGATGGAGACCACATCCGCGGCCTCCACGCTCCCTTCCACCGTGCCATCGATCTGCACACTGCCTTCGGTCTTGCAGTGGCCCACCACGTTCGTTCCGCTACCCACGAGTGACATGCCACCATTCGGCGTCGCCCGCGGGCGCTCAATCGGTCGACTTTTCTTCATTCCAGTTCTTCTCTCGGACAACGAGGCGAGACGGCTCGGGCTGGTGTAAATCTAACCCGCGGCAGCCACGGGTTGAACACCGATATCCACCTGGCAGGCATCCCTCTTCACCGCGTCTGCGGCGAGTTCATCTGCAGCGGGATGATGTCCACGTCCCAGCGGGTGTCGCCCAGAAGGTGCTTCACGAAGTACTCGGCGCGCAGCCAGAACCAGTAGTCGCTCATGTCGCCGAAGCCGTGGCGCTGGCCGGGGAAGATGAAGAAGTCGAAGCGCTTGTTGGCGCGGATGAGCGCCTCCGCCATGCGGAAGGTGCCCGCGTGGTGCACGTTGTTGTCGTTGTCCCCGGTGGTGAGCAGCAGGTGGCCCTTGAGGTTGGCGGCAAGGTCCGAGTTGCGCTCGATATCGTACTCGAAGCTCACGTTGCCCTCGTCGTCCACGACCTCCTTCACGCCGTGGTGGGTCTCCGACCAGGAGCGGTTGTACACGTCGTTATTGTGGTTCCCCGCCGACGACACCGCGACCTTGAAGAAGTCGGGATAGACGAGCATGGCCGCGGTGGACATGAAGCCGCCCCCGGAATGTCCATATATTCCTACCTTGTCTATGTCTATAAAGTCGTGGCGGTCGGCCAGCTGTTCCAGGACGGCCTTCTTGTCGGCCAGTCCATAGTCGCGCAAGTCGCCGTATCCATAGTTATGGTACCACTTTGAACGGTCCGGATGTCCGCCCCGGTTCCCCATGGTCACGACGATCATGCCGAACTGCGCCAGCGCCTGCTCGTACGGGTTGGCCGACCACGACTTCGACACCGACTCGGTCTGCGGTCCCGGATAGACGTACGCCACAATGGGATACGTCTTCGAAGGATCGAAGTCGTACGGCTTGTACATCACGCCGTAGATGTCGGTCACGCCGTCCGCGGCCTCGACCTGGTAGGGCTCGGGGAACTGGTATCCCGCCGCTGACAGGGCGCCGAAGTCGGCCTCGCCCAGGTCCAGGATGCGCCGTCCGGAGGCGTCGAAGAGCGCGGACATGGGCGCCGTGTCCACCCGCGAGTAGTTGCTGACGAAGTAGCGGTTCGACTCGCCCATCTCGGACTGGAAGTCGAAGTTCCCCGGGTTCAGCAGCGTGAGCCCGGTCCCGTTCAGGCTCACCCGGTAGAGGTGGGCGTAGTATGGATCCTCCCCCTCCTCCCGGCCCTGCCCGGTGAAGAAGACGAAGCCGCGCGTCTCGTCCACGCCGACGATGCCGTCTACGTGCCACGGCCCCTCGGTAAGCCGCTGCTTCACTTCTCCGTCGGGCCCGTAGAGGTACAGGTGCGCCCACCCGTCCCGCTCCGACCACCACAGCATGTCGCCGTTATCGAGCATCTCGACGGGGCGCGTCTCGATGTAGGTGTTCAGGCTGTCCACGAAGAGCATGCGCGCGTCGCCGCTGCCGGCGTCCGCCACCATTACCGTGGCCCGGTGCCGGTCCCGGCTCAGGCGCACGAAATGGAGTTCCTCCGAGTCGTCCGAGATCCAGAGCGAGCGGTCCGGCTCCTCGGAGTCCGGGTAGTCGAACTGGCGCTGCGTCGTGATGCGCAGGTCCTCGTCCTTCCAGGGCTCATGCGAGACTGTCACCTGGCTCCTGGAGGCGAGGTCGTAGACGATGATCTCCTCCTGGGTCACCGACTCCTCCCCGGCCATCTCGTAGGAGTAGGTCTCGAGTTCCGGGCGGTCATTGCCATTCCCCACCACGTGCACGACCCAGAGTTCGCCCACCTCGCGGTTGTCGCGCCGGATCAGCGCAAAACGCTCCGAGTCCTTGGCCCACGAGATCGACGCCGCCTTGCGGTCGTCCTTCTCCTCCTCGAGGCTGACGTTGGTTTCGCCGCGCCCGGTGTAGTTGGCCTCGTAGGTGTAGTACTTCTCGCCATCGGTGGTGAGCTGGGTCTCGGTGACCTCCACGTCGTCCTCGGCGTCGTCGGCTTCGTCGCCGGACTTGCCGCGGCGGGCCTCGAGAATCTCCTCGTAGTCGTCGCCGCTCATCATGAACAGGTTGTGATCCCGGGCGAAGACCACGGTCTGGCCATCGGGGGACACGCTGGCCCAGTCCGGATGATTGTCGGGCGCCTCGTAGTCCTCGAGCTCCCGCAGGGTCCGGGTCGAGACCGTGTATTCGAAGTGATGGACCCGCTTGCGGGTCGCGCCGCCCGAGTCGTCCTCCTCCTCGTCCTGATCCTCCTCGACTTCCTCGTCATCCTCCTCCGCTTCCTCGTCCTGGGAGGACTCCACCTCGAAATGGAGGACGTTGTCGCTGATGAAGCGGATGTTGCGGATGGGCAGGTGCTGCCCGTCCCACGGATCACGGGTGATGCGCGTCAACTCCGCCGCGATGCGATCGTTGTCGAAGAGGAGCGTGCGCGAGCCGGCGCCGGGATCGACGATGTAGAAGAACTTGCCGTCGGCGTTCTCCCACTCGTACCAGAACCTGTCTGTGCCCTCGATCCACTGCGGGTCGACCGACGTCGAGTGCACCATCTCGCGGATCCGGTAGGGCGCGAAGCGGGCGGCGAGGTCGTAGTTGGCCGGACCGGCCTCGGCACTCGACTCCTGCGGCGCGGGGGCGGGGGCCGCTTCCGCGGGACGCGGCGCGAGCGCGATGAGCATGAGCAGGGGCGAAAACGCGCGCGGCGCGGGCGAAATCGGACGGGAGAGAAACCTGACGATGGCGTTCATGGTAGGGCTCTGTTCGGATGGAGGGACGACGCGGCGGCTGCCCGGGGGCGGTGGTGCACAAGTGAATCCGTCGCCGAAAGCGGGGCAAGGGCGTACGGGCTCGCCTGGCGACCCGGGGCAGGGTCGGGGAACCATCCCGCGGGTTCACGCGATAAACGAGTTTCGCGCGGGTGCTTCGAGCCGCGGCGCCGGCGCCGGTTTCCTCGAACGGGGCGGATGGGCATGGAACCGGAGATCCTGATCGTGCTGGTGTCCGTCTTCGTCACCGGCGGCATGATCGGCGCGGCCGGCATCCTGCTCGCACAGTTCTTCATGCGCCGCATTCCGGGAGTGAGCGCCACCGGCGCCCCGACCCGCGCCGAACTCGAGGGAATCCGCCGCGACGTCACCGAGATCGCCTACCACCTGGGGTCGGTCGAGGAACGCCTCGACTTCGCGGAACAGCTGCTGGGAGGCGGAACCCCGACCGAGGTGCCCAGGGCCGTAACGAAGAAGGCGGAGGGCATCGCGCGCGTGTCCGGCGGGCCCGGAGGTGGCGGCGCCCACGAGGGTTGATGCACTTTGCGGGCGGGACGGACGGCAACGAGCCCTCGCGGGCGCCGTCCGATCTCTTCCACCGCATCCGCCACCTCGGACCCACCACGCCCATGCTCCGCGCCAGCCGCTCCACCACCTCCCGTACCATCGTCCATCGCCCCTTCGCTTTCCCCGCGCCGGCCGCGCTCATGTTCGCGGCCGCGCTCGCCGCCGCGACGCCCGCCTCGTCCCAGGAGCCCTCCCCCATCGGCTTCACGGAGGCCCGGGCCGCCGGGCAGCTCGTGTGCGAAGCCCGCTTCCTGGAGCTGCCCCGCAGCGACTCGTTCCGCGAGCATCTGCGCACCATTACCGCAAACCCCCACCCAGCCGGCTCGGAGGCGCAGCAGCGCGTCGGCGAGTACCTGGCGGGGGCCATGGAGCGCGCGGGCCTGGAGGTCGAGCGTCACCCGTACGACGTGTACCTGCCCGAACTCACCGACGACGTGGAGGTGCATATCGTCACCCCCGTGTCCATGCAGCTGTCGAACCGTGAACCCGCGCTTCCGGAGGACCGCTTTTCGGGTCATCCCGACCTCCTCAACGGGTGGAACGCCTACTCGGGGTCCGGCGACGTGACGGCCGAGGTGGTCTATGCCAACTTCGGGCGGCGCGAGGACTACCTGGCACTCGACTCCATGGGCGTGTCGGTGGCCGGCAAGGTCGTCATCGCGCGCTACGGCGGAAACTTCCGCGGCTACAAGGTGCTGTTCGCCGAAGAGCGCGGGGCGGCGGGCGTGGTCATGTTCAACGATCCCGGCTTTTCGGATATCGACGCCTATCCGGACGGCCCGATGATGAACGGGCAGACGATCCAGCGGGGCTCAGTGCTCACCCTTCCCTGGACGGGCGACCCGCTCACGCCGTTCGTTCCGGCGCTGCCGCTGGACGGCGACATCCAGGTGGAGCGCCTCGACCCGTCGGAGGTGGCGCTGCACACCATCCCCGTGCTCCCCATCGGCTACGAGGCGGCGACCGAGATCCTGTCGCGCATGACCGGGCGCGCCACCCCGCCCGGATGGAGCGCCGGGATGGAGCTCGACTACCGCTTGACCGGCGGACCGGATCTCACCGTGCGCGTGCGCGTCAACCAGCCGCGCCGCCTGACCCGCGCGACCAACGTGGTCGGCACGCTGCGCGGCAGTGAGTTCCCCGACGAGTGGTTCATTCTGGGCGCGCATTACGATCCCTGGGGATTCGGCGCGATCGATCCCAACGGCGGCACCGCCATGCTCCTCACCCTGGCGGAGGCGCTGGGCGCGCTGGCCCGGGACGAGGCGTGCCGGCCCCGGCGTTCGATCATGATCGCGCACTGGGACGCCGAGGAGTACGGCATCATCGGCTCGACCGAGTGGGTGGAGCACTTCCGCGAGGAGCTGGAGGCCAACGCGATCGCGTACATCAACGCCGACGGCGCGGTGTCGGGCGGGCGGTTCGGCGCGTCGTCGTCGCCCTCGCTCAAGGGACCGATCATCGAGGCGGTGGGCCGCGTGGCCTATCCGGGCGCTGACGGCACCATCCTGGACTGGTGGCGCGAGAGCACCGGCGACGGGGCGGCGGAGCCGGCGATGGGCAACCTGGGCGGCGGGTCGGACCACGTGGGCTTCTACACGCACGCCGGCGTGCCGTCCGGGGCGCTCTCGTCGGGGAATCCCGGCGGCGTGTACCACTCCAACTACGACAACTTCGCCTGGTACGAGCGGTTCGGAGACACCGACTTCGTCTACGGACCGATGATCGCGCGCGCGGACGGCATCCTCGCGCTGCGCTTCGCCAACGCCGACGTGCTCCCGTACGACGTAGCCCGCTACGCCTCCGACACGCGCACCCACGTGGGCACGCTGAACGACGTGGCCGGGGCGCGGGGGCTGCGCGTGGACTTCTCCGCCCTTGCCGAGTCGACGCGCGAGCTGGACGAGGCCGCCGCCGAGCTCGTGGCCGCGCGCGACCTCTGGATCGCGTCCGGGGACGTCGACCCGGCGGCCGCCGAGGCCGTGAATCGGGCACTGATCGGGCTGGAGAAAGCGTGGCTGAACGACCGCGGGCTCCAGGGGCGCCCGTGGAGCCGCTCGATCTACGTCTCGCCCGACCCCTTCAGCGGGTACGCGTCGTGGATGCTGCCGGGACTGCGATACGAGCTGGAGACGGACGACCGGGCCGACCTTCCGGGGTGGGAGCGGGTGTACGTGGCGGCGGTGCGTGACCTGGCGACGCGCATGCGGGAGGTGGCGGCGATGATCGAGCGGGCGGGCGCGTAGCGGCTGCGACGGACATGGGGAGGAGGCTTCATGCGCGATAGTATCATCGGCCGTCACCGCATAGTATCATGCGCGATGGCGATCCTCCTGGTCCACGCGCTCTTGGCGTGCGCGCCGGAGGGCGGCGGGGACGCCGGCGGCGGCGAAGTCCTCGACTTCGAAGCCCTCTCGGCAAGCCTCCTCGCGCGGATGGACCTGCAGCCCGGTGAACGCGTCCTGCTGGTGGGTGAGGGCGGCAGCCGCTGGGACGCGATCGTGCCGTTGCTGCGCGCGGGCGTGAGGACGGCCGGCGGGGTGGATCTGGGTGCGGTGGATGTACGTGGGGCGGTGCTGGCGGCGGGTGGGCCGGTTGCGGGGGCGGGCTCGCCCTCGGAGTTCGCCGCTTCCCTGGGGACCATGCCGGAGGGCTGGGCGGAGCCGCTCGCCACGGTCGATGTCGCGGTCAAGCTCCCCGGTGCTGCGGCGGACCCGACGCTGGACGGCGACGTGTACCGCGCGCTGCAGGACGTGCTGCGGGGCGGGCGGGGACGGACCGTTCACTTCCACTGGGCCGGCGCCACCTCGTTCGAGATGGAGGAGCTTGCGGTTGACGACCGGGTGGATCGCCTCTACCAGACGGCGGTGCTGGACACCGACTACGCGGCCCTCGCCGACGCGCTCGCGACCTTCGAGGCGGCGGTGAGGAGCGGGCCGGTGCGGGTGACGACGCCCGCCGGTACCGACCTCTCGTTCGAGGTGGGCGACCGGCCCGTGACCCGCCAGGACGGGGACGCGTCGGCCGCGCGCGCGGAACGTGCCCGCAACCTCATCGACCGCGAGGTGGAGCTGCCGGCGGGAGCGGCGAGGGTCCTGCCGGTGCTGGAGACCGTGGCGGGCCGGATCGCCTTCCCTCCGGCGCAGTGGGGCGGTGAACGCGCGGAAGGGGTGGTGCTGCGCTTCGAGGGAGGCCGCGTGGTGGAGGTGGAGGCCGACGCCGGGCGTGATGGTGTGGTGCGCGAGATGGAAGAGGCCGGAGAGGCGGGCCGAACCTTCCGCGAGCTGGGGGTCGGGTTAAACCCGCTGCTCGCGATTCCCGAGGGCGAGGAGTGGATCCCGTACTACGGCTACGGGGACGCCGTGGTGAGGCTGTCGCTGGGCGACAACACCGAGCTGGGCGGGTCGGTCGGGGGCGGCTATGTGCGCTGGAACTTCTTCGCGGACGCCACAGTGACGGTTGGGAACGAGGTCTGGGTGGAGGGTGGAAGGCTGGTGGAGGGGCGGTAAGGCGTCACTTTGCACTCGACACTCCAACGTAAACGAAGGTACGCATCGACACCTGCTGCAAAAAGCAGGGGCCTCCGAGGAGGCCCCGCGCCCTGCGGTCGAAACCGCAAGGGGTGTCACTGCTAGTCTATGCTTCCAGCGGCGAACGTCAATTCTGATACCTGCCCGAATGACGGCAACCCGAGCCTGTTCCGCATCCTGTGGTTCTGGGTTCCCTGGGAGGGCGAAGGGCAATCGCTCATGACCTGACCTACCGCCGCCGCCGCGCCCGCCGTTCCGCCGCCATCTCCACCAGCCGGCGGAGCTCCGCGATGGGCTCCGCGTGGTCGTCGACCTGGAGGCGCAGCACCACGTCGTTGTTGAGCCAGACGCCGCCGTCCTCCTTCACGATCAGCAGGGCGGCGGACTGCATGCCCCGGGTGTCACCGCCCGCCGCCTGACCGGCTTCGAGGGCCGCCACCAGTCGCTGGGACAGGTGCCCGGAGGTGTTCTCGAAGGCGGTGACCATGTCGTCCACCACCGCCGGCCCGGCCAGGATGTTGCCCTGCGCGGAGGTATACCGGCCGATCCGGTGTCCCGCCCAGTCGCTGGCGCGCGGACCGGTGTGGGTCGCCACTTCCCCGCTCGCGTCCATCACCGAGAACTGGCGGCCCTCGATGCTCCACCGATCCGGGTCGGGATTCGGGTCGGCGGCGAGCACGCGCTCCACCACCTCGGCGGGTGAGTATCCCTCGCGCAGGAGCGCGAGCGCCTGCGGCCCGTAGCTCACGTCCACCACGGCCTGAGTGGCGACCACCCCCACCCCGGCCTCGCCCCAGATGACGCCGTTGCCCACGCTGAACACCCGCGACTGGACCGCAACGCCGACCTCCCCGGTCTCCGGGTCGTAGCCGACGATCGAGAAGGTCCCGACCGTATCCCAGGGGGCGCGGCTGGTGGCAGTAGGGGGTTCCTCGACGGGCACAGGCGAGTCTCCACCCCTGCCCAGGATGTAGCGCCCATCGGGATGAACCCTGACGAGCGTGATTCCCCGATACTGGTAGGCGATGGTCATGTTTTCGGCCGCCGCCTGCGCGCTCAGCTTCGCGAGGAACGGCCCACTCTGGTTCCGGATCCGAACCGCATCCACCGGCTCCACTTCCACGACCTTCTCGACCAGCCGGCCCGGCGGCTCTTCGACCGGGGGAACCGTCGCGCAGCCGCCCAGCACCACCGCCAGGGCGAACACCATTCCATACATCCTGCGATCGCTAATCACTTGCCTACGCCTCCGCAGCCTGTCTCTCACTCGTGCGTGCCATCATTATCGATTCCCCTGCGACCGCGCTTCATCCGCCCGCTCGTCCGGTATTGGCCCGATCACCGCGCTGCGTCGGCCAAGGCGAGCCGGCATAGCCGCCATTCGCCGGCTCCGTCTCGACGATCCCGTGTATCGCGCCCCCGTCCCGATCGGAGAAGGAGGTCGCGATGATCGTGCCATCGACACCGATGGCGGGCGACGCGAGGACGTAGGCACCAGAGGGGACGTAGCCACCACCGGGCTGGTAGTCCCACAGGAGCCTGCCCCGGGAGTCGAGCGCCGTGACGGAAAGGCCCGAGCCGATATAGACGTTGCCGTCCGCCCCGAGGATCGGCGTGGTCCACCACGAGGACGCTTTTGTGTCGAAGTGCCAGCGAATCGTGCCGTCGGGATTGATGGCGAACAGGCCGGCGCTCAGGATATAGATCGCGCCGTCCGGCCCGATCGAAGGCGGCGAGTTGAGATCCGCCATGGGGCCCCCGGAGGTGTCGGGGGCGCGCATCACCCCGACGCTCCATCGCTCGCTCCCGTCGGGATCAACCGCGTAGAGCCGCCCGTCGTAGGAGGCGACGTAGATCGTGCCGTCCGCGCCGATCGACGGCGACGCCCTGATCAGGTCCCGCGTCTTGAACGTCCACCGCGGCGAGCCGTCGCGGTTGATCGCATGCAGGGCATTATCGTTGCCGCCGACGTAGATCGTGCCGTCGCTTCCGACCGCGGGCGAGGAATAGGAGAAGGTGTTTCGGAGCCTCTCGTAGGTCCACCGGATCTCGCCCCGGGGATCGACCGCGTGGACGTGGCGCCCGCCGGCCACGTGGATGGTCCCGTCCGGCCCGAGAGCGGGAGAGGACGAGATTCCATCGAGGCCGTCCAGTATCCACCGAATGGATCCGCCGGGATCCACAGCGACGAGGCTGCCGGCGGAGCCGGTGCTGGAGCCGAAATACAGCGTCCCGTCCGCCCCGATGGCGGGCGTCGACCATTTGGTGCTGGGGAGCTCCACGGTCCATAGCATGCCTCCCTGCGGCGACGAGGCGTACCAATGGCTTCGTCGCGCAGAGGACTCATTCCACCCGACGTAGATCGTGCCGTCGGCTCCGATCGCGACGCCGGCCCCGGCCGATCCTGTTCCGGCCTCTTCCGCGAAAGACCCTTCGAGCGGAACGGACCAGGCGAGACGCCCCCGTTCCCGAACGGTGACCGTGATGTCGGCCGACACTCCCTGACTGGTCGCGGTGATGGTCGCCGCGCCCTCGCTCAAACCGGTGACAAAACGGATGGCGCCACCTTCGTGCCCAATGCTGTCCCCGCTTACGGACGCGACCTCGGGCGAGGAGGAAGACCACGAGAAACGGCCGGGATCCCACACCGACCCGTACAGAAAGGTGCCATCCGCAGCCAGCGCCGCCGCGCCCAGGTCGAACCGGGTGCCAAGAAGGCCAACGGTCTGTTCGGATGGCGCTATCCGGATCGACGCGACGACCGTGTCCGGGGTCGTGGGAGCGACCGGTGTTGCCTGCTCTTCGCCGCACCCGCCGAAAACCAGCCACAGGCACGCGCTCGCGGCGGACAGTGTCCCCGCCCGGCGGTGATGGATCATCAGTCGCGCCCCCGGAACTCTATGGAACCCCGCTGCTCGTATACAGGAAGTTCGTGAAGCCTTCGTCGTAGTCCGAGAGTCCATTCTGGCCCGTGAGCTTCATGCGCTCGTCGTAGAGGCGGCGCATCAGATGCGCCAGCGTTCCCTCCGCGGGTCCATCCTCGGGATGCAGCGCCATGAAGTCGTCCCGCAGTTCCTCGCGCAGCGCTCCCTCCTCGATCATCGTCCGGTAGCGCACCGGATCGCGGTCCGCCAGCACCCAGAGATTGCGGTGGAGCCGCTCGCAGCGTGCCGACTGCACCAGCACCGCCTCGCCCGAGCCGACCATCGCCAGGTATCCCAGCACCTGCGCGTGCAGCTCCTTCAGGTACCCCTTCCGGTGCGAGAACTCGTGCGCGATGATGTGCGGTTCGAAGACTCCCGCGTCCCGGAGGATGGACACGTCGCCCGAGAAGATGTCGCAGGTGCCGAGCGCGAAGGGAAAGACGAGTCCCGCGAGGGTGAACTGACGTATTTCCGAGCTGGTCTCGACGCGCTGGCCGGTGATATCGGCGATGAAGCCGGTCAGGTGCCGGTTGATCCGGCGCGCGAGTTCCGCACGCGGGATGAGCTCGGCGGTGTACTCGTCGTTCACCTGCTCCGAGAGCCAGTCGACTTCCCGCCCGCGTTCCTCTTCGGGCATCGGCGTGAGATGCTTCACGTCTGCCCCGAAGGTGTCGAGGAAGTCGATGGCGCGCACGTTGCGCCGGGCGAACCAGTCGACCGCCACGCTGCCCGCGTACGCGCCCAACGCCACGGCCTGGAGCGCGCGGCCGGGGGGCGTCGCTCCGAGCAGGATGCGCGAAGCAAGCGGCGCCGCGACCATCAGGTCGGTCAGCGAGATGGGCGAGTAGGTCGCCTGATTGGGGATGCGGACGGTTTCCATGACCCTTCCCGGGTTGGCATTACGCGTTCCCGGCGCACGGCGATCGTTTCCGCGCGCCGACAGGCTTCCCGGTGCGATGGCGAGCGTGCTCGCCGCACCGGCATGCGCTCCCGGAGTAAACGGCCCCGCGACCCGAAAGTTCCTGGCGGACCCGGTGCTCGTTCCTGCGGGATCGGACACGCGTTCCGTTAGTATACTGACGCCATGACCCCCTCCGCATCTGTCCCGGTCACAAGCTCATCCGTCCGCACACGGCGCGTGGCGGCGCTGATGCATGCCCTCAGCGAGCGCATCCTGGTGCTCGATGGCGCGATGGGCACGATGATTCAGAGGTATCGGCTGGGCGAGGACGATTTCCGCGGGGAACGCTTCGCGGACCATCCCCGCCCGCTCAAGGGCGCCAACGACCTGCTCTCGCTGACCCGCCCGGAGATCATCCGTGAGATCCACGAGGGCTATCTGGCCGCCGGGGCGGACATCGTCGAGACCAACACCTTCAACGCCACCTCGATCTCGATGGCGGACTACGGCCTCGAAGCCGCCGTATACGACATCAACCTGACTTCCGCGCGCCTCGCCCGGGCCGCGGCCGACGCCTTCACCGCCGGCGACGCCTCCCGGCCGCGTTTCGTGGCGGGCATCCTGGGGCCCACCAACCGCACCGCCTCCATCTCACCGGACGTGAACGATCCGGGGTTCCGCAACGTCACCTTCGACGAGCTCGCGGCAGCCTACGACGAGCAGGCGCGCGGCCTCCTGGACGGCGATGTCGACGTGCTCATGGTCGAGACCGTCTTCGACACCCTGAACGCCAAGGCGGCGCTCTTCGCGATCCGCTCGCTGCTCGACCGGCGCGGGCTGGATGTGCCGGTCATGGTGTCGGGCACCGTAGTGGACGCGAGCGGACGCACTCTTTCCGGGCAGACGGTGGAGGCGTTCCTGAATTCGGTGCGTCACGCCGATCTGCTCGCCATCGGCCTCAACTGCGCGCTCGGCGCGGCCGCCCTGCGCCCGCACGTGGAGGAACTCGCCACCCGCGCCGATCTCCTGGTCAGCTGCTACCCCAACGCCGGCCTGCCCAACGAGCTCGGCGAGTACGACGAGACCCCGGAGTCGATGGCCCGCCAGCTGGGCGAATTCGCGCGCGCGGGCTTCCTGAACATCGTGGGCGGGTGCTGCGGCACCGTTCCGGCACACATCGAGGCCATCGCCGACGCCGTGGCCGGGCTCCCTCCGCGCCGGCCGCCGCGCATCGAGCGCCGCACCCGCCTCGCGGGGCTCGAGCCGCTCAACCTGGGTCCCGACTCGCTCTTCGCCAACATCGGCGAGCGCACCAACGTCACCGGCTCGGCCCGCTTCCGCAGGCTCATCAGGGAGGGCGACTTCGAAACCGGGCTCGAGGTGGCGCGCCAGCAGGTCGAGAACGGGGCGCAGCTCATCGACGTGAACATGGACGAGGGGCTGCTGGACTCCGAGGCGGCGATGGTGCGCTTCCTCTCGCTGATCGCCTCCGAGCCGGACATCTCGCGCGTGCCGATCGTCGTCGATTCCTCGAAGTGGAGCATCATCGAGGCCGGGCTCAAGTGCGTGCAGGGCAAGGGCATCGTCAACTCCATCTCCCTGAAGGAGGGCGAGGAGGTCTTCCGCGAACAGGCGCGCACGGTGCGCCGCTACGGTGCCGCTGTGATCGTGATGGCCTTCGACGAGGAGGGGCAGGCCGACACCCTGGAACGCAAGGTCGAGATCTGCCGCCGGGCCTACCGCATCCTCACCGACGAAGTCGGCTTTCCGCCCGAGGACATCGTCTTCGACCCCAACATCTTTGCAGTGGCCACGGGCATCGAGGAGCACGACCGCTACGCCGTAGCCTTCATCGAGGCGTGCCGCGCCATCAAGCGCGAGCTTCCCGGCTGCCGGGTGAGCGGGGGGGTGAGCAATCTCTCGTTCTCGTTCCGCGGCTCGGACGCGGTGCGCGACGCCATGCACTCCGTCTTCCTCTACCACGCCATCCACGCGGGCATGGACATGGGGATCGTCAACGCGGGCGCGCTTCCGGTATACGACCAGATCCCCGCCGAACTGCTGGGGCCCGTGGAGGACGTGATCCTGGCGCGTGACTCCGGAGCCACCGAGCGATTGATCGCGCTGGCGGCCGACTACCGGGGGATCGCGCAGCGGGTGCGCGGCGCGGACGACGGGTGGCGCGAGGAGCCGGTCGAGAAGCGGCTGGCGCACGCGCTGGTGAAGGGCATCTCGGAACACATCGTCGAGGACACCGAGGAGGCGCGGCAGGCGCGCGAGCGGGCGCTGGACGTCATCGAGGGCCCCCTGATGGACGGCATGAACGAGGTGGGCGACCTCTTCGGTGCCGGGCGCATGTTCCTGCCGCAGGTGGTGAAGAGCGCGCGCGTGATGAAGAAGGCGGTCGCGTACCTGGTGCCCTTCCTGGAGGAGGAGAAGGCGGGCAACGGAGAGGCGCGCGCCGCCGGGCGGGTCGTGCTCGCGACCGTCAAGGGCGACGTGCACGACATCGGCAAGAACATCGTGGGGGTGGTGCTCCAGTGTAACAACTACGAAGTGGTGGACCTCGGCGTGATGGTGCCGGCTGAGCTCATTCTCGAGACCGCGCGCCGCGAGGGAGCGGATGCCATCGGGCTCTCGGGCCTGATCACGCCGTCGCTCGAAGAGATGGTGCACGTGGCTTCGGAGATGGAGCGGCTCGACTTCCGGCTGCCACTGCTGATCGGGGGCGCGACCACCTCGCGCACGCACACGGCGGTGAAGATCGAGCCCTGCTACTCGGGGCCGGCCGTTCACGTGCACGATGCGTCGCGCGCGGTAAGCGTCATGAGCCGGCTGCTGAGCGAGCGCGAGGGGCCCGCCTTTCTGAAGCGCACCAGGGCGAGCTATGCGGAATTGCGCGCCAGGCACGCCGGCAAGCAGGCCCGGGCCCGCATTCTTCCGCTGGAGAAGGCGCGCGCAAGGAGGTTCACCGTCGACTGGGCCTCGGAGCCGCCGGTGGCGCCGCGGACGCTCGGGATCCGGGTGCTCGCCCCCTTCCCTCTCGCCGAGCTGCTCCCCTACATCGACTGGACGCCCTTCTTCCACGCCTGGGAACTGGCGGGCAGGTTCCCGGGCATTCTGAAAGATCCCGTAGTGGGCGAGCAGGCGCGGGTGCTCCATCGGGACGCCCGCGCGCTGCTCGACGAGATCGTGAGGGATGGGCTGCTGGAGGCGAGCGGGGTGGCGGGCATCTTTCCCGCCAATGCGGCGGATGATGACGTGGAGATCTACACGGATGAGAGGCGGAACGGGACGCTGGCTGTCGCGCACGGGGTGCGGCAGCAGTTCGAGAAGGCGTCGGGGCGTCCCAACTCCTGCCTGAGCGACTTCGTGGCGCCGCGCGAGACCGGCATCGCCGACTACCTGGGGGCGTTCGCGGTGACGGCCGGGGCCGGTCTCGATGATCTCTGCCGGCGGTTCGAGCGCGAGCACGACGATTACTCGAGCATCCTCGCCAAGGCGCTCGCGGACCGGCTCGCCGAGGCCTTCGCGGAGCTGCTGCACGAGCGGGTGCGCAGGGAGATCTGGGGATACGCGCCGGAGGAAAACCTGGACGGCGAGGCGCTGATCGCGGAGTCGTACACGGGCATCCGTCCGGCGCCGGGGTATCCCGCCTGCCCGGACCACACCGGCAAGCGCACCATCTTCGAGCTGCTGGACGTCACCGGGCGCGCCGGCATCCGGCTTACCGAAAGCTGCGCCATGACCCCGGCGGCCAGCGTGGCCGGGTGGTACTTCGCGCACCCGCGGGCGCACTACTTCGGGGTGGGCCGCATCGGGCGCGACCAGGTCGAGGACTACGCGCGCCGGCGCGGGATGGAGATCCGGGAGGCGGAACGGTGGCTGGCCCCGAATCTGGCCTACGAGCGGCGAGCGTGACGTCGGGCGCCCGGATCGGCCGCGGGCCGGCGCGGGAGGTGAACCGCCCGTGAGCGTGACCCTGCGCGAGCTGATCGGCGACGGGCGCGCCCATGTCGTGGACGGCGCCATGGGCACGATGCTCTACGGCAAGGGCGTGTTCGTAAACGTATGCTATGACGAGCTGAACCTCTCGACACCCGAGATGGTGCGCGAGGTTCACGAGGAGTACGTGCACGCCGGCGCCGAGATCCTCGAGACCAACACCTTCGGAGCCAATCCGGTGAAGCTGTCGGGGTTCGGGCTGGAGGAGCGCACGGAGGTCATCAACCGGGCGGGAGCGGAGCTGGCGCGCGAGGCGGCAGCGGGGCGGGCCGCCGTGGCAGGTGCGATGGGCCCGCTCGGCATCCGCATCGAGCCCTGGGGAGCGACCGCCTTCGAGGAGGCGGTGGCGTTCTTCCGGCGGCAGGCGCGGGGGCTGCTGGACGGCGGCGTGGATGGATTCTGCCTGGAGACCTTCAGCGACCTGAGCGAGCTGAAGGCGGCCTTCCGGGCGGTACGCTCGCTCACCGATCTGCCGGTGCTGGCCCAGGTCACCATCGGCGACAACGGGGCCACCCCGGGGGGCACCACCATGGAGGCCGCCGGGGCGGCGATGGCGGAGTGGGGGGTGGAGGTCGCAGGAATAAACTGCTCGGTGGGGCCGGCGGTCATGCTGGACGCGGTGGAGCGCCTGGCCGCGAGTTCCGGGCTGCCCGCTTCCGCCCAGCCCAATGCCGGACTGCCGCGCGTGGTCGAAAACCGCCAGATCTACATGGCCAGCCCCGAGTACATGGGCCAGTACGCCCGCCGCCTGATTGCCGCCGGCGCGCGCTTCGTGGGGGGATGTTGCGGGACCACCGCCGCCCACGTGCGCAGGATCCGCGACCACGTGGCCAGCGTGCAGCCGGCGCGCGTCCGGGTGGCCGCGCGCGTCGAACCGGCCGACCGCCGGGGGCGCCCGGCGGTGCCGCTCGCCGACCGATCGACGTGGGGGCGGAAGCTCGCGACCGGTCAGTTCGTGACCGCCGTGCAGGTGGCCGCGCCGCGCGGGTGGCGCATGGAGGAGATCACGCGCCGGGCGCGCTCGCTCGCCCGCGGCGGCGTGGACGCCGTTTTCGTGGTCGGGGGCACTCGCGGACAGGCCCACATTGACGCCTTGACCACGGCCATGCTGCTCCGCGCCCGCGCGGGGATCGAGCCGCTGGTGCGCTACGTGTGCCGCGACCGCGACATGCACGGCATGATCAGCGACCTGCTGGGGGCGTCGGCCGCGGGCATCCGCAACCTCGTGATCGTGAGCGGCGAGTCGACCGACCTGGGCCCCTACGCCGACTCCACCGCGATCTCAGACATCGACTCCATCGGTCTGGTCAACGTGGTGCACCGCCTGAACCGCGGCCTGGACGCCGGCGGCAACGACATCGGCGCTCCCACCGAGCTCGTGGCGGGGGTCGGGCTCGACCACGCCGCGATCGACCAGGCCCTGGAGCTCAGCCGCTTCGGGTGGAAGGTGGACGCGGGGGCGGACTTCGCGGTCACCCGGCCGCTCTTCGACCCCGAGCGCCTGGAGGACTTCCTGGCGCGCGCCGGCACCGACATCCCGGTGATCGCAACCCTGCTGCCCCTCTCCTCCCTGCACAACGCCGAGTTCATGGCCAACGAGGTGCCCGGCGTGGAGGTGCCGGAGAGGATCGTGCAACGGATGCGGGCCGGCGAGCGGAGCGGCCCGGCCCACGCGCGGGCGGAGGGACTGGCGATCGCCCGCGAGATGTTCGCCGGAGTGCGGCACCTGGTGCGGGGGGTGCGCATCCGCCTCCCCGACGACGACCTGAGCCGGGCGTCCGAACTGCTGGGGTCGCTGGACGTGGAGCGGGGGTAGGCCGGCGGGCCCGGAACCATCCGGGGCCGGTATGTCATACGGAGGACGTGGTGCAGGTTCAGGAACGGCACATGGGGTTGTTCGGCGCCACCGTCCTGGGGGTGGGCGCCATCGTGGGCGGCGGGATCCTCGCGCTCGCGGGCACCGCCTTCTCGGTCGCCGGGCCGAGCGCCATGGTCTCGTTCGCCCTGAACGGCGGCATCGCCCTGCTCACCGCGGCCAGCTTCGCCCGCCTGGCCCGCCGCTTCCCGGAATCCGGCGGCACCTACACCTACGCCAAGAACGTCTTCTCCATCGAGCTGGCCTTCGTGGTCGGCTGGGTGGTGTGGTTCGCCTCGATCGTGGCCGGGGTGCTGTATGCGCTCGGGTTCGCGGCCTTCTTCATGGAGGGGTTGCTGCGCGCCCTGCCGCAGCTGGCGGAAACCCGGCTGGGCGGCGACACCGCCCGCCTGGCCGCGGCCGCGATCGCCGTCGGCGCCTACATGCTTGCGCTGGTCCGTCGCGCGGCGGGGGGCGGCACCGCGGAGACCATCGGCAAGGTGGTGGTGTTCGTCGTGGTCATCGCCGGCGGGGCGTGGGCGTGGGGCACCGGGTCGCCGGGCGAGCTGGCCGATCGGCTCAACCCGTTCTTCACGGAGGGAGCGGGCGGGGTGGTGCGGGCCATGGGCTACACCTTCATCGCGCTCCAGGGGTTCGACCTGATTGCCGCGGTGGGGGGGGAGGTGCGGGACCCGCAGCGGACCCTGCCGCGCGCCATGTACCTCTCGCTCGGCATCGCGCTCGCGCTCTACCTGCCCATGCTCTTCCTGTTCGCCACGGTGGGGACACCGGCGGGGACGGGCGGGGTGGCGGCGGTGGCGGCGGCCAACCCGGAGGGACTGGTGGCGGCCGCGGTCGAGGAGTACATGGGGGTGGCGGGGTACTGGCTGGTCATCGGCGCGGGCATCCTGTCGATGCTCTCGGCGCTCCAGGCCAACCTGCTGGGCGCGTCGCGCGTGGCCTTCGCCATGGCGCGCGACCGCACTCTGCCCCGCCGGATGGCGCGCATGCGCGGGTCGAGCGGCACGCCCGCGACGGCGGTCGTGGTCACCGGCACGGTGGTGGCGGTGATCGCGCTCGCAGTCGGCGAGGTCCCGGCCGCGGGCGCCGCCTCGAGCCTCATCTTCCTCATCTCCTTCGCCATGGTGCATGTGGCGACGGTTCTTGTGGAGTACCGCTCCGCCTCGCGGCGGATTCCCTTCCTGCCCATCCTGGGCGGCGTGTGCTGCGCATCGCTCGCGGCCTTCCAGATCTTCGCGGTGCCCTTCGCGGGCAGCATCGTGATGACCTGGATCGCCATCGGCACCGCGTTCTACCTCACCCTCCTGGCGCCGGCCGCGCGTCTCACCGACGTCTCCGCGGAAGCCACGCATCCCCACCTCACGCTGCTCCGGGGACGGAGCCCGCTGGTGCTCGCCCCCATCGCCAATCCGGCCAACGCCGCGAGCCTCGTGGACATCGCCGGCACCCTGCGCACACCGGGCTCGGGCCGCGTCCTGCTTCTCACGGTTCTCTCGCCCCCGGACACGGCGTCTGCGCCCGAATCCCGGGTTATCGACGCCCAGGCCGTGCTGGGCAAGTCCATGGTGCACAGCCTGGAGCATTCGCTGATCGCGGAAATCCTCTTCACCATCGCCCCCGACCCCTGGACCGAGATCGCGCGGGTCGCGGAGGAACATCGGTGCGAGACCGTGCTGCTCGGCCTGCCGAACCTCTCCGATCCGCTGGTCGAGTCAGCCCTGGAACGGCGCATCGCGGGTATTGGCTGCGATGTCGTGGTCGCGCGCACGCCTTCAGGCTGGTCCATGGAGAACGTCGAGCGAGTTCTGGTGCCTCTCGGAGGACATCGGGGCCACAGCCGCCCGAGGGTTCGTCTGCTCGCCAGCCTGGCGCGCACGAAGGGACGAGCCATCACGTATCTCTCCACGATGCTTCCCTCGGCATCGAAGGAGGAACGCCGCCGATTCGAGCGCGAGATCCACAGGATGGTACGCGACGAAGCCACCGGCCCCTACGAGGTCGTCGTGGAGACCGCCGCGTCTCCGGCAGATACCATCATCGGGCATGCCCGCGCATCCGACCTCATCGTCATGGGCATGCGCACCGAATCGAACGGCCGACGGAGCCTCCGCGGCATCCCGCACGCGGTCGCCGCAGGATCGAGCAAGCCCCTGATCCTGATCGGGAGCGCCCCGCCTTCCGTCCTGGTGCGCACCGGAAAGGACCTGCTGGCGCCTTCCCGAAGGAGAGGATCTCGTCCGAAGGAAACGGGGCGCAGCCCAGGGTAACGCGTGAGCGCCGCGCACCGTTCTTCGTTGCGCGTCCCTCAGCCCCCCATCGCCTCCAGCGCCCGCATGACCGCGCGATAGCGCCGGTCCACGCTCCGGAACCCCAGATTCGCCAGGTAGATGTTGCGCACACCGGCTCCCCGCAGCGCCCGGATGCTGCGCGCGCAGATCTCCGCGGCGCTCGCGCCGGCCGCGAACTCGCGTGTGATCTCCTCCGCTGGCATCGGGAGAAACCGGCTGAGCCGACGCAGTGTGCCCGGATTCGCGCTGCGGTAGAAGAAGACGCCGAAAATGGCGGGGATGCCGACGCCCCGGCGGTCCAGTTCCTCCAGAAAACGCTCCACGGCGGGCAGCGCGTGGTGCGACACGATCTGGGTAAGGAAGAAGTCGGCCTCGAAGTCGCCGCGCGCGATGTAGTCGACCTGGGCGGCGGGGTCGGCGTGCGGATTCGCCCATCCCCCCAGCCTGAGCGCCGGGAACTCGCACCGGATGAGGTCCCGCAACTGGTACCCGTGCTCGACGCAGCGCGCAGGGGGCCCGGTGGTGTCGCCGCCCACCACGGCGAGCGCCTCGCAGCCGTTTGAGACCGCTCGCCGGGCGAACATCATGCAGTAGTCGAGCGAGTGTTTGGCGGTCAGGAAGGGGATGATGCGCGAGGCTGGCACCCCGCGCGCCAGGTTGGCGGCAACGTGGCCGAGGCTCTCCTCCTCGGCGGCATCGACCGCGTTGTCGGTGAGGAAGATGTAGCGGTCGTCGCGCGCCAGCCGCTCCAGTGTGTGGTACATGTCGATCCAGGCATCCATCCCCGCGGCGTAGGAGAGCCCGCTGCGCGGCGGCCGCAGTTCGACGGTGATGGTCGGCTCGGGCGCGCGAAGGCGCGCCAGCAGGCCGTTGCGCTGCACTCCCCGCGCGGTGTTCACTAACCCTGACGTAAGCCCTCCAAAGCTGTCCCTCGTCGGCTCGCTGGTAGCACCGAAGCACCGCCTTGGCGGTCTTCCAGCCGCCCAGCTCGCACAGCACCTTCAGCGGCTGGTCCATCAGGTCCGCGGCAATTTGCGCCTCAGCCCACTCGCGCTGCCCCAGCGACCGGATGAGCGTTCACCCGTTCTCGCGCCACTCAATCTGGAAGATGCCGGTTCTCGGATCCGGGAACACCCGCACCCGGTTCCGGCCCCAATCGCCGGCCCCGTCGGAGCGCCGACTTCGTTTCGTGCGTGCCATCGTTCGATTCCTCTCTCGATGGACTACACGACCTGCGCAACCGAATCTCGCTGGACGACGGACGCTTGACCAGTGCGGCACCCGAGCCGTCCGCTTCTGGAAAGCGATGGAGGAGCGGCTGGCGGAGGCCGTTCCGCATCCGGGACCGCACCGGACGGCTCGGGACCATGGCCCGCGGACGCGACTTGACGCCGCCGAAGGCCCTCTCTCGATTTCTCTCGGCAGTGACCATCAGATCGTCCTTGCGAGCAGGACCGTCCCCAAGCACAGAATCGGAGACACCGGACGAAACGAGGCCGCCCGATCTCTTGGGAAGAGGCGTTCTACCGCAATCTTGCCGCCGTGGCGATCCTCTGGTCACGTAGCATCGTCCTCATCTCAGGGCCGGCCACCATCGCGGCCACATCAAGATTCCGTCATCTTATCCTACATGCGCTCGCCCCCCCTCCACCCTCGTCCGTTTCACCGAACAAGGCGCAACGGAGCGCTTCCAGATACCATACCGAAATCGAACAGACGAGCGATGGGCGATGAACAGGCTCGAGACAATGCGGAAAGAAGCGAAGGGCATTCAGCGCACGCGCAGGTGGCCGCGACGCCTCAGCGCCGGCCGGCGGGGCGAACGTGTGTCGTGCCCTGCCGAACCGCATGACCGCGACACTGCATATTCGACCTTACAGCGAGGCTGACGAGCGCGCCGTTGTGGCGCTGTGGCGCGATAGCGGCTTGGCGGTGCCGCAGAACGACCCTGTGAAGGACATCGGACGGAAGCTGCACATGCAGCGCGATCTTTTCTTGGTTGGCTCCCTCGATGGGCGCGTCGTGGCTACGGTCATGGCGGGCTACGAGGGGCATCGGGGCTGGATCAACTACCTGGCCGTGGCCCCCGACTGCCGCCGGCAGGGGTTTGGCCTCCGCATGATGGATGCGGCGGAGGGACGCCTGCGGGCCATGGGCTGTCCCAAGATCAACCTGCAGGTCAGGCGGTCAAACACCCAAGCGGTGGACTTCTACCGGTCCATCGGCTTCGTCGAGGACGCGACGATCAGCATGGGCAAACGGTTGGTGGAGGACTGACCGCCTGCGGCCCCACACCCTGGTGATGCAACCGTGTCGTTCGCGTGTGCGGGCGTGGCTCCAGATCACACGGTTACGGATTCCGATCTTCTCATTGAAGCCAGATACGTGCGGGGGAACACATCCCCGTAGAAGGCGTCAGAGGGCATTGCCGCCGACCTCGCCAACCATCCAGAGAGAGCCCATATCCTGCTCATCGTGTACGACCCCGACAGGCGGGTTACGAACGATCATCGGTTTGCGCGCGATTTCGAATGCCGGCGCCGCTGCCCGATTCTGGTCGTGCGATGACCCTGCCGTCCGGTCCGAAGACCTGCCCGTGACCAGCGAAGGGGAAGGATCGCTGGTGTACCGCTGGAAGCCGAGCCACTGAAAGCTGCTGAGGGGTCCGAGCTCGCCGCTGCCACGCGATGTGTCACTTGCCAAATTGCCGCCATTCTGAGCGGCTTTTCTGCCATTCCGTTAGGGTCGAATCAGCTATTGCCCCACCGGCAAGGGTGGCAGATCGTCCAGTCCCAGTTCAACCTGGCGATTGCTTGCCGTGATTCGCTCCCCCCTTGACCCTGACGTAACGGCGGAAGCGCTCAGGATTCTATCTTGTGCGATCACTTGATGTTATGGGATTTCTGGGTCTAATTCCCGCTGTCTGACTCCCGCCGAGTGGAGAACCTCAACCGTGAGGTCTCCGGCGGGCTTCCAGTGCCTTCCGAAGCTGTCCCTCGTCGGCTCTCTGGTAGCACTGGAGCACCGTCTTGGCGGTCTTCCAGCCGCCCAACTCGCAGAGCACCTTGAGCGGCTGATCCATCAGGTCGGACGCAAACTTGCGTCTCAACGAATGCCAGCCTCTCCCACGCTTCGGTTCGAGCCCCGCCAGCGTCTGGGCTCGGTACCACCAAGCTCGCACCAACGACCGGCCCGCGCACTTGGAGGCATCCCTCGGCGCGGGCAGCACCGGAGCGTCCTCATGCCCCGAACTCCTCTCCCTCGCCTCCTCAAGGACGGCCAACGCTTCCGCCGTCACCGGGGTCCGGTGCTCATAGCCGGTCTTCTCGTGCTCCGCGCGCCACCGCACGATCCCGGCCTCGAAGTCGATGTCCGAGAACCGGAGTTGACGGATGGCCCCGATTCGGTGTCCCGTCTCGTGAGCAAGCACGAGCGCGACGTGGAACCGCCAGTCCGCCTGCCGGGACACCCCGAGAAGCGCTTGGTACTCTTCCTCGGACAACACCACCCGCGTAGGGTTCTTCTCCGTGGGCGCCCTAAGCCCTCTCAGCGGATTCGACGCGAGCAGGAGCTTGCCCCGCTCGTCCCTGGACTTGGATGCCCAGTTGAGCACGGCGATCAGGAACTTCAGGTCGTGCTCGATGGTTCGGTCGGACACTGGCCTTCCGCTCGGGCTTATCCCGCCCGCCCGACGTGCCCGGATGAACCGGTCCCAATCGCGCTGGGAGAGCGTCTCGGGACGGCGGCCCCCTCCGAAGAATCGGAGGAACATCCTCGTCGCGGCCCGGTCGGACCGCTGGGATGTCTCCGCCTTTGTGGGCGTCACCTCCTCACCGTAGATTTCAAACAGCTTGTCCAGCGTGAGTGGTTCGGGCTTGGCATCGGCCTTTCCGTTGGGCGCGTCGATGAACCCGGCGGCGAACTGATCCGCCTGCCTCTTCGCGCGTCGCCAGTCGCGGTGTTTCAGCGACCGGGTGAGCCTGCGCCCGTTCTCGCGCCACTCCACCTGGAACAGGCCGGTTTTCGGGTCAGGGAACACCCGGACCCTGTTCCGGCCCCACTCGCCGGCGCCGTAGCTCCGGCGGCTTCGTTTCGTGCGTGCCATCGTTCGATTCCTCTCGATTCGATGGACTGCACGATCTGCGCGAACGAAAGCTCGCGTGGGCGGCGGTTTTCCGCTAGTCTTCGGTTGACCGTCTTTGGCACGGTCGGCCGTCGGGGGGAGGGCGCGGGATCAGGCTCGCGGGGCAGCCGGCACGGGGGCGTTGGTTTCTGCGGTTTGTGGGGGAGCCAGATGTGTTAACGCTTCACGTTAACCTCTGGCCGGGGGATGCCCCCGGACCCCCAGAACGACATTTCCGCGCGCCACGAGGACGCCGCCCGGCATGGTCCGTCCCCCGCATGCCCCAGGCCGAACGCAAGAGCCGCATGAGCAGCGTGCGCGCGGGACTAGACCGGCGGACCGGCCTCCCCGACCTGCTCCGGGCTTTGCGCCCGCCGGTCCTCCCCGTCTCCGGGGCGGGCGGAGCCCGTCCCTCCGACCGGGCCGTTTGGACGGGATTCGTTCCCTCCCCCTTCCGTCCGGGGTGGGGAGGGGATTTGACCCCGGCAGGAGGAACGGACGGAGTCCGTGCCGGAGGCCGGGGGGACCGGCGCCGAAGCGGTGGCAACGCAGACCAAGTCGCTCGCCGGTCACTCCGCGGACTCAGCCGCGAAGCCGACGGGCATCGACCGGCGGTGATCGGCCGCCGTCGGGAGAACATCCGGCGACGGGCCGACCGGGGGGACCTTCGGACCCCAACCGCGAACGCTGCCGGAGCGGGGTTGTGCCGGGGGTCAGAGGGGGCGCGGCCCCCCGCCAGCCTCCGCAGGGGACTGACGGGAGTGTGGCCACACGGAGTAAGCTGTATGTGGACGCCCCCAGTTGGGCAAGCGCGGATTCAGAACCGAGTTGGTGGCAGTGGGCCAAGTACTGTCGTATGTCCGGCCTCTTGATGCAGCGCTTGTTTGGCTGCGGGCCCGTATGGTGTGCGTGAGATCGGATCCAAATCGGCTTGGCGGGCTCATGAGGCCCTTCAGCATACACTGGTTTTTCCGATCCCGTCTTGTCGACCGTTTGCCCTTACCCGTTTCTGCGTCCTGCTGCCCACACCTCCCCGACAGCGTCTTTGCTTTTCGGCTTTTTCTCCTTTCTCCGCCCGCTCAGGCGGCAGTGCGAACCCGGTAGGTCTCCTTCTTCGTGGCCAGCGCCCAGACCGTCCGCGCGGTCTTGTTGGCGAGCGCCACTGCCACCAGCCTCTTCGGCTTGCGTGCCAACATCCCGCCCAGCCACGGATCCATGATCTCGCCACGCCGGACCGCGTGCTGGATAACCGTCATGGCTCCCGTGACCAAGAGCCGCCTGAGGTTGCGCTGGCCCATTTTTGAGATCCGGCCCAGCCTCGGCTTGCCTCCGGTCGTGTGTTGCCGGGGCACGAGGCCGAGCCAGGCCGAGAAGTCGCGGCCGCGCCGGAAGCTCTCCATCGGCGGCGCGAAGGCCTGGATGGCCATCGCGGTGACCGGCCCGATGCCCGGGATCGTCATCAGGCGAGCCGTCTCTTCGTCCTCCCGTGCCCTCCGCAGGAGTTCACGGTCGAGTCCGTCGATCTTCTCATCGAGCTCGTCGATCCGCCCAAACAGCAGCCAGCCCAGTTCGACGACCGCCTCCGGCAGGCCCGAGTCCCCGTCTTCGAGCACTGCGGCCAGTTGCCCGATCCGGGCTCTGCCCTTTGGAGCGACGATGCCGTACTCGACCAGGTGACCCCGAAGCGCGTTGATCGTCTGCGTGCGCTGGCGCACCAGCAGGTCACGCGTGTGAAAGAGCAGCGCCTGCGCTTGCTGCGCCTCCGTCTTCACCGCCACGAAGTGCATGGTCGGCCGCTCGGCCGCTTCCGTGATCGCCTCCGCGTCCGCCGCGTCGTTCTTCTGATATGTTGCGGTCCGGATTATGTGGCGGAGTGCCTGTGTTGTCCCGTGGGGCCTGAGAAGTCCCCATTCTTCTGCAACATAATTTTTCGCAGTCAGAGCGCGGCCAGGAAGGTCATCAGCCGTTTGCTCGTCTTCCACGGGCGATCCGGCCCGGGCTGGGGCGCATCGCAGAGGGCCAACGCCTTTGCCTTCATCTCGATATCGATCTCGGCGTAGATGTTGGTGGTATTGAGGCTGGCATGACCGAGCCAGGCGCGGATCGTGTTCAGGTCGACTCCGGCCTGGAGCAGGTGGCAGGCGCTGGTGTGACGGATCGTGTGAGGCGTGATCTTCCTTGCGGCGAGGGAGGATACGCGGGCCGCAGAGCGTTCGACGAGCCGGTAGACGCCGAACCGGGTGTAGGGCCTTCGCTGCCGGCTGAGGAAGACGGCATCGCGGGCATCCCGTCCCTGCACGAGCTTGGCGAGCACGGCTTCGGTGCGCGGCCACAGCGGACACTGCCGTTGTTTTCCGCCCTTGCCATGGATGTTGACGAGCGCGTGTCCCGCGTGGCGCCGCCCGATCTGCAGGTCTCCGGCGACGAGCCCCGTCGCTTCGGAGACGCGGGCCCCGGTGTTGTAGAGGAACAGGAGGAGTGCGTGTTCGATCCGGCCTCTCGGCGTTCGGCGGTCCGGGACCTCGAGCAGATCGCTCATCTCGGTCTTGCTGAGCCAGCCGATCGGCTGCGGTGTCGCCTTCTTCGAGGCAATGGCGCGGATGCTGGCGCTCCACTCGAGATGTAGGGGATCACGGCTGGCGACGAAGCGTGCGAAGGAACGGATCGCGGACAGCCGCTGATTTCGGGTCTGCACGGAGCAGCCGCGGTCACTTTCGAGATGGTCGAGGAACTGCCGCACGCGCCGGGCTGTGAGATCCTGTACCGCAAGCCGCTCGAGCGGCTTGCGGGCCTTGGTGCCGACGAACCGGAGCAGGAGAGCGAAGGTGTCGCGATAGCTCTTCTGTGTGTTGCGGGCGAGGTTGCGCTCGGTGACGATGTATTCCGCCAGGAAGCGGCGGAGCCAGGGGCCGAGGGTGCGTGGGCTACTCATGGTCTCCTCCGTTGACGTAGGTGTCGAAGCGGACCGAAGCCTGATGCAGCAGTTCGGGCGTCATGGACAGATAGACTTGGGTGCCGTTGAGATCGGCGTGGCCGAGCCAGGTGGCGAGCACCGGCAGCAACCGCTGGACATCAGCGCCCTGCCGGTACCAGGACTCCAGCCGGTGAACGGCCGCGGCATGGCGCAGGGAGTGAAGGCACGGAGCTCGCCGTCCGTCGCTGGCAGCCCCGATTCCTGCGGCTTTGAGCAACTTGGCGAACGCGCCGTGGATGGTGCTCTTGGCCAAGGGCGTGCCGTTGCGGTTGGCGAGGAAGGTCGAGGCCCTACCCTTGGGCAACGGGCGTCGTGCGCGCCTGGCGCCGTAGGCCCTCAACGCATGGGTGAGTCGCGGGGCCACAGGCACGAGGCGGGCTTTGTAGAACTTGGCGTCGCGGATGGTCAGCAACGCATCGGGCAAGTCGACATCTTCGAGAGTCAGGCGTTGCGCCTCGCCCAACCGCAGCCCCGCGCCGTAGAGGAGCAGGAGCAGCGCCCGCAGGGTGTCGGAGCCGAGCTGGACCGAACGCTGCCGGGTGACATCGATGGCGCCGAACAGCCTCTGCAACTCGTTGCGGGAGTATACGTAAGGCGGTGCCGAGGGCGGTGGTCGTGGCTCATCGTCGCGTGGCGGCAGCGGCGAGCTGGTGGCGTAGCCGCGGCTGATCGCGTAGCGGTAAAAGCCGGCCAGCGTGCTGTACTTGACAGCCCGGCGCCGGGTAAGCGGTCCTCTGCCGGCAAGGAAGCCGAGAACGTCCTCCTCGGCGATGGCGCCGCAGCCGGTGTTCCCACCGACATGTTTGCAGAACTGATGCAGGAGGTGCGTACCCGCGTCGAACTTCGCGCCATGGGCCCGGCGCCAGGCGATATAGTGGTCCACCGCAACCCGGAGACTCATGCCAGGCCCTCCAGGTCGATGTCGGCGACCTCGCGGAGGGTGCCGAGCTGCACCTTGGCGTACACCGCGGTGGACGAGATGCTGCGATGGCCGAGGTAATCGCCAACCACCTTGAATGAGAGGCCCTGGTCGAGCAAGTGTTGCGCGGCGGCATGGCGTAGCGCGTGCGGACCGCGACGCTTGCCGATGATCCCGAGACGATCGAGGCGTCTCCTGACCACCTGTGACATCGCGCTCGAACTCAGCGGACGGATCGGAGCTCGCAGCGTGAGGAACAGCGTCCTACGGGGCCGTCGGGGACGGACCTCGGTGATGTAACGCACGATTGCCTGGCCGACCCCGCGGGAGAGCGGGTAATGGTGTGTCCGCCCCGGCTTGGGGCAGCGTACCCGCAGCGTTTCCCCGGCCCAGTCCACATCGTCGAGCCTGAGGCCGGTGACCTCGCCCGAACGCAAGCCATACCCGATCAGTACCATCAGGATGGCACGGTCGCGAACATCGGCCGGCCGGTCGCCCTTGGAGGTTGCGAGAAGGCGTAGCACCTCGTCCCGGTTGAGCCCCTTGGGGACCGTCTCACCGGGATGGAACCGCGACGGCATGATCCCATCGGCCAGCCCCGGTGTGCTCCAGCCCCGGCGTTCGGAGAACCGGAAGAACGTGCGCAGACGCTGCGCGTAACCACGGACGGTGATCCGGCTGCAGCCGCGGGCGTGCCAGCGCGCGACAGCCCGATCGACGTCGGCGATTCCGACCACATCCAGGGTGATGCCCCATTCGTCGAGCCAGTCAAAGAAGCGATCGACCGTTTTGCGGCAACCGTGGATCGTCTCTTCCGAACACCCTCGCTCTTTGCGCATCCACGCCCCGAAAACCGCCACCTCGTCGTCGTGGGCGTGTCGAGCCCTGCAAGGCTCTTCGAGCAGACCGGCGAAGCGCAGCCACCGCAGTGCGTGGCCGACGAAGCCCCGACGTGTCTCCGGCTGCATGCAGCGGTCAAGCGATCGGGACCCACCACGCTGTGCCCACTGCCTGGCCACCGCCTCGATCCGGGGTATGCCCACGCGCTCGGCTTCACGCAGATCCAGAAGACGAACCAGACAGGTCTGAGCAGCCGCGATCCTGCGCAATGTGCGTGGCCGTGCCCCCGACTGCGCACAGTGCCTGAGGTAGACCAGCCGTTCCTCAAGCAGCGGTGCGGACCAAAGGTCGGATATGGTGCGCGGGTCGACGAACAGATCCTCGAACATGATCGTGCCTCCTTGGGAAGTGGAGCCATGACCATCGCCAACGAACGAGAATCAGAAAATTATGTTGCAGAAGGATGGAGACTTCTCAGGCCCCGCAGGACGACACAGGCGCTCCGCCACATAATCTGGACCGCAACATATCAGAAGTTATGTGTCATTCAACATAACTTCTGCCGCTTGACGAACGGCTTCACGTAGATCGGCGGAACCAGCCGCACCTCGTGGCCGAGCGCCGCGATCTCCCGGCCCCAGTAGTGGGCACCGGCGCACGCCTCCATCGCCACCGTGCACGGCGGCTGCGAGGCGAGAAAGCTCAGCACCTTCCCGCGGCTCAGCTTCCGGCGGAAGGCCACAGACCCGTCCGCCCTGGCCCCGTGCACCTGAAAACTGCGCTTTGCCAGATCGATCCCGATGACGCTAACCTCTTCCATGTGGATGCCTCCTCCCTCAGATGGTCCGATTAAATCGCTCAGTACCATCTTGGCACATCGCGATGCCGTCGGGAGGGGGCGTCCACTCCATCGGCTTGTCTCCCATAATCATGCAGATTCCCGCGTGATTTGCACGACCGGGTCACGGGGAAGGCCCGGGCTGTTGAGCGCCCGCCTGTGCGGTCGTGGGAAGGCCGGCCTTGACCTGGAAAACCCTCGAGCCTGTCCTACAAGTCGCGCCTGCGCATGCTCAGAAATGCCCGGCCGAGAAAGGACGCGCTATAGGTCAGAGCCGCGGCGGCGAGTACCCCGACCTCCAGAAACGCAAGGGGTGCGAGTCCCCGTTCCGCACGATCCGCGTTCACCTCGACCAGCACATCGGGATAGTGGGCCAGATCGTCCCCGAGGTCCTCGACCAGATTGAACGGAAGAAACTCCGCCGCGCCGGTAAGAGCATCGATCTCCGCCCCCAACATCAGCCTCGTGACTGCCTCTTCGACGAAGAGGTACAGCAGCAGAATGGCCAGCGCGGATCCCGAAGAGCGGAGGTGTGCCGAGAGCATCATCCCCGCGCTCCCGAAGACCAGCATGCCCAAGGCAAGGCCGATCAGGTAGCTGAGATCGCTCGGTCGGAGGAAACCGGGACCGCCCCCGCCGGGGCTGAGCATCGTACTGCCGACGCCGATGAGCACAGTCGTCCCCATGAAGAGCAGGACGAGTCCGGCGAGCACGACGACCTTCCCCCCATAGAACCGCTCCTTGCTGAGTCCGTCGATCACGTTCTGGCGCGCCGTGCGCCAAGTGAACTCGGGTGCGAAGAGCAGGATCATCAGCACGCCGACGAACAACGGTCCTACCCCGGTGGCGGTGCCCAGAATATCCGGCCAGCTTTCCGGAAGGGCGTAGACCGAGCTCGGGTCACTTCGGGCGTTGCGGACCCTTTCGACGGCGGGAAGCGCGGTGAATGCGGCGAATGCGGCCACGGCCACCCAGAAGGCTCGCCGCTTTACCGCCTTGAGCCCTTCGATCCTCAGGAGCACGCCCAGGATCTTCACGATGCGATCTCCGTCATCGAATCCACCGCACCGCTGGTGATGTCGATGAAGACTTCTTCCAGGCTCGGCCGGTACGGCGCCAGATGGGACAGGTAGATCCCCTGTCCCGCCAGGTAGCGGGTCACGCTGCCCAGGTCGCTCGACTCCAGCGCGGCGATGACGCCCTCGTCGGTCCGGCGCACCGATGATGCGTCTGGATAGGCTTCCATCGCGCCCGCGAGCGCGTCGGTGTCCTCCGCACGCAGCAGCACCGCGCTCCCTTCGCCCACCACCTCAGCCACCGCGCCGGATGTGACGATCCGCCCCTTGCGAATGATCGCGACGTGGGAGCAGGTGCGCTCGACTTCTGCGAGCAGGTGGCTCGACAGGAAGATCGTCTTGCCCCGTTCCGCTAGGATGCCGATGATCTCGCGGATCTCCCGGATTCCTTGGGGATCGAGCCCGTTGGCGGGCTCGTCGAGAATGATCAGTTCGGGATCGTTCAGCATGGTGGCTGCGAGCGCGAGCCGCTGCTTCATTCCCAGCGAATAGGTCTTGAAGCGGTGCTTCGCGCGGTCCGACAGGCCGACCAGTTCCAAGCACTCCTCGATGCGTGGACGGCCCACCCCCTTGACCCCGGCGGCAATGCGCAGGTTATCGCGGCCGCTCATGTACGGATAGAAGTTGGGTGTCTCCAGCGTGGCGCCGACGCGAGCGCGGGCGGCCATGAGGCCCTCGGGGCCGGAAGCGCCGAACAGGTTGAAGCCGCCGCCCGTCGGCTTGATGGTGCCCACGAGCATCCCGATGGTGGTCGTCTTGCCGCTTCCATTGGGGCCGAGGAAGCCGAACACCTGGCCCTCCTCGACTGCGAAGGAGATTCGGTCCACGGCCAGCACAGACTTCGCGGCGCGCTTCCCGTAGCGCTTGGTCAGATCGAAGGTCTGGATTGCGTGCATGCCACAAGGATGCGGTCGAGTGCGTCGGCGTGTTCGGTGGGCTGGCCGGGATTACGAACATCCGGTCGTCCGCCCGTCAGTAGAAGGAACGTCAGGGAGGGAAGCGCGTCAAGGCGACTTGACTGGAAGCGTCCAGCCTCGCTTGGGGGGAATCTCCCGTCAACGACGCTACTGGTTTCTCCCGTCAAAACTTCCGGGATTTCCCTCTAGGACCGCCGCCGCCCGCTGGCGATACTGAACGTGCAGGCTGGAAAGACCCACTCAACCCAAAGGAGGAACCACATGAGGAAGCCGCGAATCTGGATCGTGACGACGCTCGCCGCCAACCTGCTCCTGCTTCTGCTCCTGTTGGCCACGCCCGCCAGGGTCCAGGCCAACGGGATCGCGTGGCCGTGGGGCGACTGCTGCCAGGAGTCGGTCGAAGAGGAGGATTTCTGCTGCGACAACTGTTGCTGGTTCACGAACGATTGCAACGGTTCGTCAGACTGCAACGAGTAGTGACGAGCTGCACCCCGGTGCCGGCGGGCGGTTGTAGGCCGCCCGCAGGCACCTCCTCCCAGCATGGATCGACAACCATCAGCCCATCGAGGATCTACCATGAAACCCAAGCTCATTGTGTCCCTGCTCATTCTATGCGCTCTTGCCCAGGCGGCGGTGCTGGTTGGCCGAGGCGGACCCGACGGAAACTCGACCGCACCGACACGTTTCCTCTTGGGTGACACCTTGGCTCGGCTGGACGGCTTGGCGGTTGACGGAAGCGAGGATGTCCTGGCGATTCCGATGCAGGCAGGAGTCGCGACGGTCGTCTATGCCTTCAGTTCCGAGTGCGCGCATTGCGACGATGTCGCTCCCGACTGGGCTTCCCACTTCGGGAAGCCGAGCCGCGAGGGCGTTCGACGTGTCGCCATCACCCGGGATCGCCCGGATGCAGCGGCCAGCTACGCCGAACGCTTCGGATGGGATGTCCGCATTCTAAGCATGCCGGACTTGTCAGCTACAGACCGGCGATCATTCTTTGTTTCCCGAACCCCTTGGCTCCATGTCTTCGATCGTCACGGGACCCTTCGGTTCCAAGGCCACGGTAGCGCGCTGGACCGAGCCGATGAGATGGCGGCGAGCCTAGCCCCTTCGCCCGTCCAGCCGGGAAGCACTACCACAAGCGAGATTGGAGGGTCATGATGACTAGCCAAAGAGCTTCCAGAGTCCCGAACCGATTCATGGGTGTCGTACTGACGCTCTTGGTCGCGGGTTGCGCCGAAACGTACGGCACGGACCCCGTGTCCATAAACATCGACGCCGACCAGATGACGTGGCAGTCCCCCGAAGACTTGTTGTGGGGGGTTGCGGATGTTCTTGAGAGGGACGGCGTGATCTGGGTGCTTTCCCCCGTCGCCCCGTTCGTCCACGGCCTGCGATCCGGTGCCGAGGTGGCCGCGTTCGGGACCCAGGGCGACGGGCCGGGCGAGTTTCGGTCGGCACGGGCGCTGCTGCCGTTGGGCGATATCGGCGAGATCACCATCTGGGACGCCGCGTCGAGGCTGTATCGAACGTTCTCCTCCGATGGCATGCCGGTCTCGACTCGCGAGGCGCGCGCGATCGGCACGGTTCGGGGAAACATCGACGTTGTGACGTTCGGAGAGCCGTTGCGCGTTGCGGCGACCGCCGGGGGCGGCACCGTGCGGGAGGAGTTCGCGGGGGCCGTCATGTGGGGCAACGACCTTTGGACGGGCGCGCTGGTTCGCACCGGTGCTGACGGCAATGTCGAACGCGTGGTCGACTTCGGGGATTTGCGCGGCGCATCCCACGAGGACGTGAGGACGAGGAGTTTGCTTGTACCCGTTCCCCTATGGGACGCGTGTCCGGACGGCAGCGTCGTGGTGCTCGATCCGGTGGCTCGGTTCCTCTACCTCGTCGAGTCCAGTTGGGAGGAACGGGATTCGCTGGCCGTGCCGTGGGATGTCCGGCCGCTCGACCGCGCCGACCGGATCAATTACCTGAAGGGCCAGATGAAGGCCGAGTTGCAGGGCCGAAGCGTCGAGTCGGGCGAGATGGAAGCGATGCTGGCCCGTGCCGAGGAAGGAAGCAGGGACCAGTTCCCGCCGTCGGCCCCGCTCGCCGTCGACATCAGGTGCTCCGAGGGCCGGGTGTGGATGCAGGAATACGACGGCGCGGATCATCCGCTCGGTTTGTCCCGGACGTGGCGGACGGTCGCCCTCGCGGGCGGCGGCACCTCCGCATACTCGGAAGTGATCCTGCCTCCCGCGTTCCAACTCTTCAGGGTGTCGGACTCGCACCTCCTGGGCGTCGTGACGGACGACATGGACTTGCAGCGGGTCGCGACCCTTCCGCTCCCACAATCTCTTCGCCCCCCCACGAGAGGTATGCGCCGCCCGGTCGGGGGCGCCACCGCTCAGGAAGCGCGCTTGGCCTTCGGGGTTGTTCACGACAATTGATCTTGGCGGGATCCCTTGACAGTTTCGGACGGCGCGCATCTTGTGGGTCAGCAAGGGCCGACACCGGGATACTCCCGTGCTCACGGGAGCCTAGTCGGCCCAACCGACGGAACGGAGCCGGATCTGCTCAAGCCAAGCGACTACACCGCAGTGTTCGAGGCATCGCCGGACGCGATGCTGGTTGTGGACTCGGAGGGGATGATCCGAGATCTCAACCGGCAAGCCGTCGCGCTGTTCGGTTGGAGCCGCGAGGAGATCGAGGGTTCTCCGGTGGAAAGACTGGTCCCGCCAGCCAGCCGGGACCTGCACCGGCGTCACCGCCAGCGCTACGCCGAGGCCCCGAGGCCCCGCCCGATGGGCCGGGGACTGGAACTCGAAGCCGTTCGCAAGAACGGCACGACGATCCCGGTCGAGATCAGCCTGGCCCCCTCGAAGCTGGCCGCAGGACCGGGACACGTGATCTGCGCAGTCCGCGACATCTCCGCGTGGCGGCGGATGCGCAGGCTGTCGAGTATGATGATCGCGGCGGCCGAGAACGAGCGGAAGCACCTGTCGCACGAACTGCACGACGAGTTCCTTCAGACGCTGGTTGCGCTGAAGATCCGGGTCAAGCTGCTCGCCGACGAGCGGGACGATGTCGAGCGGGAACGGGCGCGCGAGCGGATCGCCGAGGAGATCGGAGACGCAATCGGAGGCGTGAAGCGTATGATCCGCGGCCTCCTTCCACCGGCGCTGGATCACCAGGGTCTCGCTTCCGCGCTGTACTCGATGTTCCGCGATGTCGAGGACGTGTACGGGTTCAGGATCGACGCCAACCTGGAACCGGTGGACGGCAAACTGGACGCGATTGGTGCTCTTGCGCTCTACCGGATCGTGCAGGAGGCCGTGACCAACGCGGTGCGGCACTCGGGAGCGAGTGATGCCGTGGTTACGCTCGGAGCCGCCGACGGCAGCGTCGCCGCCACCATCCGCGACGACGGACGAGGATTCGCTTGGACGGAGGCGAAGGCACTGGACGGCGATGGCCACATCGGCCTGACCGGAATGCGCGAGCGCGCCGCCCTTGTGGGCGGAACCGTCGCCGTGCGAAGCACTCCCGGCAAGGGAACAACCATTCGAGCCTCCGTACCGACGAACCATCCTGAAAGAGACGACGACGGAGGGAACGAGCGTTGACGAAAGTGCTCCTGGTCGATGACCACGCAGTCGTGCGCGCCGGGCTTAGGGCGCTGCTGGAAGCAAGCGGACGGGTCGAGGTCGTGGGCGAAGCCTCGTCGGGCGAGGAGGGGGTGAGGAAGACCCGGTCCCTTGAGCCGGACATCGTGGTCATGGACTTGGCGATGCCCGGAATGGACGGGGTCCAGGCCACCCGGCGCATCGCCACGCTCGACCTTGGCACGAAGGTGCTGGTGCTCACGATCCATGACGAGGACGAGTTCCTCGTGCCGGCCATGGAGGCCGGAGCGGCGGGTTTTCTGAACAAGTCGGCAGCCGACACCGACCTCCTTGGCGCGCTGGAGGCCGTCGCGCGCGGCCACTCCTACCTGCCCCGACGCGCCGCCGCCCTGATCGCGCGGCGAAAGACCGTGGACAGATCCGGCAACCGTCAAGGGATCGAGGCGCTGTCGGAGCGCGAACGCACCGCCATCGAATTGTACGCCAGAGGCTTCTCGGCACGGGAGGCCGCAAGCGAGATGCTCGTCAGTCCCAAGACCGTCGAGGGCTACATCGCCCGCGCCAAGTCCAAGGTGGGCCTCGACAGCCGGCGCGACATCGTGCGCTTCGCCCTCGACAGCGGGCTTTTGCAGCCCCAGGAATGAAGTCATGGGCTCCCGTAATCGGCATGCGCCAAACAGGTCTCCAACCCAATGGTCGTGCTTGGACGAATTCCCGCCAATCGACACGACTATCCCGGCTTTCCGATACAATGCGACCAGACGCGAACTGTACGGCAGGAATGGCAGATCGTGCAGTCCCAGTTCGACTTAGATGATTTCCTGCCGGGATTTCAACCTCAGTTGTTCCGCCGTAACGTCAGGGTTGGAGACGGAGAGAGAATGGTGAGCGCGCTTCTCATCGAGCACCCACCAGCGCCTCCACGGCACCTACTTCCGTGGGCAGCTCCGCGGTGAGGTTCTCCACCCCCGAGGCGGTCACCAGCACATCGTCCTCGATGCGGATGCCGATTCCGGCGAAGCGGGCCGCGGATCCCTCGGCGTCCTCGTGGAAGTAGAGGCCCGGCTCGACCGTGAACACCATCCCCTCCTCGAGTGCCCGGGATGTGCCGCCGATGCTGTAGTCGCCGACGTCGTGGGTCTCGAGCCCGAGCCAGTGGGAGGTCTGGTGCGGGAAGAACCGGCGAAGGGCCGTGCTCTCCTCCGGCGTTCCAGCGTTCGCGGCCGGGACGCCGAGCGACGCCAGCCCGCTGGCCAGGACGGCGCACGCGGCCCCGTGCACCGAGCTCATCGGCACGCCCGGCGCCGCGGCGGCGATCGCGGCCGCCCGCGCTTCGTCCACGATCTCGTAAACGGCCCGCTGGTCCGCGGTAAAGCGTCCGTCCACCGGATAGGTTCGGGTTACGTCGGCACAATAGTGGCCGAGTTCCGCGGCCGCGTCGACGAGAACCAGTTCGCCCGCCCACGCCCGGCTCCGGTTCTCGGAGTAGTGAAGCACGCAGGCGTTGGCGCCCGACGCGACGATGGACGGATACGCGGGGGTCGCGCCCCGGTGGCGGCGGAACACCGCCTCGAGGGCCGCCTGCAGTTCCCACTCCCCCACCCCGGGTCGAAGCTCCGCGGCGAGCGCGCGGTGCCCCGTGATCGTCAGCGCAGCCGCGTTCCGCAGCGACTCGACCTCTCCGGCGTCCTTGCGGAGCCGCATCTCGTCCAGAATCCCGCCCGGATCGATGACGCCGCGCGGCCCCAACCCCTTTCGCGCACCGCGGGCGCGGGCATCCGCCAATGCGCCTCGCAACAGCCGGTCCACCCACGGATCAGACCCCAGCCTGAAGAAGACGTGGCTCGTTCCCTTGAGCAGGCTACCGAACTCCTCCCCTAGTTCATCCAGGGGATGGCAGGCATCCACGCCCAATCGCTCGCGGGCAGCCTCGGGGCCGAGCCGCTTTCCGCCCCAGAGTTCCGCCGTCGCATCGCGGGAGCGGACGAAGAGGACGGAGCGCCTCGATTCGGCGAAGCCGCGAAGGACGAGAACGCTTCCGGGCTCGGTGAAGCCGGTCAGATAGAAAAACTCGGAATCCGGGCGGTAGGGAGAGGGATCGGCGCCCCGCCGGCACGCGTCCGCCGCCGCCGGAAGCACCATGGCGGCGTCTCCCAATGCGTCGAGCACCAGCGCGCGGCGCTCGTGGAAGATGTCGGCCGCGGGTTCGAAGCCGTGGGTCGCCATCACGCGCGCGCCCGGGCGATGACTGCCTCCAGTCCGGCCTCTACCAGCGTCCACTGCAGCTTCATCTGGTCTGTCACGGGCATGGGCCGGATCCCCAGCCGGGCACCCTCGCGCGTCACCTCGGCAGGCGCGGCGCGGCCGGCAGCCAGCGCCGCCCTCCATCCGTCGATGCGGGCCTTCCAGCGAGCCGCCACCGGATCCGGAGGACCGAGCGTCTCCCCGACCCCCGGCGTGATGAACAGCGGCATCTCCGTCACCAGCGTGAGCGTGTCGCCCCCCAGCGAGCGCACGGCCTCCATCGAACTGGGGCGGAAGCGTCCCGCCGTGGCCTCGTCCCCGAGCCCCAGGAAGTGCTCTCGCATGGCGTTGTGGTTCGGGCGGGTGCAGAAGCCGGGCGCGATGCGCACGAAGCCCTTCTCCCCTTCCCGCTCCACGTCGTGCAGCCGGTAGCCCAGGTCGCGCACGATCTCCGCGCAGCGGGTTCGCAGTGGCTCCGTTCGATCGATCCAGTGGGGATCGATGAGGAACCAGGGGCCCGACGAGAACCCCATCCCGTGCAGCGAGACGTGCAGGTCGAAGGCGCCGCCGGCGCTGGCCCACCAGGCGCGGGCCGCCCGGTTCTCGGGTCTCGCGTCCGTATCATCCGCGTCCGCCGGAAACCCGAACTCGATGTCGTCCCCGGGGAGTTCGCGTATGACGTGCGCCAGGTACTCGCCCAATTCGAAGTCGAGCCCGCGGGCCTGCCACGCGCGATTGCGTGCAGCCCCGTCGGGATTCACGTGCGGCACGATCCACCATTCGAAGCGCTCCAGCATCGGGTGATCCGGAGCCAGCCCGGCCAGGCATCCGCACAGCCTGGCGAGGAGCGCCGGCCCCACGGGCTCGTCGGCATGGCATCCTCCCAACAGACTCACGCGCACGGGTCCGGAGCCGAAACGGAAGGCATTGATGGGGCGTCCATCTCTCGAAGTGCCGATGCGCAGACCATCCTCGGGACTCGCGGGACGTGCCCCGAGAATCAGGGCCGGATCCGCGGGCTCTCCGCCGGACTCGCGGATGGCTCCGGGTTCGCGCATTCCGCTACCGGGCTCGCGCACGCCCCTCGGGGATTGGCGCATTCCCTCCGCGGCTACCGGGGCTGGCTCGTAACGGTCTCCTCCTCCTCGATCAGCCAGTGCACCATCCAGCTGCGGATGCGCTCCAGCCGATCCACCAGCAGCCACGGCTCGCCCGTGCGCGAGAGACCGTGGCTGGATCGTGGATAGCGCACCAGCTCGACGGGAACGCGCAGCTTCTTGAGCGACATGAACCACTGCTCGGCGTCGGGCATCGGAGTACGCCAGTCCTGCTCGGAATGGATGAGGAGAGTCGGTGCGGTCACGTTCTCCACATAGGAGATGGGCGACAGGCGCCGGTACCGGTCCCGCTCCTCCCACGGGGTGCCGCCGAACTCGTACTCCGTGAGTCCCTGGGCGTCCGAGGTGCCCCACCAGCTCTCCCAGTTGGTGATCGAGCGGCTCGAGGCGGAGGCCGCGAAACGGTCGGTGGTGGCGGTCAGCCAGTTGGACATGAAGCCGCCGTAGCTGCCGCCCGAGACGCCGAGACGCTCCGGATCGATGGCGGGATAGGCGGCCAGGGTGGCGTCCACGCCGGCGAGGTAGTCCTCGCGGTCGACGATGCCCCACTGCTCGCGGGTGGCGTACTGGAAGGCGTGCCCGTAGCCGGAAGAACCGCGCGGGTTGGTGTAGAGGACGTAGAAGCCCGCTGCCGAGAGCACGTGGAAGGTCGGGAAGAAGGTGTTGCCGTAGGCGCTGTGCGGCCCGCCGTGGATCTTGAGCACCATCGGGTATGAGCGGCCCGGGATCTCGTCCACCGGCCGCACCACCCAGCCCTCGACCTCGATGCTGTCGTCCATCATCCATGCAATGCGCTCGGCGGGCATGAGCGTGATGTCGGAGAGCCAGTCGTCGTTGAAGCCGGTGGCCTTCTGTTCGGTGGAGCCGTCGCCGGCCGCGACGTAGAGCTCGGCCGGGGTCACCGGATCGGTGGCGGTGAACGCCATCACGCCGTCGTCGGCCGTGAAGGAGAAGCCTGACAGCCTGCGGTCGCCCGCGGTGACCTGCGCGAGCTCGCCTCCGGCGGCCGGGACGGCGAACAGGTGGGAATTGCCTCCGATGCCGGCGGAGAAGCGGATCTCGCTGCCATCCTCCGACCACGAGGGCGCGCCAGGCTGCAGGTCCCAGCCCGCGGTGAGGTTGACGGGAACGCCGCGCATGCTGCCGTCCGGCCCCACTTCGCGCACCATGATGTCGGACTGCTCGCCGCGCGCGGGGCTGGACAGGTAGGCGATGGAGCCGCCGTCCGGCGCAAGTGCAGGCGCCGACTCGCTGCCGGGGTTGGTGGTGAGGCGGCGAACCGACCCGCCCGTCACCGCCACCGACCAGATGTCGCCCGTGTTCTCGGAGTTGTATTCGTCGTCCTGCCGTTCGTTGCCGGTGAAATAGATGCGCCGCCCGTCCGACGACCAGGCTGCTCCGCCCACATCGAACGGGAGGTCAGTGAGCTGCCGCGCCGCGCCGCCATCGGCGGACACCACGAACAGCTGGGTCCTGTCGCGCAACGAGTAGTGCGTCAGCAGGGGATGCACGCCATCGCGCTTGTAGCGCATTGCGGTGATCACGTGGCCGTCGAAGCGCTCCGCATCCAGCGTGCTGGTGACCGCGTCGGGCGCGACCTGGCGGTTGCCGTCGTCGTCATCCCCGTCGTCCGCATCCGGTGCGCGGGTGAAGGCGATGCTGCGCCCGTCCGGCGACCACACCGGTGCTCCGTCGACGCCCTCGATGTGGAAGGCCTCCCCGCCCGGCCCGTCCACCCGCAGGAACCAGATGGGGTTCGGGTCGTCGCCCCGGCTGGAGCGGAACGAGAGCAGGCGGCCGTCCGGCGACCACCGCGGCCCGCCGGCCTCGGAGGTCGGGTCGGAGAAGCGGATCGCTTCGCCGTCGGGCCGGCCGCCCGAGAGGGGCTGCAGCCACACCTCGCGGTGGCGCCGGTTCTCCTCCTCGATCACGCGCGTGACCGTGAAGGCGACGTACGCTCCCGTCGGCGACATCGCCGGCTCCGACACCCCCACGATGCGGTAGTAGTCGGTGGGCTGGAAGCCGCGCTCCTGCGCCATGAGCGGCGACGTGACCGCGGCAATCAGGGCCAGACCGGCCCCCATGACCTTCGCGGAACAGACGGATGGTGCGCTATGGTGTAGCGATGCATGGGGCAGGCCGAACATCCCGGACCTCCTGCGCTCAACGAAACAACCGGCGATTGTACTCAATATAGGAAGAGCGCCGGGGTCGCGGTAACGCGAGGCCGGCCGGTTCGCAAAAGGGGGCAGGTGATGGCTGGAAGGAGAACGCGTCCCGGGATCGTGCGAGCTCCGGAAGAGGTGAGCCGCCGCGAGACAGCCGGCACGGTGCTCGCACTGGCTGTCTGGCTGGCCCTCACCTGTGCCGCCACCGCATCCCCGGCCGCCGCGCAGATGGTGCGCGGCCGGGTGCTCGAGGAGGGCGCCGGCACCCCCCTGCCCGGCGCGATGATCGTGCTCATCGACGGCGAAGGCACCCAGGTGGGACGCATCCTCACCGACGACCTGGGCAGGTTCACGCTGCGCGCGCCGCAGGCCGGAGCCTACACCCTGCGCGCCGACCGCATCGGCTACGCGAGCATCACCTCCCCGCCGCTCGAACTGGCCCCCGGGGCCGCGGCCTTCCACGACATGGTGGTCCCGGTACAGGCGATCGCGCTCGACAACATCACCGTGGAAGGCGAGCGCCGCTGCGTGCTGCGCCCGGAAGGCGGGCTCGACGTGGCGCGGGTATGGGAGGAGGCGCGCAAGGCGCTCGCCGCGGCGGCCTTCACCGACGAGACCTCCGTCTATCGCTACGTCACCATGAAGTACGAGCGGGACCTCGACGCCGACGCCCGCACCGTGACCAACGAGCAGCGCAACTTCAGCGACCTCATGCAGCGTCAGACCTTCGTGTCGCGGCCCGTCGAGGAGCTCATGGCGGACGGCTTCGTGCAGGAGGAGGAGGACGGCACCTACTACTACGCCCCCGACGCCAACGTCATGCTCTCGGACGCCTTTCTCGACACCCACTGCCTGCGTGTGCGTGAAGGCGAGGACGAGACGGCAGGCCTCATCGGGCTCGCGTTCGAGCCCGTGGAGGGACGCCGCGGGCATATCGACATCCGGGGCGTCATGTGGCTGGACCCGGAGTCCTCGGAACTCCAGTGGCTGGAGTACAATTACGCGGATCTGGACGCTGAGCTCCGTTCGCGGCATGTGGGCGGCAAGGTGATGTTCGCGGGGCTCCCCAACGGGACCTGGGTGGTGCGCGAGTGGTACATCCGCATGCCCCGCCCCGGGATGAGGCCCAATCCCTTCACCAACATCCCCGAACGCTTCCTGGCGGGGATCCGCGAGACCGGTGCCGTGGTCATGCGCATCCTGACCCCGCTGGGAGAGACTCTGGTCGAAGCCGAAACCGGGACCATCGAGGGGACGGTGCTGGATTCGCTGCACACCCGCCCGCTGGAGGGTGCGCGGGTCTTCGCCGATGGCACCGACCACACCGCCGTCACCGGGCCCGACGGCAACTACCGGCTGACGGGCCTGACCGAAGGGGTGTACCGCATCGGCTACCATCACCCGGTGCTCGAGGAGGTGGGCTTCGCGCCCGAGCCGGTCGAGGTGGAGGTGCGCCGGGGTGAGGTCTCCGCGCTCCGGCTGCTCACCCCGTCACGCCGGGAGGTGCTGCGCGACGCCTGCGCGGAAGCGGGACCGGCGGAGCGCACCGGCGTGCTCGCCGGCCGGGTGGTGGACGGCGTCTCCGGAGTCCCCGTGGAGGGCGCGCTCGTCACCGCTACCTGGACGGGCTGGGACATCGGCACCATCGCGCCGGGAAGCAACCCGCGCGGCGGAGGCGACGCCACCGCCGGTCTTGTGCGGCTTGAGCAGAGGGACGGTCAGTACGAGGCAATCACCGGCACGGACGGGCGCTTCCTCTTCTGCCGCGTCCCTGCGGGACCCAGCGTGGTCGTGGAAGCCGGGACGGCGAACGGTGCGGCCGAACCGGAGACTCTCGTCCTGGAGGAGGCGGGCCAGGCCGAGTTCATGACCGTGTACATCAGGAACCAGTAAACCGTGGATGAATCCGCGCGCCCGCCCGAGAGCGGTGAGGCGCCGGACCGGCAAGGCGCTTCGGATGCCGGAGTGGTATCATTACCGGCGACCTGCAGGCCGCGCATCGACGGCAGGATTGCGAGCGCTTCGACTCCCACAACCGACCGCCCGACGATGACCCTTCCTCTGCATTCTCCCCTTGCGCGGCCCGACCCCCTGAGCGCGCCCCGCTCGACTCCCCGACGGACCCCGGCCCTTGGAATCGCGCTCGCGGGCTTCGCACTGACGTTCGCCCTTACCAACGTCCCCGCGCGACTCGCGGCCCAGGAACCCGACTCGTCCGCCGTGATTCCGCTCGACGAAATCGAGGTGACCGTGCTGCGCACGCCCATTCTGCTCGGTGAGGTTCCCTTCGCCGTGTCGGTACTGGGCGAGTCGGCGCTCACGCGGGGCAAGGCCGGGCTCTCCATCGAGGAAGCGCTCCAGGGCCTTCCCGGCGTGCAGGTGCAGAACCGCTACAACTCGGCGGTCGGCGAGCGCATCTCCATTCGCGGCTTCGGCGCCCGCGCCCAGTTCGGCGTACGCGGGGTGACCGTGCTGGTGGACGGCATCCCCGCGACCCTGCCCGACGGTCAGTCGACCCTCGATCATCTGGACCTGGGCACCCTGGGACGGGTGGAGGCGTTGCGCGGTCCGGGCTCATCCGCCTACGGCAACGGCGCGGGGGGGGTGCTGCGGTTCGAGACCCGGCGGGCCGCCGACCAGCCCTTCCGCCCGGAGCTTTCCTACGTCAGCGGCAGCAACGGCATGACGCGGATGCAGGCCACCGCCAGCGGCGTCTCGGGCGAGCAGGAGTACCTCCTCAGCGCCTCACGTTTCAAGTACGAGGGCTTCCGCCGGAACCCGGTTGCGGACGACGGTTCCGTTTTCGGAGAGGCGCGCAAGCTGCACCTGAACGGGCAACTGCGCTCCCCGCTGGCTGACGGCGAGCTCGTGGTGACCGCGAACCTGGCCAATCTGGACGGCGACAATCCCGGCTCCATCAACGATTCGCTGCTGGCGGTGGGCGACCGGCGGGCCCACCGGGGCAACATCTTTCAGGGGACCAACAAGCAGGTCACGCAGGGGCAGCTCGGCGTGCGCTGGACCGGCGCCGCCGCCGCCGGGGAGGCGGACCTCTCGGCGTGGGGGCTCTTCCGCAACCTGGACAACCCCATTCCCCCAGCCGTCATCGACCTGAAGCGCAACGCGGCCGGAGTGCGCGGCGCGCTCCGGGGACAGGCGGGAGAGTCCGAACAGTTCTCCTGGAACTTCGGCGGCGAGTACGCCCTGCAGCGCGACGATCGCCAGAACCACGGCAACGACGGCGGCGAACGCGCGGCTCTCAGGCTCGACCAGCTGGAGAACGTCCGCACCCTGGCGTTCTTCGGCCAGGGCGATCTGCGGGTGAGCGAGCGCGCCCGGCTGGTGGGCGGGGTGCGCTACGACCGGCTGGACTTCTCCGTGGAGGACGCGTTCCTCTCCAACGGCGACGACTCGGGAGATCGTCTCATGGACGCGATCAGCCCCTCGCTCGGGCTGCACGTCGCGGCAACCCGATCCGTGGGCCTCTTCGTGAATGTCGGCACCTCCTTCGAGAGCCCCACCACCACCGAGCTGGCCAACGACCCCAGCGGACGGGGCGGCTTCAACCCGGAACTGAACCCCCAGCGGAGCCGCAGCCTGGAAGTCGGCACGCGCGGCCTCTCGGACAACACCTTCGCCTACGAGTTCAGCGTTTTCCGCACCAGCATCACCGACGCGCTGGTGCCCATCGAGGTACCCGACATCGACCGAACCTTCTACGCCAACGCCGGCTCCGCCAGCCACCGGGGCTTCGAGGCTGCGTTCACACTGGCTCCGGGAGGGAGAGCGTCCCTGCGCGCAACCTACAGCTACACCGACGCGGTGTTCGACGACTACGTCGTGGACGGAAACGACTACGGCGGCAACCAGATCCCCGGACTCGCCCCCCACCGCGCGGAGGCCATCGCCTCGTTGCGGGTTCCCGGCGGGTTCTGGTCGGGAAACTGGGAACTGCGCGCGGCCCACGTATCGGCTCTTCCCGTCAACGACCGCAACACCGCCGAGACCGACGCCTACCAGCTTCTGGATGCTCGCTACGAGTCCGACCCCCAGTCGGCCTTCGGGGCTTTGGACCTGGCCGTGGTCATGGGCGTGACCAACATCTTGGACACGCTCTACACGGCATCGGTGGTGGTGAACGCCTTCGGAGGCCGCTTTCATGAACCCGGCCCCGGCCGGAGCTTCTACTTCGGCACGCGCTGGGGCGTGCCTTGAACCGACTTCTGGCCGGGTTGGGGCTCGTCACCAGCCTCTGCCTCAGTTCAGGTGACTCGCTGCACGCCCTGTCCCCGGTGCCGGCGGTCGACGCGGCCGCTGCCCCCTCCGCCCCGCGCGGCGCGGAAGCATCCGACCCCGCCGACGATCCACCGGTGTACCGCTACGGGCTCACCCTCGGTGGCACCGGCTTCATCTCCCTGGTCTTCGAGTACGAGTCCGGAAACCGGGCGATCGAACTCGCGCTCGGGACCTTTTCGGGACGGGACCTGTCGCTGGCCGTCACCGGCAAGCAGTACCTCGGCGGCGGCGACCTTCGGGCATTCGCCGGCGCCGGACTCTGGGGCGTCGCCGCCTTCCCGGCCGATCAGCGGGCCGGGTTCGCCCTGATCGCGCGGGCGCCGATCGGGGTGGACTGGCACGCGCTCGAGCGGCACGCCGCCGGATTCGAGCTCAACCTCAACCGGGCGCTGGCCATGCGCCGCCCCGACCCGCTGGACGAACGCCCGCCGCGTACCCGCATCGTCCCGCTGCCGGCCTTCTACTACCGCTTCGCGGATCCGCGCTGAGGTCACGCGGCCCTGCCAGCCACGGAGCTTTCTCGTGAGTTGACGATCGAGCGGGGCCGGGGAAGCCGACCGTGGATGGCAGGTGCCATCGGCATCATCTTCCAGGTGTTAGGGCAGTTGGCGACTTGACCGTGCATGAGACCGAGGCAGACAGCCCATGACGGCGCGTATCCTGATCGCCGATGACCAGAGCGACATTCTTGAAGCTCTGCGCCTGCTGCTGAAGGGCGAGGGTTTTGAGACCACGGCCGTCACGTCCCCCGGTGCGGCCCGGCGCGCGGTCGAAAAGGGCGACTTCGATCTGGTTCTGCTCGACCTGAACTACACCCGCGACACCACCTCCGGGAAGGAGGGACTGGGCCTGCTCCGCGACCTGCGCGAACTGGACGAAACCCTGCCCGTGATCACCATGACCGCGTGGAGCAGCGTGGCCGGAGCCGTGGAGGCGATGCGCCGAGGAGCCCGGGACTATGTCGAGAAGCCATGGGACAACGAACGGCTGCTCGCCACGATTCGGACGCAAGTGGACCTCGGGCGGGCGTTGCGCCGTGCCCAGCGGCTGGAGACCGAGAACATCAGGCTGAAGGGGGAGAGCGCACCGAGACTCATCGCCGAATCCGCGGCCATGCGGCCGGTGCTGGAAATCATCGAACGGGTCGGTCCGTCACACGCGAACGTGCTGATCACCGGGGAGCACGGAACGGGAAAAGAGGTAGTCGCTCGAAGGCTGCATGCGGTGTCGCATCGAGCCGGGTACGACCTCGTCGCCGTCAACGCCGGAGGGTTTGGCGAAGGGATCTTCGAGAGCGAGATCTTCGGACACGTGAAGGGCGCCTTCACCGACGCCAGGACCGAGCGGGTCGGGTGCTTCGAACTCGCCCACAGGGGCACCCTGTTTCTGGATGAGATCGCCAACGTATCGTTGCAGCAGCAGGCCAGGTTCCTGCGCGTGCTCGAGACCGGGGAGATCCGGCGTGTCGGCTCGTCGAAGGTGCGGCACGTGGATGTGCGCGTCATTTCCGCCACCAACGCCAGCATTGGCGAAGCTGTGGCGAGAGGTGACTTCCGCGAAGATCTGCTCTACCGGTTGAACACGGTCGAGATCGAGCTTCCGCCTCTGCGGGACCGCCCCGAGGACATCCCGTTGCTGGCCCGGCATTTCCTGGGGAGGCAGGCAGCCCGCTACCGGAGAGCCATTGTCGGCTTCTCGCCGGGGGCCGAGGCCGCCCTCGTGGCGCACGCCTGGCCCGGTAACGTGCGCGAGCTGCAGCATTCGGTCGAGCGGGCCGTGCTCATGGCACGCCGCTCGGACATCAGGGCGGCCGATCTTCGGCTGCGCGGTCGAGAAGGCGATTCGGTGGCCCTCGCCGACGTTACGCTGGAGGAGGCCGAGCGCATCCTCGTCCGTAAGGCGCTGGATCGCCATGACGGCAATGTGAGCAGGGCGGCGCGGGCGCTCGGGCTCACTCGCAGTTCCCTCTACCGGCGTCTGAAGCGGATCAAGACCGGGGACGATGACCGGGAAGCCGTGACTCGTTGATCGCGTTCGCGCGGCCATGGAAGGCCGGGAGACGGAATGAGCCTCAAGTGGAGCGAAGGCAAAGCGCTCATGGGGACTCCACCGGCGTCATCCCCACGTACTTGAGTCCGCTTCCGGTGTTGAACAGCACCGTCTCGTCGTCCTCGGAGAGCAGCCCCATGGCGAGCAACTCCGTCACCGACGCCAGCACCGCGCCGCCCTCCGGACACGCGAAGATGCCGGTGCACTCCCCCATCGCCCGCACCGCCTCGGCCATCGCCGCGTCCTCGATCGCGACCGCGCCGCCCTCCGACTCGCGGATCGCGCGCAGCATGAGAAAGTCTCCCACCGCCGCCGGGACCCGCAACCCCGCCGCATAGGTCTCGGCGTCGTCCCAGTACTGGGCGGCCTCGGTGCCGTCCTGCCAGGCACGCACCACGGGCGCGCACCCGGTCGGCTGAACCGAGAACATCTTCGGGCGCTCGCTCCCGATCCAGCCCATCCGCTCCATCTCGTCGAACGCCTTCCACATGCCGATGAGACCGGTGCCCCCGCCGGTCGGGTAGATCACGGCATCGGGGAGCCGAAACCCCAACTGCTCGAAGAGCTCGTACCCCATCGTCTTCTTGCCCTCCACACGGTACGGCTCCTTCAGCGTGGAGAGGTCCCACCAGCCCATGTAGTCCGCCCCCTCGCGCACGACCCGGCCGCAGTCGGTGATGAGGCCGTCCATCAGCACCAGGTCGGCGCCGAGCCCCTGAATCTCCTCCACGATGGTGGCCGGGGTGTCGTTGGGCGCGACGATGTGAACCGGCAGCCCGCCCGCGGCTCCGTACGCGGCCGCAGCGCTGCCCGCGTTGCCCGCCGTGGGAATCGCAAGCTCCTTCGCCCCCAGCTCCTTCGCGCGCGATACGGCCAGGCACAGCCCGCGGTCCTTGAAGCTGCCCGTGGGGTTCATGCCTTCGTTCTTCACCCAGAGGCGCCGCATGCCGTAGCGCTTCGCGAGCCGCGGTGCATCCGTGAGCGGCGTCCAGCCTTCTCCAAGGGACAGCTGGCATTCGGGGACCCGTACCGGCAGCACCTCCTCGTAACGCCAGAGATCCGGCCGCCGTCCCTCCAGGTCGCGCGGGCGGAAGTGGCGCCGAATAGTGTCCAGATCGTAGCGCGCGAACAGCGGTCTTCCGGCGGGCGAGAGCCCCATCAACTGTTCGCTGTCGAAGGTCTCGCCCGTCCAGGTGCACTCCAGATGGGTGGCGCCGCGCGCCTTCCAGGGAATCGCGTTCATGTGCGTGGCTCTTCCAGGGCTTGCGGTGATGCTCCGACCTTGGTTTCGCGTGGCCGGGCAGGGCCGTGTAGAGTTGTCGGCACAGGCCCCGGGCCCCGGGATGTTCCGAAACGTCGGAGGGTGCCTTGGGCTTGTCGAGGATGCGGCGCAAGGTTACAGGCAACCAACTGACGCCGCAACACATCCAACAGACGTAGTTCGGGACGCCGGAACCGGTCTGGATACAACCCGAATGAGTCGAGCACAGAGGATATTCGCGCTTCGCGACGAGCGGGTACCGACGGATGAAGGGATGAACGAATCCCGGATGATCCGCAGGGCGAGCGAAGGTGACGCTCGGGCGGTGCGGTCGCTGTACGACCGTTACAGCCCTCGCGTGTATGCCGTGGTGCGCAGAATAGCCGGGGACGACCACACTGCCCAGGACTACGCCCAGGAGACCTGGGTGCGCGTCATCCGGGCGCTTCCGACGTTCCGCGGCGACTCGAAGTTCTCGACCTGGCTGCATCGCATCGCGGTCAACGCGGCGCTGCAGGCGAGGCGCAGGGAGAGCACCCGGCAGGACCGGGAGGTGCCGATCCCCGATACCGTCCCGGTCAAGTCCTCGCCAGGGGATCCCCTGCTGGCGCAGCGGCTGGAGGCGGCGCTGGACCGCCTGCCGGAAGGCATGCGGCGCGTACTGATCCTCCACGACGTGGAGGGCTACACGCATAAGGACATCGGTGAGATGATGGGCGTGACCGCGGGCACATCCAAGTCACAGCTCTTCAAGGCGCGCGCGAAAATGAGACAATTGCTGGGGTCGGTTCACGAACCCCGACACGAACAGGAGCGGGAAGCATGGAGCATCTGAGTCTGGAAGCTCTGGCTCGCCTGGTTGACGAGGCACCCTTCAGAAGCGAGAGGCAGCACCTGGCCAGCTGCCCCGATTGCTCCCGGGAGCTTGAGCTGCTGCGCGAGCAGACGGAAGCGCTGGGGTCGCTGCCGGACCTGCGCCCGGCGCCCGGAGACTGGCCGGCGCTGGAGGAGCGGCTGAAACGCGAGGGGCTCCTGCGCACCAGCACTCCGGCGGACACGGTCATCCGTATGATCGACCGCAGGCGTGGCTGGATGCAGGCCGCCGCCGCCGTGGTCCTCTTCCTCGCGGGAGGTCTCTCCGGAGCGGTGCTGGCGCCAGCGGAATGGGGTCAGCCAACAGGCGGACAGGTTGCAGCGGGCGAGATGACGGCGGGCGGGGTTTCGCCGGCCGGACTGACGGCCGGGGAGGCCGCAACTCCCGAGGAGGCGGCGGAGGTCCTGCGCCTCGCCGAACAGCAGTACCGGGACGCCATGCTGCGTTATCGTGCGCTGACGCGCGGCCCGGAGGCGGGCACGGCAATGGATCCGCGCCGTCTTGCCGTCCTCGACGCGATGTTGGCCATGGGTCAGGCGGCGGTTCAGGAGGCTCCCGACGATCCGTTCCTGAACGGGTTCCTGGTCAGCGCGGTCGCGGAGCGCGAAGCGGCATTGAACGCACTCTTCGCCTCCGCAGATCGGTATTAGCATGTTTCGTTTCGGCGGCTTCGGAGCGGCGCTCCTGATTCTCTCGCTCTCTCCCGGGGAGGCCGAGGCCCAGACCGATGTCTCTCCGGGCGAGGATGGCTGGATCGGCATCCAGGTCGAAGGCCGCGCGCTGCCGGACGGCTCCACCCGCGTGATGATCGTGCGGGTGGACAGCGGAAGTCCCGCCGACCGGGCAGGGGTGCGTCCGTTCGACCTCCTGCTCCGCCTGGACGGGGCGGATGTCTCGTCGGAAGCCCTGGTGGAACTGGGCGAGCGCCTCCGCCCGGGACTTCCCCTCGAGCTCACCGTGCTGCGCGCAAACCGGGAACGGACCCTGCGCGTGATCGCCGGAACGCGGCCCGATCCCATGGATCCGGCCACGATGGAGGAGTTCACCGCGCGCGTCGATTCGGCGCGCCTGCAGATCCTGCGCATGGTGGACTCGCTCATGGCCGATACGACCTGGGCGAGATTCCGGACCAACATGGAGAGCGCCCGCAGGGCCATGCTCGAGCAGGCCGAGGCCACCGGCGAACTGGAAGCGACCGCGGAGGTGATGGACCGGGTGCGTGAAATGATGGTGCGGGCCCGTGAGACGATGCGGTCCCAGCGTTTCGGTCCCCGGCCTCCGGTCGGTCGTCCCCCGGCACGTGTACGGATTACCGTCGATGAGGCCGGGCCGGACGAGCGCGGAGGCCGCAGGGGGCCGCCCGCGCGTGGGCGAATCACCATCGACGGAAGCGGCGTCGGCGGGCGCAGAGCCCCCGGAGGCCCACCCCCGGGCGTTCGCTTCCGGTCTCCCTACCTCCTCGGCGACCGTTTTGTAGCGGGAGCCGAACTCCGGGTGGTGGAACGGGACGCCCCGGCCAATTCCGGCGCCGAGGGAAGAAGGTTCCAGGTCGTGCAGGTCGTGGAGGGCAGTCCCGCCTACCGCGCCGGCCTGACTCCCGAGGACGTGATCGTGAGCATCGGCGGAGAGCCGGCGAGCAGCCTGATGGAATTCCGCATCAGGCTTGGGCGGCTGGCTCGCCGGGGTCGCCCGGAGATGCAGGTGGTGCGCGGCGACTCGATCCTGGTGGTCATTCTGCCGCGAGAGTAGGGAGCCGGGCGCCCCCGCCTTACTCGTATCTCAGCGAGTCGATCGGATCGAGGAGCGCCGCCCGGCGCGCGGGCCAGATCCCGAAGAAGAGCCCGATCCCCGCGGAGAAAAGCAGCGCGACGGCCACGGCCGCCGGCGCGACCGCCGTTTCCCAGCCCGCCGTGTTCGACAGCAGCTCCGCGCTGCCGACGCCCGCCGCCACGCCAAGAATCCCGCCCATCGTGCACAGCACCAGCGACTCGATGATGAACTGAAGCAGGATGTTCAGCCGCGTCGCGCCCATGGCCTTGCGGATGCCGATCTCGCGGGTGCGCTCGGTGACGCTCACCAGCATGATGTTCATGATGCCGATGCCGCCCACCAGCAGGCTGATCGCCGCGATGCCGCCGAGCAGATAGGTGAAGGTCTGCTGGGTCTCGTTGAACGACTCCAGCAGCTGGGCCGAATTGCGGATCGAGAAGTCGGCGTCCTCGCCGGGCGGAATCCTGTGCTCGCGCCGCAGGATGCGGTCGATGTCGGCGTACGCGGCGTCCATGGAGCCTTCGTCCAGCACCTTCACGCTGATGGAATTGAGCCGGTCGCGGCCCCCGAAGACCCGGTACTGGGCCGTGCTCAGCGGGATGTAGACGCGTTCGTCCGGCTGCGACCACGGGCTGGACTCGCCCTGCTCTTCCAGGACGCCGATGACCTCGAAGGGAATCCCGCGGATCTGTACCGTGCGCCCTACCAGCAGCGCCGCGGGCGTCTCCAGCTGGTTGGGTATCTCCGACCCCACAACAGCCACGCGGCGGCGCCCCTGCACTTCGCCTTCGTCGAATATCCTTCCGAGAGCCAGATCGATGTTCTGGACGTCGAAATACTCGGGCCACGTGCCCAGCACCTCGTTGCTCGAGTTCCAGCGCAGATAGGAGAGCTGCTGGCGCTGCTCGATCTCGGGAGCGATCAGGAGCGAACCCCCGGTCTGAATGCGCAGCGCCTCTGCATCCTCGTCGTAGAGGCGGGCACGCGCGCCGCCGTCGCGGATGCCCCGGAACATGCTCTGACCGGGCCGGATGGTGAGCACGTTGGTGCCCATGTTCTGGATCTGCTCTTCCACGCGGCGCTGCGCACCCTCGCCCAGCGACACCATGGCGATCACCGCGGCCACGCCGATGATGATGCCGAGCGTGGTGAGGAACGAGCGCAACGCGTTGACCCTGATGGCCTGAAGGGCGACGACGACGATCTCCTTGATCAGCATTTCGGATCTCCGGGCTGCGTCAGCGCCTTCCGCCGCGCGGGGTACCCCCTCCGAACGGGCTTCCGCCCATCCGCTCGCGCATCCGGTCGATGAACTCCTGCTGCTGCGCCTGCAACTGGGCCGCGCCGATCAGCGCGACCTCCTCCCCCTCTTCGAGCCCGGCCACCACTTCGGTGTTGTCCCAGTCGTTCACGCCGATCAGGATGGGGCGCGGCTCGATGGCGCCATCCGCCGAGATCACGAACGTGATCGCAGGACGGGGCGCACCTTCCTGCTCGCCAGGACCGGCACCTCCCCCGAAGCCGGCGCCCACGCCACCCATCATGCCCTGGCCCGCGCCGGCGCCCATTCCCGCCATTCCGGCGCCTCCGCCGGCCCGCATGCCCATGCGCCCACCGGCGCCCACTCCAGCGCCTGCGTCAGCGCCCGCACCAGGACGGCCCGCGTCCGCTCCGGGTGCTCCGTTCACTCCCGCACCCGTGTTCCCGCCGTTCTCCGCCCGTGCCTGCATCATCTGCTCGCGCATCTGCTCGCGCGAAATCTCACCGCTTGCCAGCTGCTCGCGAAGTTCCTGCAGGCGCGCGTTTCCGTCCATCCCGGCCATCGGCCTCTGGCCCGCCATCATTCGCCCGGGAACTCCACCCGGTGACGCCATGAACCCGCCCTGCGGGCCGGAGCTGCCCGGCAGTGAGGCACGAAGGTCCGCAAACACGGACCGGTCCATCTCGATCGCGTCCGGATCCATCCCCAGCACCATCGCCGCCGGCGCCATCTCCTGGAACTGCACGAGCGCGTTGTTGGGGATGAGCAGGGCGTTCGGGCGCTCGGCGACCAGAATCTCCACCTCTGCGTTCATTCCGGGCTTGAGCAGGCCGCCCCGGTTATCGATCATCACGATCACGGCGAACATGGTCACGTTCTGCTGGACTTCGGCCTGCGGTTCGATCTTGTCGACGATGCCCGCGAAGGTGCGCCCCGGGAATGCCTCCACCGTCACCGTTGCGGTGAGGTCGGCCGAGATCTGCCCGACATCGGTCTCGTCCACCAGCGTGCGCACCTGCATCTCGGCAAGGTTCGCCATCATGAAGAGGGTCGTGCCGCCGGACACGTTCTGCGACGCCGACTGGATGACCTGTCCCTCCTCGACGTTCTTCTGGATGATGGTGCCGGCCATGGGCGCGCGAATGGTCACGTCGCTCAGGCGAAGCTCGGCCAGTTCCATGCTCGTGGTGGCCTTGACCAGGTTTGCCTGCGCGTTCGCGAAGTCCAGGTTGGCCGACTCGTGCTCCTGCTCGGTGATCACTCCGGATTCGAGGAGCAGGCGGGAGCGCTCCAGCTGGGCGGTCGAGATCTCGACCCGGGCCTGCGCCACGTTCAGGTCGGCTTCGGTCTGGTTGAAGTCGTTGCGCACGTCGCGCGGATCGATCTCCGCGAGCAGCGCGCCCGGCTCGAGCTCGTCCCCGGTGTCCACGTGCAGACGCAGAATCTCGCCCGAGGCCTTGGACTTGACCTCCACGGTGCGCACGGGCTCCATCAGGCCGGTTGCTTCGGCCACCAGGCGCAGGTCGTCGCGCAGGGCCGGCATCGTCGTGAGGCCAGGCGCCTCTTCCACCGGGTCGGCGCCGTTGCAGGCCGCCACTGCCAGCAGCGCGAGAAGCCTCAAGCCTCCGTTCCTCAGTGCCTTCGTGCTCACGTTCATTTCCTCTCCAGAGAATCCTGCGTCGCAGGCTGAGGTGTTGTCGCTCAAACGGTCGCCGCCACCATCGGCTCGTTGAGGAAGTCGCGCGCGACCAGACCGTCGTGCAGATGAATCTGGCGCTGCGCGTATTGCGCGATGTCGTGCTCGTGCGTGACGATGAGGATGGTCTGCCCCTGCCGGTGGAGCTCCACGAAGACCGACATGATCTCCTCGCTGGTGGTGGAGTCCAGGTTCCCCGTGGGCTCGTCGGCCAGCAGGATGGCGGGCCCGTTCACGAGCGCGCGCGCGACCGCCACGCGCTGCCGCTGGCCGCCGGAGAGCTCCGGCGGGCGGTGGTCCATGCGCAACCCCAGGCCCACCGTCTCCAGAGCCTCGCGGGCCCGCTGGCGCCGCTCACGGGCGGACACGCCGGCGTAGATGAGCGGGAGTTCCACATTGTGCAACGCCGTGGCGCGCGGCAGCAGGTTGAATGTCTGGAACACGAACCCGATCTCGCGGTTGCGGACGTGGGCAAGCTGATCGTCGCTCAGGTCGCTCACCAGCTGCTCGTTCAGCCAGTACTGCCCCCGGGTGGGCGTGTCCAGGCAACCGATCAGGTTCATGAAGGTGGATTTTCCGCTGCCCGAGGGTCCCATGATGGCGACGAACTCGCCCCGGCTGATCTCGAGGTCAACGCGGCGAAGGGCGCGGATGGTTTCCGCTCCCAGGACATAGTGCTTGGTCAGTTCTGACGTTTGGATAACAGGTCGGCTCACAGTTCGCTCCCCAGAATCGCCTCCAGTTGCGCACGCGCGACCGCGTAGTCGTATCGCGCCGTAACCAGACCTGACTCCGCCTGCACGAGGGCGATCTGACTCGTGATCAGGTCGAGGATCGTCGCAACCGACAGATCGAAGCGCTGCTGCACGACTCGGAGGTCCTCCTCCGCCACATCCCTCGCCTCGATCGCGATGGCGATGGCCTGCTCGGAGGTCCTCAGCGCGAACACCGCTCCATCCACCTGTGCGCGGACCAGACGTCTGGCATCCTCCTCCTGTACGAAGGCGACGCGTTCCTGATTCTCGGCGCGCGCGATGTTCTCGTCGCGGTTGAAGCCGTCGAACACGTTGTAGCTGCCGGAGAGGCGAATATTCCAGGAGGTCGTCCCGCCATTGAAGGCGGCTTCCCTGTTTGCCCAGCTGTAGCCGGACGACACCCGGAGCGACGGAAACCGGGACGCCCGGGAGGAGCCGGCGGCCGCGGAGGCGGCGCGCGCGGCGGCGCGGGCGCTGCGTACGGCCGGCGAGCGCTCTTCGGCGAGGAGGAACATCTCCTGCTCGCTCAGAGGGAGAGCACTCGGGTCGAGATCGTCTGGAAGTTCGGCCATGACCGGCTCCGACAGGCCCACCTGCCGCCCCAGGGCGAAACGCGCCGCGCGGGTGGCGGCCTGCCCCTGGAGCACGGCCTGCATGGCGTTCGCCACCTCCAGCCTGGCCCGCAAGGTGTCGGAGCGCGTTCCCGAGCCCAGTTCGGCGCGGCGGCGGGTGTTGGCCAGGCTCTCTTCGGCTCGTTCCACGCTCGCCTGTGCCACTTCGAGGAGATCGGCCTGGCGCAGGGCGGCGAAGTACAGATCCTTGGTCTGCAGAATCACACCGAAGCGCTGGTTCTCCATGTCCGCCTCGGCTGAGGCGATGTCCGCCCTCGCCCGATCCATGTTGGCGAAGCGCTGGCCGCCGTTGAAGATGTTGTACGAGAGCGAGAGGCCCGCGTTGTAGCTCTGGCTCGCGCCCACCACTGTACGCTGGGTGGCCTGGTCGAACCGCTGGCTGCTGTTGGTCGAGGCGCCCGAGCTGAGGCTCAGAGTCGGGAGAAAGCCCCCCCAGGCGGCCCGGTGCGAGACGCCCGCGTTGTCCAGCCCGGCGCGCGCCTGCGCCATCGACGGGTGTACCTGCAGCGACCTTGCGATCGCCTCGTCCAGCGTAAGCGGCTGCTGCGCCGACAGGGTGCCCGCAAGGACGAGCGCGGCGATGGCCTGCGCGGAGAAGCGCCGGCAGTACTTCATACGTTGCGTGACCATTCTCCCCTGTCCCTTTCTCTCCCATCCCCGTCCCCGTTGTCCCGCCGAGGGCGCTCCTGTTCGCCCTGCCCGCGGTCACCCTCCCGGTCGCGAGCTTCGGACCGCGACCTCTCCCTTTCCCTTTCGTCCTCCAGCTCCCGGCGGCGGTCGAAATCGTTCAGAAGGGCATCGTACTCGGCAGCCTGCTCCGGGGTGAGCACGGCCTTGATGGAGGAGCGCGTCGACTCGATCAACTCGCCGTACCCCGTCCGGTAGTCCGTCCGCAACTGCCGCATCATCGTGCGTGACTGGCCCAGGATCGAGTCCACCTGAACCTGCTGCTCGGCGCTCAGTCCGACGCGCTCCACGATCAGGCCGCGACGGCGGGTCTCCCCTCCCCGGTCCTCCTCCGCCTCCTCCGCCGCCACAGCCGCAGGCGCAGCGGGCTCAGCCTGAGCCGACGATGTCCTCGACCACACCAGACCGAGAAGGAACCCGGCCATGAGGGTGACAAGGATCACGCCGCCGGCTGCTGCGCGGGTGTTGCGTGCAGTCATCACCGACCTCCCTCGATCGCGACCAGGAACGCCACTTCGTCTACTTGATCCGCGACCAGCACCGCTGGCAGCGGTTCATCATCGAACCCCGACACCAGAGCCTCCTCAAGGGCGATGCCGGCTCCGGGCGTGGCATCGGCCGGTATCAGCAGGGAGGCCATCCCCGCCGCCGCCACCACCGACGCCGGAACCAGCAACCTCCACCACGACGCCAGCACGTCGCCTACCGTCAGCGGGCGCACCGTGCGCCGCCTGGCCAGCTCCGGACCCGCAAGGGCCATCACGCGGGCCTGGAATCGGGCCCAGTGGCCGGGGTCCGAGTGCCCGGGATCGAGTAGTTCCAAGGGGATTCTGCGGTTGTCGACCATGTCGGCATCCCGGCCTGATGTTGCTCGTCTGTTCATCCGAGTGCTTCGTCCGTCCAGTTACCTGTTCGTGTCTCTTGCCTGGATCACGCGAGATCGCTTCCAGCTATGCGTCCGGCCTCAGGAGTGCCCGCAGCGACTTGCGCGCGTAGTGCAGATGCGAGCGTACCGTCCCCGCCGGGAGCCCGAGGCGCTGTGCGATCTCTCTGTGTTTCCATCCCTCCAGGTCGTGCAGCAGCACGATCTTCCTTTGTACCTCCGGCAGCTCTCCGAGCGCGCGGGCGAGCTCCTCGCGCAACTCCGACAACTGCGCCTCCTTCTCCGGCGTCGGGGTGCTGGAGCGGGCGCTGAACGGAATCGGGTCCGTCGCCCGCAACGCCTCCCGGCGCACGAGGTTGTTCGACCGGTTTCTCACGATCGTCATCAGCCAGCCCCCGAACCTGCCCGGGCTGCGACAATCGTCAAGGCGCTCGAGGGCGACCAGGAAAGCCTCCTGGGCCGCGTCCTCCGCGTCCTCCGGCCGGCCGATCACGGAGAGAGCCACCAGATAGGCCGCCCTGCGATAGCGGGTTACGAGTTGCCCGAAGGCATCCCCGTCTCCCGACCGGGCCAGTGCAACCAGCGTGGCGTCATCCAAGTGATCGTTGCCTCAACGAGAATGACACGTGGACATCGAACGTTGTTGAATGGCTGGCAGCCCGCGGGCTGCTAGCGCCGACGTCGTCGTCGGCTTCGGCGTCTCCGTCTGCCCTTGACAGAGCCGGGCTGCCTGCGGGTGGCCTCTGCCAGGAGGGCCTGCCATTCGGAGGGGAAGAGTCCCGCAAGATCCCGGGCGACCGTCAGAAGCTCGCCGCGCGGGTTCTCCGCCTCGTCCCCGGCGCGGAAGAACCGCACCGCCATGAGCGAGGCGCCGGAATCGGCGATGACGCCGCTTCGCGCGGTACCCGCCACGCGCGCGATCCAGGCCGTGCCCTCGGTGTCGGAGAACGCCCACTCGGTGGACGCGGGCGGCGACCGGAGGGTTGCCTCTTCGGGAGACTCGCCACGGCCCGCAGGGCGCCCCCCCGCCGGCGCGGGCGGCCCGGGCGTGCGCCGGGCGGGCTTCAGGCGAGCCGGGGGAGGTGGCGACCCGGGGGCAGGTGGCGCCGGGGCGCCGGCGCGCTCGTGCGGCTGCGCCGGTGGTCGCGCGGACGGCGGCGACGATGGGCGGGCGGGCCGAGGCGGCGTCTGGCGGCCCGGAGAGGCCGGCGTTCCGGGTCGAGGCGGGTCCGGCCGGCCCACGGGCGGAGGCGCGGGACGGGCGGGAGGCGGAGTCCCGGGTCGTGCCGGCGAAGGTGAGGACGGTTCGGCGGACGGACGGCGGTCCGGTCCGGTGCCACCGGGCGCGTCCGGTGGCGACGGCGGCTTCACGCGCTGCCGCTCGACGGCACGCTCGACAGGGAGAGCGCCTTGAGGATTTCCTCCCCGTAGAACATGCGCACGTACTTGGCCTGGACCGGAGTGACGCTGCGCACCGCCCACACCAGATGGACATGGTTGGGCTCGGCGGGGATGGAGAGGAGACGCATGCCGGCTTCCGCGGGCGTGTTGTTGCCCTTGCGGTTGTTACAGGGCGAGCACGCCGAAACGACATTGGTCCACTGATTGCTCCCGCCACGGGAGATCGGCAGGACATGGTCGCGGGTCAGGAACTCGCGTGTCCGCAGCTGATCGCGGTGGCGGCCGCAGTACTGGCAGGAGTAGTCGTCGCGCGCGAACAGGAAGGTGTTGGTGACCTGCCGGCGAAAGCGCCGCGGCACGTGCACGAAGCGTACGAGGCGGATGACCGCGGGGAAAGGGATGTTGCGGTGCTCCGAGCGGAATGCACGCGCCTCTTCCGCCTCGAGAATCTCGGCCTTCGAGTCCAGCACCAGGCGCACCGCGCGCCGCGCCGGGACGATGGTCAGTGGCTCGTAGGAGGCGTTCAGCGCGAGGCAGCTCATCGCGAATCCGGGTTGCGGGACCTTCCCTCACTGCCGCCGACCCGGCTCCGGCGCTTCCCGGACCCCGGCCGGCTGCCTGACTGCGTGGGCGGCCTTGGACCGCCCATCCCCAGGGCCAGACTGAGCAGCGCCGCAAACTATCGGGGATCGGGAGGTGGAAGCAACTGCGGCATGAGCCGCCGGGCCCGCTCGCCCGCGAGTGTCGGCGCAGCGCCTGCGCTACAGCAGCGCCATCGGATCGCGGTCGATCAGAACCCGCGCGTCGGAGGGGGGACGGAAGCTCGTCGAAAAGGCTCGAGTGAGCGTTCCCAGGGCGCGCGCGGACGGGCTGCGCAGGAGGAAGTGCCAGCGCCACCGGCTCTGCAGGCGCTCGATGGGCGCGGGAGCCGGGCCCGTGAGTTCAACCCGTGTGCCGCGCAGCCGGCGCTCCACCCAGGCGGCCGCCTCTTCGGCCGCGGTCGCGGCGGTGTCGGGATCGGGGCTGGTCACGATCACGTTGACCAGGCGCGCGTGCGGCGGGTAGCCGGGTCCCGCTCGCTCGGTCAGTTCGCGCTCGGCGAATGCTTCGTAGTCGTGCTCGCGCGCGGTCCGGATGGCGTAGTGGGCAGGTATGCGGGTCTGGATCAGAACCTCGCCGCCCAGAGTGCCCCGTCCCGCCCGGCCTGCAACCTGGCTCAACAGCTGGAAGGTGCGCTCGCTGGCGCGGAAATCGGGCAGATGCAGACCGACATCGGCATCCACCACCCCGACCAGCGTAACACGCGGGTAATCGAGGCCCTTGGCGATCATCTGCGTCCCGAGCAGAATGTCGACCTCGCCACGGCCCACCCGTCCCAGGATCTCGCTGTGCGCCCACTTGCGCGCGGTCGTGTCCACGTCCATGCGCGCGACGCGAGCTCCCGGGAAGGACTCGGTCACGACGCGCTCCACCTGCTCGGTGCCGAGGCCCCGGCGTGAGAGCGCGCGGGATCCGCAGCGGCGGCAGCTGTCGGGCACGCGCTCCTCGTAGCGGCAGTGATGGCAAAGGAGCCGTCCGGTGGCGCGGTGGAAGGTGAGCGACACGGAGCAGGCCGCGCAAACCGGCACCTCCCCGCATTCCCGGCACTGGAAGAAGGTCGAGTACCCGCGGCGGTTGAGGAGCAGGATCGACTGCTCGCCGCGTTCCAGGCGGAGGCGGATGGCGTCGGTCAATTCGGGTGAGAGCACGGTGCGGCCGGTGATCGAGGGGCGTGCCGGCCGGCCGCCGTTGCGGGGGGGTGCGGCGGCTGCGGAAGAGAGTTCGCGAAGATCCACGACGCGCACGGGCGGCAGCGAGCCCCCGGTGGCACGCTCGGGAAGTCGCAGCAGCTCGAACTTGCCGCCGATCTGGTTCGACCAGCTTTCGAGCGACGGGGTCGCGCTGCCCAGCAGACACAGCGCGCCATCCTGGCGGGCACGCATGATGGCCACGTCGCGGGCATGATACCTGGGGGCATCGGACTGCTTGTAGCTGCCTTCGTGCTCCTCGTCCACGATGATGGCGCCCAGGTCGGGGAGGGGCGCGAAGATGGCCGAGCGGGCGCCGATGGCGATGCGCCGGACCCCCGCACGCAACTGTCGCCAGGCGTCGTAGCGCTCCCCGTCGGAGAGCCCCGAATGCAGCACCGCGACGCGGTCGCCGAAATGCGCGCGGAAGCGGGTCACGGTCTGGGGCGTAAGCGAGATCTCCGGTACGAGCACGATGGCCGACCGGGCGCGCGCGTCCACGACCTGCTTCAGGAGCTCGATGTAGACCAGGGTCTTGCCGGACGCAGTGACGCCGTGGAGCAGGACGGGCCGAGGCGCCGGGGCGTCCAGCGCGGACGCGAGCCGCTTCAGCGCGGCGGCCTGGGCGGGATTGGGCGTCAGGTCGGGAGGCGGCTCCTGACCGGTGGAGGCGAACGGGTCGCGCACAACCTCCTGGTCGCGGAGCTCAACGATGCCCTTCCTTTCCAGAGCCTTCACCACGCCCCGGCCGATGCCCTGGTCGAGAAGCGAGGCAAGCGCCACCGATCCGGCGGCGCGCTCCAGAAACTCGTAGGCGGCCTTCTGGCGCGGGGCGCGCGCGAACGCGTCGTCCCGCTCGGCGAGCGACTCCAGCCAGCGCGCGATGTGCACGACCTTCCGGGTTCGCGCCATCGTCCCCGGCCCGTGCCCCGTCCCGCTGAGCGCCGACGGCAGCGCCGCGCGCAGGACGAGCCCCAGCGGAGCGATGTAATAGGCGGCCATCCAGCGGGCGAGTTCCAGAAGCCCGGGCGGCAGCGACGGCTCCTCCTCGAGGATCTTCGAGATGCGTCGCAGGCGGAGCTTCGCGGATCCCGGGCGTCCCGGACCCACCACCCATCCGACCCGTTTCGCCCTGTGGAAGGGCACGAGCACGCGGGTACCCGGCACCGGCCGGGGGGCGTCCGACTTCAGGGCGTAGGTGAAGGTCTGGTCGACGGGGAGCGGAAGCGCGACTTCGACCCGGGACGGCACTACCGGCGGCGCGCGGAGGCCTTTCGGCCCGTCAGCGGTCGAGCAGGAGGAAAACCTCCTCCTGGGGATCGGGCGTGGTCACCTCGGGTCCGTCCTCGCCGAGATGGACGTCCACTTCGCTGCGCACGCCGATGTCGTCCGGCACGTAGATGCCCGGTTCGATGGAGAAGCCGACCCCCGGGAGCAGCAGACGGGTGTCGCGTGTCTCCAGGTTGTCGATGTTGGGGCCGCTGCCGTGGAGATCGACGTCGATGGAGTGCCCTGTGCGGTGCACGAAATGGCGTCCGTAGCCGCGTTGTCGAATGAGCTGGCGGCAGACGTCGTCGACCTCGTAGCCGCACACCTCGTCACCCGCGGCCGTGCGCTCGCGCAGGAACTCGATCGCGGCGTCGCGGGCATCGCGCACCGCCTCCCAGATCCTGCGCGTGCGGCGGGGAAGCCTGGCGCCCAGGTAGCCCATCCAGGTCTGGTCGGCCGGGATGTCTTCGGCGGTCGGCTTGCCCCACAGGTCGATGAGCAGGAGATCGCCGCGCCGGATCGGCTCGCCCTGGCCGACGGGAGCGTAGTGGGGGTCGGCGGCGCGCGGGCCGATGGCGACGATGCAGTCCACCTCTTCGGTGAGGCCGCCGGCGGTGAGGCGGGCGCGGATCCAGTCCGAGAGGGCGCCCTCGCTGGTGGGCTCCCCGGCCTCGACGGCGGCGGCGGCCCGCTGGAAGGCTTCGCGCGCTACGCGGGCCGTCACGACGGCGGAGCGGCGGTGGGTGGCCAGCTGCCCGGCCGTCCATCGCGAGTGAAAGAGCGACACCAGATCGCCCGAGCTTGCCGGATCCACACCTACGGCCCGAAGCAGCTCCATCATCCCCCCGGGAACCCGGTCCAGGTACGGGATGGCCGAGCCCGGCGAGGTCTCGACGGCGAGGCGCGGGCGGCCGCGCACCAGATCGGCGAGCGCCGACTCCATCTCGCGCCACGAGGAATAGACGCGCTTGCGCCAGGGCCAGTGCCGCCACGACGAGCCCTCGATGGCGTGGATCAGCGCCACCGGATCGCCGCGGTCGGGGACGAGGGTGAAGGAGCGGCGCGTGTTCCAGCCAAGGCCGACCATGGAGGCTGCGATGGGGTTCTGACCGTGGAACTCGAAGAGCAGCCAGCCGTGCAGCCTCATGTCGGCGAGCGCCGCCTGCACCTGTTCGACGCCCTCGCGGGTCAGAAGGGGGCTGTCGGCCAAGGCGTCCTCCGGTCGCGGGGAGAGCTGCGGCGCGGAAATCGCCCCGCTGGGGATGACATCCGGCCGGGTTCTGCGGGCCGCGAATAGTAGGAGCCGCCCGCGGACGATTCAACAGGAACGCCATGGTCGGGCTGCGCCCGTGCAGGCGGGATCATCGCATCTCCATGCCGGCCAACCCCTGAATGACCGCGACCGTCCCCTCTCCCGTGCGCGCCGGATCGTACCCTCCCTCGAGCAGTGCCACGACCCGGCCGCCGGCGTGCCCGGCCGCGAGATCCATGACCCGCCGGGTCATGCGGTGGAAGTCCCCGGGCTCGAGGAGCATCCCGCCCAGCGGATCCCCGGCCATGGCGTCAAAGCCCGACGAGATCAGGACGAAGTCGGGCACGAAGCCGGCCGTGACCTTCGCCAGCGCCTCGTCGAACACCTCGATCCAGGTTGAGCGTGGGGTGCCGGCGCGCAGGGGCAGGTTGAGCGTGGCGCCCAGGCCCGGACCGCTGCCCCGTTCGTGGAGGGCGCCCGTGCCCGGGTAGTGGGGAGACTGGTGCAGCGACAGGTAGAAGACCGTCCCGTCCTCGTAGAAGATGTCCTGGATGCCGTTGCCGTGGTGGACGTCCCAGTCGACGATCAGCACCCGCTCGGCGAGGCCCCGGGCCTGCAGGTGGCGCGCCGCGACAGCCACGTGGTTGAACAGGCAGAAGCCCATGACGCGGTCGGCCGTGGCGTGATGGCCGGGCGGACGGCTGGCCACGAAGGCGGCCCGGGCCGTGCCGGCCGCGACCGCCTCGGCCGCCGCGATCGCCGCGCCGGCGCTCCCGGTCGCCGCGCCCCACGAGGCGGGCGAGACCACCGTGTCCGGGTCCAGCCGCACCAGCCCCTCCTCGCGCGAGCGCGCCACCGCCCGGCGGACGCGTTCCACGTGGTCGGGGGTGTGTACCCGAAGCAACTCCTCCTCGGTGGCTGGGCGCGCATCGCGCTGTTCCACCCGGTCGTGGAGGGTGAGCAGGTTGCGGCCCACCGTCGATGCCAGGGCGCGCAGACGGCCCTGATGCTCGGGGTGACCCCACCCCGTGTCGTGCAGGGGGGCGTCGGGGTGGAGGTAGAAGGCGGTGGGCGGACCGTCCGCCATCATCCGGGCGCGTCCTGGCCGGCCGCGACCAGATCGGCGCGCGCGGCGGCCGGCGGCGCTGCGGCGTCCCCGTTGCCGGATGGCGCCAGGCGATCCTGCAGGCTCCTCACCTCCGGTGCCCGCGACCGCAGCGCGATCACCGCGTCGCACGCCGCCGTCATCGCCGACATGGTGGTGAGGTACGGTACGCCGTTGGTGATGGCGGCCCGCCGCATCCTGAAGTCGTCGTACTGCGACTTCTTGCCCAGGGGAGTGTTCACCAGCAGCTGGGCCCTGCCGCTCACGATCATGTCCACGATGTCGGGGCGGCCCTCGTTCACCTTGAAGATGCGCTCGGCGGGCACGCCCAGCCGGTTCAGGTACGCGCAGGTGCCCGCGGTCGCCATGATGCGGAATCCCAGGTCGTGGAAGCGGCGCGCGAGCGGGGTCACGGTCGGCTTGTCGGAGTCATTGACGGTGATGATCACCGTGCCGCCGCCCTGAGGCAGATGATTTCCGGCGGAGGTCTGCGCCTTGGCAAAGGCCATCCCGAAGGAGTCGTCGAAACCCATCACCTCTCCGGTCGAGCGCATCTCGGGTCCGAGCAGGACATCGACGTCGAAGCGGTTGAAGGGGAACACGGCCTCCTTCACCGCGACCCCGGGAACGGCAGGCTCTCCGGGCACCTTCAGGTCGGCGAGCCGCTCGCCCGCCATCACGCGCGCAGCCAGGCGCGCCAGCGGGACTCCGGTGGCCTTGCCCACGAACGGCACGGTGCGCGAGGCCCGCGGGTTCACCTCCAGCACGTAGACCCGCCCGTCGCGGATGGCGTACTGCACGTTCATGACCCCGACCACGCCCAGTTCGAGCGCGAAGCGGCGGGTGAGCTCGCGCATTTCCTCGAGCTCGGCGCCCGTAAGCAGGTAGGGGGGCAGAACGCAGGCGGAATCCCCGGAGTGGATGCCGGCCTCCTCGATGTGCTGCATGATGCCGCCGATCACGACGTCGACGCCGTCGGAAAGCGCGTCCACATCCGCCTCGAATGCGTCCTCCAGGAAACGGTCGATCAGGACCGGGTGCTCCGGCGCCGCCTCCATCGCCCGGACGAAGTAGCTGCGCAGCGAGGCCTCGTCGTACACGATGTGCATCGCCCGCCCGCCAAGGACGTAGCTCGGCCGCACCAGCACCGGGTAGCCTACCCGACGCCCGACCTTCACCGCCTCCTCGACGCTGGTGGCAACCCCGTTGGGGGGCACGGCCGCGCCGATCCGGCGGCACAGGCGCTCGAAGCGCTCGCGGTCCTCGGCCCGGTCGATGGCGTCGACCGGCGTGCCCAGGATGGGGGCGCCCGCCTCGGCCAGTCCCTGCGCCAGCGAGAGCGGGGTCTGGCCGCCCAGCTGCACGACGACGCCGATCGGCCGCTCGCGCTCGACGATTTCCAGCACGTCCTCCAGCGTCAGCGGCTCGAAGTAGAGCTTGTCGGAGACGTCGAAGTCGGTGGAGACGGTTTCCGGGTTGGAGTTGACCATGATGGTCTCGTAGCCGGCCTCGCGCAGCGCGAGCACCGCCTGGACGCAGCAGTAGTCGAACTCGATCCCCTGGCCGATGCGGTTCGGGCCGCTCCCGAGGATGAGGACCTTGTCGCGATCCGTCGGGTCAGACTCGTCCTCGTCTTCGTACGACGAGTAGTAGTAGGGCGTCGCGGCCGGGAACTCGCCCGCGCAGGTGTCCACCACGTTGTAGGTCGGCCGGATGCCCAGCGCGTGCCGGCGCGCCCGCACCTCCGCCTCCGTCTCCCCGCGAAGGGCGGCCAGCTGCCGGTCCGAGAAGCCGTCCCGCTTCATCGCGTGCAGATGGGCGCGCGTCACGCTGGCGACGCTCGCGTATTCCTGCTCGGCTTCGATCACCTGCATCAGCTGGTCGAGGAACCAGGGGTCGATGCCGGTGGCGCGATGGACATCGCCGAGCGTCAGGGACGACTCGGCTCCGCCCCCTCCTCCACCCCGCAGCACTGCCTCCAGCGCACGCCTCAGCTGGAACGGACGCTCCGCCGTGGGGATGCGCAGCGCCGCCAGCAGGCGCTCGCGTTCGTCGCTCTCCAGCCCGTCGTCGGCCAGGGACTCGCCCACGGTCCATCCGGCGCGCCCGACTTCAAGGCCCCGCAGGCCCTTTTGCCACGACGCCCGAAAGGTGCGCCCGATGGCCATGGTTTCTCCCACGGCCTGCATCTGCACCCCGAGAACGCCGTCCGTCTCCGGAAACTTCTCGAAGGCGAAGCGGGGAAACTTGGTCACCACGTAGTCGAGCACCGGTTCGAAGGAGGCGGGCGTGGTGCGGGTGATGTCGTTGGGAAGCTCCGAGAGCAGGAAGCCCACCGCGAGCTTGGCGCCCACGCGCGCGATGGGAAAACCGGTGGCCTTGGAGGCGAGCGCGGAGGAGCGCGAGACCCGCGGATTCATCTCCACCACGAGCAGTTCGCCATCCTCCGGATTCACCGCGAACTGAATGTTGCAGCCCCCGGCCTCTACGCCGATTTCGCGGATGACGGCGATGGCGGCGTCGCGCATCGTCTGGTATTCGACGTCGGCGAGAGTCTGGGCCGGAGCCACCGTGATCGAGTCGCCCGTGTGGATGCCCATCGGATCGAAGTTCTCGATCGAGCAAACCACGATCACGTTGTCGGAGGCATCGCGCACCACCTCCAGTTCGTACTCCTTCCACCCGATCACGCTGCGGTCGATGAGGACCTGGGTGATGGGCGAGGCGTCCAGCCCCCGGCGCACCAGGTCCTCGAACTCCTCGGCGTTGTAGGCGATGCCCCCCCCGGTACCGCCCAGGGTGAAGCCGGGACGGATGATCGCCGGGTAGCCGGTTCCGGCCACCAGCGCGCGCGCCTGCTCCATGGAGTTGGCCACCCCGCCGGCGGGCACCTCCAGCCCGATGCGGCGCATGGCCAGGGTGAACTCCTCGCGGTCCTCGCACATGGAGATCGAGCGGGCGTTGGCGCCGATCAGCTCGACCCCGTATCGCTCGAGGACGCCCGCCTGCTCCAGCTCCATCGCGATGTTGATGGCGGTCTGGCCGCCCATGGTGGGGAGCAGCGCGTCGGGGCGTTCGCGCTCGATGACCCGCTCCACCCACTCGGCGGTGAGGGGTTCGATGTAGGTGCGGTCGGCCAACTCCGGGTCGGTCATGATGGTGGCCGGATTGGAGTTGACCAGCACCACCCGGTAGCCCTCTTCCCTCAGGGCGCGGACCGCCTGCGTCCCGGAGTAGTCGAATTCGCAGGCCTGGCCGATGACGATCGGCCCGGATCCCAGGATTAGGATGTTTTCGAGGTCGGTCCGTTTAGGCACGTTCGGCTTCTGATTTCTCCGATTCCGTGCGCACGGCCTTGGACAACACGAGGGCGAAGCCGCCCCAAACGAACGCGCCGATCACGATCATCGTGACCCAGGTAGCCGTCGTCAAAGAGTGGGCTCCAGCGAGGGAAGGAAGGGTGAGATCGGATCCCCCTAAACTGACCGCGCGCCCTGCCGGAAGCAACCCGGCGGCTACGCCCCCCTCGCCCGCCGGCGCGCCGCCTGGTCCTCCGCCCGCACCTCGAGCACGTCGGCGACCGTCCTCATGCCGTCGATCACGTTCTGGATGTGCTGGGGCCGCGGAATCCCGATAAGCTCGACCCCGCGGGCGACCTCCCCGCGGTGCACCCCGGCCGCGAAGGACTTGTCCCTGAGCTTCTTTGCCACCGACTTGGGCTTGAGGTCGTCGATGCCGTTGGGGCGCACCAGGCAGCAGGCGTAGACCAGGCCGCTCAGCTCGTCGCAGGCGCACAGGACCTTGTCGAGGTCGGTCTCCGGCGGGACGTCGGTGAGGTCCGGATATCCGTGCGCCAGCACGGCGCGGACGACCTCCTCCGGGTAACCGTCCTCGCGCAGGCGGGCGACCCCGCGGTGCGGGTGCTCGTCGGGGTGCTTCTCCCAGTCGAGGTCGTGCAGGAGGCCGGCCAGGCCCCAGGTCTCCTCATCGGCTCCGTACTTGCGGGCGTAGAAGCGCACTGCGGCCTCGACCGCGTACATGTGCTTTCTGAGCCCCTCGTTGTCGACCCATTCGTGCAGCAGGGCCAGCGCGTCCTGGCGGCTGGGCATCGGGCGTCGTCCTTGGTTGGGTGGGTTCACACGCTCGACGAAGGGCACAGGCGTGACAGTGTGCACTCCTCGCAGCGGGGTTTGCGGGCTGCGCACACCTGGCGCCCGTGGAAGATCAGGAGATGGGCGAGCAGTGTCCAGCGCTCGCGCGGGAAGAGCTTCATGAGGTCGCGCTCGATGCGCACGGGATCCGGGTAGCGGGTGAAGCTCATCCGGTTGGCGAGGCGCTTCACGTGCGTGTCCACGACCACCCCTTCGTCGATGCCGAAGGCGTTGCCGAGGATGACGTTGGCTGTCTTGCGGCCGATGCCGGGGAGCGCGACCAGCTCGTCCATGGTGCGCGGAAGCTCGTTTCCGTGCTTCTCCACAACCACCGTCGCCATGCCGATCAGGTTCTTCGCCTTGTTGCGGAAGAAGCCGGTGGAGTGGATGAGCTCCTCCAGCTCGCTCCGGCGCGCGCCGGCCAGGTCCAGCGCCGCCGGATAGCGCTCGAAAAGGGCCGGGGTGACCTTGTTCACGCGCTCGTCGGTGCACTGCGCGGAGAGGATGGTGGCGACCGCCAACTCGTAGGGGTTGCGGTGGTGGAGGGCGCAGTGGGCATCCGGGTAGCACTCGACGAGCAGGTCGTAGATGCGCGCGGCCCGCTCCTTCCTCGCCTTGACCGACTCTCTCATGGCGCCTCCGCGGTTGTGATCAGCCGCCAGGGCAAGGTGCTCGCAAGGGGTGCGCGCCTGGACGTGCCCTGGTCGATGGCCCCCTCCGACGCGCCGGAGCCGGCTTCACCACCCCTCGTGGGTGCACGGGCGCGCAGCAATCCCCGCTCCAGCTGCCAGAAGAGGCGGCCCGCCAGCTTCACCACCTCCCCGAGCGTCTCGATCGAGCAAAGGTCCTCGCCGCCCGGCAAGGTACTCGCGAAGTCGTCGCCCCGCTCGCGCACGTTCGCGGCGGCCCACAGGCCGGCCTCCTCTGCGGGGATCTCCGGCACGGGCATCACCCCGAGTCCGGGACGGTCCGCGCGCATCCCGCTCGCCACCATGAGGTGCAGGCGGTGAGCGGGGGTCAGCACCCAGAAGAAGCCGTCGAGCGACTCGGCGGGGCCGCCGGCCTCGGGGCGCGCCCAGAACAGGTAGTGCGGCAGCTGCACGTAGCCGGCCCGGGAGGGAGCCGCGAAAGCCCAGTCCGACGGCCCGGAGACCGGATCGGCGCGCGTCACCAGGTGGGCGGCCTCGTTTCCCAGCAGATACAGCTGCTCGCCCGCGCTCCAGAAATGGAAGGCATGGAAGAGGATGACTCCATACTGCACGAAGAGGACCGGATTCTCGTCCTCGATGCGGATGTCGGCGATCGCGCGCCCGGCCTGCTCGAGCATGCTGAACGCCCCGGGGTCCCAGATGTCCGCGCCCCGGCGGTCCGCCTCCTCGCGGATCAGCTCGAAGCGCTCATCCGCAAAGGCGCGGCCCGGCAGGGCCATCTCGTACGGAGTGACGCGGGCGTAGCGGTCGTGGATCCTCATCGCGGATCACGGGGCCTGCGGGCGTCCGGGATGCGCGCGGATGCGCCTCCCGCCCTGCGCGCGACCGCCTCGGACTCCCAGAGCTCCCGCGCCGGCCGCTTCAGGAACGCCTCCCACCATCGTCGCCTGCGCACCAGCACCACCTGGAGTTCCCCCGGTCCGGTGTCGACGCCGTCGATCCAGATGAAGTGGGCATCCCCCAGCCGCTCGGGCGCATCGATGCGAAAACCCTCGCCGCGCCAGTCGAAGCCCACCTCGCCGGCCCGCGCGAGCCGCTCGGCCGTCCACTCCTGCTCGATGAAGAAATCGGTCTCGACGCGGAAGACCCCCGGGGCGATCTCATCGCCCGACTGATAGTAGCAGGGATCGAAATCGAGCCCCTCGCTCCGCTTGAACGACTCTTCCATCGCGTAGTCGACGCCCCCGAGTTCGTCCTGATCCGCGAGTGACTCGAGGTGGTGCCGGACCTCGTGGGTGAGGGTCTCCCACAGCTCGCCCTCCCAGTCGAAGCCGGGATCGAGCCGGGACAGCTCGCGGAAGGAGCCGTAGTAGAGGGCAACCACCGAGCGCGTCGTTTCGGGCCCCTGCCAGTCCGACGGATACGACTCCGTCGAGCACATGCCCAGCGTGTAGATGTCCGGGAACACGGGATGCGGAAGCGCCTCATGGCGAACCGAGAGCCCGTCCAGCCCGCCCGTGTACTCCTCCGGGATCTCGCCAAAGGCCTGCCGGGCTGCCCCCTCGAACTCGCGAAACTTCATTCCCTCGCCGTACCCGGACGACCATCGGCCTGCCCGACGTCAACCGGACGAACCGCCGCTCCCCCCCAGGGTCGCCCGCGTGATCCTCTTGTTGAGCATCCACAGGATGAGAATCACAACCGCCGCCTGGATGACCACGCTCCCGACGTTGTACGGGCTGAACAGCGTCCAGGTCTCGGCGAAGCTCTCGCCGCGCGCGCTCCAGAGGAACCACACCATCAGCACCGCGGCTTCGACCAGCACGAGCCGGATCGCCCAATCCCACCAGGCGCCGATGTGGATGTCGGAATCGCCCGTGTTGATGAACTTGCGGCGCCACTCGGTCACGCCGTAGCGCACCACGGCGAAGGCGAAGAAGAAGCCCGAGAGCATCAGCCCCACGCCCCACACCCAGTCCTGGTTGTGGAAGAAGTCCATGTTGAGCGCGCTCGGAACTCCGCACAGCAGCGATGCGATGCCGACGATGGCCACGGCGCGCCCGCGCGGGATCCCTGCGTCCCGCAGCACCCGGCTGGCGAGTTCGATCATGGCCACGAGGCTCGTCCACGCCGCGAACACCAGCGCCATGAAGAAGAGGATCATGAAGAACTGGCCACCCGGCATGCGCGCGAAGAGCTGCGGCACCCAGATGAAGGTGATGCCCTCGTTCCCCGCCCCGACGATCTGGCTGGCGGCGTCCGGCATCACCGAGAAGACCGTGCACAGCACCATGATGCCCGCCAGCAGCGACATGGAGTTGTTGCCGAAGCCGATCACGAAGGCGTTGAGCGCGGTGTCCTCGCGTTTTCGCATGTAGATGGCGTACGTGAGCACCAGCCCCCATCCGGCGCCCGTGTCCCACGCGTTCTGGGTCAGCGCCTCGAGCCAGATGCGGTAGTCGGCCAGCTCGCTGAAGTTCGGAGTGAAAAGAAACGCGAGGCCGGCGGAGGCGCCCGGCAGCGTAAGGGCCCGGATGGCCAGCACGACCACCAGGATGATGAGGCTGGGGATCAGGAAGCGGGCGGCCGTCTCGATGCCCTTTACTCCCTTCGACACCACGAACACCCCCATGCCCAGGGCGATGGCGTGCGTGATCATCGCGGAGGGCGTGGCGGCGAAGGAGTTCCAGAAGGCGTCGGGCACCTCCGTGGGAATCTCGCGCGTGATGGAGGCCCACAGGAACCGCAGCGTCCAGCCCATCACCACGCTGTAGTAGAACATGATCGCGGCGGCCACCCAGGCGACCCAGGCGCCCATCCAGCCGAATTTCGGCCCCAGGGTCTTGGCGAACGCGCCCACCGGCCCCTTGCGCACGGCCTTCCCCATCCCGAACTCGAGGATGAGCAGCGGCACCGACCAGAGGAGCAGGAAGCACACCCACGCCACCAGGAAGTTGCCCCCGCCGTTGGTGGCCGCGATGCGCGGGAAGCGCCAGATGTTTCCGGTGCCGACCGCCATCCCCAGCATCGCCAGCAGCATGCCCCAGCGTGAGCTGAACACCTCCGACCTGGATGCCATCCGCTTCTCCCGTGTTCGGTGGTTCCCCGCCTTCCCCTGCCCCCGGAATGCCCGGCGCCTCAGCGCGCGAGCCGTTCCCGCAGGTAGTCTATCACGCCGTCCGCGTTCACGCGCACCTGCTCCAGGGTGTCGCGGTCGCGCACGGTGACGGTTCCGTCCTCGTTGGTCCGGCCGTCCACGGTGATGCACCAGGGAGTGCCCGCCTCGTCCTGGCGGCGATAGCGGCGTCCGATGGATCCGGCCGCGTCGTAGAAGCTGGGGACGGCGGCGGCCTTGAAGGCGTCGTGCAGCCGGGTCGCGAACTCGGGCATGCCGTCCTTGCGCACCAGCGGGAAGATGGCCGCCTTGACCGGCGCGAGGCGCGGGTGGATGCCGAGCACCGTGCGCTGCTGGCGCCCCACGTCCTCCTCATAATACGCATCCGAAAGCACCATCAGCAGCATGCGGTCGACCCCCGCGGCGGTCTCGACGACGTAGGGGATGTAGCGGCCCCCGCCGCCGGGCTCCACGTAGCGCATCTTCTTGCCCGAGTACTGCTGGTGCCGGCCGAGGTCGAAGTCGGTGCGGTTGTGAATGCCCTCCAGCTCCTTCCAGCCGATGGGAAACTCGTACTGGATGTCCACCGCCCGCTTCGCGTAGTGCGCCAGCTCGTCGGGGCCGTGCTCGCTGAAGCGGAGCGACCCGGCCCGGATGCCCAGCGTCTCCCGGTGGAACAGCATGCGCGCATCGCGCCAGTGCTCGAACCACTCCTCGTCGGTCCCCGGGGCGACGAAGAACTGCATCTCGGCCTGCTCGAACTCGCGCGTGCGGAAGATGAAGTTGCCGGGCGTGATCTCGTTCCTGAACGCCTTGCCGATCTGGGCCACGCCGAAGGGCACCTTCTGGCGCGCGGTCGTCTGCACGTTGAGGAAGTTGACGTAGGAACCCTGCGCCGTCTCGGGACGCAGGTAGACGGTGGCCGCGGCCTCCTCCACCGGCCCCATGAAAGTCTTGAACATCAGGTTGAAGAGCCTCGGCTCGCCGATCTCGCAGGCCTTGAAGGCGCCCGGAGCCTTGCTCGGCTTCCTGCCGCAGCGGGCATCCTCCATTTCGTCGGCGCGAAAACGCTTCTTGCACGTCTTGCACTCCACCAACGGATCGGTGAAGCCGTCGACGTGGCCCGACGCCTCCCACACGCGCGGATGCATGAGAATGGCCGCGTCGACGCCCTCGACGTCGTCGCGCTGGTGCACCATCGCGCTCCACCAGGCTTCCTTGATGTTGCGCTTGAGTTCGATGCCCAGCGGTCCGTAGTCCCACACCGATCCGGTGCCGCCGTAGATCTCCGAAGACTGGAAGACGTACCCGCGACGCTTGGTCAGCGAGACGAGCTTGTCCATGCTATCCAGTTGATGCATAACAGTTTGCACCTTTTCGTATCATGTGTTGCGAGAAACGCTCGCCCGAACGTCGCCGGGCGGTCCACCGGAAAGCCGATGGCGAGTGTGGGCCGGAATATCGGCAAGGCGGGGCGGGCCAGCAACCGACGGGACTGTTGCTTCCACCGGAGCGCAGGCCATATTTCGGAGTTGGCCGCAAGCTGCCGGGACACGTCGACCCCGCGCGGGATTCGCCTGAATGCGGGGTCGGCCTCACCCACGGGAACACGGAGCCGCAAGGCCCTTCACGCAAAGGACGCCGATCGATGTTGACCTTCACGGAAAAAGCCCGCGAAATGGTACTCTCCTTCATGGGAGACGAGCCCGACGGGGAGCAGGCGCTGCGGGTCAGGATGGACGGGAGTCCCTTCGCGCCCAGTTTCGAGCTGACGCTGGTGGGAAGCGCCGACCTCGGCGACAACGACGTCACCCTGGACGGAGGCGGGTTCACGGTGTTCGTCGACAGCGCGAGCGCGCCCCGGCTGAAGGGCGCCACCGTCGACTTCATCGACCAGCTGAACCAGAGCGGCTTCGAGGTGAAGACGTCGCCGGAGGCCGATGGCCGCGCTTCCGGCGCACCCACGGGCCCGATCGCCGAGCGCGTGACCGACCTTCTGAACCGCCAGGTGAATCCTTCCATCGCGGCCCATGGCGGCGAGATCCGGCTCGTGGACGTCCAGGACACCGAGATCTATCTGGAGATGATGGGCGGGTGCCAGGGATGTGCGATGTCGCGCCTGACGCTGCGTCAGGGTGTGGAGAAGATGATCCACCAGTCCGTTCCCGAGGTCACCGCCATTCACGACATCACGGACCATCAGGCGGGGGAAAACCCCTTCTTCAGTTAGGGTGGGCAGCAGTGCCGGCGGACGGCCGGAGCCAGCCCATCCAATCCGTCATGCCCCGACTCCTCCTGCCACGCCGGCAAACCGGGTCATGACCGGCGGATCACCTGAAGGATAGCCGACGCCACATCGCGTGACGCCCTGGCGCACTCCGTTATTGGGTGATTTGTAATTGTTTTGTCGCTTTTCACGCGTATTTTGTCACAAACATCTGTTCCGTCTTCCCCCGGCACGGGAGGCCGTCATGCGACCCTCGCAACACCTGTTCATGACCGCACTGGTGGTCCTGGCCGCCACCTTCCCCGGTCCGCGCCAGGCCCACGCGCAGGTGCCGAAGGTCACCGCCGGCCAGGTCGTCGACCGGGAGACGCTCCGAGGCTTCGTGACCTGGGCGACCTCCGAATTCAGCATGGTCACCGACATCAACGCGGGTTCGCAGCTGGTGAACGATTTTCGCGTGGAGGGCAGTGACTGGAACGTCGGCAACATGTACCTGATCCTGCTGACCCTGGATGGGCAGGTATTGATTCACGGCGAAAACCCCCACTTCGACGGCAAGAATGTGCTCGGCGTGGTCGACGACCGGGGCACGAGAGTCGTCGAACAGATGCTGGCCGCGGGAGCGGCGGGAGGTGGGTTCGTGGAGTGGTGCTGGGACGATCCGCTGGACGCGGCCGACACCCCGTGCAAGGACAGCTACGCACTTCAGTACCACTCCATGGTGGCCGGCGTTGATCTGGTCGTGGTGGGCGGGTATTTCCAGGACCTCTCACATGCCGGCGAGCCGCTCCCCGACGTCCCGCTGCCTCCGTTGTCCGCCGCCGACGTGGTGGACCGGGCGACCCTCAGGCAGTTCGTGGAGGGCTCGGTTGGCTGGTTGACCGAGCTTGTCGGGCAGGTCGGGTTCGAGCGCGCGAACGAGTGGAAGACGGTGCTGAGAGAGGACGGCGGGCACTTCAAATCCGGCCCCGTCTATCTCTTCATCTTCACTCCCCAGGGATACGTGATCTTCCACGGTGCCGACCCCTGGCGGGAAGGCCGAACGGTTCTGGACAACACGGACTTCCAGGGAAGGGCGTTCGTACGGGACGTCATCGCCGTAGCCCAGGGGGGCGGAGGATTCGTCGAGTACTTCTGGGACGATCCAACCGTGGAGGGAGACGAGGATACGGGAACCCCCAAGGTTAGCTACGCCGTTTCGATCAGGAACGACCTTCCCGCCTTCCAGGGCATCGAGTTCATCATCGGGGCCGGGTTCTACCGGAACTTCTCCACCGCCGAGGCGGAAGCCGTGGCGGCGGACTGGCTCCAGAGGTTCGGCAGGTCGGTGGCCAGCCAGACGATGGAGATGATCGGCAACCGCGTCTCACACTCCCACCGGCAGGACGACTACGTCGAAGTGGGTGGGCGGACGCTCGATTTCGGCGCGCTCCTCGACCCGAACACCCTCGCGGGCGCCGGCGCGGCCGGACCGTCGATGTTGCTCCCGGTGTCCGCCGGCGGGCTGTTCGGCGGCAGCTCGTTCCAGCTCTCGTCCGGCGGGTCCGGCGGCGGCTACTCCCTGTGGGGAGGCGGAGAGATCATGCGGTTCAACAACGAGGAGGGAGGAGGGTTCGGCGACGGCGAAGTCAGGACCGCCACGCTCGGCGCCGACTACGAGGTCGGCCCGGTGGTGACCGGCCTTGCGGTGACCCACAGCCGCGGGTCGGGCAACTTCGAACTCGGGCGTCCCGGCCAGGACGATGCCGGGGAAACCTCGACCAGTCTCACCAGCGGCTTCCCCTATGCCCGGCTTGCCGTCAGCGACCGGCTGTTCACCTGGGGTGTGCTCGGCTACGGCACCGGGAGGCTGAACATCGCGGGCGGAGGCGAAGAGGACCCCGAGAGCGACATCTCCATGCGGATGGGCGGTTTGGGGTTCAGGGGAGAGATCGTGCGTTCCGAAGACGCCGACGATTTCGAACTGGCGCTGCGCTCGGACGCCTTTGTCGCGCGCATGAACTCGGAGGCCGTCGAGGGACGAAGCGAACTGACCGCCGACGCAAGCCGTGTACGGATGCTCCTCGAAGCTTCGACGGGATTCATGACGGGCTCCGGGGCAATGCTGCGGCCCAGGTTCCGCGCCGGCATGCGGTACGACGGCGGAGACACCGATTCCGGACTCGGGATCGAGGCGGGAGGGGGCTTTACCTTCGTGGACCCCGGCCGGGGACTCACCATCCGGGTGCATGGCCGCACGCTGCTCACGCACGAGCAGAGCGGCTACGAAGAATGGGGCCTCGGCGGATCGATCGACTTCAATCCGGGCGGCGAAGGACGCGGACTCTCCGTCGGCCTGAGACCGACCTGGGGATCGACCGCAAGCGGATTGGCGCGGCTCTGGGCGCAGGGTGCGGCCGGTATGACCGCCAACACGTATGGCAGCCGAGGTCTGAACGCGGAAGTCGGGTATGGCTTCGGCGCGGGAGAGGGCGAGGCCGTGTTCATGCCGTACGCAAGGCTCGCCATGTCCGAGCAGCCCGGTTCCGGCTACCTCGGCGCGTACCGGACGGCAGGCCCGTCCGCCAACATGCCGCTACACGTATCGAGCCAGGGCAGGTACGGCTATCAGTTGGGCGGCCGTCTGACCGTCGGCCCGGGTTTGTCGGCAAACATCGAGGTCGGCCGCAGCGCGTGGGCGCCGGATTCGGGTCCGGCACATGGCGCGATGGTCAACTTCTCCCTGCACTGGTAGCGGCCTCACGGGTGGGTCGGCCGGCGCCCAAGCGGGCCGCCCCCCGCGTTGCTCAACCGCCGACCGATCCGAGCCCATCCGGGTCGTAGGGCAGAGACTCGACCCGGATGCCTGCCCGGTCCAGGGCGAGCGCGGCCTCGGCTCCCGAGGCGCAAGGAACGCCACCGATGTGCCATCGCCGAGGATCCTCCGGGAGATCCTCGACGTGCAGCAGCCCCTGCGCCGCGCCGGGAGTCGGATCCACCGAGAAAGACCGTAGCGGATGTGTGAGCCCGAAGCCGAGCGCCTTCAGGAACGCCTCCTTGCGGGTCCAGATGCGGAAGAAGAGCCGCCGCCGTTCTTCCGCCGGGGCCGCATGCAGCCGGGCCGCCTCGTCACGGGCGAAGTTCTTGTCGGCGATACCGAGCATGAGGCGCACAGTGCGCCTTTCCTCGATATCCACGCCCAGCCGGCCGGAGGCAGCCACGGCGATCATGAGCCGGTCCTCGGAGTGCGACTGGTTGAAGGAAGGGCCGCCGGGCAGGAAGGGCTTTCCCTTGTCCTCGTAGTGGAAACGGACGGCCTCCGGGGGGATGCCGGTCAGCTGCCCCAGAACGCGGCGCAGGTGGGCCTGGGCGACGGTGTAGCGGCGGCGGTGCCGGTCGTAGACGAAGCGGTCGGCGCGCTTGCGTTCGCGCGCGGAGAGAAGCCGCCGGGCAGCGGCCACGACGTCTGCGGGGACATCCAGCCGCCCCTCCCAGATGTAGACGACGCCTGGCTGGAGGTGTGGGATTCTCGTGGTCATGTGCTGTTCCGGGGAAGATGCGCGGCGCGGCGCGCGTCGCGGCGTATGGCGCGAAATCCACGGTCGATCAAGTATAGATCACAACCGCGGGGAAGATCCCCCGAGCCCGCGGGGACCCCGTCGCAACCGTCTTCCGAGGAGCCATCCCGATGTTCGTCACGCCGATTTCGCGCTCGGTCGGGCGCGCCGCAGCCTTCGCCCCCTGCATCCCCATCGCGCTGGCTGCCTGCCAGGCCGCGCCTCCTCCGCAGGAACAGTCCGCCGAGGCGCCGACGGCCGCGGAGACGCCGGCGCCCGAGTACACGCTGGGCCCCGAGAACTCCCACAATCGCTGGAGTTCCACGATCCCGCCCCAGCTCACGGTTCCCTCCGGAGCGGTCGTCGAGGTGTTCACCAAGGAGGCTTCCGACGGCCAGATCACCGAGGCGACGACCGCCGAGGACCTGGCCAACGTCGACTTCGACCTGATCCATGCCCTCACCGGACCCATCTACGTGGAAGGCGCGAGCCCGGGCGACATCCTCGCCGTCACCCTGCACGAGATCGAGGTGCAGGGCTGGGGATGGGCGGGTATCTTCCCCGGCTTCGGCTTCCTGGCCGACGAAATCACCGGGCCCTGGATCCGGGGCTTTCCGATGGAGCCGGGAGCCACGGAAGTCGCCTTCAACGACGACATCACGATCCCGCTGGCGCCGTTCGCCGGGGTCATGGGGGTCGGGCCCGACACCGACTCGATGCTGGTGACCATCCCGCCGCGCACCAACGGCGGCAACATGGACAACCGCCACATGATCGCCGGAACCACGGTCTACTTCCCGGTTCAGGTCGAGGGTGCGCTGTTCTCCATCGGCGACGCGCACGCCGCCCAGGGAGACGGCGAAGTGTCCGGTTCCGCCATCGAGACGCCCGTGCGCATCGTCTTCGAAGTCGAGGTCATGGAGAACACCCGCGGGATGGTCGAGCCCCAGTACGAGAGCGACGACTACTACGCCGTGACCGGCTTCGCCACCACCATCGACGAAGCAGCCCGCAAGGCCACACGCTACATGATCGACTACCTGGTCGCCCAACACGGGCTTACGCGCGAGGAAGCCTACGTGCTCTGCTCGATCGCCGGCGACATGAAGATCTCGGAGACGGTGGACGTGCCCCACATGCTGGTCAGCATGCACATGCCGAAGGGGATTTTCTGAGGTCCAGGGGACTGCCCGGCAGGCCCCCAACGCGCTGTTGATGCGTTCTCAGCGCGCATCATCGCCAGGCCGCGCAAACGCAGTCAATTCACCAACGCCCGTCCCACGGTGATGTGATAGACCGTCTGCTGCCGCTCGTAGATCACGAGGACCAGCCCCTCGGACTGCGCCTCCAGGAGCACCCGGCTGAAGATGGCTCCCAGTTCGCGGGACTTGCGGCCCGAGACCGACTCCAACGCCAGATCCACCATCCGCTCGACGTGCGGCGCGAACTCGGCGGGTACGCCGGCGAGAACCTCCGATGGGCGCTCGGCCGGGGGTGCGAACGCGGAGTAGGAGAGGTCCACGGTGGTGCCGAACTCGTGTGAGCTCACGCCGGCGGCTGCGTTCGGGTTCCGCCCCCGCAGCCGTGCCTGCCGCTCGGACGTGCGCAGGGCGCTCGTGACCTCGATGCGATACGGCGGAAGCCCCATCGCCGCGAGGCGTTCCTGGAAGCGCCGGCCCAACTCCTCGAGCAGGACGGACACCTGTGGAACCAAGTAGGTGGGGGAGGTGCCGGGGCGAACGATCCAGTAGGCGGTGCTGTCCTCGAGCGGAACCAGCCGCCCGGCCGCAACCAGGGAGTCCCGGGCGGCGCGGTCGGCTACCCGCACGCCGAACTCGCGGGCGCGGGCTACGTGCGATGCGTTGAGGAAGCGGCGGAGCGCGTTCTCCTGGGCCGTCGTCATCACCGGGAGGGGAGAGAGAATGTCGTTGGCCCTGTCCGCTTCCCGGTCCGTGAGTGCAAGCGCCTGTGACAGGGCCTGCTCGATTTCCGTCACCGCAGCGGTCCTTGCGGCCTCCTCGGCCGCCTCGACCGCCGCCGCCCTCTCCCGTTCCGCTCTGCCGCACGAGGTGAGGACCAGGGCCAGAACCGCCATCAATGCCGCTCTGGAACGAAACGCAACCGTGCCGCCGGTTCTCATTCGAAATTCCTCCAGTCCAACGGGTCGCAGGAACCGTCAACAGTGTACGGGTTTCGACGCTAGACACGTCCATGACCGCAGGCAAGGAGAACCTGCCGATGGCCCAGGGCAGATTCCATCCCCGCTCGCGCGTCGTCGGAGGGCACGGGATGACTGATGCCTCGGGCTGTATGCAGCCGCCGGGAGTGGCCGGGGAACGGCAACCGGAACCTGGGCCCCTCCATCCGATTAGACAGACAGAGCAAGCACGTGTCCCGATCCTGTCCGAACTGCCGATGGCCATCGACCGACCCCCACTCGTCCGGCGGCAGCCGCATCGCGGCATCCCGCTCGCGCATGACCGTATCCCGGCCGGAACCGCCCGCGCTCTGAGCGCATCCTTCCTTATGATGTTCGGCCTCGCCGCCGCATCCCCCGCGCAGGCCCAGATCACCGGCTACGTCCTCAACGAGGAGGGTGATCCCGTCGCCGGCGCCGCCGTGGAGGCGTGGGCGGCTGACCGCAAGATCGGAGGCCGGCTGGCCGACGAGGACGGCTGGTTCCTGTTCCCCGCCGTATTGACGGGGCAGATTCGCGCCCTGTATGCGGGACAGCTCGGATACCATCCCGAAGTGGTCCAGATCGAGGAAGACGTCGACTCCTACGAGATCCGCCTGACCCGCGAACCCATTCCGCTTCCCGAACTCGTGGTGGATGCGCAACGGGACCGCTGTGCCGGCGGGGAGGATCGCGGTGCGCGCCGCCTGTGGGAGCACGCCGCGGCGCGCTACAGCCAGGGTCTCGACACGCTGGGGGTGGCCACCTATCTGGCGTCGGTGGAATCGATCCTGCCGGAGGGCGAGGTGGGGACGGTGCAGGCGTCGGGCGAGGCCGTGGCGCAGCGCGGTTCGTCTTCCCTGCTCCGCTTCAGCTGGCGGCGTCGCATCGAGCGCGAGGGGTACGCGTACCAGATCCGGAGATCCACGCCCGAGCAATCGTACACGTCCTGGGTGTATCCTCCGCTGGAGGCGGATTTCGCCCCGCACTTCGCGGGAGAGTTCTTCGGCGACCGGCACCGCTTCCATTTCGACAGGTCCGGCGAGACCGATGACGACGGGAGCGTAACGCTGGTGTTCTGCGCGCGCGACGACGACCACCCGTCGATGGAAGGCACGCTGGTCATCAGCCCGGACACGACCATCGCGGTTGCCCAGTGGCTCTTCCGCACCCCGGAGCCGGTGGAGCACGCGGGCGGGCGCGCGGTGTTCGGCCCGCTCGCGGACGATCCCGAGGACTCGTATCTGCTTCCCATCGAGGGCGTCTTCTGGCGCAGGTCGCCGCCCGACAGCTATTGGCAGCGGTACCAGAAGTTCGAGCAGTGGATGGTCGCGCAGGGCGACTCGGTGCCTTTCCTTCCCAAGAGGCCCGGAGATTGAGGAAGAGCTTCGCATTGATGCGCCGTCTCGCCTGCTCCGCCGTCGTCGCGCTCCTCGCCTGCGCCGACGCTGCCCCCGGGCCCCAACCGCCCGGCGACGGGGACTGGGTCGCCTACGGCCGCGACGCCGGAGGATCCAAGTATTCGGCGCTCGACCAGATCACGACCGCCAATGTGGGCCAGCTCGAGCTGGCGTGGAGCTGGGAGACGGGCGAGGAGCCGATTCCCGGACCGCTGGCACCGGTGCGCGGGCAGGAGGTGCGCCCGGGCAACTTCGAGACGACGCCGCTGGCCTTCAACGACACGCTCTTCTTCACCACGGCCTACAACCGGGTCATCGCCCTGGAGGGCAGCACCGGGAGGCCCCACTGGGAGTACGACCCGCGCACTGTGGAGTGGGGGCAGCCGCCCAACGGCACCGGCTTCGTGCACCGCGGTGTGGCGGTGTGGAGCGGGCCGGGCGAGCGGCGCATCTTCCTCAACACCCGCTGGCGCCTGATCGCGCTCGACGCCGCCACCGGCGAGCCGATTCAGTCCTTCGGGCACCGGGGCGAGATCGACCTCACCGAGCAGCTGCTCTGGCCCACCAACCGCCTGCACTACACGCAGACGTCGCCGCCGGTGGTCTTCGAGGACCTGGTGATCGTGGGCAACGGAGTGTGGGACGGCTTCGTCTACCCGCGGGACCCGCCCGGCAACGTGCAGGCCTTCGACGTGCACACCGGCGAACTGGTGTGGTCGTTCAACCTGATCCCCCAGCCCGGCGAGCCGGGCAACGAGACCTGGGAGGACGGCAGCTGGGACTACACCGGGCACACCAACGCCTGGGCGCCGATGGTGGTGGACGAGGAGCGCGGGCTCCTGTATGCGGGAATCGGCACGCCGTCCAACGACTACTACGGCGGCCACCGCCTGGGCGACAACCTGTATGCGGAGTCGCTGGTCGCCCTGGACGCGCGCACCGGCGAGCTGGCGTGGCACTTCCAGACGGTGCGCCACGGGCTCTGGGACTTCGACCTGCCGGGCGCGCCGGTGCTCCTTACCGTGACGGTGGACGGGCAGGCGATCGACGCGGTGGCCGTTGCCGGCAAGACCGGCTTTGTCTACACCTTCGACCGGGAGACCGGCGAGCCCGTGTGGCCCATAGAGGAGCGGCCGGTCCCGCCCAGCGACGTGCCCGGCGAGGTCGCCGCCGCGACCCAGCCCTTCCCCACCGCCCCGCCCCCATTCGCCCGCCAGGGGTTCACCCGCGACGACCTCATCGACCTCACGCCTGAACTGCGGCGGCGCGCCGAGGAGCTCACCGCCGGCTACCGTTTCGGCTCCCTGTACGAGCCGCCTTCCATGGAGGGCACCATTGCCATGCCGGGCATCCTCGGCGGCGGCAACTGGGGTGGTGTGGCGGTGGATCCGGCAAGCGCGATCCTGTTCGTCAAGTCGTCCGAGGAGGCCAGCCTGCTGAGGATCGCCGCCGCCGACCCGGCCACCACGGTGGGCGACTACGCCATCGACCGCACGGCGTCGCGGACCCTGACGGTGGACGGACTGCCCATCTCCAACCCGCCCTACGGCACCATTACGGCGATCGACATGAACGGCGGCGCGATCCTCTGGCAGGAGGCGGTCGGCGAGCGCCCCGAGATCGCGGGCCATCCCGCGCTGGCCGGGCTCGACCTGCCCGCCCGCCTCGGGGTGGTGGGGGCGCCCGGCCCGTTCGCAACCGCCGGCGGCCTGGTGTTCCTCACGGGCGGCTCGGACATCCTGTACGCCTTCGACGCAGCGACCGGGGAAGTGCTGTGGGAGGGTCGGCTGCCCGCTCGGGCCTACGCCAACCCCATGACCTTCGAGACCCGCGACGGGCGACAGCTGGTGGTCATTGCCACGGGCGAGCGCGAGGGAGCGGCGCTGCTGGCGTTCGGCCTCTAGGGATCAGCCGGACGGTTCTCCCGCAGGAACTCCTCGGCACCCTCCGGCAGGAACAGCTTGTCAGAGATGTCCGCGATCTCTTCGGCCTCTTCCCAGGCTTTCTCCAGCAGCCAGAGTTCGCCTTCCAGGGCGCGTCGCTCCTGTTCTTCGTGGAGCGCCATTTCGAGCGCGAGCTTGTGCGGCTTGGGCATCTTGTTGACGTAGCCGGGGATCCCCTTCTTGTCTTCGAAGCGCTGTCCCTCCGCGATTCTCGCCAGAAAACGCTCCGGATGTCCGGTGGTCTCGATGAGGTCCACGGCGTTCCGCACCGCACCGCCGGCTCCGCCGGACGCGTTCATCCTGGGGAGGATCGCCGCCGCGAACCGGTGTGCTTCGGCGCCATCGTGCCAGGTCTTCCGTTTTCCCTTGCGGACCTGAAGCCTGAAGCCCTGCTCGTCGTCGGCGGGCCGGATGCGGGTGCCAAGAAGGTCATGGTTGTTGAGCTTGATGACACGCTCCGTGTCGGGACGCAGTTTCACGACGGTACGCCGACTCTGCCAGAGGTTGAGCCAGTTGGGCACCTGGCTGATGATGCCCGCGCCCACGCCCGCCGCGGCTCCGCCGATCACGACCCCTCCGACCACGACGGCCACGGCCGTCCCATACATGATCGCCCGTCGTCGCCGTCGCCCGAACTGGTCCCCGTAGCGCCAGGCCGCAAACTCGGGCCGCATGGGCTCGCCGATGCGCACCAGCGTGAGCCCCTCCGGATGGCGCGCCAGCCCGATGTTGTCCGTGGAGACGCGGATGCGGGTGCCGCGGAAGAGCCGCTCGCAGTCCTCGACCGCTTCCCACCGTTCCTCCAGCGGCGTAAGGTTCCAGCGCTCGCACTTCGTGCACACGACCCAGAGACGGCCCCGGGCGGCATCGAAGGCCAGCCTCTGCCCGACGGGGAACGACTCCACGACCTCGTTGGTCCCCAGAGGCTTCCGGCAGAACATGCATGTGGTGTACATGGCGCTCCCTGTTGCCTCGGGACGTGAATCGCGCGCCGGACGTGACGCGGGGTCAACCCGCCGGCGACTTGTGCTTCATGCCGCGATCGTGGCAAGGTGCTCCACCGGTGAACCTTGCGACTTCTCTACCGGATGTGCCGGCGTTCCGTTTCCCGACGCTGACGCCGCTGGCCGGGCGCTGACACACTGACGCCGGCGCTGATGCTGCTTCCTCCGCGACACTGACATCAACTGATATCTACTGATATTAGCACTGACAACTAATGACAAGCGAGAGGTCACATGGGTCAGGAAACCACGGCACTCATCACCGACCCGATGGGCGTATTCGGCTTCCTGGCCGCCATCGTGGCCCTGGTCTTCTGGGTCTCGGAGCTGCCGCGCTTCCGCAAGGTGTTCGAGGTTATTCCGCCGGTCATCTACGTCTACTTCCTGCCCATGCTGGCGACTACCGCGGGAATCACGCCCGCGGCATCCCCGCTCTATGACTGGACGGTGCCGTACCTGCTTCTCTTCGCGCTCCTGCTGCTCATGGTCTCGGTGGATGTCGGGAGCATCCTGAAGCTCGGGGGGACCGCGCTCTTCATGGTGGCGGCCGGCACGGTCGGAATCATCATCGGGGGGCCGGTCTCGCTCCTGATCTTCAGGGACATGCTCCCGCCCGACGCCTGGACCGGTTTCGCGGCGCTCTCGGGAAGCTGGATCGGCGGCACGGCCAACATGGTGGCCATCGCCGAGAGCGTGGGGACGTCGCCCGACGCGATGGGGCCGGCGATCGTGGTCGACACGGTCGTCGGGTACGGCTGGATGGGGGTGCTGATCGCGATGGTCGGGCTGCAGGGGCGCTTCGACCGGCGTACCCGGGCGCGCACCGAAGCGATCGAGGAGACCAACCGCCGGCTGGCAGCCATCAACAAGGAACGGCGCCCGATGTCGCTGCGCCACGCGGTGGTCATGATCGGGTTCGGGATGGCGTGCGCGGTGGGCGCCCGGGAGCTCGGCGCGATGCTCCCGGCAGTCGGCGATCCCACCATCATCAGCAGCACCACCTGGGCCATCCTGATCGTCGTGACCGGCGGGCTGATTCTGTCCTTCACGCGGCTGAGGCAGCTCGAGTCGGTGGGCGCGTCGCACCTGGGCTACACGGCGCTCTACCTGCTGCTGGCCGGAATCGGAGCCCAGGCCGACCTGAGGGCCGTGCTCCAGACCCCTGTCTATCTGGCGGCGGGCGCCGTCTGGATCGCGATCCACCTGGCGGTGCTGCTCGTCGCTGCACGCATCGTGCGCGCGCCCCTGTTCTTCGTGGCCACCGGGAGCATGGCCAACGTCGGCGGGGCGGCGTCCGCGCCGGTGGTGGCGGGGGTGTATCATCGGGCCATGGCCCCGATCGGGCTGCTCATGGCGGTGGCCGGCTACATCCTGGGGATCTATGGGGCGCTCGCGTGCGCGTGGCTGCTGGGACAGGTGGGGGGATGAGGGAGCTGAGAGCGGCGGCGTACCTGCTGCTCCTCGCGGCGGCCTGCTCCCCTGCCCCGGCCGACCCCGACCCCACCCTTCTGGAGGCCGTGGATTGGTACACCGGGGTTGCGGGAACCGTCGACGACGCCCGCGCCCATGAACTCCTCGAACAGGCGGTCGACCGCGGGGGCGTGCTGTCCCTGATGTGGCTCGCACGCGTCCACTCCACCGGCCGGATGGGGTTTCCCCGCGACGAGGAGCAAGCGCGCTCGATCGCCGCAGGGGTCATCGCCGAGGTTGCGCGCGCTGCAGAGGCGGGCGTGCTTGAGGCCGTCTTCCTGATGGGCACCGCCTACGACGAGGGGCTGGGCAAGCCGGTCGATCCCGTGCAGGCCGCAGCCTGGCACCGCCGGGCCGCCGAGAGGGGGCATGTGCTGGGGGCGCACAACCTGGGGAATCAGTACGCGGCCGGGCGGGGTTTGGAGGAGGACCACGCGCTTGCAGCGGAGTGGTGGCTGCAGGCGGCCGAGCAGGGAGACGCGATCACGCAGCTGCGTCTCGGCGAGGCCTACGAGGCCGGCCGGGGGGTTCCCCTCGACCTGGAACGGGCCCAGGAGTGGTACGGGCGGGCGGGCGCCGCTGGAAACGCGCAGGCCCGGGAGGCGCTGGAGCGGCTGGAGGGATAGGGTCGCTCCGGATTGATCGACGGAAGCGGCGCCGCTGGCGTCACGCTACCCGTCATTCTGACGACGACGCCGTCATTCCGCTCGTCAATTTGACGACATCGCCGTCATTTTGCCCGTCAACGACTCTAAGGCCGGTAGCCCGCCACCGCCCGCTGCAAAGCCCGGTACATCAACCCCGGATCTCCCAGGCGCCGCCGCAATTCCCGCTCCAGACCCGCGATCGGGTAGAGGTTCTGCGGCGCCCGGTCGTCCTTGTGCGGCTCGGAGGCGAACCGTGGCAAGGCAGCCGCCGTCCCGTCCGCGATCTTCCTTATCCGCTCCAGCTCCGTGTCCGGCCAAGCCTCGCAGCGAACGATTCCCGCCCAGGGATGACCCGTCCCTTCCGTAAGGCGCAGATACCACGAATACCGCGTAAACTTGGTCTGAATGAGGAAGATGGGGGTTCGCTGCCGCGGCGAGAGACGGGCAACTACTGCGCGCGGACCCGCGGACAGGTATTGCACCCGGTGGCTCTTCACGTAGCCGATGGCACCCGGAATGCGCTGGCGGCCGCGCAGCGGTCCGTCCAGCACCATGAGGACTCCCGAGTTCAGCGGGCGATTGGCGCCGTTGGAATCCGCGCCAAGGCTTACACGCGCCGAACTAACGTGCGACCGGCTCTTCTTCCATCCCCCGGCAACCTCGACCTCGAGCCGGCCCATGCGTTCCTGCAGCCCATTGATCAGTTGCGGGAGGTCGTCGTCCGCCACAGGGCACGCGGTGAAGGCTCCCGCCCCGGTGACGAGATCCGGAACCCCGGCCCGCCCGAGGAAGCCCCGGCGCACCTCGGCCGCCACGATCTCGGCCCTGCGACCGCAGCGGACGACTCCGGCCGCGTAGGAAGCGCAGATGCCGAGCCGGGACTCGTCCCCCTCCGTCATCCAGACCCGCGCCTCGATCCGGCGCACCCCGTCGACGAAGTAGACCCGCGTCGGGATGCGTACGCCTTCGGCGGCGCCCATCGGACGCCACTCGTCTTCCGCAAGCTCCACCGCGGCGTCCACCTGCTCCGCGGGCACCTCTTCCCGCTCCATGTCCACCGGCGAGCCGTACTCCGGCGCCCAGCCTTCGATGGCGAGGGACTTGAAACGTCTCAAGGCAATCCCCGTCGGATCAACCGAGGTCTCGCGGCCAGATTTCCGGGTGGCCCTTCAGGCTGACCGGTCCGAAGTCGCGAAGGTCGAGCGTCGCAATCGCCTGCGCTTCCAGACGCTCGGCCACGGCCATGACGACGCCGTCCACCAGGCCCAACGAGAGCGCACGATACGCACGATCAAGTTGGAACGCCCTCCGCAGATCGGCCGAACCACCCCATTCGATGGAAAAACACCCTTCCTCGAGGTCGGCGCAGAATGCCTGGTGCACATCCAGGCCAACTGTCCGGGGGACCATGTAGTCCAGCTCCGGCAGGATCGCCCAGGGCAACACCCATTCGTCCCGGGAGGCGCGGAACGCCTCCGTCAGTACTGCGTGCGCACCACTGCGCCGGTCAAGAAGCCCGAGAACGGCACTGGTGTCCGCCACGATCACGGGGTCGGATCTCCGGAGTCAGGCGCGCCGGGGCGTTCTGCGGACGGCGTGATCTCCTCGGTTTCGGCTCCCGCGAGCCCTTCCGAGCCGAAACCGTCCATCATGTCCTCGTACGTCTCGGCCAGGTCGCAGACGCCACTGTCCCCCATGCCAATGGACCGGGGCCATCGACGCTGCGTGGCGCGCGCCGTGTATTCCGCCACTGCCTCCCGCACCAGTTCGGCCGCCGAACGTCGTTGATCCGTCGCAAGGGACTTGAGCTTGCGGTAGTCCGCCGCGTTCAGGTACACCGTCGTCTTGATCGTCTTCATGAGATATATGGTATGTGGTAACCATATAGTGGGCAACCAGCCAACGACGGATTACGTCTCGACCCTCTCCACCGACGACGAATTCCCCACCTTCTTCACCCGGTACTGGACCGGGATGCGGTCGGCCAGTTCGGGAACGTGGGTCACGATCCCGACCATCCGTTCGGCGCCCAGTTGCTCGATGGTGGTCGCCACTACGTCCAGCGTGTCCGAGTCGAGGGTGCCGAAGCCTTCGTCGAGGAAGAGCGCCTCCAGCTTTGCGCTCCCGTGCGCCGCCAGGCTGGCGACCTGTTCTGCCAGAGAGAGCGCGAGCGCCAGCGAGGCGAGGAAGGTCTCACCTCCGGAGAGGGTCTTGGCCAGCCGGGGCTCGTCGGCGTTCCTGTGGTCGATCACCAGGAACTCGTTCTTGTCCGACAGATCGAGCGAGTACTGGCCGCTGGAGAGTTCGCGCAGCTGCTTTGTAGCGCCTTCCACGAGCCAGGTGAGAATCTGGTTCTGCATCCAGGCGCCGAAGTTCTTCGCGTTGAGGTGGCTGCCGAGATCCTTGGCGACGAGCGCACGCTTGTGGACTTCCTCCTCTTCCCGGGCGACGCGCTGCCTCTTCTCAACGTCTTCTCGCAACTGCTCGAGCTTCGTGCGGGCAGATCCCAGCGCTTCCAGACACTTGCTGCCCGGCTCTTCCCCGGGATCAAGGGGAAGACCGTCGTGCTCGCAGCGCTCCCGGAGCACCCCGGCGAGCCGGTTCTTTTCCCGCGTAGCCGCCGACCGGTCCGAATCGGCCTTCCCCATGGCTTCCTCGGACGCGACATACTGCCGTTCGGCCCACTCCGACAGGCCGGTCCACGAACCAATCAGGTCGCCCTCGACGGCCGGCGGCGGCTTCATCGCGGCGACGACATCGCGAACTGACTGGTATTCCGTCCATGCGGCCGCGATGCCCGACTGCCAGCCTTTCAGCTCCCGCTCGGCAATGTTGCGCGCGCGTGCGGCCGCATCCTCCTCGGCTTGGGCCCGCCGCACCGCCTCTTCGGCCGCGCGAATCCTGGCCAGGCGATCCGCCGTTTCCTCCGGGGTCGGTGCCCCCGCCAGCTCCTCACGCAGGTTCGCGGCGAACCTCTTCTGCTCTCTCAGCGTGGCGCTGGCACCGTTCAAACGAGCCTCGCACCCGGCTCGCTCGCGGGCGGCGTCGGTAGCCTCCTTCTCCAGCGCCTGCACCCTCACCTCTCCATCGCCGATCCGGATCAGCTCCGCTGCGATCTGCTCGGGCGTGGGTTTCCCCGCGAGCTGTTTGCGGAGCGCCTCCAGGGATTGCTCCTTGAGTTCCAGAGCGGTTACGCAGGCTGTTCGGGTGGCCGCCCGGGCATCCTGTGCTTCCCCGGCCCGCTTCGACCCCGCCTCCGCGATTCTCCTTCGCTCACGAGCCTCGTCCAGATCTGCAGGGACATCATGGTGCGGCAGCTCCGCCACCGTCTGAAGGCACACTGGGCACGGCTCGCCTTCCGCCAGATGATGGGCCATGTCGGCGGCGGTGTGAGCGACCCGCAACACCTCCAGCGTCCCTGTCGCGGCTTCCAGCTCCCGATCGGCGTCAGCCTTCCGGCCGGCGGCCCCACCGTACGCCAGTTCGGCGTTCGACAACGCCTGCCGTGCCCGCTCAACTTCGGCCTCGAGTCGCTTGTGCTGGTCGTGTTGCTGGAGCACACCCTCGAGTTCCGACTTCCCGGCCAGCTCCTCGAGCGACTGCTTGGCCCGTACCAGATCCTCGTTCAGGATCTTCTCCCGACGGGCCGCCGACGCGGCGGCTTCCGCAGCGATGTTCAACTCCTCCCGCGCCTGCCCAATACCGGCCTCCAGGTCGCCGAGTTCGCGACGGGTCCGGACCACGTGCTCGATGGCTGCCTTCGGGGGCAGCTTAGCCAGGGCGGCCTGAGCACCACGCCGGCGCTCAGCGGCCCTTTCCCGTGTCTCCGCAGCCGCCCGCACCGTCTCTTCCGACTCCCGGTGACGTGTCGCGAGGACCTCCGTTCCTTCCGGGACCCGGACTTCGGCCAGGACCTCCAGTTGATCGGCCACCTTTGCCCAGCGATCTCCCGCGGCCTGAGCCTCCGAAGTGAGGCGCGCGAGTTCGGCTGTGACCTCCTCAATGTGTTTCCGGAGTTGCTTCAGTGTCGCGATCCGGGTCTCGACGATGCCGACGGCCTCGGGAGTCGCGTGCGCCAAAGACGAGTCCAACTGCCACCGGAGATTGTCGGCGCGGCCTTCTTCGAGCCTCCAGCGCTGGTTCGCGGCCTTGCGCAATCGCTCGTAGAGCCCCAGGCCGAGCAACCTTTCCAGCAGCTGCTTGCGGACGCCGGGCTTGGCGCGCAGAAAGGCCGCGAACTCTCCCTGGGGAAGCACGACGCACTTGGTGAAGTGTTCGAGTCCCAGCCCGATCACATCCTTCTCGATGCAGGTCGACAGCTCCGATTCGGTTGCGGCCAAGGTCGTTGAAGCGCCGTTTGTCCGCTCCTCCAGACGGGCTTCCTTCGTGGTGGCACCGGTCGCGGTCCGCTGAACGACCCGTACCGCAGTGAAGGACCGGCCGCTCGCCTTGAAGTCGAGCCGCACCCGGGCCTGGTTCTTCCCCTGGCTGATGACGGGCGCGATCAGGTTTCGGTTGTCGTAGCGCGGAACCGATCCGTAGAGAGCGAAGATCATCGCGTCGATCAGGCTCGATTTGCCGGATCCGGTAGTCCCTCTGAAGACCAGCAGGTCGGTATCGGCGAAGTCGAGGGCCGTGGGCGCCCGGTAGGAGGTGAAGCCCTCCAGCTCAAGCCGTAACGGGCGCATACTCCTCCTCGAGCAACTCGTCGAAGAGCTTCGCCAGCGCCTCGCCCTCGATGTCGGCCTCCTTGAGGTAGCGACGGAACTGGGCCCGGGGATCGCGCAGTTCCGTCGGGTCGACCGGCGGGGAAGACGGTGTATCTTCCACCTCTCTCGGCTTCACCAGCACATCGACCGCATGGGGAAACATGTCCCTGACCCTCTCCGCCAAGCCGGGGGACGGGGCCTGCTCGACGAATACCCGCAGGAAATCGTCGCCGGTCGTGCCGGCCACCTGCTCCAGCTGGAGAACGTTGCCGCGGATGGTCCTGAGAGCCCGCCCCGACACAAGCGCCATCGGCCACCTGCGCGCAGGCATCCCCGCCTCCGCCTCGACGATCGTGACGCTGTGCTCCCCGTGCATTTCCCCGAAATCCATCGCGAACGGCGATCCGGCATAGCGGATGGGGCAGCGCCCGGGAATCTGTTGGGGCTTGTGGATGTGCCCCAGGGCGACGTAGTGCGCTGACTCCGGGAAGATGTCGGCCGGGACATAGTAGTCGAAGATATGGGCGGTGCGCTCACCGCCGCCGACCGCGGCACCCACCACCGTCAGATGGGCCACGACCAGGTTAACCGTGTCGTCTCCGAATCCGGCGCACAAAGCCTGTGCGATCCTGCGGCAACGGTCGCTGTATTCCTTCTGGTGGTCGTCCGGGTCCCCACCCATCAGCGCCTCCGCCGTCACGATTCCCCGCTTCGATTGGAAGGGGAAAAGCGCGATGCAGGCGGTCTCCCCCGATTTGGCGGTGACGTGGATCACGCCACCATCGTCCGGCCGGGCCACCCTCGGCGCTGCCGTGACATTCGTCAGCTCCAGCAGCGGCTGGACGGCGGCCAGTCGTCGGGGATTGTCGTGGTTTCCGGCGATGACGACGACCTGGGCACCAGTACGGGCGAGCCGCAGCAGCGCGTTGTAGACGATCTCCTCGGACTCGGGGCTCGGGACCGCGCGGTCGAACTGGTCGCCCGCTACCAGCACCAGGTCGACGGCTTCCTCCCTCGCGATCCCGACGATCTCGTCCAGAACCGCCCGATGTTCTTCGGCCCGGCTGCGTCCGCGCAGGGTCTTGCCGACGTGCCAATCGGCGGTGTGGAGGATCCTCATGATGGCCGAGTCATGGACAGCGCGCCAAGCCCGCGGGCAGCGCGTTCACCAGGCTTCGAGTCCCTCGAAGGGATCGTCGCCGGAGCCGTCGCCTTCGCCACCCTCTGTTTCCCCTGCCTCGTCCGGCCGGGTGGCCCAGGCCGGGAACGGGAACTCGAGCACGAGCGGCACGGGCAGCTCGGGCTGCGACACGATCATGGTGCCGGGCTTGAGGATGGTCGCACGCTGCCGGTGGGCGGTCGGCAGAAAGGCGTATTCGGGCCGTCCCGCCTCGGCGCTGTCCAGCCGACCCGCCACCCTGAGCGACGAATTGGCGATCACGCGACGCTCGACCTCGCTGGCCGTCTGTTGCGCGCCGATGAGAATGACGCCGAGCGAGCGGCCGCGCTCGGCCATGTCGAGCAGGATCTCCTTTATCGGGCTCCGACCATCCCGCGGCGCGTACTTGTTCAGCTCGTCGAGGACCACGAACAGCAGCGGCTCGCGCGCGCCCGTCTCCTCCTTGTCCTGGAACGTCTTGCGCAACACCACGCCGACCACAAATCGCTGAGCCCTGCGCGACAGCTTTGCGATGTCCACCACGGTGACCTGCCCCTGCATGCCAATGCTGTGCCTGGCAGGGTTGGGCACGTCGCCCCGGATCAGGTGCTCGGCGTCTCGCCGGGCCGCGTACAGCCGCCGCACAAAGGCGTTGATGGTCCCGGTGCCGATCGCGCGGCCGGCCCAGTCCGCCTGGTGCTCCGCATCCTCCACCCGCGCGCTGATCGCCCTGATCAGGCCATCGAACGTCCGGCAGGTGGTTTCGCCGATCCTGACACCGCCGTCATCGAGTGGTTGAGCATCCCGCCGCAGCCTCGCCGTCACGTTATGAACGACGATGGTGTACTGCTGGCGTTCGTCTTCGGCGTCGGCGAAGAGGAAAGGGAGCAGCTCATCGCGGCAGAAGTCCGCCAGCGTCCAGAAAAACGAAGTGACGCCCTGGGATCGGCTTCCGGTATGTGCCGCGGCAGAGGAATCGCCCCTTCGCGGAGGGGCCCACAACTCCACGCTCCGGAAGGACTCGGCAGGGAGCTCTAGCGCCTCGTAGCGCCCCACCTGCTCGGGATCGAGGTGGCGATTGGGCTTGTCCAGGAAGAGCAGGTCCTCTCCCTTGACGTTGAAGATCAGTGCCTTGGTGTTGTGGGCGCCCGCGCCGAGCTGGCCCGAGGTGAAGAGGCTGTGCAGGAGGAAGATGGCGTAGCTGGTCTTGGTCGCCACGCCGGACACCCCGCTGATGTTCACGTGAGCTCCGCGGGTGCCGTCCAGGAACTCCACGTTCGCGTATACCACCTCGTCATCCCGGGAGAGACCCACCGGGACCTTGCGCTCCATTCCGTCGAAGAAGAGCGCCTCCTCGCGCTCCTTGCCGACGGCCTTGCGCACCATCACGCCGGGCACCGGCGGCACGAAGACCTCCGGCTCGAAGCGGGTGGCGAGCACCCTTGCCGCCTCGGTCACCTGCGCCGGCAGCACACCTTCCTCGATCAGGAAAACGTCGCTGTCGAAGCGCGCCCCTTCGTGGCGCACGCGCAGATCAGCCACCATGCCGTAGATGCGGACCGGATCATCCCGGTCCGGCAGGTTTCGCTCGACCACTACGACGTCGTCGAGCTGCAGGAAGGTCCCCTCGGCCACCGCCACCCAGAACTCGAGCGGCGTGGCCGGATCCGTGCCGATAACCCGGCCAACCGGAATCGACTGGCTCACGCCGAACCCTCGCTCCGGTCAAACGTCGTCAACGGCATCCGTGTCCTCCGGCCATGGCCACGAGCGCGGGTCGCTCGGGGCGGAGTACTCGTTCCCCTTTCCCCTCACGCCATCTGGCGGGCCTCCGCGAGCGGCGCCACCAGCGGCCGGCCGATGTGCTCGGCGATCCCGCGCACCTGCGCCATCATCTCGACGAACTGCTCCGGGTAGAGCGACTGGGCTCCATCCGAGAGTGCCCTCGGCGGATCGGGATGCACCTCCACGATGAGGCCGTCCGCCCCGGCGGCGACCGCGGCGCGAGCCATGGGCGTCACCTTGTCGCGAATGCCGGTGCCGTGGCTGGGATCGGCGATGATGGGCAGGTGCGAGAGCGACTGCACCACCGGGATCGCGGCCAGGTCGAACAGGTTTCGGGTTTCGGTGTCGAAGCTGCGCACCCCCCGTTCGCACAGGATGATGTTCCGGTTGCCCTCGGAGAGGATGTACTCCGCCGCGAGCAGCAACTCCTTGATGGTCGCGGCGAGCCCGCGCTTCAGCAGGACGGGCCGCGGCGATCGCCCCGCGCGCCGCAGCAGCGGGTAGTTCTGCATGTTGCGGGCGCCGATCTGCACGATGTCGGCATACTCCTCCACCGCATCGAGGCTTGCCACGTCGAGGGCTTCGGTCACGATGGCGAGACCGGTGGCTGCCCGGGCGCGCGCCAGGAACCTGAGGCCCTCGACCTCCAGCCCCTGGAACGAGTACGGCGAGGTGCGCGGCTTGTAGGCGCCGCCGCGCAGGATGGTGGCCCCGGCCTCCGCCACCCGCTCGGCCGCTTCCATGATCTGCCCCTCCGACTCGACCGAGCAGGGGCCGGCCATAACCACGACTTCGCGTCCGCCGATGGCGGTCCCGTTGTCGAGCGTCACCACGGTGTCGTCCTCGCGCCACTCGCGCGACACCTGTTTGTAGGGGCGGCTGACGGGGATGATCTCGAGCACCCCGGGGAGTCCCACCAGCCGGGCCTTGTCCACCCGCCCGTCGTTCCCGACCAGGCCGATGGCCGTACGCTGGCGGCCGGGCATTGGATGCGCCCGGTATCCCATCGCGTGGATGGTGTCCACGGCCCCCTGGACGTCCCGGGCCGTGGCGTTGTGCTTCATGACGATGAGCATGTCCGTCTCGTGGTTCAGGTGGCTATGCAGACGCGCCCGCTTCGAGACGAACCCCTACCACCGAACTCACCCCCGGTTCCTCCATGGTCAGCCCGTAGATCCAGTCGGCCGCTTCGATGGTGCGCGGATTGTGGGTGATCACCACGAACTGGCTCTGCTGCTTGAACTCCCGCAGCAGCTGAACGAAGCGGTCGATGTTGTTCTCGTCAAGCGGGGCATCCACTTCATCGAGCACGCAGAACGGACTGGGCTTCACGAGGTAGATGCCGAAGAGGAGCGCGAGCGCGGTCAGCGCCCTCTCTCCCCCCGACAGCAGATCGATGCGTCGGGTCCTCTTGCCCATGGGAGAGGCGTGGATGTCGACCGGCCCGCTCAGCGGATCCTCGGGGTCGCCCAGACGCAGGTCGCATTCTCCACCCTCGAACAGGCGCTGGTGGATCTTGCGAAAGTTCTCGCGCGCCGCCTCGAAGGTCTCGAGGAAGAGCCTGGTGGCGGTCTGGTCGATCTCGCGGATGGCGGCGCGGAGGTCATTGCGCGCCCGCTCCAGGTCGTCGCGCTGCCCGGTAAGAAAGGTCAGGCGCTCGTTCTGCTCGGCGTGCTCCTCGATGGCGAGCATGTTGACGGGCCCGAGGCGTTCGATCGACTGCACGAGCCCGGCCAGTTCCTCCTTCAGCTCGGCGGGCTCTCCTTCCGCCGGCTCCGCCATTTCGACCAGCTTCTCGAAGGGTCGCGCCCACTCCGTCTCCACGCGCTCGCGGATGAGGACGATTTTCCCGCCGAGCTCCCGCTCCTCCAGGTTCAGATCGTGGTGCCGGTCGGAGGCGGCCCGCTCGGCCGCGCGCGCGGCTTCGACCCTCCGGTCCACCTGCTTCACCTCCTCCTTCGCCCGCTCGAGCGCCAGGTCGTCCTCAGCGAGCCTCTCCTTTGCCCGATCACGCCGCTGGAAGAGCCGCTCGACCGCCTTGCCACCCCGGGCGAGCAGCGCCCGGGCCTGGGACAGCTCGCGACCGAGCTGCGCTTCCTCCTTCTCCAGCCGCGCGAGCTGTGAGGAGGCCTGTGCCTCCGCCCTGCCGAGATCGCCCAGACGCTCGTCGGCGCGCGCCAGTTCGCCCTTGTGCTGGTTCGACTGGATGGCCAGCCGGGCCTCCTCCACGCGCGCGCGCTCCCAGTCCCCCTCCGCCACCTCCAGCACCTCGGCCGCACGCTCTCCGCGACGGCGCAGGGAAGCGGCTTCCACGGTCAGCTCCTGCAGTTCCTCCTGCTCGGCGCCCCCCCGGCCGGTCGCGGCGGCGATGGCCTCCCGGGTGTCGCGGACGCGCCGCCCCAGATCGTCGCTGTCCCGTGTCAGGCGGGTGTGGCGGTCGTCGTGCGTGTTCCGGTCCGCCCGGGCGGCGCGGAGGTCGTCTTCCGCGCGGGTCAGGGCCGCGCGCCGCTCCTCGAGCACCTTCTCAGCCTGTTCGACGCGCGCTTGCGCCGCCGCGCGCGCCTCCCGGGCGCGGAAGGCCTCCCGGGCGGCGACGGCGGCGGCCTCCTCGAGGGCAGCGAGCTTGCCGCGGCGTTCGAGGAGGCCGGCGGTCCCGGCAGGGTTTCCGACGACCAGCACACCGCGCGCGTCCACCGAGGCCACGGCGTGGGCCTGCCCGGGCGCCCCGGTCCCGCCGGCGGAGTTCAATGCCTCGGCGCGGTCCACTCCGGCCAGCAGCACCCGCACCCAGGAGGCGCCCGGGCCCTCCGGACGGAGTTCGCCAAGCAGCGACCCCGGCGGACCCGGTTCGCCGGGGTCGTCCAGCCGGAGCAGCACGATCCCTCCGCCCTCCGTCCACTCCTCGGCGAACCACCGGCGCAGGCGCGCGGCGGCTTCGTCGTCCTCCACCAGCAGCGCCTGGGCCAGATGGCCGAGATACCATTCCGCAGCCGCAAGCGCCCCGGCCGGACCTGCCATGCACTGTGACAGCGTCCCCAGAACCAGGTTCGGATGGGCCTCGCGCGCCGCTCGCACCACGGGCTCGTAGCCGGCTCCTTCCCGTTCCATGGTCTCGAGAGCGGTCCGGCGGGCCTCGAGGGCGGAAGCCTGGTCCGCCGCCTCCAACTCCGCCGCTCGCGCCCGCGTCTGCGCGGTGCGTGCCTCCGCGAAGCCCTGCAGCCCCTCGTTCACCCCTTCGCGCACCCGCGCGACGGAGGCCTCCAGGCGGACCATCCGGTCGTCGGACTCCCCGCCCTCCCGGCGCATCCCGGTCAGTTCGAGCTCGGTCTGGGAGGCCCGCTCCTCAAGCCGGACCAGACGCCGGCGCAATTCGTCCAGCCGGGTGCGCGAGGCGGCGACGGTTCCCTCCATGCTGGCCACCCGACGCAGCAATCTCCGTTCCTTGCCGCGCACTTCCGCGAGCGTCGCGCGTGCGCGGCGGAGCCGCTCCCGGGTGCGCGCCGTAACCTGCCGCGCCTGCCGCGATTCCACACCCACTTCGGCCAGCTCGGCCGCGATTCGGGCGCGCGATCTCTGCAGCTCCGCCAGTTCGCTCGCCAGTTCGCCGGCGCGCGTGCGCGCCGTGTCCCGATCCTCGCCGATCTGCCCGAGCCGCCGCTCCGCGTAGACGATGCGCTCACGCGCGACCGCCAGGTCCCGCTCCCAGCGCACCAGGTCCTTCTGGATGCTGTCCAGCACCACGGCGGCGTCCGCGCGCGACTTCTCGGCTTCCAGCCTTCGCACCCGCGAGGCCTCGCGTTCGGTCTCCGCGGTCCGCAGCTCGATGAGCGTCGTCTGTCGCGCCTCCTCTTCGCACGCGAGCAGCTCCCGGACCCTGGTCATCCGATCCTCGAGTTCCACGAGGTCCATCGACACCACCGCCACCTCGACCGAGAGGCGTCGCTTCCTCAGATTGTCGTAGCGCTGCGCCTTCCCCTTCTGGCGCGCCAGGGAGCGGACCTTGGTCGCCACCTCCGCGATCACGTCCGCCAGCCGCTCCAGGTCCAGTTCGGCCCGGGCCAGCCGCCGTCCTGCGATCCGGCTCCGATCCTTGTACTTGCCGATGCCCGCGGCCTCCTCGAACAACCCCCGGCGCTCCTCCGCCCGTTCCGAGAGGATTGCGTCGATCATCCGGCTCTCGATGATCGCGTAGGCGTTGGCGCCGAGTCCGGTGTCCCGGCAAAGCTCCTGGACGTCGCGCAGGCGACAGGTGGTGCGGTTGATCGAATACTCGCTCCCCCCGTCGCGATAGACGGTGCGTCCGATCTCGACCTCCCCGAAAGGAACCGGGAGCACGCCGTCCTCGTTGGTGACCCGGAGGACGACCGATCCGCGGTTGATGGGCCGCCGATTGACCGTGCCCTGGAAGATCACCTCTTCCATGCGTGAGCCGCGAACAACCGTGGGCCGCTGCTCGCCGAGCACCCAGCGAACCGCGTCGCTGATATTGGATTTGCCGCATCCGTTCGGGCCCACGATCGCGGTGATGCCCTCGTGGAAAACGATGTCCGTGCGCTCGGGGAACGACTTGAACCCGTGCAGTCTCAGCGAGGCGAGCTTCATCGGGCGAAGAACCGGCTCACCCACGCCAGGAGGTTCTCGAAGAGTTCCCAGAGGCGGTCGGCTCCGGGCACGTCGGCGATCCCGGCATTGTTGACCCCCATCAGGACCATCGCCGCCGCGAACAGGACGAGCACCACGACCGCCGAGACGCTGAGGCCCCGACCTCGGCCTCGGGAGCCGGTTCCGGGCCCTGCGCCGGCCCGGGGCTGCCTGGTGGCGGACGCCGGAGCTGCCGGAGCCGCCTCCCCTTCGCCGACGGAGGGTTTCTCCGCCTCCGCTTCGGCCACGGAGGGTTTCTCCGCCTCCGCCTCGTCATCGAATCCATCCCACAGCGAAGCCCGGTAGGTCTGCCTGCCGAGGCGGTTTTTTCCCTTCCCGGTCACCGTCGTGACCGCGGTACCGTTGGGCGCGGGACCCAGCAGCGCGACGGCATCCCTCAGCCCCACCTTTCCCAGCGCCGCCATGGGTTCGCCCTTGCAGGCAAGCACGATCGATGGGGTGCCGCGCGGATGGACGGGCGATTCGGAAACCTGGTAGGTGACGACCGTGACACCCCCCTCGACCAGGGCAGCAAGGAGTTCATGCCACGCGGGCCGGTGGAGCAGACTGTCCGTGCTTGCTACGAGAGTCCCCGCCGTTGCCACCCAGAACTTCTCGTCGTTGGCGGGGCGAGCGATTCGCTTCAGGGAAGCGCCGTACTCGACGGCGTCGGTGATGCCCTCGAGATTCGCTGCGTTGAACGCCCGGTGCAGACGGGGCTCGTCGAAACACAGGTCGACAAGCAGCACGCGCGCTCCCCTGGAGGCCCAGTTCCCCGCGATCGCCGCCGCGGCGTGGGCGGCCCAATCCTGGTGCCGTGCCGCGGGGCTGGCCCGAACCGCGACGACGCGCCCCTGCTGCGAGTCGATGGGAAGGTCCAGTTCCAGGAGGCCGGAGGGGAGGTCCCGGGAGAAATCGAAGGGCTGAAGCTGCAGCGCGGAATGACCTCGTGCGGCTTGGGCGGATGGGGTAGCGGGGGGGGTCATGGCGGGCCGTGCTCCCCGTCTGCTGCGAGCTCATGCCGGGGCGCATCCCCCCAGAGCGCCTCCAGCTGATAGAAGGACCGCACCTCGGGGTGAAAGACGTGGACCACGAAATCGATGTAGTCGATCAACACCCAGCGGGCTTCCCGGCCCCCTTCGATGTGCGCCGGGCGGGTACCCTCGTTGCGCAACTCCCGGGTAACGTGGTCCGAGATCGAACGCACCTGGGTATCCGAGGTTCCGGTGGCGAGCAGGAAGTAATCGGTGGCCGAGGAGATGCCGCGCAAGTCGAGCACGACCACGTCGCTGGCCTTGCGTTCGAGCGTCAGCTGGGCCGCCCGACGGACCGCGGACGGGAGACGGGAATCGCCGGAGGAGGCAGCGTCGACCATGCGACAGGCGCCCGGCGGGCTCAGCTCGTCCTTTCCACGTGCACGGTCACATTGACTTCCACTTCCGCGTGGAGCTTGATCGGAACCTCGAAGTCGCCAAGCATCTTGATCGGTTCGGAAAGCATGACGTGCCTCTTGTCGAGAACGAAGTCCAGCCCCGAGTCGACCGCGCGTTCGGCGATGTCCGCCGCCGTAACCGAGCCGAACAGCTTTTCGGACTCGCCGGCGCGTGCCCGGAAAACGAGGTGCATGCCCTCCAGCCTGGAGGCACGCCGGCGCGCCTCCAGGTACTTCCTGCGAGCCCGCTCCTCCGCCCTGCGCTGCTCCCGCTCCAGGCGACGGACGTTGGCTGCGGATGCTTCGTAGGCGAGGCCGCGGGGCAGCAGGAAATTGCGGGCGAACCCGGGCTTCACGTTCACGACATCGCCCGGTTCCCCGAGGCGGTCCACGGATTCCTTGAGGATCAGTTTCACCATCCACTCCTGGTTTGTCGAAACATGCGGGCCCGCACCCTGAGGCGCCACGCGGGCCGGTGGTCTTCGGTCAGGTTCGTCGGGCCCGTGCGCGGATGTCCACCCAGGTGTCGCCCAGCCCGATCAGCAGTGCCGCCGAGAAAAGGAAAGGCGCCAGCAGCAGAAAAGCGAGCGCAAGCAGGACCCATCCGAGGGGCGACACGCCGCGAGTCAGGGTGACCGCCACGCCGGCGCCGCGCAACGCGTAGAGCGCGCTGATGAAGGCAAGCAGGTTCAGTCCCATCCGGCCTGCGGCGCCGTCGGGCTGCAGGATGAACAGCGCCGCACCTGCGACCAGCAGCCACACCAGCTGGTCGTTGAACCGGAAGTCGCGCAATGCGCCGAGTCCGTCCCCGCTTCCCTCTCCCAGACGAACGTAGAGCCACCATGCGGTGCCCAGCGCGGCCAGGGAAGACAGTCCGAGCATGGCCGGGAACAGGTTGCTCTGCCACTCTGCCGCCCGGAAGACCGTGCCGATCACGGTCCCGGGTAGCGGAGTACCCTCCCGGAGGACGCGCAGCGCTTCCAGGGACGTGCTCACTCCGTCGCGCAATCTGGTCGCCACCATCCGGTCGATGATTGCCCAGCGCCGGGGACTCAGCCCCAGTGCGGCCCATGCGCCGGCACCGGAAATCGCGAGGGCGAGCAGCGCACGGGGCAGGAACTTCCGTTCCGGCCACCGTAATGTCACGGCGGCAAAGCAGCCGCCGAGGATGATCGTCCATCCACGCTCCACGTACCACAATCCGGATCGAGTGGCGCCGGCCAGGGCGACCACCATCCCCAGAGCGCCGGCCATCACGGGCAAGGCCCGTTTTGCGGGCGTGCTGAATACGAGACAGGCAAACGGGATCAATACCAGGGCGATGGGGGCAAAGACGGAGAAAACCAGGGTGGCGAAAAAGAGTGCTCCCGCTCGTCCCCAGCCCCGCAACGGGGTCCTCGCCCGGACCACGGGCGATTCTAGCCTTCGTGACGGCGCACGTAGGGAAGCAGAGCCAGGTAGCGCGCCCGCTTCACCGCTCGTCCGAGCTTGCGCTGAAATCCGGCGGCCACGCGGGTCGTGCGCCGGGGGAGCAGCTTGCCCTGCTCGGTGACGAAGCGCGACAAGGTGGCTACATCCTTGTAGTTCAGGATGGTGATCGGAGGGCCTTCGATGCGCCGCCGGTGACCGCGTCCCCCGGAGAACTCCGGCGGGCTCGTACGCACCGGGGCGTCATCCTCCTGTTCCCCGTCCTCTTGCCGGTCGTCGGCATCGTCCGCCTCGCCGGACTCCTCGGAGGCACCGGAGGCCGCCGGGGCCTCGGCCACGACAGACATGCCCGTGGATGGCTGGCCCTCGTTGACGACGATGAGATACCGGAGTACGCCCTCGTCGAGCTTCATGATGCGCTCCAGCTCGGGCAGGTCGGTGGGGTCGCCGGAGAACTGGGTTACGACGTAGTACCCGGTGCTCTGCTTCTGGATGGGGTAGGCGAGCCGGCGGCCGCCCCAGTGGTCCACGACCCGGATTTCGGCGTCCCCGCCGGATACCAGGCCGTGGAATCGCTCCAGCTTCTGCTGGATGGCATCCTCGCCCAGGGCGGGGTGGAAAATCACAACGAGTTCGTAGTCGCGCATGGTCTCTCCCATGGTCCGCGTGTTGACGGGCCTCGCTCCCGGGCGGGCTGTTCGCGAGAAGATTCCCCCCGGGGCCGAGGCGGGATCGGCAAGGAAATATACCCTTCCTCACCCGAGCTTCAACCCGGGGGCGTCCAGCGAGGAGCGGGTCGAGCCGCGGAACGTCAGCTCTTCGCCGCCGCCTCCTGCACGGCGAGGATCAGCGGCGGATAGCGGCTGAACGCCCAGCGGGCCTCCTCGACGTCGAGCCGTTCGCGATTGGTGTGCGCGTAGCGTTCCTCCCCGGGGGCGAAGCCGATGGTCGGAATGCCGAACACGCCGCAGGTCCAGCCTCCATCGGTCGCGAAGGTCCAGGGACGGCAGTGTGCGGCCGTGTCAGGGTCGCCACGGCGTCCCACCGCGCTCGCGGCCGCGGTCACCACTGCGTGGTCGTGTTCCATGAGGAAGCCCGGCGTGAGGAGGTTGCGGTCGGCGGAGCGGCCCGTATAGGAGGTCTGGCGCTCGGAGGCGAGGCGGCACTCGATGGCGTAGCCGGCCGGCACATCCGGAATCACCTCGGCGACGGCGTCTTCCACGCGCCCGATGAGGGTCGCCTCGGTATCGGTGGGCAGGATGCGCCAGTCGAGCACCACGATCACTTCGTCGGGGATGACGTTCGGGCTCTCGGGGCGCACCCGGACGTCGGTGGGCGCGAGGCTCGCGGGCCCCAGAATGGAATCGGACTCCTGCCGCCGCGCGAGGCCGGCGACCCCGGTCAGCACGCCGGGCAGAAGGTCGAGCGCGTTGCGCGCGCGGTCGGGGGCGCTGGCATGGCTGGCGAGGCCGCGGATCACGACCTCGAGCTGTGCGCGCCCGCGGTGACCCAGGGCGATATCGCCGTACGTCGACTCGCCGATGATCACCGCCGCGGGGTTCACCAGGCCCGACCGCACCAGGTTCTCCATGCCCCAGCCGCCCCGCTCCTCGTACACCACCTGCCCCACGATCACGTCGCCGGGCGCGCGGTCCGCGAGGGCGGCGGCCGCGTAGACCTGGAGCGCCATGGGGCCCTTGATGTCCATCGCCCCGCGGCCGTGCAGGTGGCCGTCCACCACTTCGCCGCAGAACGGCGGGTGCTCCCACTCCTCGTGCGACCCCTCGGCCACCACGTCCAGGTGGCAGGAGAGCATCACCGGGGGCGCATCTCCTCTTCCCTTGACGACGCCGGCGACGCTGCCCAGCCCGTCGACCTCCACCCGGTCGAATCCCAGCACACGCATTTCCTCCTGGAGGCAGGCGGCGACTTCGCCCTCCTCCCCGCTCATCGAGGGAATGCGGATCAGATCTCCGGCGAAAGCCAGGGCGTTTTCGAAGGTCGGCTCGCGGTTCATGGGCTCAGGCTCCGGGGGCAGGTGCGGGGGCTATCCGAGAAGGGCTTCCAGGAGACTCCGCATCCAAGACATGGCAACTCCACCCTCCCCGTGCACGCGCACGAACCAGGGGGCCAGCACGAGGGCGACCACGCTCATCAGCTTGATGAGGATGTTCAGCGAGGGACCCGAGGTATCCTTGAAGGGATCCCCGACGGTGTCTCCCACGACCGCGGCCTTGTGGGGCTCGGAGCCCTTGCCACCCATCGCCCCGCCCTCGATGTACTTCTTGGCGTTGTCCCAGGCACCGCCCGCGTTGGCCATGAAGAGCGCCATGAGCACGCCCGTCACCGTCGCGCCGGCAAGCAGTCCCCCCAGCGCCTCCACTCCCAGGAAGCGGCCGACCACGACCGGCGACAGCACGGCGATGACCCCGGGGAGAATCATCTCGCGCAGCGCCGCCCGGGTGGAGATGTCCACGCAGCGGGCCGAGTCGGGTTTGCTCCGGCCCTCCATGATGCCGGGGATCTCGCGGAACTGGCGGCGCACCTCGGCGACCATTCCGGCCGCCGCGCGCCCCACGGCGGTCATGGTGAGCGCCGCCACCAGGAAGGGCAGCGCCGCGCCCAGGAAGAGTCCGATCACAACCAGCGGATCGACGATGCTGATCCCGGTCTCCTGCAGGCCGACTTTCGTTGTATAGGCGGAGAAAAGCGCGAGAGCGGTGAGCGCCGCCGACCCGATGGCGAAGCCCTTGCCGATCGCCGCCGTCGTGTTGCCGATCGCGTCCAGCGAGTCGGTGATCCTGCGGGTCTCCTCCCCGAGGCCGCTCATCTCGGAGATGCCGCCGGCGTTGTCCGCGACGGGCCCGTAGGCGTCCACGGACATGGTCACGCCCACGGTGGCCAGCATGCCGACCGCGGCGATGCCGATGCCGTACAGCCCCGCCGCCATGAATGACACGAAGATCGCCAGGCAGATGAGAAGCACCGGGATCACCGTGGACTCCATGCCCACCGCCAGCCCGGTGATCATGTTGGTGGCGGAGCCGGTGTCGCTCGCGCTGGCGATCCGCTGCACCGGCTTGCCGGCCGTGTAGTACTCGGTGGCCAGCCCGATGAAGATCCCCACCAGGGTCCCCGCGAGGATCGCCCAGAACGGCCCCATCGGGGAGTACGCGGTGTCGCCGTCGGCCAGTTGCAGGTCGAGCGACCCGACGATGAGGTACATCGTCACCAGGAAGAGACCCGCGGCGACGAAGGTGACGTTGCGCAGGGCGCCGGCCGGGCTGCTCCGCTCCAGGACCTTCATGGCGGCGATGCCGAGCAGCGAGGCGATCAGCCCCGCCATCACCGTGAGGAGGGGCAGAGCCACCGTCTCCGCGATGCTCGCGGAGGTGAGCTGGGAGGTCGCCGCGATGGCGATGGTGGCGATGATCGACCCGACGTAGGACTCGAAGATGTCGGCGCCCATGCCGGCCACGTCGCCGACGTTGTCGCCCACGTTGTCGGCGATGGTGGCGGGGTTGCGCGGATCGTCCTCCGGGATGCCCGCCTCGACCTTGCCCACCAGGTCCGCGCCCACATCGGCCGCCTTGGTGAAGATGCCGCCGCCCACGCGCGCGAAGAGCGCGATCGAGCTGGCCCCCATCGCGAAGCCTGCAACGATCTCCGAGAAGCGCGGGAAGTCGCTCGTGCCGGGAATCGCGCCCGCAGCGAAGACCCAGTAGAAGATCCCGACCCCGAGCAGCCCCAGTGCCGCCACCGAGAGACCCATGACCGCGCCCCCCGCGAAGGCGATGCGGAGCGCCTTGCCCTGGCCCTCGCTGCTGGCCGCGGCCGAGGTGCGCACGTTGGCGCGCGTGGCCGCCTTCATGCCGAAGAAGCCGGCAAGCACCGAGGAGACGGTGCCCGCCACGTAGGCCACCCAGGTCCAGCCCGGAATCGCCACCGCCAGGAGGATGGCGACCAGCACGACGAACCCGGCCAGCACCGTGTATTCGCGGCGCAGGAACGCCATCGCTCCGTCATGGATCTGGTCGGCGAGATCGACCATCACAGCCGAGCCCGGGTCCTGCCGCCGCAGGTAGGCGAAGACCCCGCCGGCTGCCGCGAGCCCGAGGACGCCGAACATCCAGGCCCAGTTCGCAAGGGGTACCAAGTCGTTCATCTGATCTGCTTCTGGTGAGGGTGGCGGTTCAGTTCCCGCCGCCGCGGGGGCGGGTCATCGGTTGTAGGTGTTCATCACGGGCTCGATGCCCTCGTTCATCCACAGTCGGGCGGCGGCGGGCAGCTGGTCCAGCAGGGCGACCACCTCGCCCTCGTCATCCTCTTCCATCGGCGAGAGCACCCAGGCCGCCAGATCCATGTGTTCGGGACGGGCGCCCACGCCTATGCGCAGCCGGGGGTAGTCCCGGGTGCCGAGCACGCCGGCCACCGACCGGAGACCCTTGTGTCCGCCGGCGCCGCCTCCGGGCCGGAAACGCAACCGCCCGACGTCGAGGTTGACATCGTCGGCTACGACCAGAAGGTCCTTCCCGAAGCCGAATTCAGCCGCATCGAGGTAGGGCGCCAGCGCGGCCCCGCTCCGGTTCACGTACGTGACCGGCTTCACCAGGTGCACAGCGTGGTCATCGACGACGCCGTTGGCCAGCAGCGAGGCATCCGTCCTCTCGAAGGGCCCGAGGTCCCAGTCGTACGCCAGCCGGTCGATCGCCCACCATCCCACGTTGTGGCGCGTGGCGTCATAACGGGGTCCCGGATTCCCGAGGCCCACGATGACCTTCAACCAGGCTCCTCGACATCCTCGCCGGCCTCTTCGACCTCACCGACTTCCAGAGCCTCTTCCTCCTCTTCAGGCGCCCAGGATGTCGCGATGTGACACACCAGGGTATTCGGGCTGGAGATCAGCTCAACGTCCCTGGGGAGGGCGATATCGCCGAGCCTGAGCGACTCTCCGATTTCCAATTCCGAGATGTCGGCCTCGATCGACTCCGGTATCCTTGCGGGCGTGCAGCGCACGTGCGCTTCGTGCACGGCGATGTCCAGGCGGCCGCCGGCGCGGGTGCCGGCCGGAGTGCCGGAAAGCGAGATCGGCACGTTCAGTTCGACCGCGATTCCGCGGCGCAGGCGCATGAAGTCGACGTGGAGGACGTCCGGGCGAAACGGATGGGTCTGGATCTCGCGCACCAGCGTGCGCAACGTTTCCCCGCCGCCGATGTCGAGCTGGAGGACGGTGTTGGCCACCGGGATGGACTCGAACAGATGGACCGCCTCCTGCTCGTCCAGCGAGAGCGGGATGGGTTCCATGTCCTTGCCGTACACGACCGCCGGGATACGTCCCGCGCGTCGCAGGCGGCGGGCGACGCCCTTGCCGGTCTCGTCCCTGCGCCGGGCCTGGAGGGAAGCTTCTGCTACGCTCATTTCGGGCTCTTGTTTGTTTCGGGAACGTTGTCAGACGGGATTGGCGGCGCGCACGCTCCACGCGCTTGCGGATGCGGGATCGCCGTCACCGGCCTCTACCACGATCGGCGCCTCGCGGGCCGGCATCCTGAACAGCTGGCTCACCGAGGCGTTGGAGTGAATGTACCGGATGGCGTCGGAGAGAAGCCCGGCCACGGACAGCACCTTCAGCTTGGGGAAGCGCACCTCCGGAGCGATGCCGATGGTGTTGGTGACCACGACTTCCTCCACCGGCGCTCCCTGCAGCCGTTCGGACGCCCTTCCCGACAGGAGTGCGTGGGTGGCGCAGGCGTAGACCGCGGCCGCTCCGCGTTCCTTCAGTGCGTAGATGCCGTTGGTGAGGGTTCCTGCCGTGTCGACCATGTCGTCGACGATCAGGCAGGTTCGGCCCTTCACCTCGCCCACGACATTGACCACTTCCGCCACGTTCGCGGTGCGCCGGCGCTTGTCGATGACCGCCAGGGAAGCCCCGAGGCGGCGCGCGAAGCCCCGGGCCATCTTCGCGGATCCCGCATCGGGCGCGATGACGACCAGGTCATCCAGGTTCATGTCGCTGAAGTACCGGGTCAGCACGGGCGCGGCGTACAGGTGATCCACGGGGATGTCGAAGAATCCCTGGATCTGATGCTGATGGAAATCGATGCCCAGCAGCCGGTCGGCCCCGGCCGCGACGATCAGGTTGGCAACCAGCTTGGCACCGATCGAGACCCGCGGCTGGTCCTTGCGGTCCTGGCGTCCGTAGCCGAAATAGGGCACCACGGCGGTGACCCGGGCGGCCGAGGCGCGGACGGCGGCGTCGACGAGGAGCAGAAGCTCCATGATGTTGTCGGCCGGCGTCGTCGTCGGCTGGATGATGAAGACGTCGCGGCCGCGCGCGTTGCGGTCCAGCCGGACGAAGATCTCGCCGTCGGCGAAATCGCGCACCGTAGCGCCGAAGGCCGACTCGCCAAGCCTCTCCCCGATCTCCGCGGCCAGCGGCCGGTTGGCCCGGCCAGCCAGGAGCAGTAGCGGACCGCGGCGGTATTGATCGTCCATGGGGGCGTCACCGTAGGCTGGCGTTCAGAGGGGCGTTCGACGTGACGGTAGCCGTTAAGTGTAGATCTCCCGGAGAGGAGCGTCAACGCGCGTTCTGCTCGACGCCAACACGGCCGGGCTATCCGACAATCTGCACACGGCGGCGGCGTATCACGGGAGCCCAGTCGTCGACCCTGAGCTCCAGCCGAAGCTCGTAGATTCCGGGTTCCAGGTTTCTGAAATCGAGATCGACGGAGCGGAAGTGCGCACCCGGCCGCCCCGGGCTCGGCTCGCTCCACTCCAGCATCAGGGGATCCCCTCTCCCCACCAGCCTCAGGAACTCTCCCAGCCGGCGGAAGAACGACCGGTCGAGCGGCTCGACTCCGAGGCGATAGGCGATCCGCGTTTCACCCATCCCGAGCCCGTAGGCCTCCCACGCGACCGCCAGCTCCTGCAGTCCGCCGAGCGCCAGGGACGGCAGCGCATGGTCCAGAACGTCATCGACCGACTCGGGCATTCGGTCCGGATTCCCGAGGATCAGGAAGTCGGAGAGATCGGGGATATCATCCGGATGCGGACCCAGGGCAAGATCTCCCCGAAAACGCGCTCCCTCGCCGGCCCTGCGGTCGAGGGCTTCCACGCTGTAGACGTAGCTGCCGAGGGGCACCACGAGCGACAGCGTGCCCCTTTCCGAAAGCACGCGCTGCGCCGGCGGCCGCATCTCCCCGGTCGTCTCCGCCCAGGGCACCAGGAAGAGTCCCGCCTGAACATCGCGCCGATGCTCGTTCTCTTCTTCGGGGCTGTCCGGGCCGGGCACTGCTCCAGACGTGTCCCGCGGTTCGAACCGGAACGGAGCCACAACCAGCACCGAGTCGCCGCGCCGGAAGCGGGCCAGCACGGTGTGCATAGTCCCCAGTTCGGGTGCATAGGACGGGGCGTAGGCGCTGCGGGGTCGTTCAACGGGGTCACCCCAGACCATGCCCGGAGGCGGGCCGGCAACGCCGGTCAGCACGCCGTCCGGGGGCATGTAGCGCTCGGAGTGGGGAGGATGGCGCCCGGTCACCCGCGGACGCATGCTCGAGCCGCCAGTGGGTACGTATCGGGTCCAGCTGGTTTCCTGCCCGTAGCGAATGGCGAGTTCATCCAGCCCGGACGTCCACGGAAGCCCGTGGGGATTGCGCGCGCGCCGCTGAATGCGACTCACCGCGTGCCGGCTCATGTGCTCGGTCCAGCGGTCGTTGCCGCGCACAAGGTAATAGGGATCGGCGAGCGCCCACAGTCTGCGGCTCGCCGCCTCGCGCGCTTCAGGATCGAGCCGGTCCAGGCCGGATTCATCCGTCCTCTCCAGCAGGAGAGCCAGCGAAAGCCACTCCTCTGCATCGCGCGAGTCCATCGCTTCCAGGGCCAGCCGGTAGCTGCGCTCCGCGTCCTCGAAACGCTCCAGGCGATGGAGCGCGAGACCGCGCAGCAGTTCGCACAGGTCAGGCTCCGGAGCGGCGCAGCCGCGGGCAACCTCGAGTGCTTCGTGCGCCCGGCCCGCCTCCACCAGGTAGAAGACGCGCTGGCCCGCGATCCAGCCGTCGCCGGGCAGCCGCCGCGCGGCGTGCGCCAGGGTGTCGAGCAGTTCCTCGCGCGCCACGGTGATCTCCACGGCCTCCGGATCCGGCTCGTGGTGATTGTCGCCGTGCCAGTAGCACATGCGGCCGATGAGTTCGTCGCACGGGGAGGAACCGGGCTCCACGGACATGGGCAGATGTTGCACGCGCACGCGTTCGAAGCGCCGCTGCGCGTCGCGGGCCCGCTCGTGGATCGCGGAAGAATCGGGTTGCGCCGGTGCTTCCTGCGGCGATGCGTCCGGAGGCAGGTTGCGATTCTCCCGCGGAGGAACCGCGGCCGCAACGACGGACGACACTGCAAGGGTCGTCGCCAGCGCGAGCGTAGCGGGGGCGAGAACCGGACTCGTGATGAGGGCTCCTCCTTCAGGGCGGGAGCGGATTGGCCCGGGTGGATTCGAACCACCACCGCCGGTTCCAAAGACCGGTGTCCTGCCATTAGACGACGGGCCACTCACGACGGCTCTCGGAATCCTACTCGTGCTCCGGCGCGGTCTCAAGAGCGAGGCCGCGCCGCGGAACAGCCGAGGACGGCTTCGCGCCGGCATTGGCCCGCAGCGATCGGCACCCTCGCACTGTAACCCCTACGCCGGCTGGAGGGCGGGGAATCGCGAAAGGGTGGTCGTCAGATGGACGTGTCCGTCCCGGTGCATCGGCTGGATCCGGCGGTGAGCTCGCACAGCCGACTCCTCGTCCCGGTAGACCGCGAAGATCGTGCTGCCGCTGCCCGACATGAGCGCCAGCAGGGGCGAAGTGTCCCGCAGCGAGAGCAGCGTTTCGCGCAGGTCGGGCCGGACGGCGAAGATGGGCGCCTCGAAGTCGTTGTGCGCCAGTCCGGCCACGGTCCCCCAATCCCGGCAGCGGGCCGAGGTGAGGGGAATCGGCTGCCTGGCGGACGGCTCCTCCATCCCCCGACCCCTCCCCCGGGCGAGCAGGCTGTACGCCCAGGCCGTCCCCACCCCCTCCGGCGACCCCACCAGAAGCACCGGACGGGGTGGTAGCGGGGGCAGCCGCGTGAGGTGGTCGCCGCGGCCGCCACCCAGTGCGAGCGGCGACGGCGACAGGAAGAAGGGGACGTCGGCGCCCAGGCCGCGCGCGATCCCGGTGAGGGCGGCGACTTCCGCGCGAGGTTCGAACAACTCGACCAGGCACCGGAGCGTCGCCGCCGCATCCGAAGAGCCTCCCCCCAGCCCGCCACCGACCGGAATGCGCTTCTCCAGCCGGATCGCCACCCCGCCCCGCTCACCACACGCGTCCAGGTACGCCCGCGCCGCCCGGTACACCAGGTTGTCGCGCGGGTCGCCCAGGTCGGCGCCGGCGACCTCTACCGTGATGCCGGCCGCGGCGCGCTCCACCTGCAGGCGGTCGCACAACCCGACCGCGGCGAAGAGGGTGTCCACGTCGTGGTACCCGTCGGCGCGCCGCGCGCCCACGCGCAGCACGAGGTTGACCTTGGCCGGAGCCTCCACGACGACCGCGCGCTTCACGGCGCCGAGCCCTCCCCACCGAGCGCCCGGCGCCCCTGCCGGACCACCTCTTCGCCGCCCTTGCGCGCGGGCCCGATCTCCCGAAAGGAAAACCCCATGCGCCAGAAGTACCAGAGCCCGATTGCAGTCACGGGAATGAACGTCGTGACGTGGTACCCCGCGGCAAACGCCAGCGTCGGGTTCTCGGCCACTCCGAGCACATCGACGAGCGCCAGCCGCACTGCGGCCTCGAACGGGCCGAAGAACCCCGGCGCCGAAGGCAGCGCAACCGCCAGCGCGGTGATTCCGTTCAGGAAGAGCGCTTCCGCATATCCGGCATCGATGCCGAATGCGCGGAAACCGAGCCAGAACGACGCCGAGTGCCAGAGCCAGAAGACCAGGCTCCACACCGCCGCGCGCGCCACCAGCATTGGACTTCGAAGCGCACCCAGCCCCTCGATGAGGCCGTCCAGAATGGACAGCGCCCTGTCTCCCGCCGCGCCCGGCAATCGGGAGGCCAGTGGACGCGCGGCGGCCCGCACCACGTCCGGCCGTGCCAGCACCAGCGTCACGACCAGGATGACGATCGCAAGCACGGCCAGGAACCCGGCAACCGCGCCTCCGACGAGGTCGCCGGCGAGTTCCGAGTTGGCGCGGAACCCCGGCAGCGACAGCGAAACCACCAGCAGCGCCACCACCGTGACGCCATCGAAGGCGCGCTCGACGGCGAGGGAGGAAAGGCACGCGGAGGTCCGCATCTTCTCCATGCGCGCGAGCGACCAGGCGCGGGCGAATTCGCCGGCACGGGCAGGCAGCAGGTTGTTGACCATGAAGCCGATGGCGGTGGCGGCAAAACGGGCCCGCAGGCCGATCTGTGATCGGAGCGGGGTGAGCAGCACCTTCCATCGCATTGCGCGCAACAGGTAGCCGCCGGTCGCGACGAATACCGACGCGAGCAGCCACCGCAGGTCGGCGGCCGCCACCTCGGCGGCAATCGCGCCCAGGTCTTCGCCGCGGAATACCCACCAGAGCAGCAGGACGCTGACGGAAAGCCCGACGAGGGCCTTCCAGGACAGTGTCACGGGCGGGACCTCAGAAGCCGATGGGAGGCAGCCAGCCCTCGGCGCTCATCATGCCGGGAGCGCCCCGGATGATCTCCTTCATCTCCCGCACCGCGCGCTCGAGCCCCACCAGCACCGCGCGCGAGATGATGCTGTGGCCGATGTTGAGTTCCTCGATCTCGCCGACCGCGGCCACCGGGATGACGTTCTCGTAGGTCAGCCCGTGCCCGGCGTGCACCGCCAGTCCCGCGGCCCGCCCGGCGCGCGCCGCCGACACCAGGCGATCCAGTTGGGCCGGCCGGCCGGCCATGGCCGCCAGCGCGTACTCTCCCGTGTGCAGTTCCACGGCATCGGCGCCCAGCTCGGCGCTGGCTTCGATCGCGTCCTCGTCCGGGTCGATGAAGAGCGACGTCCGGACGCCGGCGTCGGCGAGCCGGCCGAGCGCGTCCCGCATGGCGGCTCGCACCTCCGCCGAATCGAGCGCCAGTCCGCCCTCGGTGGTCACCTCCTCGCGGCGCTCGGGGACGAGCGTGGCCTGCATCGGTGCGAGCTCGCACGCCAGTCCGAGGATGTCGGGGGCGGTCGCCAACTCCAGATTGATGCCCGTGCGGGCAGTCTCCATGAGCAGCCGGACGTCGCGGTCGCTGATGTGGCGGCGGTCCTCGCGCAGGTGCACGGTGATCCCGTCGGCGCCTCCCAGTTCGGCCAGTACCGCCGCGCGCACGGGATCGGGTTCATCCGTCCGGCGCGCCTGCCGGACGGTGGCCACGTGATCGATGTTGACGTAGAAGCGCATGGCGTGCCTCAACCGGATGAAGGGACGATGCCCGCGGACACCGCCTGAGCGGCAACCTCCAGGATCTCGATGTCTCCGCGGGCCTGGAGGCGGCCCAGGGCCGGTGCGGGAAGTCGGGCCGTGACCGTGAGGGCGGAGTCGTCTCGCGTCGTCTTCACAACCTCACCCTCGCGATAAAGCGCTGCAAGCGTCCCTCCGTCCGTCACCTTCAGCACCACCTGCACGCTCTGCAGCGCTGCCCGTATGCGCGTCAGCAGCACACTGCGCAGCCGATCGAGCGTCGCTGGCTGGTAGACCGACAGGAAGACGGAGGGAGTATGCTCGCGCCCTCGAACGCGTTCCCTCAACACCTCTTCCTCGGCGTGGGTGATGAGGTCGGTCTTGTTGAACACGAGGACGCGGGGCGCATCCAGGAGCTCGAGCTCCTCCAGCACCTCGTGCACGACTGAGAGCCGGCCTTCCCAGTCCGGAGCCGCGGCATCCACCACATGCAGGATCAGATCCGCTTCGCGCGCTTCCTCGAGCGTCGACCGGAAGGAGGCGATGAGATCATGGGGGAGCTTGCGGATGAAGCCCACCGTGTCCGTCAGCAGCGCCTGGTGCCCCTCCCCTACCGGCACGACGCGCGTGGCGGAATCGAGAGTGGCGAAGAGCCGGTCCTCCACCAGCAGGTCCGCTCCGGAGAGCGCCCTGAGGAGCGACGACTTGCCGGCGTTGGTGTACCCGACCAGCGCCGCCCGGAAGGAGTTCGCGCGCCCCTTGCGCTGGGTGGCGCGCGCCCGGGCGACCCCCTCCAGCTTGTGCTTCAGTTCCGATATCCGGGTGCCGATCAGGCGCCGATCGGTCTCGAGCTGCGTCTCGCCGGGCCCCCTGAGCCCGATCCCGCCACGGATGCGCGAGAGGTGGCTCCACATGCGCTTGAGGCGTGGCAGCAGGTACTCGAGCTGCGCCAGCTCCACCTGCATGCGGGCTTCGCGGGTGCGTGCGCGGGTAGCGAAGATATCCAGGATGAGCTCGGCGCGGTCCATAACCCGGATCCCCAGGAAGTCCTCCAGGTGGCGAGCCTGATCCGGCTTCAGCTCGTCGTCGAAGATGATAAGGTCGGCCTTTGCCGCCCGCGCCGTCGAGCGCAGCTCGCCAGCCTTGCCCTTGCCGATGTAGAAGTGGGGATGGGGACTGCGGATACGCTGCTGCACGGTCCCCACGACATCCGCGCCGGCGGTATCCGCCAGGCGGGCGAGTTCCTCGAGGTGCTCGCGCGCGGTGACCCCGCGCATGCGCCCGCGGGGCGCCCCGACCAGAATCGCGCGATCGGTGGCGGGGCGGTTGTCGATGAATCGATGAGGTATGGCAGTGTCTCCGTGGATGGCGAGCCTCTCCGGGCTCGTTCCGCCTGCGCCTGCAAGGCTCGGGACCGGGACCGCCCATCGCAAGTCCGGGCGTCCGGCCCTCGCCTACGTTCCGGAGTCCGTCGGCGGTTTCGAATCGCGCTCTTCCCCGTGCGGTGAAGCCCGGGCGCGCAGGGCTCTGAAACGCTCGAGTCGCGCCGCCACATCCTGTTCGGCGCCCGAGGTCCCGGGGACATAGAAGCGCCTGCCCTCGAGTTCGGCGGGGAGATAGCTCTGCGCCGCGACGCCGTGCCGGGTATCGGGATCGTACTGGTACCCGGCACCGTACCCCAGCTGTTTCATCATGTCGGTGGGTGCGTTGCGGAGATGCAGGGGCACAGGCGCGCCGGGCGTCCGTCGCGCCGCCTGCCCCGCATCGAGCCACGCCCGATAGAGGCGATTCGACTTGGGCGCCGACGACAGATACACCACGACTTCAGCGAGGGCCAGCTCCCCTTCGGGCGAGCCGAGGAAGTGGAAGGCGTCGCGTCCGGCCAGCGTGACCGCAAGCGCGTGAGGGTCCGCGAGCCCGATGTCCTCGGAGGCCATGCGCACCAGTCGCCGCGCGATGTAGAGCGGGTCCTGTCCGCCCTGAAGCATGCGCGCGAGCCAGTAGAGGGCGGCGTCGGGATCGCTGCCGCGCACCGCCTTGTGCAGCGCGGAGATGGTGTTGTAGTGCTCCTCGCCGGCCTTGTCGAAGTGCGAGAAGCGGTGCTGGGCCGCCTGCCGCCCGTGTTCCCGGGTGATGGCACGGCCCGGACCGGCCAGTTCGCTGGCCCGTTCCAGCACGCCGAGCGCGCGACGCGCGTCTCCGTCGGCGCGTCCGGCGATCCAGTCCAGCACACCCGTGCGGACGTCATCCCGGGACCGTCCCAGTCCCCGCTCGCCATCCTCCAGCGCGCGCCTCAGAATGTCCGTCAGTTCCTCGGTCGAGAGTGGCTCCAGGACAAAGACGGGGGCCCGCGACAGCAGCGGACGGATCACTTCGAAGCTCGGATTCTCGGTGGTGGCGCCGACCAGGAAGACCACCCCTTCCTCGACAAAGGGGAGGAATGCGTCCTGCTGCGCCTTGTTGAAGCGGTGAATCTCGTCGCAGAAGAGGATCGTTCCGCGGCCGGTCGCGGCGATGCGCTCCCGGGCCTCCGCTATGATCGCGCGGACGCGCGCCACCCCCTCGGTCACAGCCGAGAACGCGACGAAGGCGGCATCGCCGCGGCGGGCCAGGAGCCGCGCCAGCGTGGTCTTGCCGCTGCCAGGCGGGCCCCACAGGATCAGGCTCGAAAGAGCGCCCCCTTCGAGCATTCGCCTGAGCGGGCCGCCGTCCTCCAGAAGACGCGTCTGTCCCGCGAACTCGCCGAGGGTGCGCGGGCGCATGCGGGCCGCGAGCGGCGCCCCCGCTCCGGCGCGGGATGCCCGCCCCGGGCGCGTATCAAGGCCGGCCCGACCCGCTCCTCCCGATCCACCGGAGCCGACCCCGGTTCCGACATCGCCGAAGAGCGTGGGCTCGTTCACGCGGATCTCTCCGGAGTACCCGACGCCTGCGCGCGGCCATCGATGTAGCGCCGGGCGCGACGCACCAGAATCGAACTACGATTCAGCGCGGGATCATCCAGGACCAGGTCGAGCAGATGAGCGAGAACGTCGCCGAAACCGGGACCGGGCCGCATGCCCATCTCAATGAGATCGCGCCCGCTCAGGGCCAGGTCCGCCAGTTTGAGCGGAGGATCCATCGCCAACTCCGCTCGGATCGCCTTCCAGCGCGAGAGCACGGCGCGCTCCGGGTCCCGGCGTCCCAGCCCGGCCTCCAGGCGCGCGCGGGCGATCCAGATGCGGAAGAGGTGGCGGCGGTCTACCCGGTGGGTCTGGCGAAGCCAGCGGCGCAACTCCGTTCCGGCGCCGATTTCAGGGCCGGCCGCGGCCGTGCGCACCAGCGCGCTCACGCCCTCGGTGTCCGCGCGGGAATAGCGCAGGCGCTCCATCAACGCAGCCGCGCGCATCCCGGCGCGCTCCGTTGGGGGCAGTTCCTCGCCGACACCCCCTGCGGGCACGCCGATCCCGCCCAGGAGACATGCCAGACGTGCCAATTCATGTTCTCTGGAGACGATATCCACCATCTGCAGCGCGACGCTCCAGATGTCGAGCTGGCCATCCTCGTGCCGGTTCAGGCATCGTGCCAGTTCCGGGTAGAGGATGGGGAGGACGCCGGAAGCAGCATACAGCGACAGTGCGCGCGATGGATGCGCGGAGCGGAGGATCTTCGCCAGTTCCTCCCGCACCCGCTCGGGAGAAAGATCCGCCAGATGTTGACGGTGGCCACAGAGGGCGGACCACGTTTCCGGCTCAACGGCAAGGGCGAAGCGTCCGGCGAAGCGCAGGGCACGCAGGATGCGCAGGAAGTCCTCCGCGAAGCGCGTCCCGGCGTCTCCGACCGTGCGCAGAATACCGGTGGCAAGATCCTCGGCCCCGCCGAAGGGATCGCGCATTTCGCGGCGCAGAGGGTGCCAGGCGATGGCGTTGATGGTGAAGTCCCGCCGCGCCAGGTCCTCGTCGATGTCGTCGGCGAACTCGACCGTGGCTCTGCGCTCGAAGGTCTCCACGTCGCGCCGGAAGGTGGTGACCTCGTACATCTTCCCTCGCGTGAGGACCCCCACCGTCCCGTGTTCCACCCCGATGGGAACGACCCTCCGGAACACCCCCCGCACCTGTTCGGGCCGGGCGCGGGTAGCCAGGTCCCAGTCGGCGTCCGCGCGACGCCCCGCCAGCGCGTCCCGTACGACGCCCCCTACCGCCCAGGTCTCGAAGCCGGCCCGTTCGAGTTTTTGAATCACCCACCGGACCGAGTCCGGAGCGGCCGGGTGTTCCCTCTCGTCCGTCACTGCCAGGCAGCCGCGCAGCGATCCAGAATCAGGTGCAACCGGGAGGCGACGTCGGGTTCATCGACGGCGGCTTCGCAGGCGTAGGTGAGAAACGCGTCCGCCGCGAGAAGCTGAAAGGCCGCGTGCCGGTCGAGTCGCTTCGACACCTCGGCGCGGTCGAGCGCGGCGATACCGAGGTCGGCGAGGTCGGCGACCGAGACGGGAACTTCGCCCTCGACCGCAAGCCACTCCTTCAACCCGCCCGGTACGGCCGGACGGCGGGCGTCGAGCCAGTCCCGGGGCGCGGTCACCGCGGGTCGCCGCGGCCGGAGAGCTCGCGCACGACCGCCTCGCCGGCCGCCAGCGCCTCGTCCAGCCGGCTGGGATCCGCGACACCTGCCTGGGCCATGTGCGGCCGTCCGCCGCCGCGTCCTCCCACCACCGCCGCCACCCCCCGCACCACCTCGTCCGCCTTGATCCCGCGACGGATGAGGGCGGCGCCGACGAAGCTGAACAGGGTCTGCTTCCCGCCGGGGAGTTCAGCGGCGACCACCGCGACTCCACTGGGCTCGGCGGCCAGGAACTCGTCGCCGTAGCTGCGCACCTCGTCAGCGCGGCGCGCCCGCATACGCACCGCCCGGTAGGCCGCCCGGAAGGGATCGCCGTCGCCGAGGGTGAGCTCGCTGGCCACCACCACGGTTTCGCGCCCCCCTCCCGCCCTGCTCATCTCGTCCAGCAGCCGCTCGAGCTCCTTCTTCTCGCCGATGAGCTGGCGGGTGCGCCGCACGGCGTTGCCCACCGGCGTCCTCAGCAGGCCGGACACCTCCTCGAGCTCCGCCTCGATCGACTGATAGTGCCTGAGCGCGCCCGGCCCAGTGACCGCCTCGATGCGGCGCACACCCGCGGCCACGCCGCCCTCGCTCACCACCTTGAAGAGCCCGACCTCGCCGGTGTGGCGCAGGTGGGTGCCGCCGCACAGCTCGATGCTCACCCCGGGAATCGTGATCGTGCGCACGCGGTCGCCGTACTTCTCGCCGAAGAGCGCCATCGCGCCCGCCGCGATCGCTTCGTCGTAGGTCGACTCCCCCACCTCGACCGGGTAGTCGCGCCACACCGCCTCGGTGACGAAGGACTCCACCCCTTCGACCTCCGCGGCCGTCATCGGGCCGGAGTGGGCGAAGTCAAAGCGGAGCCGGTCGGGCGCCACCAGCGACCCCTGCTGGGTCGCGTGCTCCCCCAGCACCGACCGGAGCGCCGCGTGCAGAAGGTGGGTCGCAGTGTGGTTTCGCTCGGTATTGTGGCGAACATCCTCCGGCACCTGCGCCCGCACCGGGATCGGCCCCGCGTCAAGCGCCGGTGGATCGCCCTCCAGCGGCCCGATCAGCGCCGTTCGCCCCTCTACCCGTTCGACCCGCTCGACGGCGAGCCCCCATCCGTCGCCGATGACCGTGCCCCGATCGGAGACCTGGCCGCCGGCCTCCACGTAGAAGGGGTTTTCGCGCAGCTGCACGCCCCATTCAGCGTCGCCTTCGCGCGCGGCGATGACCTCAGTGGACACCCCGCGCTGGTCATACCCGACGAAGACCTGTTCGGCGTCCTCGCCCAGCTGCCGCCAGACCAACTCCTTGGCGGCCCTTAGCGTGATCCTGCCCGTCACCGGGACATCCGGGATACCCCGACTCCGCTCTCTCTGCCTCTCCAGCGCCTTCTCGAACCCCTCCACATCCACCGAGTACCCCCGCTCCCGAGCCATCACCTGGGTAAGGTCGAGCGGAAAGCCAAAGGTGTCGTACAGCCGGAAGGCGTCCTCTCCCCCGATCACGCCGCCCCGCGCCCCGCCTCCCTCCGCCACGATCGCCTCGAAGCGCTCCATCCCCCCTTCGATGGTGGTGAGGAAGCGCTCCTCCTCCCCCCGCGTTATCGCCCGGATGTGATCCGCCCGCTCGACCAGCCCCGGGTACGCCTCGCCCATGGCGGAGATCACCGCGTCCACGACCTCCACCAGCGTGGGTTCCCGGCGCCCCAGCAGCCAGGCGTGCCGCACCCCCCGCCGCAAAATCCGCCGCAGCACGTAGCCCCGCCCCTCGTTGGACGGATAGACCCCGTCGCCGAGCAGGAAGGCCACGGCGCGGCTGTGGTCGGCGAGCACCCGGTAGCTCACCGCTTCCGGCGCATCCGGGGCGTACGGCCTTCCCACGACCTCTCCCGCGCGCTCCAGCAGCGGCCGGAAGAGATCGATGTGGTAGTTGGAGTCCACGCCCTGGAGCACCGTGGCCAGGCGCTCGAGCCCCGCCCCGGTGTCGATGGAGGGCGCCGGCAGCGGGTGCTGCACTCCGGCCTCGTCCCGGTTGAACTGCATGAACACCAGGTTCCACAATTCGAGGAACTCGCCCCGCTCGCCCTTCTCCTCGAACTCCTCGACCGGGAGGTCCACGCCCCGCTCCCCTTCCGGCCGCAGGTCGTAGTGCACCTCCGAGCACGGGCCGCAGGGTCCCGTGTCGGCCATCTGCCAGAAGTTGTCCTTGTCGCCCAGCCGGTAGATGCGCGAACGAGCGAGTCCCGCCACCTCATGCCACAGCTCGGCCGCCTCGTCGTCGGTGTAGTGCACCGTCGCGTACAGCCGATCCGGATCCATGCCCAGCTCGACGGTCAGGAAGTCCCAGGCGTAGCCGATGGCCTCGCGCTTGAAGTAGTCCCCGAACGAGAAGTTCCCGAGCATCTCGAAGAAGGTGTGGTGGCGCGCGGTGCGTCCCACCTCCTCCAGATCGTTGTGCTTCCCGCCGGCGCGGAGGCACTTCTGGGAGGTTACCGCGGTCCGGTGCGGCGCCGACTCCTCCCCGAGGAACACGCTCTTGAACTGCACCATGCCCGCGTTCGTGAACAGCAGGCTGGGATCGTTCCCGGGAACCAGCGACGAGCTCGATACTACGCCGTGTCCGCGCTCCTCGAAGAAGCCCAGAAAGCGCCGGCGGATTTCAGCAGTGTCCATCTCCAAAGGGCCAGGTGGGGGACAGCGCCGCCGCCCGATGCGGGACGCCAGCCCCTAGGATAACCGCGTCCCGCAGCCGGGCTCAATACACGCGGCCGGCTCCCTTCGCGACCTACGCCACCACGCGCGCTCCGCCGACCTTGCCGACCGGGCTGCGGCGGGGCCCCGCGGGGGGCTTTGCCGCCGCGCCGGCTCGGGGACGTTTTCCCGAAGGCGCAGCGCGCTTCCCGTCCTCCGTCGCGGCCTTCTCGTCGGGCCGATCCAGACCGAGCGCGACCCGAACCTTGGCCTCGATCTCCGCAGCGATATCCTTGTTTTCCTCCAGGAACTTGCGGGAGTTGTCCTTGCCCTGCCCCAGGCGCAGGTCGCCGAAGGAAAACCAGGAACCGGAGCGGGAGACGACTCCCTTGTCCACCCCGAGGTCGATCAGCAGCGAGGAGTGGCTGATCCCCAGATCGTAGAGAATGTCGAACTCCGCCTGCCGGAAGGGTGGCGCGCACTTGTTCTTCACCACCTTGACGCGAACCCGGTTGCCCAGGAATTCCTGGCCGTCCTTGATGGCGCCGATGCGCCGGATGTCGAGCCTGAGCGAGGCGTAGAACTTCAGGGCCCGGCCGCCGGAGGTGGTTTCCGGACTTCCGAACATGACCCCCACCTTCTCGCGAATCTGGTTGGTAAAGATCACCGACGTGTGCGAGCGGTTCACAGCCCCCGTCAGCTTGCGCAGGGCCTGGCTCATCAGCCGCGCCTGCAACCCGACGTGCGAGTCGCCCATCTCGCCTTCGATCTCCGCGCGAGGGACCAGCGCCGCCACGGAGTCGATGACGATGACGTCGATCGCGTTGGAGCGGATCAGCACCTCGGCGATCTCCAGAGCCTGCTCACCGGTATCGGGCTGCGCCACCAGCAGCTCGTCTATGTCGACCCCGAGCTTGCGGGCGTAGCCGATGTCCAGAGCGTGTTCAGCGTCGATGAACGCCGCAATGCCGCCTGCGCGCTGCGCGTTCGCGATCACGTGCAGGCAGAGGGTGGTCTTGCCGCTCGACTCCGGCCCGTAGACCTCGCTGATCCGTCCCCGCGGCACGCCGCCGATTCCGGTCGCCGCATCCAGGTTCAGCGAACCCGTGGAGATGGCTTCGATCTGAATCCGGGATGAATCCGACCCCATCTTCATGATCGCCCCTCTGCCGTGGGCCCTCTCGATCTGCGTGAGAGCGGTCTTCAGCGCCTTGTCCTTTGAAGTGGTCTGGATCTTGCGAGCCATCGCTGTATGTCTCCGTCGGGTTCGCGTGAACGAGGAAGTGGGATCCAAGATACGAGACCCGAACAGAAAGCGAAAGGGGCTCGCGCGGGATGAAACATAACGGGTCCCCTTTGACACCTGGAATGTCTGTTCGGGACGATCGTGGAGGCCCCGTTGCGGAGCGACGGCTACTCCTGTTCTCTTTTTTTGACGGGCGGCAAATGGTCCGCCCGGTTCGAGTGGAAGACAATTCGCTGGAGCTGCTGATTATGAGGACAAGAAGAACCCTGCTTCCGCCCCTGTTCGTCTGCGTGCTCGCGGCCCTGCCGGTCGTCGCGCAGGATGTTACCGACCACGCGGACTTCACCCGGATCCTCGAGGACATCGTCCAGGCGCCGCGGGTGGACTACACCGCCCTGCAGGACCGCCGGGCGGACCTGACGGCCTACCTCGATCAACTCGCAGGCACGGATCCCACCGCGCTCGAGTCGGCGTCCGACGACGTCCAGCTCGCGTTCTGGATCAACGCCTACAACGCCTGCATGCTGGATCGGGTGTCGGCGAACTATCCGATCCGGAAGAACGCGGGTCTCGTGGGCTCGATCCGCAACGCGTTCGCCGACCGGCCCGACAACTCCGTCTGGCAGATCCGCGACGTCTTCACCGGAGCTTTCTGCGACGTGGCAGGGGCGACGCGCTCGCTCGACGAGATCGAGCACGAGATCATCCGGCCCACGTGGGGTGAGCCGCGCATCCACTTCGCCGTCAACTGCGCGGCACTGAGCTGCCCGCCGCTGGCGGCCGAGGCCTACGTGCCGGAGCGACTCGAGGCCCAGCTCGATCGAGCCGTGCGGGGCCTGGTGGAGAATCCCGGGCACTTCCTGATCGACCGCTCGGGCTCCGGATCTCTCACCCTGAACCGGGTGCTTGACTGGTACGGCGATGACTTCGGAGGAAGAGACGGCCTCCTCGACTTCTTCGCCCGATACCTGCCCGAGCAGGATGCCGAATTCCTTCGGCGTCCGGGCCTTGACGTACGCTTCTTCGAGTACGACTGGACGCTGAACGACCTCGACCCGTGACCGGCACCACCCTGGGGGTGGTGATCCCGACGATCGACGAAGCGGGTCATCTGCCCCAACTGCTGGCCGACCTGGCGGAAGTTCAACTTCCGCTTCGTGTCGTCGTTTCGGACGGCGGCTCGGCCGACGACACCCTCGATCTCGCCCGCGCGGGAGGCGCCGTGTGCGTGTCCGGCCCCCGGGGACGGGCCGCCCAGATGAACGCGGGCGCCCGTGCGCTCGACACCCCCTGGCTCCTCTTCCTGCACGCCGACTCCCGGCTCCCGTCGGCCTCGCGCTCGGCGCTCGTCTCCGCGCTCCACTCCGACAACGGTCCGGCGGCGGCGTATTTCCCGTTCCGCCTGCGCGGGCGTGGCTGGTTCTGGCGCCTGGTCGAGGCCGGACAGCGCGTGCGCGAGCGCCTGACCGGCCTCGTCTATGGCGACCAGGGCCTGCTGGTGCGGCGCGAGGCCTTCGAAGCGGTGGGCGGCTACCCCGAACTGCCTCTCATGGAGGATGTCGAGATGGTTCGCCGACTGCGTCGCTCGGGCAGGATCGCGCGTCTGCCCGGACCTCTGCTGACCAGCCCCAGAACCTACCTGCGCCTTGGAAGATGGAGGGTCTGGCTGCGCAACGGGGCGGCCGTCTCCCTGTATCTGGCCGGAGTCGCTCCTGAGCGCCTGGCGCGTTGGTATCCGGAGCGTTTCCCGGCATCGGAGAACGGGCGCAACCGGTGACGCGCGACGTGGAGCGCACCCTCATCGTCTTCGCCAAAGTGCCCCGTCCGGGGCGCGTCAAGACGCGACTGGCCGCGGCCATCGGAGAGGTCGAAGCCGCATCGCTGTACGGCATCATGGGGCGCCGGGTGCTGGACGGCGTGCGCGGCGGGCATTATCGCGTGGTCGTCTACATCGATCCCGCGAATGAGCTGGCGGCGGCGCGCGAGTGGCTGGGAGCGGCGGGCGTCGGTTTCAGACCCCAGGAAGGCGACGATCTGGGCGAGCGCCTGGCCCACGCCTTCCGGCGCGAGTTCCAGCGGGCGCCGCACGTGTGCGCCATCGGCACCGATGCCCCCGCGGTGGATCGTCGCGTCGTCGAGCGCGCCTTCGCCGAACTATCGGCGCACGACCTCGTGCTGGGTCCCGCGCTGGACGGCGGATACTACCTGATCGGCGGGACCGGCTACTGGCCCGACCTCTTCCGCGACGTGCCCTGGAGCACGGAGGAAGTCATGAAGACGACGCTGGCTCGGGCCCGCGCCCTGAAGCTGCGCACAGCCACGCTCGAGCCCCTGCCGGACATCGACACCGTCAAGGACCTGGAGCGGGCCGATGCGCCCCTATGGTGACGGTCAGCCACGCACCCGCGCCGGCAATTCGTACGGCTGCCAGCGTCCGGGGGTGACGGGCACGTAGATCATCGGAATCGGGTCCGCGCCGGCCGCGGCGGACTCCGCGAAGAGCGGTACGCCCAGCCACTCGCCGACCCGCGTGATCGTGGTGCAGTTCGGGCTGATCTGTTCGCCAACCTTCTCGTACGGGTAGTCCCCGTGCTCGATCTCGCTGTCGTTGTTGAACCACTCGGCGTCCGCCGCGTAGACGCCGCCCAGCGCATCCAGGGCAATCACTTCCGCGCCCTCGGGCGTGGCCATCACCGTGCCGTTCTCACCTGTCGCGAGGCACAGCGTCCGCTCCGTGCTGAGTTCGAGCGGGACCTCGGTGGTGCGCTCGATGACGACCGTGTCCGGCGGCGGAGCGGGGAGCTGGATCGGCTCCGGACGCGGCATCAGCTCGGGGCTGCACAGCAGACCGCCGCCGTTCGGACAGAGCGCCAGCGAAGCCATCACCCCGAAGCGGGAGCTGCGGTATATGGTGGAGTTCTCGACGTGCTGAATTCCGAGCACATAGGCGCCGGCCCGAATCCCGCCGACATCCAGCTGCAGCCCGGTGTTGACGTCCCATCCGTCGTATTCGCCCATGAGGTTCAGGAGCACCCCCTGGGAGAGCTGGACGTGCAGCGCGGTGGCCGCGAGCCAGCCGTGGGAATAGCGCCTCCCGTACCAGCCGAGATCGCTTCCGCTCCCGCCGAACATCCCCGTTCCGTACCCCAGCCCGAAGGTCAGGTCGTGCTCCGGAAGGGCGTCGCTGTCCAGGCCGGCGAGCTGGAAGGTCGCCATCGCATAGGGAGAGAACGAGGTCGACATGTCGTCCACCAGACCTCCCTCGTATTGGTCGTAGAACCGGATGTCGGGAAATCCGAGGCGGGGGGGAATGTGATCGCGGCCATCCCCGAAGGAAGGTCCGCTCACGAAGCGCGTGCCCACCGCCAGCCCGAACCCGGACGACTCGGGTTTCACCAGCGCGACCCGGCCGAATGCGCCGACCATGTTCCCGCCGTTCTCGGCATCGGCGAAATTCTGGAAGGAGGCGCCGAGTTCGACGCGGTCGAAGAGGCCGATCGCAACCGACGCGTCCTGCAGCCACTGGCTCCACTCGCCCGAGAGACGACCCTTTTCGATCCCTCTTTGGGAGATGAACACGCGCTCGTCCACGCTGATCCCGAACCCCGAATAGGTGCCCGTGATCGCGAGATGCGGGAGCGTCGAGGCGGCCGGAACGTTGAAGAATCCGGAACCGTACCGCAGCGTGCTGCCCATCTTGGTGCTCTGAGCGTCGAGCGGCTGAACCTGAGCAGCCGCGGCCAGCGCCACGAGGAGCAGAGCCATCCAACGCTCCCGATTGTCACGTCCTCTCATCCCGTCACTCCCTGAGTTTATCCATGCGCGCCGGAGCCGTGCAGGCCTCATCGGAGTGCAAAAGCTAGCCCCGGCCAGTTTCGAAAGCCAGCGAGCGAGAGGCGATTCACGCGTCGCGATTCCCGGTTCCCCCGTCATCCAGTCCCCGCATCCGCCGGCCGATGGAAAACATCCAGCCCAGGAGCAGCAGCCACGCCAGCGCATAGGCGATGAAGACGTACCAGTACGGCCGCAGCGACTGCTGTGCGAGCACTTCGGTGCCCACCTGGGCGACCAGCGGAGCCGTGGCCGCCAGCGACGCCGCCAGAGCGGCAAGGAGGACGATTCCGGGTCGGGGACGGAACATGTGCATGGTCGGTTTTCCTTACGCTGCCCGAGGCTGTTCGCGCAGTTCGAGGGCACGCTGGTAGCGCAGATGCTCAAGGCCGTATCTGAAGAAGAAGACGGAGAAAAAGATGAGAGTGAAGGCCAGCAGTCCGATCATGAGGGTGACCAGCATGTCCCCGTCCAGCGTCGGGCCTTCCTCGACATTGAGCACCACCGGCTGGGGATGGAGCGAGGGGAACCAGAGCACGCTCACGTGGACGAGCGGAATCAGCAGCGCCCCCAGCACGCCGATCACCGCCGCCATGCGCTTGCCCGCCTGCCGGTCCTCCGCCGAAGCGCGTACGAGGAAGTAGCCGACGAAGACGAACCACATGAGCAGTGTCAGGGTCAGGCGCGGCTCCCAGGTCCAGGGCGTCCCCCAGGCGTACGCGGCCCAGAGCGGCCCCGAAGTGAGCATGATCGCCCCGAAGACCAGCCCGCCTTCGGCCGCCGATTGCGCTGCCCAGTCCAGCCGCTCGTCGCGCAGCCAGAGATAGGCGGCTCCGCACAGTGCCGTGATGCCGAAGGCGAGGAAGGTCACCCAGGCGGAGGGGACGTGCACGTAGAAGATCCGCTGCACGATCCCCATGGTGCGCTCCGTCCCTACCCAGAAGAAGACCAGCCAGTGGAGAACCAGCACTCCGGCGACGCCCAGAACCCCCAGAACCGTCGCCATCCATCGGATGCGCGTGAGTGACATCATTCCTCCACCACGTATCGAAACAGGATCGTTCCCGCCGTCAGCGCCACCACCGTGAAGGCCATCAGCAGATAGAGGTTGCCCTCGACCTCCTGCACGGGACGCGAAGCGAAGATGCGTCCCGTGGCCGTGACACCGAAGATGACCACAGGAACGAGGAGTGGAAAGATCAGGATGGGAAGAAGGGTCTGTCCCATGTTCGTCTGCGCCGATATGGCGCTGAACAGCGTGGTGACGGCCACGAACCCGAGCGTCGCCACACCCAGCACGCCGATCAGCAGGAGAGGATCGTTTCCGTAGTTGAACCCGAAGAACAGCCAGTAGGCCGCGAGCGCGACGACCTCGACCAGGGTCACCAGGACGAAATTCGAGACCACTTTTGCCAGGTATATGCCATCCAGCGGGACCGGGCTGGTGAGCAGGCCCTGGATCGCGCCCTGCTCCCGCTCCATTTCGAAGGTCCTGCCCATGCCCAGCATGCCTCCGAACAGGATCGTCATCCAGATCAGGCCGGCGGCCAGCAACTGCATCCGCACCAGCCCCTGATCGATCGCGAAATGAAAGAGGACGGCGACCAGGACGGTCAGCGCACCCATCGCCGCAAGCCGTTCCCCCGTACGCAGTTCCAGCAGGAGGTCCTTGCGCACGATCGCCGCCACCTGCCGCAGGTAGACCGTCACGCCCTGCCCTCCACCGCGCGCCGATAGGACCGTTCCAGGCCAACGGCATCCAGGTCGGCCCGCTCGGCCTCGAACACGAAGCTGCCGCGTACCTGGATCGCCACGCGATCGGCCAGCTCGAGCCCCCTCCCGAGATTGTGCGTGACCATAACGACCGTGCGGCCTCCGTCCTTCAGCGCCGACAGCAGCTCTTGCAGCATCGCACCGGCGTAGGCGTCGAGACCGGTGTAGGGCTCGTCGAGCAGTACGATCTCGGGGTCGTGGAGCAGCGCGCGCGCCACCGCCAGCCGCTGCACCGTGCCCCGGGACAGCGTGTCCACCGGGCTGTCCGCGTAGCGCTCGAGGCCGACGCCGGCCAGGCGGTCCGGCACCCGCGAGTCCAGGTCTTCGAGGCCGTGCAGGCGGCCGTAGAACCGGAGGTTCTCGCGGGCCGTCAGGCGCCCGTACAGAAAGCTCAGGTGCGACAGGATGCCGATCCGGGCGCGCGCCGCCCGGTCCCCGACGGTGAGGGGAATCCCGGACACGCGGACCTCCCCCGCCGTCGGGCGGAGCCCCCCGGCGAGCAGCCGCAGGAGGGAGGTCTTCCCGGCACCGTTGGGGCCGAACACCGAGAGAAACTCACCGGCCCCGAGGCGGAAGGAGACGTGATCCACGGCGCGCACCGGCCCGTAGTCCCGCACCAGCGATGCGGCCTCCAGCACCGGAGCGTGGGTGCGGGGGGCGGCGGAGGGAGAACTGGGCATCAGGTCATCAGCCCCGCTCGGCCGCGGCCTCCTCCCCGCGCTCCGACTCCAGGCGGCTGCCGCAGGTGGCGCAGAAGAGCGCCTCCGCGACGTTGGCGGCGCCGCAGTCGTCGCACAGCGTACCCGCCCTCAGGGCGGCCCGATAGGCGGCGATTTCCTGCTCGAGGTCATCCGCCACGGCGTCCCTCTCCGGCGCGGAAATCTCTGCCTGCTCGCGGCTTCGCCGCACCTCCTGCAACGCATCCAGTGCTTCGCGCCCCAACTCGTCGCGCAATCGGCGGTAATCGCGTTCGTCCACCTTACCGGTCGCGTAGTCGTACTCGACGTCCCGCAGCGCCACCAGAGTCAGGTGCCTGCGCGCCTCCGCCTCGGTGAACTCCTCGTCCAGGCTCGCGAGGGGCGCCCTCTCCCCGCTGAACACGGGCTGCACGACGTAGAGGACCACCGCGGCCGCGACCAGAACTGCCCCCAGCATGATCATGCGTTATGCGACGGCGTGGCCAGGGGCAGGGACCGAACCGGACGGCAGCCCGGATCAGACCTTCGCGAGCCGGGCGCTCGCGGGCGCCGCCTCGACCTTGCGCCGGGCGGGTCCTCCCGCGCCGGGCCAGAGGGCGATCAGGGACCCGAGGGTAATGACCAGCCCGCCGTACCAGAGCCAGCCCACCAGGGGCCGCACCAGCACCTGGAAGACCGCGCCCTGGGCCGAAGACTCGTTCAGCACGGCGCCTTCGAAGTCCTCAACCCCCGCGAGGATGACGTACACGTCCTCGAGCGGGGTCGAGCGGATGCCGACTTCCCGGATCGGCTGATCCGCCGTCGAGTAGATGCGCTGTTCGGCGGTGATGGTGCCGAGCCGGCGGCCGTCCCGGGACACGTCCATGAGCGCCACCCACTGCCACATGTTGGGCGTGCGCGACGAAGACAGGCCCTGGTACGTCAGCACGTATTCGTGCCCGTAGGGCGAGGCCGCGCGGATCTGGTCGCCGGGCTCGACGCTCTGGTCGATCTCGGTGTGGAACGAGGCTCCCGCGAACCCGGCGAACATGAGCACGATGCCCACGTGCACGATATAGCCGCCCCAGCGACGCCGGTTGCGCGCGATCAGGTGCAGAAACGCCCTGCCCGGCCCCTCGCCCTCGATGCGCGCGCGCGCCCGGGTGCCCTTCCAGAACTCGGTCGCCAGGATGGTGAGCACGAAGCCGCAGATGGCGAAGGTCGCGAGGGCGTAGAACCCGCGCATGCCGGCGATCATGAGCCCGGCTGTGACGGCTGCCGCCATCAGGAGCGGCGACAGGAAGTTGCGCTCCAGGTTGCGGCGCGTCGCCTTCCGCCAGGCGATGACCGGCCCGATCCCGGTCAGCGCCAGCAGCACCAGCCCGATCGGGATGTTGACGCGGTTGAAGAACGCCGGCCCCACGGCCACCTTGGTCCCCGCGACGCCCTCGGAGATCAGCGGGAAGAGCGTGCCCCAGAGCACGGCGAACGCCGACCCCAGCAGGATCAGGTTGTTCATCAGGAAGGCGGATTCGCGCGAAAGGAACGACTCGATGGTGCGTTCCGCGCGCAGATCGTCCTTGCGCCACAGGATGAGGAGCAGGCACGCCATCGTGGCAGCGCCCAGAAAGGCGAGGAAGATGTAGGCGATGCGGGTGTTCTGGGCGAAGGAGTGAACCGACTCGATGAGCCCGGAACGCGTCAGGAAGGTCGCGAAGATGGTGAGCAGGAAGGTCAGCGACACCAGCGACAGGTTCCACATCTTCAGCATTCCCCGGTGCTCCTGGATCATGACGGAGTGGAGGAATGCCGTCGCGGTGAGCCAGGGAAGCAGGGATGCGTTCTCGACCGGATCCCAGAACCAGTATCCGCCCCAGCCCAGCTCCTCGTAGGCCCAGCGCATGCCGAAGATGATCCCGTTGGTCAGGAAGAACCAGCTCAGCAGGGTCCAGCGCCGGGTCACCACCAGCCAGCGCGAGTCGGTCTTGCCGGTGATCAGGGCGGCGATGCCGAAGGCGAAGGGCACCGAGAAGGAGGTGAACCCGAGATAGAGCGTCGGGGGATGGATGGTCATCCAGTAGTTCTGGAGCTGCGGGTTCAGCCCCTGCCCGTTCGCGGGCGTGAACGGCAGTCTCTCGAAGGGGTTCACGTCGGCGAAGAGGAGCACGCCGAGGAAGAACGCCGTGATCGTGAGCAGGACGCCCACCACCGAGGGCATGAACTCGCGGTTCTTCCTGCGGTTCTGGAAGACCGCGATGCTCGAGAAGAGGGCGAGCAGCAGCACCCAGAAGACCAGCGATCCCCGCTGGCCGGCCCAGAGCCCGGTCACCTTGAAGTAGGTTTCCAGCTCCCGGCTCGAGTACCCCCACACGTACCGGTACTCGTAGTGCTCCCCGACAAACGCCAGGATGATGCCCAGCGAGGTGAGGCAGAGCAGGAAGAAGACGGCGTAGACGGACCGTTCGGCCGAGAGGACCAGGTCGCCGCGCTTCCGGTGCCCGCCCACGAAGGCGAGCACGATTCCCCAGATCGAGACCGGCAGAGCCACCCAGAGGGCGAACTCCCCGAGGAGGATCATCCTGCCATCTCGTCCGGCATCGCCTCGTAGCGGCTGCCGCACTTGGTCAGCACGGTCGTGGCTTCGAAGACCCCGTCGCGCCGGAAACGTCCTTCGACGACGACTTCGGTCTCGTCGCTGAAGGTGTCGGGGAGGATGTCACGGTACTCCACCCGGAAGCTGGCGTCCTCGCGCGCCAGGTCCATCACCGAGAAGTAGTGCTCGAACGCGCCCTCGGCCTGGTAGCTCCCCTTCACCACCCGGCCGCTCACCTTCACGCCGATGTCGTGGAAGGTGTCGTCCTCGGCCACCTTCGCCATGAGTTCGACGGGGGTCAGGTAGTAGACCATGGCCTTGTCGAAACCCGTCCAGATGAGGAAGGTCACGACCATGGCAACGCCGACCAGACCGATGTAGAAGCGGCTGTTCTTCATTCGCTGCGCCCCTTGTGTCCCGTTGTCCCGCACCTGGCCCGACGGCCTCAGGTCCGGTCTTCCCAGCGTTGAATATATAGGATGGAGGCGCGGTTTCTCAAACCTGCCAGTCCGTGGATGGATCCGCCCGGGCACCGGGAGCGGCGAGGCGCACGGGCTGTCAGCCGGGTTGCCCGCTCTCGCGCGCCCAGCTGCGCGCGACCGCGACCGCCCTCTCCCACCCGGCGATGAGCGCATGGCGTTCTTCGGACGCCATCGTGGGCGAATAGATCTCGGGATCTCCGGAGGAGGCTGCGAACGCCTCGCCGTCCGGCCAGATCCCGGCTGCGATCCCCGCCAGGCCGGCGGCTCCCAGCGCGGTGGTCTCCACTCGGGGGGCGCGGCGCACGGGCACGCCCAGCACGTCGGCCTGGAACTGCATCAGCCACCGGTTGCGCGCCGCCCCCCCGTCGGCGCGCAGCTCCCTGGTAGCCAGTCCGGCATCCTCCTCCATGGCACGGATGACGTCGAACGTGCCGTACGCCATCGACTCGAGCGCCGCGCGCGCCAGGTGCGACGCGGTCGTCCCGCGCGTTATGCCCACCACCGTGCCGCGCGCCTCGGGGATCCAGTGGGGCGCGCCCAGCCCAACGAACGCGGGCACGAAGTAGACTCCGGCATTGTCGGCCACCTCGCGGGCGCGCGCCTCCGACTCGGAGGCGTGGTCGAGGATGCCCAGGCCGTCGCGCAGCCACTGTACGGACGCGCCCGCCGAAAAGATCGATCCCTCCAGGGCGTACGCCGGACCCCCGCGCGCGTCGCAGGCCAGCGTGGTGAGAAGCCCGTTCTCGGACGGCACCACCTCCTGGCCCGTATGCAGCAGCAGAAACGCCCCGGTGCCGTAGGTCACCTTGGCCAGGCCGGCGCGGATGCACCCCTGCCCGAAGAGGGCAGCCTGCTGGTCGCCGACCACGCCGGCCACCGGGACTTCCGTCCCCAGGTGCTCGCCGCGGGCCACCCCGAAGTCACCGGAGCTGGAGCGCACCTCGGGCAGGATGCCCGCCGGGACTTCGAGCAGGTCGGCGAGCGACGGGTCCCAGGCCCGGATGTGCAGGTCGTAGAGGAGGGTGCGCGAGGCGTTGGTGTGGTCGGTGGCGTGCACCGCACCGCCGGTCAGGCGCGCCACCAGCCAGGCGTCGATGGTGCCCGCGGCCAGGTCGCCGGCCTCCGCCGCCGAGCGCAGTTCCGGGCGCTCGCGAAAGAGCCAGGTCAGCTTGGTGCCCGAGAAGTAGGGATCCAGCACCAGCCCCGTGCGCCGGCGCACCTCGGACTCGTGGCCGCCGCGGCGCAATTCGGTGCAGATCGACGCCGTGCGGCGGTCCTGCCAGACGATGGCCCGGCACACCGGCTCGAGCGAGGCGCGGTCCCAGAGCACCACGGTCTCGCGCTGGTTCGCGATGCCGATGGCCTCGAGGCGCGCCTCCCCTCCGGCGTCGTCCAGCGCCGCGCGCGCGACCCGCCGGGTGACCCGCCAGATCTCCTCCGCGTCGTGCTCGACCCGGCCCGGCCGGGGAAAGTGCTGGGTGAACTCCGAGTAGGCGCGTCCCAGGATGCGCCCATCGCCCGCCACGACCAGGGCGGTCGAGCCGGTCGTGCCCTGGTCGAGGGCGAGCACCGCGGGCTGTCTGCTCACAACTGCGCTCCGGTTGCCGGTATCACTTCTTCCGCGGTTGCCGGCCCCCAACCACCGAACCCGTAGGGGACGCCGGCGGTGCCCAGCAGGCCCACAAGCAGCGGGACGGGCAGTCCCACCACCGTGAAGTAGTCGCCTTCCAGCGACTCCACCAGCACCGCGCCGGCGCCCTGTATGGCATAGGCCCCCGCCTTGTCCATCGGTTCCCCGGTGGCCACGTAGGCCCGGGCCTCCTCCTCGTCGAAGGACCGCAGCCACACCGTGGTTCGCGAGACGCCGGCGTGCACGCACCCGTCCGGCTCCGCCAGCGCCAGCGCGCTGACCACCTCGTGGGCCCGGCCCGCCAGGCTCAGAAGCATCGCGACCGCGTGATCGACGTCCCGGGGCTTGCCCAGGATGGTCCCGTCCCGCACCACGACCGTGTCGCCGCCCAGGACCAGCCTCCCCGGCCGGCGCTCCGCCACCACACGCGCCTTCTCCTCGGCCAGACGCCGGGTATGCGCGACCGGGTCCTCCCCGGGCAGGACCTCCTCCACGATGTCCGCCGGCTCGACCTCGAAGGGAATCTCCAGCATGGTGAGCAGATCCGCGCGCCGGGGGGACCGGGACGCGAGCACGAGAGGGGGCGCCCGCCTGTGTGCCGGATGCCCGCTCACCGTTCAAGCACCAGGGTCACGGGGCCATCGTTTACGAGTTCCACATCCATCATGGCGCCGAACACACCCGTCTCGACGCGACCCGGAGCCTTCTCCCGCAAGAGCGCCACGAAGTTCTCGTAGAGGGGCACCGCCACATCGGGCCCCGCCGCTCGGATGAAGCTCGGCCGGCGTCCCTTGCGGGTATCGCCGTACAGCGTGAACTGACTCACGACCAGAACGTCGCCGGAGACATCCCGGAGCGACAGGTTCATCCTGCCCTGCGGATCGTTGAAGACGCGCAGCCCCAGCACCTTGTTCGCCATCCACTCGAGCGCGTCCGCGCGATCCTCGCGGGTAAACCCGACGAGCAGCAGGAGCCCGCCGTCGATGCGCCCCACCACCGACCCGTCGACGGTCACCGAGGCGCGCGCCACGCGCTGGAGGACGATCTTCACCTTGCGCCTCCAGCGCCAGCCGCCTCCGCGGGCGTGCCCCCCCGTTCTTGCGCCCGGACCATCACTCGACCGTGACCGACTTGGCCAGGTTGCGGGGCTGGTCCACGTCGCAGCCCCGGAGGACGGCGATGTGGTAGGCGAGCAGCTGAAGGGGCACGGTGGTGAGCACGGGGCGCAGGAAAGGCGGCGTGTCCGGAACGCGGATGACGTGATCCACCCTGTCCTCGAGCTCCGAGTTGCCTTCGCTGACCACGGCGATCACGCGCGCGCCCCTCGCCTTCACCTCCTCGATGTTGGAGACGACCTTCGGGTAGACGGGGTCGCTCGGAGCCAGGATCACGACCGGCATGGCCTCGTCGATCAGCGCGATCGGACCATGCTTCATCTCCGCCGCGGGATAGCCTTCGGCGTGAATGTAGCTCACCTCCTTGAGCTTGAGCGCCCCTTCCAGCGCCACCGGAAACTGGTAGCCGCGGCCCAGATAGAGGAAGTTGGGCGCGTCCCTGTAGGCATGCGCCAGTTCCAGAATGGAATCGTTCAGCTTCAGGACCTCCTCCACCTGCCCCGGAAGTGCCTGCATGGCCTGGACGATGCGGCGCCCTCCCAGCAGCGAGATCTGCCGGCGCCGCCCCATCCACAGGGCGAACAGGGCGAGCACCATGAGCTGGCTGGTGAAGGCCTTGGTGGACGCCACCCCGACCTCGGGTCCGGCGTGCAGATGGCAACCGAAGGCGGTTTCGCGCGCGATGGACGAGCCCACCACGTTGACGATGCCCATGGTGCGGGCTCCCCTGCGGCGGGCCTCCCGCAACGCGGCCAGCGTGTCGGCGGTCTCTCCGGACTGGCTGATCGCGACCACCAGGGTGCGCTCGTCCAGAACCGGGTTCTTGTAGCGGAACTCCGAGGCGTATTCCACTTCGACCGGGATGCGCGCGAGATCCTCGAGCATGTACTCGCCGATCAGCGCCGCGTGCCAGCTGGTTCCGCACGCCGTCATGACCACGCGATCCACCGAGAGCAGTTCCTCCCGGTGCCGCTCGATCCCGCCCAGGCGAGCCATTCCGTCGGCCTCCACCAGCCGCCCGCGAAGCACGTCGCGCAGACTGCGGGGCTGCTCGAAGATCTCCTTCAGCATGAAGTGTTCGAAGCCGCCGCGCTCGATGGCGGACAGGTCCCAGGTCACCTGATGCACGGAGCGGCGCACCGTGCCCCGCCCCATGTGGCAGACCCGGTAGCCGGTGCGCTCGAGCTTCGCGTAGTCGCCGTCCGCGAGGTAGACGACGTCGCGCGTCTGGGCCACCACGGCGGCCGCGTCGGAGCCCACCAGGTACTGGCCCGAAGCTCCCACCCCGAGCAGGAGCGGGCTCCCCTGGCGCGCCGCGACCAGCTTGCCGGGCTCGTGCGCGGAGATCGCCGCGATGCCGTAGGTGCCCTCGACGCGTTCCAGGGCCAACGCCAGGGCCTCCTCCAGCGGAGACCCCTCCTTGAGGAAGAGGTCGACCAGGTGCACGAGGACTTCGGTGTCGGTATCGCTCTGGAACCGGTATCCGCGCGCTTCGAGCCGTCGCCTGAGCAGGGCTGCGTTCTCGACAATGCCGTTGTGCACCAGGGCCACGCCGCCATCCTGGCTGACATGGGGATGGGCGTTGCGCTCGGTCGGGGCGCCGTGGGTGGCCCAGCGCGTATGGGCGATGCCGCAGCTCCCCCTCAGCGAGTCGCGGCCGATGGCCGCCTCCACCTGCCCCAGCTTGCCCGCCCGCTTCACCACGCTCAGCCGGGCGTCGCCATCGACCACCGCGAGACCGGCCGAGTCGTATCCGCGGTACTCGAGACGTCGGAGACCTTCGAGCAGCACGGGGGTCGCGTCGCCTGGACCCACGTACCCCACTATTCCACACATTTCTTCTTCGATGATGGTGTCGTCCGAACGCGCCTGCCGCGGCCGCCCGGCAGCCTCCGCGGCGGCGTCACCCGGAAGCTACCGTGCCCGCGTCCCGGTGGGAACGCGCCAGCCGGAGCAGCTCGCCACGCGCCTCCTTCACGAGCGCCCGCGCCCGCGGCCCGGCCGGCGCTTCCGCGATCAGCCGCACCACCGGCTCCGTGCCGGAGGGTCGCACGTGCAGCCACTCGCGGCGGTCGGGCCAGGTGAGCCGCAGCCCATCGGTGCGGTCCCGGTCGGCGCCAGGCCAGCACTGCCGCAGGCGGACGTAGGCGGCCTCCAGCTCTTCCCTGGGAAACGCGACCTTTTCCTTTACGATGCGATAGTCCGGATAGCGGGCGATGGCGGCGGCCAGCGAGAGCCTCTCGTCGAGCAGATGCTGAAGCACGAGCGCGGCGCCCACCAGAGCGTCCCGCGTGTGGTGCAGCGCCGGCACGACCACCCCGCCGTTCCCTTCCCCGCCCACCACGGCGCCCTCAGCCAGCATTCGGCGCACGACGTTTATCTCGCCCACGGGCGCGCGCAGCGTCTTCGCCCCGGCGACCGCCGCGGCATCCTCGACCACCTGGCTGGTGGAGAGGTTGGTCACCACGAGGCCCGGACGCCGACGGTTCACGGCCGCGGCTGCCAGGGCCAGGGTGAAGTCCTCGCCCACGGGATCACCGGTCTCGTCCACAAGCGAGAGGCGGTCCACGTCGGGGTCCACCGCCATGCCCAGGTCGGCGCCGGTCTCGCGTACGAGCGCGCCCAGGGCCCCCAGGTTCGCCGCCGTGGGCTCGGGATCGCGCGGAAAGCGTCCGTCCATCTCCAACCCGATGGCGTGCACGCGGCACCCCAGACGGTCCAGTAGCCCGGGCATGACCGCGCCCCCCGCCCCGCGAACACAGTCGAGCGCCACGGAAAACCCGCGTGCGCGCAACGCGGAAACGTCCACGAAGGGAAGGTCCAGCACTGCCTGCAGATGCCGCCGGGCCGCACCCTCGTCCCGCGTCATCTCCCCGACCCGGTCCCACGACGCGCGCGGGATCTCCTCCGAGAGCAGCCGACGGAATCGGGCCATCCCGGGTGCGTCCAGGAACATTCCTTCGGCAGTAGCGAACTTGAGGGCGTTCCACTCTGCCGGGTTGTGGCTCGCGGTGACCGCGATCCCGCCTGCCGCCCCGGCGTCGCGAACCGCCATCATGAGCGTCGGGGTGGGGACGATGCCGATGTCGACCACGTCGCAACCCACCGACGCCAGCCCGGCGCCGGCGGCAGCCGCGAGCATGGGCCCGGAAGTCCGCGAGTCGCGTCCCAGAATCACGGATCGCCCCTCACGCTCGCCGCGCAGGAATGCGCCGTACGCCGCGGCAAGCGCCATGACGAGTTCGGGGGTGAGCGGATCTCCCACCCGGCCCCGGAAACCCGAGACGCTCACCATGAGATCGGGCGGAAGTACGATTGGCATGGCTGGCGAACCTCTCTGGTGGGTGGCGGGACTCGCCTTCGTCCCGTCGCGCGGACTACATTCGGGCCTGTGACCGCTGTCCAGAACCCCTTCGGACACATTCCGGATCCATGACCCAACCCTCTGCAGGGACACAACCGCCCGAACTTCGGCTCGCGACGCTCGCGATTCACGGGGGACAGGCGCCCGAGCCGCACACCGGCTCCATCATGCCCCCCATCTTCCAGACCTCGACCTATGTACAGCCGGGACTGGACCAGGGATGGCCCTGGGAGTACGCACGTGTCCAGAACCCTACCCGCGAAGCCCTGGAACGCAACGTCGCCTCCCTGGAAGCGGCGTCCCACGGGATCGCCTTCGCGAGCGGGATGGCCGCCATCGACTGCGTGGCCCGCCTGCTGTCGGCCGGCGACCACGTGGTCTGCGAGGAGAACACCTACGGAGGGACGACGCGGCTGGCTACGCAGGTCCTGAACCGGGCCGGCCTCTCCTTCTCCTTCGTGGACTCGAGGGATCCGCAGCGAATCCGCGACGCGCTCCGGTCGAACACGCGGCTCGTCCTCCTCGAGACCCCCACCAACCCCATGATGCGCCTGTGCGATCTGCGCGCGGCCGCCGAAGCGACCCGCGACGCCGGCGTTCTCCTGTGTGTCGACAACACGTTCGCGACGCCCGTCAACCAGCGCCCGCACGAGGCGGGCGCGGACATCGTGATGCACTCGACCACCAAGTACCTGAACGGCCACAGCGATATCATCGGCGGCGTTCTCACGGTGCGCGACACGGACCTGGACGACCGGCTGCGCTTCCTGCGCAAGTCCACCGGCGCCGTGCCCGGTCCCATGGACTGCTGGCTCTGTCTGCGCGGCACCAAGACCCTCCATGTGCGCATGCGCGAGCACAATGCCAACGGGCTGGCGGTGGCGCGCTTCCTGGAGACCCATCCGGCCATCGACGAGGTACACTACCCGGGCCTTTCCTCCCACCCGCAGCACACGCTCGCCGCGCGCCAGATGGGCGGGTTCGGCGGCATGGTGTCCGCCACCCTGCCGACCCGGGACGCGGTGCGGCGGCTGGTGGAGGGCACGCGCATCTTCGCGCTCGCCGAGAGCCTGGGCGGGGTGGAGTCGCTCATCTCGGTGCCCGCGCTCATGACCCACGCGTCGGTACCGCGCGAGCGCAGGCGGGAGATGGGGGTAAGCGGCCGCCTGGTACGGCTGTCGGTGGGAATCGAGGACTCGCGGGACCTGCTCGAGGATCTCGACCGGGCCCTTCGGAGGGGATCCGGCGGGTGATGGCCTTCCGGAAGCGCGCCGGAATGGTGCCGAAACCTCGGTTCCGGGCGGGGCGTACGAGAACCGACCACGGCGGGGGGTAGCCCGGCGCGGTCACTACGAATACGAGGACGCCGGCAGGCGTCCGCCAAAGGAGAATCACCATGGACGGTTCTGACGCAGACCGTGTCAACGGCGCGGCCGAGAACGCCAATGGAAACGGAGGCGCGCCCCACGCGAGCGCGCGCCGCATCCTCACGGGCATCTCGTCGCGCTCGTGGGAACATCCCGCGGATCGCGCAGCGCTCGCGGCGCTGCGAAAGCTCCCCGTCTTCGACGAGGTCCTGAAGACCCTCTTCGGCTTCTTCGGCGAGAAGCCCATCCGGCTCGCGTTCCAGGCGAACGCCCTGCGGGTGAGCGAGCACCAGTACGGACACATCTACGAGCGCTACCGGGACATCGTGGAGACGCTGGACACCGAGGAGTACCCGCTCTACGTGTCCCAGACGCCGATCGCCAACGCCGGCGCCTACGGCATGGACCAGCCTTTCATCATCCTCAACTCGGGGACGGTCCTGATCCTGAACGATGACGAGCTTTCGTTCATACTGGGTCATGAAGTGGGCCACATCATGAGCGGCCACGTGCTGTACCGCACGATGATGGTGCTGTTGATCCAGCTTGCCAGCCTCGGATTCCCGATCGTCGGACTCGCCGCACGGGCCGTGCTCATGGGGCTGCTGGAGTGGTCCCGCAAGAGCGAACTCTCCTCGGACCGCGCCGGGCTGCTCTCCATCCAGGACGCGGATGTCGCCATGACCGCGATGATGAAGATGGCCGGCGGCGGCACTTCTTCGAACCTCAATCTCGGCGAGTTCGTGCGCCAGGCCGAGGACTACCGCGAGGGCGGAGATGTGGCCGACCACGTCTTCAAGGTGCTCAACCTGCTCGGCGTCACCCATCCGTTCTGGGTCCTGCGCCTCTCCGAGGTACGGAGCTGGATCGAGAGCGGCGAGTACGACCGGATCGTGGCGGGAGAGTACCCTCGCCGCGACGACCCCGACCCGTCCTACCGCGAAGACATATCTTCGGCGGCCGAGGCATACGCGGAGGAAGCGCGCAGCTTCATCGGATCCATGCGCGGGGCCGCCCGCAGAATGGGCGACTCGATCAGGGACAACATCCGCAGATAGGCCCGGGACCACTGGCATGCGCATTCTGATCGTCGGCAACGGAGGGCGCGAACACGCACTGCTCTGGAAGCTCGGCCGGGACGCACCCGAAGCCGGTTTCCACGCGACGCGCCCCAACGCCGGGATGGCCGCGGTGGCGCGGCCGGTCGACATCTCCCCGACGGACGTGCAGGCGTTGACATCCTGGGCAGTGGACCGCGGGATGGACCTGGTGGTGATCGGTCCGGAAGTCCCGCTCGCCCTCGGCCTCGCAGACCGCCTGGAGGCGGCGGGCGTGCCCGCGTTCGGACCCTCGCAGGCGGCCGCGCGCATCGAATCGAGCAAGGCCTTCGCCAAGGACCTCATGAGCGCCGCGGGCGTGCCCACGGCCGACTACCGCGTCTTCACCGACGCGGCGCGGGCCGAAGCGTACGTGGTGGAGGGAGGCGGGCCCTGCGTGGTGAAAGCCTCAGGTCTGGCGGCGGGAAAGGGCGCGATCGTATGCGACGATCCGGATGAGGCCTGCGTCGCGATCCGGCAGATGCTCGTCGAGGGCGGCATGGGCGATGCCGGACGCGAGGTCGTGATCGAAGAGCGCATGAACGGCGAGGAACTCAGCGTCTTCGCCCTCGCTGACGGGGAGCGGGCCGTTCCGCTGGTCGCCTCGCAGGATCACAAGAGGATCGGCGAGGGCGACACCGGGCCCAACACCGGCGGCATGGGGGCTTACGCGCCGGTCTCCCTGGCCACCGCCGACCTGATCGCGCGGGTCGGCGACGAAATCCTGGATCCCGTGCTGCACGCTCTCGCGGAGGCAGGCTGTCCTTTCCGCGGGCTCCTGTACGCCGGCCTGATGCTCACCGATCAGGGGCCCAGAGTGGTCGAGTTCAACTGCCGCTTCGGGGACCCCGAGACCCAGGTCGTACTTCCTCTGCTCGAGGGTTCACTGCTGGACCCGATGATGGCGGTCGCCGACGGGAGCGGGCTCGCGGGATACCGTGCCGGCACCGCCGGGGGAGCCGCGGTGACCACGGTGCTGGCGTCCGAAGGATATCCCGGGTCCTACCGGACGGGCGCGGCCATGGAGATCCCCGAATCTCTGGCGGACGACCCCGACGTGCTTCTCTTCCACGCAGGCACCCGGCACCACGAAGGTGCGGTGCTGAGCGCGGGAGGACGCGTGCTCGCCGCGACCGGGCTCGGCAACACGCTGGTGGAGGCCGCGGAGCGTTCCCGGCGCGCCGCGCGCGAGATCCGCTTTGAAGGCAAGTACTTCCGTTCCGACATCGGAGGGCGCGAGCTGGCGAGAAGCTGACTCCTCGTGCGATCCCGGAGCCGCACAACGCCCGACGGTACAACCTCGACAACCCCACTTCGTGAACCAGGGAAACCATGATCATTACCACCACGCCAACGCTGGAAGGACGTCCGGTGCGCGACTACCTCGGCATCGTCACCGGGGAGGCGATCATCGGCGCCAACATCTTCAAGGATCTGTTCGCGGCCGTCCGGGATGTCGTGGGCGGGCGCTCCAACGCGTACGAACGCGCGCTGAGCGATGCGCGCGCGCATGCCCTGCGTGAGATGGCCGAGCGCGCCGCCGACCGGGGCGCCAACGCGGTCGTGTCCGTCGACCTGGACTACGAGGTGATCAACAACATGCTCATGGTGACCGCCGCGGGCACCGCCGTCGAGACCTGAGTCTCACCTCATCCTCCCCCACCTCCAGCCGCCGGAGTCAGACTGCCGGAGCTTCCTGAAGCGGAGACGATCGCGCGCGGCCTCGCGCCGCACCTCACCGGCCGGACGGTCTCCGGCGTGCGCGTTCGTCGCCCCGACCTGCTGTCGGAGCCGGCCGGCGTCTTCGCCCGCGGCATGAGCGGCGTCGAGATCGACCAGGTGGGACGGAGGGGCAAGAACGTGGTGTGGTTCTGCTCCCCGGACACGGTTCTGGTGATCAATCTGGGGATGACCGGCCGCCTTCTGCTTCATCCGCGCGGCGACCCCTCCCCGCTCCCCGTCCACACGGGCGTCACCTTCGATCTGGCCGGCGGCGACGCGGCAGTCTACAGCGACGTGCGCCGATTCGGGCGGTTGCAGCGCTTCTCCGGGCGCTTGTGGCGACGCTGGTCGCGCACGCTGGGGCTCGAACCGCTCGGCCGCTCCTTCACCGCCCGCCGCCTGGCGGCCGAACTCGCCCGCTCCCGCTCACCGATCCGATCGTGGCTGCTCGATCAGCGGCGTGTCGCCGGGATCGGAAACATCTATGCCAACGAGGCGCTGTTTCTAGCCGGCATCCATCCAGCCGTGCCGGCGCGGGCGATTCCGGCGGCGAAGGTCGCGCCCTTGCACCGAGCCATACGCCGGGTGCTGCGGGCCGCCATCGCCGCCTGCGGCACAACCCTGCGGGACTACCGCGACCCCGCCGGGCTGGAAGGATCGTTCGGTCCCCGTCTGGTGATATACGGTCGAGAAGGTCAGCCCTGCGTGAAGTGTCCGGGGGTTGTCCTGAGGACGGTGATCGGCAACCGATCGGCGTTCCACTGTCCCCGCTGCCAGCCGCCACCCCAATGACCATCATTTCGTGGATGCATCCGCCCGAGCACGGAGCGCGGCGGGGCGCCGGGCTGGCAAGGGGCCTTGAAGGGGCGATGCGAGCGCTGTTCCGTGGGCGAGCCGCCGGGACCGTCGCCACCGTGGCCCTCGTCTCGTTCGGTTCCCTTCCCGGGCAGGCCTCGGGCCAGGACGGCATCGTCGTTCCCGACCTGCCCGTGCACGAGTTGACGCTCGACAACGGGCTGCGGCTCATCATCCTCCCCAGGCCATCGGCTCCGACCGTGGCGTTCGTCGTCGAGTACGCGGTCGGGGGCATAAACGAGACCCTCGGGTCGACCGGCACGGCCCACCTCCTGGAGCACATGCTCTTCAAGGGCACAACCACGGTGGGCACCCGTGACGTGGACGCCGAACTCGATCTCTTCGTGCGCATGGACGCCGCCCACGACTCCCTGCTGTTCGAGTCGTCCGCCGCCGCCCCCGACACCGCCCGGCTCAGGACGCTCCGGGAGCGCGTCGCCACCTACGAAGGTCAGGCGCAGGCCCCCGTGGTCTCCAACGAATTCAGCCGCATCCTCACGAGGAACGGAGCCCGCAACCTCAACGCGACCACATCCTCGGAGGCTACGACCTATTTCGTGGAGCTCCCGGCCAACCGGGCCAAGATGTGGTTCCTGCTCGAGAGCGACCGGGCGCACAACCCCGTCTTCCGCGAATTCTACACCGAGCGCGACGTGGTCATGGAGGAGCGACGTACCCGGGTGGACACCAACCCCGGAGGCCTGCTCTACGAGGTCCACCTGGCGACGGCGTTCCTGATGCACCCCTACGGGGTTCCGGTGGTCGGGTACATGTCGGACCTGGAGCGGCTGTCGCGCAGCGACGTGGAGGAGTACCACCGGCGCTACTACGGTGCCCGCAATGCCGTGGTCTCGATCGTGGGCGACGTGGTGCCCGACTCGATCGCGGCCTGGGCGCGCGACTACCTCGGCGACATCCGCTCCGGCGACCCCCCTCCCCCGGTGCTCGCCGTCGAGCCTCCGCAGCGGGGCGAGCGCCGGGTGGAGCTGGTAATGGACGCCGAGCCGCAGCTGCGGGTGGGGTGGCATACGGTGAGCGGTCGCCACCCGGACAGTCCGGCGCTCACCATGCTGGCGTCCGTCCTGTCGGGGCGGCGCACCTCCCGCCTCTACCGGCGTCTGGTTACACAGGACCGTCTGGCCGCCGCGGTCACCGCGTCCACCGTCCCCGGATCGCGCTTCCCCGGACAGTTCGTCGTGCACGTAACCCCACGCGCGCCGAGCACCCCCGCCCAGATCGAAGCGGCCCTCTACGAGGAAATCGAGCGCCTGGCGCTGGAACCTCCCGAACAGAGGGAGCTGCAGCGCGTGCGCAACCAGTTGGTGGCGTCCGGCGTGCGGCGCCTGCAGTCCAACCTGGGGCTCGCGCTTCAGCTCGCCAGCTCGGTCACCCACTACGGCGACTGGCGGACCACATTCGAACGAACCGCGCGGCTCTACGACGTCCAGCCCGCCGACGTGCAGCGCGTGGTGCAAACCTACTTCACGCGCGACAACCGAACCGTCGCCACCCTCGTGAAGAGCACCGGGGAAACCGACCCGTGACCGGCTTCGGGCCAGGGCGCCAGGCGGTGATCGCCATCCTGCTCGCGGCGGCGGCTGCGACGCCGGAGGGAGCGACTGCGCAGAGACCGCCCGCGGACCGGGACGCCATCGAGGCGCTCCGATTCGCCCCGCTTTCCTTCACCCCGCCCGCCCCCTCGGAGCACGAGATCGAGGGCGTGACCGTCTTCTTCCTGGAAGACCACTCCCTGCCTCTGGTGAACGTCTACGCACGCTTTGCGGGCGGTTTCGGACTCCTCGGCCGCGAACTGTACGCCGCAACCACCGCGCTTCCCTCGCTGCTGCGCTTCGGGGGAACGATCGAGCTGCATCCCGACTCCGTCGACGAACAGGTCGACCAGCACGCGCTGCAGCTCGCGTTCGGATCCTCGGGCGGGAGCACCTCCGCGACCCTGAACTCGCTCACCGGCAACCTCGAACCCGGTCTGCGCCTGTGGAAGGACATGCTCCTCAATCCCCGCTTCGATTCGGTGCAGGTCGAGGTGTGGCGCGGCCAGGAGCTGGAGAGCGCCCTGCGCCGCCCCGACGATCCGGGCCGCCTGGCCTTCTCCGAGTTCAACCGCCTCATGTTCGGCGACCACCCGATCGGCTGGGAAATGGAACCCGGCGATCTCGAACCGGACGACCTCTCGCCAGACAACCTGCGCGCCGCCCATGGTCGCATCCTGTGTCGGGACAACCTGACGCTGGGGGTGTCGGGCAACCTGGCATGGGAGGAAATCGAAGCCCACCTGCGTGAGTTCCTCTCCGGATGGCCCTCCTGTGAGGAGGTGCTGCCCGAACCGCCGGTGCCCGACATCCTGGACGATCCGGGGGTCTACCTGATCCCGCGGGAGCTGGACCAGACGACCATCGTCATGGCGCACCGAAGCTCCATCCGCCAGGAGGACTCCGGCGACTACTTCGCCTCCCGCATCGCCAACTCCATCCTCGGGTCCGGGGGCTTCTCGAGCCGGATCCTGAACCGGGTGCGCACCGAACTCGGCCTCTCCTACAGCGCGGGCTCCTTCTGGACCACCCCCGACGACAACGACGGGATCGTGGGCGCCCTCACGCGAACGAAGAGCGAGTCGACGATCGCCGCGACGCGGGCGATCCTCGAGGTGATGGAGGAGATGCGCAACTCTCCTCCCGCGCGCGACGAGGTGGAATCCGCCGTGGAAGCGGCCAGCAACGGTTTCTCCTTCAACTTCCAGGGGGCGATGCAGGTCGTCTCCCGGCGCGTGCTGCACGATGCCCGGGAGCTGCCGGAAGACTGGCTGGAGCGGTACGTGGCGGGGGTGCAGCGCGTCTCGGCAACCGACGTTCACAACGTCCTCCGCAGGCATCTGGAGCCGGGCCGGATGGTCATCCTCATTCTGGGGGATCCGTCCCGGTTCGACCTGCCCGTCGAGACGCTCGGGGAAGTGACGATCTGGGAAGTGGAGGGAGTCTCCGATCCGGTTCGGCCGGTCGGACCGTCCCCAGGGTGAAGCGGGGCCATCCGGGCCCGCCGCCCTCCGAGCTACCTCGTGCCGACGTGGATCGCCGCGATCCCGAAGGTCAGCAGTTGCCAGCGGACCGTGCTGAATCCCGCGTCCAGCAGTCGCTGGCCCAGGGCTTGCGGGCCCGGGAACTCACCGACCGAGGCCGGCAGATAGCTGTACGCCCAGCGGTGCCCCGACACGATCCGGCCGACCGCCGGAAGAATGTGCCGGAAGTACCAGAGATATGCGGCCCGGACGATCGGGTTCGGGGGAATCGTGAATTCGAGAACGACCAGCGGGCTCCCGTCGCGCAGCACCCGCCGCAGCTCCGCCAACCCCAGGTCGAGGCGGGACAGGTTGCGCACCCCGAAGGCCACCATGGCGCCGTCGAAGGACTCGTCGGCAAAGGGCAGATGCTGCGCGTCCCCGCACAGCGGGTGCACGGGCAGACGAGCGCTCTTCCTCCGGCCCCTGCGCAGCATGGGTTCCGCGAAGTCCAGCGCCACCACCCCGCCCCGGAAGTCCGGGCGGGTCGCCAGTTCGATCGCCAGGTCGCAGGTGCCCGCACAGGCATCCAGGTATCGGGCGGAGTCATGACGGGAATAGTCGAGCGCGCGCACGGCCCGCCGGCGCCACCAGCGGTCGACGCTCAGGCTGAGCACGCGGTTGAGCAGGTCGTAGCGCGGCGCGATGCGCGAGAAGATCTCGTGCACCTGGCGCGCACGGTCCTCACCCGACGACGGCTGACCTCCAGAAACGTTCATCATCGATTCTCGTACGGGATGGCGCGAACCTCATCCGGCGGATGTCCTTGAACTACCAGAGCGTCGAAGACGCGGAACTCGTAACCCTCGCCGCCGAGGGTCGCGAGAGCGCCTATCGCGAACTGCTCTCCAGATACGAACGTCCCGTCTTCTCCCTCATCTATCGAATGGTGAGGAATCGCACCGTCGCCGAAGATCTGGCGCAGGAAGCCTTCATCCGCACCTTCAATGCGATCGATACCTACAATCCCCAATACAAGTTCTCCAGTTGGATCTTCAAGATCGCAAACAACCTGACCATCGATCATCTGCGCAAGCGGCGCGTGCCCACGGTTTCGATGCACGGCGCGCCGGACGCGGTCACTCCGGAGGCCCAGGCGCGCACCAGCCTGGTGGTGCAGTCGCACGGAGAGAGCCCGGAGGAATACGTTCAGAACCGCGAGCTCGCCGGCCAGATCGAGGCCGCGATCGGGGAGTTGCGCGAGGAGTATCGGGTGGTGGTGCTGCTCCGCCACATCGAGGGACACACATACGACGAGATCGCCCGCATCCTGGACATCCCGCTGGGCACGGTAAAGACCTACCTTCACCGGGCCAGGGCCGAGCTCAAGCTTCGGCTCGCCGAGGCATGATTCGATGCGCATGGACGCGAAACTTCCCCGAGGCTCGTGCCGTACGCCGGGAGAGCCGATGCACGGCACGGATGTTTGGACTACGATGACCCCGGATCCTGGAGATCCCGCGAAGATGGGAACGCGACGACAGGCAGAGGCAGGGACAGGCCGCAGATGAATTCGGACCGATCCAGCTGCTGCGGGAATCTGGACGATGACGCGATCCAGAGCCTGCTCGACGCCGCCGAAGGACGTGTCGACGCGGAAGCCGAATCCGCCCGCCGACATCTGGCGGACTGCCTCGATTGCCAGGCCCGGGTGGATGCCTGGCGGGAGGTCTTCGGTGAACTCGGCCAGCTGCGCCGGTTCGCCCCTCCCGGCCGTTTCGCCGAGCGGGTCCTGTCCGGGATCGAACTTCCCGGCGAGGCCGCGAGTCCGTCCCGGGCGTGGTCCTGGGGCCGGCTGCGCCGCTGGCTGTCCCGGACGGCCGCGGACGCGCATCTCTCCGGGCGCCGGCTGCAGGACCTCGCGGACGGTGCGCTTTCGCGGAAACGCGCTACGCTGGCAAGGGCCCACCTGGCGACCTGCACGGACTGCGAGGACAGGCTGGCGGGCTGGCGGCGCCTGATCGCCACACTCGAGGTCCTGCCCTCCTTCGCGCCCCCTGCGGGCTTCGCGGAGAGGGTGATGGCGCGCTGGCGGGAGATGGCCGAAGAGGCCACCGGCCAGAGCCGGGCTGCGCGAGGGTGGCGACTCTGGCCTCGTTCGCCGCGTGGCTGGGTGCTGGCGGGGACGCTGACCGGCATGCCGGTCGCCGCCTTCGCGGCAGCGGCGGCCTTCCTCTCAACCGTCCCGCAGCTGACCACCGGCAGCCTCGTTACCTATCTGTGGTGGCAGGCTCGCGATGCCCTGTCGGCGTTGGGAAGCTCGGTGCTGGCGGCGGTCATGCAGAGCGGGGCAGCCTTCCGGGCCTATTCGCTCGCAGACTACCTGATCGCGTCGCCCGCTACTGCGGTCGCGGCCGCGGCGGGCTTCACCGCCCTGATGTTCAGCTCCATCTGGGTTCTTCACCGCAACATCGGTTTCCCCCGTTTCGCGCTTCGCCATGCTCACAGCTGACCCCTCCCGCCCCGCGGGCCTGACTCCGGTGTTCGGCGCGGTGCTCGCGCTGTCTGCAGCAGGCGCGGCGCAGCCCGTCGGCGCTCAGGAACGGCAGGTGGTATCGAACCGCGTGACCGTGTCCGATGCAGACGCCAGCCTGTCGCTCGAGTTCGATTCCGGTCCGGCCCTCGAGATCTCCTTTCAGAACGGCGAAGTCCGGGTCGACGGCGAGGAGGTTGGAAGCTACCAGGCCAGTGGGGAGCTCGCGGCCTCGTGGCGGTCCCTGCTCTCCGAAGTCGTGCCGCTGGATGACGGACCCCTCGCCGAAGCCCTGCTCGCGTGGGAGCCCGGAGCGCAGTTGACCGGTGACGCGCGGGCCGTCGCCGAGCGGGTCGACCGAGCGCTGCAGGAGGCGCTCGCCGGTCCGCGGCCGGCCGACAGCCTGACACCCCGGGTTTCGGGGAGCGCCGAGGTGGGGGGCATGGCACCAGCCCTGGTTCCCCCGCTGCTTCGGCTGCTTCTGCAACGAGGCCGGGTGCTGGAAGAGGCGCTCCAGGACGTCGATCTGACGGAGCTGTCGCTTCATCTGGGCGAGGACGTGACCGTTGACGCCGCCACCGATATCGAGGGGGCCCTGCTCGTGGTGGAGGGCGACGCCACCATTTCCGGTGAAATCCCCGGCGACGTCGTCGTGGTCGAAGGGACGTTGCGCATCGAGGATGGCGCGTACATCGGGGGCGAGGTGCGCGTGATCGACGGACAGCTGGAGCGCGACGGGGGGACGGTGGAGGGCACCATCCTCACCCTGGATGCGGGCGACGCCGCGGGAGCGGGAATGGTGCCGGATGCGGCGGCCTCGCGGGACGAGGAGCGCGCCCCGGCCTCCCGTCAGGGTGAAGCGCGCGCCCGCCTGCCTTTCCGCTACGTCACATCCGGTCTGAGCGGTCTCTTCGGGGACGTGTTCTGGCTCCTGGTCATCCTGGCCGTGGGGACCGCGGTCGTCCACTTCGCCGGTGACCGGCTGCAGAACGTGGCGGAAGTGGTGAGAGCTGCTCCCGGACGGGCCGCGCTGGTCGGTCTGGCAGGCGGCTTCCTCCTTCTGCCCGTGTGGGTGCTGGGAGGTCTCGCTCTCCTGGTGTCGATCATCGGCATCCCCCTGCTGGTCGCCTGGCTGCCCCTCTTCCCCCTGGTCGCACTCCTGGCCGGTGGACTGGGATATCTGGCCGTGGCGAGCGTTGTCGGCGAGTGGCTGGCACGCAAGGGCATTCCGGCGCTGGATCGCTTCCGGCCCTCGAACCGGCTGCACGTGCTGGCCGTCGGTCTGGCAGCGCTCGTTCTTCCGTCCGCCCTTTCTCACGTCACGCAAATGGGCGGGCCGACGCTCGGTTCCTTCCTGAGCGGGCTGTTCACCCTCGTCGCGGTGGCTACCGCGATGATCGCGCTGATGCTCGGCTTCGGCGCCGTGCTGCTCACCGGGGCGGGCCGCACCTCCGACCCGGGCAGGATGGCGGCGACGTACGGCGGCGGGATTCGGGCGACGAGGGCATGGACCCGGAGGCGTTCCCGGCGAAGCTCGCGCGAGAAGCCCGGACACCCCGACGACGGAGGCACCGGTGAGTAGCAGTTCGTGGATGAACCAGCGAGCACACCCGGAGCGGCGAGGCGCCGGGCTGGCAAGACTGACTTGCGCGGCCATCGGAGGGCTGGCCTGCACGGCGACCGGACTGACCGCCCAGGACTGGAGCACCGTGACCGCGTCGCGCCAGCTGAGCGGCGAGCGCGAGATCGAAGTCCACGTCGAGTATGGAGCGGGCGTCCTCGACCTGCGTCCCGGAGAGCCGGGCACCCTGTACCGGATGGAGCTTCGATACGATCAGGATCTCATGGAGCCGCAAACCGTTTACGAGGACGGAATCCTCGAGATCGGCATGGATCGCGTCGGCCGGGGTATCCGCATGGGTTCGCGCGACGGATCGGGGCGACTGGATCTGGAATTGTCGCCGGAAGTTCCCCTGTTGCTGGACCTGGAGTTCGGGGCGGCGCGGGCGGACCTCGATCTAGGAGGGCTCGCGATTCGGGAGTTGAGTGTCGAGACAGGGGCATCCGATACACGAATCGAGGTGTCGATGCCCAATCCCGTGCAATTGGAACTCGCCTCGTTCGAGGCAGGCGCGGCAAACCTGGTCGCCACCGGGCTCGGCAACCTCAACGCCGAGCGCATCCGGCTGGAGGCGAAGGCAGGCAAGGCGACCCTGGACTTCGACGGGGAATGGCAGCGCGACGCCGAGGTTGATCTCGCCCTTGACCTGGGTGCGGTGGAACTTCGCTTCCCGCGGGGGCTCGGCGTGCAGCTGGTGGTGGATGCGCTTCTCACATCCGTGGATGCCCAGGAAATGTTCAGGCGAGGCGACAGCTACTTCTCCCGGGACTGGGATAGCGCCGAAACGCGGCTTACGATGGAGATCGACGCACACATCGGTGCGATCGACGTGGTTTGGACCCCGTGATGGACCGCATCATGGGGAAGCGGGCGTTGGGCCCGGGGAGATGCTCGACATGATCAGCGCCCTGCTTACCCTTTTCGCCATCGGCCTGGTTACGCTGCTGGTCGTGGGAGTCCTGCTCGCGGTGGCGGGCACGGTGTTCTCCATCGGCTTCGGCCTGGCCAGCTTCCTGCTCTTCAAGGTCGCCCCGATCGCTCTCCTCGGGTATGTGGTGCTCAGGCTGATCGCTCCACGCAAGCGCAAGGAGCTGAGCGAGGCCGACCGCAAGTGGCTGGAAGGATAGCCGGGCCGGCTCGGAGGTCGGTCAGGCGGGCTGAGCCGGCGGTCGCCAGGCGATGACCTCTTCGATCTCGGCGATCAGGTCAGGGGTGGCGAACGCTCCTACCGGAGACGCGCCCACCAGGTCGAGATCCACGCCCCGGGCGAGCAGCGGCGCAAGCGATTCGGGATAGTCGCGCACCATCACATGGGCGGGCATCCGCCGGATGCGATCCGGGCCGACGCGCGGAAGCGGGGACCACCTCAACCGGGCCCCTCGCGCAACGCCACCACCACCTGGTCGCAGATGCGGTTCAGCGCCCGCGCAACAGGTGAATCCGGCCGGTCCGCCACGGTGGGCAGCCCGTCGTCGCCCGACCTCCGAACCGCGGGGTCGAGGGGCACGGCACCCAGGAAGGGAACGCCCTGCTCCTTCGCCAGAACCTCCCCTCCGCCCGTGCCGAACACGTCCACCGATTCGCCGCAGTGTGGACAGGCCATCCCGCTCATGTTCTCGATGACGCCGATGATCCGCGTGTTGACGCGCTCGAACATCTTGATGCCGCGCCGGACGTCGGCCGTGGCCACACCCTGCGGCGTGGTCACCATGATGGCCCCGTCGAGGTTGACGCTCTGCACCAGCGACAACTGGGCATCGCCGGTCCCGGGCGGCATGTCGACCAGCATGACATCCAGGGTGCCCCAGCGCACCTGCTCCAGGAACTGCTTCAGGACGCCCGCGATCAGCGGGCCGCGCATGATGGCCGGCTGTTCGTCGGCGAGCAGGAAGCCGAGGCTCATGAGCTTGACGCCATGGGCCTGGAGCGGCTCGATCATCTCCTTGCCCTTGCCCCCGGACACGCTCGGCCGGCGGCGCTCGCCGAACATGATCGGAATGTCGGGGCCGTAGATGTCGGCGTCCAGAAGTCCGACCCGCAGGCGGCGACGGGCGAGCGCGGCGGCGAGGTTGGTAGTGACCATCGACTTGCCCACGCCTCCCTTGCCGGAGCTCACCGCCACCACGTAGCGGGTGTCGGCGAGGATGCCCGGCCGGGGTGTCGGCGCGGGTACCGAGCCGGGAACGAGGCGGGAGCGCCCCGGCGGCGCGGGAGCCGGCCCAGGCGAGCCCGCAGGCGTGCGGGAGCCGGCGGGCGCGGGCGGGTCGGCGGGCGCGGCGCCGCGGGGGGGAGCGCTTTGGGGGAGCTGGACGTTGACCCGCACACCGGAGACGCCGCGCACGCCTCCTGCGGCGGTACGAGCGGATTTCACAAGCGAACCGGGATCGTCGGTCTTCAGATGGAAGGCGAAGCGTACAAGCCCTTCGTCATCGATCTCGAGTTGCTGAACGTGTCCGCTGGCGACGATGTCACGCCCGCTGGCGGGGTGCCGCACCGCGGACAGGGCATTCGTTACCGCTTCGATGAGAGTTTGCTGCGACATACCCCGCCCAGGCCGAAGTGCAGGTGGGATGGTGAAATGGCCGTGGAATCAGACCGCGGCTACCCTGGTAATCCCCGGAATCCGGTCCTTCAGGCGCCGTTCGATGCCTTCTCTGAGGGTGAGCATGGAGATCGGGCAGCACTCGCACGCACCCATCAGGCGCACCATGACAACGCCTTCCGCCTCATCGTAGTCGATCAGCTCGACGTCGCCCCCGTCCTGGTGGATCGCGGGTCTCACGGTGTCGAGGACCTCCTCGATCTTCTCCGTCGCCAGCATGATTGGTCGCTCTCCTCGCCCACCCGTCCGCGCTCTCGATTCCGAGCGCGAGCGGACTCCGAAGTCGGTCGAAGTTTAGGCAGCGCGCGAGGTCGTGGTCAACCTTGCTTCGCCTCGGGCTGCGACCGCGACCGCTGATGGAGCCCCCACAGGATGGCAGCGGGAATCACCTCTGCCGCGGTCATCCATAGCCGGGCGGCGATCGCGAGCACGGTGGCCGGTCCGCTCCCGAGTGCAGGGGCGAGGGTGGCGACCAGGAATCCTTCGCGAACGCCGACGCCCGCCGGCGCGAAGAGCATCAGGTACCCCGCCACGTACGCCGCCGCGAAGGCTGAGCCGGCGTGCACGGGCGACAGCTCCATGCCCAGGCTCGCGGCCAGGATCCAGAAGGATGCGCCCATGGCCAACCAGGCCGCCGCCACCTGCAGCAGCCAGCGCAGCACCAGAGCGGCGGTCAGATTCGCGGGAGGGCTGGTCCGGACGATCCGAAACCACACGGCAACCGCCGCGTGGAACAGGGCGGGAACGGTGAGCACGAGCAGCAGCAGGCTGGCGGCCACCCCGGCGCCGGCCAGTCCCCAGCGCGGGAGCGGCGGGGGTCCTCCGACGAATGCGCCGAGCCCGATTGCGCCGGCGGCCAGCAGCCCCACGCCCTGCATGATCACGGCAGAGGTGGCCGAGACTGCCACGGGAACCCCCTTCCCCTTCGCCAGCGCGGCCATCCCGGCGATCGACCAGACCTTTCCGGGCACGTACCGGCCCATGTTGGCGATCATGAAGATGCCCACGGCGTCGCCCGCGGACAGCCGCGGCCCGCCCAGCCCTGTCACCACCCCGCCCCAGATCAGGCCGCTGACGGCGTAGGCGGCGAGCAGGAGCAGCGTCGCGCCGACAAGCGGGAGCAGGCGCGGCCGGGCGAGCATGTCCTGCCACTCCCGCAGTTCGGCCACGGTCAGCCCCACCCGATCGAGGATGAACCAGGTGACGATGACCGTGAGGGCGACGCGCGCCGCCAGGGAAAGCCACTTCTTCAGGGCTTCGCACTCCCGGTCGCGCGGCGGGCCGACCAGATCCGCACCGCGTTGGCCGCGAGCAGCCCGGTCAGGATGACGAAGCCGAGCCAGAAACTGCGCAGCACCACGGTGGACCGGTACCACAACTCGACCTCGGATTCCCCCGCCGGCACGGGAACGGCGCGCAGGGTGTGGTAGGCGCGCAGCACGGGGGTGTCGCGGCCGTTCACGCGGGCGTGCCACGCGGGGTACCAGTTGTCCGCAATGGCGAGCAGCGCCGGCGCGGAGGAGCGTACGGCCAACCTCAGGCGGTCGGGACCACGCTCCAGCCAGTCGACCTCGCCGGCAACCGGCGCTCCCGGCAGATCGAGCGGCGGAGGTTCGGCCAGGACCACCTCCGCCGCCGGGTCGAATTCGGGCGAGAGCATGTACGGCATCGCCTCCTCGTCGGACTTGACGACGGCGCTTCCGACGAGGCGCGCGCGCGGAAGTCCGGCCTCCACGAAGACCGTCTCGTAGGTGCGGCCATCGGGCAGTTGCGTCCGGCTGAAGACACTCCCCTGCGGCGAACTCCCCATCTGCAGATCGGGCCACAGCAGGTAGCGCACGTTCAGGAGCCTGCGGATGTTCTCGCTTCCGTAGAGGTTCATCGGCTGTCCCGAGCCCACCATGCCGATGAGATTGCGGTAGCGGGCCAGGTCGTTGGGATGGTGCCCCCCGGCGAGCTCGATGCCGTGCAGCGCGGGCATGAGGTCCTGACCGGCGTTTCGGAAGGACAGCATGCGGTAGGGTTCGGAGCTGCCGGCCTCCCGGTCCAGCACTGCCTGGATGTTGGCATCCGGGGCCGCCCAGCGCTCGAAGTCGATGGTCAGGATGAACACCCGGTCTATGCGGTAGGCGTCGAGCACGACCAGCGCGACGAGCGCGCCCAGAACGATCCCGGGCGCCAGGTACCCTTTGCGTAGCGCCCACACCAGCGCCGACAGGGCACCGGCCAGAAAGACCGCAATCCAGGCACCGGTCCCGATGTAGGGCAGCGCGGCGGCCAGCGTCTGGCGCCTGGCCTCGGTGATTCCGGGATAGAGGACCGAGGTCCACAGCGACGTCAGCGCGCCCGCGGCGGCGAGCAGCGCAACGGCTCCCAGCACGCCGGTCGCGACCAGAACCAGCCGCTGGACCCGCCGTCCCAGCTCGGGATCGCGCACGCAGGCGAAGATGCGATCCACCCCCAGGGCGGCCAGCGTGGCCGCGCTGAAGGCGACCAGATAGGCCGCCTGCGAGGGAGCCCGGAAGAGGCTGATGCCGGGCAGGACTTCGTAGGCGACACGCCAGACGGGCGTATGGGTGCCGAGAGCGAAGAGAACGGCGGTCCCCGCCAGCCCCGCAAAGAACCAGCGCAGCCCGCGCCGGGGCCCGCCCACGAACGAAATCGCGGCAAGCAGGAGCAGCACCATGCCCGCGTATTCGTGGTTGTGCTTGAACGGGTTGCGGCCCCAGTAGGTGTTGTCGGCCCAGCTTCCCGTACCGCTGATGTTGGCCCCCGAGAATTCGGGGATGACGAGGGAGAACGCCTCCTCCGGGTGCAGCGACCAGGAACTGGACCACTCGAGGGCGGCCTGCTCATCGAGCGCTTCGGAGGTCGCGGTGCGCCGGGAGTCGGCGGTCACGTAGTCGATGGCCGGCAGGAGCTGGCCGCCGGTGATGAGCGCGCCGGTGATCGACGCCGCGAGAAACAGCCCGAAGCGCGAGACCGCCCGGGAACGCGAGCCACGGCGCGGATCGGTCGCGCCTGCGTCCGGGGCCCCGTCGTCCGCCGTGGGCACGACTTCCGGACCCGCGCCACGCAGGATCTGAATGCTCCTGAAGATCGCGAACAGCCCGGTGGCGCCGAACAGGAAGTACGCCGTCTGGAAGTGCGGCGTCAGGATTACGAGCGCAATCACCAGGGCCAGCCAGGTGAACGACTTGAGGCCGGGACGCAGGAAGTGGCGCTCCGTCGCCCAGAACAGGAGCGGCGCCAGCGCGGTGACGAACATCTTGCCGTCGTGGCCCGCGAACACGAGCCCGACGAAGACCGGGGCGAGCATGTAGCCGGTGCCGGCGACCAGCGCCGCCGCCCGGGATACCCCGAGCGCGCGTACCCAGAGGAACATGAAGAACCCCGCCGCCGCCACGTGGATGACGAGCTTCCACCCGAGCGCCCGGTAGGGCTCCATGAGGATGAGCAGGAGGAACGAAGGCGGGTAGAAGGAATCGCCCCCGCTGAGCGCTTCCACGAATGGCGTGCCGCCGAGGAACTGCGGTATCCACCCCGGGATGCGTCCCAGCTCCGCCAGGGCGCGGGCGTAGATGGCGCGACCCGCATAGCCGCCGGACAGCGTGTCGCTCCCGTAGAGCATCGCGTCGCTGAAGATGAACGCGCGGAAGAGGAAGACCGTCAGCCCGAGGAAGAGCGTCCACGGAAGCCATCCGGGAATGGCGGGCGCGCCGTCGGAGACCGTGGGTGCCCGTGAAGGGGAGCGCTTGCGTGTCGAGCCTGTCTCTGCGCGCGGCTTCCGCGCCTGCTTTCGGCTGCGTCGTCGCTTCGCGCTCATCGCTCCCGCTCCACCGTTCGGCCTCCCTTCAGCCCGCACATGCCGCTCAGCCCCGTCTTGGGCGGCGATGCCCCGCGTCATCGCTCTTCGCGCCGGACAGCTGGCGTTTCAGCGCCTCGATCTCATGCCGGACGTGGGCGATCTGCTCGCTGACCAGGCCGAATCCGGCGAGGAGGAACCCGAGCGTCTCCAGCAGGACCACCAACTGGATCAGCAGACGGTAACCGAAAGGGGGCACGTAGGGCTCGAATCCCAGCGCCGGGTGCAGGTAGCGCAGATAGAGCGCAGCAGCCGCAACCAGCCCCCCCAGGACCGCCAGCGCCAGCCCTGAAGCACCGAACAGCAGCAGCGGCTTGCGCGAAAAGAAGACCAGAAAGGCAACCGACGCCAGGTCGGTAACACCGATCACGACGCGCCACAGGCCCCGGTACTTGGATTCACCCGCCCTGCGGTCGTAGAGCTTGATGTCGATCTCCGTGACCGTTGCCCCGCGTCCGTGCGCCAGCACCACGAAGAAGCGATGCCAGTCGTGCCTGAGCGTGAGCCCGTCCAGGATCTCCCGGCGAAACCCCTTCATTGCGGAGTTCAGGTGGGTGACCGGCACACGGAACAGCAGGCGCGACATGCGGTTGTAGATCTCGGACACCGCCGCCTTGTCGTAGTGCCCGATGCGCCGTCCGGACACGATGTCCCATCCCTCGTCAAGCTTCTCCAGAAAGCGCGGAATGTCGCGCGGGGAGTGCTGCAGATCGGCGTCGAAGAGGATGATGCAGGGGCGGTCGGTGGCGTTGACGCCTGTAACCATGGCTTCCGTCTTGCCCCGGTTGCGCCGGTGGCTGACGACGTGAAATCCGTCCCAGTCCGCGGCCTCGCGCCTGGCCACGTCCGCGGTGCCGTCGGTGGAGCCGTCGTCCACGAGCACGACTTCACCATCGAGATGGAACTCGCGAAAGGCCTCCCGCAGTTCGCGCACCAGATCGGGGACCACGGGAGCCTCGTTGTAGGCGGGGATGACGACCGCGAAGTCGCTTCTGGCCTGCCGGATCTCTGGTTTCAGGTTCTGCCCCGGTCGGAGGGTGGAGGTGCCGTTCGCGCCGCACGACGGGCGAGCGCGGTCAAGATGGTCCCGCAGGACACGGTACGCCACTCGCGGCGACCTCGTTCCGCACCGTTGCGGAGCTTCGCAGGCACCTCGCGCGCGGGATCCCGGAGCCGGGAGGGGAGGCCGGTGAGGGGCGCCGGCCCAGCACTTGCGGTAGCATGGCGAATCGCGAGATTTGTCCCTGCCGACCGGTGGCCGCGCCCCTCTCGGGAGCTGCCCGAGGAGCAGAACCCCAGCCGTCAGCCCCCGGTCCTCCGACGCCGTCCCAGAATACCCATCCCGCACCCGAGGCTGTCATGTCCATGGCCGGAACCGTCCGAGTCCCTCCGCCCGTCAACGAACCCGTCTTCGACTACGCGCCCGGCGATCCCGCGCGCGCGGCCCTCAAGAGCAAGCTCGCCGAGATGTCGGGCCGGGAGATCGAAATCCCGCTGATCATCGGCGGCAAGGAGGTGCGCACCGGCGACCTTTCCACCTGCATCCTGCCGCACGACCACGGCCATGTCGTGGCGCGCTACCACCTGGCGGGCCCCGCCGAGGTCGAAGCGGCCGTGCAGGCGGCCAAGGAGGCGCGCCGCGAGTGGGCGTCGTGGCCCTGGGAGGCGCGCGCCTCGGTGTTCCTGACCGCGGCCGACCTCCTCGCCGACCGCTGGCGGACGACGATCAACGCGGCCACCATGCTCGGCCAGAGCAAGACCTGCCACCAGGCGGAGATCGACGCGGCCTGCGAGACCATCGACTTCTTCCGCTTCAACGCGCACTTCGCCCAGCAGATCTACTCGGAGCAACCCCATTCACCGGGGGGCATCTGGAACTGGGCCGACTACCGGCCCCTGGACGGCTTCGTCTACGCGGTGTCGCCGTTCAACTTCACCGCGATCGGCGGGAATCTGACGGCTTCGCCGGCCCTCATGGGCAATTCCGTGGTGTGGAAGCCTTCGCACAGCGCCGTCTACTCCAACTACTTCGTGATGCGGGTCTTCGAGGAGGCGGGCCTGCCGCCCGGGGTCGTCAACTTCGTGCCCGGCGATCCCCGCATGGTGACCCGGGTGGTGATGGGGAGCGAGAACTTCGGGGGCATTCACTTCACCGGCTCCACGGACGTCTTCCGCTCGCTCTGGCAGGAGGCAGCGGGCAACCTGCCCCACTACCGGTCGTACCCGCGCATCGTCGGCGAGACCGGCGGCAAGGACTTCCTGATCGCGCACGCGTCCGCCGACGCCGAGGCGCTGGTGACCGCGATGCTGCGCGGGGCCTTCGAGTACCAGGGCCAGAAGTGCAGCGCCCTGTCGCGCGCCTACATCCCGGAGAGTCTCTGGGAACGGATCGGCGACCAGCTCGTGGAGGAGACCGAGGGCATCACCATGGGCGATCCGGCCGACTTCGGGAATTTCATGAGCGCCGTGATCCACCGGCAGTCCTTCGACAAGATCGCCGGATACATCGAGGGCGCGCGGAACTCGGACGAGGCCGAGGTTCTGGCTGGCGGGGAGGCGGACGACAGCACGGGATACTTCGTGCGCCCGACCGTGATCCGCGCGCACCGGCCCGACTACCGCACCATGTGCGAGGAGATCTTCGGTCCGGTCCTCAGCGTCTTCGTGTACCCCGACCGCATGTGGAGCGAGACGCTCGAGCAGGTCGACGGGACCTCTCCCTACGGGCTTACGGGGGCGGTGTTCGCGCGCGACCGCAGAGCCGTGGAGGACGCACTCCACTCCCTTCGCTTCGCCGCCGGAAACTTCTACGTGAACGACAAGCCCACGGGAGCGGTTGTGGGGCAGCAGCCCTTCGGTGGTGGGCGGGCGAGCGGCACCAATGACAAGGCCGGGTCGAAACTCAACCTGCTGCGCTGGGTCTCGCCGCGCAGCGTCAAGGAGACCTTCGCCCCTCCGACCCGGTACCGCTATCCGTTCATGGCGTCCTGACGGCACCGGACATGGACATGGACACAACGCAGTCGAACGGTGCGAGCGTGGCGTTCATCGGCGCCGGGGCCATGGGCGCCGCGATGATCGGCGGCCTCGCGGGCGGTAACGACATCGATCCGGGACGGGTGATCGCAAGCGACCGCCACGAGGATCGGCTTGCGCTGGTGCGCGACCAGTTCGGGGTCCGGACCACCCTGTGCAACCGGGAAGCGGCCCGGGAAGCTGATGTCGTCGTCCTGGCGGTAAAGCCGCAGGTCCTGCCCGCCGTGCTCTCGGAGCTTCAGGGCGGGATTCGGCAGGATGCCCTGACGCTCTCGATCGTCGCCGGCGCCTCCATCGGCACCATCGCCTCCCTGCTGGGGCACCGCGCCATCGTGCGCACCATGCCCAACACGCCGGCCCAGGTCGGGGAGGGCATGACCGTGTGGACGGCTACCCCGGAGGTCTCGGCGGAGCAGAGGGCGCAGGCCGGGACCATCGTCGGATCGCTGGGGCGACAGCTGTTCGTCGACGACGAGCGGTTCCTCGACATCGCGACGGCCATCAGCGGCACCGGGCCGGCCTACGTGTTTCTCATGATGGAGGCGCTCATCGACGCGGCGGTCCATCTCGGGTTTTCGCGCACGGACGCGCGCGAACTCGTGGTGCAGACCATCCGCGGAGCGGCGATCTACGCCGAGCACCAGCCCGTCCATCCCGCCGAGCTGCGCAACCGCGTGACCTCGCCCGGAGGCACCACGGCCGAAGCGCTGTATCAGCTCGAGAAGGGAAGCTTCCGGACCATCATGTCCAAGGCCGTGGTTGCGGCGTTCAGGCGCAGCGTGGCCCTGGGCGAAATGAGTACGCCGTCGTAGCGCGCTACCCCGGCAGGAGTACCAGGCGGGAGATCGTGCGTGCCTCCACCTCGGACCGGTCGAGCGGCAGGCGCCACAGTTCGCCGCGCTGCCAGCGCTCCAGCTGGTCCCAGCTGTGGCGGTTGGCCGGGCGGCCGGACTGTCCTCCGGGCAGGATGAATCCGCCCCCGCGCCCGAGGTCTGCCAGGTCGGCGACGGAACGCTGGCTGGGCCCGCTGGTGACCTCGAACACGGGGAGGTTGCCCGCGAACGCGGCCGCGTCGACCGTGTAGCCATCGCCGGGTCGGGGCAGACCGCGCCGGCCGAAGCCCAGCAGGCCGCCGATCAGGGGCACGTCCTGGAAGGGATGCGAGATGCGCAGGAGGTGGACCTGCCCCCACGGTGTGCCGCTCGCGTCGGCCGCCTCGAGCGCGGCCTGCCCGGCCAGGGAGTCCACGCTCGCCCCGCCGGCGTCGAGCGCCCGCCCGACCATGTACTGCGGGAAATAGCCGAACCCGCCTGCCGCCCTGTGGAAGCGGGCGCGCAGCGCGGTCCCGAGCGCTTCCGCCCAGGCATGGAAGAGCGTCGCCTCCGTGCTCTCCACCGTCGCGCGGCCATCCCAGGATTCGAGCGCGGCGGCGAGGCTGTCCAGCCCGGCGCGGCGAAAGGCGCTGCCCGCCCGGTCGCGGTAGCGGGCGATGAAGGCGCTCCGGACATCCAGCTGAATGATCCTCATCGACTCCGCGTCGTGGTCGCTGCGCGCCTCGATGAGCTCGGTGATGCGCTGGGCGCGGTAGGGATCCTCCCAGCGGTTCGGGGAGATCACCAGCGAGAGCGAGTCGCGGCTCTGGCGGTTGTTGGCCGTGGCGATGAAGCCCGACGCGGGGTTGAGCAGCCCGGGATTGCGCTCGTAGGGCAGCGTCCCGCTCCAGTCGTGTTCTCCGGTCCAGCCGGGCACCGGAAGCAGGGGTGGACGGCCCGAGCGGCGCAGGGGAACGGCCCCGGCGAGCTGGTAGCCGAAGTCGCCGGCGGTATCGGCGAAGACCACGTTCTGGTAGGGGCTGGTGAACAAGGCCAGCGCGGCGATGAGTTCGCCGGCGGAGTTGGCGAGGTTCATCGCGAGGATCCCGTCGAAGGTCGTCGACGGGTCGTGCGCGCCCCAGCGGTAGGAAAGCAGTTCGCCTCCCGGTACCGGATCCACGGATGTCATGACGGGGCCGTGGCGGGTTTCGCGCACCACCATGCGCACCGGCTCGTCGCGCCCGCGCACCCGGATCGATTCCTCCCGCACCCGGAAGGGCTCGCTTCCTTCCGGGGTCAGGTAACGGGTGGTGTCGGCCGGATCCACCCGTTCGATGAAAAAGTCGGAGTCATCCACCATCGCGTTGGTGAAGCCCCATGCAACGCCCGCGGTGTGTCCCGCGATCACCCCGGGCGCGCCCGGCAGGCTCTGTCCGACGACATCCAGGCCGGGCGCGTGCAGCCCGATCAGGTACCAGATGTTGGGGTGGTCGAGGCCCAGGTGCATGTCGTTGGCGAGGAGGGGCATTCCCGTTGCGGTGCGGGACCCTCCGACGACCCAGGAGTTGGAGGCGCGCACGATGCTCGCCGCTTCGAGCGCGGTGCGGGCGGCCGCCGGCATGCGCGCCGAAGCGATCAGGTCGCCGGAGACGGCGGGAGGCAGAGGGTCCGGCGGAAGGGCGGGGCCGGCGGCGGTCCGGTCACCCGCGGGGACGCCGGGCGCATCCTGCAGGATCGTCACTCCCCATTCGGGATAGGATGGCAGCAACTCCAGCACGGCCTCGTCTCCCGCGGTGGCGCGCGCGCCTGCGAGCGACATCGAGACCCCGTACTGTGACAGATCCCAGGCCATGATCTTCTCGACCGCGAGCGAGTGCTCGAACTCCCAGGACTCGAAGCCGGCGCTGAGCAGGACGAACTCCGGCGGCAGGAGACCAGGCCATCCGGCCATGGCCGCGTTCACCCCGCGCGCGTACGCTTCCCCCAGCGCCCGGGTCTCTTCGCTGATGGCCGTCTCGCGTCCGGCACGCGCGAGGCCCAGCGCGCGCAGAAACCGGTCGGCATCCAGGGTTTCCTCGCCGAAGAGCTCGCTAAGACGTCCCTGGGCGACCCGGCGGAACATCTCCAGCTGCCAGAGGCGGTCCCTGGCGTGCAGATACCCCTGCGCGAAGACCGCGTCGGCCAGCGAACCGGCCCACACGTGGGGCACGCCCAGGGAGTCGCGCAGCACCTCCACCGGCTGCTCCAGGCCGGCAAGCACGAGTTCCCCGGACGCCGGCGCGGGACCGGTCGCCAGTCGCCTGACCCAGATCGCGCCCGCCAGCGAGGCGAGCAGAACCCCGGCCAGCGTCCCGAGCACGATCCTCCGGAGCAGACGGCCCCTCTTCAGCGTGTTGCCTCCAGTGCCCGGCTGAAATCGCGCTGCAGGTCCCGGACTTCTTCAAGCCCCACCGAGACCCGCACGAATCCGTCGGGAATGCCCGCGTGCGTCCTCTCCTCCGGGGTCAGGCCGATGTGAGAGGTGAAGCGCGGTTGCGAGACCAGGGTCTCGACGCCGCCCAGGCTGGGCGCGACCCTGGCCACTTCCAGACTTCGGCAGAATGCGTCCGCACCCGCTCCGCCGCTCGCCAGCACGAAGCCCACCATGCCGCCGAAGCCGTCCAGCAGCTCGCCCGCGAGCGCGCGGTCGGGGTGACTGGCGAGCCCGGGGTAGGAGACCCGCGAGATCCCGGGACGGCCTTCCAGCCAGGCGGCGAGTTCCAGGCCGCTCCGGTTGTGTCGCGCCATGCGCACCGACAGCGTCTTGATCCCGCGCTCCAGCAGCCAGGCCGCGTGCGGGTCCAGCGCCGGCCCGTAGAGCACCAGCATGCGCTGCACGCGCTCGATCAGCTCGCGGCTGCCCGAGACCACGCCCGCGATCAGGTCGGAATGGCCGCCGAGGTACTTGGTCGCGCTGTGGATCACGACGTCCACGCCGAGGCGGGCCGGCCTGAGGTTGATGGGCGAGGCGAAGGTGGCGTCCATCATGGTGACCGCCCCTGCTTCGCGCGCGAGGCGCACCGGGATGCGGGGGTCGAAGACGCGCATCACGGGATTGGTCGGGGTCTCCATGAAGAGGATGCGGGTGTTGTCCCGCATCGCGGACTCCCACGCGCAGGTCTCGTCCGGATCGACGAAGGTCGTGGTCACGCCACGGTGCGGCATCTCGTCGGCGAGGAACGTGCCGGTGGCGCCGTACAGGTGCTTCGAGGCCACGACGTGGTCCCCGGCGCGGGTGACGGCGAGGACGGCGAGTGCGGTGGCTGCCATCCCGCTCCCGACGGCCAGCGACGCTTCGGTACCCTCGAGCGCCGCCAGCTTCTTCGCCACGGCGACCTGGTTCGGGTTGTTTCCGTAGCGGGAGTAGCGCAGCTCGGGCGCGTCGCCCGGCGCGTTCCAGAAGAAGGTGGAGCTCTGGACCACGGGCAGTACCACGGGCTCGCCGGGAAGCGGCTCGGGGCCACCCGCGTGGACGCCCAGCGTACCCGGACCCCAGTCCTCCCGCCCCTCCGGGGAATCGTTCATTTGCTCCTCCGGGATGTTCTTCATCCCATCAGGCTCCTCATCAGACTGCTCAGCGCCAGATAGTCTCCGGACTCGGGCCGCCGGAATGCAAGTCCACGCCGCACCAGTGATTCCAGGGTCGCCTGATCGACCTCGTCCGGAAGGTGCGCCGGAAGGTCCCCCGTTGAAAGGGTCCCCTGCTCCTCCAGCGAACGCCAGACCCGGGCATCGGCCTCGCTGCGCACGCCCACCAGCCGGCACGGCCCCGCCGTGGTCTCCGTCACGGCGGCAAGGCGATGGCGTTCGAGCACGGCCTGGATCGGCTCCAGATGGAGGTCGCTCACGCCGCGCAGGATGAAGAAGGCGCGAGTGGCCTCCCCGGGCGGCTGGTAGTGCAGGAGCAGCTTCGCGACAACCTCGTCCGCGCACGAAAAATCCAGCACGTGAACCTCGGAGAAATCGATGACCGAGAGCGCCGTCTGTCCCGCGTTCGCGAGCTGGCTCTCGATGGCCATCCGCACCGCGCGCCCCGTGGGCCGGGTCACCAGGTGCGCGTAGAGGGATGCCACCTGCCTCTGGACCAGGCGACGGAGGTCGATCGCCACCGGGTCGATGCCGAATCCGTTCATGAAGCCGGACCCGAGTCCGTCATGCGCCGCTCCTCTCCTTGCCCCGCTGCTTCGCGGGCAGAACGATGTTGATCTGGGCGCCCGGAAAGCGGGCGAGGCCCTGCTCCAGAGGGGGGGTGTCGTCCCATTCCGGCACGTCGGCGATACGCGCGGTCCCGCTGCGGATGGAGATGAGCCCGTCCCAACGCCGCACCTGCCTGCGGATCTGCTGGATTCCCTGGCCCCTTCCCAGATCCTGGAAACGCGTGACGCCGTGCAGGAAGGCGGCCTCCAGCGCCCTGCCGTCCCCCCATCGCTTCCCATAACGGCCGGCATGCTCCCGCGCCAGCGACTCGCGGAAGCCGCGCCCCAGGTCGGACACGGCGATCACCAGCATCCAGCGGTCCCGGCGCTTTGCCCAGTAGTAGGCCTGCGCGGCCACCCATCCCGGGGCCTCGGCATGTTCGATGATGTTCTGGCACACCTCCGAGAGCACCACCGAGAACTGGACGACCGTTACCAGCGGGTAGCCCAGGGTGCGGGTGAGGATGGTCCCCGCGCGCGTCTGCACGCGATCCACCACGGCGTGCACATCGCTGTTGGTGGTCACCGGAGTGATTTCGAGCAGCACGTCGGAGCTTGCAGCGGTTTCCCGCGGACGCCGGGTCTGCATCGAGAAGAAGCGCCGAGCCTGCTCGAAGAAGCGGATGCGCGACAGGTATCCGAGGACCTTCGCCTGCCGGGGAAGCCGCAGATGGGGCGCCTGTCCCAGCCTGCGCTTCAGGAGTGCGCCCGCGCTCAGCAGCCCGACCAGGCCCTGCGGGTCGACGAAGCGGAGGTAGCCCGCGTCGAAGAGCGCCTTTCCTTCCGCGGCCTGCGCGCATTGCTGGAAGACGCTGTCCACCGTGGAGTAGTCCAGCGATGAGGGTACGCGGATTACATGCACCCGGCGGACTCCGGAGTTGGCGCGGCGGCACGGACCGGGGCGGCGCGGGTCATCCGCGGACGATCCGCCCCTTCAGGTGGAGGTGCAGCCCGCGCGCACCGCGATGTTCGACGTTTCGGGCGGCCATGGAGTTGGCGGCGACGATCGCGCGCTCGATGCGGTCGCCCTCCAGCAGGCGAGCGAAAAAGGTAGCTCCCCACACATCCCCGCAGCCAGTCACATCCCCTTCGCGCGGGCCTCCCGGGATGTCGATCTGCCGGGTGGTGGCGGGGGCGGCGGTGGCCACCTGTCCGCGCATCGCGGGCCAGGTCGAGGTGTCGGGCGAGAAATCCGGCGCTGCCACATATGCCGCCCCGCGCTGGCCCATCGTGACGGTGACCAGCTTCAGGTCCGGCCCGACCACGTGCGCCGCCAGCCGCCATGGATCGCCGGCGTCCCGGCCGAGCAGGGCGAACTCGTCGTCGTTCATCTGGACCGCGTCGAAACAGCGCAGCCAGGAGTCCCACAGCGGCAGCGGGCGCGGCTCGCGTTCGCCGTGCCGCCCGATGCCCAGGAAGAGGGAATGGAGGTCGGCGTAGATCGGACCCTCGAACGCTTCGCGCAGCAGCTGTGCGGTGCCCAACTCCATCTCGAATCCCGAGATGAAATTGACGTAGAGGGCGTCGCAGTCGCGGGCGAGAGGCCAGAACTCCTCCCAGCTCCAGGCGGGCACCCCGCCGGACAGGCGCTCGCAACGCCGCTCGTCGTCCTGGTAGCGCAGTTCCACGCGGTTGTTGGGTTCCGGAACGATGCGGACGGCGCAGTGCGGGTCTACGCGGGGGATCTCCGCCAGGAAGCGGAGCGCGGGCTCGGCAAGGTCGCGGCCCACCTTGAGGATCGGAACGATGCGCCAATGCGCCGGCAGCGACGCGGCCAGGGCCTCCAGCGCGTAGCTCACACCGCCCCATTCCTCCACGGGATGACCGCGTCCGTCGCGCAGATGGATGGTGTCCCACACGAGCGTGCCGACTACGCCGAGGCGGGGGCGCCTGGTCACGGCCGGACCGCTCGGTCCAGGGCTCGCGAGGAAGACCGGAGGCGGAACACCCCCGCCGCCCCCACCACCCCGGCGGTCCCCGGGAGCGCTCCCGGCACGACCGTGCAGGCATCCACCGCGGAGCGGAAGCGGGGGCGGCCGAGCTCCTCTGCGAGCGGGCCGAACAACAGGTCGCCGGCCGCGGCGACCCCGCCCATCACCACCACCGCGTCCGGGCCGAGCAGGTTGACCGCGCTGGTGATCCCGGCCGCGAGCATGCGTGCCGCGTGCTCCAGCACTCCGGTCGCGTACGCGTCCCCCCCGACCGCCGCCTCGTGCACGGTGGCCGCGGTGATGCGGCCCAGGTCCCCTTCGACCAGCTCCGGGAGCGACGACCGCGCCCCACCGCCAAGCCCCTCGGCCGCGGCGCGCGCGATGCCCGGCCCGGAGGCGTAGGCCTCGAGGCACCCCCTGGCCCCGCAGGTGCAGCGGCGGCCGCCGTACTCGACCGTCATGTGCCCGATCTCCCCGGCGGCGCCCGTGGCCCCGACGAAGGGTCGCCCGTCCATGACGATCCCGCCGCCGATGCCGGTGCCCAGCGTGATCCCCAGCACCGACCGGAAGCCGCGCCCCGCACCCTGCCACCATTCCCCGTAGGCGGCGCAGTTGGCGTCGTTCTCCACGACGGTGGGCAGGCCGGTCGCGGCCTGGACGCGGTCGCACAGCGGAAGTCCGAACCACCCCAGGTTATGCGACTCGAGCACCACGCCGCGGGCGCGATCGAGCGACCCGGGCGCCGCGACCCCTACCCCGGCGACCTCGGCCCCCGAAGCCTCTGCGCGGGCCACCTCATCCACGGCCGCGCGGACCATCGCGCAAACCTGACCGAGCACCTCCTCCCCGCCCCGCCCCGCCGGTGTGTCCCGCGTCCGGAGCGCGCGCGGGCGGCCTCCCGCCACCGGAACCATCCCCACCGAGAGGGTGGTCCCGCCGATATCGACCCCCGCGATCCACTTCGCCATCAGAGCCATCCCACTGGATCCACGCGACCTTCACGACGCGCCCGACGAAGCATCATCGACATCAACTGATATCTACTGACATTTACTGCTCAATCGAAAGCACGGCCAGAAACGCCTCCTGCGGGATCTCCACCGACCCGACCTGCTTCATCCGCCTCTTCCCCTCCTTCTGGCGCTCGAGCAGCTTGCGCTTGCGCGTGATGTCCCCGCCGTAGCACTTGGCTGTCACCGCCTTGCGCAGGGCCTTCACGTTGGTGCGCGCCACGATCTTGGAACCGATCGCCGCCTGCAGCGCCACCTGGAACTGCTGGCGCGGAATGAGCTCCTTCAGCTTGCGCACCAGGTCGCGCCCGTAGAGCTGCGCGCGGTCGTGATGGATGATGACGCTGAACGCGTCCACCGGATCGCCGTTCACCAGCACGTCCAGCTTCACCAGGTTCTCGGGCCGGTACTCGGCGAACTCGTAGTCGAGCGCCGCGTACCCGCGCGTACTCCCCTTGAGGCGGTCGTAGAAGTCGAGCACGATCTCGGCCAGGGGCAGTTCGAAGTCCATCTCCACGCGCCGGGGATCCAGGTACCGCATCCCCTTGAACGTCCCGCGCCGATCGTGGCAGAGCTTCTGCACGTTGCCGATGTACTCGGCGGGCGACACGATGTGCGCCTGAACCCAGGGCTCCGCGACGGCCTTCAGCTTGCCGCGGCCGGGCAGGCGGGTGGGGTTCTCGATCGCCAGCTCGCTGCCGTCGGTGAGCGTGATGTGATACTCGACGTTGGGCACCGTTGTGATCAGGCTGACGCCGAACTCGCGGTCCAGCCGTTCCTGGACGATCTCCATGTGCAGCAGCCCCAGGAAGCCGCAGCGGAACCCGAATCCGAGGGCGGCGGAGGTCTCCGGCTGATAGTGCAGGCTGCCGTCGTTCAGCCTGAGCCGGTCGAGGGCGTCGCGCAGGGACTCGTAGTCGTCGGCGTTGCTCGGATAGAGCCCCGCGAACACCATGGGACGGACCGCCTTGTACCCCGGCAGCAGCTCCTGCGCCCTGCGCGCGGCGTCGACGACGGTATCCCCCACCCGCGTGTGCGAGACGGACTTGATGGCCGCGACCAGGTACCCCACCTCTCCCGGGTGGAGGGCGTCGCGGCGCACGCGCGCAAGCCGCGTGTAGCCCACCTCCGTCACCTCGTAGGTGGCGCTCACGGTGCCGAAGCCGATGTCCATCCCAGGGCGCAGTACCCCGTCCATCACCCGCACGCTCGGGACCGCGCCCAGGTACTGGTCGTAGTAGGAGTCGAAGATGAGCGCGCGCAGGGGTGCCTCGGGGTCGCCCTCGGGCGGGGGCACGCGTTCGATGACCGCTTCCAGGATCTCCGCGGCTCCGGTGCCCTCCTTGGCGCTCGCGAACAGCACCTCGGAGGGATCCACCCCCAGGAGGTCCGCGAGCTCGTCGCGGCGGCGCTCCGGCTCCGCGCCGGGAAGATCGATCTTGTTGATCACCGGAATCACTTCCAGCTCCGCGTCCAGCGCCAGAAACAGGTTCGAGATGGTCTGGGCCTGGACGCCCTGGCTGGCGTCGACGACGAGGATGGCGCCCTCGCAGGCCGCGAGGGAGCGCGACACCTCGTAGGTGAAGTCGACGTGTCCGGGGGTGTCGATCAGGTTGAGCTGATAGCGCTCGCCGTCCCGCGCCGTGTAGTCCATGCGCACGGCGTGCAGCTTGATGGTGATGCCCCGTTCGCGCTCCAGTTCGTTGGAGTCGAGCACCTGGGCGCGCATCTGGCGGGCGTCGAGTGCGCCGGTGAGCTCCAGGAGTCGATCGGCCAGGGTCGACTTGCCGTGGTCGATGTGCGCGACAATGCAGAAGTTGCGAATGCGGTTCAGCTGCACGGTCCGCTCCTCCCCCGGTTCCGGGAGGGCGCGGGCAGCACGCGCCGCATGATGTCGAGCGCGCGCTCCACGTCGGGCGCGGAGATGTCCCGGTGGGTCACGGCCCGCACTCCGCTCTCGCCCTGAGGAAGAAGATGGACCCCGCCTGCATGACAGCGCGTCGCGAACGCGCCCGCCGGCATCGTGGTCACCCGGAAGCGCACCAGGTTGGACTGTACGCGGTCGAGGTCGACCTCCAGGCCGTCGATGCAGGCGACACCGCGCGCCAGGGCGCGGGCGTTGGCGATGTCGGAGGACAACTCGCAGCGGTGATGCTCCAGCGCGTGCAGGGCGGCGGCGGCGAGGATTCCCGCCTGGCGGAAGCCGCCTCCGAACTGCTGCTTGAAGCGCCGCGCCCGCGCCACCATCTCCCGCGAGCCCGCGAGGGCAGAGCCCACGGGCGCGCCGAGGCCCTTGCTGAAGCAGACGTTCACCGTATCGAAGGGGGCGGAATAGCGCGCCTCGGGGACCCCTGTGGCGGCGGTGGCGTGCCAGAGGCGGGCCCCGTCGAGATGGGTGGCGAGGCCGTGGCGGCGCGCGGCCACGCATACTTCCTCGACCCGGCCGAGCGACCACACCGTCCCCCCTCCGCCGTTGTGGGTGTTCTCGACGCACAGCAGCCGCGCCGGGGACTCCAGGTGGATCGGGTTGAAGGGATGCTCCGGCTCGATGGCGTCGTCGACATCGGCGGCGGTGAATACGCCGCAACGCCCGGGGAGGGGCTTCAGGGTCACCCCGCTGAGCGCGGCGGGAGCGCCCGACTCGCTGCGGACGATGTGGGCCCTCTCGTCGATCAGGACCAGGTCGCCGGGTTCGGTGAGGGCGCGCACCCCGATCTGGTTGGACATCGTGCCCGTGGGCACGAAGACCGCGGCCTCCTTCCCCAGCAGCTCCGCGGTGCGCGCCTCCAGCGCGTTCACGGTGGGGTCGTCGCCGTAGACATCGTCGCCCACCGGAGCGGCGGCCATGGCCTCCCGCATGGCCGGGGTGGGTAGGGTCACGGTGTCGCTGCGCAGATCGATCATGACCCGCGATACCCCGGGCAGGACCGGTGGTGTCGCATCACCGCCGCGGCCCCGGAGCGCCGAAACCGCGACCGCGCGATCCACCGGAAGGCGCGAGCGGCACATCGGCGATCTGCTCTCGCAGCGCGCGGATGCCCGACGGACCGACGCGGCAGCACCCGCCGACTCCCGCCGCGCCGCGCGCGATCCAGTCGCGCGCATCCAGGATCAGCTCGCCGCCCCCTCCGGCGCCGGCGGGCCAGTGCCACGTGCCGGTGTGGGCATCGTACACCTCCCCCGAGTTGGGATAGGCGATTACGGGAAGATCGGTCACGGTGCGGATTCGCCCGATGAGCTCGCCGACGTGGGCGGGCGCGACGCAGTTCACCCCCACCGCCACCACCCGCGCCGTCCGATGGCAGAGGCGCGCAACCTCCTCCACCGGCGTGCCGTCCCAAAGCCGCGCGCCATCCGCGCAGCAGAAGCTCATCCACACCCATGCATCCGGCGTCTCCTCCAGAATCCCGAGCAATGCCTCGACCTCGAGACCCGAGGGGATGGTCTCGCAGAGGATCAGGTCGGCAGCCGAGCGCGCGAAGAGCCGGAAGCGGCGCCGGTGGAACTCGTCCAGCACCCCGAACTCGACGCCGTACCGGCCATCGTACTCCGACCCGTCCGCGAGATACGCCCCGTATGGGCCGGCACTCGCCGCGACCAGCGGCCGCAGCCGCCCGGTGCGGTTGGCCTGAACCGCCCAGTACCGGTCGCGCGCCTCGACGGCGAGCGCGACCGAAAGCTCCAGGAGGCCAGCCGCCTCGGCATCGCCGTAGCCCTGCTCGCGGAAGCCGGGAAAGCTCGCCTGGTAGCTGGCGGTGGAGACGCAGTCCGCACCGGCTGCGAGGTACTCGGCGTGAATGTCGCGGATGGCATCAGGCTCCGAGACGAGAAGTTGCGCGGACCAGAGCCGGGTGTCGAGCCGGTGTCCCCGGGCTTCGAGCGCCGTCGCCAGACCCCCGTCCGCGATCAGGGGCCTTCCGCGAGCGAGAAACCCGGCAAGAGGCCCGGTCGCCTCCGCCGGGCTCATCCCTCCGGGCTGAGCAGCGTCGCGAACATCTCCGCGTTGTATCCCACCAGCAGCCGATCCCTACTGCGCATCGTGGGCGCGCGCAGCTTTCCGAAGCGGCTGCAGAGGAGGCCCACCAGGTCCTCGTCGGCTGGCCGCGCGGCGTTCAGATCGACGTGCACGATCTTCTTTCCCCTGGCTACGTAGAGGTCGCTCACGCCCTCCAGCACCCCCAGGACCTCGTCGCTCGTCACGGGATCGCGCGTGGCGCTCTGCAGTTCCTCCGTCGCGATCTCGTTCTGCGCAAGAAACTCTTGCGTGCGCTTGCAACTGGTTCAGCCCGGGCGGTGATACCGCCATTCAACGGACGACGTGGCCATTGGTCCCTCCGGCGAGTGTGGCGGCGCGAACGGAAACGGTTCGGAAGGGCGTGCGCCAATGCGCCCTAACCTGTTTTATTGTATGAGGATAGTTTGCCCCATCAGACAAGTCTTGGAGTTTCCTGCCCGGACGGATTGTAGCAGCCTGCGGGCCGCTTCTTCAAGGTGCGCAGTTGGATGCCGCGCCCCGCGACGGGTGGGCGTGTCGCGTACGAGGTCAAGCCCCTGGCCGACCCGGCCCACGGGAGGGATGGCAAGGGACGCTCAACCTTGCGGCGCTATCGCGGCGGTCCGATTCTTGGGGCGCACCCGGGAAGCGCGCCGACGCCGCCCTGTGACCCGAACCCGTGGAGACCAGGATGACCGTTTTCCGATGCGCGGCGCTGACGGGCCTCGTGCTCCTTGCGGGCGACGCCGGCGCGCAGTCCCTCGAAGACGCAGGATCCGCCTACGCGGAAGGTCGCTTTCTCGAGGCGGCAGAGCTCGCCGAGGCGCTTGGGACCTCCGACGGCTACGCGCTGGCGGCGAAATCGCTCGCGATATACGCCCACTACTTCACGTCCGGGGATGAGTGGGAGGAGATGGTCGATCGCGCGATAGAGATGAGCGACGAGGCCATGGGCGCCGACTCCACCAACGCCGAGGCACACTATCAGGCGGCCCACGCCGTCGGCCGCTACGCTCAGGGCATTGGTGCGTTCACGGCGCTCCGCCAGGGCCTCGCGGGGAGAATCCGGGAACGGCTGGATGCAGCGATTCGCCTCGATCCCTATCTATGGGAAGCCAGACTGGCGCTCGGCGGATGGCACGCCGATATCGCGGCCGAAGGGTTCATCGCGCGACGGATGTACGGAGGGAACAGACCGGCCGCCATCGTCCTGTTCGAGCAGGCGCTGCAAATGGCGCCGGAGTCGAGGGTCGTGCTCTACGAATACGCGATCCGGCTGCCCGACCTCGACGAGGAGAACGGCGAGGAGCGGGCACGGAAGATGCTCGGCACGGCGGCTCAACTGCCGATCGTCGATGCCTATGACGGGCTCATCCAGGAGCTGGTGCTGGAGGCCGTAGCGGACCGGGAGGGCGGGTAGCCCGGCAGCTCCGGCACGCAACCATGCGCATCGCGATCACTACGGGCGGCGGAGATGCTCCCGGGCTGAATGCCGTCATTCGCGCGGCCGTGCTCGCGGCCCGGGCACGCGGATGGGAGGTATTCGGGATCCGGAGGGGCTATTCGGGTCTCTTCCAGGCGGGGTACGGCGGGGTGCTGGTGCTCGACGAGGCCGCGGTGCGCGGGATCACCCACGAGGGCGGCACGATCCTCGGAACCACCAGCCGTGGCAATCCGTTCTCGTTCCAGGTGACGCAGCCGGACGGGTCGGTGCGCACCATGGATCGTTCCGGCGAGGTCATCGATCGCTTTCGGGAGATGGGCATCGACTGCCTCATCGCGATCGGTGGCGACGGTTCGCTCAGGATCGCGCGCGACCTGGCGCGCCAGGGCCTCAACGTCATCGGGGTGCCCAAGACCATCGACAACGACCTGGACGCCACGGTGGTGACCTTCGGCTTTCACACCGCCGTCCAGACCGCCACCGACGCCATCGACAAGCTCCATTCCACCGCCGAGGCGCACGAGCGCATCATGGTCGTGGAGCTGATGGGCCGGCACGCCGGCTGGATCGCCCTCTTTGCCGGCCTCGCCGCGGCCGCGGACGTGATCCTCATCCCGGAGATCCCCTACCGGCTCGACCGTGTGGTGGAAGCGATCGAAGCCCGCTGGAGCCGCGGCCACGAGTACGCGATCGTGGTCGTGGCGGAAGGCGCGCTTCCCGTGGGTGGAGAAGCTTCATACCTGGACGACGATCCCGGCCTGAAGCGCCGACTGGGAGGGGCCGCGAGGCTGCTGAGCCGCCAACTCGGGGAACGCACCCGCCACGAGACCCGCAGCCTGGTGCTGGGACACCTGCAGCGGGGCGGCGCGCCTACCGCCTACGACCGCATCATCTCCCTGCGATTCGGATCCGCGGCCATCGAACTCGCCGAACGCGGACAGTTCGGCTGCATGGTCGCGCTGGAGCCGCCCGACGTGAAGGCCGTGCCCCTCGCCGATGCCGTGAGACATCTCAAGACGGTGCCTGTTCGAGGAGATGTCGTGCGCACTGCCCGAGCTGTGGGAATTTCGTTCGGCGACTGATCCGGCGGAACGGTCGCCATCGCCGTTCCCCCTTGATTCCGCCTCAGGGCGCTGCCGCGCCCGGTGACCCCGAGCCACCGCCATCGCCGAGTCCCACGAGTTTCAGCAGCCGCAGGGCGTTCGTGGAGGTGGCGATTCCGGTCCTGAGGCGGTAGTCGAAGGTGAGCCCTTCGTTCCCCTCGCCTACGGACTCGGTCAGGTGGACGGGGACGGCGCGCACGTTCAGGTCGTGCGCGTCGGCCAGCGTCAGGTCGTGGGTCGTCACAACGCCGAGCGCGCCGGAGCGGAGCAGCCTTCGCAGGACGGTTCGTGCGGCGATCCTGCGCTCCGCGCTGTTGGTCCCCTGGAGGATCTCGTCGAGGAGGTAGAGGACTCCGGGCCCCCCGGACGCTACGCCATCTGCCGAAGCCCCTTCTCCGGCATCGGCTGCGGGCGCCGCGCCGGCCGTTTCGGCCGCATCCACGACCTGCTTGAGGCGCCGCAGTCCGGCCATGAAGAACGACACGCCGTCGGCGAGGGAGTCCGCGACGTGCATGCTGGTGACGACGCGCAGCGGTGGAATGCGGAGAGCTTCGGCACACACCGGTCCACCCGCCTGACCGAGCACGACATTCAGGCCGACGGCCTTCACGAGCGTGGACTTCCCGGACATGTTCGATCCCGTCACCAGGAGAAACGAGCCTGGGGGGCCCACCTCCACGTCGTTGCGCACGCAGAGTGCCGGAGCGAGAAGGGGATGACCCAGGGCCCGGGCATGAAGGGTGGTGGCTTCGGCGTCGAGCGTAGGCATGGTCCAGTCGGGGTGATCGGCGGCGAGGGCGGCAAGCGCAGCCAGTGCTTCGGCTTCGCCGACGGCGTCGATCCACCCGCGAACGCGAGCGCCCGACCGCTTCTTCCAGCGTTCGAGGGCGGCCAGGACATGGACATCCCAGAGCAGGACCAGAGCAAGGAGAACGTGGAAGAGGGGCGACCTCCTGACTTCCGCCATGTCCAGCAGCCGGCGGAGCGCCGCGATCTCCAGCCGGGCGGGTCTCGTGCCGGCGCCCAGCCGCTGTCGGAGAACCGTCGCGTAGCGTGAGTGGAGGGGCGCGTCGGCCAGGAGGCCGAGCAACGACCCGTAGTGCCGCACGCCCGACTCGCCATCGTCGGCCTCGGAGCAGGCCCGGTTGATCGCCTTCCACGCCGGCGCCATCACCAGAGCCGACACCAGCAGCGGCCAAGCAACGACAGCCGTGGGCACCATCCCCAGAGAGTAGAGAGCGATTGCGGCCAGATTCACCGGCGGAAGCAGAACTGCCGCCGCGCGAAGCCAGGTGCGCCCGGACAGCCAGCCCGGACTCTCGCACCAGCGCAGGAAGTCCTCCACCTCCTCCATCGAGTCGCTGTTCATAAGCCGGGCTTCGGCCGCGATGCGGTCCCGGTAGTCGAAGGCGCCAGCCATCTCGCGGACCGCTTCCTGGCGCAAGGCGATGATCTCCGGGTCCGCGGGAGCGAGCAGCCAGGACCAGAGCGTCGATCGGCCGGGCGCGGTTCCGCAGACCCCCGTCAGGTGAACGAGCGACGCACGACCGTGCAGGTCCAGGTCGTCCGCGTAGTCGTGGTTCCGCGGCACGGGCGGACTGAACGGCCGCGGCAGGTCGGACCAGCGGCGCTCGACGCGAGCGATTCCCTCGCGATTGAAATCGGCCATCAACTGCGCGCGGCGCAGGTGCCGTTGGGCGGCCCGGTGTCGCGCGACGACGATCACGAAGGCCACGACCGCCCCGGCCATGAGCAGCCAGACCGCCTGGCCGCGTCCCTGGGAGATCAGGAGCCAGCCGCCGGCCCCGGCGGCCACGAAGACCACCAGCCGGAGCCGCTCGCAAAACCGGACCACGCGGGCCCTCCCGGCCGCCTCTCCATCGAAGCGGCGGGCGCGCTCCGCGTACCGGGCGGCGGGCTGTTCGACGGACTCCGCGCCGGGTGAGGCTGGCTCCGTTCGGCTCGTCACGAGTTGCCGCCGGCTCTCTTCCCGCCGCCGGCCACTCGCCTCTTCTCGTCTTCAAGGTCCTGCAGCGACACGCCGTCCGTGATCCATGACGGGGCCGGATCGCCCTTCAGGTAGTGGCCGAACCACTCCAGGATGCGGCGGTGGTAGTCCTTCTGGTTGGCTTCCTCGCGCAGTCCGTGGTCCTCGCCCTCGTAGACCAGCAGCACCATCTGTTTCCCGGCTCGGCGCGCGAAGTTGTAGAACTCGGTGCCCTGGTCCCAGTCGACGACCCCGTCGTCGTCGCCGAAGGCCATGAGCAGCGGCGTCTCCAGGTTGTGCACCTCATGGATGGGCGAGTTGCGCCGGTGCGCCTCGGGATCCTCCCAGAACGGCACCTCCATCCGGGCCTGACCGGTCTCCCAGTGATCGACTTCGGGTATCCCGGGGTTCCAGTGGATGGCCCCCATGAAGCTCACGAAGTCGGTGAGGGGAGCACCCGCCACCGAGGCGGCGAAGATGTCGGTCCGGGTGGGCAGGTAGGTCGCCTGGTAGCCGCCCCAGGAGTGCCCGATGAGCCCGACCGCGTCCGGATCGGTCACCCCCATGTCGACCGCCCTGGCCACGGCCGCCCGCACCGACTCCAGCGCGCTCACTCCCGGGTCGCGGGCCCGGTAGACGATGTCCGGGAGGAGCACCGCGTAGCCGTGCTGGGTCCACGCCGCGAAGTTGTAGTAGTCGCGCTCGCTGGGCGGGCTGAAGCGGTGCATCTGCGGCGAGAGCATCTCGTAGGTGTAGACGATGGTCGGCACCGCCCGCCCGGCCTCGTAGCCCACCGGGTAGAGCAGCACCGCCTGCAGGTCCCGCCCGCCCTCGCTCGTGAAATCCACCAGTCCGGCCCGGCCCCACGCGACTTCGGCGATGAACGGGTTGATGTCGGTGACCTGGACCGCGTCAGCCAGATCGAGACCACCGACGAAGTATTCGGGCGGGTCGTCGAAGGCCTCGGCGCGGTAGAGCAGGACGTCGGCGCTGTCCGCGCGCGCAAGACCGCCCACCAGCGCGTCCTCGAATACGAGCGTCTCCACGAGCCCGTCCCAGCCCGGCGCCAGGCGGGCGTACCCCCGCTGCTCCGTCTTCTCGTCGTACAGGGTGAGGTAGAGGGAGGCGCCCGGATCGACGCCGGGGGTGTCGTCATCCGGCAGCCGGGCAACCCGGTGCGTGATGCCGGCCTCGGCACCGGCGGTGAGCCGCGTCGCGCCGCTCCCGTCCAGCGCGACACGCCAGACGTCGTGCTTGTCGTAGAGGATGACTCCGCCGTCATCCTCCAGCCATCCCCCGGGCCCGAAGGCGAAGGGCGGGACAACATCGGTGGGCGTGTCGTATTCCGTGTCGGTGAAGGAGGTCGGCAGGTTCGAGGTCAGGTCGCGCCGCTCCCCGGTTGCAACCTCGAGGCTCCAGTAGTCGGCCCCGTCGTACGAGACCAGCCAGCGGCCGCCCGCGCCGGGCCACTCGTAGCGCACCCGGGTCAGGAGCCGGCGCCGTTCCCCGCTCCCGACGTCGATGGACCAGACGTCGTGATACGGACGGCCGAACATCGCGCCGAAGGGATAGGGCTCGGCGATGTCCTCCAGGGCGAACTCCCAGCCGTGCAACAGGGTCGCGTCAGCCATCAGGTCGGAGCCGATGGTGACGACCCGGTTCTCGTCCAGATGCCAGACGGCCAGCAGGGAGCGGCTCGCGTCGCGGCCCTCCGCCGCCTGCTGCTGCGGGAAGATGCGCACATCCCGGCTGTGCCAGATCTGGAGCCCGGGCAGCTCCGGCTCGTCGTCCTCCGAACCGGCCGATCCCGTCTCGTCGGCGTCGGCCTCACCGCTCCCGGTCGCGCCGGTATCCTGCGCATCTGTTTCTTCCCGGGGCCGGAGCCCGATGGAGATCATGGCGCCGTCGTCGGACCACCGCGGCGCCCGGTCCACGACCTCCAGGGCGTCCGCGATGCCGGCCGCGCCCTCGCCCAGCACGACCATCTCCGGTCTCCGGTCGAGACCGCGCCACGCCAGCACGTCGTAGGCGGAACCCTCCGCCGAGGCGTCCTCACGCGAGCGCAGGGCCGCCAGGTCGGCGGCATCGTCGCGCCAGGCCAGCCCCCGGTAGCGGGCCCCCGACGCATCCACCGACCGCAGCGTGCCCGAGCCGGCATCGTAGACCTGCACGCCGTTTCCCAGATCGGTTCCGGTCGCGATCACCATTGCGATCCGCGATCCGGAGGAGCTCCACGCCATCTCTGCGACGTTGCCCAAGCTCGTCTCCGACCCGGTGGCCAACATCACGATCCGCAGGTCGGCCCCCTTCCCCGCCGGCTCCCCGGGCGGGTTTCCGCGCAGCGCAAGGAATCGTCCCGAAGAGTCGAAGGTCCACTCGGACACCGATTCGAACTCGCGCATCTCGCCGGTGGCCAGGTCGAGCAACGCCGCCCCCTCGCGGAGCGCCTCGCCCTCCCCGTCGAGTCGCTCGATCTCCTCGGGCGAAAGCCCCACGGTCCACGCCAGCCAGCGTCCGTCCGGAGCAAAGCCGGGAGCCTCTCCCCAGGGAAAGACGCGCGTCGAGTCCTCGCTCAGGCGCCTTACCCGCAACTCCGCGGTCTCGTCGACGCGGCTGACCGTGTAAGCGACCCAGTCGCCATGTGGCGAGAGCAGAGCGGACCCGAGATTCTCCCAGCGCCCGTAGTCTTCGGGGGCGACGCGGGGAGGATCCTGGGCGGAAAGCGGGAGCGCGGCGGCGAGGGAGACGGCCGCGAGGGAGACGGCCGCGAGGGAGACGGCCGCGAGGCGACGGAGCGCACTGGAGGTTCGGCTGTGGATCGGCGCCGGCCGGAAGTCTGCGGATGAACTCACGGGAATGCTCCTTGAGACCGGGGGATGGCGGGCGGGCGGGCATTCACAACCGCCGGCGGTCTCCTTCAGTCCGGCCGCGCCCGATGCTCCCGCGCTCATTCGAAGATATCACGCGCCAGGCGTGGGTGATCCGAGGTGCTGCGCGCCCCCTCGCCCCCATACCACCCAAACCCCCGGCGGGGCCCGGAATTCGTGGCCGTGAGGGCGGCTGGGCTGCTCCGGGTCGAGTCGCAGCCCCGGCAGGCGGAACACCCGGGCCAGCGCCTCCCGCGCCTCGATGCGCGCCAGGGTGGCTCCCAGGCAGAAGTGGCGCCCGGCGCCGAAGGACAGGTGGTCGCGCGCGTTGGGCCGGTCCGGATCGAAGCGGTCGGGATCGTCGAAGTGAGCGGGATCGCGGTTGGCGGCGCCCAGCATGCACTGGACGGTCTCGTTGGCGGGGATCCTCACGCCCCGGATCTCGACCGGCTCCGTGGTGAAACGCGTGCAGGACTGGACAGCCGCGTCCCACCTGAGCGACTCCTCGAACACATCGTCCAGCCGGCCCGGGTCGTCGGCGGCCAGCCTCGAAGCCGTCCGGTGAGTCAGCGCGGCCCAGATCGCGCTGGCGATGGCCGACTCGGTGGTCTCGATGCCGCCGAAAAGGATGATCAGCAGGTTGGCGACCATCTCCGCCTCCGCAAGCGGCTCGGCGTCGGCGCGGAGTCCCGCGATGGTCGAGCCTGCGGGCACCGGGCGCTTCCCCCGGAGGAAGGGCGTCACGTATTCGCCGAACTCGCGGGCCGCGGCCTTCCCCGCCCTCCGCACGCCGGGATCCCCCTTGAAGTTCTCGAGCGCCGCCGCGAAGTCGTCGTACCAGGCCAGCAGGCGGGCTCCATCGCGTTCCGGAAGCCCCAGCACCCGGCAGATGCTCCGCACCGACAGTGGCCGCGCCAGCCGGGCCCGCAGGTCGGCCGCGCGCCGCCGACCGTCCTCGAGCTCTTCCATCAGCCCGTCCAGAACCGCCCGCACCGTCCTGAGCAGATTGCGCTCCAGGTTGCCGCGCCGAAACGGGCCGATGAAGCGGCGTTTGTAGCGGATCTGGGGCTCGCCGTCGGTTGTGAGCATGTGCGAGCCGAAGATGTCGCGGATGGTGGAGGCGGGCGCGTCGGTTGTGAAGCGTTGCCAGTCGGCCAGCACCTCCACGATGTCGTCCCGGCGCGTGAGCATCCACATGCCGAGCTCCGGAACCCATGTCACCGGTTCCGCGGACCGGAGTTCGTGGAACAGGGGGTAGGGATCGCCGGCCAGCGCCTCGACGGTCACCCGGGCTCCCCGAGGGAACTGCCGGGTGCGGCTGGCATCCCCCCGATTGGTCCTTGTAGCGTTCTGCATGAGGTCAGGCTCACCTGGAACGGCGCACCCATGAGTGCGGTACCGCGCTTGCGTCTCGAATCCCCCCAAAGCCGTCCGGTCACCTTCCCGGGTTCCCCTTCGGCACCCGGACACCGTGCCGAGCGGCGTCACCCCCTGCAAGGGGCACACGGATGACCGAAGGCCTGGTCCGGCACTACTCCCGCTTCCGCGTATCGGAGCGAGTACTCCTCACCGGGCATTCGCACCAGGCGTGGCCCGACGTGGCGTTCGATGCCCAGCGGCAGGCATGGCTCGACGCCGCTGAACTTGTGGACGGCAAGTGGGAGCGCGCGTTCGAGGTGGCAGCCGAGGTGCGGGCAGGGTACCGCCGCCTGCTGGACGACCCGGACGGCCACATCGCGCTGGGGCAAAACACGCACGAGTTGGTCACCCGGTTTCTGTCGGCGCTGCCCCTGCGGGAGCGGCCGCGCCTCGTGACCACCGATGGCGAGTTCCATACGATCCGGCGCCAGCTGGAACGGCTCGGACGCGAGGGAATCGAGATCACGACAGTGCCGACCGCCGGTGGCGCCCCGCTGGCGGATGCGCTCGTCGCCGAGGTGGATGACCGCACGGCGGGGGTTCTGGTGTCCTCCGTGCTCTACCGCGATGCCCGGATCGTCGAGGGACTGGAGGAGGTGGCCGCCGCGTGCGCCCGGGTCGGCGCGGAACTGCTCGTGGACGCCTATCACTCGCTCAACGCGGTCCCGTTCTCGGTCGCGAAGTCGGGACTGAGGGACGCGTTCGTGACGGGCGGCGGCTACAAGTACTGTCAGCTGGGCGAAGGGAACTGCTTTCTGAGGTTCCCACGGCACTGCCGGCTGAGGCCGGTGCTGACCGGGTGGTTCGCCGAGTTCGGGACGCTGGCAGCTGGACGCGGACACGGCGAAACCGCCTACGGGGAAGGACATCTGCGCTTCGCGGGCTCGACCTACGATCCGGTCAGCCACTACCGGGCGGCGGCGGTGTTCAGGTTCTTTCGGGAGAAGGGACTCGTCCCGGAGCGCCTTCGGCGCATCAGCCTGGAGCAGATCCGCCAGCTCGCGGCGGGGGTCGATGCCCTGGACGCGGACCCGCGGGTGCTTTCGCAAGATCGCACGGTGCCATTGTCCCGGAGGGGCGGCTTCCTGACCCTGACCACCCCCGTCGCCGGGAAGATCTGCGGCGAACTCGGGAGGCGCGGCATCCACACGGACTTCCGTGGCCGCTCGTTGCGCCTGGGGCCGGCGCCCTACGTGACCCGGCATCAGTTGGACGAGGCGGTCGGGGCGCTGGGAGCGGTCCTGGCCGCGCATCGCTGAAGTTGTTCCGTCAGCCGACGGCCTCCACGAGCACTCGGATGGGCGGCTCAGGCCCTGGCTGCTCTCCCGGCCACCATCGAGTACTGGGCCATGAGGAGCGCCGGGATCACGAGCATGAGCAGCGCCGTGGCGATCAGGATCCCGAACCCCACGGACGCGGCCAGCGGCACGAGGTGCTGCGCGTGTGTGCTGGTCTCGAAGACCAGCGGGGCGACCCCCACGAACGTCGTCACGGAAGTCAGCAGGATGGCCCGGAAGCGGTCCTTGGCCCCGGCAACGATCGCGTCTCGCACCGGGAGCCCGGACGCCTTCAGGTCGTTGATGAACTTGATCATCATCAGTGAGTCGTTGACGACCACGCCACTCACCCCGATCAGCCCGTACATCGACCAGATGCCCAGGCTCAGCCCGAGAAGCATGTGCCCCGCGACGGCGCCGATCAATCCCAGCGGCACCGCGGCCAGGATGATCAGGGGCTGGGTGTAGGAACCGAAGGGAATCGCCATCAGCGCGTACATGACCAGGAGCGCCAGAAAGAGCGAACGGCTCAGATCGGCGTTGGCCTCCTCCTGCTGCTTGCGCTGGCCGCCGTAGGTGTGCTCGAAGAGGCGGTCCTCGGCCGAAAGGCGCTCCAGGATTCCGTCTTCCAGGCTCCGGTTGACCTGCTGGCCGGTCGCGAGCACCGGATCGACATCCGCGGTGACCGTGACGGCGCGGCGCCCGTCCATCCGGTGGATGGTGGCCGCCGACCGGGCGAAGCCGGCCCACGCCACCTGACCCAGCGGAACCTCGCCGCCGGGGGTGCGCACCAGATAGCGCTCCACGTCGACGGCGGAATTGCGCTCTTCCTCGGGGAGGCGCACGTAGACGCCCACGTCCTCGCGCCCGCGCTGCACCCTGAGCGCCTCGGCGCCGAAGAAGGCGGAGCGAACCTGCGACGCGAAATGGCCGACCGTCAGATTCAGCGTGCGGGCCGCCGGCTTCAGCTCCAGCTGCAATTCCCGGAACCCCTCATCGAGGTTGCTGCGCACGTCGAAGACGCCGTCGATGCCATTCAGCTCGGTCACGAACTCGTCCGCGATCACGGCCAGCCGTTCGGGGTCCGGATGCGAGAGTTCGAAGTGAACCGGAAGTCCGAGCGAGATCAGGTTCGAGGAAATCGACAGCGATCTCGCGCTCGGGAGAACTCCGACCTCCTCGCGCCAGAGCCGCTCGAAGGTGGATGAGGCGATGTCGTGGCGCTCCCAGTCGATGAGCTTGAACTGGACGGCGCCCAGATGGCCCCGTGCGGCCTCCACGGCGTTGCCGCCCAGGGGGTCGTAGAGCGCCGCCGAACGGCCGACCGTCACGGCGACGCCGACCTGCAGGGGATCCGCATCCGCATCGAGCTCGCGCGAGATGCGCTCTACGGCGCGATGCCCCGCAGCCTCGAGTTGCGCCGCAACCGCGGACGTCCGCTCCCCGGGCGTGCCTACCGGCATCTCCAGGTTGGCGGAGACGACTTCACCCTCGATTGGGGTCAGGAACTGGTTGGGGACCACGCCCGCGTTGATGGCTGCCATCGTGAGCACGAGCAGGCCGGCCGCGGAGGAGAGCACGATGGCGGGCTGGTCGACGGCCAGGCGCAGTCCGCGGTCCAGCGGACCGTCCACGACCCGCTTCAGCAGGGCATCCACCCGGCCGCGGACACGGTTGAGCCGCCCGGTTAGCCAGCCCTCGCCCGAGGCGCCCGGAGCGGGCAGGTGGGCCAGGTGGTTCGGCAGCACCAGAAGGGACTCCACCAGCGAAATCAGGAGGACCGTGATCACCACCAGCGGAATCGGGCGACCGAGTTCACCCTGCGGGCCGGGCGCGGTCAGGAGCGCGGAGAATGCCGTCACCGTGGTGAGCACGGAGAAGATGACCGGCGCACTGACCCGGCGCGTTCCCCGGATCGCCGCGGCAACCCCGTGAAGGCCCCGCTCTCGTTGCGTGAAGACGCTTTCGCCCACGACGATCGCGTCGTCCACGACGATCCCCAGCGCGAGAACGAGCGCCATCAGCGAGAACATGTTGACCGAGACGCCCAGGAAGTCCATGAACAGGAAGGCCCCGATGAACGAGACCGCCAGGCCTACGGCCACCCACAGCGCCAGCCGGAGCTCGAGGAACAGGGTGAGAGCCAGGAGGACGAGAGCCAGCCCCAGCAGCGCGTTTTCGATCATCAGGCCGAGTCTTCCGGAGACCTCGACCGAGTCGTCCTTCCAGATCTCGACGCCGACCCCGGGCGGAAGGGCGGGGTGCACTTCGCTTGCGAGATACTCCCTTACGGCTTCGGCTATTTCGAGGACTTTCTCGTTCGACGCTCGGTATACATCGATGCCAACGGCTCTCCGGCCGTTGAAGCGCACGCCGAGATCGGTGTCCGCGAATCCGTCCCGCACGGTTGCGATCTCGCTCAGCCGGACCGATGTCCCGTCCGAACGGGTCAGGACGATGATGTCCTCGAAGTCGCCCTGGTCGTAGTTCCTGCCCAGCGTGCGGATCAGGATTTCATCCTCACCGTCGGAGATCCTGCCGGCCGACAGCTCCAGCGAACCCTGCCGCACGGCCATGGCGACATCCTCGAGCGTGAGACCCAGCGCCCGCAGCCGGCTGACCGGCACCTCGATGGAAACCTCGTAGGGACGGGCACCGCTGACTTCGGCCAGCGACACCTCCGGGAGGGACGAGATTCCCTCCTCGATTTCGTACGCCAGTTCCTTGAGGGCGCGCTCCGGGACATCGCCGTGAACCAGCAGGCGGATGACGTTCTGTCGGCTCGTGACCTCGCGCACCTGAGGCCGTTCCGCCTCCTCGGGGAAGGTGATGATGCGGTCCACCTCGGCCTTGACCTCGTTGATCGCGCGATCGACATCGGTGCCCGACTTGAACTGCGCGATGACGGAGCCGAAGCCCTCGGAAGCCGTCGCTTCCAGCCGGTCCAGGCCCTCCACGCCCCGGATCTGCTCTTCGATCTTCGCGACGATCGATTCCTCGATCTCCCCGGGAGTCGCGCCGGGATACACGACGAGGACCTGGACTCGATCCAGGGACAGCTCGGGAAGGATCTCCTGAACCAGATTCCTCGCTGCTGCGAGGCCCGCGAGGACCAGAAACAGCATGAGCACGTTCGCCGCCACGCTGTTTCGGGCCATGAAGGCGATCGGCCCGGTGCGACCGCCGGTCAGGTTCGGCTGATTCGCCCCCTCACGGGTCAAGGGCCACCTGCTCGCTCAGGAAATAGGTCTGTTCCATGGCGCATGGGGGATGCCGACGCGAGAGGTGACCGGGGAGGTTTGCCGCCCCTGCAAGAGAACGAAGACATCGGCCGCAATCAAGCCGGAGGACTAGGTTTCCGAGGCTGCACGGTGTAGGCTGACTGCAACCCACCAGTCGCGCACCCGGGGAGGCAGTCAGATGGTTCTTCGCGTTCATCCATGCAGGGCGCTCCTGCTCGCGGCCATTCTTCTCGCGGCGACCTCCACTTCGGTCGGCACTGCGCCGGCGCAGGCCCAGAATCCCGCCCCCATCCAACTGACGACCCTTGCCGTACCCCGCTTCGACATAGGCACCTCCGCCATCGAACTCACCGGCCCGGTGCGGCCCGGGGAATACCTCGGCGTGGTCGGCCCGCGCGCGGCGTGGCTGGGACTCGAGACCGGTGAAGCGGAACTGTGGGTGCATCCGCTGAAGGTCGGAAACGGCTTCCGCCTGAGCTTCATGACGCCCCGCTATGGCGCTCCGATCCCCGGGGGCCAGGTGGCGCGCACGGTGCAGGTCCGGCCCGAGCTGGCGACCATCACATACAGTCACGCGGCCTTCCAGGTGCGCCAGCACATCCTCGCGCCCGCCGACACGGCCACGTCCGGCCTCCTCGTGCTGCTGGAGGTCGACACCCCCGAGCCGCTCGAGATCGTCGCCGAGTTCGAGCCCGTGCTGAACTACATGTGGCCGGGCTCGCTGGGCGGCCAGTACGCGTACTGGGATGCGGAGCGCCGCCTTTTCGTCCTCTCGGAGAGCCTGCAGACCCGCAACGCGGTCGTGGGGTCGCCGTGGGCGACCAACTCGGTGGAGCATCCGGCGCACCAGCTGGGCGAGGCGCCGCGCACGATGGTGATTCCGGTCGACCCGGAGCGGGCGAGGCGCGAGTTCATCCCCATCGCGGTCGCGGCCGGCACCGGCTCCCGCGAGTCCGTCTTCGAGAGCTACCGCGAGCTCATCGCCAACGCCGAGGGGCTCTACTACGACAAGCGGCTGTGGGCCAGTCGCGCGCTCGCGTCCACCGCCTCCGTCGAGACCCCCGACCCCGAGCTGGATCTCGCGCTCGAGTGGGCCAAGATCAACCTGGAGGAACAGCGGGTCTGCAATCCGGATCTGGGGTGCGGCTTCGTCGCCGGGTGGGGCTTGTCCCGCAACGGCACCCGTCCCGGATTCGGCTGGTTCTTCGGCGGCGATGCGGCCATCAACACCTTCGCCATGGACGCGCTGGGCCAGTGGGACCTGGTGGCCGAGGAGCTGGCGTTTCTCGCCCGCTACCAGCGCGCCGACGGAAAGATCACCCACGAGATCTCGCAGGCCGCCGCGCACGTCGACTGGTTCGGCGAATACCCGTACGCCTACTACCACGCGGACACCACGCCCTACTGGATGCTCGCGCTCTACGAGTACTGGCGGGCCAGCGGCGACGACGAGCTGGTGCGCGAGCTCTGGCCGGCCTACCGGCGCGCCTGGGCGTGGTGCCTGACCGCCGAGACCGACGGCGACGGCATCATCGAGAACACGGTGGGCGGTCTCGGCGCGGTCGAGGTGGGGGGGCTGGGGGAGGCCATCCACCAGGACATCTACCTGGCCGCAGTCTGGGTGGCGGCCCTCGAAGGGACGCGGGCGCTCGCCGAACGTGTGGGCGACGGAGAGATCGGGGAGGTTGCGGCCCGCCTGGCGCCCGAGGCGCGCAGGACGCTCAACGAGTCCTATTGGCGCGAAACAGAGGGGCACCACGCTTTCGGGATCCTCCGCGGAGGCGACACCAATGACAACCTCACGGTCTGGCCCGCCACGGCGGCCGCGTTCGGATTATTCGATGATGAGCGCGCACGCTCCACCCTGACCAGAATCGCCGGCGACCGGGTGTCGTCGGACTGGGGTGCGCACATGCTCTCGACGGAGAGCGACCTGTATGACCCGCTGCAGTACAACATGGGCACCGTCTGGCCCTTCGTGACGGGGTTCGCGGCCTGGGCCCAGTACCGCTACCGCCGTCCCTGGGCGGGCTTCCACCTGATGGACGCGGTGAAGCAGATGACGCTCGACTGGGCTCTGGGCCGGCACCCGGAGCTCCTTTCCGGGCGCTTCTACCAGCCCCTGGACCAGACCGTGCCGCACCAGTTCTTCGCGACCTCGATGCTCGTCACGCCCCTGTTGCGCGGCGTCTTCGGGTGGCAGCCGGACGCCCCCCGGGGGCGCGCCCGGCTCGCGCCCCAGCTGCCGCCCGACTGGCCGGCGGCGGCGGTGCGCGGCCTGCGCGCCGGCAACACGACGCTGGATGTGGAGATTCAACAGGACTGGACGTCCGCCGGGGGCCGGCAGCGAGTGACCATCCGCTGGCAAGGTCCCCGGCTGGATCTCGACTTCGTTCCGGACGTGCCTGCCGGAGCCCGCAACCCGTCGATCACGGTGGATGGCATTCCGGCCCCCTCCGGTAGGGCCGTCCGGGTCCAGGTTGGCCGCGACGCCCCCGAAGCCATGGACCAGGACGACGTCGCCGAGATCGTGGTGCGCTGGGAGGGGGGACTGGCGGTGGCCCCGCCCCGTATCGACCTCGAGCCGGGTCAGCGCAGCACGGGCCTCCGGATCATTGACCTGGCGGCCGACGCCGACGGTTGGCTGCTGACCCTGGAGGGCACACAGGGACGCGACTACGATGTTGAACTCTTCGGCACGCCGATCGAAGCTGCTTCGACCGACGCCGCTGCGAGCGTATCCGGCCAATCGGATGGTACGATCCGCGTGGGCTTCGCCGGCGAGGGGAGCCGCGCGACGACGGTTGTGAGGCTCAGCCCCGGGGCATAAGCGTTCGCTGACCTCGATGCCCGGGCGCAGTGCCGCTCACAGATCCATGACCAGGCGGAGACCCGCCTCGATTCTGCTCATGAGCACTGCCGGAATCTGTCCCGAGCATTCGGCGAGATAGTCCTCATCCACGGTCACGAGCTGGGCCACGTTGGCGACGGAGTCCCTCGGCAATCCCGTTTCGGTCGCCGGCAGGAGCACATTGCCCGGAGCGTCGAGATAGCGCGTCCTGGACGTCAGGGCCACGCCAATCACCGTCCGGAGCCTGCTTCGGTTGAATGCATCGGCCTGAACAACCAGGATGGGGCGGCGGTAGCCGGGTTCGGATCCGCGCGGCTCCTCCAGGTCCGCCCACCAGATTTCTCTTCGCGCAACTACCATTCTTCGGCGATCGAACGGGCCTGAGCCCGACGAAGGGCCGGATCGAGCCCGCTCGGAAGGTCCGCGTATACGGCATTGAGCCGCGCGGTGACGTCTGCTTCCCGGTGCTTCGCCACGTATTCCGCAACAGCAGTCGCGTAGAGTTCGCTTCGGGACACCCTCAGGCGTTTCGCCAGGACGTCGGCAGATGCAAACAGTTCATCCGAGAGAGAAATCGCGGTTTTCATACTATGATACTACTGTAGTATAACCACGCCGTCAACGCGGCTTTGCCCCGCGAGCCCGCCGGGTCCGACAACCGCCGGTTCGACCGGTTCCGGGCCATTCGACACCTCCGTTGTGCCGATCTTCCGGTGCGCCAATCTCCTCGCGACCCGTGCGATAAAGCCTCGCGCAACGTATTAGTTATGGGCTAAGGGGGCGCTGTGTGGCTGCGGACACGGAGCAGACCTCTCCCGACGGTCTCAAGGACAGCGTATGAAGAGACTTTCCCAGGGCTCGGTTCTCCTCGCGACGTGGTCCCTGGCCGGCCTTGGCCTCATTCCGGGCGCCGGCACACCCGATGTCGTTCGAACCGCATCCCTCCACAGCGCTGATCCCGGCCCCGGGATCCTGCTCGCGACGGGATCGCCGGCCGTTCCCTCTCCGGCCCTTCCGTCACCCGCGCTCACGGCCGTTATCCAGCAGTACTGCGTCGTGTGCCACAATGACGCGCTCCTCACCGGCAACCTCTCTCTGCAGCACTTCGCCGTGGAGTCCGCCACAGGGGAGCGGGAGACGGCGGAGAAAATGATCCGCAAGCTTCGCGCGGGAATGATGCCGCCACCCGGGATTCCGCGTCCGTCGGCCGATACCCTGCTTTCGCTGGTGGAGACGCTCGAATCCTCGGTCGACGAGGCCGCCCGCGCGCTCCCGAACCTGGGCACGCGAAGATTTCAGCGACTCAGCCGGCCTGAATACGAGCGCGTCATCCACGAACTCGTGGGGCTCGAGGTGAACGCCGACAACTGGCTCCCCGAGGATCTGCTGGTGGGCAGCTTCGACAACATGTCCGCCGCTCAGAGCCTCTCGACCACCCTGCTGGACTCCTATCTGAAGGCCGCCATCGACGTCAGCCGCCTCGCCATCGGAAACCCGCAGGCCCTCTCCTCCACCACGAAGCACCGCAACCCCCTGGAGGTGTCGCAGCACGCCTGGGACCAGGTCGAGGGAGCGCCTTTCGGCACCCGGGGCGGGATGGTTGTGACGCACGACTTCCCCGCGGACGGCGAGTACGTCTTCCGGGTGGAGACGGAGTTCGGCAGCGGCAACCAGGTCGCCGCCGAGGACATCGACATCTCCATCGACGGGGAACCGGCCGCGCTCCTCAGGCTCGAGTACAACGCCGCGCGCACCGTGCCCGCCATCGAGACCGAACCGATCTTTGTGCGCGCCGGCCAGCGCAAGGTCTCGGCAGCGTTCGTCAACGTCATCGAGGGTCCCTACGAGGACCGCTTCAGTCCCGCCGCGTGGTCGGCCGCGGGTACGGCGGGGGGCAGCTACGGAGTAACCGGCCTCACGCACCTGAAAGAGCTGCTCATCACCGGCCCGAGCAACATCTCGGGCGTGGCGGAGACCGAAAGCCGGCGGCGGATCTTCACCTGCCGTCCATCCGTGCCCGAGGAAGCCCGCCCGTGCGCGCAGTCGATTCTCTCGCGGCTCGCCACGCGCGCCCACCGCCGGCCGCCTTCGTCCGACGACATCGCCGACCTGATGCGCTTCTACGACGCGGCCGCGGCCGAGGAGGGCTTCGAGGTCGGGGTGCAGATGGGCCTGCAGGCGATCCTGGTGTCCCCGGAGTTCGTCTTCCGGCTTGAACGCGAGCCCGCCGGCACGCGGCCCGGCGAGGGCTATCCCCTGAGCGACATCGACCTCGCCACCCGGCTCTCCTTCTTCCTGTGGGCCACGGTGCCCGACGAGGAGTTGCTGCAGGTCGCGGCGAGCGGCCGGCTCTCGGATCCGGAGGTCCTGGAGGCGCAGGTCGAGCGCATGCTGCGGGACCCCCGCTCCGAGACCCTCGCCACCCGCTTCGCCCACCAGTGGCTGAGGCTGCAGGACGTGGGCAAGGTATGGCCGGAGTCCTACCTCTACCCCGACTTCTCCCAGCAGCTGGCCGACGCCATGGTGCGCGAGACCGAGCTGCTCTTCGACTACCTGGTGCGGGAAGACCGGAGCCTGCTCGAACTGCTCGACGCGGACTTCACCTTCCTCAACCGGCGACTCGCGCGGCACTACGGGATCGAAGCCGACTTCCGGGGCGACGACTTCCGCCTCGTGCGCTATCCCGACGACCGCCGTCGGGGCGTGCTTGGCCACGGGAGCGTGCTGCACCTCACATCCATGTCGGGCCGGACCTCACCCGTGCTGCGCGGAAAGTGGGTGATGGAAGTGCTGATGGGGACGCCCCCACCTCCACCGCCGCCCAACGTCCCGACGCTTGAGGGAAGCCCGGACGCCGACGGGGATCGCATCCTGACCACGCGCGAGCGCATGGAGTTGCACCGCTCGAGCCCGGTGTGCAGTTCCTGTCACAACTTCATCGACCCCATCGGCCTGGCGCTCGACAACTTCGACGTGACGGGACGGTGGCGGGTGCGCGAGAACATGGCCCCGCTCGACACCCGCGGCACCTTCTACGACGGCACCGCCCTGAGCTCGCCTTCGGAGCTGGCGGCGGTGCTTCTCAAGCGTCCTATTCCGCTCGCCCGCAACTTTACCGAGCATCTGCTCTCATACGCGATCGGGCGGCCCGCCGACCATCTGGATCAGCCGACCATCCGCGCCATCACGCGGGCGGCGGCGGACAGCAACTACAGCATCTCGTCGATCGTAGTGGGCGTCGTGAGGAGCGCTCCCTTCCGAATGCGACAAACCCAGGAGGTTCAATGAGAGAGTTCACGTCTGCAACCAGTCACCGCCCGACCCCGGTGGCGCCCCCGGTCATCGGCCGCGCCGCCGTTCTGGCCCTCGCCCTCCTGTGGTCCCTTCCCCTTGCCGCCCAGCAGGGGCAGATCACCGGGCTCGTCACCAACGCCGCCACCGGACAGCCCATCTCCTCGGCTCAGGTTTTCATCCCCGAGCTGAACATGGGAGCCCTCTCGGCTTCCAACGGCCGCTACCTCCTGCTGGGTGTGAACGCCGGCACGCATACGGTGCGCGTCGAGCGCATCGGTTTCGCGGCTGCGACCCTGGAGGTCACCGTCGCGGTCGACCAGACTGCCGAGGCCAACTTCCAGCTCCAGGAGGTGGCCCTCAACCTGGACGAGATCGTGGTGACCGGAACCGGCGCGCCCACCCAGCGGCGCCGGTTGGGACAGACCATCACCTCGGTCACCTCCGACGAGCTCGCGATCGCGCCCATCACCAGCCTTTCCGACGCGCTGGTCGGGCGGCTCGCCGGGGCACGCGGCCTGATCTCGGGAGGTCAGACCGGAGCGGGTAGCGCGATCACGCTCAGGGGAACTTCGAGCATCAGTCAGCGGCAAAGCCCTCTCATCTACGTGGACGGCGTCCGCCTCGACAACGCGCTCGAGGACGCCCAGTCCGCGACCACCGACCGGTTGCAGGACATCAACCCGCAGGACATTGACCGCGTGGAAGTCATCCGGGGCGCCGCGGCCGCCACCCTCTACGGCACCGAGGCCTCGAGCGGCGTGATCCAGATCTTCACCAAGCGGGGACAGACGGGTGCCCCGGTGTACGCCTTCTCCACCGACCTCCAGCACCTGAGTTTCCCGCGCGCCTTCCCGGACAACTGCGGATACAACCGTGCCGAGCACCAGCTCCTCTGTGACAGTCCCTGGGACGCGAACAAGGTCCTGGGATACCATCAGAACTACAACCTGTCCGTTCGGGGCGGGACACCCGGCCTGCGCTACTATCTGTCCGGACGCCTGATGGATGAGCGGAATCCCTCACCCAACAACGAACTGGCCAACCAGTCCGTGCGTGCCTCTTTCGACTTCACACACACGGAGAAGCTGTCCAGCCAGGTCGGGGTAAACGTCGTTCGGCGCAATCTGAGGACGGCCACGCCCGGCTGGGGCGACCTCTTCGGCAACCTCATGCTGGGGAATCCGCTGCGCGCGACCGAGACCAATCCCCACGGCGCGTACACACCGCTCCTGGCCAGCCGCATCACGGAGAACTTCCAGGAGTCCGTCAATACCATGATCAACGGCTCGCTGATCTACCAGTGGGCCGACGGCCTCAGCTCCACTCTTCAGGTGGGACACAACTTCATCGATAGCCGCTTCAGCGAGTTCTTCCCCCAGGGCGTGGTCGCGGAGTCCGTGACCGGGTACAAGCGGGTGCGGAATTCGCGATTCGCCACGACCACGCTGGACTTCAGCACCCACTGGGAAACCCAGATCAGCGACCGGATGGTCGGAAACGTCACCGTGGGCGGCCAGAGCTTCCGCGAGACGCAGGCTTTCGAGGTGGCCTCCGTGCGCGAGTTCGGATCACCCACGCTCAAGACCCTGAGCGGGGGCGCCCAGATCACGGGCGTGAGCGAGGGCTATGAAGAGGTGATCAACGCGGGTCTTTTCGTCCAGGGCCAGGTCGGGCTCGATGACCGGCTCTTCCTGACCGGCGGCGTGCGGGCCGATGGCAACTCGGCGTTCGGTGAGGACTTCGGCCTGCAGGTCTATCCCAAGGCTGGCGTGTCGTGGGTCGTCTCCGAGTACGACTTCTGGAACGTCGGCTGGATGAACGAGCTGAGGCTGCGCGCGGCTCTGGGGGCCTCGGGCCTGCAGCCGGGCGCCTTCGACGCCCAGCGCACCTGGAACCCGAACAGCAGCGTCATCGGCGGCTACCTGACGCCCGAGAACCTGGGCAATTCGGAACTCAAGCCCGAACGCTCCACCGAGATCGAGATGGCGATCGAGACCGGGATGCTGGACGGCCGCTTCGGGATGGAGCTGGTCTACTTCAACCAGACCACCAACGACGCCCTGCTCCCGGTGCCGCCTTCGCCCGGTGACGGCTTCGTCAACTCGCAGCTCCGGAACCTGGGCACGCTCAAGTCGTGGGGGCTCGAACTGACTGCGGATGCGCGCCTGATTCAGAGCCCGAACTTCACCTGGGATCTGACGCTGAGCCCAACCTATCTCAAGCAGTGGGCCGATGATCTGGGCGGGCAGCCCGACCGGCGGCTCGGCCGGCGGCGCCGCTTCCACTCCCTCTACGAGGGGATGTGGCCCGGCATCTGGATCGCTCCCATCGTCGATCCCAACCAGCCCTACATTCTCTCCGGACCCATCGACGAGATCCGCAGCCGAAGGGATATCGCGCCCAACATCCTGAAGGCGGCCGACGGCACCGACTCGCTGGCGGTAATCGGAAGACCACAGCCGAACTGGACCGTCGACATCCGCAGCGCCATGCAGATCGGAAGCTTCACCTTCCGCAATATCCTCGAAGCGGCGGGCGGCTTCATCGTCTCGAACGAGACCGACCACCTGCGCAATGCGCTCGGCAACGGCCCACTGGTGGCCACGCTGGAGCACACCCTCAACGATCCCAATGCCAGCACCGAGGAGAAGCAGCGGCTGGTCGACGAGTACGGACGAAAACACAACGGGGTCATCTCCAACACCGTATATCCGGGCGACTATCTGCGCTGGGCCGAAGCCACGGTCTCCTGGCAGTTGCCGGACGCCCTTGCCGAGCGTATCGCCGCCACCAGCGCACAGGTGAGCGTGGGCGTCAAGAACCTCAAGGTGTTCAGCGACTATCTGAGTTCGCCCAAGAACGGCTGGATCGACCCGGGCACCCGCGGCATCGAAGCGGGCACCGATGGCGACGACTACTTCACCCAGAACGTCGACTACCTGAAGGTGCCGGCTCCGAGACGCCTGGTCTTCTCCCTCAGGGCCCAGTTCTGACCGGGCCGAAAATGCGGAGGCAATCATGAACATGCATGAGAGACAAGGGAGCCGACCGATGATTGAGAACGGAAACGCAACTGCCGGAAGATTCACGGGAACACCACGACTGAGGGGTCTCGCGGCCCTCGCTTCGGGAATGCTGCTGACTGCGGCCATCGGATGCAGCGACTTTCTGGAGGTGGACAACCCGGCCAGCCTGCTGGACGAGGACCTGGAGCGGAAGGAGCTTCTGGGGACGCTGGCCAATACGCCGGAGGGGAATCTCGCCGGCACCTACTCCAGCCTGCTGACGCGACACGGGCTCCTGAGCGACGAGCTGTTCCATCCCACCACGCAGCTCGAGAACATCGACGCCATGCGAGGAAACCGCCTCGCGTCCAACTCCGCCGTGGAAGGCCACTGGCGCGGGCTCGCCCAGGCGCGCTGGCTCGCGGACGAGGTGGCCGAACGCCTCGCTGCGGCCGGGGGCAACGACCTGGGTGTCGCGCACGCGCACTTCTTCGGCGGGCTGACCCGCATCACCATGGCGGATCACTACAACGTGATCGTGTACGGCGCGGAGGACCAGCTGCGTGGCCCGGTCGACGTGATCGCGGAGTCCATCGAGCGCTTCCAGCAGGCGGCCCAGGTGGCGCAGTCCGCAGGGGATGCGAACTTTGCCGCGGCCGCGATGGGACAGGTCGCGCGGGCCTACCGCTCGCTCTACTACGAGCGCACCCACCTCCAGGGCCAGATGGACCGCAGCCTGTTCGACCAGGCCGAATCGGCGGCCCGGCAGGCGCTTTCGACGGCCCCGGACTACAACTTCTCGCTGCGCTTCGGCGCCCCCGGCGGCTCCAACTCGGGGGCCTCTCTGGGGGGTCCGTACGGAGGCACCAACCGGATCGATGAGATCTATCTCTTCCTTCCCGACCCCGTGACCGGAGACTGGGATCCGCGCATCCCGCACGAGGAAACGACCCGCGAGGAGCCGCTCGGCACCAGCTCCTACAACCTGAAGTACACTGCGCGCGAAACTCCGCTCCCGCTCAGCCGCGCCGCCGAGGCGATGCTCATCATCGCGGAGTCCCGGCTGCTGGCCGGCGATCTGGCGGGCGCGGTCGAATGGATCAACAACACGCGCGCGGCGGCGAGGGTCCGCACAATGTCGGGCGATTGGGGCGACGCCTCGCGCGGCTGGCCCCCCATGGGGCACGCGCTCTCCGACCTAAGGGACTTCGCCAGCATGGATGCCGGCGAGATCATGGCCCAGCTCCAGCACGAGCGCAGGGCTGAGTTCTGGATGGAGATGCGGCGCTGGCAGGACATGCGCTACTACGAGATCTTCCCCTACCGCTGGTTCGACCAGAACAAGGCGATGGGGATTCATCTGCGCTGGCCGCCCTCTCCCGAGGACGTGAATGCGAATCCCAACCTCACCAACGAAATCGCGCAAAGGCTCTATACCAACTGAGTCGCCGGATGGAGGAAGCTCGTCCATGAATTTCATCACCGGAAGACACCTTTCGCGCCGCGCCTTCCTGCGGGGCGCCGGAGCCACGGTGGGCCTGCCCTTGCTCGACGCCATGGTCCCCGCGGGAAGGCCCTGGAGCGATGCGGCTCAGTCGCAATTCACGCGGCTGGTGTGCGTCGAGGAGTCGATGGGGTGCGCGGGCGGAAATGACTGGGGCGACGCGCAGAACCTGTTCGCGCCGGCGAAGGCGGGGCGCGACTTCGAGCTGAAGGCGGAGAGCCAGCTGAAGCCCCTGGAAGCCTACCGGGATTACCTGACCATCGTCAGCAACACCGACGTGCGCATGGCGGAGCCTTACCGGGCCGAGGAAATCGGCGGCGACCATGACCGCTCCACGGCGGTCTTCCTCACCCAGGCTCATCCGCTGCAGACCCAGGCCGACGTCTACCTCGGCAAGTCCCTCGACCAGGTCCATGCCGATCGCTTCGGCCAGGACACCGCCCTGCCCTCGCTCGAGATCACGACGGAGCAGATGGACCGCGGGGGCGGGTGCGCCTACAACTACCACTGCGCGTACACGACCACCCTGGCGTGGGAGTCGCCCACCCAGCCGCTTCCGGCGATCCGGGAGCCCCGGCGGGTGTTCGAGCAGCTCTTCGGCGCGGGCGACTCCCCGGCCGACCGCGCCGTGCGGCTGCGCAGCAGCCAGAGCCTGCTCGACTGGGTGCTGGTCGAGCTGAACGACCTGAAGCGGGAGCTGGGGGCGCTGGACCGCCAGGCGCTCGATCAATACGCCACCCACGTCCGCGAGCTGGAGCGGCGCATCGAGCTGGTGGAGGCGCAGAACTCGAGCGGCGAGGAGCGGCAGATGCCGGAGGCGCCTTCGGGGATTCCGGACCGCTGGGAAGACCACATGCGGCTGATGTTCGACCTGCAGGTGCTCGCCCTGCAGGCGGACCTGACCCGGGTCATCACCTTCAAGACGGGCTTCGACCTGCAGAACAGCACCTTCCCCGACAGCGGCACCAGCAAGTCCTTCCACGCGGCGTCGCACCACGGCAACGTCCCCTCCGCCGTCATGGAGTTCAACGTCATCAACACGTATCGCCTGGGGCAGATGGCTTACTTCCTCGAGAAGATGAAGAACACCTTGGAGGGCGAGGCGTCGCTGCTCGACAAGACGGCGATCATCTGGGGATCCCCGATGGGAGACCCCAACCTGCACAACCACCGGCGCTGCCCGCTCCTGCTCATGGGCCATGCCAATGGCGCGCTGGAGGGCAACCTGCATCTGAGGGCGCCCAAGGGGACGCCGATGGCCAACGTGTTCGTGAGCCTGATGCAGCGCCTCGGGCACGACGACATGCGCGCCTTCGGGGACAGCACGGGCGAGTTCCCGCTCAGCTTTCCGGTCGGCCGGGCGGTGAGCACGCGGAGGGAGCCATGAGGCTCGGACGCGGGATGACGGGCGCCGGCGCGGTTCTGGCGGTCGTGCTGGCCCTGGGTGCCGCGATGCCGCAGGACGGGCTGCTGGATGCGGCCAGGCGCGGTGACGCGGACGCGGTGCGCGCGCTTCTCGAGGAAGGCGCCGATCCTGACCTCGCGCAGGGAGACGGCCTGACGGCGCTGCACGTGGCCGCCCGCGAGGGTCATCTGGAGGTGGTGGATGTCCTGATCGCAGCCGGGGCCGAGACCAACGCGGCCACGCGAATCGGTGACTACACCCCCCTGCACCTGGCCGGCGGCGCGGGACACGCGGATGTAGTGGGCGCGCTTCTGGGCGCGGGCGCCGACCCGGGAGCGGTGACCACCTCCAGCGGCGTGACCCCCCTCCACCTAGCGGCGGAGGCGCGCGACGGCGAGGGGGCCGTGCGTCTGCTGCTGGAGCACGGCGCGCCGGTGAACGCGCGCGAGCGATCGGCCGGGCAGACGCCCCTCATGTTCGCCGCTGCTGCCGGGCGCGCGGCCTCCGCGGCCGAACTGCTGCGTCACGGCGCCGACCCCTCGATCTCCACCGAGGTGGGGGACGTGCTGCGCCGCATGGCGATCAGCAGTGCGGCCCAGGGGCGTCTGCTGGAGGCGCTGTCCGAGATCCAGCGGGCAACCGAGGGCGGGACCGCCAGGGAGCCGACCGCCGCCGAAGTGCAGGCCGCGCTCGCGGCTCAGCGGGAGTATCTCGACTCCGAGGAGCTGCAGGAGCAGTTGGCCGACTTTCAACCCGACGACCTTTCCAGCGTGGTGCCCGCGTGGGACACGCCCGCCGGCTACGTCAGCGAGAACGAAATCGTCCAGCGGCCCATGTACGAGACCCTGGTCGGCAGGACCGGCGGCATGACCGCCCTGCTGCACGCCGCCCGCGAGGGCCATCTGGAGGTCGCGCGGGTGCTCCTGGACGGCGGCGCCGACATCGACCAGGTCGCGGGCGACGGGGCCAGCCCGCTCACCATCGCCGCGCTCAACGGCCAGTTCGACATGGCGATGCTGCTCATCGAGCGCGGCGCCGACCCCGATCTGGCCACCCACACCGACGGCATCGCTCCCCTGTTCGCGGTGCTCCAGACCCAGTGGGCCTTCAAGTTCACCGACCACCCCCATCCGCGCGCGCACGACAACCAGGCGACCACGCATATGGATGTCCTGCACGCGCTTCTGGAGGCGGGCGCCGACCCGAACGCGCCAATCCGCACCCACCTGTGGTACTCCGATTTCCTGCGCGGCAAGCTGGGGCTGAACCTGACCGGGGCCACCCCCTTCTGGCGGGCGGCGCTGGCCCAGGACCTGCCCGCCATGAAGGCGCTGGTGGCGCACGGGGCGGACCCGGACCTGCCCACCACCTGGCCGGAGCCGGGGATGCGCGAGGGACGCCAGAACGACGGACGCCTGCAAGAGGATTCCGGGCTCCCCATGATCCCCGAGGGGACCCCCAACATGTATCCCATCCACGCCGCAGCGGGCGGCGGGTACATGGGGCTCGGCGCATTCCTGATGAACCACGTGCCGAACAACTTCCTCAACACCGTGAAGTACCTGGTCGAGGAGCACGGCGCCGACGTCAACCTCCCCGACTCGTGGGGCTATACGCCGCTGCACTACGCCTCTGTGCGGGGCGGCAACGACCTCATCGAGTACCTGGTGTCGAAGGGAGCCGACGTGAGCGCGATCAGCCGGCTGGGCCAGTCCACGGCAGACATGGCCCGCGGCGGGCGGGCGGGGTACTTCTCCCGGCCGTCCTACCCGGGGACCGTCGACCTCCTGGTGGGCCTCGGGTCCGAGTTGCGGTGCCTGAACACCCACTTCCGCGGCACCGGCGACTTCTGCCCGGGGGCGGGGGTGGAGGCGTTCGACACGCAGGGTCCTCCCGGGGGACAGAATCGGCCGCCGGGCGGAAGGCGTTGAGCCCCCCGGCAGCAGGGAGATAGCGAGCGCGTCACGCTCCCCGCGGCAACGGCGCGGACGGCGTGCCGGCTACCCGACGGGTGGCCTGCCGGGCGGCCGCCTCCGGGCCGGGGCCGGCGGTGGACCCGAGGACCGGGGCGGAGGACCCGACTGCGCGGATGGAGGCGGCGGGGTCCCGGGGGAGCTGCCGGGGCTCGACCCGGCTGCCGGCCCGGCCGATTGCGAAGGCGGCCGCCCGGCGGGCGGAGGCGGCGGGTCGCCGGGCGGAGTGCGCGGCCGCGCCGAAGGCGGGGCACCGGAACCGGCGGGGGGCGGCTCGCCCCGCCGCTGCAGCACCGGTCGTTCATCGCGGCCTTCGGCGGCACGGGCGGCGGGAGGCACCGCCGTAACCGGGCGCAACCGCGCGCCGCGAACGGCCGCGTCCGGGAGCGACCCGTCAGGCTGCGGGGAGATGGCGGGGAGCGGCACCGCGGGCGGCGCCTCCACCACGCCATCCCGCACGGGTTCCCGCGACGCCACCGGGTCGACCCCCTCCGCCCGCACCTCGCCGGCCGCAGCCGTGGACTGCCCCACCGGCGCCTGGTCGGTCCCGACCGGGTGCGCCTCGACCGGCCCCTGCCCGCGGGCGTCCGCGCTCGGCTCAACATGGACGGACGGCACCGCCGCCGTCGGCGGCCGCATAGCCCTTCCCGGCAGCAACGGCCCTCCCCCCGCACCTGCCGCTCCGGTTCGCGCACCCGCCCCCGGCCGCATCGGCTCACGCAGGCCGGGAACCCGCGCGGTGGGAACCCCACCCGACTCCTGTGCAGCATCCCTGCCGACGCCCCGCTGGCGCCCGTCCCCCGACCTCGTTCGGATCAGGGGCGTCGCAGCTTCGCCATCGGCGCGCTCCGTGAACTCGAACATGGGACGCGACGGCTCGGGCGGGCGCGTGTACACCACCCGGTCGCCGCTGTACCGGTACAGCGGGTAGTAGTACGGATCGTCGTGGATCACGACCCGGAAGTCGGTGCACCAGTGGCTGTACGGGTTCCAGTCGAACATCGGTCTGAACCCGTGACACTGGTAACACAGGAAGCGCGGATAATCGTGGGGACGGTCGATGTCGTAGGCGACAAAGTCGAGCGCGTACTCCCCTGTCCGCTCCGGAATCAGCGTTGCGACCACATCGTCCATCATCAGGAACGGATCGCGATATGCGGCCTGCGCCAACCCGGCCAGGTTCCACCCGCCCGCGTACCGCGAGTACGCGAAACCCGAGAAGTCGAGTGGCGCCGGGGACGCGACCATGAAGAGATAGCCCTTGCCCTCGTCCTCCTCCACCTGCCAATAGCGCGACTCCGGAAACAGCACCCGGTAGTCGCGCCCACCCAGCGCCAGGTGGCCGTCGGTGGGAGAGCCGGGATGGAGCAGGCGCGCGAAGCCGTTGGTGTCGATGTGGAAGATGCTCACGTAGGCGTCGCGCGAGGCGCGGTAGAAGACCCGCACCAGGTCGCCGCGGCGCAGCACCGGACTCGTGCCGCGATCCAGCCAGATGCGCGACTCCAGGGGCTCGTCCCGGGCTGCGAACCGCTCCTGGGCGCCCATGGGCGTCGCACACAGAAGCGTCAGCCCGAGTACCGGGCCGGTGGCCAACCTGCCGAACCGCATCGTCCTGACTCTTCCCCCTCCGGGCGGGCGCGACCCGCGAAACGAAACCATGGGCTCAATGTGCTGCACCATGCGTGCCAGCGCAGGCGCCCGTCGCCTTCCTCTAACCTATCCGAGCCTGAAGTCCTTCCCGCAAGTACATGTGAGTCTGATACCTTCCATTCAAGGGCCTCCGGCGGCACATGCCATCCGTCGCACACAGGACCGGAGCCAGGCGGGCATGGCATCCTCTCCCACGGTTTTCTAGACTACGCACCATGAACGAACCCAACACCTCCCCACCCGACGCCCGCCTCGGGACCGCCGCAGGCCGGCGGCGCGCCGACCTGATGGACCCGGTCGCGCTGTCGGAGGTCGGCGGCCTCGAGTTCATCGCGCGCGAGGTCGTGGAGGGATTCTACATGGGGCTGCACCGATCGCCGCACCGCGGGTTCTCCGCGGAGTTCGCGGAGCATCGGGCGTACCAGGCCGGGGATGACCTGCGCTACATCGACTGGCGCATGTACGGCCGCTCGGACCGATTCTACGTGAAGCAGTTCGAAGAGGAGACCAACCTTCGCGCATACCTCCTCCTCGACAACAGCCTCTCGATGGCGTGGTCTTCGCAGCCCGGGACGCTGGCCACCAAGTCGTGGTACGCGAAACACCTGCTGGCATGCATCGCGCTTCTGCTCCTGGGTCAGGGGGATCTGGTCGGCTTCGCGTCCTTCCACCACGAGATCCAGGCCCGGCTCGGACCCAGCGGAGGGCGCAAGCAGTGGCACGAGGTCATCCGGCGCGTCTCGCCGCTCGAGCCCACGGGCCTGACCTCCGCGCATTCGGCGCTGCGGGACATCGCCGGACGTCTGCGCCGCCGGGGTCTGATCGTGCTGCTGTCCGACCTGCTGATCGACCCGGAGGAGACGCGGTTGGCGCTCCGTTATCTCAAGCACTACGGCCACGAAGTGCTCGTCTTCCACATTCTGGATCCCGGAGAGCGCGAGTTGCCCCCCGCGGGCGACGTGCGCTTCTTCGATCCCGAGAGCCGCGATGAGATCCAGATCAGCGTGCCGGACATGCGTCTCGAATACCGGGAGGCGGTGGCGAGCGCGATCGCGGAGTGGGAACGCGCCACCCGGCCCTACGGGATCGACTACTGCATGATCGAGACGAGCCAGCCCTTCTCGCTCGCCTTGAGAACGTATCTGCGCAAGCGGCAGAGACTGGGATAGGAGCCGGACGGCGTGGGCTTTCTGAACCCCCTCTTCCTCGCTGCCGCGGCGGTGGTCGCGGTCCCGCTGATCCTTCATCTCTTCCACCGCCACGAGCTGCGCCGGGTCCCGTTCCCCGCGCTGCGCTATCTGCTGCGCGCCACGCGCGATCATGCGCGCACCATTCGCATCCGTCAGCTGCTGCTGCTGCTGGTCAGGGTTGCCATCTGCCTGCTGCTCGTGCTGGCGGGGAGTCGGCTTTTCTGGAGGGGCGCAGGGGGCACGCATCAGCCCACCGCGCTGGTGATCATCCTGGACAACTCGCTCAGCTCCGGGCTGGTGCAGGGAGAACAGCGCGTGCTCGATCGATTGAAGGCGCTGGCCCTCGAGACCCTCGACGAGGCCGGGCCCGAGGATCGCGTCTGGGTGATGAGGGCGGGAGAACCGTGGGATGTCGCGGTCCCGGGCTCGCCCGTCCAGGCGCGCGCGCGTGTGCTCGAAACCCAGGTGAGCAGCGGACGAGGGGATCTCGGCGGCGCGATCGAGAGAGCCGGCGCGCTGGTCTCGGCGGCACCGCTCGACGAATCCGAAATACAGGTGCTGTCCGACCTGCAGGCCACGGCGTTCCCGGGCGACGCACCCGTGGCGCTGCCCGCCGACACCCGTCTCCTCGTGTACCATGCACCGTCCTCCCCGGAGGACAACCGTTACCTCAGGGAGGTACTGGTGGGCGGGGGTCTCGCACCCATGACGAACGAGCGCTCCCAAATGTCCATCGCCGTCGGGAGCGCGGGGGAAGGCGGGGATACCCTGGCGGTGCGGCTGGTCGTGGAAGGGCGCACCGTCGGGGCGACCACCATTACGGCGGGATCGGAGGCGCTGCTCAACGTGGGTCCGTTCGCGGGGGGCATGGTGAGCGGGTACGCCGAGATCGACCCGGACGCGCTGCGCGGCGACGACCGCCGTTTTTTCTCGGTGTCGGTGCGGCCTCCGGTGGGGGTGTCGCTCCGGGGGGATGGCGGCTTCTTCCTCGAACAGGCGATCGAAGTGCTTGCTCGAGCGGGGCGGGCGCAACGGACCGCGGACGCGGCCACCCAGGTAGTCCTGAGCGTCGGCGGAGAAGGGCTGGACGGCCGGCCCGGCGGTTCTGCCGCAGTCGTGGTTCCCCCCTCCGACGGAGCGATGCTGCCCGCCCTCAACCGGCAACTCCTGCTGGCGGAGATCCCGTGGCGTTACGAGAGCGAGACCGGCGCCGGTGAGATCGGGGTGGCCGACAGCCGCCTGCCGGTGGCCCTCGACGAAGTGCGCATCCGCCGCCGCTATCGCCTGGTTGCCAACGGCGAGGAAGCGGCGGGTCTGGTCCAGGCCACCCTCGACTCGGGCGAGCCCTGGATCGTGACCGGCACCGCCCCAGGCGGACCCTATCTGCTGCTCGGCTCACCGGTGGACGCAGAGGCCACCAGCCTGGCGGTGTCCGCCCCCATGCTGCCCCTGGTCGAATGGATGGTGTCGCGCTGGCCCTTCCAGAGCGACGGCAGGTCCTTCACCGTCGGGGACGTGTTACCTGTTCCGGCCAGCGTTGACGCCGTCGCCGATGCCGCCGGCGCGCGGACGCCGGCCGGGCCGGGCGCCCAGGTCGTCGCGCGCGCTCCGGGGCTTTATCGCCTGCTGGCCGGCGACTCCCTCGTGCAGCAGGTCGCGGTCAACCCGCCCGCGGCGGAGTCGATCCTGGAGCCGATCGCGGAGGGCGCCCTCGACGGCCTTCTGGGGGACGACTACGACCGGGCCGACGCCTCGTCCTGGCGGCGCGCGGTCTTCGCCAGCCGGCAGGGCACGGAGGTATGGCGCTGGCTCCTCGTCGCCGCGCTGGCGCTGCTGCTCCTGGAATCCCGTGTTGCCGCCACCGGCCGGCGCGCCCGCTCCTCGGGCGACGCCGCCATGCCGGGCTCCCGCGCCCCGTCCACCTCCGGCCCCCTTCCTCGAGCCGGATGAACACGCGCGACAACGTCATTCTCGACCTCATCGAGGCGACCGCGCCCTTCCGGTCCCTTCGAACGCGGCTTCCGAACGCCGGGCACGAGCTGTCCCTCGGAGGCGCGTGCGGATCGCTGGGACACGCCCTGCTGGCCGCTCTGGCCCGTGGTACGCGGGATCGCGTGATCGTGCTCCTCGCCCCGTCGCCGGACAGGGCGGTCGCCGCCGAGGCGGACCTGGAGGCCCTCGTGGGCCCGGGTTCCGTGGCCGCCTATCCCCAGCGCGAGTCCCTCCCCTACGAGAGCGACGACTTCCACATCGAGATCGAAGGGCGCCGGGTGGAGGCCGTGGAGGCCGTGTTCGGCAACCGCTGCCGCCTGCTGGTGACCACGCCGCGCGCCCTCCAGGAGCGAGGCTCCTTCCCCACCCGGCTCACCCACCTGCACCTCACCCTGCGGACGGGCGCCGAGGTCGGGCTCACCGCTCTGGCGGAGCAACTCCGGGAGCGCGGTTTCCACAAGGTTCCTCTGGTCGAGGAAGTCGGTCAGTTCGCGGTGCGCGGGGGCATAGTGGACGTCTTCTCCTTCGGTTCCTCCGACCCGGTGCGCATCGAGTTCATGGGTGACGAAATCGGTTCCATGCGCCGTTTCGGCATCTTCGACCAGCGGTCGAAGGGGCCGGTCGCCGAGGTGCGCCTGCTCCCGGTCAGGCTGGGCGATGGCGGAGGGCCGGACGCTCCCGGCGCGCCCCGCTCCCTGCTCGACCTGCTGCCCGCGGACACCCTGGTGGCGCGCTGGGCGGGCCACGAACTGAAGGCCGCCGCGGAGCACACATGGAGGGAGGTGGAGCGCCGCCACGCCGAAGCGGTCGCGGGCGGAGACGAGCCTCCCCCGCCGGACACCGTCTGTCTCCGCCCCCGGGGTCTCCTGGAACGGCTGGGCGGCCTCCCCCGGCTGGCCCTCTCCTCGGCCGCCGATGGGGAGATCCTCTTCGACTCGGAGCCACCGCCGGCCATCTCCCGTGACATGAAGCGTTTGAAGGGAGTGCTGCGGGACGGCGCCGCCCGCGGCGACCGGACCCTCGTCCTCTGCGACAACGAGGGGCAGATTCAGCGCCTGGAAGAGATCCTGGGAGGGCAGACGCGCCTTCCGGCGGGCGCCCAGCTCGCCGTGGGGGCGCTGGACAGGGGATTCATCCTGAACGACTCGGCCCCGCGCCTGCGCGTCCTCACCGACCACGAGATCTTCCTGCGTACCCGCCGCATTCGCCGGCGGCGCCGGTTCCGCGGCTCCGCTTCGCTCGATAGCGTCGCGCAGTTGACCCCGGGAGACGCGGTCGTGCACATGGACCATGGCATCGGCCGCTTTCGCGGACTCGAGCATGTCACCATCGGTGGCGAGGAGATCGAGTCGATTCTGATCGAGTACGCGGGCGCGGAGTTCCTGCGCGTGCCCGTGTACCGGCTCGATCTGCTGGAGCGGTGGGTCGGCGGCACGGAGGAGGCAAGGCCTCCGCCGGTGCACCGCATCGGCGGGAAACGCTGGAAGAATCTGCGCGCCCGCACCGAGCAGGCCATCCGCAAGGTCGCCACCGAGCTCCTGGAACTCTACGCCCGCCGGGAGATGGCCCAGGGTCACGCCTTCGCGCCCGACACCCGCTGGCAGAAGGAGATGGAGTCGTCCTTCCTCTACGAGGACACGCGCGATCAGCGGCGCGTGGTGGCAGACATCAAGCGGGACATGGAGGCGGCCGCGCCCATGGACCGGCTGGTCTGCGGGGACGTGGGCTACGGCAAGACCGAGGTGGCGATTCGCGCCGCCTTCAAGGCCGTTCAGGACGGCAGGCAGGTCGCCGTGCTCGCGCCCACCACCGTGCTGGTCGAGCAGCACGCACGCACCTTCGGAGAGCGTCTCGCCGACTACCCGGTGACCGTCGGGGCACTGAACCGGTTCCGGAGCGCCAAGGAGACCGCCCGCCTGCTGGAGGAGATCCGCAAGGGGACCCTCGACATCGCCATCGGCACCCACCGCCTCCTCTCGAAGGATGTCGTCTTCAGCGGCCTCGGCCTCCTCGTCGTCGACGAAGAGCAGCGCTTCGGGGTCCGCCACAAGGAGCGGCTCAAGCGGCTGCGGGCTTCGGTCGACGTGCTCACCCTCACGGCCACGCCCATTCCACGCACCCTTCAGCTCTCCCTCGCCGGCCTCCGCAACCTGTCGCTCATCCGGACTCCGCCCCGCGACCGGGTCCCCATCACCACCCACGTCATCCCCTGGAACGACCATATCCTGTACGATGGCCTGTGGCGCGAGCTCGACCGGGGCGGCCAGGTCTTCTTCCTCCACAACCGCGTGCAGACCATCCACAGCACGGCCGAGAAGGTGCGCGCGCTGGCGCCCGGCGCGGCCGTCGCCGTCGCCCACGGCCAGATGGGCGGCCGGCAACTCGACCGGGTGATGCTCGATTTCGTCAACGGCGACGTGGACGTGCTGGTCTGCACCGCCATCATCGAGAACGGCCTGGACGTCCCCAACGCCAACACGCTGATCGTCGACCGCGCCGACCGCTTCGGGCTCGCGCAGCTCTATCAGATCCGAGGACGGGTCGGGCGCTCCGACCGCCACGCCCACTGCTACCTGGTCGTCCCCGACGGTGTTTCCCGCGACGCCATGCGGCGCGTGCGCGTGCTCGAGCGCCACACCGACCTGGGGAGCGGCTACGCCGTGGCGATGCGCGACCTGGAGATGCGCGGCGCGGGCAACCTCCTCGGCGAGAACCAGTCGGGGTACGCCCAGGCGGTAGGTGTCGACACCTACATGCGCCTCCTGCGCAAGACCGTGGAGCGAATGAAGCGGGGACGGACCGACGAGCCCGCACTGCGCGATCCAGAGATCTCGCTCGCGGGATCGGCCTACCTGCCGGACAGCTACGTGCCCGATTCGGGACAGAAGCTCCACCTCTACCGCCGACTGTCGCGCATCGCGACCAAGACCGAACTCGACGAGTTCGCAGCGGAGTTGCGCGACCGCTTCGGGGCGCTGCCTCCCCCGGCGGACCGCCTGCTCGACGGCCACGTGCTGCGCCTGCTGGGCCGCGGGATCGGCCTCCAGCGCATCCTGGTGCGCGGACGGCGCGCGCGCCTCACCTTCCGGGACGACATGGTGCCCCGGCTCACGGCGCTGGAGGAGCCGCTCCGGGACCGATTGATCGCCGTGGAGGTACGCAGGATGTCGCCGCTGTCGCTCGTGCTCCGCCAGGAGGGCGCGGACCCGCTGACCGCCACACTGATCCGGGCGCTGGACCGGCTGTCGGCGAATCGCGCCAGAGCCGCGTGACGCGATGCCGGCGAACCTGGGCGAGCGAACTCCGGGGAATGGGCATACTATGCACGCAGGCCTGACCATCGGGAGTGAAACATGAAGGGTTCCTTGCACACCGTCCCACGGCTCCTCGGGGCCGCCTGCATCGCGGCGCTCCCCGCAATCGGCGGGTGCGGCGATTCCGCTCCAGGCGACGAAGTCGTCGCCCGCGCGGCCGGCTACGAGTTGTCCGTGGACCAGACCGCCGATCTGCTAGCGCGCCAGGCTCAGCTTCCCGACCAGGCCGACGTGGTGGAGGCCATCGCCGGTCTGTGGATCGACTACACCCTGTTCGCCGTCGCCGTCCTGGAGGACTCGACCTTCCAGCACATCGATCTGCTCCCGCTGGTGAGGCAGGAGATCGAGCAGGAGCTCGTGGCGCGCCTGCGCGAGCGCGTGATCCAGGTGGACACCGCCTTCACCGAAGAGCAGCTGCGGCAGATCTACGAGGAGCAGGCGGCGGGGGCGGAGGTGCGCGCGCGCCACATCCTCCTTTCGCTCGATCCGGGAGCGGACGCCGCCACCGCCGACAGCGTCATGGAGCTCGCTGGCGGCCTGCGCCAGCGGATCCTGGCCGGAGAAGACTTCGCGGCCCTGGCCGGTGAGTTCAGCCAGGACCCGGGGACCGCGACCCAGGGCGGAGACCTGGGGTCCTTCCGGCGCGGCCAGATGGTTCCGGCCTTCGACTCCGCAGCGTTCGCTCTGGAGCCCGGCGAGGTCAGCGGTCCCGTGCGCACGGGTTTCGGAGTCCACATCCTGCGGGTCGACGAGCGGACCCAGCTCCCGTTCGAGGAGGCGCGCTCCCAGTTCGAGCCACAGCTCAAGCTCAGCCTGGTCAGCCAGGCGGAGGAAGCCTACCTGGGGCGCGTCATGAGCCGCGCCGAAATGGAGCCCGTAGACGGCGGCGCCGAGATCGCCCGTCAGCTGGCCACGCGTCCCAGCCAGCAACTCAGCCGTCGGGCCGCGGCCCGTGAACTCTTTCGCTTCGAGGGGGGCGCGTACACGGCGGCCGATTTCCACCGCTTCCTGAGCGAGCAGGGACCTCCTTTCCGCGCACAGGCGCGCAACGCCACCGATGACCAGCTGACCACGCTACTCGGCAACCTCGCCCAGAGCAAGGTCCTGGTGAACGAGGCGGAGCAGGCCGGCATCACGCTCAGCGATGTCGAGCAGGACTCGCTGCTGATGGTCGCCCGCACCCGCTTCACGCGCGCAGCCCGCGACCTGGAACTGACCAGCCTGACGCCGGCGGAAGGGGAATCCACGCGGGACGCCGTCGAGGCCATCGTGCGCCGCGTCATGCAGCGCATCATCGACGGAGACGAGAACATTCCGGCTCTCGGACATCTCTCGTTCGCGCTGCGGGAAGAGTACCGGGCCGACGTGTTCGAGAACAGCTTCAGCGCGGTGACCCAGCGCACCAGCGAGTTCAGGGTGATCCGGGGCCGCTCGCAGCCGATCCAGCCCCCGGACTCCCCGGTTGTGGCTCCCAACGCGCCTCCGCCCGGCAATTGAGGAGGAAGGCGATGTCCCCGGAGGCGCACGGACGACCTTGGGGACGCACGGCCCGGCGGTCCGGAACCCGGCGCGGGCAAGGGGTTTACACGGGATCGGAGCGCCGATGTGCGTTCCGTCCCTCGCGCAATCCACCGGCATCCGCAGGTCGACATCGCATGGCGAAGCCCTTTGTTCCGACCCTTGGCAGTCTTTCCCTGGGGTGCCTCCTCGTCCCCGCGTTGCTCACAAGCCCCGCCCCGGCGGATACACAGGAGCCCGAGGTCGTCGACGGCGTCGTGGCGATCGCCGGCGATTCGGTGATCCTCCGGTCGGAGGTGCAGGAGCGGCTTCTCCAGATGCGCGCCAGCGGGGCGCCCATGCCGGAAGATCCGGCGGGCATCATGCAGCTTCAGGATGAAATCGTCGAATCCCTGGTCAACGAACAGCTGCTTCTGCAGGCAGCCGAGAGCGACAGCACCATCGTCGTGTCCGACGAGGAGCTGGAAGCCATCGTCCAGCAGGACCTGGACGAGCGAATGCGCAATGTGGGGGGAATGGGGCAGATGGTCGCCCTTCTCAGCGAACAGGGGCTGAACCTGATCAGCTACCGCGAGATGCTGAAGGAGCAGGCGCGCCGGCAGCGCCTGCAGTCGCTCTGGGTAGGCAGGAGACGCGCGGACATCGGTCCCATCGTCGTGACCGAAGGAGAGGTGCGCGCGTTCATCGACGCGCAGCGCGACCAGCTTCCCAAACGCCCCGCCTCCATCATCTTCCGCCAGGTCCTCGTGCGCTCGGAACCATCGGATTCCACGCGTGAGGCGGCCCGGCTGGAGGCCGAGCGGCTGCTTGGGCTCGTCCGCGAGGGAGAGGACTTCGAGGAACTCGCGCGCCGGTATTCCCGAGACCCGTCGAGCGCGGCGCAGGGCGGTGACCTGGGCTGGTTCCCCCGCGGACGCATGGTGCGTGAGTTCGAGGATGCCGCCTTCGGGATGTTCCAGGAGGGACAGGTGAGCGACGTGGTCGAGACCGACTTCGGCGCGCACATCATTCGCGTCGACCGCATCAGCCTCGGGGAGCGGAGGGCGCGGCACATCCTCATCACCGCGGAGACCAACGCGGACGACGAGGAGGCCGCGCAGTTTCTCGCGGGCGAAATCCTCGAACGGGCGCGCGCCGGCGAATCCATGAGAGATCTTCACGAAGAATACGGCTACAAGGCCCAGCCGCCGCTGGACTCGCTCCAGATCTTCACGCCCCAGCTCGGCTCGCTCCCCCCGGGGTACGTGGCCGAGATTGGATCCGCAGCGGACGGGGACGTGGTCGGCCCCATCGAGTTCGACGACCGGGGCAAGGTTTTCGCGGTGGTCAAGGTGCTCGAGACGCGGCCGGAGGGCGACTACACCTATGATGATCTGCGGACCCGCGTGGAGGATCAGTTGCGCGAGACCAAGGTGCTCGACGAGATCATCGAAGAGCTGCGCGCGCGGGCACATGTCGAGCTTCGGCCCTGAGCGGCTCCGCCTGACGTTCCGCTGCGTACCGTACCGCGACTGACGTGACATCTCCCGCCCCCGCCCCGCGCGCACGACTGGCCGTGACCCTCGGGGACCCCCGCGGAATCGGGCCCGAAGTGATGTCGGCGGCCGCCCGCCGCCTGATGGAAGAGGACCCGGGCGTCGCGTTGCTGGTGCTGGGACCGTCGGGCGCGGACCCGGGCGTGGGCGAGTACCAGTCCATGGGGAAGTGGGACGGCACCGAGGTGAGCGCGGGACGAGTGTCGCTTGCGGCGTTGGAGACGGGGGTCGGGCTGGCGATGGAGGGTGCCGTGGACGGGATTGTGACCGGACCGGTGCACAAGCCCGCCCTGCAGGCGGCGGGGAGCCGCCACCCGGGTCAGACCGAGCTGCTGGAGGCGCTCGCCGGGGCGGATGAGTCCGGGATGCTCATGTGTGCCGAGCGGACGCGCCTGGGGGCTCCCCTGCGTGTTCTGCTGGCCACTCGCCACATCCCGCTGGCGCAGGTCGCCGCGCACGTGACGGTAGACGTGCTGGTACGACAGGCCCGTCTTCTGCTCGCGGGGCTGCGGACCGACTGGGCCATCGCCGAGCCGCGCGTCGCGCTGTGCGCCCTCAACCCGCACGCCTCCGATGACGGCCTCTTCGGCGACGAGGAGGAAAGGGTGTACGCGCCTGCTCTCGAAGCCCTGACGGGCGGAGCGGAAAGGGTGGCGGGCCCTCTCCCCGCCGACACCGTGTTCGTGCGCGCGTTGCGGGGCGAGTTCGACGCGGTCGTCGCCCCCTATCACGACGTGGCGATGGCGGCGCTCAAGACGGTCTCCTTCGGCACCGGGGTGAACGTCACCCTGGGGCTGCCCTTCGTGCGCACCTCCCCCGACCACGGCACCGCCTTCGACATCGCCGGCCGGGGAGTGGCCGACGCCACCTCCGCGCTGGAGGCGTTGCGGCTTGCGACCCGCGTCGCCGCCAACCGGGCGACTACCTCCCGCGCGGCCGGAGTGCCCGCAGGCCCATCCGCGGCGCCCTCCGCGACTCTGTGACGCTGCCGCCGGTCGCGGGGCACGAGCCGGCGCGCTCGACCTTCGCCGGAGCGCACGCACGAGATTCTCTCCCGGCCGCGCTCCTGATCCACGGCCTGGCCGGAACCGGCAAGCAACGCATCGCCCTCTGGCTCGGCCAGTTGCTTCACTGCGAGGACCCGGACGCCCGGGGCCCGTGCGGCCGCTGCCGCGGCTGCCGGATGGCGCTCGGGCTGCAGCACCCCGACCTGCACTGGTTTTTCCCCCTGCCCCGCCCCAAGCGCGCCAGCGGAGCGGAGCGAATGGTGGCCGCCCTCGAGGAGGCGCGCGCGGCCGCCCTGGACGCCATCCGGCGCGAGCCCCTCCGCCCCACCCACAGCGACCAGCCCCGGGGCATCTACCTGGGTGCGGTCACCACCATCCGCCGCATGGCGCTCAAGCGCCCTTCCCTGGGCGAGCGGCAGGTCTTCGTCATCGGCAACGCGGAGGAACTCATCCCCCAGGAAGCGAGCGACCAGGCGGCCAACGCCCTGCTCAAGCTGCTGGAGGAGCCGCCCGCCGGCACGACCTTCATCCTCACTTCGAGCGAGCCCGGCCGGCTGCTCCCCACCATCCGGTCGCGCACGGTCCCCTTCCACCTCGGCCCCCTGCCTGTCGAGCGGGTGGAGCGCTTCCTGGTGGAGGCCGCCGGAGCGCCCGCCGCCGACGCGCGCCTGGCCGCCGCGCTGTCGCGCGGGTCGATCGGGCGTGCCCTGGCCTACCTGCCGGCAGACGGCGAACCGGGACCGCTCGAGCGCGAGCGGGTCCAGGCGCGCCGCCTGCTGGAGGCCACCCTGGACGGCGGCATCGGTGCCGCCGCCACGGCGGCGAGCCGGGTCGGGGTGTCGGGCGCGCGCGGAATGCTCGGCATGTTTGGCGCGCTGGAGGACTGGCTGCGCGACCTGGCAGCCGTGGCGACCGGCGCGCCTGCCTTCAACCAGGACGCCGGCCCGTTCCTCGAACAGGCGGTCGCGCGGCGGAGCATTCACCCGGAGGGAGTCGCGCGCGCCGTGGCGGAGGTGGAGCAGGCCAAGCACCTCGCGGCCACCAACGTCAACCCCCAGCTCCTCGTCTACGGCATGGTGCGCGATGCGTCCGCGGCCCTGGAGACACGCACATGAGCGATTCGCGGAAACTCACGCACCTGGACGCGCGCGGCCGGCCGCGCATGGTCGACGTCAGCGACAAGCCGGGCAGCCGGCGCACCGCCGTGGCCGAAGGCCGCATCCGAATGGCCCCCGCGACCCTCACGGCCATCGAGGAGGGCACCGTCGCCAAGGGAAGCGTCCTGCGCGTGGCGGAGGTGGCCGGCGTCATGGCCGGCAAGCGGACCGGCGAACTCATCCCCCTGTGCCACATCCTTCCCGCCGCCTCCATCCGGGTGGAGGTAGCGCCCGACCCCGACCTGCCGGGGGTTCGCGCCCGCGCGGTCGCCCGCATCGAGGGCCAAACCGGGGTGGAGATGGAGGCGCTCACCGCGGTGTCGGTGGCGCTGCTCACGGTCTACGACATGGCCAAGGCGGTGGACCGCGGCATGGTGATCGAGGGCGTGCGTCTGCTGCGCAAGGAAGGAGGGCGCTCCGGCGTCTGGCAGGCGAGCGGCTGAGGGCGGCGCCAGCCCGGCGCCACGACCGAGCTCAGTCCCCGGACAGAACCCGGCGCAGCCGCGGCACCACCACCTTTTGCCCGATCTGCAGATAGCGCGGGCGCAACCCCGGGTTGGTGTCCATCAAGTCGGAAAGCCGAACCCCGTAGGCCTCGGCGATGTGCCCGAGCGTCTCGCCCGCGCTGATGGTGTGCTCCACGATGGTGAGGCGCTCCTCGGTGGGGATCGCCGCGTAGTTGCGCTCGAAGCGGGACACCGTGCCCGGCGGGACCCGAAGCACCGTCTCGATGTGGGTCGGGACGATCCGCGCCGGCAGGTGCGGGTTCAGAGCCCGGATGTCGTCTTCCGAGACACCCGCCGCGCGCGCCACCACGTCCAGCGACGTCGGGTCAGGCACCGTCACTTCGTCGTATTCCAGAACGGACTCGAACTCGATGTCGGTGATGCCGTATGCGCCGGGGTCTTCCGCGATCGCGGCGACCGCCAGGAACTTGGGGATGAAGTGGCGCGTTTCCCGCGGCAACCGGTTGCGGATCCCGATGAACGCGCTGTCGCCGGGCGGTCCGGAATGGTGTTGACGCAACAGGCGCGCGACGCGGTTGGGCCCCCCGTTGTAGGCGGCCAGCGCCAGGAACCAGGAATCGAAGCGCTCGCGCAACTCGGCGAGCATGTCCAGCGCGGCCTCCGTCGCCACCTCCGGGTCCCGCCGCTCGTCCACCAGCGAGCTCACCGCGAGCCCGCGCTCGCGGGCGGTGCCGGGCATGAACTGCCACATGCCGGCGGCTCCCACGCGGCTGTACGCGCGAGGATTGTAGTAGCTCTCGGCGATCGGCAGATAGCGGAGGCTGCGTGGCATGCCCCGTTCCTCCAGCGCAGCATCCACCATCCCCCCGTAGCGGCCCATGCGTTCGAGCGAAAGCCGAAGATTGGGGCCGTACTCCTCCAGCCAGTAGCCGAACCACTCGTCAAGGTCGTCAGCGAGTTCGTGGTGGGCGGCTGCCGGAGAGCCGGTGACGGCGTCCACGGGGACGGGCTCCGGTTCGCGCTCCGGAGGCGCCTCCACGTCCGGCGCCGGTGTTGGCTCGATCGCCGGTTCGGGAGTGGGCGATGGATCCGCCAGGGCCGGTTCATCGGCCGGCGCGACGGGCGTCGCCTCCGCCTCCACCCGGTATTCGGGCTCCGGGGTAGCCGCGGGCATCTCCACCGGCGCCTGGTTGGGCCCGGGGAAGCAGCCCGACGAAGCCCACGCGGCCCCGGCGATGAAAACAAGATGCGTGCCTCGAGTCATGTCAGTGTTCCGTGAATTCGATACGGTCGGCCCGGGTCGGGACCTCCCGCGAGTTCATGTGTGGTAGTTGGGAGCTTCGCGCGTAATGGTCACGTCGTGCGGGTGGGACTCGCGCAGACCGCCGCTGGTGACCCGCAGCAACCTGGCCTTGTCCCTCAGCTCGCCGAGATCGGCGGCGCCACAGTATCCCATCCCGCTCCTCAGCCCGCCCACCAATTGGAAAATCGTGTCCGCCACCGGCCCCTTGTACGGCAGCCTCGCCTCGATTCCCTCCGGCACCAGCTTGCTGGCCCCTGCATCCGATTCCTGGAAATAGCGGTCGGCGGAGCCTTCCTCCATCGCCGACAGCGAACCCATGCCCCGGACGATCTTGAAACGCCTGCCCTCGTACAGGAAGCTCTCGCCCGGCGACTCCTCTGTCCCCGCGAACATCGAGCCCATCATGACGCAGTGGGCTCCCGCCGCGAGCGCCTTGACCATGTCGCCGGAGTAGCGAACTCCGCCGTCGGCGATGATGGGCACCCGCCCGGCAGCGCCTTCCACCGCTTCCATGATGGCCGTCAACTGGGGCACGCCGACGCCGGTGACCACCCTGGTGGTGCAGATCGAACCTGGTCCGACCCCAACCTTGACGGCGTCCGCGCCGCGCTCCACGAGGGCACCGGCCCCTTCCGCAGTGGCCACGTTGCCGGCGACGATGTCGATGTCGGGGAAGGCTTCGCGAACGCGGCCGAGCGCGTCGAGCACCCCCTGGGCGTGCCCATGCGCGGTGTCGATCACCAGCGCGTCCACCCCGGCGCCGACCAGCAGCCGCGCCCGCTCCATGTCCTCGGACGCGGCGCCCACGGCGGCCGCCACCCGCAGGCGCCCATGCCCGTCCTTGCAGGCGTTGGGGTGCCGGCGGCGCTTGAAGATGTCCTTGACCGTGATGAGCCCGCGCAGCCTGCCATCGTCGTCCACCACCGGCAGCTTCTCGATGCGGTGGCGGTGAAGGACGCGCTCGGCTTCCCTGAGGGTCGTGCCCACGGGAGCCGTGATGATGCGGTCCCGGGTCATGACGTCCTTGATGTCACGGTCCAGGTCGGTCTCGAACTGCAGGTCCCGGTTCGTGACGATCCCGACCAGCCGGCCATCCTCTTCGACGATCGGCACGCCGCTGATCGAGAACCGCGCCATCAGCGCGTGCGCCTCGCGCAGGGTCGCGTCCGGCCCCAGGGTGATGGGGTTCAGGATCATCCCGCTCTCGGAGCGCTTGACGCGGTCGACTTCCTGCGCCTGCCGCTCCGCGGGCATGTTCTTGTGGATGACGCCGATCCCGCCCTCGCGGGCCACCGCGATCGCCATCTGCGACTCGGTGACGGTGTCCATGGCCGCCGAGAGCACGGGAATCGGCATGGAGATGCGGCGGCTGAGGCGCGTGCCTACGACGGTGTCCCGGGGGTGTACGGTGGAGTGCCCCGGCACAAGGAGGACGTCGTCGAAGGTCAGCCCTTCGCCGAACTCGGTCATGCCGGACCGGCGCCCTGCCGGCGCGTTCGTTCCCGTCCCCGAAGTTGTCCCGTTCCAGCCGGGGAACCGGGGCCCGCCTCGCATCCAGAAGCCCAAAGCATTGCCGAGTCTACCGGGTTTCGAGATGGAGTGTCAAGCGACGCCGCGCGAGTGCGGGACGCGGGCGGGTGCCCTACTCGGAAGAGGCCTCGGGCGCGTGCGCGGAAGTCCCGGAGGAATCGCCCCGCTCGCTGCGCACCTCCCCGTCACCCTCCTTCGGCTCGCGCGAACTCTCCCTGCGCTCACCGGGGCCGTTCAGGTCCCGCAGGAACTTCTGTCCGGCCGCCGAGACGTTGGAGAGGCCGCGGTCCGCGGCTGCCAGGAGCTGGAACGCTTCCCGGATTACGGCGGGCCTGACGGTTCGCTTGCGCAGGCTGTCCTCGAGTCTCTCGGCGAAGCGCTGGAACCCGGTGGGCTCCTGCTCGTCTTCCCGCTCGCCGTACTTCTCCTCCAGGAACTCGATGTAGTCCAGGACCTGGTAGATCTGCCCGTCGGGCAGGCTCTCGATCCTTCTCAGCAGCCGGTTGCGCAGGGCATCATGCATTCGCGTTCATCCTTTCCAGAGTCCCCGGCGCCCTACGGAAGGCCCACCTGTCGAGTTCCCGGTGCTCGCTTCCCTTCCAAACCTTGCTGCGGGTCCGGAACCGCGTATCCTTCTGGCAGGGCTGCAAAGCCCGGGCAACCATCCCGCGACACATCCCGTAGTGTGCGCGGTTTCAACATACAACCGATGCGGGAATCCGCGTAGATGGCCTATCTGCCCCTGAGAAGCGTTCCCATCACCGGCGAGGCGAGAGAGGTCTGCCATCGCTGGCTGCAGGGCATCGACGACGAGCTTTCGCGCGCCGACTGCGACCGGCGCGAACTCTGCCGGCGGGTGCTGACCGACATCTATCGTCCGTGGGGAGCCGCCGCCTCGGGCCTGTCGCGACTCCTGGGGGAAGCTCTGCACGACGCGGAGCGCGTCCAGCTCCTGCAGATGGATCCGGCCAACGTCACCGTCGAACCGGAACACTACGCCGACATCGACACGGAGCGGTACGCCCGGGTCAAGCCCCTGCTCTGGATGTGGGAGATGTTCGACCGGAGCCCGCTGGGCGAGAACCTCCATCTGGGCGTGCTCTTCCGGCGCATCCTGGCCCGGCGCATCTTCCGCCGCTGCGGCAGGGACTTCAAGGCGTTCCACCAGGTCAGGTTCTCGTTCGGCTACAACATGGAGGTGGGAGACGGAGTGGTCGTGCACCGGCATGTGCTGCTCGACGACCGCGGCGGCATCCGGCTCGGGGACGGCGCCTCGGTTTCCGACTACTCGAACATCTACAGCCACAGCCACGATGTCGTGAACTCCCCCGAGATCACGAACCGGATGACGGTGGTCGGGGCGGGCGTGCGCATCGCGTACCACGCCACCATCCTCACGGGCGTGACCCTCGCGGACGACAGCATGATCGGCGCGGGGGCGCTGGTGTCCCGGGACACCGAACCCGGCGCCGTGTACGCGGGGATTCCCGCCAAGCTGGTGCGAAGGAAGCCCGATCTGCCGAGGAAGACCGCGCCGCCCGATCCGTTTGCGGGAATGTTCAACGGGTAGCTCCTTCACAGCCCCGTCGGGATTCGCTCGACCGGCGCTGGGAGCGCGCTGCCAGGCTGCCCCAGGCCCTCAGACATCCCAGCCAATGCTCCAGCGCTTCGACGAACGCAACCGCGACCTGATCGTCAACATCAACGGCCGGCTCGTGCACCGGGACGAGGCGGGAGTGAGCCCTTTCGACTCGGTCGTGCAGGGCGGCGATGCGGTATGGGAGGGACTGAGGCTCTATGATGGGCGGATCTTCAAGCTGGAGGAGCATTTGGCGCGGCTGCGCTCCTCGGCGCTCGCGCTCGCCTTCGCGGAGATTCCCTCGAACGAGGAGATCGTCGAGGAAGTGCGGCGTACGCTGGCGGCGAACCGGATGCGGGACGGAGTCCACATCCGCTTGACGCTCACCCGCGGCGTGAAGTTCACCAGCGGCATGGATCCGCGCCTCAACCGGTCCGGCCCCACACTGATCGTGCTGGCCGAACACAAGGCCCCCGTCTACGACCGTTCCGGGCTCCGGCTCGTGACCAGCGCCCTCCGGCGGTTCGATCCGGATGCGCTCGATCCGAAGATCCACCACGCCAACCTGCTCCAGTCGATCCTGGCCAAGATCGAAGCCAACGCCGCCGGCGCCGACGACGCGCTCATGCTCGACCGGCGCGGGTTCATCGCCGAGACCAACGCCACCAACTTCTTCATTGTGACCGGCGGGGTCGTGATGACCGGCCGGGCGGTGGCATGTCCCGAAGGGATCACACGCGCGACGGTCCTGGCGCTGTGCGCGGAAAACGGCATTGCGGCGCGGGTGAAGGACCTCTCCCTGACGGAAGCGTACCGTGCCGACGAGGCTTTCTGCACGGGCACGATGGGCGAACTGGCCAGCGTGACCGAGATCGACGGGCGCACGATCGGAAGCGGTGAGCCGGGGCCGATGACGGCAAGGCTGAGCGACTTGTTCCGGGAGCTGACCGCGCACGCGGGAACCGTCATTGCGAGAGAGAGGACACCGGTGGCACGAGGCGGGAATGCCGCCGGCTGACCGGCGCCGCGAGGAGTCGTCGCCTCGATCCGGTTCTCCCGCACAGCGGTCGAGCGGCTCGGTGACGGTCACCCGGGAGCAACTCGAGCGCGTAATCCTGCGCGCTTCGGATCTCCAGTTCCGCCGGTCCAGGCCGGCCGAAGGCGAGCTTCGAGCGGGCGAGGTGGTTCAGATCGGCGCGGAGGTCGGGATTGAGGAGCGCTACATCCGACAGGCTCTCGCCGAGATCGAAGCCGCCTCCCTCGTCCCCGCTGCGCCTCCGGACGAGGGATTGGCGCGGCGGATCGCAGGTCCCGCGATCGTGAGCACGAGCCGGGTGGTGCCCGGAAGCCCGGCGGAGGTCGAAGCGAATCTCGAGTCCTACCTGCGACACGAGGAGCTTCTCAGGCAGGTGCGTTCTCGATCCGGAGGATCGCGCTGGGAGCCGGGGAGCGGCCTCGTCCACCAGGTACGCCGCTCCCTTGACGTGGGAGGGCGCCGGTACACGCTCGCCAGGGCGCGTGACCTCCAGATCCGCGTGGCGGCGCTGGAGAGCGGCTGGTCACTCGTTACGCTGACAGCCAACATCGGCAACCTTCGCGCGCAGCGGCTCGCCGGCTGGTTCACGGGATTGGGGTTGGCCGGGGCGGCCGGCGGTTTCGGCCTGTTCATGGCGACAGGAGGCGGCGCCCTGCCGCTTCTGGGCGGACTCGCGATCCTCTCGGGGTTCGCGACCCTCGCGACAGTCTCCGCGCGGTCCGGGCTGCGGAAGGCCGGGCAACGGACGACACTCGCACTGGAGGGCCTTCTGGACCGGCTGGAACGCGGCGAGAATCTTCGGAACGAGGAGGAGCCATGGCACCGGAAGCTCCTGCGCTGAGCGAGGAAACAAGATGCTCGACACCTGTCTCTCACGCCGCCGTTTTCTTCAGACCACGACGCTCGCGATCGGCGGCCTGGGCATCGGCGCCTGCCGGCTGGACGGCGGATCCGCGCCGACCGCGCTCCGGATTCTCATCCTGGGAGGCACCGGCTTCGTCGGCCCCCACCAGGTCAGGACCGCCCTTGCGCGGGGGCACCAGGTCACCCTCTTCAACCGGGGCATCACCAACCCGGAGCTGTTCCCCGACCTCGAGACCCTGATCGGCGACCGGGACGGCGACCTGGCGGCGCTGGAAGGGCGCACGTGGGACGTCGTCATCGACAATTCGGCCAACCTTCCCCGCTGGGTGCGGCTCTCGGCCGAGGCGCTGCGCGGCTCCGTCGGGAAATACCTCTTCGTGTCCTCGACCGGCGTCTACATCCCCTACCTCACCACCGACATCCGGGAGGGAGCCCCGGTCGACACCATCGATGACCCGGAGACCGAGGTCGTCAACGGCCGCACCTTCGGCGCCCTGAAGGCGCTCGCCGAGGAGGAAGCCCGCACCACCTTCCCCGACACCCACCTGGTCCTGCGCCCGACCTACATCATCGGACCCGGCGACCCGACCGACCGCTACACCTACTGGCCGGTGCGGCTGGCGCGCGGCGGCGAAGTCCTCGCGCCGGGCACTCCCGACGACCCCATGCAGCACGTCGACGTACGCGACCTGGCCGCCTTCATGATCAAGTCCCTGGAGGACGACCTTGCCAGCACCTACAACGTGGTCGGTCCGCGCGAGCCGCTCACGATGGGCGGCCTGCTCGAACGGACGCGCGCGGCCGTGGGCTCCGACGCCACCCTGACGTGGGTGGACGCCGCCTTCCTGCAGGAGCAAGGCCTTTCGGCCCTGACCTACTGGACCGAACCCGCAGGCGACTACCTCGGCATGATGCAGGTCAACGGGGACAAGGCCTTCGACGCAGGGTTCGCGATGCGGCCCCTGGAAGAGACCGCGCGCGACACGCTGCAGTGGTTCAACGCCCAGGATGCGGAACGGCAGGAGTTGCGGTCGGGGCTGACGGCGGAGCGGGAAACGGAGTTGCTGGCGGCGTTTCGAGGGTGAGGCCGGAGTGATACTACCTCGGCTGAAGAGCCGCGTAGGCCTCGTAAGTCTTCGGTCCGGGGACAGACTTGATGCGCTCCCAAGCCGCCACGGCATCGGCCCGGCTCTTGCCCTTGTTCCCTGGGTCCGTCCAGAAATCCGTGATGAAGTTGTTGAATCGAGCGGCGGGGATCCGCGGCAGGCGGCCCTCCGAAAGCATGAGCTCCAATAATCGATTGCCTAGGTCCGCGTAGGTGATGCGCTGGCCTGACTGAAGTTGCGTGCGGCGCCATTCGTTGAGCCAGTACCACTGGCCCGACTTGTCTCTTAGCGCCGGGACGCGCGCGTGCACGAAGTCTCGCAGGAAGGCCTTCGTCCTGCGGTCGTCGACGTAGGCCCGGACGATGGTTTCCGCCGCCAGCCTGTCGCGCGACTCGCCGGACCGTCGACCGGGCACGGGTTTGGTCAGCGGAGCCGTTCCCGTTCGAAGAAAGTCCCGGATAAGCGCCTCAAGCTCAAGCTTCCGCCGTCGGCCTACGGCGATGCCCAGTTGGCGCGCGAAGGTCTTGAGTTCTGCGGCATAGAAGTAGCCGTCGTCGAACTCCTCAACCGACATGGAGGCATGGAGCTTCGCCATTCCACTCTCCGGCGACAGCGCTGGTGGAAAGGTCGGCCCGGACGGCGAGGGGACGCCCGGCAAACCGCACAACAGTGGACACAGTAGTTACTGGATTCCGCCGGTGGAGTGCAACGGTGTGGTCAATCCGCATCTGCGGCCGCCCTCGCCAGCCGGCGCATCCCGTGCTTCAACACCAGACGGCCTTTGAGGAGCGAGGCGCCCCAAATGCAAGCGAGAGTGGCCCGAATACCCGAGCGCGGTTCGGGTTCCGAGGACTTCGAGCGCGGTGGTCGGGCGGCTTTGAATCCGCGTCGGCGGGAGTTGGGTACGCGAGTCCATCCAGAGTAGACTGGAAAGATTCGCGGGGCCTCCGTCATGCGTACCCATCGATCCCCCCCTACCCCGGCATCCTCCGGAACAGCCTCAGCACCGACCAGAACGCCAGCGCGTACATCACCGCGCCCAGCAGGAACGGGGCGCCCGGCAACTGGACCGGCGCGCTCGCGGAGGTGAAGTAGCTGAACAGCCCCGCCGTGAAGATCAGGGGCGCCACGATGCTGGTGAGGCTCATGAGTGACTGTATGCCGCCCTGGACCTTGCCCTGGTCCTCGGGAGGGACGGAGCCCGCCACCAGGCTCTGGATCGCGGGTCCGGCGACGCCACTGATCGATCCGAACACGATGCACACGAGCAGCATCCAGCCGGCCGTGGCCAGCCCGTAGCCAACGAAGGTGACCACCGCCCAGATGAGGCCGTAAAGGACGGCCCTTCGTTCGCCGATGCGCCTGATCACGGGCTGGACCAGCCCGCCCTGCACGATCGCCGACATGATCCCCACCAGCGCCAGCGACAGGCCGTTCGCCCGCTCGTCCCACCCGAACTTGTGGCCGGTGTACAGAACCCAGACGGTCTCGAGCCCGCGCTGCGCGAGGATGACGAAGACGAACGCCGCGGTAAGGCCCGCAACCAGCGGATACGACTTCAGCACGTGCAGGCTCCCCACCGGGTTGGCCTTGCGCCAGCGGAAGACATCGCGCTTCTCCGGGGGCAGTGATTCCGGCAGGACGAAGAAGCCGTAGAGCCAGTTCACAAGCGCGAGCCCCGCGGAGGCGAAGAAGGGCAGCCGCAGGTCGATGCTTCCGAGCAAGCCGCCTATGGCGGGACCGAAGATGAAGCCGAGCCCGAACGCCACGCCGATGAGCCCGAAGTTCCGCGCGCGGTTCTCCGGCTTCGACACGTCGGCGATGTAGGCGTTGGCGGTGGTGGCGCTGGCCCCCATCACGCCCGCGATCAGGCGGCCGGCGAAAAGCCAGCCGATGGTTGGCGCGAAGCCCATGACGAGGTAATCGATCCCGAGCCCGAAGAGAGAGATCAGGATGACCGGGCGGCGTCCCACCCGGTCCGACAACGCCCCGAGAAGCGGAGCGAACACGAACTGGGTAACCGCGTAGGTGGCGGCGAGGACGCCGTACCAGCGCCCGGCCAGCGCGGAGCTGCCTCCCACGAACTCACGGATCAACTCCGGCAGGATCGGGATGATGATCCCGATCCCCAGCATGTCGATGAAGACCGTGATGAGGATGAAGATCATCGCGGCCTTGCGGCGCTGTCCGGAGGACCTCACCACGGGATCGGCGCCGAAAGCGGAGGGTCAGGAGGGCTGGTTCGCGAAGTCCGGGAGCCGGGCTCGCGGAGACTCGGGATCAGCCCCTAGCAGGACACGCAGTTGTTGTTGTTCTTCGACCCCAGGCGCTCCAGCAGAGCGATGGTGGCCGGGAACGGCTGCACGCGCTGCACCGGACCGTTGGCCATGTCGGCGGTGGTCTGGCCCCTGCGGCTCAGCACCGTGACGTCGGCGCCGTGCTCCACCAGATAGAGCACCAGCTCGTCATCGCCCCGGGACGCGGCGTGATGGAGCGCCGTGTAGGCGTTGGCGTCGCGCGCGTTGACGTCCGCGTTGGCTTCCTCCACCAGGAACTTCACCGCCGCGAGCCAGTTGTCGGGGACGTATCGGTGCGCGTTGCCAGCGAAGGACTGGCCGTAGCCGACGCCGGATGCGGCGTGGATCGGGAAGATGGCGGGCCCGCCCACGGGGACGGGCGGAACCCCGGAAAGATCCTCGTCGTCGTCCCGTCCATAGCCCTCCTGAGCGGGCTCTTCCTCCTCCTCGTCCGTCTCGCCTTCGGCGTTGGCGAGAGGCTCGCCAGCCTCTTCCTCGGCCACCTCCTCACCCTCCGCGGCAGCCTCGCCTTCCGCAGCTTCGTCACCCTCCAGGGCTCCCTCGCCTTCCGCAGCCTCGGCGACCGCTTCCTCCGCCAGCGTCGGCTCCGGGGGCGGCGGGGGACGGCGCCGGCGGCGCTGCGGCGGCTTCATGGTGGGGATGTCGGGGTCGGCGCCGTGCTCCATGAGCAGCCGCATCGCGTCGACATCGAGGGCGTAGGCGGCCCGCCAGAACGGCGTCGCGCCCTGCAGGTTGATGCCACTGCCGCGCAGCACGCCGAAGGTGTACTCCATGAACCAGAGATGGGCCTTCAGGCGCAGGTTGGGATCCGCCCCGGCTTCGAGCAGGGCTTCCAGCATCTCCAGGTGGGTCGCGTCCTGCCGCAGATGCTCGGTGGGGTGCGCGTACGAGGCCCGGGGCGCCCACCGCCGCTCCAGCACGGCGAAGAGCGGGGTCGTGCCCGCCTGGCTCGCCAGGTTGGGGTCGGCGCCATGTTCGAGCAGGGTCAGGGCCAGATCGAACTGACCGTTCACGGCCGCCATGAGGATTGGCGAGGTCTGGTCGCCGTCGGAAACCTGGTTGACGTCCGCGCCGGCGTCGAGCAGCGCCAGAGTCGCCTCCAGGTGGCCTTGCCGGATCGCGTGCAGGAGGGGCGTCAGTCCGCCCCAGGCACCGACCATCTGGGCGTAGGACATCGGACGCGGCTCTTCCTGCTCGTCCTCGTCGGATGCTGCCTCCTCCGCCTCGGTGTCGGCTTCCTCCGGCTCGTCGCCTTCGTCGGACTCGTCGCCTTCCTCCGCCTCGCCGGATTCCTCGTCCTGTTCGGCGGCACCCTCCCCCGCCTCGGGCGCCGCGTCGGCCTCGGTCCCGGATCCCTCGCCCTCTTCTTCTTCCGCCTCGACCTGGCCTTCCTGGTTGGCCATGGTGCGCCCGTCGCTCGCCGGATCGGGCACGTCGGGCCACCTGCGCTGGATCTCGCGCGATGCCTCGATGGCCGCCTGCACCTGGCTGGGGGTGGGCTGCCAGTCGGGACCGCCGCCCTCCTTCTCCTTGAAGTCGGCGAGGAACTCGTTCAGGCGGCGCTCGGCCGCGGCATCGGCCCGCTCCTGCTCCGCCACGTCCACCGACCAGGCCGCGAGCGACAGATCGGCGCCCGCTCCCAGCAGCACCTCCATGGCCGCTACCCGGTTGTTGGCGGCGGCGAAGATCAGGGGGGTCTGGCCCCATGCGCCCTCGCGTCCGTTCACGTCCGCGCCGGCTTCCACCAGCTCGGCGACCACCCCGGGATCGCCGGTGGCCGCAGCCAGGTGGAGAGGCGTCGCGCCCGAATTGGTCGTGCTCGCGTTGGGGTCGCTGCCCGCGTCCAGAAGCACCTCGACCACGGTGGCGCGCGCGCCCCGGGATGCCAGGTGGAGGGGTGTGTAGTGCCCGATGCGGGTGCCCGCGTCCACGCGCGCGCCCGCATAGAGCAACACGTCCGCGAGTTCGGCGTCGCCGCGCTCGGCGGCCCAGTGGAGCGCGGTCATGCCGTCGCCCTGGGGCGCGTTCACGTCCGCGCCTTCCCGCAGCAGGCGCCGCACGGCCTCCAGGTCGCCCCGCGCGGCCGCGTCCGCCACCGGCGCGTCGGACCAGCCGCCGCCCAGCAGCAGCAGGGGCACGATCGCCATCCCCAGGAAGCGCGCGCGCCCGCCCGGGCTTCCCATCGGCCGCGCCGTCTTCATGACGTCACCGGCACGGTCAGGGAGAACTCGCCGGTTGCATCTCCGAACGTGACCATGTCGTCGTGGCCGAGCTTGTGCAGCAGCGTGGTGAACACGTTCGCCATGGGCGTGCCGTCCGGGGCCTTCAGGTGCAGGTCGCCCTCCAGCTGGCCGTTGGCCCCACCCATGATCACCAGCGGGCACCGCCGGTGGTTGTGCAGGTTGGCGTCCCCCATCGGCGAGCCCCAGATGATCATGGACCGGTCCAGCAGGCTCATCTCCCCGTCCATCGTCTCCTGCAGCCGCTCCAGCAGGTACGCCAGCTGCCCCGTGCGCCACTGGCAGATCGTGTTGAATTCGAGGATGGCCTCCTCGTTGCCGCCGTGGTGAGAGGCGGGATGGAACGCGCGGTCCGAACCGCTCTCCGGGAACCTCCGGTTGGAGGCGTCCCGTCCCATCTTGAGCGAGGCGACCCGGGTCGCGTCCGTCTCGAAGGCCAGCACCTGCAGGTCGAAGAGGAGGCGCATGTGCTCGGCAAAGGAGTCGGGCACGCCCGGAGGCGCGCCGGGCAGCTCGCGCGGGGCCCCGCTGGTGTTGCGCTCCTCAACCCGCTCGATGCGCCGCTCGATCTCGCGGACGCTGTCCAGGTAGCGATCGACCCTCTGCAGGTCCACCGCGCCCAACTGGCGCCGCAGGTCGGCCACCTCGCCCGCGACCCAGTCCAGGATGCTCCCGTGGGTCCGGCGCCGGCGCGCCCGCTCATCGGCGCTCCCGCCCGCCCCGAACAGCATGTCGAACGCGGCGCGCGGACTGCGGATCATCGGCAGCGGGAGGTCGGGCGACGCCCAGCTGATCGAGTCCATGTACGAGCACGAGTAGTTGTAGTCGCAGCCTCCCCCCGAGTCCGTGGGCTCGATGCAGAGCTGAAGCGAAGGGAGCACCGTGTCCTGGCCGAAGCGCTGGGCGTGAAGCTGATCCAGAGAGGTGCCGCAGTAGATGTCCGAGCCCTGGGTCTGCTTCGGATGCGACTGGGTCAGGAACACCGCGCTGGAGCGGAAGTGGTCGCCGCCCACCTCCGGCGGCGCGAAGGCCTCCGCCATGCGCACGTCGGTGTTGCTGATGATGGTCATGTAGTCACGCCACGGCTCGAGCCCCTTCAGCACGTTGACGTCGCTGAGCTCGAAATCCCGCCCCTGCGTGACGGGCGCGAACAGATGCTGCCTGGCGCCCCACTCGTTGCAGCCGGGGACGCCGTGCACCTCCTCGATGCAGATCAGCCGTGTCGGCTCGCCGGCCGCGCGCCCGCGCGCAATACCGGCGGGAATCATCGCGTCCAGCAGCGGAAGCGCGAGGGTGGCGCCCGCCCCGCGCAGGAAGGTGCGCCGAGGAAGAGCCCTGCTGGTCAGAACATGCATGCCACGATCCAGGATGAAGGATGATGGACGCGGGCCCGCCCGTGCCGTCTGCGGCCGAGGGCGCGGTTCGCGGTCATATCAGTTGAATGTATCCCGGGCCCCGCTGTTTTCGCCATCGGCGAGCGCGAGCGCCTGCTTCATGCGGAACGCGTCGCTCATCACCACTCCGACGATGAAGGACGACATGCGATAGTCGTTCCGCTCGGCCTCGCGCGCGATGGCGCGAACGGCAGGCTGGTCCCGATAGTCGATCCCCCGCCCCAGCGCGTAGGCCATCAGGCTCTCGGTGAACTGCCGCACCAGCGGAACGGGGCGCTTCAGAAGGACGCGAGAGAGGTCGCTCGGAGTCTCGATCTCGGTCCCGTCGTAGTAGGTGCTCCGGGTGTCGAGCGGCGTGCCCTCTTCGCGGATCCGCCACTGGCCGGTCACGTCGAAGTTGTCGAGCGCCAGCCCGATCGGATCGATCAGCTCGTGGCACGACGAGCAGTCGGGGTTGTCGCGGTGGGTCTCCAGCCGCTCGCGCGTCGTCAGCGCTTTGCCGTCGCGGGTGCTCGCGGTCTCCTCCAGATCGGGGATGCCAGGGGGAGGAGGAGGCGGCGGCGTACCCAGCAGCACCTCCATCACCCACAGGCCACGCAGCACCGGTGAAGTACGGTTTCCGAGCGAGGTCTGGACGAGCATGCTGCCATGGCCCAGGATGCCGCGCCGGCGATCGTCGGGATAGCCCACACGACGGAACGCCTCGCCCTGCACCCCCTCGATGCCGTAATGACGGGCCAGCCGCTCGTTCACGAAGGTGTAGTCGGCGCTGTAGAGCTCCAGCAGGCTCCGGTCCTCGCGGATCAGGTTGTGGAAGAACAGCTCGCTCTCGCGCCGCATCGCGTCGGCGAACTGGCGGCTGTAGTTGGGGAAGCGGAACGCGTCCGGGCTGACCAGTTCCACGTCCTGCAGGCGCAGCCACAGTGAAGCGAAGCGGGTGGCCAGCGCCTCCGAACGGGGATCGGCCAGCAGCCGGCGCGCCTGGGCGTCGAGCCGGGCGGGATCGGAGAGCGCTCCGTCGCGCGCCGCGGCCACCAGCTCGGCGTCCGGGCCGGCGCCCCAGAGGAAGAAGGACAGGCGCGCCGCAAGATCTTCGCCTGCAAGCGGATAGATCTCCCCGGGCGCCACGTTCTCAGGCTCCCGCTCCATCCGGAAGAGGAAGTGCGGACTCGAGAGGACCGCCTCGAGCGCGGTGCGCACGCCGGCTTCGAAGCCTCCGTCCTCCGAACCCATCTCGTAGAAGACGAGGAGATCGCTCACCTCGCCCGCGTCCACGTCGCGGCCGTAGGCCTCCGACGCGAGCCGCGACACGATCTCGTGGGCGCAGGGCCGCTCCTCGGCGGCCGCCGTGGGCCGGCAGGAGAAGACCCGCCGCCGGGCGTCGAAATCCGAGACGCCCGTGGAGTTGTGCGGCCCTTCGACCGTCAGGCTCATCATGTGCGGGAGCGACGTGGTCCCGTAGCTGGTCTCGGTGCCGGTCAGGGACCAGTCGTTGGGGCGGATCAGGTCCTCGTAGGGACCGTCCATCTGGCGGACGAAGGCGGCGGTGAGCCGGTGCTCGCCGGCGCGCAGGGGGATGGGGTCGGTGCGCACCGGGAAGCCCTTGCGCCCCTGGAAGTCGATGTCGCCCCCGTAGCGCAGCAGCGCCACCCGCTCCCCGTTGACGGAGATGTCGATGTCGTGATCGCGCTCGCCCCAGCCCGACATGAAGCTCATCGAGAAGATGTATTCGCCGTCCGCGGGGAAGGAATGCAGGACGCTCACGCCTCCCCGGGTGCCGAAGGGCGCGCCTTCCACCCGCTCCCATTCGTGCTGGGACACGGAGGGCGGGTTGCCGTACGTGACCGACGTGGTGGCCGCGTCGCGGTCACCGATGGCACGGCGCGCGATATCGCTGGCGGCGGCCAGATAGGCGTCCATCAGGGTGGGGGTGAGCGTCTGCGCCTCTGCGTTGTTGTCGAAGCTCTCGCTGATGCGGTCGGGCGGGAGCCAGTCCTCCGGGTCGACCGTGAGGCCCAGCAGATCGTGGATGACGCGGGCGTACTCGGCGCGGTTGAGGCGCTGGAAGGGGCGGGTGCCCGCGTACGGGCGGGCGGCCGCGGCCTCGTCGACCACATCCTCCAGGTACTGCGCCAGCGCGACCAGGGTGTCGTCGGTGGGTCGGCGCGAGCCGGGCGGCGGCATCATGCCCGCGCGCAGCTTGCGGATCATGCGCTCCGCCACTTCGGCGTTCTCGTCGGCGCGGGTGACGTCGAACCCCTCCAGCGACAGGTTGCCGCGCATGCGCCGCTCGCTGTGACAGCGGGTGCAGTAGCGCTCGATGACGTCTTCGACCGGGACGGAGGCCAGATCGGCGGGGAGAACCGGATGGGTGTCGTCGTATGCGGGATGCACGTCAAGGGCAGGCCCGAGTGTCAACCCGGACGAGTGGGCGGGTCCGGCGTCGCGTGCTCCACCCGCGACCAGCACCACACCGCCCAGCGCCACCGCGGCAGCAACAACCTTCATCACATCTCCTCCCTCAAGCGGGCACTCGTCCCGAACAACCTTCTAACTTAACGAAGCCCACCAGTGGGAAAAGGTTGAGAAGCCGCTTGCAGGGCTTCCCGGCAACCTCTCATCTTGCACCACGGCGCTTTCTTCGCAATGACGGGAAAGGCGGACTCATGAATGACCTGTGCAGGCTCCTGTCGGGTTCCCTGATCGTGTGCCTCCTGTCGTCAGCCCGGCTTGCAGCCCAGGAAGGGGCGATCGCCGGCCGGGTGACGGACATGGAGACGGGCGCGCCGGTGGCTTCCGCGTCCGTCCAGGTCCTGGGCCAGAGCGCGACCACTGCTCTCACCGATTCCTCCGGCGAATTCCGGCTGGCCGTGCCGGCCGGAAGTCATTCCCTGCTGGTGACCCTCATCGGCTACGAAAGCGCGCGCACGGACGGCGTGACGGTCGAGGCCGGAAGCACCACTTCGGCCGCCATCCGGCTTCGCTCGCGCGCGCTGGTGCTCAACCAGCTTGTGGTGACCGTATCCCGCCGCGAGGAGAAGGAGCTCGACGCCCCGGCCTCCGTCTCCACCCTGACCAACCAGCAGATCTCCCGCATCATCGCGCGCACCCCCGCGGATCACGTAAGGACGCTCCCCGGGGTCGACCTCGCCAGCACGGGACTCACCCAGAGCTACGCGGTCGTGCGCGGCTTCAACAACGTGGCCTCCGGACGCCTGCTGAGCATCGTAGACAACCGCTATGCGCGCATCCCGGCGCTCCGTATCAACGCCATCAACATGATCCCGACCACCGACATGGACATCGAGCGCATCGAGCTGGCGCGCGGTCCGGGCGCGGCACTCTACGGTCCCAACGCGGCCGAGGGCGTCATGCACATCATCACGTATTCGCCCATCGACAGACCGGGAACCACGGTCTCGCTAGGCGGGGGCGAGCGGTCGGTCGTGCAGTTCCTGCTGCGTAGCGCGCACGCGGTCTCGGACCGGTTCGGGTTCAAGGTTTCGGGCCAGTATCTGCGGGGGAAGGACTGGGAATACGAGGATCCCTGGGAGGTGCAGGCGCGAGCGGAACAACCCGACCACCCGCGCATCGGCGTGCGCAATCCTCTCAACGAACGCTTCTTCGGCGACCTTCGCGCCGACTATCGCTTCGCGGAAGATGGAGAGTTCATCGTTTCGGGCGGGCTCAACAACTCGTTGAGCAGCATCAACCTCACCTCCGTCGGCTCATCCCAGACCCACGACTGGCAGTACCGCTACGGCCAGGCCCGGCTGCTGAAGGGGCGTCTGTTCGGGCAGTTCTTTCTGAATCAGACGCACTCCGGCGACAACAGCTTCCTGCTTCGCAGCGGCGACCTCATCAGCGACCGGTCCCGCACCCTGGCCGCGCAACTGCAGCACGGCTTCGATCCCGGCGACCGGCAGAGCTTCACCTACGGAATCGACTGGCAGCGCATCGAGCCCCGCTCCCAGGGCACCATCTACGGGCGCAACGAAGACGACGACATCCTGATCGAGGCGGGCGCCTACCTGCACTCCGAGACGCGCCTGGGAGACCGGTTCGATCTGGTGACCGCGTTCCGCGTCGACGACCACAACCGTTTGACCGGGCTCAACTTCTCGCCGCGGGCCGCCCTCGTCTTTCGTCCGGCCGAAGGCCAGAACCTGCGCCTGACGTACAATCGGGCCTTCGTGACGCCCTCCACCGGGTCTCTGTTCTTCGACATCAGGACGGGCAGCCTGCCGATCGCGCCGGGCATCGGCTACACCCTGCGCGCCTTCGGCGTCCCGGGCGACGGGTTGAGCTTCTCGGACCAGTGCCCCGGCGGACTGATGGACTACTGCATGCGCTCGCCCTTCATGCCGGGCCAGCTGCCCGCGAACGCCGCGCCCTTCTGGGATGCGCTTGTGACGCAGTTCGCTCCCCGGACGCTGCAACAGCTCCTCCTGGGACCCGGCAGTCTCCCCGGCGACCCGGCGCTGGGCACGGTCTTCCGGCGCTTCGACCCGAACGCCCTGGGTCCCGAGGGAGGCGAGATCTTCCCGCTCGACCCGGGACCGGAGGCGGTTCCCCCCCTCGTCGCCACGACCTTCAACACCATCGAGGCCGGCTACAAAGGTCTGGTGCAGGACCGTGTGAGGCTGGCGGCCGACGTGTATTTCGCGAACGTCGAGAACTTCGTCAGCGCGCTGGACGTGGAATCCCCGAACGTCTTCCTCGACCCGGCCTCCACAGGCGCGTTCCTGCAGAGCCGGCTCGGCCCGCTGGTCCAGGCGGGGATGGTGACGCCCGATCAGATCGCCGAGCTCACCGCGGGCCTGGTGGCCGTGCCGCTTGGGGTCGTCACTCCGGACCAGTTCAGCGTTCCCGACATGATCGTGACCAGCCGCAACTTCGGATCCGCCAGCTACTGGGGAGCCGATTTCTCCGCCCAGTACCTGGTATCCGACCGGGTGAGCCTGACGGCTGGATACTCCTTCCAGAACACGGACTGCTTCGACTTCGACGACGACGGCCACTGCCCCGGTCCCGAGGATCTCGCCCTCAACGCCCCGAGCCACAAGGGCTCCTTCGGCTTCGCCTACACCGACCGCGCCGCGGGTTTCACCTTCGATGGACGCTGGCGCCTGTCCGATGACTTCGACATGAGTTCGGGCGTCTTCAGGGGGCGGGTGGACGCCTATCAGGTCGTGGACGTTACAGCCGGTTATCAGCTTCCCTTCCAGCCGAACACGCGCCTCGAACTCACGGTCTACAACGCGCTCGACAACCTGCACCAGGAGTTCGTGGGCGCCCCGGAACTGGGCCGGCTGGCGCTGGTGAGGGTGCGCTACGACTTCTGAGGGGAAGGCAGGTCAGGCCGTGCCGAATCACCCGCTGGAAACGCGCCGAATCACCCGTTGGACTCGCGCCGAATCGCCCGTTGGCGGCCGCGGCGAGCCCGCCGCGCTGGCCGTGATTCTGCCCAACGGCTACGGTCATGTGCGCCCCGGAGAGGTCGGGATCATTCCGGTGGGAGCGCTGGGTCCATAGGCGAGTGTCTTCCAGTCGCGGGAGCGGGTGTCATGCTGAGCTACTTCCGGTTGCAGGAGAGGGGAACGTCCGTCCGGACCGAGGTGCTGGCGGGCTGTACCACGTTCCTGACCCTCGCCTACATCATTTTCGTGAACCCGCTGGTCCTCGGCGGCGCGGGGATGGACACCGGGGCGGTTCTGGTGGCCACCTGCCTGGCCTCCGCGTTCGGGTGCCTGGTGATGGGGCTGTGGGCCAACTATCCCATCGCGCTGGCGCCGGGGATGGGGCTGAACGCCTACTTCGTGGCGATCGCCGTGGGCACGCTCGGGCTGGCGTGGCAGGTCGCGCTGGGCGCGGTGTTCCTGTCGGGTGTGCTGATGTTCATCCTTTCCGTGCTGCCGGTGCGCAAATGGGTGGTGGACAGCATTCCGCGCTCGCAGAAGATGGCCATCGCGGCGGGGATCGGATTCTTCCTGGCGATCATCGCCCTGCAGAACGCGGGGGTGGTGGTCGACAGCGAGGCCACCCTGATCACGCTGGGCGACCTCGGCCAGTGGACGGTGCTGCTGGCGGTGCTGGGCTTCCTCGCCATGGTGGCGCTGGAACACCGCGGGCTGCCGGGCGCGGTGCTGCTGTGCATCCTCGCGGTGGCCATCGTGGGATGGGTGTCCGGCCTGTCCCCGGCTCCCGAGTCGGTGGTGTCCGCCCCGCCCTCGCTGGCGCCGACGGCGTTCCAGCTGGACGTGGCGGCGGCGATCGAGGTGGGGCTGGTGGCGATCGTGTTCTCCTTCCTCATGGTCGACCTGTTCGACACCAGCGGCACCCTGGTCGCGGTGCTGAACGAGGCCGGCCTGAGCGACAGGGACGGGCGGGTCCCGGGGCTGCGGCGGGCGCTGGTCGCCGACAGCTCGGCCACCATGGTGGGCGCACTCCTCGGCACGTCGACCACGACCTCCTACATCGAGAGCGCGGCGGGGGTGCGGGCCGGTGGGCGCACGGGCCTCACCGCGGTGGTGGTGGCGGGGCTCTTCCTGGCCGCGCTGGTCCTTGCACCCGTGGCGACCGCCATCCCCGCCTTCGCTACCGCCCCGGCGATCCTGTTCGTGGGCTGCATCATGGCCCGGGCGTTGCGCAACGTGCCCTGGGAAGACCTCACCGAGTGCGTCCCGGCCATCGTGACCGCACTCGCGATGCCCTTCACCTACTCGATCGCCACCGGCATCGGCATGGGGTTCATCGCCTACGCGCTCATCAAGCTGTTCTCGGGGCGCGCCTCCGAGTTGAACGCCGCCGTGGTGATCGTGGCCGTGCTGTTCGGGATCCGCTTCGCGATCACGTAGGCGGCGGGGGGTGGGTATTTGTCGCGGCGACGGGCTTGAGCCACGGGCGCGGTTCCTCGCCCAATAATACAAGTATCATACAGATGTAGTACCAGATGCATACAGGATTTCGCCGATGGACACTCCTTCGACTCCGCTGAGACTCGGCTCGCTGGCCGTGATCGTAGCCCTGGCCGCCTCCTGCGGTCCCGCCAACCCATCCACTTCCACCAGCGAGGGGCCTTCGGTGTCCCCCGATCCCGTCGAACTCTTCGACGGCCGCGTCATCCCGGGGATGCCCGAACTCCTGGGAATGCGCGCTCAATACGAAGTGCGCCTCGACTGGCTCGCGCGGAAGCGTCCCCTGCTGCTCGAGCAGATGCGGGAGCACGCAATCGAAATGTGGATCGTCGTGAGCGAGGAATTCCACCCCGACCCGGTCACACAGTACGTCGCCCCTCCCCTGCGCTACACGCGCCGGCGCGATGTGATGGTGTTCGTGGATGCGGGGGAGGAAGGGCTCGCGGCCTACTCCGACTACTGGCGCCCGACGGAGGACTACCGTCGCTTCTTCCAGCCGCTCCCGGCCGCACGCAACGCCCGTGGGATCCAGGACACCCCGGCCGGGCTCGCGGCGCTGATGGAGCGCTACGATCCCGCCACCATCGGGCTCAACATCGGCGGATCGCGCGGACATGACAGCGGCCTCACCCACGACAGCCACCTGTTCCTGGCCGAAGCGCTGGGACCCGGTGCGGAGTCCCGCTTCGTCTCCGCCGCCGGCCTCATCGAGGATGTGTTCGATACCCGGCTGCCCGAGGAGCTGGAGCACTACCGCCAGCTCGTGCTCGCCACCGACGTCATCGCCCAGACCGCCCTCTCCAACGTGGTCATTACCCCCGGACAAACCCGGGCGGCCGACATCAAGTGGTTCTTCGAGGAGACCATCGCCGAGCTCGGCGTGGGCGGTGTTCCCTGGTTCGAGATCCACGTGGCCGTGCAGCGTTACGATCCGGACATCGACGATATGATCCCCTATATGCATCCCGCGCCCGGCGACCTGATCTTCCGGCGGGGCGACATCATCCACCTCGACTGCGGCTTCGACTACATCGGTTTCGCCAGCGACTGGCAGAAGGTCGCGTACATCCTGCACGAAGGTGAAGACGATGTCCCCGAAGGACTCAAGGCCGCGCTCGGGAACGCCAATCTCGTGCACGAGGCGTTCGCATCCGAACCCCGTCCCGGGATGACCGGCTGGGAGGCCACGCTCGCCATCGCCGCCAGGCTCGAGGGCGTCGACTTCCTCCCCAGCCTCTACTCACACCCCATCGGCTACCACGGACACGCGCTGGGCCCGAACATCAACGCCCGCGACATGGACCTGTCCTCGCCCCCCGAACGGGATTCCCGTCTCAGGAACGGCGCCTATCGCTCCATCGAGTTCAGCGCCACGTCGGCGGTCCCGGAATACGGCGGCGGCACGGTCAGGATTCCGATGGAGGATGACGGCTACCTCACTCCCGACGGTTACGAGTACTTCCGGCCGTATCAGACGGAGTGGTATGTGATCCGGTGAGGGCGCCGCCGCCCCGTTGCCGGCTGCATCCGTTGAAGGGAGGACAAACGGGCGGCATCGCGTTGACTCGAGGATGCCGCCACAACATTTTATGTCTCAAATGCGATACGGAGGACTCGAATGAAGACACAGAGTTCGATGCTCCACGTCCGGATGGACAGCGAGATGAAGCGAAAGGCGATGACGGCGCTGGCCGCGATGGGGCTCACCGCGTCGGAGGCCGTGCGGCTGTTCTTCCACCGAATCGCGGTCGATCAAGCTTTCCCGCTCGAGCTCAAGGTGCCGAACAGGCAGACCCGCAGGGCCATGGCCGAGTCGGAGGAAATGATGCGACAGGGCACGGCGCGATTCGCAAACGCGGACGAGATGTTTACCGAGCTTGAAGAAGCCGGCGGCCAGTAAGCGGGCGCGCCCGCCTCGACGCGTAGATTACACGCGGGGCTTCCTCAAGGACTGGAAACGGCTTTCGCGTTCCGGCCGATACGACATGAATCGGCTGAAGGCAGTCATGCTCGATCTCATCGCAAACGAGACCCCGCTCGGTCCCGAACGGAGGGACCACGCGCTGCGGGGGGCATGGGCGAACCACCGGGAATGTCATATCGGTGGAGACTTCCTTCTGATCTATCAGGTCGGTGACGCGCCGAGCCCAGGGGGTTCGATCAACTTCGTTCGCGCCGGCACGCACGCCGAATTGTTCCAATGATCACCGGGGTCTCTCATGATGGACCGCGGTCAGTTGGCGTGAGCCGAATCCGGACGACGTAGTTCACGTCGAGTTAGTCAGTCACGATCAGCCACCACCGGCCTCAGCCCCTGTCCCCGTACGCCACCGTCAACTGCTGCACGACCGACGGATCCGCCAGCGTCGTGGTGTCGCCCAGGGCACGCCCCTCCGCGATGTCGCGCAGCAGGCGGCGCATGATCTTCCCGGATCGCGTCTTGGGCAGTTCCGCGGTGAACAGGATCGCGTCCGGCCGGGCGATGGGACCGATCTTGGCGCGTACGTGCTGCCCCAGCTCGCCCATCAGTTCGTCCGAGGCTCGGAAACCCTGGCGCAGACTGACGAATGCCACGATTCCCTCTCCCTTCACCTCGTGCGGGCGCCCCACCACCGCCGCCTCCGCGACCGCCTCGTGCTCCACCAGCGCGCTCTCGACTTCCGAGGTGCCGATGCGGTGCCCGGCGACGTTGAGCACGTCGTCCACCCGGCCGAGCACCCAGATGTAGCCGTGGGCATCCTCCTTGGCGCCGTCCCCGGCGAAGTAGAGGCCGTCCCATTTCGACCAGTACACCTCGCGGTAACGCTCGTCGTCGCCGTAGATGGTGCGCAGCATCGCCGGCCAGGGCCGGTCGATCGCCAGATATCCGGCCTTGACCCGCTTGCCGGCATCGTCGCGCAGCGACACCGAGATGCCCGGCACGGCGCCCGTCGCGCTTCCCGGCGTGGTCGCGGTGATCCCCGGCAGCGGCGTCATCATCATCCCGCCGGTCTCGGTCTGCCACCACGTGTCGATGATGGGACAGCGTTCCGCGCCGATGGTCTTGTGATACCAGATCCACGCCTCCGGGTTTATGGGCTCCCCCACCGTGCCGATCAGGCGGAGCCGGGAGAGGTCGTGGGCGGCCGGCCACTCGTCGCCCCACTTCATGAACGCCCGGATCGCCGTGGGAGCCGTGTAGAAGATGGTCACCCCGTACTTGGCGCAGAGCTCCCAGAAGCGATCCTTGCGGGGCCAGTCGGGCGCCCCCTCGTACATGAGCACGGTCGTCCCGGCGGCGAGCGGACCGTAGACGATATAGCTGTGCCCGGTCACCCAGCCGACATCGGCCGTGCACCACAGGACGTCGTCCTCCTTCAGGTCGAAAACCCACTTCGCGGTGGCGTGCACCTGGGTGAGGTAGCCGCCGGTCGTGTGCACCACGCCCTTGGGCTTCCCGGTGGTCCCGGAGGTGTAGAGGATGAAGAGCAGGTCCTCCGCGTCCATCGCCTCCGGAGCGCAGTCGGCGCTCGCCCCCTCCATGAGCTCGTGGTACCAGTGGTCGCGCCCCGCCTGCATCTCCACCGGGGTGTCGGCGCTCAGCTGACCGCCACGCCGCACCACGACCACGTTCTTCACCGAGGGGCAGTCCGCCACCGCCACGTCGGCGTTGGCCTTGAGCGCGACGTAGCCGCCCCGCCTCCACCCGCCGTCCGCGGTGATCACGGTCGATGCCTGCGCGTCGTTGATGCGCCCCGACAGCGAATCCGGGCTGAACCCGCCGAACACCACCGAATGCGCGGCGCCGATGCGGGTGCAGGCGAGCATGGCGATGGCCGCCTCCGGGATCATGGGGAGGTAGATCGCCACTCGATCCCCACGGCGCACGCCCAGCCCGCGCAGCACGTTGGCGAACTTGCATACCTCACGGTGCAGGTCCCGGTACGTGAAGGTGCGCGTGTCCCCGGGCTCCCCCTCCCAGATGAGCGCCGCCTTGTTTCGGCGGAAGCCGCCCAGGTGCCGGTCGAGGCAGTTGTGCGAGACGTTGAGCTTGCCACCCAGGAACCAGCGCGCGTGGGGCGGATTCCATTCCAGCACCGTGTGCCATTTCTCGAACCAGTCGAGCTCCCCGGCCCATTCAGCCCAGAATGCCTCCGGATCGGCGGCGGCGCGTTCGTAGACGCCCGGGTCGGAGAGATTGGCCTGCGCGCGGAATTCGTCGCTGGGCGGGAAGAGCCGGGTCTCCCGCAACAGGTCGTCGAGCACTCCGGGTCTGCCGCTCATCTCACGTCTCCGCTGCCTGGTGACATTTCGTACTTGATGACTGTCATCTGCTGTCATCTACCGGTGATTACCTGCCGTTCATGAATCTTCGGCCCCGAGAAAGCCGGCCACAACCCGGCTCGCCAGCAGCGCCTCGAACGACCTCACCGTGGCCGTGCTCAGCGTACGCACCACGCGTGCCCCGGCGTCGATCGCCACATCGGGTATCACGAGCCTGAAACGGCACTCGGTGCGGGCGTCCCCGGCGCTGGCGTTCCGGTGCGGCACGGTCGCGCGCAGCGTCACCGGCGTGCTGTGCCCCCGGGTCAGCTCGCGATTCGTCACCCGCGTCAGCTCCCCGAGAGTCTCCCTGAAGTTCCCCAGGTTGCCCAGGGACGGCCCCCGCACCGCGAGCGTCAGGTTGCCGCCGAGCCCCTGGGAGGTCTCGTCGAGGAAGACGTCCACGCTCACCGGATCCCGTCCGCCAGGTTGGTGGAAGAAGAGATAGGCGCTGCGCGTCGATTCGCCGGCCCAGCGGCCCTCGAACTCGTGACTGGTCGTCTTCTGCATCCCGGAGAGCGTCCAGCCGGCCTTCTCGACTCCCTCCCGAACGGCATCGATCAGCGGTTCCAGCGTGAGCAGCGGGCCCTCGTGGGGATCGGTCATCGTCGCTCCCGCCGATTCGCTTCCGGTTGACACATTTTCGCCCCGCCTAGTACGTTGGCTGGTCAGGGAGATACGTGCTACAGGCCCGGTTGCCGAAGGCTGTCAGCCATGGCGGGCCGAAGACCACTTGCGATGTTGACCCAGTCCGAGCAGAGCGACACCATCCTTCGGGATGCGATGGAGCGGAGCGGTCAGCGCTTCACCGCCCAGCGCGCGGCCGTCTTCCGTTTTCTGCACGCGACCGACATCCATCCCACCGCGGACGAAGTCTACCGCACGGTGCGCGCCGACCTCCCCGGCATCTCCCTGGGCACCGTCTACAAGAGCCTTGAGACGCTCGTCGGATGCGGGCTCGCACGCAAGCTCGCCGGTGGGAACAGCTCCGCCAGATACGATGGGCGCATGGACCCGCACTACCACGCGCGCTGCCTCGAGTGCGGCCGGCTGAGGGACGTGCCCGGACCGGTTAACCCGGAGTCGGTCGTGGACGTTCCGGTCGTGATGGACGGCTTTGCGGTCACCGAGTTGCGGCTGGAAGTGGTGGGGTACTGCGATGGCTGTCGGGACTGAGACGCAGGAACAGCGTCATCCCGGCGTGATCCGCCGGAACGCGGAAAGCACCGGGTACGGATTGGACTTCAGCGTGTATATCACCTCGCCCGCAAAGGCGCTCATTCGCACCGCCTCGGGAAGCAGGAACGATCCCTGGTAGGTCCCTTCGATGGTGTCGAACAAGTCCACGAGTCGCCCGCGATTCTCACTACTTCCCGCGAAATGGACGAAGAGAGTGTCCGCGCGCGCTCCCAGGCTCATCGCTGAACGAACGTACCCTGGCATGAGGGTGGTTCTCCTCATCGTCGACGAGACCTCGGTCCTTACCTCCGGGAAGTCAGTGTGCTCGGCGTATGGGAATCCCCTTGCACTGCCATCTTCCCCGATCCGCCACCAACCGTTGCCAATTATGAAGCCGTACACGAATCCCGTGTCGGTTCCCACGGACATGCCCTGGGTAACCATGAGCGGAACCTCGCTGAATCCCTCCCAGGGAAACGCGGACGAATGTAGATACTGCCCGTCTTCGTCGAAAAACGCGAAGGGTTCCGAGGCGTTCACCAACGCCACCATGTGACCGTCGGGCAGTGCCGCCACGGATTGGAGAGAGCCTACTTCGACGGTGGTCTCGTGTTCCAATCGGCCGCTGGCGTCGAGGATGGTCAGTCGACCGTTTCTGTTGTCGACAGCCGCCACGCCACCGGTCGAAAGACGCGCTACGCCGCGCACCAGTCGAAACTCTCCCGGCCCCTCGCCTTCCCGCCCGAAGCTCCACGCCACGTTTCCCTCTGATGTGATTCGAAAGATGGCTTTCCGACCATGGTCGTAGACCGTGACACCTTCCGGTCCACCGGACAGCCAGGCGGGGTTCAATAGCGTCGTGTCTCCGGGCCCGCCGAGTTGCCAAAGCGTATCGAAGGCGACCGGGACATCGAACCGGGGAACCGCGTCCCGCTCGGACCAGAGCAAGGGATATCCCGTCGCAGTTACGCGATCACCTGTACAGGCCACGCCCAAGACCGCAAAAAGCGGCAACGCCGCACGACACTTCACCATTCGACGCCCCCGCGTTTCCGACCGTACCGGCGTGATGTCACCTCCGCCGGCCCGCGAATCGGACGAGGTACTGCTCGTCTGTTTCCGACATCTGCAGCGCGGTGTAGAAGACGCCCGAGGGACCGAATGCGGCGACTCCGTTCACGCCTGCACCCAGGCCCTGCCGCAACCAGCCCGCAGTAGGATGCGGTCTCGGTGTACGACTCGGCCAGCCAACGCGTCTCGCGCGCGGCCAGGCTCCCCGTCTAGGGGAACGCCCGCGAGGAAGCCCGGCCCCGGGCCGAGCGCAGACGCCGGCGCAACTCCACGTCGGAGGTAGTCGCCAGCGTCCGCTGCGCCGTCTTCAGCGAATTCCAGCGTACGTCGGCGAGTTCGATCGGCTCGCCGCCCTCCTGGCCCTCCGGCGTGAACACGAACGAATAGCGGCCCTTGTAGTCGTGGCCCGGCCGCTCCCGCACGGTCGCGGTCCACGTTCGCCCGCCTTCGTCCTGGAACATCCTCATGTCTCGCCGCTCTCCCCTCGGTCGATGCGCTAGGGCCCCCGTCCCGGCCTTCGCTGCAGCTCCGGGAACTCGTATACGATAACCCCTTCGTCAGTCACATCCGAACAAACCCGCTGGCTGTCCTCGAGCTCCATGCCGTCGAGGAGCTTCTTGGCGGCGTCCGGCGAGAGATCCATGTACGCCGCGACCTCGCTCGCGGTCAGGCGTCCCCCGTGCTGACTGGCCAGCCGGAGGATGCCGCGCTGGAGCTGACGGGGGGATCCCCTGCGCCAGCGCAATCTCTTGATTCCCGACCAGATCAGCGCCGCCCCGCCGGCGACTGCGGTGGCTCCGCCGGCGAGCATCAGCAGCGTCATGAAGGCCAGGCCGGAGACCCCCATGCCGAGAATCGTGGCGCCTCCGGACAGCCAGCCTGCACCCAGGAAGCTCAGCAGGGCCCCGCCGCCGATCCGGATCCAGCCCTGCGCCGAACGATCTTCAGGGGGCGCGTAGATGGCTGGAGCCGATGGATCCGCAAAGTGGGCAAGGGCTTCGTCACCGGGTTGGATCCCCGGGCGCGCATCCGGACTCGCGATCGCGCGGTAGGAAGCATGTCTCCAGTTCAGGCCACAGCGCGGACAGAGCCGGTGCTGGAACCGCATCAGCCAATAGATCAGCGCCCCGATGCCGGAGGTGACCAGGCCGAGGACCACCAGCAGGGCGATGTGCTGGGGCTTCGAGAAGTAGTGGTCCCCGTAGCCCTGGTGCCCGCATTGGGGACAGGTCTTCACCCAGGTCAGGGGACGGCCGGCGGGATTCTCCGCGCCGCACGTCGTACAAGGTCGCGCCGGGTTCTCGAGGGCGGCGCCGCAGGTGGTACAGCGGAGGGGTTTTGCCATGCGTCCTCGGACTGGTGAATCCGGCAGTGCCGTACGACGATTCGGCTGGAACGGATTCGCGCAGTCCGATCCGGATCCGGCGCCCGCACGGCGCGGAAGCTCGACAGCGACGGCTGCGCCCTCGAATATAACACGCTTCGATGGAGCCCCGAACGCCGCCCGGGCCTGGCCGATTCACACAGTCGGGCCACCCGGTCGGCCACTCCCCACCACCAGGTACGAGCCATGTTTCTGGATTTCGCGCTGATCTCCGGCCTGCTGGTGGTCGCCCACCTGTTGCGCTCCCGGATCCGGCTCTTCCAGGCGATCCTCCTGCCCACGCCGATCCTCGCGGGGCTGATCGGGCTGGCGGCGGGTTCCGAGGGACTGGACCTCATCCCCTTCGCGCGTGACGAGAGCGGCGCCCCGGTGATGCGGCGCTACCCGGGCGAGCTCGTGATCCTCCTGTTCGCCACCCTGTTCATGGGCTCGCGGGCGGACGGACCGGGCCTCACGAAGATGATCCGCAGCGCCGGAGACACCTTCTTCTACAACCTCTCGGCCTGGATCGGACAGTTCGGCCTCGCGCTCCTGTTTGCCGGCGCCGTCCTCATTCCCCTCTTCCCGGAAGTGGGCGGACCCTTCGCGCTGATGCTCCCCTCGGGCTTCGCAGGGGGGCACGGAACCGCAACCGCCGTCGGATCCATTCTCGCCGGCCACGGGCACGAGAACGCCATGGCCATCGGATACACCTTCGCCACCATCGGGCTGCTGGCGGCCGTGCTGGGGGGCGTCGCGGCGATCAACCTCGCCACGCGGTCGGGCTGGACCCGTCTCGTCGCCACCCCCCGAGATCTTCCCGCCGACCTGCGCCGCGGGCTGATCGATCCGGCCGGCGCCAGGCACGTCGCAAGGGAGACGGTCAGCCCCCTGGCCCTCGAAACCCTCACGTGGCATCTGGGGCTCGTGCTTCTCGCGTACGGGGCCGCGCACGCGGTCAGTTGGGCGCTCCAGTCGGCGGGCGGCCGTGTCACCGCCCTCCCCATGTTCGCGCTGGCGGTGATCTGCGGCGCGGTGCTCCAGAAGCTGCTGGACGGCGTGGGCGTCGGCCGGCACGTGGACCGGCAGACGATGGGACGCCTCGGATCGTCGATCTCGGACTTCCTGGTCGCGTTCGGGGTGGCGTCGATCCCTCTCACCATCGTTGCCGACTACGCCGCGCCCATCCTGGTGATGTCGGCGTTCGGCTTCGCCCACGCCGCGTTCATCACGTGGTGGATCGCCCGCCGGACCTTCCACAACTACTGGTTCGAGCGCGGGATCTTCACGTTCGGATACGCCACCGGAGTGGTGGCCATGGGGATCGCTCTGCTGCGGGTGGTGGACCCCGAAATGAAGTCGAAGACGCTGGACGATTACGGCCTGGCATACCTGCCGATCGCGATGGTCGAAATCGTCGTGCTATCGACCCTGCCGCTGTGGGTTGCCGGCGGAGCGGTCTGGCAACCGGGATTGCTGCTGACGGGCGTGGCCGCAGCACTTCTGGTCGTATCCTGGAAGACGATCGGGTTCTTCCCTGCCGACCCGGTGGCGCGGCGGGCGGGAGAGTCCCGGTGACGCGAGCCACCGCCTCTCAACTCCAGGGGAAGGGTGAGTTGCTGACCGGGTGGAGCCGGCCTTCGGCGTAGCGGCTGTAGCGGAAGGGCTCGAGCAGCTCCTGCGGCCGTCCCGTCAACTCCTTCGCCACCAGGGCGCCCACGCCGATCATCTTGTAGCCGTGGTTCGAGTCGGCGATGAAATAGACGTTGTCGGCGAAGGTGTCGAACACCGGGAAGCTGTCGGGCGTGAAGCTTCCGATGCCCCCGGAGGGCTCCCGGCAGATCAGGTGGTTCCGCCCCTCGAAACGCTGCTGGCAGAAGGCCAGCGCCGCGGTCCAGACGCGGTGGAAGTCCTCTCCGACGACGAAGTCGGGGGATGCGGGCCCGTAGGGATCGACCTTCACCTCGCATGGCGGCTTCTCGACTCTGCGTGGCAGGTATCCGCCCTGCACCCCGCCGAAGTGGAAGTCCGGCTTGTAGTAGATGCCCCAGGGACCCTCGGTCACCGCTCCCTCCTCGTCGAAGAGGGGTTCGGCGGTGTCGACGTGCACGACCGGCGGCATGTTGCCGCGGTTGTCCACCAGGAAGCCGGGATCGACCTTGAGCGTGCCCTCCTGAAGCGCCCAGTACGTCCAGGTGGGCACCTGATGGAGCCTGCCGCCGGCGTCCCGGACCGCAGTGGCGTCCGGGAGATCGAGCATGGCCCACTGCCGCCTTACCCAGGGACCGGTAGCCACCACCACCTGCTCGCAGCGGATGTCCCCCCGATCCGTGATCACCGCCGTGACCGCGCCCGACGCATCGCGCTCGAAGCCCTCGTTGCGGACCCCGAAGACGAGTCGGACATCCTCCGCCTCCACTCGCGCCCGCAGGCCTTCCAGGGAGGCCATGTTGTTGGCGTAGCCGCCCCGGTGCTCGTGCAGCACGCTGGTGATGCCCCCGGCCTGCCAGTCGTCGAAGATGGCCCGCATGTAGCTCCGGGATGCTCCGGCGCCCTCCACGAAAGTCGATTCGTACCCGATGGCCCGCTGCTGCTCGTGGATCGAGGCCACGTCGTCGCGCATGGCTTCGTGGCTGATCTGCAGATAGCCCACCGGGTGGTAGGAGAACCCCTCGGGGTCGCTCTCCCAGACGGCGACCGAATGTGCCATCAGCTCGCGCATGGCCGGCTGGAAGTAGTTGTTGCGTATGACCCCGCACGCGATTCCCGAGGCCCCCGCGCCGACGCCGGTCTTGTCGACGACGACGATATCGCGCCCGTCGCCGCGCCGGGACGCCCGGAGTTCCCGGGCCAGGTGCCAGGCGGTGGAGAGGCCGTGGATGCCGGCGCCGATGATGACGTATTTCGCGGTCATGGCCCTCGGAAGGCCTATCTCACGAGCAGGATCCGGTTGTTGACGGGATAGAGCCACTCTACCCCGCGCTCCGTCACCACGGCGTCGTCCTCAAGCGGGATGCGCACCTTGGCGTTGTCCCACTCCGGGTTGGCCGTATAGGCGAACAACTCGACGGAGATGAGGGTGCTTGGGCGAAGCTCGTAGGTGAGCTGGGTCGGGTTGAAGAAGGCCAGCGAGGGACCGATGCCGTGGCCCCAGTTCCCCACCGAGTGCGGCCCGATGACGACATCGGTGACCGCCGGGTCGTCGGTGGGCTGGTTGAACTCGATGCGGTTGAAGCCGGCGGCCTCGATGGCGCTCCAGGTGGCGTCCAGCGCCTCCTGGGCGGTGGCCGCAGGCTTGATGGCCGCCTTCATCACGTCGCGCACCTCCCGCGCCCGATCGAAGGCGCGCTGGAGTCCGGGCGGGGCCCGGGTCTCGCCCTCCCGCAACACGTATGCGATGCGCTTCATGTCGGTGTAGAAGTCGAGGTAGCCCACCCCCCAGTCGATCATGAGCAGATCGCCCCGCTGGATGATGCGCGCCGAGGAGGTGGACTCGATTCCCAGCGGGCCGGTGATGTAGATGGAGGGCATGTCGAAGGACGAATTGAGACCCCGCTCAAGCAGCCGGTCCCAGATCCACCAGGCCACGTCCTCCAGCGCGGTCACGCCCGGCACGATGACCTCGTTGGAGAACGCCCGCTCGGCGATCTCGCGGCTGATCTCGCCGGCCTCCGCGAAGGTGGCGATCTCCATGGCCGTGCGGGTGGCCCGGAAGTCGGACACGAAGCGCTCGGCGGAAACCAGGCGTTCGCCGTAGACGGGGCCCAGCGTCTCCTTCAGGTGCAGGTAGGAGGTGTGCGAGAGGCCGTCGGCTCCGCCGATGGCGGCGGCCATGTTGACGCCGATGCGGTCGGGGTCGCGTTCGGCCACGAATCCGGCGAGCGCGTCCGCCGGGGCGAAGCGGTCGTAGACGCCGCACTGCTGGAGCATGTAGCCGCCCACGCCCAGCGCCGCGCGCTCGACGCGCCCGCCGTCGCCCGGGTTGGTGAACACGTAGTAGGCCCAGTCGCCCACGTAACCCCGGCCCAGCGCCTCCCACAGCGGGTCGAGCAGGCCTTCGCGCATCACCACGATCCACATGTCGAGATCGTTGTCCTGCATGGCCCTGGGGAGGACCAGGTCGAACTTCTCGGCACGAATCTGGCACATGCGCTCCCAGCGACGGCGCGCCTCCTGCCCTTCCGCGGGGGGCGCCGCGGTGATACCGGCTGCCAGCAGCGTCGCGGCGAGCAGCAGCCCGCGGGTTGAGGGCCGCGCGGCCGGCCGTCGGGCAGATGCAGAACGGCGTTCGCGCGGCGCTGGACGCGGCGAGTGTAGAGACGTACGGGCCGATTGGGTATCTTCGGTCACGCTCATGGCAACGTTCCTGACAGGTGCGAAGTCTCAAATACATGGTTCGGATGCACACACGCGGGGAATCTCGGAGATCGCCCGCCGTCTGGCAAAGCCGGCGATTCCTCCTGCCGACGCTCGTCCTCGCGGGCACCCTGGCCCCCGGGACCGGTCCGGCGCACCTGTCCGCACAGCGGATCCCCTCCGCCTACCGGTTCATCGAGACCGCGCAGGAGGCGGGTGCTTCGATGTTCACGGTCGAGCCCCGGGCGGGTATCTTCGGTTTCGGGCCCAAGGGCGGCCGGATCATGGGCTCGTATTATCAGATCCGCGTCGGCGGGCCGTTTTCCCTCCAGGGCAACCTGGGGTATCTGCCCACCACCCGGGACGTCATCGATCCGCGCCGGGACGAGGGGGACCGCAAGATCGGGGAGGCGGACGTGACCATGGGGACGGCGGATGTGCGCCTCCAGTTCACCCTCACGGGCCCACGGACCTGGTACCGGCTGGCGCCCCACCTGTTCGCGGGCGGGGGCATCGCCCTGGACCTGGCGCCGGAGCAGGACATCGACATGGTTCTCGAGGAGGACGACCGCTTCTCGTTCGGTCCCTCCTTCCTGGGAAGCTTTGGCGCGGGGATCAAGCTGTTTCCCCTCGATCGCATCTCGGTGCGCGCGGAGGGCATCGTAACCTACTGGAAGGTCAACACGCCGCGCGGCTTCCTGCGCACCGACCGCCCGCTCCTGCCGCCACCCGAGGGCTCCGACGAACCCGCCATCCCCGACGACGGTTTCTGGGCCGTGGGAAGAGGGTTGTCCTTCGGGATCGCCTGGCGTTTCTAGTGGCCGTGGACGACTGATGGGTGACCGGCCGAACGCCCAGGGGGATCGGACTCCGGCGACGCGCTTCGAGTCCCGTTCCGCCGACTGGCTCTCCGGCGGCGAGGCGCTGGCGCGGGTGATGGAACACGCGCGGGCGCTTCCGGCGCTCCGGCTTCCGCTCGAGGCGGCCAGGGGCATGGCACTGGCGCGGCCGGTCGAGAGCCCGGTCACCCTGCCCCCCTGGGACAACTCCGCCATGGACGGCTACGCGGTGCAGGGCGATTCCATCGCGGGGGCCTCGCCGGAAGCCCCCCGCACCCTGCGCGTAACCGCCGCCCTGTACGCGGGCGAGGCGGGAGGTGTGGTGGTGGGGGCGGGCGAGGCCGTGCGCATCATGACCGGCACCCCGGTCCCGGAGGGGGCCGACTGCGTGGTCCGCGTCGAGGACACCGACGCCGAGCGGGAACCGGGGCGGGTGGCGGTCTTCTCGGAGCGGGACCTGGGCCGCAACGTGCGGCCGGCCGGGCAGGACATGCGGGCGGGCGAGACCGTTCTCCCCCGCGGGACCACCCTGGGCGCCGCGCAGCTCGGCGTGCTGGCCGCGTGCGGGCTCACTTCGGTGGAGGTGCACCGGCGGCCGGTGGCGGCGATCCTCGCCAGTGGCGACGAGATCGCGCCGGCAGAGCGGTTCGACGAGGTGGCGGCCGGGCGCGCCATCCCCGACACCAACAGCCCCATGCTGGCCGCCGCGGTGGCGGAGGCGGGGGGGGAGGGGGTGCGGCCGGGAATCGCGCGCGACACCGAGGAGAGCGTGCGCGAACACCTGCTGCGGGGCGCCGCGCAGGCGGATCTGCTGATCACCATCGGGGGCGCGTCGATGGGAGAGGGGGACCTCTTCAAGCGGGTACTCGACGAACTCGGGTACGAGCCCGACTTCTGGCGCGCGCGCGTCCGCCCGGGCAGCCCTTTCGGCTTCGGGCACCTGCCCGCCGAGGGGCGGGCCTCCGTTCCGGTGTTCGGGCTGCCGGGCAATCCGGCGTCGGCCTTCGTCACCTTCCACCTCTTCGCGCGGCCCTTCATCAGCGCGCTTGCGGGACACCGCCACCCATTCCCTCCCGTCGTGCGGGCGCGGGCGGGCGTGGCCATGGGAGGCCCCAGGGGACTCGCGGTCTACCCGCGCGTGCGCCTGGTGCCCGCCTCCGGAGGTGGATGGACCGTGGTGCTTTCCGGCCACCAGAGTTCCGCGCTGGTCGCGCCCACGGGACGCGCCGACGGGCTGGCCGTCCTTCCCGAGGGGGTGGAGCGCATCGCCGAGGGGGAGGAGGTCGACGTGCTGCTGTTCGGCAGCCCGGGCCTGCTTCCCGGGGCGGCGGCCGCCGAGCCGGGATGACCTGACCATGGCGACCCGCATCAGGTGGAACGCGGCGGAAGCCGATCCCGCGAGCCCGTGATGTCCCCGACGCCGGACGCCCGGCGCCGGCTTCCGCTCGCGCGCACTCCGGCAGGCGAACTGGACCTTCTCGCGCTGGTCGTCATCTGGGGGGTGAACTTCACCGTCGTAAAGGTTGCGTTGCGCGAAATCGAACCGATGGCCTTCAACGCCCTGCGCTTCCCCCTGGCCGCGCTGGCGGTGTGGATCGTGCTTCGCGCGCAGGGCCGGCGCCTGCTGCCGCGCGGCCGCGACTGGCCCCGGGTGGCGTGGCTCTCGGTGATGGGACACGTCGCCTATCAGGTCTTCTTCATCACCGGCCTCTCGATCACCCTGGCCGGCAACGCCTCCCTGATGCTGGCGACCGTGCCGATGTGGATCGCGATCCTCTCCCCGGCGCTCGGCCACGAGCGCTTCAGCTGGATTGTTCTCGGGGGGGTCTCGATCACGATGGCGGGATTGACGCTGGTCATCATCGGCGGATCCTCCGGCATGACGTTGGGAGGCGAGACCCTGCGGGGAGACCTGTTCATGCTGGCGGCCGCCGTCGTATGGGCGCTGTACACCGTCCTGGGGCGCCGGCTGGTCAGGCGCAATGGAGCGCTGGAGGTAACCGCGTGGACACTCTGGGTTGGCACGGTCGCGCTCGTCCTGATGGGGCTCCCCGACCTTCTGGGCACCGACTTCGCGGGGATTTCGGCGGGGGCGTGGCTCGGCACCGCCTATGCCGGCGTGCTCGCTATCGGGCTCGCGTATTTCATCTGGTACCGCGGCGTGCAGAGGCTCGGCAGCAGCCGCACTGCCGTGTACTCCAACCTGGTCCCGGTCGCAGCGATTCTCACGGCCTGGATCTGGATCGGAGAGACGCCGCACGCGTTGCAGGTGCTCGGGGCGGGCGTCATCTTGGCGGGCATCGCCGTCGTGCGCCTGGCGCCGCCGGCCAGGGCGGGCGACCGGGCCCGCCGCCGGGCCGCGCGGGAAAGCCGGCGAGCCGAAAAAGCGGCACGATCCAGGAGGTCGCCATCATGAATTCCGGCAAGGTCGCTCTCGCCCTCTTCGCAACGCTGTCGACCGCGGCCCCCCTCGCCGCACAGGACTCCGCCGCAGACTACATCGCCCTCATCGAGGGCGTTCAGAGCCCGAGCCGCCAGGGGATGGATGTCCTGACGCTGCCCGAGGTCATGGAGCGGTTCGGCGTCCCGGGGATGAGCATCGCCGTCATCCACGACTTCGAGGTGCACTGGGCGAAGGGGTACGGCGTGGCCGATGTGGTGACCGGCACCCCGGTGGACACCGGGACCCTCTTCCAGGCAGCCTCGATCTCGAAGCCGGTGACCGCCATGGCCGCGCTGACCGCCGTTCAGGAGGGCCTGTTTTCTCTCGACGACGACATTAACTCGATCCTGCGTTCGTGGACCCTCCCGGGAAGGGGCCTCATCGGGGAACAGCCCGTCACGCCCCGGCTGCTCTTCAGCCACACCGCCGGGCTGGGTGACGGGCACGGGTTTCCCGGGTACGCACCGGACGTTCCCCGCCCCACCCCGGTGCAGATCTTCGAGGGAGAAGCGCCGTCCAACGTGGGACCCGTCGAGCTGGTGCGACCGCCCCTCACGGCCATGCACTACTCCGGCGGCGGCACCACCATCATGCAACTGGCACTCACCGATGCCCGCGACGAACCCTTCCCCGACCTCATGCGCCGGACCGTCCTGGAACCGGCGGGGATGACGCGCAGCACGTTCGAGCATCCCCTTCCCGCGGCGCTCGACGTGAACGCCGCGCGCGGCCACCGGGGTGACGGCCTGCCCATGGGAGTGGAGAAGTGGCACGCGTACGCGGCGCTGGCGGCAGCCGGGCTGTGGACCACGCCCACGGACCTGGCGCGCTTCGCGATCGAGGTGCAGAAGGCGGCCCGCGGCGATGCGGGCCGGGTGCTGTCGCGTGCAGGCGCACAGGAAATGGTGAGCCCGGTGGGTGTGGGCGCCTATGCCGTCGGCTTCCACCTCGAACAGCGCGGCCAGGGCTGGTACTTCAGCCACTCCGGAGGCAACTGGGGCTTCGTGTGCTACCTGACGGCCCACAAGGCCAAGGGGTACGGCGTAGTGGTCATGACCAACTCGTCCGGCGGGGGCGGGCTATACCGCGAGGTGCTGGAGCGGGTCGAGCGCGCCTACGGCTGGGATTCCCTGGACAAGCCGGTGCTGCGATAGAGACCCTATCCGGTCTCGCTCTTCAGCCGCCGGATCTCCGCAGCCAGCACAGGGGCCACCTCGAACACATCGCCGACGATGCCATAGTCGGCGACGTTGAAGATGGGCGCGTCGGCGTCCTTGTTCACCGCGACGATGGTGCGCGCGGTGCGCATCCCCGCCAGGTGCTGGATCGCCCCGGAGATGGCGAGCGCGAAGTAGAGCTTGGGTGCGATGGTCTTGCCGGTCTGCCCAACCTGCTCGGCGTGCGGGCGCCACCCGGCGTCCACCACCGCACGCGAGGCGCCCAGGGCGGCGGCCGGCCCCAGCGCATCGCGCACCTCCTCGATCACGCCCCAGTTCTCCGGTCCGCGCATGCCGCGGCCACCCGACACCACGATTTCCGCCTCCGCCACGTCGACGCTTCCACCCGAGGCGGCCCGGAAGTCCACCACCCTCCCCCCCGGCGGCGCTCCTCCGGCCGGGGTGAAGACCTCCACCCGGCCGGCCGCCGCGCGGGTGCCCGGGGGAAACACATGCGGACGGAGCGACACCACCGCCGGGCTGGCGTCGAAGGCGACGCGCGCGAACGCCTTCCCCCCGTACACGGGGCGGGTCACGACCGGCCCGCCGTCCACCACCTCCAGGCCGGTGGCATCCGAAGCGAGCGGCACGTCGAGGAGCGCCGCCACCCGGGGCGCCAGGTCGGCCCCCAGCGCGCTGGCGGGAAAGAGCACCACCCGATACCCGCCCCCAGCGACCATGTCGGCGACGATGTGCGCGTAGCTCTCCGCCTGGTATTGCGCGAGTTCGGCGGCCTCGGCCACCCGGACCACCCCCGCCCCGCACCCGCCCAGCTGCTCGCATTCCGCGCCCAGGCCCGGCCCGCCCACGGCGAGCGCATGCACGTCTCCACCGAGGTCGCGCGCCAGTCTGGCTCCCGCTCCCACGACCTCGTGGGCCGTGGCGCGCACGCTGCCGTCGCGGTGCTCCACGAACGCAGCCACCACCCCTGCACCGGACTCCATCTCCGTCTCCGACCCGTGCTCCGACATCGTCATCGGTTCGGCCAACACTCCAGCGGCGCTCACAGGGCCCCTGCTTCCTCACGCAGCAGCCGGACCAGCTCGGGCACCGCCTCCACGCCCTCTCCCACGATCCGTCCCGGCGGTCGGGGCGCGGGCGGCTCCAGCCCGAGCACGCGCAGGCGCGCGGCGGGCAGCTGGGCCGGTCTTCGCTCAAGCGGCTTGCGGCGCGCGGCCATGATGCCCTTGAGGGTGGCGTACCGGGGCTCGTAGGTACCCTTGGTGATCGTGACCACGCACGGCAGGGGCAAGTCCACCACCTCCGTTCCGCCCTCCACTTCGCGGTGGCAACGGACATGCTCGTCCCGCACCTGGAGCCGCGTTACCGCGGTCGCACAGGGCCGTCCCAGCAGCGTGGCGAGCATCGGACCCACCTGCTGCTGATCGTCGTCCGCCGCCTTCACCCCGAGCAGGATGAGCGGGGCGTCGGCCCCGGCGAGTTCCGCCGCCAGCGCCTTGGCGGTCGCGAGGCCATCCATGGTGATTTCGCCTTCGAGCAGCAGCGCCCGGTGCGCACCCATCGCCAGGCTGTTCTTGAGGCTCTCGGCGGCGCCCGCGTCTCCGACGGTCACCACCGTCACCTGACCGGCTCCCGGGCCTTCAGTCACCTGCAGGCCTGCCTCCAGGGCGAACTCGTCGTAGGGGCTCACGATGTACTTGACGCCGCTGGCATCGATGGAAACGCCGTCGTCGCCGACGCGGATCCGCGTCTCGGTGTCGGGCACCCTGCGTATGCAGACGCTCACGTTCACTGCCGGGTCGCTCCGGTTCGAGGATCGGGACGGGAAAGCGACCGCCGCGCGCAGACGCTCACGCCCGCCGGCCGGCCGCAGCCCAAGGAAGGTAAACCAGATCCCGTTCAGGGGAATGGCGGTCCGGCTCGAGGGCGATGGCACCGGATCCTGATGCCGTCACATCGTGAGGCGCCGGCATCAGAGCGTCGCCCCCAGCACCGCGAAGCAGACGGCCGCGGCCCCCCCGGCCAGCAGCGCGTAGGGCAGCTGAGTGCGCACGTGGTCGATGTGATCGGTCGCGGCCGCCATGGAGGAGATGATGGTGGTGTCGCTGATCGGCGAGGAGTGGTCGCCGAAGATGCCGCCGGAGAGCGCCGCCGCCACGAACGGGGCCAGCGGCATGCCCAGCGTCTCCGCCACCGGCACCGCGATGGGCAGCATGATGGCGAAGGTGCCCCAGCTCGAGCCGATCGAGAAGGCGATCCCGCCCGCGACCACGAACACCAGGGGAAGGAAGAGCATCGGGGGAAGCACGCCCTCGGTGACCTGCGCGACGTACTCGCCGGCCCCCAGGGTGCGCGCCACGGATCCCAGCGCGAGGGCCAGCAGCAGGATGAGCGCCAGCGGCATCAAGCCCCCGGCGCCCTTGAGGCCGGTGCGGGTGAGTTCGTCGAGGTTCGCGCCCCGCTGGCCGAGCAGCAGCAGCCAGGCGGCACCCAGGCCGGCCAGCACCGCCCACAGCACACTCGTCGACCCGGAACCCTCGAGCATCGAGCCGCCGCCGGTGACGTACAGGCCCAGCGGCATGGTCAGCACCATCACCGCGATCGGCACCAGCATGTTGCGCGCGCGCGGCGCGATGCGGCCCACCGGCGTGGGCGAGAGCACGGTCTCGTCCACCATCGGCTGGGCGTTGGGCCACAGCACCTGCCCCTCCGCTGCCCGCTTCTCGGCGCGTTTCATGGGGCCGAGGTCGATCTTCCACAGGATCGACGCCCCCGCGAGCAGGAAGGCGATGAGGGCGTAGAAGTTCACCGGAATCGCGGCGATGAACACGCCGAGCGCGTTCTCCACGCCCAGTTCGTTCAGGATCCCCAGGTTGAGGGCGCCCCAGGCGTTCAGCGGGATGAGAATGCAGATGGGCGCGGAGGTGGAGTCGACGATGTAGGCAAGGCGCTCGCGCGAGATGCGGAAGCGGTCGAAGAGGGGACGCGACACCGCCCCGGCCACGAGCACGGTGATGTTCGACTCGATGAAGATCACGATGCCGATGATCCACGCCAGAAACTGGGCGCGGCGTCCGTCGGTGACCCATCGGTTGCCCTCGATCCAGCGCACAAACCCGCGCACGCCGCCGGCGGCTTCGAGCGTCGCGATCATCGCCCCGATCACCAGCGTGAACAGGATCACCTTCGCGTTCCCGGGATCGCCCAGCACCGCCACGGTCTGCTCGATCGCGGTGGCGAGGCCGACGAGCGGGTTCCAGCCCTCGAGAATGGTCCAGCCGATCCAGATGCCCGCAGCGAGCGATACGTAGACCTGTCGGCTCCAGATGGCCAGCACGATCGCGAGGACGGTGGGAAGGAGCGAAATCCAGCTCGGTTCGTTCATCGTGTTCCGCCCGTGCGCCTGGAAAGGTGAGGATTGTCCTGGAGGAAGAAACGCAGTTCGCGCTCGCGCGCCCGGGTCACCCCGATGCGCGGGGACCGCGCGACGCTCCCGGCCGGAACCGGCTTCCGCGGAATGAGACGGAGCGGCGCCCGGTCGAGCGTGTGCCCGTCGAGCGCCCCGGTGACGCCCAGCGCCTGGCAGAGGCGCGCCGGGCCCGAACACAGATCGTGGGTCCGGCCCCTCCGCGCCGCCATGGCGGCTTCACCCGTCACCGGCTCGAGCGCCCGCACCAGCACTGCGGCCGGAAAGTCCTCCCGGCCGGTCACGACGTTCAGGCACCAGTGCATGCCGTAGATGAGATAGACGTATGCGATGCCGGGGGGACCGAACATGGAGGCGTTGCGGCGGGTGCGGCCGATGCGCTCGGCGGCGTGGGATGCCGGGTCGTCCGGTCCCGTATAGGCCTCCACCTCCACGATGCGGCCCGACGTCCTCAGGCCGCCGATGGTCGACTCCACCTCCCAGCCGAGCAGGCCGGGCGCCACCGCGCGCGCGCCGCCCGACAGGAGGCCGGCAAGCGCCCCGCTCACGGCAGTACCGGACGACACCACCCGCTCGACCGGGCGCGCCGTTCAGGAAGACCCGCGCCGCCGTCCCAGACGGGTCCGCCGCGCCGTGGCGGTTGCCTGCCTGTCGGCCTTCGATTCCGCCCTGGACCGGCGGGCAAAGTCGTCCTGCCAGGCTTCGACGAGCTTGGCCGCCCGATTGCGCGGCAGAACCCCGTCCACCTTGTCCACGGAGTCGTGCAGCACATGGAACACCCGTTCGCCGAAAGCCGCTATGAGGCGTTCCGCGGTTTTCGCGCCCACGCCCCGGTAGCGGTTGGCCAGGTAACGCTGCACCGCGCTCGCATCGGTGGGCAGTCCGAGGCGGGCGGGATCGAACGCGGGCTTCGCGTCCGCACGCCCGTCCTCGCCGGCGCTCTCATCCCTGTCGCGCTCGCGCGCCCGCTGGCTCTGGCGCCACATGCGCTGACGGGGCGAACGCGGTGTGCGGCGCCCTCCCTTCTTCGCCGCTGGAGACGCCGCCGCCGCCGTCGACTCTGCAGACGCGGCGTCATCGACCGCCGCGGACGCGGAGTCTTCTTCCGTCACCTCGGGGGCCACGCCCGGCGTACCGGCCGCAGCTGTCGGCGACGCGCCGGAAGCCGCTCCATCCGCCCCGGAAGGCGTCCCACTCTCCTCCCGGGATCCCTTGGAGGCAGCGTCGTCCCTGTGCGCCCGGTCCGACCGCGGAAGCCGCACGACGAAGTTGCCCGCTTCGTTCCGTCGGATGCGCACGACGTCGTGCTCGTGGGCCTGCGTGAGGAATTTGCTGAACTTGCTGAACCCGAGCCCCGTCTCATCGAAGTTCCGGTCGAGATCCAGCATGCGGCGCTTCACATCGGAGTCCCGCGTCCAGTTGTTGTCGGGGCTGATTTCCGGCAGCGCCCGGCGCAGGAGCGCATACGCGTCCGCAAGCGGGTCCGCACTCGTTGTCCCGTCTCCGGAGACGCCCTCTCGACTAGCCTCCTTCTTCGGGGTCTCCGCTTCGCCGGGCGCGGCAGCCGCCCGCCTGCGTTCCGGACCACCGGGCGCGGCCGGCCGGCTGCGCGCGCCGGAATGTTGCGGGGCGCGGCCGGCCGAAGCGTCTCGCGGACGCCCCCCCGCAGGAAAGATCTCATGCTGGCCGTTCTCGAGCTTGCGCAGGCCCACGATCCCGCGGGAGGCCGCCTCCGCGAGAAACTTGCTGAACTTGCTGAACCCGTACTTCGATTCCTCGAAACCCGGGTTCATCTCCAGCATTACCTGTTTGAGGCGGTCCGAGCGCATGACGTCGCCGCGCTCGATCATCTTCTTCGACGCCTCGCTGACGAGATTCCAGGGGTCCACCGACTTGCCCTTGTCTCCCACGGACGCCTTCTGAAGTCCGGCGATGGACGAGTACGAGTAGTATTCGTCGCAGTTCTGGACCAGAATGTCGGAGCTTGATTCCTGGATCCCGACCCCGATCACATACTTCCCGTACTCCTTGAGTTTCAGGACCAGACTGGAAAAGTCGCTGTCGCCCGTGAGGAGAATGTAGGTCCCGATTTCCGGACGAATGAAGACCAGCTCCATGCCGTCGATGGCCATGCGGATATCGGTGGCGTTCTTCTTCGAACTGCCGTAGGCGGGAGCGAAGATCAGGTCGACCGACGCCTCCGAGAGCGGCACGATGTACTGGGGATACCGTCGCCAATCGGCGTACGCCCGCTGGACGGTGACCTTGCCCTTGATGATGTCGGAGTTGAGGAGCGTCTTGATCTCTTTGGAAAGATCGCTCCGGATGCCCATCGTCACGTTGTCGAAGTCGATGAGCAGCGCCGCGTTGGGCGCCGAAGACAGGATCGGGCCCGCCCCTTCGACATGCGGGGCGCGCGTGAAGTGATTGATCATGTGATGTTCTCTCGCAACCGAAGTTCCGGCCGCCGAGCCTCCCTCTCCGGTCCACCCTCTCTCCGGCGGCGCACGCCGCGATCGGTCGTGGAGCAGAGCTGGGAAGCCAGGGACCTAGCCGTGCCGGCGCAGGACCTCGGCCCGCAACAGGCGAGCCAGTTCTCCGCGTCCGACCTTCCCGGCTGCCGTCGCCGGGAACTCGTCCAAAAAGTGGATCCGATCGGGCACCTTGTAGGTGGCCAGCGAGGGGCGGCACCACGCTCTCAACTCCTCCGCCGAGACCATGGCCCCTTCGATCATGTGCACGCAGGCGCATACGGCCTCACCCAGGAGCTCGTCAGGCAGGCCTGTCACCACTACATCCCGCACCGCCGGGTGGGTCGCGATTCTGTTCTCGACTTCCCGGGGATACACATCGAACCCAGCCTTAATGATAACATCGCCCTGGCGGCCTACCAAATGCAGGTAGCCGTCTTCGTCCACGATGCCCATGTCGCCCGTGCGCAGGAACCGGTCGGCGTCGAAGTGCCGCCGGGTGTTGTCGGGCTGCCGGTAGTATCCGCGCATCACGCCCGGGCCGCGAACCCGGATTTCCCCGAGGCTCTCGACGGGGAGCACGGACCCGTCGCCGTCGCACACGCGCACCGAGACATCGGCCAGCGGCCGTCCCACGGTGAAGCGCTGTTTCTCGGAGGGATCTTCGGCGCGCGTCATGGAGAGGACGGACCCGGCCTCGGTGAGTGAATAGGCCACCTGCAGGTTCGGGCAAAGCTCCTTGCGCACATGGCGCAGGGCCGGATCGCCGATGGGGCCCCCGGTGACGATGCCCGTGCGCAGGCTGGCGAGGTCGCGCGGCTCCCTGCGCTGGGCGTGCAGCTCCGTCAGGAAGTGCGTGGGCACGCCATAGTGCACGGTGGCGCCGTGCCGTTCGATCAGATCCAGCGCCTCTTCGCCGTCGAAGCTCTCCTGCAGCACGATCGAAGCGCCCGTGCTCGCGGTGCCGAGGATGGCGGGACCGAGCGCAAAGGCGTGGAAGATGTCGCTGGCTCCGATGATGCGGTCCGTGGAGGTCAACCTCAGCTCCGCCACGGTCCGGCGGGCGGGAGCCACCAGGTTGCCGTGGGTCAGCTCCACGCCCTTCGGCTTTCCCGTGGTGCCGGCGGTGTAGAGAAGCGCGAAGAGGTCGTCCGAGGCGACGTCCGGGCGAGGACATTTCTTGCCCCGTCCCGCCAGGACGAGGTCTTCAAACTGGTAGATCTGGTCGTCGTACCAGAGGTCCTCTTCACCAACGGTGATCACGTAGCCCAGTTCCGGCAGCTCCTCCAGTACGTCCTCGGCGAACTGCAGGTAGTCGATCCCCTCGAACATCTCGGGCGTCACCGCGGCCGCGGCCTGCGAGTGGCGGAGGCGGTAGCGCAGCTCCATCGGCGGGAGGCGGGGATTCATGGGCACCACGACGATCCCCAGCCTGGCCGCCGCGAAAACCGCCACGATGAACTCGGGGCAGCCGGGCAGCAGGACCGCGAGACGCTCGCCCCGCTCGATGCCCAGATGGTGCAGGGATGCCGCCAGGTCGCGGGCGTGGCTCTCCACCTGTCCGTAGGTCATCATGCCGCCCCCGGAAAGCAGAAACGGCCGACCGGGATCGGCGGCGGCGGCCGCTGCCAGCACCGTGGCGACGGTGGAGGGCGACGGACCTTCCGGAGAACCGGTGTGGTCGGCGGCGCGGGTCATTCAGCGGATCCCTGTTGGGAGAATCATCCTGCCCCGCCAAGTACTGCAAGCACGACTTCGTCGGGCACGGCGCTGGTCCATCCGCCTGTCCCGTCCACTCGTCCAATGCGGTCCAGGAGGACGTAGGCGACGGACCCGGCGCGCATCTTCTTGTCGGAACGAGTGCGCGCCAGCACGGCGGCGGCGGCGGTGCCCGGAGGAAGGGCGGTGGGAAGGCCGCAGGCGTCGAGCGCCTCGCGCAGCCGATCGGCGGTACCCAACGCCGTACGCCCCATGCGCTCGCCCGCGCTCGCCTCCAGAATCATGCCGAGCGAGATGGCGGAACCGTGCGGGAGGGTGTAGCCCGATTCCGCCTCGAGCGCGTGCCCCAGGGTATGCCCGAAGTTGAGCAGCTGCCTGAGCCCCCCTTCCCGTTCGTCGGCGCTGACGACGCGGGCCTTGAGTTCCACCGACCGACGCACCACCGCCTCCATGGCGGCGCCGTCTCCCGCCAGCACCCCCGCGGCGGAGCGCGCGACCTCCTCGAAGTAGCCCTCGTCCAGGATCGCCCCGTGCTTGACCGCCTCGGCGAGCCCCTGGGCGCGCTCCGCCGCTGGCAGCGTCCCCAGGTAGTCGGGATCGGCGACCACCACCCGAGGCGGGTGAAAGGCCCCGATCAGGTTCTTGCCGGCCCGGGTGTCAACCCCCGTCTTGCCCCCCACCGAGGCATCCACCATGGCGACCAGGCTGGTCGGCACCTGCACCACCGGGATGCCCCGCAGCAGGGTCGCGGCCACGAAGCCGGCGAGGTCGCCGGTCACCCCGCCCCCGAGCGCCACCACGCAGCCGTCGCGTCCGAATCCGGCAGCCAGCAGCTCGTCGGAGAGGCGCGACCAGCTCCGGCGGATCTTGTTCTCCTCCCCCGCGGGAAAGGTGAACATTTCCGCCCGCGCCCCGCCGGTCGCCAATACGCCCAGCAGGGCCTCGCCGTGCAGGCGGGCGACGTTGGAGTCGGCGATCACGGCGTAGCGGTGGGCGGGCGCGTACTCGGCGAGCAGTTCGGACATCGCACGGCGCAAGCCGCGGGACACGAGCACGGGATACCCCCGGCCCTCCGTCGTGCTCACCGGCACGGCATGCGCCGCGGACGCGAGCGAACTCATGCGCCGCCCACGATCCTCGCCAACGGCGGGGCCGGTACCGCACCGACCGTCAACACCGCGGCGTACCGGCCATCCAGCATGTCGGGCTCGAGGGTCGCGTCGGTCAGTGCCGCCGCCACCGGCCGGCCGCGGGTCACGAACGCGTCACGCGCCGTCTGGTCCTCCCAGACCGACCACCAGACCAGCCCCCGGCCGCCGTCGTCGCCTTCCACGAGGGCGAACTGGTCGCCCTCCCAGCCGCGTATCGGCCGCCCATCCCCCGCGACCTCCTCGAACAGGATTCCGATCTCCGCCACCCCGAGCGAGTTCGTGTAGGTCACGGAAGCACCGCCCCCTGAGATGTCGATGTCAACCGGCGCATCCGGTTCGGGACCGAACGCGCGTTCCGGTTCAAGCACCTGCTCGGTGGAGTGGGGAAGCAGTTCCCCGAAGGGAGGCGGCCGGCCGGGGCGCCGCTGCCACAGCGCGCGGACATATTCGGTGCCCTGCAGGTAGGGAAAGATGAGCGACTCGCGCACGATTCCGGGAGCGGTGCTCAGGACCGGTGACGAACTCGCGGCTGCCGCCAGCGACGGCCCCATCAGGTCGATGAAGTCGGGAATCGCCACCAGGTCCACTTCCGCCCCCTGCTGCTTCTCGAGCGCGTACTCGAGCATCACGAGGGTGGCGTGACCCTCGGCCGCCGCCCGGGCCGCGATCTGACGGTCGTTGCCGCGCGTGCGCCCGGTCAGCGCGTCGAGGTCGACGGACTGGTCCTGGGCGGCGTGGACGAGCTCGTGGACCAGCACGCTTTCGACCGTCTCCTCGTCCTGGCCGGATCTCACGTAGAGCGCCACCGAGTCGGGATCGTAGAACCCGGCGACCTGCTCAGTATACAGCGCCAGGAAGAGCGCCTCCAGATCGAGTGTTTCGGGCACGAGCCCCAGAAGTGCGTACGTGTCGCGGATGCGCTCCACCTCGCCCTCCTGAAACTCCTCATCGAGCTTGAAGGTCAGATACCGGACCAGTTCCTCCTCGCTGCGCCACTCGACCCGCACCGGCCTGGTAAAGCTGAACCCCGAACGCTCGCTGATGTCCTCAAGCAGCGCGTTGGCCGTCTCCTGCAGGGCGGCATCCGATGAAACGACCTGCCCGCTGGTGGGCGACTCCTGGCTGCACGCTACGCCGGGCAGCAGGACGACCAGCAGGAGCGCCCCGAACCGGGCAGGCGACGCGGCAACGTCGAGCAGTCCGTGGATGCCCGGCCTCATCCCTTTCGCCCGGCACTCCCTGCGCGCCCGTAACGATCCTCGAGCCGGACCACGTCGTCCAGTTCGGGCGTCGACGCCTCCAGGATGTCCACGTCCGTCACCGCCTCCATGCGGTGCACGGTTCCGGGAACGATGCGCACCACATCCCCCTCCCTCATCAGCCGCTCCTCCAGTGCATCCTCCGCGGGGCCCAGCCACAGCCGCATCGACCCGGCGAGCAGGTACAGCGTCTCGTCCTTCTCGCGGTGGTACTGCAGTGAAAGCGCTTCGCCCGCGTTCACGTGAAGGATCTTCCCTGCGTAGCGTCCGGTGTGGGCCCAGATGAGCTCGTAGCCCCAGGGCTTTTCGACCCGGACGGAAAGTGTCTTCATCTCCAGGACTCCGCCAGTTGCCGCATCGCAGGGAATCTATCACCCGGGGCAAGTGCGGGGGCACCGGCTCCCGTCCCGGGAACCCTATGCAACAAACGCGCCCGCCACCCCTGCAGGCGGCGGGCGCGGACTGTTGCGGCATGCCGGCATCGGCGTCAGCCTCCGAAGAACTCCTTGAACTTGTTCTTGTAGTCGTCGCTCTGCTGCACCCACATCTCGGTGATGGAGGTGATACCGTCCGGCTCCAGCACCAGCAGATAGTGCGTGAACGACGCAAAGTCGCCGACCTGTGCCGCTTCCAGGCGGTCCATCGCGTTTCCGCGGGCGTCCAGCGTAATCGTGTTGCCCCGCCCCCAACTGGTCAGGCCCGTGGGTGAAATATCCGCAAGGTAGCTCTGGTAGTGCAGTCCCGCAGGTGGCGCCGGCAATCGATTCAGCTCAACCAGCAGCGAGCCCTCGTAGAAGGACCCGGAGCCCGAGCCTCCACCGAAGAAGGGCACGATTTCCCCACCCGAACCCAGGTGGCCGAAGGTCATGGCCCCCTGCCGCATCAGGTTGCTGGAGGTGAGGTATTCCTGGAAGAGGAACGGCCCCCCGGTCGGAGAGCTCGCCTGTCCCGACTCTGCACTCACGGCGACGTGCGTGAAGTCGGCGAAATCCTGGTCCATCGACACTTCCAGCTTCGCGTGGTACACGTCCTCCGAGGATGACGGCGAGAAGGTGGAGCCCATCATCATCATGTCCATGGCCATCGCCGGGTAGATCGTGGCGTCTGCGGACGAGTAGGAGCCCGAGCCCGCGTTGTACAGCCAAAGCTGGTACGAACCGCCGGAGAGAGACGAGAAGCCCGCCAGCGTGACGTCGATCTGGCCCGGCGCGGCGAAGGAGTTGGCGCCCCCGGAGAGTTCGGGCGCGTTGGGCACTACACCGGCCGGGAAGGGCGCCATGGCGTTGTTGATTGCGTTTCCGTCGGCATCGACGTCGGGCCCCAGCTGCATGCGGACGGTCGGGGGACCCTCCGGAAGTGCGTCCTCGCCCGGCGGCCCTTCGTACAGGAGCAGGTAGTTGTACTGCCCGGGCGCGACGTTGGCGCCCACTTCGTTTGAGCCGAACGGGGCGTTGGCCGCGGTGAAGTCGGCGGCCGTGGTGGCCTCCGCACCTGCCGCAGGTACCGGCCAGAGGTCGCCGGGAGTGGCCCTGATGATGCAGTCGACAGTTCCGTTGCCGTCGGCGTCGGTCTCGATGATGCCCAGCGCCACCGGATTGACCGGCGCGCCCACGCGGGTGATCGAGCTGTAGTCGCATGTGACGCCCGCATACACCAGTTCCCGCCCCGGGAGGAAGGACAACTCGTCGGGAGCGTCCACCGGGAGTCCCGTCAGCACCTGGTTGTGGTCCAGTTCACCGTTCACCTGAAGCGCCATGCGCGCCAGGACGACGGTATAGACCGTGGAGGGCTCAAGGCCCGTAATCTCGCCCCACATGTCCCAATCGCCGGGCGCAAAGGCCGGGTTGCTGGAAATCGAAACCAGTTCATACATGCCGAAGTGATTGCCGAGCGCGGCAGAACTCTCCCTCAGGGCGGGGAGCCGGGGATCCTGCGAGGAGTTGCGAACCGCAGGGCCCATGTCCACGGCGGCGGAGGTGAACTGTCCGTTGTTCACGTCGCGGAAGAACCCCCCCGCTCCCGTCCCCCGGTCGAACCCGTCCGGGACCGAGAAATCGAACCCGGAGACCACCGCCTTCGAGAGCTCGACCGAACCGGAGGGGAAGACCGCATCCCCGGGCGCGATCGCCATCTTGAGCACCGGCCGGTCCTCTGTGAGGTCGGTGACGTTGTCGGTCTCGCAGGCGCCCACGAGGAGCGCGCCGCACAGAGCGACACCCACCGCGTGCAACCGGATTCGCTTGCGTGCTGCTTTCATTTGATCGCCTCCTGCCCGCTAGCGGTTGAGTCCGGGGACGTACGTCAACCCGATCGACAGGCGGATGTTGTGGATCATGTCCTGTTTGTCCGGGAGGTCGGTGCGTTCCGCATCCGGGAACCGGCAGGTCCCGTCGCTCTTGCAGTTGCGGAGTCGCTCCTCGACCGGGTTCAGAACATCGCGGTCGAAGTCCCGGTAGATGACGTCGCGGACGTCGACCTGGATGCCGGCGGCCTCTGTGACCGCGTAGCGCACCCCCGCGCCCCCCAGCACCATCTGATGGGTCACGCGGCGGAAGTCGTCGTTGGCCTGCGTATCCAGGTAAAGCGTGGCTCCGCCCCCGCCGACGACGACATATGGGTCCAGCGAGCTTCCCGGCATGACGCTGATGTGCGCGTTCAGGCCGTAGTGGAGCGCGCTCAGCGTCTGGCCTACCTCGTAGATGCGGGTGCTGTCGGCGCCGAAGTCGATGGCGGCCACGTAGAAGCTACCGTCGGTGTCGGCGCGGTGGAACTGGATCGCAGGCCCCAGCGCGATGCGCGGGGTGAGCTGATACAACGCCTCCAGCGCGAGCATGGGGCTGTTCATGAGCGAACTCGACGGGGCGTACATCTGGGTTCCCGCGGACACCTCGACGCTCCAGGCACCCTGTTCGGACTGGGCCTGCACGGCCGTGGGCAGCGCCATCACCAGCCCGGCCAGCGCCAACCGGTTCAGTACTCTCATCAGTCTATTTCCTCCCGTTGTGCCACGGGGTAGCACGGCCAGGTCTCCCTCTCCGAAACCGAGCCGCATCAGAACTGCAGCTGGAAGCTGAAGACCTGGATGTTCTCCAGCTGCTCCATCGACGTGTACGCGTAGTCCACGCTCAGCGTGCCCAGCTCCCCGACCGGGAGCCGCAGGCCTCCGCCCGCGGCGGCCGCGTGCATGAGCCCATGGTCGATCTGGTCTTCGTTCGCGAAGCGCTTGCCGGCCCGCACGAAGGCCAGTCCCCTGAAGCCGTACTCGAGCCCGAGCGCGGTTTCCTGGGGCGCGTCGACGGGATCGTTGATGTCGGCCATCAGGCGGAGCGACTGGTCGGCGTCCGGGGAAACGATCGCATCGGCGCCCCCGATCAGGTCCAGCATCACGCTGAAGCGGAACGACGTGGGGAGTTCGAGATGGTCGGTCGCCGCGGACAATTCCATGACCCGGATGAAGTCGTCGATCTGGTTCTCGGAGAACGACGTGTTCACCCGGCTGTTAAGCAGGTTTCCCTCGAATCGACCCGAAGTCCCGAGGTTGGTGAGCGACGCTCCGATGGTGACGCCGTAGAGCCCGGTGCGGAACACCGTGCTCATGTCGACGCCGACATAGCTCGCCGTTGCGTTGGTGATCCCTTCCTCGACCACCTTGCCCGCAAGACCCACCGTCAGGCGGTCGGTGATGGGTTGCGCGAAGTGCAACCCGATCGCCGTTCCCGTCCAGCTGAAGGACGCGGCGGTCGGATCCTGTTCGCCCCCGTAGCCGGCGTTGGGCCAGTATTCGCTCTGCCAGGGCATCTCCCCGGAGTCGAGCGTGTTGACGCTGATGCCGATGCGAGTGAACCCGAACGGCATCACCACGCCCACGAAGGTGTGCTGGATGTCGAGTTCGTCGAAGAGCCGCGCCGTCGTCATCCCGGCGGTAAAGCCATCGATGCGCGACATGGCCGCGGTGTTCCAGTAGAGCGACGTCACGTCGTCCGCCGCTGCTCCGAAGGCGCCTCCCAGCGCCTGGCCTCGCGCGCCGACGCCCAAGGCGAGAAAGGCGGCGCCCCGGGTTCCGACCCGGGTCACGATTTGTTCCGGCGTCGAGGTCAGCGTTTCCTGAGCCTCCAGCATCTCCGCCGTCGCCACGAGCGTGAGCGCTAGCAGTCCGTGGATGAATCCGCGCGAGCACAGAGAGCGGCGAGGCACCGGGCTGGCAAGGCGCCTTGAAGGCCGAATGCCGGGGGGAGTCTGTCCACGGGCTGCTGAGAGCAGTGCACGGTTCATTGATCTATCTCCTTGGCCTCTAGGCTCAGCGAATGACGACGAACTTGCCCATCTTCTTCTGGCCGCCGGATTCGAGCACGAAGATGTAGAGCCCCGCTCCGAGGTTCGTCCGCTCGCGGGTCTGCATGTCCCAGTTCAGGTCTCCCCCGCAGTCCCCGGCGCCGCAAAATGCCGTGATCCCCTGCAGATCCTCGGGACCATAGATGAGCTCCTGGATGAATCGCCCCGCCACGTCGAAAATGCGGATGGTCCCCTCCTGCGGAAGGTTGGTGAACTTCAGAACCCGCGCGTCGGTCGCGCGCTCGAACGCGCTCCCGTACAGGTACGGGTTGGGCACCACGTGGACGTTCTCCAGCGAAACCGCGCCGGTCGCCGCCGCCTCCGCCGCCGTGATCGCCCTCTGCACGTCCACCACCACCTCGTCGCCCGACTGAAGCGGTACCAGCCAGGGGACCGTCAGCGTGACCTGCTCGGTCACCGGGATGTAGCCGGATTCGGTCGCCCCTCCGGTGGTCGGATCGCAGGACGGACGCGGGGCGTCGCAGCCGAGAGTCACGTCGAAGGTCACGACCGTGGCCGTCTCCGTCGCGGGCTGCCCGCCCGCGTCGAGGACGGAGTTGCCCTGGTCGTCGGTCATCTCGCGGGTAACGGTCTCGACGAAATAGATCTGGTCGCCCGGCACCCACACGCCCGCGGGAACTTCCACCCGGGCCGTGTCGACCCCCTGTCCGACGAGCACCGATTCCTGGTGGTCGACCACCGCAATCTGCACATCGCGGGCGTAGGTGTTGTTGCGCACCGAGAACGGAAGCGAGTACGACTCCAGGCTTTCGACGTCCGGATTGACCTGTTGAACGGCTGCCAGGATATCCTCGCCCGTGCTCGAGGTAGAGGCCGCCGGCCGCCCGGACAGAGACGCGGCCACGGTGGCTTCGATCGCGGGATCCGGAAGCTGGAAGGGCGCGCCATCGCCCCACGCGTCCGCGTTCCAGACGATCGCGTACTCTCCGTACTCGTCACCGCCCGCATATCCTGAGGGACCCGTCAGCCACCACACGGTCGGCTGCACGCGCGCCGCGACGGTGTCGGCCGACGCGGTGGTGAAGACCCTGGACGGCGGGTCCAGCGTACCTCCCTCCTCGGCGTTGACCGACACCGTGAAGAAGGGAAAGTCCTCCCGGCTGAAGAAGGTCCCCGGAGTCGCTTCGGCACCCGCCAGGGTCGTCGAGGCGAGAAGGGGCGTGGCCCCGGCGGCGACCACCATGCCGAAGCCTCCCTCGAAGACCGTGGTGCGCTGCATCGAGCTCTGCATCGCGCTGTCGACCGGCAACTCCTCCAGCCCGGAGAGGGTCACGCTACCGGACCGGTTGAAGTCCACGCTGGCGATCACGACCTCCACAGGCTCCCCTTCCATGCCGGTGATGGTGCGCACCGTCTGCGCGGCCACGGTGGTCTGGGTGGAGGTGGGCGAACCGGTGTCGTCCAGGTTATCCACCTGGTTGACCACCATCTTGTCGCCGAAGACGACCCGGTACTGCCCGGAGACCGGGGAGGTCCCAACCACGGAGAATGAGACTGGAACGGTGGAGTTCCCGCTGCGGGAAACCTCGTTCAGTTCCGCCCGGCTGGCGCCCGCCGCGAGGTTGAGGGGCGCGTACACCACCGCCACGTTGGGGTTGGTGCCCGAAGCGGACACTGCCCCGATCAACTCGGGCGCGAACACTACCTCCTCGGCCAGCAGCGAGTCGACGTGCGTGCCGCGCACCACGTTGAATGTGGCTCCACGCGTCTCCGTGACGATGGAGTAGGTGTAGGTCACGCCGGGGATCAGCGCGAAGTCGTTGAAGATGTTGGGCAGGGTGCCGTCGTCCTCGGCTTCGAAGGTGACGTATGGCTGCCACCCGAAGTTGGTCCACTTGGAAGTCTCGTCGAAGACCGGGTCGCCATCGCAGTCCCCGTCCTGCGTCCAGGTGGAACCCCCGTCGCAGGACTTGAAGATGTGGATGGCGGCCACGTTGTTGGTGGAGCGCGCCGCGACCGAATCCGCCAGCCAGTAGTTGCGCGCGATGTCGGCGGTGACGTCCAGATTGGCGAGGTAGGGATCGACCCATTCCTCCGGCGCATCGTCGAAGAAGAGAGAGATCCGGTTCCCTTCAACCTCACCCGTGGACGCCGCCTGGCCCGCGACGACATCCACCGCGGATATCACCGGCGGCGGCGCCGTCTCCGGTCCGAGGTACATCTGCTGATAGAAGCCGATGGCGTTGTCCAGGGCGGATTCCATGGACGTGGAGTCCGCGGCGCCCACCAGCGCCACCACGAAGGGGACGGTGTCGCCGGGGGCCATGTGCACCGGACCCACCGCGATATCCGAGATGTTGCCGTAGCTGTTCGTATAGCCCGATGGAAGCGTGTCCGCCCACAGGGCCACGCACCCGCGGCTGCCACAGGCGTCGGCGTAGATGGTGTCCGGCTGCCCGTCGTGGTTCCAGTCCCAGGTGGGCGCCCCGGCATCACCCTCGCCGGGTACGTACTTGTTGTACACGCCCGTGCGTTCCGGCCATGCTTCGGGGCGGAAGGTGCGGTGGTAGGCACCGTCGGACAGATCCCCCGGCGTTTCCCCATCGAGCGTGTATTCACCGATTGAGGCGAAATGCCCGAAGTGGGCGCGCAGACTCCGGCCCCAGGTGCGGGGAATGCAGCCTCCGAACCCGCACTGGCGCTGGTGCTGGAACATGATTGTATCGCCCGCGCGAGGATGCGACGGATTGTAGAAGTCGCTCGACGGGTCGCTGAACAGCTTGTAGCGGGCGTCGCCGATCGGGGTCTTGAGGAACACGATGCCGGCACCCGCCGCGCCCAGATTCCAGTCGAAACCCCCGCAACCCGAGCCCGGTGGGTTGATCGCGTCCTCGCATCCGCTGCCGGTTTCCTTCCAGAGCATCGCGCTGCGCACGGGGTCGAAGTAGTGTGCGTCGCCCTGTCCCTGCAGCAGCGGATCGACGTTGATGCCGATGTAGACGGAGTCGTAGGTCATTCCCACGCCGTACACTTTCTCCGACTCATTGACGATGATGGACTGGAAGTAGACCACATTCCCCACCGTCGGCAGCCCGAAATAGAACGCGTCGTAGAACTGGGTCAGCCCGAGTGGCCAGCCGCCGTAGTTCGGCGCTCCCGCGCCCCCTGGAACGACCGTGCCGTAGCGCTCGAGCGCGTTGCGATAGTGGTCGCTCAACTCTCCGTAAGTCTGCCAGTCACCGAGGAATTTTTCGGTGCTCTGCATTTCCTCGGGCACACGCCAGAATGCGAACGGATCGTAGTCGTTGGGGCTCATCGTGTCGTACATCGCTCCGAATTCCGGCGCGGACGCCTGGAGCTGCAGGAACGATTCGGCGGGAATCGGGTGGCTCCCCTTCCAGCCGGCGGCGGGATGTGTGACCTCGCAGTCGGACGTAGGGGTAAGCTGGAACCCCGGATTCATGTCGCCATCGCGAATGGCGGAGTGATTCGTGCAGGTGGCGTCCTCGGTGGTCTTGGCCGCCAGATTCAGCAGATCGACCGGGCTTCGGTCCGAGGCCCACAGCTTGTCGCCCCCGCCACTTACGAAGCCTCCGATGATCAGAGTGGTCATGTTGACGGTGAAGCCGCCGCCGGTGAGACCACTGGTGGCGGGATCAATCACTTCGGGCAGGTCGCTCGCGGGCGCGCCCCACTTCATCCCCATGTCGAAGATGGCGAAGTCATAGCCGCCCGTTATCGTGCGGAGCCGCCAGTTGCTGCAACCGAAGTTGTTGCGGTTCAGGAACCCGACGATGTTCTGGAAGCACCAGCCGTTGGATCCGTTGGAACGAACACCGGCCGCGCCCTCGTCGCCGAAGGCCCGCAACTGGAAGAGGTTCGGCCGAGTCGGAACCACGAGGTCGCGCCCCACGCCTCCCGCTTCAATGACCGTCACCCCTTCCTGCGCCCGCGCCTCGCCGGGCGTACCCAGCGGTATCACGACCAGGCCCGCGATGAGGAGGCCTCCCCTACGCGTAAGAAGTTTCTTCATGAGAACTCCGATTGGACAAGTTTGGCGTCTCTTTGCATTGCAGCGGCCACGGGATCCCTAGAAGGTGACCCGCAAGCCGGCCGTAATCGTCCTCCGCGGCCCCAGGAACTGCGGGCGGTCGAAGAAGGTGGAATCCGTGTTGGTCCCCACCGTGTTCCCCGCGCGCCGGCGGCTCTGGTCCTCGGCGCCGTCGGTGCACTTACCGGTCGACTCGTACACCTGAATGCAGTTCGCGCGGTCGGTGACGTTGTTGACGTTCACGAAGAAGCCGTAGCGGACGTTGTTGATGGTCCAGTCCTTGCGCGCCTGCAGGTTGAAGGTCATGAGCATGGGCGCGCGCCCGCTGTAGCGTTCGAACTGGTTGAGTTCGCCGAAGCCCGCGAAGGAAAGCGTTGGCGTGTAGGGCAACCCGCTCGCCGCGGAGAAGATCACGGAGAGGTTGGTGTTGGCGAGCAGGTCGCCGAACGGAATGTCGGGCACGTCGTCGCGTACCGCGAGCCGGAAGACGCCGGTCAACTTGTGGGGCTGGTCGATCTCGCAGGGAATTTCGTCTCTGATGAAGGGGTCCCCCTCCTCCGTCTGGACCTCGAATTCCCGCTCCGGGTCCGCGGCGTTGGTGCGGCATGCCGACAGACCGTAGTTCACATCGAAGCCCCAGTAGTTCTCCACACGGCGGCGCAGCGCGACCTCGATGCCCCGGGTGGTCGCAAAGTCCTGGTTGGTCAGGATGGCGTAGTCGAGCGCCGAGAAGCCGTAGGTGGCGCCCGGATCGATCACCAGGTACGGCTGTTGGCCCACCCGGGCCACGCCGGTCAGGCCGCTCTGGTCCTTCGAGAAGATGACTGCGGAGAGCGCGTACTGGCCGTCGATCTCCTGCGAGTATCCGATCTCGTAGGTCGTCGCCTGTTCGGTGACGAGGTGCGGGTTGCCCAGGAAGGGGGTGGTACCCGCGGAAGCGTTAACGAAGATCGCGGGTCCGTCCTTGGTTCCCTCGCGGGGCGTGCCGATGCCGGAGTTGCGGTAGTTGTTAATGAGAATCGGGTTCTGCGACAGGCGCTGGAAGTTCAGGAACAGGCTCGAGCTCTCGGTGACCGGGAAGCTCACGCCGATGCGGGGAGAGAACTGCGAGCGGGTGTCGGCCTCCGAGAAGTCGTCGGAGGAAGCGATGCGCGTCGCCTCGTCACGGACCTCGAAGGTGCAGCCGGCCAGCGTCCAGCTCGGGTCGGCCGAAACGGTGGATATGCTGAACGTTTCGGTTGCCGGGTCGTATTCGCGAACCGTGACATTCTGCCATTGCGACGGGTTGCTGCACACGTCGAGCGCGGTGGTGCCGTTGGTCGGGTCGACAGGGTTGGCGAAGAAGAGCCCCGTCGCCCTGCCGTAGTCAAAGCGCGCGCCCAGCTTGAGGGTCAGAAAGTCGTATTCGATCTGATCCTGGATGTAGACGGCGCCGTCCCAGGGCTGGGCGTCGAAGAGCTGGTGCAGTTTGACCACGTCGTTCACGCCGACGTTCTGCCACTCATCGTAGGTCAGGTCGTGGCCCTGGTAGAACACACCCCCGGAGATGTTGTGGTTGTCGGAGACCTGCGACTGGAAGTCGAAGCGCCCGGTCGTCGTCAGAACGTTCTCCCCGCCCCAGAAATAATCGGTTCCGGCGGTCGGGGTGTTGGTGTACACCGCGGGACCCGGGGCAACGAACCCGCCGCTGAAGTTGGGATCCTCGTAGTGGTTCTCAAGGCAGACCCCGCTCACGACGTTGCAGGTCGTGCGGCTCTGGTCGAAGCGACCAACCGTGATCTTGTAGGCGGATCGTCCGAAGGTGTGGTCCCAGCGCGCGATCAACAGGTTTCGGTCCAGGCGGAACGAGTTCTGCGCCAAGTTCTGGTAATTCAGCGTCCCTGGCCGCGCGAGGTAGTACGCGCTGTCGGTCGCAGTGGTCATGTATTCGAGCGGGTTGACGGCGAGGCTCCAGTCGAAGTCGAAGGGTTTGTACTCGCGCTCGTACCCTGCCCAGGAGACGTTGAGCTTGGCCGCCGGGGTTGCGTAGTAGGTGAGCTTCGCGTAGCCGTCCCGGACTTCGTCGAATCCGGACGACCGCCAGCCGGGGATGACGTCCATGACGTCGGGCCTGTTGAAGTTGGCCGACGGGTTCGACGGGTCGAACACATCGTCGTCGAACTCGTACGCTCGGGCCGCCCCGTACCTCTGGCGGCCGGCGATGAGGAAGCGGAGATTGTCGCCGGTCATGGGGATGGGCCCTGAAATGACGCCCTCGAACATGTCGAACCCGCGGGTCTGGTCGTACTGGTTGCCCAGCCATCCGCCGACCTGCGAGGACCGGAACTCGAGTTCGCCCTGCAGTTCGTCGCTCCCCTCCGGCGTCGCGTAATTGACGACACCCGACAGAGCGTTTCCGTACTGCACGTCCAACTGCCCGGTGAAGATCGCCACCTGCTCGATGGCCTTGTTGGTGATGTCGAAGGCCGGTCCGCCGAGGGCGAAGTTGTTGATCGGGATGCCGTCGATCATGACCGTGGTCTCGGCCCCGCGCCCGCCGCGGATGCGCAGGGCCGTGACCCCCTGCCTCTGCTGCGCGAAGGAAACCACCGTGGTGTTGTCTTCCGGAACCTGCAGGAAGCCCTGCTCAAGCTCGAGCACGCCCATGATGTCGGTGACGGGGAGCGCGTCGATCTCGTCCCTGGAGATCATCTCGAGAGAACCGGTCTGGCCCTCCACCACCAGCGGGGTGCGGCTCGTCGACACCACGACTTCACCCAGTGCAATGGCCTCGGTGGCCAACTGGAAGTTCTGCTGCACCGTGACATCGATGGAGACGGCGACGTTCTCCCGCCGCTCGCTGGCGTAGCCGATGAGCTCCGCGACCAGCGTGTAGGTGCCCGGGGAAACATTGATGATGAAAAAGCGGCCATTGTCCTGAGTCAGCGACCCGCGCCCGGTCCCGTCGATGAAGACCGAAACGTTTGCGAGGGGCTCGCCCGTCGCCTGATCGGTGACCACGCCGGTCACTTTTCCGGTCTGGGCGGCTGCGGGCGCGGCGGTGAGCAGAATCGCCGCCGCCGCAATCCCGAGCAGTCCGGGGATCGTGGACAGAATACGTTTCATGGTTGCCTCCTTGAAGCGAAAAGCGGGCGCCGCCTGACAGGCGCGCCCGCTCCCGGACCGCTGACACGAGCGATTGGCATTCGTGTCAGGGCGTTTTGAAATCGTTATTGGGTTGTTGGAAGATGTCGACCGAACGATGGATTGTGTCACAGGCAACCTCCATGGTTTTGGGTGCACTCCGATAGTGCGTCCGGAACCATGCCCAGGGCGGCCGGCAACCTGCTCCCCACTCCTTTTTCGGTACTCCCCACACCAAGTCGCTGACCTCGGTACGTCAGCCCGGATTGCAGCATTCTAACACAGCCGCTACAGGTCGCAAAAGGGGGAGGCCGGTCCGGGATCCGGGACGCGCGACCCGGGGTATCTGCACCTGGGATCGGCGCAATGCGACCATGCCGCAGTTACCTTTTCGTTACATGAGCCTGACCAGACCGTGACAACCACGCTTCCCGCGAAGCCTGCCCCCGGATGAACATGAAAGCTCTTGCTTCGGCGATTCGAGCACTGCTCGCGGTGCCGGCGGTATCGTGGAGCCTGCTTGCGTCGGGGGCGCTTGCCTGTGGCCTCATGTGGGGGTCCTGGCAAAACCTGTGCGGCGACTGTCCCTCCATCGCCCAGATCCACAACTGGGAGCCCCGGCAAACCTCGAAACTGCTCGCCCGCGACGGCCGCATCATCTCGGAGTTCGGCATCCAGCGCCGTACCCCTGTGGCTATCGGTTCCCTGCCCGCCTACGTCCCTGGAGCCTTCGTTGCGGTGGAGGACAAGCGCTTCTACACCCACGGCGGCGTGGACCCGATCGGCATCGCGCGCGCGGCCCGCGACCTGATCCTCACCCGATCCCTGGAGCACGGCGGCGGAAGCACGCTGACGCAGCAGCTGGCGCGCAACATCTGGGACGAGGACATCGGCTTCGAGAAGCGTCTCGTGCGCAAGCTCAAGGAGGCCCAGGTGGCGCTGGAGCTCGAGCGCGCCTACACGAAGGATCAGATTCTCGAAGCCTACATGAACCAGGTGAATTACGACGGGGTGTACGGCATCGAGGCGGCCGCCCGCAAGTACTTCGGCAAACCGGCCACGCAGATAAACCCGGCGGAGGCCGCGCTCCTGGCGGCGATCCCGAACCGTCCGCGCCGTTACAATCCCTTCCTCAACCCCGAAGAGGCGGGATCGCGGCGCGACCTGGTTCTGCGCCGCATGGCCGAGCAGGAGATCATCAGCCCGGCCGAGCTGGAACGGTGGGCCGCGGTTCCGCTCCCGACCCCCGGCACCCGCAGCGGGGGACCGGTGGCCCCCTACTTCGAGGAGTGGATCCGGCAGATCCTCGACGACCGCTACGGCAGTCAGTTGTACACGGCGGGCCTCGAGATCCAGACCACGCTCGACCTGGACATGCAGTTCCTGGCCGAGCGGGCCATGGAGTGGGGATTCGGGCGCATCGAGGAGCGGCCCGGGTTCGACCACCCGCTGTATGGGGAGTTCGCCGAGGCGACGGAAGCCTTCGAGACCCCGTATGTCCAGGGGGCGATGATCGTTCTGGAGCCGTCGACCGGCGAGGTGCTGGCGATGGTGGGGGGCCGGGACTTCGTCCACTCCAAGTTCAACCGCGCCACTCAGGCCATGCGTCAGCCGGGCTCGTCGTTCAAGCCCTTCGTCTATGCGGCGGCCGTGGAGAGTGGAATCCCGCCCTCGCACGTCGTGGTCGACGCGCCCTTCGCCTACATGCAGGTGAGCGGCGAACCCTGGCTGCCCCAGAACTTCGACGAGATCTTCAAGGGGCGGATGACCATACGCCAGGGCCTGCGGGAATCGCGCAACATGATCGCCATCAGGCTGGGATGGGACGACGTGGGCATCGAGACCGTCGCCCAGATGGCCACCCGGCTCGGCCTGAGCACCGACATCCCGCGCTTCCCGTCGACCACGATCGGATCGGCGGAGGTTCTTCCCATCGACATGGCCAAGGCGTACGCGTCGTTCGCGACCCTGGGTACGCGCGTCGAGCCGCACGGCATCCTGCGGGTGGAGAACGCCGAGGGCCAGGTGCTCTGGGAGCCGCAGCCGGAGAAGACCCCGGTGATGGACAGCCTGGAGGCCCGGGTGATCGTGCACATGCTGGAAGACGTGGTCGCAGCCGGAACCGGCTACACGGCGATCCGCCTGGTTGCCGGACTTCCGCACGAAATCCCGGCAGCGGGCAAGACCGGCACGACCAACAATTCGACGGACGCGTGGTTCAACGGCTTCACCCCCGACCTGCACGCGATCGTCTGGTACGGAATGGACCAGCCGCAGGAGATCCGTCCCAACTCTACCGGCGGCGGCGATGCGGCCCCCGTCTGGGGCACCTTCATGCGCAGCGTGTACTACGGGTGGGAGGGCGACGAGACGCACCCCGACATACCCCCGCAGCGCGAGATTCCTTCACGCTGGCCGCTGCCGGATACCCTGCTCCTGCTCGAGGTGGACAACAAGACCGGACTTCTGGCCTCCGAGTGGTGTCCCGAGGTTCAGCGCTACCAGGAGATCTTCATTCCGGGCACGGAGCCGACGGAGCCCTGCGACGCGTCGCGGATCTTCGGCGGCGTACCACGCTAGAGCTGCTCGACCCCGGCTGCGGTTACCCGGTGGGACATCAGGGGCGTCTGCGGCGACGGAACGTCCGGAGCGATCGGAATCGCCCGACGGAGCATCTCCGACGCCCTGTCGGCGTCCTCCGACGTGGCCGCATACACGACCCCCAGGGTGCTGCCGGCCGTTACCTCTTCCCCGACCTGGACTTCCAGCCTGAAGCCCACCCCGCGGTTGATGGTTGCCCCGAGCCGCGTCCGGCCACCTCCCAGCTCGACCACCCCGTGGCCCAGCGTCCGCGGATCGATCGCCGCCGCGAAACCGGCCGATCGCGCGCGCACATAGCGGCGAACCCTCGCGGCCGGCAGCCTTTCGGGGCGGTGGACCGCCCGGGTGTCGCCCCCCTGAAGGGCCACCACGCGCGCGAAGCGTTCCAGCGGGCGGCCCGAGTCGAGAGCGGCCGCCGCCTGGGCCCGGGCGCTTCCCGCATCGCGCGCGAGACCTCCGACGACCATCATCTGGGCAACCAGGCCGAGGGTCACTTCCCGGAGATCGGCGGGACCACCGCCGGCCAGGCAGTCCAGTGCCTCGGCTACCTCCAGCGCGTTGCCGATGGAGCGCCCGAGAGGACGATCCATCGCCGTCACCAGGGCGACCGTGTCGACTCCGGCGCGCACGCCGAGGGTCACCATCGTCCGCGCCAGCTCCAGCGCGCGCTCGATCCCGGGCAGGAAGGCGCCGGAGCCCGTCTTGACGTCGAGCACCAGGCCGGTAAGCCCCTCCGCGAGCTTCTTGCTCATGATGCTGGTCGCGATCAGGGGGATCGACGACACCGTGCCGGTCACCGAGCGAAGATCGTAGAGCCGGCGGTCGAGGGGCGCGATCTCCGGGGTCTGCCCGATCATCGCGAACCGCTCCCGCTCCAGTATCGACACGAAGCGGTCGAGTGCGATGTCGGTGCGGAAGCCCGGAATCGATTCGAGCTTGTCGAGGGTGCCGCCCGTGTGGCCGAGACCCCGGCCCGACATCATGGGCACGTAGAGCCCCAGCTCGGCGGCCAGGGGAGCCAGCACCAGCGAAACCTTGTCTCCGACGCCTCCCGTAGAATGCTTGTCGACCCGCGGGCCATCGAGATGGGAGAGATCAAGGGAGGCTCCCGAGGCGATCATGGTGTGGAGGACGGCATCCAGCTCGGCGCCCGAAAGGCCACGGAACCAGACGGCCATCAGGAATGCCGCCATCTGATAGTCGGGGACGTCGCCCTTGAGATATGCGCGAAGGAAGGCCTGCAGCTCTCCGGCTTCCAGGGGCTGGCCGGCGCTCTTGCGCTCGATGATGCGAATCGCGTTCACGGGCGACGCAGGTGCTCGACGGCGACCGGAGCGGAGTGCGATGTTGTTGGCGTCATATATGAGTGTGGGTCGAGCCCAATCCGGAAAACAGCCTCCAGAATCGGGAGAGACAGCCTCGCATGCGCGTACTCGGCATCGATTATGGCGAACGGCGAATCGGCGTGGCAATCAGCGATCCGACGAGCACCTTCGCCACGCCCCTGCCCACCCTGACCCGGCGGCGCGGCAAGCGACCGCCCATGGGCGCCCTCCAGGCGCTCGCGCGTGAATACGGCGCAACCGCGCTGATCGTCGGGCTGCCGCTCGCAGCAGACGGGACCGAGACAACCTGGTGCGCCGAGGTACGGCGTTTCGGAGATCGACTCGGTGGCAGCCTGGCGCTCGACGTGTACTATGTCGACGAACGCATGACATCCGCCCGCGCGGAGAGGATCGTACGCTCGCTCGCGTTGCCCCGGCGCAAGCGGGAGCAGAAGGAACGCGTGGATGCGGCGGCGGCGGCACTGATTCTGCAGAGATGGCTGGACTCGGGAAGAAGAGGCGCCTCAGGATGACCACGTGGGTGAAGGCCGCGGCCGCGGCCATCGCCGGGCTGGTGCGCAAGGCCAGCCGCGGGTGGGCGAGGGTCGCGGCGGACGCGGCTTCGATGCTCCGAAGGGGCGTGGCCGGAACTGCTTCCGCGGTGCGGGCCGTCACCACGTGGGGCGCGGCGCCGGGCTGGCCGAAGATCGTGCTGCGGGCGGCCGCCTGCGTGATCCTGCTCGGCGGCGGGTCGGTGATGCTATGGCTGGCGGCGCCCGTCGAGCCCCCCCGCACCGCGCCCGCGGACGGCGAGACCGTGGTGTTCACGGTCGCGCCCGGAGCCACCTTCGGGCAGATCACCGATACGCTGGTGGCGCGCGGCCTGATCCGGCGACCCCTGCTCTTCCGCGTCTACGGACGGCTGCGGCGGGACGACCGCAATGTACGGGCGGGGACATATGCGCTGAACGCCGGAACCGGATGGGGGCGCCTGCTCGACGCGCTCGTCGAGGGCCGGGTCAGGATGGTGCCGGTCACCATTCCCGAAGGCTTCACGCTTCCCAGGATCGCCACCCGCATCGCCGGCATCACCGAACTCCCCGCCGACACCGTTCGCCTCAGGCTGGGCGGGCAAGACGCCCACACTCGCTGGAATCTGCCGGGGCCGGGTCTGGAGGGATACCTGTTTCCGGACACCTACCTCTTCGCCGGAGGTGTCCCGCTCGACGCCGTGGTCGGGGCGATGAGCGAACGCTACCGGAGCTACTGGACCCCCGAGCGGGAGGCCCGGACCACGGAGCTGGGACTGTCGGAGCGAGAGGTGGTGACGCTGGCGTCGATCATTCAGGCGGAGGCTCGCGTGGCCGACGAAATGCCCGCGATCTCGGCGGTCTACCACAACCGCCTGCGCATCGGCATGCTCCTGCAGGCCGACCCGACCGTGTTGTACGCCCTGGGCGGCCACCGCCCCCGGCTGCTCTACGCCGCGATGGACTCGGTAGCCGATCACCCCTACAACACCTACACCCAGGGTGGACTTCCCCCCGGCCCCATCGGGGCGCCCGGGGCCGCCGCGCTGGACGCCGCGCTCCATCCGGCCGAGGTGGACTACCTGTACTTCGTCGCCAACGCCGACGGCTCACACACCTTCTCGCGCACCCTGAGCGAGCACAACCGCGCGGTTACACGGGCGCGGCGGGAGGCCGCCGGCGCGGGTCCGGGCGGCGGATGACCGGCGGACCGGCTCCGCCACGGCGCGCGCTCCGCCTGATGGTGATCACCCACCCCCGCCCCGGCTGCGGGCGGCGGCTGGAAGAGGTAGTGGCGGAAGTGGTGGTGGCCGGCGCCACGGTCATTCAGCTGCGTGACAAGGAGGCTCCGCCGCGCGAACTCCTCGCCCTGGCCCGTCGCCTGCGCGCCGTCACCGCCCGCCACAGGGCCCGGCTGATCGTCAACGACCGGCTCGACATCGCCCTGGCGGCAGGCGCGGACGGCGTCCACCTGGGCCCCGACGATGTGCCCTTGGCGGCGGCGCGCCGGGTAGTGCCCGACGGCTTCCTGCTGGGTCACTCGACCGACGATCCCGGCATGGCGCGTCGAGCGGAGGCCGACGGGGCCGACTATCTCGGCTGCGGGACCGTCTTCCCCACCACCAGCAAGGCGGACGCGGGCGCGGTCATCGGGGTCGGTGGCCTCGCCGCCGTGGCGCGCTCGGTCCGCATCCCCGTGCTCGCCATCGGCGGCGTGACCGCCGAGCGCGTCGCGCTCCTGGGCGGGAGCGGAGCGAGCGGGGTGGCGGTCATCTCGGCGGTGATGGCGGCCCGTCGCCCCGCGAACGCCACACGCCGGTTGCTGGAGGCGATGGAGAGGCGGGGGTGACAAAGCGCGGCTACCGCGCCCTACATCCCTCCCGCTTCCAGGAAACCCGCTACCTCATCCCCGAAGACGCAGAACTCGCCCAGTGTTCCGGAGTCGGGACCGTGCCAGTCGGAGCCACCGGTCATCAGCAGGTTCCATGACCGCGCGATGCGTTCCAGCGAGAGAATGCGCTCGGGTGAAGTTCGGGGCCTGTAGACCTCGATCCCTCTCAGGCCAGCCAGCTTGAGCCCGGGAAGAAGCTCTTCCAGAAGCTCGTACGGAGGATGGGCCCAAACCGGAATACCGCCCGACTCGAGGATGATCCGAATGGCTTCTTCAGCCGAAACGAAGGCCGTGGGGACATATGCGGGATGCCGGTTCCCGATGAGCCGGTCGAACGCGTCCGGAACGCTGTCCGCGTACCCTTCCCCCACAAGGGCCCGCGCGAGATGTGGCCGACCCAGGCTGCGGCGCGACGGCCCGGCGATTTCAACCACCGACTCGTAGCGGACCTGCACGCCGCGGGCGGCAAGCCGCCGGACCATCTCCTGCATCCGCTCTTCGCGCCGGTGCCGGGCCCGGGTCTCGTACGCGCGCAGCCGGGGCGTCGAGGGATCCACGAAATAGCCCAGGATGTGGAGCCCCCTGCCCGCGTGCGCTGTGCTGATCTCGATTCCGGAAACGATCTCGATCGGGACTCGCGCGGCGGCCCTGCGGGCTCCGTCGAGACCCTGGGTGGTGTCGTGGTCGGTGAGCGCGATCACGTCCAGCCGCCCGGCAGCGGCGGCCTCCACGACGCCCGACGGAGGCTCGGAGCCGTCCGAGGCCTGGGAGTGCAGGTGGAGGTCCAGGCGCACCGGTTCAGTCGGAAGAGGTGGGGCGCCCCGACTCGGTGAGGACGATCACTTCATCGGCGAGTACCTTGAGCACGCCCCCCGAAACCGGATATCGGGCACTGCCTCCGCCCACGAGATCCACGTCCACCTCTCCCTCCCCGAGCAGCGTCAGGAAGGGTGCGTGGCTGGGCAGGACGCCCACTTTGCCGTCCCATGCGGGCGCGACCAGCGAGGCAGCCTCGCCCTCGAAAAGCACACGCTCCGGGTTTACCACCTTCACATTGAGGCAACTCATGCCGAATCCTCCAGCTCCTCGCCAGCGGCCACCACTTCCTCGATCCCGCCCTTCATGTAGAAGGCCTGCTCCGGCAGATGGTCGAATTCGCCGGCCACCACCCGCTCGAACGACTCGATGGTGTCGCCGAGCTTCACGTATCGACCGGGAATCCCCGTGAACTGCTCGGCGACGAAGAACGGCTGGGAGAGGAAGCGCTGCAGCCTGCGCGCCCGGTTGACGATGATCTTGTCCTCCTCGCTCAGCTCGTCCATGCCCAGGATCGCGATGATGTCCTGCAGGTCCTTGTAGCGCTGGAGGATCTCCTGGACGCCGGTCGCCACCTCGTAGTGTCTCCTGCCGAGGAACTGGGGATCCAGGATGCGCGAGGTGGAGTCGAGGGGGTCCACCGCGGGATAGATGCCCAGCTCCGCGATCGAACGGGAGAGCACCGTGGTGGCGTCCAGGTGGGCGAAGGCGGCCGCGGGCGCGGGGTCGGTCAGGTCGTCCGCGGGGACGTAGATGGCCTGCACGGAGGTGATGGAACCGTCCCGGGTCGACGTGATGCGCTCCTGCAGCTCCCCCATTTCGGTCCCCAGGGTGGGCTGGTACCCCACCGCCGAGGGCATGCGTCCCAGGAGCGCGGAGACCTCCGAACCCGCCTGCGTGAAGCGGAAGATGTTGTCGATGAAGAGGAGTACGTCCTGCTTCTCGACGTCACGGAAGTACTCCGCAATGGTCAGCCCGGAGAGACCCACTCTCAGGCGCGCGCCAGGGGGCTCGTTCATCTGCCCGTAGCAGAGCGCCGTCGAATCCAGGACGCCGGACTCCTTCATTTCCAGCCAGAGGTCGTTCCCTTCGCGGGTGCGCTCGCCCACGCCCGAGAACACGGAGCGGCCGCCGTGCTCCATGGCGATGTTGTTGATGAGCTCCATGATGATGACGGTCTTCCCCACGCCGGCGCCGCCGAACAGCCCGGTCTTGCCTCCCTTCACATACGGGGCGAGCAGGTCGACCACCTTGATCCCCGTCTCGAAGATCTCCGTCTTGGGCTCGAGTGCGTAGAACCGCGGCGCCTCCCGGTGGATCGGCCAGCGTTCGGGCGTAGCCCCGTCCTCCCCCTGCACCGGTCCCAATTCGTCCACGGGCTCGCCGACAACGTTGAGGATGCGCCCCAGCGCCGCCTCGCCCACGGGCACGGTGATGGGCTGTCCGGTGTCGGCGACCTCCATCCCGCGGGTCACGCCATCGGTCGAGGACATGGACACCGCCCGCACCTGTCCCCGGCCGATGTGCTGTTGAACTTCCGCGACCAGCGAGATCTCGCGGTCCTCGCCGGAAGTCGCCTGCAGGCGCAGGGCGCTGTAGATCTCGGGAAGATGACCGGACTCGAACTCGACATCGAGCACGGGACCGATCACCTGCACAACTCTGCCGATATCTGTCTGGGACATGATCTGGGTCGTCTTATCGGTTCTCTGGAAATGGACTCCGGCCCGCCCGACAGGGCGGAAAGCCTGACGTAACGTGAGGGTTACCCGACGCCCTCCGCGCCTCCGACGATTTCCGCAATCTCCTGCGTGATCTGCGCCTGGCGGGCCCGGTTGTATGTGCGGGTGAGGTGTTCGATCATCTCTCCCGCGTTGTCGGTTGCGTTCTTCATGGCTGTGCGGCGCGCGCCCTGCTCGGCGGCCGCGTTCTCCACCAGCGCCCGGTAGACCATGTTGCGCAGGTACAGGGGAATGAGATCGCGCAACACCCCGACCGCCGAGGGCGACAGGATGAACGCCTCGGCCGAAAGGGCTCCTTCCGACGGCTGCAGAGGCAGCAGCTGAAGCACCCGTGGAGGCGTCGACATGGCGGAGCGGAACTCCGACGAGATCAGGTACACGGCGTCGATCTCACCCGCCTCGAAGGCTTCGCGCAGCGACCCGGACAGCCCCTCGGCGTCACCGACGGTCGGGTCGTCGCTGATGTCGGTTCGGCTCGAAGCGATGGGCTCGCCGCGGAACCGGAAGTAGGCGAGCCCCTTGCGGCCGGCAAGGTGCAGGTCGACCTCCACCCCGTCGGTACGCAGCCTGTCGAGCAGCTGACGCCCCTCACGAATGAGGTTGGCGTTGAAGGCTCCTGCCAGCCCCCGGTTGGCGGTCATCAGGAGGACGGCGGCGCGATCGATCTGCTCCGGCTTGCGAAGCACGGGCAGCGCCTCCGCGTATTCTGGTGCATGCAGGCTGGACACGATGGCGCTCAGGGCCTCGCTGTAGGGCCGCGCCGCCCTTACCCGATCGGTGGCCCGCTTCAGCTTGGAGGTCGCGACCAGTTCCATGGTCCGCGTGATCTGGCGCGTATTCTCGACCGAGCGAATCCGGCGCTTGACGTCGCGGGCTCCGGCCATGTCAGCTCGCCCCGCCGTTGCCGGCGGCGTCGGAGTCGGCCAGGTACATCCCGGACCAGGCCTGGATCGCGTCCACCAGCCGGGTCTCGATCTCCTCGGTGAGCGTCCCCTCGGAGCGCAGCCCGCTCACGACCTCCTTCCCGGAGGTCGCGAGGAATTCGTGGAAGCCGCGCTCCCACTGGCGCACCTGCGCGACCGGGATCGCATCGAGATAGCCGTTGGTGACGGCGTAGATGGTGGCGATCTGGTTCTCGACCGGCATCGGCTGATACTGCGGCTGCTTGAGCACCTCCACCGTGCGCTCTCCGAGGGCCAGCTGCTTCTGCGTGGCCGCATCCAGATCCGAGCCGAACTGGGCGAACGCCTCGAGTTCCCGGTACTGGGCCAAGTCCAGCCGCAGGCGTCCCGCCACCTTCTTCATGGCCTTGATCTGCGCGTTGCCGCCCACGCGCGACACCGAAATGCCCACGTTCACGGCGGGACGTACCCCCGAATAGAACAGGTCCGGCTCGAGAAAGATCTGGCCGTCGGTGATCGAGATCACGTTGGTGGGAATGTACGCCGAGACGTCCCCGCCCTGGGTCTCGATGATGGGCAGCGCCGTGAGCGATCCCCCGCCCTGCTCATCGGAGAGCTTGGCGGCCCGTTCGAGCAGCCGCGAGTGAAGGTAGAACACATCCCCGGGGTATGCCTCGCGGCCGGGCGGGCGCCGCAGCACCAGCGAGAGCTGGCGGTACGCCTGGGCCTGCTTGGAGAGGTCGTCGTAGACCACCAGGGTGGCCATCCCCTGCCACATGAAGTGCTCCGCCAGTGCGCACGCGGCGTAGGGCGCGATGTACTGCATGGGCGCGGGATCGGAGGCGTTGGCCGCCACCACGACGGTGTAGTCCATCGCCCCGTGCTCGCGGAAGGTCTCGACCACCGCGGCAACCTTTCCGGCACGCTGCCCCACCGCGCAGTAGATGCAGATGACGTTGGTGTCGGCCTGGTTGATGATCGTGTCCACGGCGATGGCGGTCTTGCCCGTGCCGCGGTCGCCGATGATCAGTTCGCGCTGGCCCCGCCCGATCGGGATCATCGAGTCGATGGCCTTGAGCCCGGTCTGGAGCGGCTCCTTGACCGGCTGGCGCAGTACGATGCCCGGCGCGACGACGTCGATCTGACGGCTGCCCTCAATGGGGGCGACGGGTCCCTTGCCGTCCAGCGGGTTCCCGAGTGCGTCCACGATCCGGCCGATGTACCCCGACCCGACCTGGACGTCCAGCACACGGCCGGTGCGGCGCACCTCGTCGCCCTCGTGGAGCTGCGTCCAGTCGCCCATGATCACGGCGCCGATGTTGTCTTCCTCGAGGTTCAGCGCCAGCCCGGTGACCGTCTCCCCGGTCTCGCTGGAGGTGATGTCCAGCATCTCGCTGGCCATGGCGTTGGTGAGCCCGTAGATGCGCGCGATGCCGTCCTTGACCTCCAGAACCTCGCCGACCTCCTCGGCGTGCAGCTGGTCCTCGTAGCGCTCGATCTCGGAAAGCAGAACGTCCTTGATCTCGCTGGCACGAAGTTGGGAATCAGTATGAGCCATGCCCAGTCCTCTGGTAACTCGAAGGCGTCAGCCTCCGCCGTTGGTTGTTCCAGTGCCGCCCAGGGATGCCGCCAGCAACGAGTGGCGCATCCCTTCGAGGCGACGTCTCAGGGAGCCGTCGTATACGGTGTCGCCCGCCCGCACCACCACCCCGCCCAGGATCTCCGGATGGACCCGGAAGTGCGGAATCGCGGTCCGGCCCAGCAGCTGCGAGAGCCGGCCAGCGACGCTTGTCTGCGCGGTGTCGTCGAGCGCGCGCGCCACCGTAACCTCGACGTGGACCCGCTTGCGGTGTTCGTCCAGAAGCTCGTTGTAGCAGAGCGCGATCTGCTCGAGCAGCGCCTGCCGGCGCTTGTCGACCGTGACCAGCACGAAGCTGAGAAAGTGTCCCGGGACACGATCCGCGAGAGCGGTGCGCAGCACCACCTTCTTGTCGGCGGCGGCGATGCGCGGCGTGGCCAGGAAGGTGCGCAGGCCCGGGCTCTCGTTGAGGGTACCGACCAGGGCGGCCAGCGCATCCTGGTACGCCTCGACTCCTTCGTGACGCTCGGCGAGCGCGAAGAGGGTTTCCGCGTAGTTCCTGGCGACCGTTTCTTCCCTCACGCGTCGCGCCCCGTGGCCGTGTCGGAGAGGGACGACAGGTAGTCGTTTACCAGTTCCCGATCTTCCGGCGCATCGAGACGCTGCCGGACCAGCCTGGACGCGGCCGCAAGGGCGAGGCCGACGGTCTCCTTGCGGATCGCCTCCAGGACGGCGTCCCGCTCCACTTCGATCTCTCGCCGCGCGCGCTGCACGATTGCGGCGCTCTCCTGCCGCGCTTTCGCTTCCAGATCACGCCCGAGGTGGGCCGCGGCCTCCTTCGCCTCGGCGATGATGAGCTGCGCCTCGTGGCGCGCCTCGCGCAGTTGCAGCCTGTGCTCGTCGAGCGCGTCGGACGCTTCCTTGCGCAGCCGTGCGGCGTCGTCGATGGAACTCTGGATGTTCTGCTCGCGGGTCTCGAGCGCATTCAGGATCGGACCCCAGGCGAATCTGGCGAGGAGCAGAAGCAGGATCAGGAAGACGATCAGCGCCCACAGGCTCAGGCCGGTGTTGATGTCGAAAAGCCCCGGACCTTCCTGAGCCAGGAGCGATGCGGGAAGGGCGCTGAGTGCTGCCGCCGCGGCAGCCACGGATAATGCTCTCATATTCGTGCCACCAAGGGTGCCCCCGACGGGCTCCGGAGCCGGGCCGGATGCGGGATCCGGCACAGGTCGGCCGCCTCGTCGCCGGGGATTCCGGCCTAGAGGGTCTTGTACAGGAACGCGAGCACCAGGCCGAAGAGCGCGGCCCCTTCGATCATCGCCGCCAGGATGATGCCGACGTTGAAGATCCGGCCCGCGGCCTCCGGCTGGCGAGCGATGCCCTCGGCCGCGCCCTTGCCGATGAGCCCGATGCCGATGCCCGCTCCGAGCACCGAAAACCCGAACCCGATGCCGGCGCCCAGGAGGCTCAGGTAGTTCCTGGCCGTCTCCATGTCCATCGCGGCCTCCTGGACCGCAGTCAGTGTCGCGTGCAGCATGGTCAGTCTTCTCGTCCGTAGTGGAGGTTTCGAATTGGTTCGTCGTGAAGCGGAGAACGCCCGCCCGTCAGTGGGCGTGGCGGATCAGGCCGATGAAGACGGCCGAGAGCATGGCGAAGATGTAGGCCTGCAGGAAGGCCACGAACAACTCGAGGACCATCATCAGCGTGGTGGCCGTGACGGAAGCACCGGCGACCGCCCATCTTGCGAAAGTGAGCTGCGCGAAGATGAAGATGAGGCCCAGGAGAGAGAAAATGAGCGTGTGTCCCGCCGTCATGTTGGCGAAGAGGCGGACCGCGAGGGCGAAGGGCTTGGTCAGCTTGCTGACCACCTCGACCGGGATCATGACCACCAGCATGACCGGCTTCATCCAACCGGGGATGCCGGCGGGGACGAAGAAGATGGTGCGCGCATAGCCGGCGGGACCGAGGGCACGGAATCCGGACACCTCGACCACGAGGAACGTGGCGATCGCCAGCACCGCGGTGACGGAGATGTTTCCGGTCGCCGAAGCCCCCCAGGGGACCAGCCCCAGGAGGTTCATGGTCAGGATGAAGAAAAAGAGCGTCAGAATGTAGGACGTGTACTTGTCGGCGCCCTCGCCGATGTTCTTGCGCACCACCTCGTCCCGGAAGTAGAGCACCAGCGCTTCGATCGCGTTGGCGAACCCCGACGGTGCCTCGTGTACCTTGCGCCGTTTCGCGGTGCGCCCCACGAGCGTGAACACCAACCCGCAGATCACCGCCGCCAGCAACAGGAACACGACGTGCTTGGTGGGCGACAGGTTGACCGCGAGGGGACCAAGGTGAAGGGGCTCCCACTCCGGCAGATGCCACACGGCACCGAGCGGACCCTCGATCTCGTGGGCATCCACGATGTGGTGCATCAGGGTACCGCCGAGATCCGGCCCGTCGCCCTCCGCCCCGTGGGCGGGTGCACCGTGCCCTTCCTGCAGCAGCGCGGCCGGGATCATGCAGGCTCCTCCATCAGGCCGCTTCCGCCGCGGACCGCATGCGGGCTGCGAGGAAGACCGGTTCGAGCATCAGAAGCACGAAGAAGAATGCCGCGCACCCCAGCAGGGTGGTGACCGGGGAAAGAGCCGGCAGCAGCGTAACCGCCAGTCCCACGGCGATCACGATCGCCATGCGAACGACCGCGGCGCCGATCCAGACGACCAGCCCCTCGGCCGGCCGTACCGCGTACTTCCAGAGCAGGGCGAAGGCCGCCACCTGAACCGGGAACGTGATGGCGGCCGCAACCAGGAGACCGGCCCTGCCGGGGCCGTCGAGCCAGGGGAACATCACGCCGTTCGCGGCGGCCAGGATGGCGAGGGCCGCCCCCGCGTACTTGAGCGTCATCGCTCGTGTTCTTCCCGTTCTCTCTGCCGGCGTGGTTCCAGGACGACGTGGTGGTAGAGGCTGTACAAGCCCGCGGCCGCTCCGACGAAGGCGCCCAGGACGGTGAACACCGGGACCGTCCCCAGCCGGTTGTCCAGCCACCAGCCCACCCACAGGAAGAGCCCGGTCGCGAGCGCCAGGGTCAGCCCCTGTCCCGCAACGCGGGCTGCATCTGCCCGAGGATTCCACGGATCTCCTGCCGGAGCTCGCGGGGGCTTTTCGTCGCCCACCTGGTCAACCTCCCACCGGTGCGATCCTACCCCGGAAACAGCCGACAGAAGCTAGAAGGTTGGCGCATCCGACGCAACCTCCGGAACGCCCCGTTTTCGCCGGTCCGGGAAGCGCGCGCGGGAACCCCTTTTCCACAGCGGCGGCTGGCGCACCGGGGCTGGTGCCCGTACCTTCGGCATCGCCCGGCGCGAGCCGGGATCCTGTCCCGAAAATCGGTTTATTCTCGCTAGGCTTGCGGAAGCTGCGATCTTGCGGATGCGAGAGGCATCCGCCGCCCGTTCCTCGATTCGAACCCGGAGCTGCAGCCTCACATGAGAACGCTCGAGAACACGATGGTGGACGATCGGGACCTGCTGCTGCTCGATCGGGTCGGCACGGTCACGCAGGCGCTGCGCAACGAAGTCGCGAAGCGCATCGTGGGTCAGGAGGTGATCGTGGGCGGGCTTCTCACGGCCCTGCTTGCCAACGGGCACGTTCTCCTGGTGGGCGTGCCGGGACTCGCGAAGACGCTGCTGGTCTCGACCCTCGCCGACGCCCTCGACCTGGAGTTCGGCCGCGTACAGTTCACGCCCGATCTGATGCCCACGGACATAACCGGGACCGAGGTGATCGAGGAGGACCGGACTTCCGGGCGGAGGGTGTTCCGCTTCGTGCGCGGACCCATCTTCGCCAACGTGGTGCTGGCGGACGAGATCAACCGGGCGCCGCCCAAGACCCAGGCGGCGCTCCTGCAGGCCATGCAGGAACGGGCGGTTACGGCGTCGGGCGAGACCATGCGCCTCGCTCCTCCCTTTTTCGTGCTGGCGACACAGAATCCCATCGAGCAGGAGGGCACGTATCCACTTCCGGAGGCGCAGCTTGACCGCTTCATGCTCGAGTTGCGGATCGGCTATCCCGATCAGCGGGAGGAGGAAGAGATCGCCATGAGAACCACCGGCGCCGACGATGGCCTCATCTCGCCCGTCGTTGCCGCCGGAGAACTCATCGAGCTGCAGAACCTGGTGCGGCGCGTGCCCGCTTCGCCGGCGCTCATCTCCTTCGCGGTCCGTCTCGCGCGCGCCACACGCCCCTCTCCGGACGCGCCCACCGTCACAAGGAAGTACGTGAGCTGGGGAGCCGGGCCGCGCGCCTCCCAGTTTCTCGTGCTGGGCGCCAAGGCGCGCGCCGCGATGAACGGCGAGGCCATGCCGTCGATCGACGACGTGAGCGCCGTGGCGGCCGACGTGCTGGCGCACCGCCTGGTGCTGAACTTCGAGGCGGAAGCCGACAATCGAGGCACCCACGACATCATTCGCGAGCTGCTTGAGGAGAGCCGCCAGTGGAGGTAGATCCCAGCAGTACCAGCGCTTCCGAGCCTCCGTCAGGCTGGCGGAGCCGACCTGCAGGGGTCGGATCGGCGGCGGGTTTCCCGTGGACGGGAGACCTAGGTTGACCACAATCCTGTTGGGTCTGGGGCTGATGCTGCTCGTCGGCTCGGCGCTGTTGACCGCGGCCCAGACCGCCTGCGTGACGGTGGGCGAATCGCGCATCCGCACCCTCGTGGACGAAGGCTTCCAGGAGGCCGACAAGCTTTCGCGCCTGCGGGAGGAGCCCGTTCGGTTCCTCGATTCCTACGTGCTCTTCGACACGGTGTTCAACGCGGGTGCCGCCGGGCTGTGGGTGGGGGCGTCCGCACGGGTCGGGACGGGATCCGTGGTGTTTGCCGCGGTCGTGGCCGTGGTCACGGTTCTGGTCGCGGGCGAGCTGGTGCCGCGGGCAGTGGCCCAGGCCAGACCGGTCCGGCTGGCACTCCTCGGCGCGCCCGCGTTGCTCCTGCTTGAACGGCTCTCTCGCCCGCTGCTCTACCCGGTGCGGCGATTCGCGCACTACTGGATCCACCGGCCGGGCGATGAGGGCCGTTCGGCCCAGGAGCGCGAGGTGAGCGAACTGGCCGAACTGGGTCAGGAGGAAGGCGTCGTGATGCCGGAGGAACACGAGCTGGCGGAACGGGCCTTTCGCCTGGACGAGACCACCGCCTGGGACGTGATGACGCCGCGCGTGTCCATCTTCGCCTGGAGCGACTCGTTACGGCTCGACAACATCATCGAACAGCTGCCCGAGGTGCCGTATTCGCGGGTGCCGGTGTTCGGCGAGTCGATCGACGATGTCACCGGCATCCTCTATGTGCGCGAAGCCTACGCCGCCCACTCCGGCGGACAGGCGAAGGTGCGGCTGTCGGAGCTCTCGCGGGAGCCCTTCTTCGTCCCCGGTTCCCTGCCTCTTACGCGCCTGCTGCGGGATTTCCAGAGCCGGCGCATCCACATGGGCATCGTGGCCGACGAGTTCGGGGGCACCGATGGTCTCGTCACCCTCGAGGACCTGCTCGAGGAACTCGTCGGCGAGATCGTAGACGAAACCGATCCCGCGTCCGAAGCCATCGTGCGCGTCTCCCGCACGGAAGCGGTCGTCGAGGGATCCACGGAGCTGCGGGAGATCAACTACGCGATGAACGTGTCCCTGCCCCATCTGGAGCACCGCTCGCTGAACGGTTTTCTGGTGGAAAGGCTGGGCCAGGTGCCAGCCCCGGGGGAGGAGGTGGTGTTCGCGGGCGTCGACATCCGGATCGTGGAGGCTTCCGAGACCCAGATCCTGCGCGCGCGCCTCCGGAAGCTGCCCGCTCCCGACCGCGAGGGCGAATAGGGAAATGGCGTTGATCCTGCCCTTCAACGGGCACACCCCCAAGGTCGCGGAGAGCGCCTTCCTGGCCCCCACCGCGGTCCTCATCGGCGACGTGACGGTGGGAGAGGAAGCCAGCATCTGGTTCGGCGCGGTCCTGCGGGGCGACAACCCGGAGCACGGGGTCGTAATCGGCGCACGGAGCAACGTCCAGGAGAACTGCGTCGTGCACGTGGGCCACTGGGGGCCCACGGTTGTTGGAGAGGATGTAACCGTCGGGCACGGCGCGAAGTTCGAGAGCTGCGCGATCGGCGACAACACGGTCGTGGGGATGAACGCCGTCATCCTGCAGGGGGCGCGGGTGGGCCCGGGCTGCGTCCTGGCGGCGGGCACGGTCGTGCTCGAGGGCGCCGACATCCCCGCGCACAGCCTCGTCGCGGGCGTGCCCGGGCGGGTCAGGAAGACCCTGGAGGGAGCGTCGGCGAGCTGGGTGGAGGGAGGCGGCGGCCACTACGTGCGGCTGTCGCGGCGGTACATGGAGGAACTGGGCCTCAAGTGAGCCCGGACAGCCGCAGATACCAGGCGAGGATGGCGTCGCCCCACCACAGCGTGACGGCGCCGCCGACCGCCAGGAACACGCCGAGGGGAACCAGGTGGCGGGTTCCAAGCAGCAGCCGCAGCTTGAGGTAGGCCAGGAGACCCGCGAGAGCCCCGAGGAATACGGTCAGGACCACGCCCCACGGGCCGGTGAACGCACCCACCAGCGCCATCATCTTGACGTCTCCACCCCCCAGGACGGCCGCAGGGGCCGAGTCATGCGGGTGGACCGGGTCCTCCATGCGAGCCGGATCCTGCGCGAGGGACGGGACTGCGGGGGAAACCGGCGCGGTGGCGTCAGCGTCCTCGCCCAATCCCTCCACCCAGGCGACCAGGACCGCCAACCCGGCCGCGCTGGCCGCCACCGCCACGGCCACGCCGACCGGCCCGAACCACCATCCCGCCAGCACCATCACCGGCAGGGCCGGAAGCAGCGCCGCCAACTGGCCGCGCGGCGTCGCCAGGACGCGCACCCCCCGTGCGTCACGAGCCCGCCGGCGGCCCTGGTCGTGTTCCCGACCGGCATCCTCCAACCGGCCCGGACGAGCGCGCGCGAGCAGCCAGGTGCCCGCCGTCCCCACCAGCCACATGCCCCCGAACCCCACCACCGCCCCCAGTGCGGCACTGCCGGGCGTGATCCCCCCCGGCGCGAGCGACAGTGCCAGCCCGGCCGCCGCGCCGCCGAGCGAGAACTGGTCGGGGATCAGGTAGAGGCGGGCGTCGGTGAGCGCGATGCCCAGCAGGACGAGCAGAAGGAATGCGGCGGCCGCCCCCTCCAGGCTCACACCACGGGTCAGGACGACGAGCACGCAGATTGCGCCGCCGGCCGTCTCCACCAGCGGGTAGGACAGAGAGACGCGCGCATCACACTTCCTGCAGCGGCCGCGCAGCAGGAACCAGTTCAACACCGGAATCTGGTCGTACCAGCGGACGTTCGCCGAGCACGTCGGACACGCCGAGCGCGGATGCACCACCGACCGACCACGCGGCCAGCGCGCCACGCACACGTTGAGGAACGACCCGAGCGCCAGGCCGACCAACCCGGCAAGGGCCGGCACCACAGGGTCGGTCATGCGCGCGTGAGTTCGTAGAGGACGATCGCGCCCGCGACCGCCGCGTTGAGCGAATCGGCGGGGCCGGCCATGGGCACCGCCGCCCACGCGTTGGCCACCTCGCGGATCTCCTCGCGCACACCCGCGCCCTCGTTGCCGACGACCAGCATCCACGGGGGCGTGACGGAGAGGGTGGCCGCGTCCTGGCCGGCCGCATCGGCCACGATCACCCGTGCGCCGGCGGCCCGAGCGCCCACCTCGGTCCACCGGGCGCGCACCACCGGGATCCGGAACACGCTGCCGGCGGAGGCGCGCACCACTCTGGCGTTCCAGGGATCCACGGTACCGTCGAGGGCGATCACGGCCTTGAGGTCAAACGCGCACGCCGTGCGCACCAGGGTGCCCAGGTTGCCCGGATCCTGGATGCCGTCCAGCGCCAGGAAGCGGGCGTCCGAGGCGAGGTGCAGCGCCTCCGGAGCGAAAGACGGCTCCTCACCGACCAGAAGGATGCCCTGCGGACTGGCCGTCGCGGACACGGCCGCCATCTCGCGCTCCCCCACCCAGTCCGGGGTCAGCCCTCTCCCCTCCAGTTCCGCGAGCAGCCTCTCGCCGGTGGGTGAGCGGGTCAGCACGCGCGAGCAGACCACAAAGCGCACGACCAACCCGGAGGCGAGTGCCTCCGCGGCCGCGCGTACGCCTTCCACCAGCACAAGACCCTCGCGGACCCGGCCGCGGACGCTTCCGAGCCGCGTCAGCATCCGCGTCCTGCGCTTGCTCAGCACCCGCTGGCGAGAGCCCGTCACGTCACCGCCTCACCGGCACCCGGATCGCTCATCCCTCTCCTCACGCTGCTCATTCCTCCCAGGGGCATTATGTTTGGCTGCGCCGGCCTCGGGGCCGCGCCACGGCCTCCTGAATCGACCCACGCCACCGTCCCATGCCCGCTGCACCAGGAACAGGCCCCCCCGGCTCGCTACCGGTCGCGCTCACCATAGCCGGAAGCGATTCCGGCGGCGGCGCCGGCATCCAGGCGGACCTCAAGACCTTCCACGCCTTCGGCGTGTTCGGCGCCTCGGCGGTGACCGCCATCACCGCCCAGAACACCCTGGGGGTGACCGCGGTCCATCCCGTCCCGGCCGAGGTGGTGCGCGCCCAGATCGACGCGGTCGCCGCGGATCTTCATCCACGCGCCCTCAAGACAGGAATGCTGGCGACCGCCGAACTGGTCGAAACCGCCGCCGAGGCCATCGCCGCCCACCAACTGCGCGCCTGCGTGATGGACCCGGTCATGGTCGCCGCCAGCGGCCATCGCCTTCTCGCGCCGGACGCCGAGGCCACGCTGGCGCGCCGGCTGGTCCCGCTGGCCGCGCTGGTGACACCCAACCTGCACGAGGCGGGGCTGCTCACCGGCCAGGAGGTCACATCGCTCGCGGCCATGAAGGCGGCGGCCCGGCATCTGGTCGGGATGGGGGCGGGTGCGGCGCTGGTGAAGGGCGGCCACCTGCCCTCCGGCGAGGCGGCGGACGTGTTCTGGGACGGAAGCGAGGAGCATGTCTGGCGCCGGCCGCGCATCGCCACCCGTCACGTGCACGGCACCGGCTGCACGCTGTCCGCGGCCGTGGCAGCCGGCCTGGCGGGCGGAGCATCGCTCCCCCGGGCCGTGGACCGAGCCATCGACTTCGTCGCGCGCGCGATCTCCTCCGCGCCGGGGCTGGGGGCGGGGGGTGGGCCCATCAACCACTTCGCGGGGCCGCGGACGGACGGCGACTGAGATCCGGGAGACCGCTTCGGCGGGCTGCTCTCGTTGGAACCCTTGTCGCCAGGTCGGCGACGCCGGCGCGGCCGTTGCAGCCAGCCCGTGCCTGGCATGCGGGCCACCTCCAGGGAACATTGCAAATGCCCGGATGCAACAAATTGTTGCTTCTGCAGTTTTGCAACACGCGGCAGAGGATCCTGGCCGACCGAGTCCATCACACCCTTGGCCGGACCGGCTGTCCAGCAGTGAACGCGCCTCCCGCCAGCATCCCCCGGATCACCCGCTCCAGCACCGCCCCGGCCCGGTTTCCCACCTCCAGAACCTCGTCGTGCGAGATGGCGTCCGCGCCTTCCGCCCCCGGGGCCATCCCCACCCCGCACGCCATGTTGGTGACCATGGCGAAGGCCAGCACCCGCACGCCGCGGGCGCGCAGAGCAAGCACCTCGGGTACCACCGACATTCCGACCACGTCCCCACCCATCCGTTCGACCATCCGTATCTCGGCAGGGGTCTCGAAGCTGGGGCCGAGCAGGGCCGCGTAGGTGCCCCGCGCCAGACGAACGCCCAGCCGGGCCGCCTGTTCGACCGCCGTTCGTTGCAACCCCCGGTCGTAGGGCGCGCTCATGTCCGGAAACGGGTTCGCGTCGCCCGCCTGCGCGGGCGGCGGCAGCGGCGTGCGGGCGAGCAGGTTGATGTGGTCGTCGATCACCATCAGGCCGCCCGGGCGCAGCCGCCGGTCCACCCCTCCCACCGCTGCCGTGACGACGGAACTCCGCACTCCCACCGCGGCCGCGATGCGGGCCGGCGCCGTGATCACCCACGGCGGATGGCCCTCGTAGAAGTGGAGCCGCCCGCACTGCGCGACGACCGGCACGCCCTCGCAGCGTCCGAAGAGGAAGTGGCCGGCGTGACCCGCGACTCCGGCCGACGGGAGGCCGGGGATCTCGCCGAACAGCACGATCTCCTCGACCTCGACCAGCCGTTCGAGCCCGCTGAGCCCCGAACCGAGCAGCAAATGCACCTGCGGCGCCGTGCGGATTCGCGCGCGCACCCCCGCCACCACCGCTTCGAAGTCGTCTCCCGGCCCCACGCCCGGCTTCAAAGGATCATCCCGGCCACGGTCGCCGTCATGAAGGCGGCCAGCGTCCCCCCGACCATCGCCCGCAACCCGATGCGCGAAAGGTCCTGTCGGCGTGAGGGCGCCAGTCCGCCGATGCCGCCGAGCTGGATGGCGATAGAGGAGAAGTTGGCGAAGCCGCACAGGGCGTAGGTGGCGATCACGACCGAGCGCGGATGTAGTGTGGAACCTTCCCCGAGCAGGCCCGCCAGCTCGACGTAGGCCACGAACTCGTTGAGCGCCGTCTTGATCCCCATCAGCGAACCCACCTCGGCCGCGTCAACCCAGGGCACTCCCATGAGCCAGGCCAGCGGCGCCAGGGCCAGCCCCAGGACGGACTGCAGGGTCAGGCCGGGCAGACCGACCAGCCCTCCGGCCCATCCCATCAGCCCGTTGATCAGATAGACCAGCGCCACGAAGGCGAGCAGCATGGCGCCCACGTTGAGGGCGAGGCGGAGTCCGTCGCCGGCCCCTCGCGCCGCCGCGTCGATGACGTTCACGTCCGGCTTTTCGACCTCCCTGACCAGGCGGCCCGCGGTCTCGGGGTCCCCGTCCTCCGGGTACATGAGCTTGGCCATCATCAGCGCCGCCGGGGCGGACATGACCGACGCCGCCATCAGGTGTCCGGCGATGTCGGGGAAATACGAGATGAGAAAGCCGACGTACGCCGCCATCACCCCGCCTGCCACCGTCGCGAAGCCGGCGGTCATCACCGCGTTCAGCTCCGACATCGTCATCTTCTCGACGAACGGCTTGATCAGAAGTGGCGCCTCGGTCTGGCCCACGAAGATGTTGCCCGCCGCGGAGAGGGTCTCGGCCCCCGAGGTGCGCATGGTGCGCTGCATGACCCAGGCCATCCCCCGCACCACGAACTGCATCACGCCCAGGTGATACAGCACCGTCATGAGGGAGGCCAGGAAGATGATCGTCGGCAGGACGGTGAAGGCGACGTAGGCCGCCGGATTGGCGACCTGTCCGGGGATCGGGTTGAAGTCGCCGTTGCCCGGTTCGCCGGTGCCGATGGGGATGTTGTTGTCGACCAGGTTGCCGAAGATGAAGCGCGCTCCTTCCAGCGTGTACCCGAGCAGCCCCACCACCACGGTGTTGGCCCCCTGAAAGAGCGCCAGCCCGACGGCGGTCTTGAGGATGAAGAAGGCGAAGACCAGCTGGAGCGAGACCCCCCACGCCACGACCCGCCACGGGATGGCGGCTCGGTTGACGCTGCACAGCCAGGCGAGCCCGCCCAGCGCCAGCATGCCGAGCAGCGACCTCAGGCGCTCGGGAAACGAGGTGTCCAGTCCCTCGGAGGCGATCGAAATCCCGAGTCCCGGACTCTGCTGGATCGGCGCCGCCCCTTCCGGCGCCGGCGCGTCCCACGCCCCGGCCGCGCCCAGCGAGGAAGCGGCCAGGCCGGCTCCGAGAAGAAGCAGGCACACCACCCACAGCACCCGAAGCGCGGGTCCGGGATCGGCTCGAGGTCCCGCAGACGCCCGGCTCATGGGGCCACCCGGGCGTCGGACGTCATCCAGGCGCTGGAACGGCCCGGTCGACGGAAGGCGAAAGGCATGGAGAGCATGTCGGACCCGGTTTCGGTGGAAGGGTGTTGCGGGCTGCGCTGTGCGACTCGCGGCCGGTTGCGGCGCCGGACGGGACAACACGTCCCGTTCAAATACGCCCGAGCCATTTCGCGGCACAACGCGCGGGGGTTCGACGCTCATGATAACCCGAGCGCCCGAAGACCGCCCATCCGGCCCGGCAAGTCTGCCATTTTGGCAGATTTCGGGAAAAAGTCTGCCATTTTGGCAGACTCACGGGCCCTGTAGCGGCACGAACGTTGCTTGAGGGCGTCGCGCGGGATCACGAATCAATCATACCAGAACGGGCAAGGAGAAAAGATGAGCAAGGTCATCGGCATCGACCTGGGGACGACCAACTCGGTGGTCGCGGTCATGGAGGGCGGCGAACCGGTCGTCATCCCCAGCGCGGAGGGCGGGCGCACGACTCCGTCGGTGGTGGCGTTCACCAAGGACGGCGAGCGGCTGGTCGGCCAGGTGGCCCGCCGGCAGGCCATCACCAACCCGAAGAACACCATTTTCTCCATCAAGCGCTTCATGGGCCGCAAGTCCTCCGAGGTCAGCGAGGAGCGCAAGCTGGTCCCGTACGAGGTCACCAGCGACGCGGGGGGCCGGGTGCAGGTCCGGATCCCCAACGCCGGCAAGACCTTCAACCCGCCGGAGATCTCCGCGCTCATCCTGCAGAAGATGAAGCAGACCGCGGAGGACTACCTGGGCCGGAAGGTCAGCCAGGCGGTCATCACCGTACCCGCGTACTTCAACGACGCCCAGCGCCAGGCCACCAAGGACGCCGGCAAGATCGCCGGGCTCGAGGTGCGGCGCATCATCAACGAGCCCACGGCGGCGGCGCTCGCCTACGGGCTGGACAAGAAGAAGGACGAGAAGATCGCGGTCTTCGACCTGGGCGGCGGGACTTACGACATCTCGATCCTCGAGCTCGGCGACGGCGTCTTCGAGGTGAAGGCCACCAACGGCGACACCCACCTGGGCGGTGACGACATCGATCAGGTGATCATCAACTGGCTGGTCACGGAGTTCAAGAAGGAGCAGGGCATCGACCTGTCGAAGGATTCCATGGCGCTGCAGCGGCTCAAGGAGGCGGCCGAGAAGGCCAAGATGGAGCTCTCCTCGACGATGCAGTCGGACATCAACCTCCCCTTCATCACGGCGACCCAGGAAGGTCCCAAGCACCTGAACTACTCGCTGTCGCGGGCCCGCTTCGAGCAGTTGGCCGACGGCTTGCTGCAGCGCACCATCCCGCCGATGAAGGCCGCGCTCCGGGATGCCGGCCTGACCCCCGACGACATCGACGAGGTCATCCTGGTGGGGGGCTCGACGCGCATCCCGAAGATTCAGGAGATCGTGCGCAAGTTCTTCGGCAAGGATCCGCACAAGGGCGTGAACCCCGACGAGGTCGTGGGCATCGGCGCGTCCATCCAGGGCGGCGTTCTGGCCGGCGAGGTCAAGGACGTGCTCCTGCTGGACGTCATCCCGCTGTCGCTCGGGATCGAGACCCTGGGGGGGATCATGACGCCGCTGATCGAGCGAAACACGACCATCCCGACGCGCAAGTCGGAGGTGTTTTCTACCGCGCAGGACAACCAGACCACGGTGGAGATCCACGTGCTGCAGGGCGAGCGCAAGATGGCGCTGGACAACAAGACCATCGGCAAGTTCCAGCTCACCGGCATCCCGCCGGCGCCTCGCGGCATGCCGCAGGTCGAGGTGACCTTCGACATCGACGCCAACGGCATCCTGAACGTCTCCGCGAAGGACCGCGCCACCGGCAAGGAGCAGAAGATCCGCATCGAGGCCTCCAGCGGGCTTTCCGACGCCGAGATCGACCGCATGGTGCGCGATGCCGAGAAGCACGCCCGCGAGGACGAGGAACAGAAGGAGAAGATCGAGGCGCGCAACCACCTCGACTCCCTGGTCTACCAGGTGGAGAAGGACACGGGCGAGTGGGGCGACAAGGTGGGCGAAGCGACGCGCGAGCGGCTCGATGAAGCGCTCTCGAAGGCGAAGGACGCGCTCAAGGGCGACGACCTGGCGACTCTCAATTCGGCCCGCGACGAGCTCATGCAGGCGTTCAGCGCGGCCGGCCAGGAGATGTACCAGGCACAGGCCGCCGAAGCCGGCGCGGCCGAGGATGCCGCCGAAGCGGATACCGGGGACGAAACCGGAAACGGGACGCCCGAGGACGATGACGTCATGGAGGCCGACTACGAGATCGTCGACGAGGAGAAATAGGCCCCCTCCTGGCCGCGCTGCGCCGGGGCATGTCCGGCCGGGACAACTCTGGCGCCGCGCGGCGCATCGAAAAGGGCGCACACAGACAAGGAGAAACCGGTGGCGCGGGAATGGGTAGCAGCAGTCAGCGTCCCTCGCCCCGGCTGCAGCGATACCACAGGAGGCCAGGCATGTTCGATCCCCTGAAGACCAAGATGAAAGTGCTCTTCTACGTCGCCCTCGCCTTCCTGGTCGGCGTGGGCGTCGCCTCGGGGATGGGATGGACGCAGGACGCGGTCGCAACCCCCGCGATCTCGGTCGCCCCGCAGGTCCCCGCGGAGGCGGTCCAGCCGGCGCGCGACCTGAGCGAGTCCTTCGTTCGGGTGGCGGAGGTGGTCACGCCCGCGGTCGTGAGCATCACGACCCGCCGCGTGGTGCGAGCCACCGCCAGCGACCCCTTCCGCAACTGGTTCGGCACACCGGACCCCGAGCCGCGCGGCGGCAGCGGCAGTGGATTCCTGGTTTCGGGCGACGGCTACATCCTGACCAACAACCATGTCGTGGAGGACGCGGACGCCATCACGGTCCAGCTGGAGGACCGGCGCTCCTTCGAGGCGACTCTGGTCGGGGGTGATCCCACGACCGACGTAGCGGTGATCAAGGTGGAGGGCAGCAACCTGCCCACGCTCAGCCTGGGCGACTCCGACGGAGTGCGCGTAGGCGAGTGGGTGCTGGCGGTTGGTAATCCGGGGTTTCGGTCGGCCGGGGGACCGACTTCCTTCAACCACACGGTGACCGCCGGCATCGTCAGCTTCAAGGGTCGGCCGCTGGGCATCATCGGCAACGAGCTGCGCAACGACCCCGAGTCCGAGGCAGCCGCCCAATACGCGATCGAGGACTTCATCCAGACCGACGCGGTCATCAATCCCGGCAATTCCGGGGGGCCGATGGTCAACCTCGAGGGGCAGGTGGTCGGCATCAATTCCGCGATCGCCAGCCAGTCCGGCTACTACCAGGGATACGGCTTCGCAATTCCGATCAGCCTCGCGCGCAGGGTGATGGAGGATCTGATCGAATACCGGGCGGTGCGGCGCGCCTTCCTGGGCGTGCAGATCGGACCGGTGGGGCCCGAGGACGCCGAAGTCTACCAGCTGCCCGAAGTGAGCGGCGCGCTGGTTCAGGACATCACCGAGGGCACGGCAGCCGAGGACGCGGGGCTGCAGCCGCAGGACGTGATCGTCGCCATCGACGACGACCCCGTCGACTACTCGAACCAGCTGCAGCAGCTGGTGGCGCGCAAGCGGCCGGGAGACCGGGTGCGTATCGCGTACTACCGCGACGGCGAGCGGCAGGAAACCGAGGTCCGGCTGGGCGAGTCCCCGCTCAACGAGACCGCCACCGCGGCGGCGCCCGAGCGGACAACGCGTGCCGAGGAGAGGCTGGGGATCGAGGTCGTGGACAACAGCCCGGAGCTGGCCCGGCGCTATCAGTTCCGCATCGACGAGGGCGTGCTCATCAGTGGCGTCACCCGCATGGGTCCCGCCGACCGACGCGGCGTCCAGGCCGGCGACCTGCTTGTACGCATCAACCGGCGGCAGGTGGAATCCGCGGATGAAGTCACGGAACTCCTGGCCGAGGTGGAGCCTGGGGAAATCGTGACACTGGTCCTCGCCAACCCGGTCACCGGCCGGCAGCGCTTCACCAACATCCGCATGCCGGAGTGACCTGCTTGTTGTAGTCCAGCCGGCCGCTCGCTTATCTTTTTGAGTTTGTGCCAGCTTCGGGTATGCTGCGGAGGAGAACTCCGCCCCGACCCGGGCTCTCCGCGAAAGTGGCGGAATTGGTAGACGCGCGGGATTTAGGATCCCGTGGCCGCGGGCCGTGGGGGTTCGAGTCCCCCCTTTCGCATCCTCTCCTGACCGGAGTCGCCGCCATGACGAGCCTCGACCCTTGACCATCGATCCAAAGCGCCTGCGCGTATCCGTCACCGAAGGCGAGCGCTGGCGGCGCGAACTCGCCATCACCGTTCCCGCCGACATCGTCGGGCGCGAACGCGCGCGTATCATGGGCGGCCTCTCCGGGCGCGTTCGCATGGCGGGCTTCCGCAAGGGCAGGATTCCGGCGAGAGTGCTCGAGCAGCGCTACGGACCGGCCGTCGAGCAGGAGACGCTGGAGAAGCTCCTCAACGAAGCGACCCGGGCGGCCATCCGGAGCGAGCAGCTGCGGCCCATCAGCGATCCCGAGGTGGGCGCGGTGCGGAGTGAGCCGGGCGAAGACCTCTTCTTCGAGATCTCGTTCGACGTCGAGCCCCGCATCGAGATCGAGCGCAGCGGCGGGTTCGTGGTGGAGAGGCCGGCGGTCGAGGTCGGTCAGGCGGACATCGACGCGGTCCTGCTCCGCCTGCGCCAGCAGAACGGCGCCTGGCGGCCGCTGGAGGACGGTTTCCCGGAAGCGGGCAACGCGGTTTCGGTGAGCATCCTGCAACTGGAGCAGGAGGACGCCGAAGCGAGGGACTACGAGTTCATCCTGGGCGAAGGCGACGCGATTCCTGATGTGGAGCGCGCCATCGAGCAGCTGGAAGTGGGAACCGAGGGAGACTTCGTGGTCCGGTTCCCCGACGACTTTCCCAACGAGGAGCGCCGGGGGGAGGAAGAGCACCTGCGCATTCGGCTCGTGGGCCGCAAGGTTCTCGACCTTCCGGAACTGGACGACGACTTCGCCGCCAGCCTTGAGTTCGCGAGCCTCGACGATCTCCAGGACAAGGTCCGGGCAGACCTGGAGCAGAACGCCGCGGGCCAGGCCGAACAGGTGGTGCGCGCGCGCCTCATGGAGTATGTGCTGGAGGCGAACTCCTTCGAAGCGCCGGACTCCATGGTGGACCGGTACCTGGAGGCGGTCGCCGGAGAAGGCCCTGAGGACACTCCGCCCGAGAAGGTGGAGGAGATGAAGGTCGCCCTCCGTCCGCGCGCGGAGAGGGCGGTTCGCACCATGCTGGCGGTGGAGAGCCTGGCCCGGGCCAACGACCTGGCCGCCAGCCCGCTCGAGGTGTCGGAACGGGTCGACGAGATCGCGCGCAGGAACGGCGTGCAGCCGGAGACCGTGGAGGCCGGGCTGCGCCGGAACGGGCGCATGGAGTCGCTGGAGCGCGAGATCACCGAAGGGAAGGTGTTCGAATTCCTTAAGCAGCAGTCCCAGATCATCCAGGCCGGCTGAGCCGGACCAGGGGAGAACGAAGACCCATGCCTGTTTTTCCTCCGTACGTCATCGAGCGGACGAGCCGCGGCGAACGAAGCTACGACATCTTCAGCCGCCTGTTGATGGACCGCATCGTCTTCCTGGGCTCGCATATCGACGACAATGTGGCCAATGTCATTCTGGCTCAGCTTCTCTTTCTGGACGCGGAGGATCCCGAGCGGGACATCTATCTGTACATCAATTCACCGGGCGGGAGCGTCTATGCCGGACTCGCCATCTTCGACACCATGCAGCACCTGCGGGCGCCGGTCTCCACCTACTGCGTGGGCATGGCGGCTTCGATGGCCGCGATCCTGGTGGCCGCGGGCGCGCCCGGAAAACGCAGCGCCCTGCCCAACTCGCGCATCATGATCCACCAGCCGTCCACGGGGGCGCAGGGAACCGCGGCCGACATCGAGATCGCCGCCCGCGAGGTGCTCGACATCCGCGAGCGGCTGAACGGCATCCTCGCCGACTGCACCGGGCAGCCGATGGACAAGATCGCGCAGGACGTGGACCGCGACCGCTTCATGAGCCCCGACGAAGCGCGCGAGTACGGCCTGATCGACCGGGTGCTGGTCGGCCGGGAAGAAGAAAACGCCAGGGGCGTGCGCCTTGAGGAATAGAACTCCAGCCGGATCCTGACACCCGCTTCACCGAGCAGACCCGTGCCCACGACCAGCGACAAGTTTCCCCGCTGCAGCTTCTGCGGAAAGACCAAGGACTCCGTCAAGAAGTTCATCTCCGGGCCCTCGGTCTACATCTGCAACGAGTGCATCTCGCTCTGTAACGAGATCCTCGCGGAGGAGGAGGAGCGGGAGGCGGTGTCCGTGGTGGTCCCCTCCATGGTGCCCGCGGAGATCAAGGCGAACCTGGACCAGTACGTGATCGGGCAGGAGGAGGCTAAGCGGGCGCTGTCCGTCGCGGTCTACAACCACTACAAGCGGGTAAACCACCAGGGGCAGATCGACGACGTCGAGATCGACAAGGCGAACATCCTCCTGGTCGGGCCCACGGGCGTCGGCAAGACGCTGCTGGCGCAGACGCTCGCGCGCATCCTGAAGGTGCCCTTCACCATCGCCGATGCGACCACGCTGACCGAGGCGGGCTACGTGGGCGAGGATGTGGAGAACATCCTCGTGCGCCTGCTTCAGGCCAGCGACTTCAACATCACGGCATGCGAGCGCGGGATCGTCTACGTCGACGAACTCGACAAGATCGCGCGCAAGTCCGAGAACCCCTCGATCACCCGGGACGTCTCGGGCGAGGGCGTGCAGCAGGCGCTGCTGAAGATCCTCGAAGGCACCGTTGCCAGCGTGCCCCCCCAGGGCGGACGCAAGCATCCGCAGCAGGAGTATCTGCAGGTCGATACCCGCAACATCCTCTTCATCTGCGGCGGCGCCTTCGACGGGCTGGAGGAAATCGTCGAGCAGCGCATCGGCCAGCGGCGCATCGGCTTCGGCAAGAGCTCCCCGGAAGGCGCCGGCGACCACCCGAACCGCGACGAGCTGGTCAGGCTGGTCGAGCCCGAGGACCTGCAGCGCTACGGGCTCATCCCCGAGCTGGTGGGGCGGCTGCCGGTCTCCGTGGGCCTGTCGGAGCTCGACGAGGACGACCTGGTGCGCATCCTCGAAGAGCCCAGGAACGCCCTGGTCAAGCAGTACCGAAAGATGTTCGAGCTGGAGGGCGTGGGGATCACATTCGATCGCCAGGCGCTGCGCGAGGTGGCGAGGAAGGCTGCCGACCGGGGCACCGGAGCGCGGGGCCTGAGGGCGGTGCTCGAGGAAGTGATGCAGGACGTGATGTTCGAGGTACCGTCGCGGCACGACGTGCGCGAGGTGGTGATCACGGTCGAGTCGGTCGCCTCGGGGACCCGCCCTCTGCTGGTGCTCGAGGCCGAGCGGCAACAGAGGGAAGCCTGAGCGGCGCGATGCGCGCGCTCACCCCGGCGTAGCGGGTTCGGCCGCGGCGGCGTCGACCGGCGTTTCAAACCGCGAGAACCATGATCATTCGCAGCGTCGAGTTCGCGGGCAGCCACGTCGATCCCGCCATATCGATCGCGCCCGAGCTTCCCCACGTCGCCTTCTGGGGCCGTTCCAACGTGGGCAAGTCGTCGCTCATCAATCTCCTGCTGAGGCGCACGCGCAAGAAGGTGGCGCGGGTGTCGGCGCGCCCGGGGAAGACCCAGACGCTCAACTTCTATATCGTCAACCGCCGCTTCGTGCTGGTCGATCTTCCGGGCTTCGGCTACGCGAAGGTATCGCGCACGCTGCGCGAGAGCTGGCAGCGGCTGGTGCGCGACTACCTGAAGCGAAGTCGCGAGCTGGCCGGGGTGGTGCTCCTGCTCGACGCCCGCCGCGATCCGGCGCCCGCGGACCTCGCCGCGGTCGAGTTGCTGGGTGAGGTCGGCTTGCCCGCCCTGATCGTAGTCACCAAGATCGACAAGACGCGAAAGAGCGTCCGGGAGCAGCGGATCGCGCGCCTGCGCGAGCAGCTTGCGGTGTCGAAGGACCAGTTGGTGGTGTCCTCAGCGCGCACCGGCGAGGGGCGGGACGAGCTCCTCGGCGCGATCGGGGGTCTGCTGGAGGCCGGGAACTGAGACCCGCGCCGGGCGGACGCCCATGTGGGCTCAGGGCAGGAGGACAATTCCATGCGCGACCAGGATATGGCAACCTTCGCCCGTCGCTGGATCCTGGCGCTGGCGTGCCTTGCCGTGCCGGCGCCAGCCGGCGCGCAGGAGCCCGATGAGGAAGACCTGGTTCCGGCCGGGTTCGGGACCCTGCTGCAGGACGAGGTCTCGCTCTCGCTCCGGTCCGAGGACCTGTTGATCAAGGCCACCCCGCTCGCCGAGGAGGTGACGCGGCTCACGGCGCCGGACACCTACGCCCGGCTCTCGGCGCTGGCCGGCGCGCACCGCGAGACGCTCGAATTCCAGACGCGGTCGACCGACCCGGTACTCTTCCTGGTGTCGGTGTTCAGCTACCAGCCCGACGTCACCTACCAGCCCGAGGACATCAACATCGTCAACCAGGGGATTCGCGAGCGGCCGCTGGCCATCCAGGCGATCACCCCGGGATGGGGCGTACAGCGGCTGGACCAGCAGGAAACGCAGATGGCGATCTACGCCTTCAGCCCCTTCATCAACCTCGATCTCGACCTCGAGATCGAGTACCGGGACGCGCGCAACGCCGGCTGGCAGCGGATTCTGACCGTGCTTGAAGCCGAGCGCGCGAAGGTGCGGGCGCGAGCGGGGGGCAGGTAGCCCGCGCGCAACGCGGCCGGAGGCGACGCGACGCGGGCAGCGGCGTCACTCGAGGCCGTAGCGGCGGATCTTCCGGTACAGGGTTCGTTCGGCGATGCCGAGCAGGCGCGCCGCGTGCCGGCGGCTCCCGTCGACCTCCTCGAGCGCGGCCAGGATGGCCTCCCGCTCAATGTCCTCCAGGGTCATGCCCGGCTGAAGGACGATCCCTTCGGGCGGGGCCGGGGGTTCCGGCCGGGACGGTGGTTCGGCGTCTTCGGACGCGTCCTCCGAGGTGGCGGGCGGAGCGGCGGGAAGCTCCTCGGCCGCCGGCGCCCCGTCCGGCCGGTCTTCCGCGGCCCGGCCGGGCCCGGCGGGAGGAGGTTCGTCGAGCCCGGTGGCCGGGACGTCGGCGCGGGGGGCTACGATCTCCACGCGGCCGGTCTCCCCGGGAAGCAGCGCCTCGTCAAAGCGGTGTTCCTGCCGGTAGGCCTCGAATTCCCGCCGCAGGTCGTCCATGTCGACGCGCAGTTCGACCAGGGTGCGGAAGACGAACTCGAGTTGCGGGCGAAGCTGGCCGGCTTCCCCGTCCCCGGACGCGGGACCGGGCGTGGGGACGGGCAGCAGGGGCGACGATCCCGGGGAGCGCACCTGCTCCGGAATATCGTCGGGCCCGATCTCCCTGCCTGGGGAGAGCACGACCATGCTCTCGACCAGATTGCGCAGCTCGCGGACGTTCCCGGGCCAGGCGTACTCGCATAGAATGCGCATGGCGTCGGCGTTGATGCCCGCGAAGCGGCGGTCGTTGCGGGCGCTCACCTCCGCGACGAAGGCCTCCACCAGCCGGGGAATGTCGGCCTGCCGGCGGCGCAGCGGGGGCAGCTCGATGTGCAGGACGTTGATGCGGTAGTAGAGATCGCGGCGGAACCGCCCGGCGGCCACCTCGTGGCGCAGATCCTGGTTGGTCGCGGCGATCACGCGCGCGTCGACCCGGATGGGCGCCTCGCCCCCCACGCGCAGGAACTCCTTCTGTTCCAGCACGCGCAGGAGCTTGGTCTGGATGGCGGGCGGAATCTCGCCGATCTCGTCCAGGAAGATGGTGCCCCGGTGGGCCAGCTCGAAGAGCCCCCGGCGCGAGTCGATGGCGCCGGTGAAGGCGCCCTTCTCGTGGCCGAAGAGCTCGCTCTCGAGCACGGTCGGGGAGAGCGCCGCCACGTTGACGGCGATGAAGGCCTTGTGCCTGCGGGGGGAGAGCGCGTGCACCCCCCGCGCGAAGAGCTCCTTGCCGGTGCCCGACTCGCCGGTGATGAGCACCGTCGAGTCCACGGGCGCGATCTGCACGACGCGTTCGAGCGCCTCCCGGATGGCGTCGGTTTCCCCCACGATTCCGGTCAGCCGCTGGAGGCGGCGCCGTTCCAGAAGCGTGTGGGCGATGAGGAGCACCTCGTCCGGGTCGACGGAAGGCGCGAAGGTTTCCGCCAGGCCGAGGGCGGCGAGTTCACGCTCGTGGCCGGGCGCCGCGACCCCGAAGACGGGGATGTGCAGCCGGTCGCGGGCCTGCGCCGCCAGGTCGCCCGCTGACCGGCCGAGGGCGTCGGTGAGCACCAGCAGCACGCCGGCGCCCGGGTCGAGCTCCTCGCGCGGGGTTACCAGTTCCACCCGATAGCCGGACGACTTGAAGGCGCCCCGGAGCGCACCCGCGGTGGGCAGGTGGTGGGTGCTGATCAGGACGGTGTCCTTCACGGGGTGGCGGGGCTGCGGGGAGCGTGTGACACGGAGGTGCCGCGCGACAGCTCGACGGCGTGTTCGAGAACGGGGTCGAGGACCGCCAGCCCGTCGCGCACGCCGCCGGTGTTGCCGGGGAAGTTGACGATGACCGTGCCCCCCCGGAAGCCGGCCACGCCCCGCGACAGGTTCGAGTAGGGGGTCTTGAGCGCCCCCCGCGCCCGGAGCGCCTCGGCGAGGCCCGGTGCCTCCCCGTCGAGCACCGCGCGGGTGGCCTCGGGGGTGACGTCGCGGGCGGTGAAGCCGGTTCCCCCGGTGGTGAGGATCACGTCCGCGTCCACGCGGTCGGCCCAGTCGAGCAGCACCGGCACGATGGCGGCGGTCTCGTCCGGGACGACCGCGCGCGCGACCACCTCGTACCCGCGCGCCCGGCACCACGACTCGATCGCGTCCCCGCTGGTGTCGGCGCGCTCACCCCGGGCGCCGAGGTCGCTGGCGGTCAGGATCGCCACGGTCATGGGGCGGGGGGTTGTGGGGTCGCCGGTCACCTCATGGGCCTCCGTCTGGTCAGCGCCGGATCGAGCCGTCGCGGTAGAAGGGGGGGCGCGCCACCTCGGCGGGAACATCCGACCGGCGGATGCGCACGGCCACCTGCGTGCCGGGGGAGGCAAGAGGGGTGGGGAGGTATCCCATCGCGATCCCCTCCCCCAGCGACGGGCTCACCGTGCCGCTGGTGAGGGTTCCCGCGACCTCGCCTTCCGCGACGATCCCGTAGCCGGGCCGCGGGAAGCCGCGTTCCAGCAGACGCAGCCCCACGAGGCGGCGCGGGATTCCCTCGGCCTTCTGGCGCACCAGCGCCTCGCGGCCCGAGAAGTCGCCCTTCCCCGGCTTCACCACCCAGCCCAGCCCCGACTCGAGCGCGCTGTGCTCCTCGTCCAGATCGTTCCCGTAGAGGGCGTAGCCCATCTCCAGCCGCAGGGAGTCCCGGGCGCCCAGGCCGGCGGGTTCCAGGCCCTGTTCGGCCCCGGCTTCGAGCAGCGCGCGCCAGACGCCCGCCGCAGCGCCGGCTTCCAGATACAGCTCGAAGCCGTCCTCCCCGGTATACCCCGTGCGCGCCACCAGCGCCGGGACTCCGGCGACATCGCCGGTGGTGAAGCGGTAGTAGCCCACCGCCTCCAGATCAGCGCCGGTGATCCCGGCGAGGATGCCCGCGGCCGAGGGCCCCTGCAGCGCCAGGAGGGCGGTGCGGTCGGAGACATCGCGCACCGAGCAGTCGAAGCGGGACGCGTGCCCCGTCACCCACGCCCAGTCCTTGTCGCGGTTGGCCGCGTTGACCACCAGCAGGTAGCGGTCCTCGAAGCGATAGACCAGCAGGTCGTCCAGCACGCATCCCGTCTCGTCGCAAAATGCGGAGTACTGCGCCTGCCCCACCTCCATGCGGCCGGCGTCGTTGGTGGTCAGCCACTGCACCAGGTCCAGGGCTTCCGCGCCCCGCACCTCGAATTCCCCCATGTGCGAGACATCGAAGACACCCGCACGCTCGCGCACCGCGGCGTGCTCCGCCCGGATACCCCGGCTGTACTGCACCGGCATCTCGTAGCCGGCAAAGGGCACCATCCTGCCGCCGGCGCGCAGGTGTTCCCCGTGGAGCGGGGTGCGCGCGAGCCCGGCGCTCATGGGGTCCATCTTCCCGCCACAGACTCCCACCTCTGTTCATTCATCATCGCCATCCTCTCCCAGCAGCGCGATCAAGAGCGCCTTCTGGGTGTGCAGTCGGTTCTCGGCCTCCCGGAACACGCGCGAACGGGGGCCCTCCAGGACTCCCTCGGTGACCTCCTCGCCCCGGTGGGCGGGAAGACAATGCAGGAAGATCGCCCGCCCGGAGGCCCGCGCCATCAGCGCGCGATCCACGGTAAAGCCCCCAAAGGCGGCCCGGCGCGCATCCGCCTCGCCCTCCTGCCCCATCGAGGCCCACACGTCGGTGGTGACCACATCCGCGCCCTCGGCGGCCTCCCGCGGCGACCGGGTGAGGTGGACGGGCGCGGTCGCTTGGGCGTGCGCCACGATCTCCGGGTCCGGATCGAAGCCCGGCGGACAGGCCAGCGCCAGCTCGAAGCCGAGAATGGACGCGGCGTTCAGCCAGGAGTTGGCCATGTTGTTGCCGTCCCCGATCCAGGCGACCCGGATCCCGTCGAACTCCGGTCCGAACTCCTCCTGCATGGTCATGAGATCGGCGAGCAGCTGGCACGGGTGCAAGAGGTCGGTGAGGCCGTTGATGACGGGTATCGGCGCCCAGCGGGCCAGCTGCACGACCTCCTCCTGGTCGAAGGTGCGGATCATGATGCCGTCCACGTACCGGCCCAGGACGCGGGCGGTGTCGGCGAGCGGCTCGTCGCGTCCGATCTGCGTGTCCACGGCGGAGAGGAAGAGCGCCTGCCCGCCCAACTGGACCATGCCCACCTCGAACGCCACCCGGGTGCGCGTGGAGTTCTTTCGGAAGACCATCGCCAGGGACTTGCCCCGAAGCGGCGCGCCGGCACCCTCTCCCGCCTTCAGGCGCCGGGCGTACTCGAGCAATGCCGCGAGTTGGTCGCGGGTGAAGTCCCGGAGCGACAGAAAGTCCTTCTTGCGGGCTGGGGTCATGGGCTCGGAGAAGGCGCCCTTCGGACCGGAGGACGGGATGAAGAATGGCTGCTCAGTCTGCCATTTTGGCAGACGCGCCCCCAAGCTACCATGGTCCACGGTGCCGGGGAAGCCGCCCGAGGGTCATGGCACCTGGGCCCTGGCCTAGAGGATATAGCGGCGCAGGTCCTCGTCCTCCGCGATCTCCTCCAGGTGCGTGCGCACGAACTGGCGGTCGACGATGAGCGGGCGCTCCATCTCCTCGCTGGGCAACTCGAAGAGGACCTCCTCCAGGAGCGTCGTCATGACGGTCTGCAGGCGCCGGGCACCGATGTTCTCCATCCGCTCGTTCAGGCGCGCGGCGATGCTGGCGATCTCCTTGACCCCGCCGGGGGTGAATTCGGCCCGTGCCCCCTCGGTCTCGATGAGCGCCTGGTACTGCACCAGCAGGGCGTTGCGCGGCTCCTGCAGGATGCGCTTGAAGTGTCCTTCGTCGAGGCTGTGCAGCTCCACGCGGATGGGAAAGCGGCCCTGGAGTTCAGGAATGAGGTCGCTGGGCTTGGAGACGTGGAAGGCGCCGGCGGCGATGAAGAGGATGTGGTCGGTGCGCACCAGCCCGTACTTGGTCTGGACGTTGCAGCCCTCCACCACCGGCAGCAGGTCGCGCTGGACCCCTCCCCGGCTGACGTCGGGCCCGTAGCCCCCGCGGTCGCCCGCGATCTTGTCGATCTCGTCCAGGAAGATCATGCCCATGTCTTCCGCGCGGATGAGCGCCTCGTTGACGACCTCGTCCATGTCCACGAGCCGGTCCAGCTCGTCCTGGATGAGGATGCGGCGCGCTTCCGCGACGGTCACGCTGCGCCGCTTGGTGCGCTTGGGAAGCATCTCCTGGAGCATCTCGGAGAAGTTGTATTCCATTCCCTCCATGCCGCCCATGGGCACCATCATGCCGTCGATGGCCGGAGCCTGGCTGACCTCGACCTCGACTTCCCGCTCCTCGAGTTCCCCGTCCCGCAGCAGGTTGCGGAGCTTCTCGCGGGTGCGCTGTCGACGCATGATCAGGCGCTCGTCCTCCTCGCTCAACTCCTCGCCGGCGGCATGCTCCTGCACGCCCTTGGGACCGGCGACGAAGACCTTGGGAACGCCGTCGGCGACCACCACGGGTCCGGCCGGAGGCGTGCGCCCGTCCATCGGCGGAAGCAAAAGGTCGAGAAGCTGTTCCTCTACCCGGCGCTCGGCTTCTTCCTGGACGCTATCCTCGCGCTCGGCGCGCACCATGTTCACCGAGGTGTCGACCAGGTCGCGGATCATCGATTCGACATCCCGGCCCACGTATCCCACCTCGGTGAACTTGGACGCCTCGACCTTGACGAAGGGTGCCCCCGTCAGCCGGGCCAGCCGACGCGCGATCTCGGTCTTGCCGACCCCGGTGGTGCCCATGAGGATCAGATTGTTGGGCAGGATCTCGTCCCTCAGTTCATCCTCGACGCGCTGCCGGCGCCACCGATTGCGCATCGCGATGGCGACGGCGCGCTTGGCCTCCTCCTGGCCCACGATGTACTTGTCCAGCTCCGTCACGATCTGGCGGGGCGTGAGCTGCTCGAGCCAGTCGGGCGCGGCATCGGTCTCGGCCACGGCTGCGGAAGGCGCCGCGGGCTCCGTCGTTGAAACAGCCATCAATTCCTCTCGGACTGGGACTCCAGGTCCAGAACCGTAATCTCTTCGTTGCTGTAGACGCAGATTTCGCCGGCGATCGCCAGGCTGGCGCGCACGATCTCGGAAGCGGAAAGCGGGGAATGCGCCCTGAGCGCGCGAGCCGCGGCCAGGGCATAGGCACCTCCCGAGCCGATCGCCACCACCTCGTCGTCCGGTTCGAGGACGTTGCCGTCGCCTCCGATCAGGAAAAGGTGTTCGGTGTCGGCCACCACCAGCAAGGCATCCAGACGACGCAACGCGCGATCCGTGCGCCAGTCCTTCGCCATTTCCACGCACGCGCGCGTCAGGTTGGAGGGGAATTGCTCCAGCTTGGCCTCCAGCGTCTCGAAGAGCGTGAACGCGTCCGCGACCGCCCCCGCAAACCCGGCGAGAAAGCGGCCGTCCTTGAGCGTACGAACCTTGCGGGCCGCGGTCTTCACGATGGTGTCCCCCATCGTGACCTGACCGTCGGCACCCATGGCGACCTGGCCTTCCTTGCGGACCGCGAGCACGGTGGTGCCGTGGAAACTCTGCGTGGTCATGTGTTCTCGATCCGGTGAGGGAAGGACATCGCGAAGCCCCATGTGCGAAAAATGGGAGGATCAGCGAGCGAAAGATGCATCCAGTCGTGCAAAGAGTACACCCGGACGAGGGGCGGGTGCGGTCGATGGCATCCGGGGATTTGCGCGGACGGGGGTCCCGGCGGGTCAGGCACGCGGGTGCGCACCGCGGTAGATGCGCTTGAGTCGTTCCTTGGATGTGTGCGTGTAGATCTGCGTCGTGGAAAGCGAGATGTGGCCCAGCAGTTCCTTGACCGATACCAGATCGGCGCCGGAGTCGAGGAGATGGGTCGCGAAGCTGTGCCGGAGCGAGTGAACGGAAAGCCCCTCCGCCTCTGCCCCGCGTTCCAGCGCATTGCGCACGACATACTGGATGGAGCGGCGCGAGAGGCGGCGGCCGTGGCGGCTTACGATGGCGGCGCGGCGGTCGCCGTCGTTCGACGACACCACGCGCTCCCGGTGCGGCTCGTAGCGCCTGAGCGCCCGGACCGCGGCTCCGGTCAGCGGCACGATGCGCTCCTTGCGACCCTTCCCCATGACGCGCAAGCGGTCGGAGATCAGGTCGACGCGGTCGCGGTCGAGCCCGTGGAGCTCGGCCAGGCGCACCCCGCTTCCGTAAAGGATCTCGAGCATCGCCAGGTTGCGGGTGCCGAGAAAGGTGTTCTCGGCCGCGCGCGCCTCCGCGAACCGGAAAACGGCCTTCGCGTCCGCGTGCGACATGTGTCCGGGAAGGCGCTTGTCGGCGCGGGGCGTGCGGAGAGCGCGCGCGGGATTGCTCTCGATGTGCCCTTCGAGGTGCAGGAAGCGAAACAGGGAGCGGAGCGCCGAGAGCTTGCGCCCCGAGGTGCGCCGGGAAAGCCGGCGGCGGCGGCAATGTCCGAGAAAGCCCCGGAGGGCGAGCCGGTCGACGTCGGTCCAGGTCCAGCCGGCATGCCCGGTGTAGTCGGCGAAGAAGCGCTCGAAGTCCTGAATGTCGCGCCGGTAGCCGGAGACCGTGTTCGGGGAGAGTTGTCGTTCGTCGGCCAGGGACCGCAGAAAATCGCCGGCCTCCGGACTCACGCTCACGCGGCCGCGCGCCTCGTCACCGCCGCCTGCGGGTCCGGGCGGCTCGGGTGCGGCGGGCACCCTTGCCGGTGGCCTTGCGCGCGGCGGCCCGGGCCAGGAGGTCGAGCGCCTCGTCCACTCCGAGGGACTCGGGACTCCGGCCCCTGGGGATGCTGGCGTTCACCTTTCCGTCCGTGACATAGGGCCCATAGCGCCCCCGGTAGATGTTCAGGGGTTCGTCCGTCTCCGGGTGCCGGCCTGCGACGGCGAGCACTGTCCTGCCCGGCCTGACGTCGAGGAGCGCGAGTGCATCCTCCAGGGTAATGTCGAACGCCCGCTCCAACGAGTCGAGGTTGCGGTAGGTCTTCGCCCGGTTGACGTAGGGGCCGTACCTGCCGAGCCCGGCCTTAACCGGCTGTCCCGTGCCGGGGTCCTTGCCGAGTACGCGAGGAAGCGACAACAGCTGGAGAGCGAAGGCCAGATCGACCTGTTCGGGTGACATGCCCTTCGGGAGGCTGGCCCGCCTGGGCTCCGCATCGTCTTCGCCCAGCTGAACATAGGGGCCGAACGGGCCGGTGCGGACGTAGACGTTGAGTCCTGCGTCCGGGTCGCGGCCGAGAGGGGTCCTGCCGCGCAACCGCAGCTCGATCAGTTCCGAGGCCTTCTCCGGAGTCAGTTCATCGATGAGGAGGTCGACCGGAAGCGTAGCCCTTGGGCTGTCCTTCTCCTTGCCGCGCTGGAGAAAGACATGCTGCCTGCCGATGCGCACGAGGAGGGGATCGCCCGTAGCGGGGTCGTCGCCCACGGCCAGGGCGGGATAGTCGATGCGGGGAAGTTCTTCCTCGATCCGCTTCTCCAGGCCGGGCGCTCCATCGTCATCGCCCCGGAAGAAGTTCGAGAGGAAGTGCACGTGATCGACGGATCCGCCGGCGATGCGGTCGAGGGCATCCTCCATCCCTGCCGTGAACCTGAGATCCACGTAGTGCGGGAAGTGGTCGCGCAGGAGATGTGTGACGCACAGACCCACGTAGGTGGGCACCAGGACGCCCTTCTTGCGGATCGCGTAGTTGCGCTCGCGGAGCTTGGCGAGTGTGGGTTCGTAGGTGGAGGGCCGCCCGATGCCCTCCTCCTCGAGCTTGCGCACCAGCGTCGCCTCCGAAAAGCGCGAGCGCGGCTGCGTGCGGTTGCCCGCGGGCTTGACTTCGATGATGTCGATGCGCGTCGGCGGCTCCTCTCCGGAGGGAGTGTTCGACAGGGCGGGTCCATCTCCGCCCACGGTCTGACCCTCCACCAGCCGAGGCAGGATGACGTCCTCGCGCCTCGTGCCCCACACCCGCAGGAACCCGTCGAAACGCACTACCGTTCCGACCGACCGGAAGATGTGGCCGTGTTCGCCCGCGTCCACCCTGAACTCGATGATGGTGCGGGCTATGCGGGCGTCGGCCATCTGCGAAGCCACGGCGCGCCGCCAGATCAGCCCATACAACCTGAGCTGGTCGGCATCCAGAATCCCGCGGAGCGATTCGGGAGTGCGGCGGATCGAGGTCGGGCGGATGGCTTCGTGGGCCTCCTGCGCCGTACGGGAGCGGGTCGCGAACTGACGCCGCTGATGGTAGCTGGCTCCGAGCCTTTCGCGGATGAACCCGGCCGTCTCCGCCAGCGCGGCCTGGCTGAGGTTCACGGAGTCGGTGCGCATGTAGGTGATCAGACCCTGCCGGTCGCCCCCGCCCAGATCGACGCCCTCGTAGAGCTGCTGCGCCAGCCTCATCGTCCGCCTGGGCGTCAGGCGGAGCTTGGAGCTCGCCGCCTGCTGCAGGGTGGAGGTGATGAAGGGGGGTGCCGGGCGCCGCCGGGACTCCTTCTCCTCGACGCGCCCGACCCGCCAGGGACGCGTCGCCGCCTCCCGGGCGACGCGGGTCGCGGCGGCTTCATCCAGCACCAACACGCCCCCGGAGCGCCGCAGCGCGCCGGTCCTGGCGTCGAAGTTCTTCGCGGTGGCGACGGTCTTGCCACCGGTGCGGATCAGGTCGGCGGCGAAGCCGGCTTCTTCGCCGTTCCGCCCCGCGGGCACAGCTTCGGCGAGGGTTGCCTTCACGGCCCAGTACCCGGAGGACCTGAACTTCTGGCGCTCCTCTTCCCTCTCCACCACGAGACGCAGCGCGGCGCTCTGCACGCGGCCGGCGCTCAGCCCGGCTCGCACCTTCTTCCAGAGCACCGGTGAGAGCGAGTACCCGAAGAGGCGATCAAGGACGCGGCGGGTCTCCTGTGCGCGAACCAGCTGTCCGTCCACCTTGCGCGGATCCGCAAGAGCGGCCCTGATGGCGCTCGACGTGATCTCGTGGAATGCGATGCGCTGAACCGGAATGCGCGGCTTGAGCACTTCGAGGAGGTGCCAGCTGATGGACTCGCCCTCACGATCCTCATCGGTCGCGAGTATGATTTCTTCCGCGCTGCGGACCTTCTTGCGAAGCGCAGCGATGTGCTTCTTCGACTCCGGGGGAATCACGTAGACCGGCTCGAAGTCTCCGTCGACGTCAACGCCCAGCCTGGCCCACGGCTGCGAGCGAAGGCGTGCCGGGATCTCCTTCGCGGTGCGAGGCAGGTCGCGGATGTGGCCGAAGCTCGCCGCCACTTCATAGTCCCGGCCAAGGAAACGCTCTATGGTCTTGCCCTTCGCGGGCGATTCGACGATGACGAGCTTCATGGTGGGTGAGCTGGCGTTGGGCTGGCGTCTGATTGGATCCCCTGGCGGGCGAGGTGTACGATCCGGTCCGCCAGTGTGGCTACGGAAACGTCCTCGCTGTCGAGTGTCAAGCGGGCGAGACGGTAGTACGGCTCGCGGCGGGCAAGCAAGCGCCGGGAGCGCTCGACGGGTCGGGGGACATCGAGGAGAGGTCGGTCGACGCCCTGGCTCCGGGCCCGCTCCACCGCGGTCTCCGCGGTGACCTTGAGCCAGACGGACAGTGTGTCGGCGGCTATCCCCTCCATGTGGCCAGGCTGGGCGGCCCACCCGCCGCCCGACGCGAGGACGGCCCGGTCCCGGCGGAGCAGGCGGCGCGCCACCCGCGCCTCGATGGCCCGGAACTCCCCCTCGCCGCCGCGGTCGAAGATGTCGGCGACATCACGCCCCGTCCGGCGCCGGATTTCCACGTCGAAGTCGACAAACCGCCAGCCGAGCAGCCGCGCCACCTCGCGACCGACGGCCGACTTCCCGCTGGCCATGAAGCCCACGAGGAGGATTCGGGAAGGAGGGGGTGGGACACCCCCGCAGCCGGCCGGGTCATTCATGACGCAGGCGGCGGTCGCGCAGGTAGGCGGCGTAGCCCTCGTAGTTCCGGCGCATCTCGGAGAGGCTGTCGCCCCCGAACTTTTCGATGAGGGCGTCGGCCACCACGAGGGCGGCCATCGCCTCCCCCACCACCGCGGCTGCGGGCACGGAGCAGACATCGCTCCGCTCCACGGCGGCGTCGGCCACCGAACCGTCCCGCAGGTCCACGCTGGGCAGCCGCTTGCGCAGCGTCGAGATGGGCTTCATGGCTGCGCGGATGACCAGCGGCTCGCCGGTGGTGACGCCGCCCTCCAGCCCGCCGGCCCGGTTGGAGGGGCGTGCGTACCCGCTCGGTGGCCGGTCGCCGGGGGCGGGGTGAATGGGATCGTGCACGCGCGACCCCAGCCGTCGGGCGCCCTCGAACCCGAGGCCCAGTTCGACCCCCTTGATGGCGTGGATCGACATCATCGCGCCGGCGAGGCGGCCGTCCAGCTTGGTGTCCCAGGAGATGTAGCTCCCGAGCCCCACCGGTACGTGCCGGACCACCACATCGAAGATGCCTCCGAGGGTATCTCCTTCCTCTTTGGCCCGGTCTATGGACGCCATGATGCGGACCGCCGCATCCGGATCCAGCGCGCGTACCGGCGAAGCGTCCGCTGCGGCGTTGAGGTCTTCCGGAAGCTCGTCGGGAAGAGTGGCCTCGATATCCCCGATCGAGATCACGTGCGACCCTATCGTGATCCCGAACTGCCGGAGCAGGGTCCTGGCCACGGCGCCGCACGCCACCCGGGCGGCCGTCTCGCGTGCGCTCGCCCGCTCGAGAATGTCGCGGGTGTCATGCCGGTCATACTTGAGCACTCCGACCAGATCGGCGTGTCCCGGACGCGGCAGATGCATGCGGCGCAGCGCCTTGGGGTTGCCCGCGGGGTCCGGCGGAGCATGGCTCATCGCCGTGGTCCAGTTCTTCCAGTCGCGGTTCCAGAGCAGCATCCCGATGGGTGAACCCAGCGTCTCCCCCAGACGCACGCCGGAGATCAGCTCGATGCGGTCGGCCTCGATCTGCATGCGGCGGCCCCGACCGTAGCCGGCCATGCGGCGCTTCATGTCGGGATCGACATCGTGCTTGATCGAGAGCGGCATCCCCGCCGGCAGCCCTTCCAGAATCGCCAGCAGCCCGCGTCCGTGGGACTCGCCGGCCGTCCGAAAGCTGATTCGCCTCATGTGGTTGAATCTCCGGGAGAGAGGTTGGGCGGAGTGATAGCCAACCCTCCGTCGGTCGTCAACCCGGAGCGCATGCCGGGGCCCGCACGGAAGCCGGGGCCGCAGGCCGCGCCCGCGCTCCGCTCAGGTCTCGACGTACGGCGTCACCAGGATGACCAGATCACGCTGGATCCTGTGCCTGCGGTCGACCCGGAAGAGGGCGCCGACCACCGGGATCCTCATCAACAGAGGAATGCCCGAGCGGCTCTCGATCTCCTCGGTTACCGTCAGGCCGCCGATGACCACCGTCTCACCGTCCCGCACCAGCACGCGGGAAGACGCTTCCTGCGTATGGAAGATGACTCCGGCGTCGGACGCGGCCGGGGTGAACTCCGCAAAGGAGCGTTCCGCGTGGAGGTCGAGGAGGACGTGGCCTCCCTCGGTCACATGCGGAGTTACCTCAAAGACGATACCCGTCTCCTGGATCTCCACCGCAGCCGTGGGCACCACCGGCGACTGGAGTCCTCCGACGCTTCCGGCACCCGCGTCCAGCACCCTGATTGGCGTGCGCTCGCCCACCAGGATGCGGGCGGTCTGGTTGTCCAGCACCGAGATGTAGGGGGCCGCCTCCATGCGCGACAGGTTGAGTGTCTCGAGCGCTTCCAGGAAGGCCAGCAGCGTGTGCCGTCCCAACACCAGCGAGGTCAGCACAGACAGCGCGGGCCCGGATATGCGGGTGGCCGCGTTGCCGAGTGCGGAGATGGAACTCCCGTCCAGCAACACCATGTCGCCGCTGACCGATTCGCCGGATGCCTCGCTCCCGGCGGCCTCTCCGGCCGGCCCCGCGGTGTCTTCGCCCGGGTCCGCTGCGCCGGATGGGAGAAACAGGTGGTGGCCGCGCGAGTCCCGCAGGTCATATGCGACCCCGAGTTCCTCCAACCCGGTTCGGTTCACGAAGACGATCCGGGCGGAGATGGTGATCTGGGGAGCGCGGATGTCGAGTTCGCCGACGAGCGCTGCGACCTGCGCCAGCACTCTGGGAACATCCATCACGATGACGCTGTTGGTGGCCAGCGAGAGAGATGCGCTGCCACGGTCGCTCAGGAGTGATTGCGCGGCGGGCAGCAGGTCGGCGGCAGTCGCATAGCTCATGTGAAACACCCCGGTCTCCAGGGGTTCAACGTCTTCACGCCGATTCAGGTTCTCGATGTCGTCCACCCGGAGAATGCCGTTTTCCAGCTCGCGCGCGGCCAGCCCGTGCGAATCGAGGATGACGCGCAGGGCTTCGTCCCAGGGCTGGTCCCGGATGTCGGCCGACACGATGCCGGACACGTCGGCACCGGGGACGATGGAGATGCCCGCGAACTCCGCGAATGTGAAGAGAACGTCCCGGAGTGGAGCCGAGACGAAGGTGGCGGTGATGCGCGGTTCCCCGGGAGGCGGCTGAACAACCTGCGGTGCAGGCATTGCGGCGGCCGCCACGTCGGCGAAGCAGACATTCTCCCCGGGGCCGGGCACGGCAGGGGATGCCGCGCCGTATGCGAGGGAAGCGTCTATCCACGGCCACCCCAGGCACATCCATGCGGCCAGCATCAGTCTCATCGCATCGCCCTCCCTGGTGGTCGGCTCAGGTGCAGCTGACGCTGCTCTCCAATGCCGAGCCGGCGGATCTCGAGGATCACACACTCCCGCTCGACCCGGACGACTCTCATATCGCCGAGAACCACACCCTGGCGAAGGCGAAGCGTGCGTTCACCAGCGGCGGCCGCGGCCCCGGGGATCGCCGTCCTGGAACTGACCAGAGCGACGCTCTCCCGGGCGTTGGGGGAATGGATGACGCCGATGAGTCGAAGGTCCTCGAACCTGGCGCCCGCCGAGTTACCGGGCCGAGGCCGTTCAAACGGGTCACGCCGGTCGCCTCCCGGGTAGACGAAGACCTCCCGGTCGAGACTCGGTTCGACCGTCTCGTCGCCCAGGTTCGCTTCGGACTGCGTCGCGGGGGCGCCCTCTGCGCCGGGAGACGCCGGAAGTCGAGCTTGCGTGATGGCGGCCCAGGGGGCAAGAAACGGGGTCACCATGACGAGCACGAGCACCGGTGCCGCATTCATCGGACGACCTCCGCTGGCCCTCCGTTCGGCCCGTCGAGCGTGGGATCGATCCCTGCCGCTGGACGCACAAAGGTCTCGATCCGAAAGTGGGCGCGCACCGCCGGAGCCTCCTCCAGGGCCGGATCGGGGATCGAAGTCATCTCCAGTTCCATCGGCGTAACGATGCGCGGCAGCGACGCGACCGCCGTCAGGAAACGGGCCACTTCGTGGTAGCCCCCCACCACGGATACCTCATAGCTCCGCTTCGTGTAGAACGGATTCGCCTCTCCCTCTCCGGGGCGCATGAAAGCCAGGTCTCCAAGCCCCGAGCGCCGGGCCTCTGCCGCCAGTGACTCCAGGAGCGCAGGGACCTCCTCGTTGCGGGGGATCAGCTGCTCCAGGCGCGCAATGTCATCTGCGTAGCGTCTCAGCCGACTCGCGAGTTGCGTGGTCCCCTCGGGCACCAGATTCCGCGCGCGTTCATTCCCGGCTTCCAACTGCTCCAGCCGGCGCTCCAGCTGCTGCGCCTCCCCATCCCGGCTGCGGTGCTCACGGTAGAAAAGGGCGGCGGCCAGCGTCACCAGCACCGCCGCCAGCAGCGCGGGCCGCGGACCCGGGATGGCGATCATCATGCCGGGGTCCCCATCGTTGGGCGGGGCCTGTAGGAAACCCATAGCACAAAGGCGCTGAGGACCCACTCCCCGCCGTCCGGAAGTCGTTCCGCGACCTGCTCGGTGCCGGCCAGGCTGACGGAAGTCAGGAAGGGAGACGCCTCCAGCCGGTTCATGAAGCGCGTCAGGGCAAAGGTGTTGGCGGTTCGTCCCTCGATCTCCACCCGGATCTGGTCGCCGGCACCCGCTTCCGCGATACGCGTCAACCAGGTGAACTCCGGCACGGCAGCCGCCACTTCATCGAGGATGTGGGACCAGACATACCGCCCGCGGTCGAGTTCCCGGATGACACGCACGCGTGCGGCCACGGAATCGCGTCCGGCACGCAACTGCTCCGCGGTGGAGATCAGGCCGGCCAGTTCGGTCGAGTCGCCCGCGGCCTGAGCGACTCGATCCTCCAGAATTCGGCGCCGATCACGGGCACCCGGGTGGAGCACCGCCAGTACCAGGAGGGTGACCAGCCCGGGAACGCCCGCCGCCAGGTGCCACGGCGACCCGGATCTCGAAGGCGACGCATCCGCTGACGGTTGCCGCCCGCGCGCGGCCGGGCCCGTCCCCCTGGGCATCAGGTTGATTTCAATCACCGGTCGCGACTCCGTGGGGATGAGCGCAAAGCCAGGCCCACCGGCAACAACAGCATGGGCGCGATCTCTTCCAGCTCGACATCGACGCAGGCATCGGGACGGACGGGAATCTGTTCGAAGGGGTTGGCGACGTGTGTCTCGATGGAGAGGATGCGGCCCAGCGCCTCGGCCAGGCCCGGGATCCGGGCACCCCCGCCGCTCAGGTAGACGCGCCCCAGACCCAGGTCACCAGGCCTGGTTTTCAGGAAGGCCGACGCCCTGCCCAGCCCCACGGCCATTTCGTCCGCCGCGAACTCGATGACCTTCTGCAGGCCGGGCGATACCCGCTGGCCGCGAATCATCGCTTCCGTGGACCGCGCCTCGAGGCCCATCTCCCGCTGGGCTGCCTTGCACAGGGAGCGCACGCCGAAGTCGAAATCGCGCGTGACCGCGGGGATGCTCTCTTCCACAACGACCACCGTGGTCGTCTCCCAGCCAATGTCGGCGGCCATTACGACACCCTCGGCCGCTTCGGGATGGTTGTGGATCAGGGCATTGCTCAGCGCAAAGCCATCCACATCAAGGACTTCGACCGCGAGCCCGGCGGCGTGCACGATTTCGGTGGCCTCATGCACGAGGTCGCGCTTGGCCGCCACCAGAAGGACATCCATGGGATCTCCGGGGGTGAGGATCTGGAAGTCCAGTTCAACGCTGGCGGTATCGAAGGGAAGGTGCTGTTCGGCCTCCCAGCGGATTGCCTCCCGCAATTCGGACGGCTTCATGCGCTCCAATTCGATCCGCTTGGCAATGACACCGTGACCGGAGACGCCGGTCACTACCTCGCGGCGTTTCAGTCCGGAGTCCCGGAACAGTTCGACGACCGCTTCCACCTGGGAAGCTCCGGCGCGCGCATCGTCGTCCCTCTCCGTCAACACGCGCATCGCAACCCGGGAGATTTCGGGAACCTGCCCGCCATGGCTCATCTGTACGACCTTGAGGCATCGCCTCCCGACATCGAGCCCGACGGACACTTGTCCGCGCCTGAACCAGCCCATCGACGCTGTCTAGACGGGCTCGAGCCAGGAGCCAGCCGGCAGGGCCCGCATCGTCCGTAGTCCGGCATGGCTGAGCGCGCGCAGCCCGGCGCAGGCGGACGCCTCCACCCGAGCCCGTCCTTCCAGCAGGACCCGGTCGCCCGAGCGGATCCACCCGGCAACGCGGGCATCGTCGGCAAGGCGGACGACCTCCGTCGCCAGCACCAGCCCCGCGAAGGTTGTGTTCGCCAGGAGGCTCGCGCCTCCGTCAACCACGAGCACCCCCTGTCCCTCGCCTCCGATTACCTCCAGCGACCCGCGGACAACGACGACCGGCACGTAGGCCCCGCAGCTTCCGGCAGGATTCAGGGGCGTTCCCCAGTTGCCGGCCGCAGTTGCGGGACAACCGCTGCCCAGGTGGACGCGCGTACTGCCACCAGGGACGCCGAGCGTGATGTCCGCCAGCTCCTCCAGATCCTGGAGGGAGAGGACTCCCAGATTCAGGGACGGCGGATTCAGGTCGGGCGCCAGGCGCTGCCGCCGTGCCGACTCGAGCGTGGCAGCCGGGGGCACCCAGCGCCCGCTCTCGGCTACTACGCCATGCGGGAAGATCGAATCCGCCACCGGAAGCTGTGGTGCGCACTCGGCAGCGCTCCAGGCCAACGGCGGAGCCGTTACGCGGTCACCCGCTATCAGGGCCGAACCCGTTACCGAGATGCTGGCTGGAGCAGCGACCCCCGCCGGAAAGGCGCTGAGGCGGGCGCCTGGGTCGAGCGCCCAGGTCAGCCGCCCCGTCTTCGCGCGGGCCGCACCGTCCACCATGCCCTCCCCCACAAGCAGGTGGATCTCGCGTGTAAGGCGATGGGCCGCCACGCGATAGGAGCCCCGCTGCCCGTGCGCACCCTCCACCACCGTGCTGTCCCCGACCGGCGCGGCCGCGAGCAGCCCGGCCGCCGTGCCGGCAACCGCGCGCACTCCGCCCTCCGCGGCAAGCCGGGCGATCAGCAGCTCGCGTTCGGCTCCGGCTACCGTCAATTCCTGGTGCGCAAGGTAGTGGAGGAGATGTCCGAAGGCGGTGGCGGAAAGCAGCACCATGAGGATCAGCGGGATGGCGAACCCCCCGTCGCCCGCGACTCCGGGGCCGGCGACGCTCCTCACGGCCAAACCTCGCGCGGCCACACGCGTACCGAGTCGATTGTGGTCGCACGGGGAGCCTGTCCGAAGGCCAGCCGCAGATCGAGTCCGGCCCCGCGGCCCGACACGCCCGAGGCGACACCCGCGCCTGTTCGCAGCACCTGCGCGGTGAGCGGCTGGCGCCCCCCTCGACCCGGCCGGTAGCGGAAGGCTCCCGCGGCAACATGGTAGCTGCCCCGTTCGAATACTCGTCCCACGACCGCCTCAGGTACGGCGGGATTCAGCTCCCATGCCTGACCGCGGGCGCCATCACCACACACGGCAGGCCGAGCCCTGACGAGTGCCGCGACGCGCCACACCCCATCGGCGGCGAGGACGAGCACGGAGTCCTTGGCCGGGTCGGGTCGGCGCAGTCCGGCGTAGCGCACAACCCACGGGGACGGGGAGGCGGGGGCGCAACGTACCCCGGTCCCCCGAAACGCCCGCATGGCAACGGAATCTCCGACACCTGCCACCCAGTCGACCGCGGCAAGCCCGGTCCTTAGTTCCTGCGCGAGCGTGTACCGCGCGATCCTTTTCGTTTCGCGCATCTCCGCTTCCCCTGTCACGCTCCCAAGCGCATGCCGAAGCGTCGTCAGCGTCTGCAGTGCCGCCGCCATGACCGCAACCAGGAGCACCATGGCAGTAAGGGCTTCCACGATCGATGATCCCCGACGGGAAGCGGCTGTCGGCGGATGTGGCGCACCCATATCAGGGTGCCGGCACGGTAGCCGTGACGCGCAGCAGCTCCGCTCTTGTGGTATCGTGCGCGCTGGCCCGGATGACGACCTGCAGGAGCCTCCCTCCCAGGGGAACCGGATCCTCCCAGACCAGCACCCCCCACGGGTATTGGCGTATCCCGCCGCCCGCCACCCCGAAGAGCCCCAGGGAGTCGGCGATCTCCTCCGCTGCCATCACCGCCGCGGCCAGTTCTCCGGCGCGCCGCCAGGATTGAAGCGACGCGGTCCCAAGCGCGGCTGCGGCCAGCAGACCCGTGCACAGGAGCACGATGGCCAGCATGGCCTCCACGAGCGTGAACCCCGCGGAAGCAGTCGCTGCAGAGGGCGCCCGCCTCGACCCAATCATCGCCGCGATACCCGCCCGTAGGTTGAAATCACCAGCGACGCATGTGTTGCGCCCCGCTCGAAGCGAAGCGTGCGGGCGGACATCCGGCCCAGTCCGAGCGAATTGAATTCGATGGTCGCGAGCGTATCCTGCCCAGAAATGTCGAGCGAAACCCCGTAGCGGTCTCCCAGGTCGACACGCTCCCGGAACGTGCCCCCGAAACTGCGCTCGATGTGTCCGCGGCCGGGCACGATCGTGACCTGCGAGGCGCCGGACTCCAGCGCGTCAATCCGGGCACGGGCGAGAAGCGCCGCGCTGGCTTCGCGCGCCTGCATCACCGCCCAGCGATCACGGTGCAGTTGCAGGGCGGGCAGCCCCAGCGCAATACCGATGCCGACGATCGCCAGCACCACCAGGCACTCGAAGAGTGTGAATCCCCTGTTCATGCCATGAAAGATGGCGTTCGGGGATCCTGCCGGGGATGGCGCTCCGGGACTACGGAATGTCGATCCGGGACTACCCGGCTTCCAGAACCTATCGGGCCCCTACTGCGGCCGCAGGAGGATGGTCGCTACCGAAACTGGGTGGGGATGGTGAGCACCTGACCCGGGTAGATCCGGCTGCCCCGCAGGTTGTTTGACTGCCGCAGCGCAGCGATCGTCGTCCCGTGCGCGCGCGCGATGTCCCAAAGGGAATCCCCCCGCTGCACCCGGTAACTGAAACTCATGGCCTGCCGCACACCGACTCCGCCCGCCGGGATCGTCAGCACCTGACCCGGATAGATCCGGCTGCCCAGAAGGTTGTTCGACTGCTGGACTGCCGCGATCGTCGTCCCGTGCGCCCGGGCAATATCCCAGAGAGCGTCTCCGGATCGCACGCGGTACGATCGGCTGCCCCCGGCCGCCGCCGCGACGTCTTGTGCCGAGGCTGCCTCCGCCGCGTCCGCCACCCGGGTCGGCGTCGCCTGGACGGCTCCCGTCCTCAGGCCCTCCACGTAGCGGGTGTATGGTTCGGGGTACAGAGCGATGTGGTAGTGGGGGGGGCGGGACTCGCGCGTGGCCTCCAGAACGCCGTTCGCTTCCAGCGAGAGCAGGACATCCTCGAGCCATGCGCGGCAGGGACGATGGTTCGACCGGCGCAGGTCGACGGCCATGCCGGTGGGATGAACCGAGCGGCTGGAGGCGTTGGGGGGCTGCCGGTTGAGCGCGCGCGTCAGGCTGGTGACGACCATGACCTCCCCGCAGGCCCTGCGGTATTGACCCGCAAGCCGTTCGACGAAGGTGCGAACCTGGGGACGGGCATACGGGAAGCTGACCTCGTCGTCGATATCATAGTCCCGGTTCCCTTGCAGAGGCACCAGGTAGCCCAACTCCACAAAACGATGCACGTGCGCGGCGGTCCGCAGGTAGGTGAAATCGTGGGCCCGCGCCTGGACGTTCTGTTCCGTCAGCGAGCGGGATGACCCGCGGAGGCTCTGCGCGGCGGATGAGGAGGGCGCGAGGCCCGCGGCCAGAAGTGCGCCGAAGACCAGGACTCCTGCCCGAATGCCGTCTCGTCCCATCGTCTCCCATCCAGATTCAGGCTGTAGCGGGAGGGTGATCGGATCGCCTCACTCCGACCATCTCCAAACTTCATTTGTTTAGAGCGCGCAGCGTGTATTCTATACGCCGATTCTCCCTCGTCCGCAAGGGTTTACAACGATATGGCGGGCCCGCAGCCGGAGCATGCGTCCGTGTCCATTGGCGGGCGGACGGCACTTTCCGATTGATGTGCGACGCCGGCGACGCCGCTACGGAGCGCGGAATCCCGCAAATGCCCGGCGGGCGGTCCTATCCGGCGGCGGCGAAGTTGGCGGCCACGACGTCCCAGTTGACCGTGTTCCACCACGAGGTCAGATAGTCGGGCCGGCGATTCTGATAGCGCAGATAGTACGCGTGCTCCCAGACGTCCACGCCGAGAATCGGGGTTTGCCCATCCATGAGCGGGCTGTCCTGGTTCGCCGTGGAGCGCACCAGGAGCCCGGAATCGGTCGCGACCACCCAGCCCCAGCCGGAGCCGAAGCGGGTGATGGCCGCGGTGTTGACCCGGCTCTTCAACTCGTCGACGGAGCCGAAGGCAGCCTCGATCGCGGAGGCCAGGTCACCACTGGGGGCATCGGCGCCGCCCGGAGTCATCAGACGCCAGAACAGCGCGTGATTGACGTATCCGCCGCCGTTGTTGCGCACCGCGCCACCGATGGCCTCGGGGACATCGCCCATGTTGCCCAGCAGGTCCTCCACGCTCCGGCCCTGGAGGCCGGGATGCGACTTGAGCGCGGCGTTGAGATTGGCGGTGTAGGCCGCGTGGTGCTTCGAATGGTGTATCTCCATCGTGCGCGCGTCGATGTGCGGCTCGAGCGCATCGTAGTCGTAACCGAGGTCCGGAAGTGCGTGGGGATAGGCCATGGTCGCAGGCTCCGCTGTATGCAAGGGGACGTTCTCCCGGGCACCTTGCCGGGACGAGGCGTGGTATGTTGGAGAATCGGCATCGTATCTTACAGGCAAGCGCCCCGGAGTTCCACCACTGGCCGCGGGAGAATCTGGAAGCTGAAGACGAACCCGCCGCGCATTCTTCTGGTCGACTGCGACAGCTTCTTCGTGCAGGTAGCGCGCCTCGAGGATCCCGATGGCGCAGGACGCCGGCGGCTGCTCGTCGTCGGGGGGACGCCGGAGGGGCGGGGCGTGGTCGCGTCGGCCTCCTACGACGCGCGAAGGCACGGGGTCCGCTCGGCGATGCCAACCGCGCAGGCGCTCCGCCTGTGTCCCGGAGCCGCGGTGGTTCCCGTGCCGAGGGCTGCGTGCGCGCGGCGCAGCCGGGAAGTCCGGCGGGCGCTGCAGGAGCTGTCTCCCGTGGTCAGACCGGCTTCCATCGACGAATTCTACCTGGATCTCTCGGGCACGGAGCGGATGTTGGCCGGGGAGTCGCTGGAAGACACCGCCCGGCGCATCCGCGATACCGTGTTGGCGCGCACCGGCATCTCGGTTTCCGTGGGAGGCGGCACCCGGCGCCTCATCGCCAAGCTCGCCACCGGACTCGCCAAGCCGGCGGGCGTCTGGATCGTGCCCCCGGGAGAGGAATCCGGGTTCATGCGGCGGTTCGACCTCGAGGACATTCCGGGGATTGGCCCCGCGTTTCGCGCGGCACTCGAGCGCCGATCGCTACGGTCCGTTGCCGACGTGCTGCGGGTCCAGCCGGAATGGCTCGAGCGCTGGTTCGGAGCCCGGCGCGCCCGCTGGCTGCACGACCGCGTGCGGGGACTGGACGGCGAGGACGCGCTCCCGGTGCGAGAACGGAAGTCGGTGAGCGTGGAGCGGACTTTTGCCGCCGACCTCTCCGACGACGATGAGCTGGACGGGGTGCTGTCGCGACAGGTGAACTCGGTCGCGCGCCGCGTTCGCCGACTCGGTGGGGGAGCGCGCACGATCACCGTCAAGATCCGGGACCGGGATTTCGCGACCCGCCAGTGCAGCCGCACCCTGCCCCGCCCGGTGGAATCCGACCAGGCCATCCTTCACGTGGCACGCGAGCTTCTTGCCGAACTCCGGTCCCGGCGCCGGACGCCCGCGCGTCTCCTCGGAGTCGCCGCCAGCGGACTCTCGAGCGAAGGACAGGGAGCGCAACTCGCCTTCTTTCCAGAAGCGGACGAGGGGGATCCGGACCGTGCCCGCCGCATCTCCCGGGTGATGGACGTCGCCCGCAAACGGTTCGGCGACGGCGCCCTGGGTCCCGGGCGCAGCGTCGATCCCCGAAACATGCAGTAGCCCGCTCCCGGGGCCGGGTCCCCCCTGCTCCTGCGATGCTCCCGGCTAACGCTCCCAGGGTTTGCGCGCGAAGTAGCTGTTGGCGTCCGCGGCCACCTTGGGGGCAAGCATGATGAGCGCGATCAGGTTGGGTACGATGACGATCGCCAGGAAGAGGTCGCCGAGGCCCCAGATCACCGTCAGGGGCAGCACCGCGCCGATGAAGTGCATGATGACGAACGCGACTTTGTACGGCAGCACGGCGTTCGCCCCCAGCAGATAGTGCGCACAGCGGTCGCCATAGTAGCTCCACGAGATGGCCGTCGATATCGCGAACAGGAGCACCGAGACGACGACGATCATGTGCCCCCAGTCACCCAGGCCGGCCAGTCCCCGGCGGAAGCCCTCCATGGTGAGCGGCGCACCGCTCTCGAAGGCTCCGCCGAAGAGGGAGGTAAGAGCCTGGCCGTCGTCCCCCCTGGCGACGCCTTCGGCCGGGACAACGGTGCCCGTGAACGGCGTCGTTTGCGCCTCGTCCACATAGAGCATGTCGACGTAGGCGTCGTGCCAGGCGATGTGCACCCCGCCCGGATCCGCGGGGGCTCCGTTCTCGAAGCGGATTTCGGCCGGTGCGTCCGCGGCCTGGTTGTTGCCCGCGGGATCCACGGTTACATAGCCGATGTCGCCGCCTCCCAGGGTGATCTCGGTCGGGACGCGGGCGTTCCAGACCCCTGTCGTGATGATCACCAGTCCGGTCATCGAGCAGATCACGATCGTGTCGATGAAGGGCTCGAGCAGCGCAACTACACCCTCCGATACCGGCTCGTCTGTCTTGGCCGCGGCGTGCGCGATCGGGGCGGAGCCCTGTCCGGCCTCGTTCGAGAAGAGGCCGCGGCGGACTCCCCACATGAGGGTCACGAGGAAGGCGCCCACGCCGGTGCCGGCCACGCCCGCGGTCGGGTTGAAGGCCTCACGGAAGATGAGACCGAGCGCGGGAACGATGTCGCCGGCGTTGAACAGCAGGATGACCAGCGCCCCGAGGCAGTAGACCGTGGCCATCACCGGCGCGAGGATGCCGGTCACCCGTCCGATCCTGGTGATCCCTCCCAGGATAACCAGGGCGACGACGCCGGAGGTTACCAGACCGCTCACCGTCGTCGGGATGCCGAAGATGGTGCGCATTGAATCGGAGACCGTGTTGGCCTGAACCGCGTTGCCGGTGAGGAAGGCGGTCAGCCCGAGCATGATGGCGAAGAAGACAGCCATCCACTTCCAGCGCGCTCCCAGCCCGCGCTCGATGTAGTACATGGGGCCGCCGCTTACCGTCCCCTCCCACTTGTGGGCATCTCGGTCGGGCGCTTCCACCTCCCGGTACTTCTGCGCGAGCGTCACCTCGGTGAACTTGGTGGCCATGCCGAGCGCGGCGGTGACCCACATCCAGAAGAGCGCGCCCGGCCCTCCCCAGTGGATGGCGATCGCCACACCGGCGATGTTGCCGATGCCGACGGTCGCGGACAGCGCCGTGGTCAGCGCCTGGAAGTGCGATACGTCGCCCGGCTCGTCGGGGTCGTCGTACTTGCCGGACGTGACCGCGAACCCGTGACCCAGCCTGCGCACCTGCACGAAGCCGAGGCGCAGGGTGAGGAAAACGCCCGCCCCCAGAAGCAGGATCACCATGAAGGGAACCGTCTCGTCGCCGACCGGGATGCCGAGCTCCACGATGTAGCGGTTCCCCAGGTCGGACAGTGTCTGAAAGAATTCCACGGAGGCTCCTCGGCTGCGGGACGGATCGGGTGTCGGAATCGGGAAGGATGCCCCGCGAGTGGACCGTGGTCAACATGGACCGATCCCGGGATGGCCGGGCGCCGTGCGCCGAATCGCGCGGGGAGCGGCGCGGAGAACCTGGCGAAAAACGCTCGCAGGGTCCGGGCGGATCCGGTCAGGACAACGGCCGCGCGAGCGCTTCCCCGAGGCGGATTTCCCTCCCGGCGGTCAGGCCGGGCACCCACTCGTGGCTGCCGCGCTCGAGCAGCATGACCACGCACGACCCCAGATGGAAGGCCATGATCTCATCCCCACGCGAGATGCCGAGCGCGGGCTGGTAGACCCGGCGGCGCTCGGACGGCGGGCGGCGGTTGGTCACCCAACCCCCCTCCCCCCCGCCCCACCCCGGGTCGAACGCGGTGGAGATGCGCCCGACGTTATACGCCCCGACCGCCACCAGCGCAATCCGCCCGGCGTCGCCCGCAAACGAGCAGACGACGCGTTCGTTGGTGGCAAGCAGGTCCGGTATCTCGGCCACCGCGGCGGCGTTCACCGGGAAGAGTCCCCCCGGGACATACGACGCCGAGCGGAGCCGACCCGCCACCGGGGCATGGATACGGTGGTAGTGCCTGGGCGCGAGGTAGATGGTCGCGTACAGCCCGCCGTGGAAGGGCGCCGCGGCCTCTTCCCCCGCCAGCAGGGCGGCCGCGGAGTAGCGCCGATCCTTCGCCTGCATCAGCCGGCCGTCCGCCACGGTTCCGAGCCGGGTGAGCACGCCGTCCACGGGCGACGTGACCAGCGAGCCGTCCGACGGCCATTTCCGGGCGCCCGGCGCGAGCCGCCGCACGAAGAAGGAGTTCAGACTGGCGTAATCGGCAGGCGCCTGCGCGGCTTCGTCCATCCGCGCGCCCACCATGCGCGCGAAGCCGCCGATCAGGGGCGCCCGCAGTGGGCGGGGGATTCCCGCGTCCGCGAGCCGGCCGAAGCCGCGGCTGGCGACCGCCCGCGGAAGCCGGGATAGGAGTGCGAGCAGAAGCCGCCCGCCCCACGAAGCTCGCGATCGACCTTCCTGCGTTGAGCTCTCCACTCGCCCCCCCATCACCGTACGACGTTGATCATGTCGAAGATCGGAAGATACATGGACACGATCATGCCCCCCACCACGATGCCCAGAAGGGTGACCATCGCCGGCTCGAACGCCGCGAGCAGGGACTCCACCGAGCGCCCCGCCTCATCGTCATAGAAATCGGCGATCTTCGCCAGCATCTCGTCCAGGCCGCCCGTCTGCTCGCCGACGTGGATCATCTGCAGCACCATCGGCGGGAAGACTCCGGATGCCCGGAGAGGCGCGGCGATCGTGTTGCCCCCCGCGATCGATCTCCGGGAGTTCATGACGGCGTCATGCACCACCCGGTTGCCCGTGCTCGCGGCGGTGATTTCCAGCGCCTCCAGAATCGCCACCCCGGAGGCCACCAGCGTGCCCAGCGTACGGGCGAATCGCGCCATCCCCATCTTCAGACACAGCGGGCCGACCACCGGGGAAGCCAGCAGCACCCGGTCCAGAACCAGACGGCCGCGAGCGGTGGCGCGGGCGCGCCTCAGCCCCATCCACGCTCCCGCAGCGAAGAGAGGAGGAAGCCACCAGAATGCCCGCAGGCTCTCGGAGAGACCGATGACCAGCCGGGTGGGTAGCGGCAAGGGAAGGTCCGACGCCGCGAACATCTCCTGAAAGGTCGGGATCACGAACTCGAGCAGGACCAGCAGGGCACACGCGGCCACCACCACCACCACCGCCGGGTAGACCAGGGCGCCGCGCACCTTGCGCGAGAGGCGGTCGGTCCGCTCGAGCGAGTCGGCCAGGCGCGCCAGCACCGTATCCAGCACGCCCCCCGCCTCCCCCGCGGCGACCATGCTGACGAACAGTTGATTGAATACCGCCGGATGCTCGCCGAGCGCTCCCGCAAGGGTCCGGCCCGCTTCGATGTCGTAGCGCACCTCGCCCACCACCTCGGCCAGCCTCCCGTTGCCGGCCTGCTCCGCGAGCACCCCCAGACTCGGCGCCAGGGGCAGGCCGGACTGGATCATGGTGGCGAACTGGCGCGCGAACACTGCGATGTCGCGTGACGGCACGCGGCCTCGGAACCGTGAACGGATCCGCTGCCACACTGCTCCGCCACGCGGGCGCCGTTGGGACGGAGAGATCGCTCGCGATCTGCCCGCCTGCCCCAGCGCCGGAGGGAGTTCTTCCACGGCCGCTAGGAGGACCGCGGGCCGCCGAGCGACCGGAGCAGCTCTGCGGGATCGGGGGAAATCCGCATCGCGTCCTCCGTGGAAGCCTCTCCGCGCATGCGGAGCTGGCGCAGTGCATCGTTCATGGTCTGCATGCCATGCTTTCTCCCCGCCTGCATCATCGAAGGAATCTGGTGGACCTTGCGGTCGCGGATGGCGGCGCGCACCGCCGGTGTGCAGATGAGTACCTCGCACGCCGCAACACGCCCGCGACCGCGCGCCCGCGGCAGCAGGTTCTGGGTCACCACTCCCTCCAGCACCAGGGCCAGCTGGGCACGCACTTGGGCCTGCCGTCCCGACGCGAAGACGTCGATGATGCGGTGGACCGAGGCCGCGGCCGAACTGGTGTGCAGCGTCGCCAGCACCAGGTGCCCGGTTTCCGCGATGGTCAGCGCCGCCGAAATGGTCTCGGGATCCCGCATCTCGCCGATGAGGATGACATCGGGGTCCTGCCGGGTCGCCGACTTCAGCGCGGCCGCGAAGCTCATCGTGTCGGAGCCCACCTCGCGCTGGCTTACGACGCAGCCCCGCGAGGGATGAACGAACTCCACCGGGTCTTCGATGGTGACGATATGGCCCTTTCGGGTCTCGTTGATCCGGCTGAGCATGGCGGCCAGCGTCGTCGACTTCCCGGAACCGGTAGGCCCGGTGACCAGCACGAGTCCGTGAGGCCGCTCCACCAGGCGGCGCACAACGCCCGGAAGGCGCAGGTCCTCGAGCCGGGGGATCTCGTGGGGGATTCTGCGCAGAGCCATGGCGGGCCGTCCGCGCTGGCAATAGCAACTGCAGCGAAAGCGCGCGATGCCCGCCAGATCGAAGGCGAAATCGATCTCGCGCCCCGCTGCGAGGCGTTCCCTTCCGGCCTTCGTGAGCACCGAGTTGACCAGCTCCGCCGCCTCGCTCGGAGCGAGCACGCCGCCGTGGCGTACGTCGACGAGCGCGCCATCGATGCGAAGCCTGGGCGGGATTCCGGCCGTGAGGTGCAGGTCGGATGCGTCCCTTTCCACCATCTCTTCCAGCAGCGCGCGCAGCGCGGGTGGGGATCCGTGCCCGTCCTCAACCGGGCCCGGTGCAGGTTCCGGGAACGCCGCAGTCGTGTCGGTCATTGCCGCACGAAGAAGCGGCCGCGCATGGATTCGAGCGTCGCCGGCCCGATCCCGCGCACCTCGATCAGGTCCTCCACCCGTCCAAAGCCACCCACCTCATCACGGCGCGCGATGATTCGCGCCGCGAGCGCGGGACCGATTCCACGCACCTGCTCGAGTTCCTCGGAGGTGGCCCGGTTGAGGTCGATGGCGGGCGCCACCTGATGGTTCGCCGATGAAGCGGAGCTCCGGGTCGTCCGCGGCGTTGCGGTGACCGCCCCGCGCACGCGCCGTCCGCCACCGCCCGCCTCCAGGGTCAGGTGCGGCGCGAGCCGCTCTATCGTCGCCGGCCCGATCCCGCGCACCCGCGTGAGCGCCTCGAGATCCCCGAAGCGACCCTCCGCAATCCGCGATTCCACGATGGCGCGGGCCGCTGCGGGCCCGATGCCGGGCAGCCGGTCGAGCTGCTGCTCGTTCGCCATGTTCGGGTCCAGGCGCTCACCCGGGGCAAGCGGGGCCGACCGCCGCTCGTGCTCGTCGACCATCTCCCGCGAATCCGCGGCCAGCGCGTTGGCCGAAACCGTGTCGGCCTCCAGGGTGAGGGGAGGCCGCACGGCTTCCAGCCCCGCCCGTGCGGCGCCCGCCAGAAAGAGGACGCCGGCCGTGATCGCCAGGGTGCGTGATTCGTCGCGTGTCATGCTTCGACGATCATCCGACGGCTGGGGCGAAGGAATGGCGGTTTGGGACTTCCTGCCCTCGAGCGCGCGTTACCCGTTCCAGGAGCGGATCGCCGAATGCCGCCGCAGGCCCGGTCCGGCCATCCTCAGGGAAGTCCCGCGAAGGCTCCCGCGTTGTACACGAACTGGCCCCAGAAGCCGATCTGGAACTGGGTCGAACCCAGTCGCTGGCCGATGTTCGACTGACGGTTGGTGTAGCTTGCCTGAAAGCCGACCTGCAGCTCGGAAACGACGGTGTCCAGCGTGAGGTTGAAGGTGGCGTTGCTCTGGTCCACGAAGGGCACGCACTCGTCGTTGCCGGAGGTGATGCGACAGTCGCTCTGCCCGGCCTGATTGTAGCGCAGCGACGCCTGGATCGGCCGTTCCAGCCGCGCTCCCAGCTCTCCCGGAGGCGTGAAGCTGCCGCTCATGGTGAAGACGTGGGTGTTTCGGCGGCGGCGGGTGTCGCCCGTGGGATCGGTGCCTTCGCCGCGGGTCATGGTCGTCCGGTAACTGGACGAAAAGCCGCCGCCCCAGCGCACCGACACGTCGAGCGGGATGGTTGCGTCCTCCTGCAGCCGCTGCTGCTGGGTTCCCGTACCGAAGGAGAGTCGGCGGGTGTCGACGCGGTATCCCGAGTTCACGGTGAGGCGCTCGACCACCGGTTGCATGAAGGACGGCAACGGAACCGAGGACGCCCTCAGGACGATGTTGGGCCAGCTGCGGGTATTCGCCGCGCGGTCGCTGCGCGTGTCGAAGGTGGCGATGTCGGTGATCGAATAGTCCACGCTCGCGGTGATTCCCGGGACGAGCGTGACCCCCGAACTCGTGGCCCAGCCGTTCCGGTCCACGAGGGTGGCCGCAGTGGCTCCGTCCACCACCCGGAACCCGTCGAGGTCGCTCAACCCGAATTGATACCGCACATCCGGGTCCAGCACCTCGCGGTTGAAGCGCGAGGTGATGCCGTCCTGCCAGTTGACCGTGAGGGGCGAGAGCGCCCCGGCCAGACGGCGGATCGTCCCATGGCGAGGAGCGTCGGACACGCCCGGCCTGGGAGGGCCGCCCCGGGCCAGCGTCCCCGGGTCGAAAGTGACGGAAGCGCTCGCGCTCCGCTGTCCGCCCACGTTGCGCTGCAGGTCGCGCAGCGTGTCCGCCTCCACCACCTGGCGCCGCACCAGGGTGGCGTTGCGGTCGGAACTGTAGGTGGTCGTCCAGGTCAGCGTCCACTGCAGCCAGTCGGCGGGCCGGGGTCCCCAGCGCATGTTGGTGCGAAGCCGGCGATTGGTCTCCCACCCCAGATCGACACCTCCCGGTGACCACCGCTCCCGCGCCAGCAGCGGTCGCACCGCCGGATCCCTGACCGCGAGTTCGGGAGCCAGCAGATCGCGGGTGGAGGTGAAGTCGCTGGTTGCGGTCACGGACTGAAACGGCCGGAAGATGATGCGCGCATCCGTGTCCACGCCTCTCCGGGGAGACAGGGTGCGGGTCGCGGTGGAGTCGCCGGGCAGGCGCAGGATCTGCTCGTAGCGAAAGGTCTGGTTGCGCTGGTTGGCGTAGGACGCCCCGAACCCGATCCGCTCCGGGCTCCAGCGCAGGCGGCTCGACAGCACCCGCTCTTCCAGCGATTCCGGGAGCAGAGCACGCACCACCTCCCCGAGGAAGCCCGGGACGACCGGCAGGGTGCGCGGCTCCAGCGCCCGGTCGTAGCCCACTCGCGCGTCCATCACCCGCGAATCCGACTCCGAGGTCGCGGTCCCCGACTGCGACGACGAGTACCCCGCGCGCGCGCTCAGCCCGTCCAGGAAAATCGCAGCCAACGGGTTGCTGGAGGGCGTCCGCTTGCGGAACGACAGCCCGACGCGGGTTCGGTCGAAGGCGACCTTGCGCAGTCCATCGAGCCGGTCGGCGCGGATATCGCTCCTCAGCAGGAAAGTGGGATCCTGGCCGGAGGTGGTATGCGACACGGTCAGCGGCAGCTCGATTCCCCAGGAAGCGGGTGTGAAGCGGCTCAGCTGCAGCGTCGAGTTCGCCGTCCACTGCTGGTCGCGCTGGTAGCTGGGATCGCCTTCCAGCTGGCGGAACAGGGCGCCCCGGTCGGAGAGCGAGATGCGCGTCGTCATGACGTCGGACGCGTTCAGGTCCACGTTCAGGTGGCTGGCGAGTCCGCGGTCGGTGACGGCCCTGAAGAGACGGAAATCATTGATCCACACCTCGCCGTCGTCGGGGAAGTCGCCCTCGTTCCAGACGCCCAGGGAGAGCTCGCGCACCTGCGAGAGATTGGGGGCGCGCGCCCGGTCCTGAAGCACCACGGCGTAGGTCGAGTCGGCGCTCCACACCACCAGCGCCGGCGCGCCCGCGGTCGGCGGATCCTCGATCAGCCGCTGCTCCGCCTCGCTGCGCAATTCGAGCCAGCGGTCGAAGTCCACCAGAATCTCCGGGAGCCAGTCCTCGGCCCGAGTCCCGTCGGGATCCACAGCTGGTTCCAGCGGTGTCCGGTAGAGATAGAAGTTGTCCTCGTCGCTCCCGACCTTCAGGAAGAAATACGTGGGGCGGTCCATCCCCCAATCGCCCCGGCGCGCGAGTGCCCAGATGCGCGCCTGCCTGTAGGTGAGGAAGTTCCTGGGACGCTGGGGAAAGCGGTGATAGACCTCCGTCCTCTCCCCGGGAGGAAGCCCCCTGTAGGTGATGCCCAGCGCCTTCTCGCTGAACTCCACTCCCTGGGCCCCCAGGGCGCTGGCGGGATCGTCGAGCTGTTCCACCACGCCCGGCGGCGGATGGTAGGCGGCGCCCACCTCCACCGCGCCCACCGGGCTGACCTCGATGGCGCCGCCGGTTCCCGGCTCGTCTCCCGCCATTCCGGTGAGCACCCCCTCGCCCGCGCGCTTTACCCAGCGCGACCCCACCAGGCGCATGCGCGCCAGCACGGCAGCTCCCTCGCCGTTGCCGGTGATCGTGAGACGCAGGTGCTTGACGGCGCGGAAATCCCCGTCGGTGAAGATCCCGCCCGGATTGATCGCCTCCGGTCCGCGCAACGGAATCCTGTAGAGGCGGAATTGGGTTCCGGTCTCGATGGTGTCGCGCACCAAGTAGGAGGAGGATCCGTCGAGCTCCACCAGGTAGCGCATGTAGCGCTCGTCGACGTCCAGATGGCCGTCCCCGTCCAGGTCTTCGGAGTCCGGACGTCCGTTGCCCCGGGTGCAGTTGACCCTGGGGTCGCCGACGCGGTAGACCACCGCCCTCGTCGCCAGGCACGCCTCGTCCCACAGCCCGCGCTGGTCGAGCTGGTCGTTCCAGATCTCGCCCTGGCGCGGGTCGGCTTCCTGGTCGAGCGCACCCAGCCCCCAGGCGATGCCGCCCTCGCGGGTTCCGCCGGTCAGCCCGTTCCGGTCCACGAACAGCGCATCCTCGCTCACCGTCCCCAGGTCGAAGACGAGAGTGAGCTCCTCGCCCCCCGCGATGTACAGGTCGAGAAACTCGGTACGGGTCAGGTCGAGGCCGGTGCTCGCGAGATTGGCGGTGATCGAGCGCCAGCGCCTGCGGTCGAACCGTCCCCCGGCGGCACCGTCGCCGACCCCGAACGTGAGCAGCAGCCCGGGCTCGCGGAACTCGTTGCCCGCAAAGTTGATCTGCCGGTCGATGTCGTTGCGGGGGAGAAAGCCCTCGAAGACGCCCGTGCTGTCCCCGCTCGCCCCCTCCGTGATCCAGGTATGCTGCCACTGGAGGGAGGCGATGTCGCCCGCCCCGAGTTCCGGCGGAAGGGCCTCGAGCGCGCCGTCGCGGAACTGCGGCGCGCTTCCCAGCCGCCAGCCCGTGCTCAGGCTGGAGAGCGGCAGGTCGCTCGTGGAATCGAAGTCGTGCAGGTAGACGTCGCCCTCGGTGTTCGGGCTCGGCAGGGAGAGCGCCATCTCCCCGTTCACGCTCAGCCGCGAGACTCCCGAGTGCGCCAGTCCCGGGATCCGGTCCAGCGCCCGATCCAGCGCCGGCAGCTCCAGGTCCATGCGCCCGTTCAGGCCGCCCAGCACGATCGAAGCCGGCTCTACGCCCAGCTGAGGCCGACGCAGGAGCCCCCTCTCGCGCTGGTACAGCCCCAGGAAGTTGAGTTCGCCCGCATCCCCGAGCGCATAGCTGGCGTTCATGCCGAAGACCGAGGTCGGAGCGATCTGAAAGAGGGCCTGCTGCTCCCAGGTGGCGCGCAGGTCCGCCTCCGGGTCGGTGGCGAAGAGGTTCTCCGCGTCGAGCAGCTGCACCTGCCCCATGTCGTAGTCGATGACGTAGTCGTCGCGCGCTACCAGCGCGCGGTCTCCGAAGAAGAGCCGCTCGCTGCCGTCGCGGATGCCGAGCGCACCCAGCGAGAAGGACGAGATGAGCCCCTCGCTGCGCACGCGGAAGGGAATCGTGAGCCAGTAGAGCCCGGCGTTGTCACGCTCGTAGGGATCGACCGCGTCGTAGATCTCCGGGTTGGCGTCCCCCGCAAGGATCTCGGAGGTCTCCTCGGCGGAGAGCCCCACCGAGTATATCGGCGGTGGCTCGGCGAAGGGCCTGAGGGTCGGGAAGATGATGAACGTGCCCGAAACCGCGGGCTGCTCCTCGAAATCGTCGGCGGCGGGCTTGTAGACGTAGGCGCGGTCGATGACGTCGACGGGAGATTCTTCGTCGAGCCCGAGCAGCTTCAGATAGGTGATGTCCTCCCCGGCGAGGCCGCGGGTGAAGGTCCTCCCCGCGCTCAGCTCGCCGACGGAGATGTCGAGGGAGACCGACGGGATCTCAACGTCGTTCGAGCCCGACACCCGGTAGACCTGGTGCATCTCCAGGTCCCAGGTCGGCCGGCCCGGCTGGTGGTTGGGCTCCGAGGCGCGCAGCAGCGAGAGGCGCGGCCGTCCACCCTCGTTGTGAATGCGCTCCGGGTTGTAGTCGCCGATGGTGTCGCCGGCCGCGGTGACATAGGTCACCGCCAGCATTTCGTCGCGGCGCAGCGGGCTCCGGAGCGCGATCCAGAGGCCGCTCGGGTGAACGAAGTGGTCGACGCCCGCCTGCAGGTAGCGGAACCACCCGGATTCCGTCACCGTGTCGTCCCCGAGCGTAGCCGAGGCGTCGGCCTGGATGTAGCCCTCCACCTGCTGGCGGGTGACGGGGTCGTTCTCGAAGCGGTAGAGCTGAATCGGTTCCGCCCCGGGGATGGCGGAGGATGGCACCGTGCTGGGATCCGCCCCGAGGACGTCGATGTGCGGGTAGTCGAAGAGGTTGCGCGGGTCGGCGAGGAAGAAGAACTGGCCGCGCACGTAGTCGGCGTTGTCGACCACGATGGTGTCCTCCTGGACGAAGGCGCGGTCGGTGCCCGCCCCCGCCAGGCGGAACTCCCGCGACGACAGGTCGCCCCGCTGTTGCGCGAACACGGTCTCGAAGTCCACCGGGCCCACCTGGCCGGTGGCCCGCAGCCCGAAATTGCCGGCCGGAATGCCCTCGGTGAGGAAGCGCGAATCGGGCAGCCCGAAGGTCACGTCCCCGACCTCGACGCCCTGAAGAATCTCGTCCTCCACGCCCTGATAGAAGACGTTGATGTTGTTGGTGGCCGAGAACTCGCGGGTCTGGTCGTAGTCGACATTCACCACGATCCGCTCCGAGATCGTGCCCCCCATCTGGACGCCGAACTGGAGCTCGGGCACGAGCCGGGGCAGGAGTCCCGGCTGGCACCCCAGCTGGACGCCGGCATCGCACGGACGGAAGCGCGTCCAGTCGCCCCCGAACTCGCCCCTGCCCCGGATGCGTACGTCCAGGTCCCGGAACTCGATCGGCCCGGCCCCGGGGATGACGGCGGCCTCCGGCTCGGGAGGGAGTTCGGGGAGGAAGCCCACCGGGCCGGCATCCGCCGGGTCCGCTTCCGCGGAGGGGCGGGTGATGCGGCCCGCGAGCACTGCGCCCGGCCGCAGGAGGGACGCGGCGCCGGGGCCCGGTTGCCCGAGCACGGAGGGCCGGAACCATGGCGAGCCCGCGCCCGGCACGGGATCGAAGGCGACCGGGAAGAGCAGCGGGACGCGCGCCAGCCCGAGGGGGACCAGCACCGGCGGGGCGAGGGGCGCGGAAGCGAGGGAGGGCGGCGGCGGGAAGAGCCCCCGCCATTCCACCGCACCCGGGCCGGGAGCGGCTTGCGGGGCGGCCGCCGCCGGGGTGACGAGCCCGAACGCCGGAAGCATCGCGGCCACCCGCCACGCCACCCCGGCGGGACCACGCGCACGCTGCCGGTGTACGGTGCGAGTCGAGGGAGGCTCGCTCAACGCCCAACCCGCAACCGGCTACGGATGAACATTCTCACGCGCCATCTGATCCGGGCGCACGTGGCGCCGTTCTTTTTCTCGCTCACCGTGCTCACCGGCCTCTTCTTTCTCAACCTGGTCGCCCTGCGGATGGGCGCGCTCATGGGCAAGGGACTCCCGTGGCAGGTTTATTCCGAGTTCATGCTTCTCTCGCTCCCCCACACGCTCGCGCTCACCATCCCCATGTCGGTGCTGGTTGCCGTGCTCTACGCCTTCTCGGAGCTGGCGGAAGCGAACGAGATCACCGCGATGTCCGCGGGCGGCGTGCGTCCCGCCAGGATTCTGGTTCCCATGCTCGCGGCGGGCACGGTCACGGCCGCCGTGGTCTTCCTGCTGCACGACCGGGTGCTCCCGGAGTCCAATCATCGTCTCAAGAACCTCATGGTCGACGTGCAGGGAAAGAGCCCCACGTTCCGCCTGCGCGAGCAGGTGATCAACGAGATTCAGGCCGTGAACGGCGCTACCCGCTACTTCCTGCAGGCGCACAGCATCGACCCGCTTACCAATGAGCTCGAGGATGTCACCATCTTCGACGTTAGCGAATACGACCAATATCGCACCATCTATGCCGACCGGGGCACGATGGCGTTCGACGAGAGCGGCACCGATCTCTTTCTGACCCTCTTCGACGGCAATGCCTACGAGGTGAGCGACGTCCGTCCGTCCGGCTTCCGGCAGCTGGCCTTCGCCCGCCAGATCATCCCGATGCGCGGTGTCGCGGACGTGCTGGAGCGCAGCGACAGCGAGCAGCGCGGCGACCGGGAGATGTCTACGGCCATGCTGGCGGAGGAGGTGCGCAAGGCCCGCGAAGAGCTGGCTGAAGTGCGGCGCGCGAGCCTGGGGCGTTCCCGTGGCGCGCTGCGCGAAGCCCTGGGACTGGAGGCGGTGGAAGGCGAGGAGATCGACGATCTGCTGCCTCCCGGAGCGCTGGAGAGCCAGCGCCGCATCATCGGCGACCTGGGCCTGATCCCGCCGGACCAGCTCACGGAGGCGGTCACCGCCAACCTGCGCACCAACGCCGTGCGCGCGGAGGGACTGCTGCTCAATGTGAACCGCTACCGGGTGGAGTGGCACAAGAAGTGGGCGATCGCCACCGCCTGCTTCATCTTCGTGCTCGTGGGCGCCCCGCTCGCGATTCGCTTCCCCCGGGGCGGGCTCGGTACCGTGATCGTGCTCTCCGGCGCCATCTTCGCCATCTACTGGACGACCCTGATCGGAGGAGAATCGCTCGCCGACAGGGGCCGCCTGGAGCCGAACGTCGCGATGTGGATCGCCAACGCCGTCTTCCTGGCGGCGGGCATCGGGCTGGCCTCGCGCATGGGACGCGCCGTCTCCGCGCCACGGGATTCGGGCCACGGCGGCATCCGGCAGCTGCTGGCAAACCGGGTGAGGCGTCCCCGCCGGGCGGGCGCGGGCGTGGCGGAAGGAACCGCGGACGCATGAGGCTCCTCGACCGGCTGGTCGCGACCAGCTTCCTCCGCATCTTCGTGGCCTTCGTGGCCGCCGTGCCGCTCCTGTTCGTGGTCGGCGACCTCACCGAGAACATCGACGAGTACCTCGACCGCGGGCTGCCCATGGTGGAGGTTTTCCGGGCCTACGGATTCCAGATGCTCCAGTTCGTCTTCTGGTCCTTTCCGATGGCGACGCTGATCGCAGCCGTCTTCACCATTCACGCCATGACCGTGCATCGGGAGATCGTGGCCGCCAAGGCGGGCGGCATCTCCTTCCATCGGCTCACGGTGCCGATGCTGGCCCTCGGCGTCGCGCTCGCCGGGGTGTCGTTCTACATCAGCGACATCGTTCCCCGCGCCAATCGTGCCGCCTTCGACATCCTCGAGGAACGCAACTTCAGCCGGGACTGGCGCATCAACTTCGTGTACCAGACCGAGGAGGGGCACAGCCTTTCGGTGCGCCGCCTGACCGTATTGGCCGGGGAGCTGCAGGACGTGGTGCTGGAACACCGCCCGGTCACCGCGGCGCCGGGCACGGGACCGTCACTGCACGCGGTTGCCGACCGCGCGTACTTCAACGACGAATCGGGCTGGACCTTCAGCGACGGGTACGTGCGACGCCTGCTCCCGGATGCCCGCGAACAGACCTATCAGTTCGGCAGCATGAAGACGCGCGGGTTCTCGGAACGGCCCGACGAGCTGCTCGAGGCGTCCCGCTCCGGCAACCGCATGTCCGACGCCCAGAACGACCGCCTGGCCCAGATGACGCGCGCGGACATCGATCGGCAGGTGGGGATCATCGAGCGCAGCGGAGGAAGCGCCGCCGAGTACCTCGTCGAGCGCGAACAGCGCGGCGCGCTCGCGCTCGCCACCTTCATCATGGTCCTCTTCGGGCTGCCCCTGGGGACGTCGTCCCAGCGCGGGAGCGCAGCCTACGGCGCCGGAGCATCGATCGCCTCCATCACCCTGTACCTGATCCTCTTCCGGGTTCTGGGGGCTGCGGCGGGCGCGGGCGTCCTCTCGCCTGTCATCGCCGCCTGGACTCCGAACGCCGTGTTCCTGGCGATGGGCGCCTTTCTGATGGTTCGCGTACGAACGTAGAGAAAGCAGCCCCGGAAGGGTTGGGTCCCTCCCGGGGCTGGCGGATGTGCGTTCAGGCCGCAAACGGGCCCGGCCGATTCAGCTGACCGGCCGCTCCTTCGGCAGGATCTTGACCGACCACAATCCCGAGTTGATGTCGGCGAAGAAGACGTTGCCCTTCCACGGCATCACGCCCCAGGCGGCCGGCGCGTTCGGAATGTAGCCGAGCGGATCGTGCGCCTTGAAGACGGAGATCTCGCGTCCCTGGGTATACAGGTTCCCCATCAGGTCGCCGGAGATGTCCACCATCCGGAGCCCGCCCTCGTAATAGGCTTCGTAGAGGATGTCGTCCTCGACCCACATGTTGTGGGTGCCGTACTCGGAGACCTCGTAGCGCGCCACCATCTCGGGGTTTTCGGGGTCCGTGAAGTCCACGATCTGGATGTAGCCCGTGGTCGCGCGGGGGTAGCCGCCCCGTCCCGTCTCCGGGTCGTACTGGATCCGATGGTCCGGGCCCGTGCCCGCCCAGGCGAGCCCTTCGCGGCCGACGATCTCGTCGCCAGCGATGAGGTAGAACTTCCCGGTGGACTCCTGCAGGTAGGGGAACACGGCGTGCGTCTGCCCGGATGGAAGCGGGATGTTGGTCACGAAGACGGGGTTTTCGGGGGAGCCGCCCCAGCGGCCGTTGCCCACGTCGACGACGACGATGCCGTTCTCCCACTCCGCCGAGTAGGCGATGCCGTCGTGCACCCAGACGTCGTGCACCCGGCTGTCCGGGTGGTCGTACTCGCCCACGTAGCGCGGGTTGTAGATGTCCGCCATGTCCAGGATGACGTACTTGTCGCCCGCGGAGAGGACGAAGAGGTGCTCGTTGGTGGCGAACATGTTGTGCACGCCGCCGGTCACGCCCTCGTCCCAGGTGGAGGCGATGGTGGGATGCGCGGGATTCGCCAGATCGAGGATCACGACCCCGTTGCGGCGGTTGGAGGCGCCTTCGCGCGAGATGACGCCGTAGCGGCCGTCGGGGGACGCCTTCACGTCGTTGGTGGTGCGCGCGTCAACGATGATCGAGTCGGTCTTGACGATGTTGGCGGGGTCGGTGATGTCCCAGACGAAGGTCACCCCGTTGCCCATCTTGGAGCCCGTCAGGGCGTAGTCGCGGCCGTCGACCCCTTCCCAGATCCACAGGTCGGTGGTGAAGACGCGCGATTCGCGCCCCTGCCCCACGATCTCGAGCTCCTGCACCGCGGCCCGCCGACTGACCCGCACCGACTCGCGTGCCGACAGGTGGCCGGCGGTCGCGACCACGGTATAGAGCCCCGGCCAGTCGGCTACGAAGCGGCCGTCGTCGACCTGCCCCGGCCCGGCGGGCGCCACAATGCTGTCGTCGGGCATGTAGGCGAGCGACCAGGTGACAGGCGCGCCCGCGACCTCGTTGCCGGCGCCGTCCAGCACGGCCGCGGTGAACTGCACCACGTCGCCGGTGAGCAGGTCGCCCCCTCCCCCGGCAAGCTCGACGGACGCTGCCGGGAAGGCCTCGACGATGCGCTCGACCGAGCCCCGCACCCCCTCCACCGTGGCCGTCACGGTAACCGCGCCGGGCTGGTGGGCGGTGACGTTGCCGAACGCGTCGACCGCGGCCACCTCGGTGTCGGAGACCGACCAGGCCACCTCGGCGGTCGGGCGCATCGACCCGTCCGCGTGCAGGGCGGTCGCGGTGTAGCGCACCGTCGTCCCGGCGTAGAGCAGGTCGCCGCCCGCCTCCACCTCGACTGTCGCCACCTCCGGCCAGTCGATCACCACCGGAATCGTGAGCTGGGCCACCGGCGCTCCGCTCGCGGGCATCACCACCATGGCGCGCACATCGTACTGGCCGGCCTCGAAGGCCTCGATGTTCCCGTCACGAATGCGCAACGCCCGCCGCGGCGCGCTCACCCGGATGGGAATGTTTACGGCCGCGCCCGCGGCGTCGTAGGCGGTCACCCGCAGCGGCACGACATCCCCCACCCGCAGCGACAGCTCGGCGGGCTCGGCCTCCAGCCGGGTCACGACGGTCGGATCGGGTTCGGGGAGCTGGGCGTTTGCCGGCGTCACGGGAAGAAACGCGCCAACGGCGACCACGGTCACGAGGAGGAATCTGAGAGAACGCATTGGGCCTCCTTGAAGCGTGCAGAACAATCTTCAACTGTCAGAATAGCGGGCACGGGCGAGTCGCGGAAAGAGTTCCGGCGCCATCGACAGGATCACCGGCGTGTATCTGATGACGCCCTGACCGTCGATCGTCGCCAGGAGCCTGCCGTCGTACCAGAACTCGACGGCGTCGGTCTCGCTTACAAACGCGTGATAGCGCATGAATGCGCCGGAATATATGGTGCGTCCGCGAATCGCGGCGGCTTCCTCCGACGTAACCTCAACCCGTTGAACCGTGCCCGCCGCGACCGTGTCCGCGGGACCTGCACCGCGAGGCGGTGGAGACGGCACACAGCCGGCCAACAGGAGCATCACGCACAGATATCTGGTCACCTTCGTTCCTTCGGCAGCGCCTGATTCGGGTTTCTCCCGGCGCAACGCCGCCCGCCTTCCGTTCCCACGCGTGCTTGCACCGCGAGACGGTACTTCCGCACCGGGGCCACCGCCAGCGTTGACACGGCCGGACCGGGAATGAACCATTAGCGCCCTCCGGCAACCAGCAGCACGAGGCAGCATGGAGACATCCCCCGACCTCACCCCCACCGAAGCGCGCGTGCTCGCCGCCATCGACATGGACGGCCTGCTCGGCACCATCTCGCGGCTGGTGGCGATCCGCACCGACCGGGGCCGGGAAACGCCCGCGCAGGAACAGATGGCGGAATGGATGGGGGTGGCCGGCATGGACGTGGACGTCTGGGAGATAGACTTCGACGACCTGCGCGCTCATCCGCGGTTCAGCATCGAGATCGAGCGCGGCCGGTCGCTGGGCGTGGTCGGCTCGCTCGGGCGCGCGGACGGACCGGGACGCTCCCTCATCCTGAACGGCCATGTCGACGTGGTTCCCGCTGGCGACGAATCGAGATGGACGGTCCCGCCCTGGCAGGGCACCATCCGCGACGGCAACCTCCTGGGCCGCGGTGCGCTGGACATGAAGGGGGCCCTCTGCTGCGGGCTGTACGCCGCGCGGGCGATTGCGGACGCGGGCGTAGAACTGAACGGGCAGCTTCTGCTCCAGAGCGTGATCGCCGAGGAAGACGGAGGCGCGGGCACCCTGGCCGCCATCCAGCGCGGCTACACCGCCGAGGGCGCAGTGGTCATCGAACCGACCTGCCTGTCGCTGGCGCCCGCCCAGGGTGGCGCCCTCAACTTCCGCATCCACGTGCGGGGACGCTCCGCACACGGCGCCCTGCGCACCGAAGGCGTCAGCGCCATCGACGGCTTCATCCCCATCTACCGTGCGCTGCAGGCGCTCGAGGCACGGCGCAACTCAGGCGTCGCAGACCCGCTCTTCGCCCACTACGAAGTGCCCTTCCCCCTTTGCGTGGGAACCGTGCGCGCGGGCGAGTGGGCCTCGAACGTGCCGGAGAGCCTCTGCTTCGAGGGCCGCTACGGGGTCGCCGTGGGCGAGGAACCCGACGAGGCGCAGGCGATGTTCGAGCAGGCCGTGGCCGAAGCGGCTCGCTCGGATCCGTGGCTGCAACGCCATCCCCCCCGCGTCGAGTGGTGGGGCGGACAGTTCCACCCGGCGGCCACGAATCCGTCGGACCCCATCGTGCGCACGGTCGCGGACGCCTTCCGGGACGTCGAAGGGCGCGAGCCGCGCATCGAAGGGATGCCCTACGGGGCCGACATGCAGCTGCTGGTGAACGTGGGCAACACCCCCACGGTGATGTTCGGCCCGGGCGACGTGCGCAACGCGCATCGGCCCGACGAGTGGGTGCCCATCGCTGAACTGGAGACGGTGACGCGCACCCTCGCGCTGACGGCGCTGCGCTTCTGCGGGCATGCGAGCTGACGCTCAGCCATCCTCCGCGTCCATCGCCGCCCCGATCGCCCTCGCATACCATTCGAGGGCGTCGATGAAGCGCGCGAACGCCTTCTCGTACCTCTCCTCGCGCGGCTCCCCGTCGTCGCCGAAGCTCCGGCCCACGGTCGTTACGGCCATGTGCGCCACCGGGAGGGCCTTGAGGCGGAGGAAGAGGAGCTGCAGGTGGTTGTGGACCTGGACACCCCCGAAGGCGCCGGCCGAGAGCGTGACGATTCCCACCGGCTTCCGCTCCCACTCGCCATAGATGTAATCCAGCGCGTTCTTGAGCACGCCGGGGATGGAGCCATTGTACTCGGGGCTGACGATCACGACGGCGTCCGCCTCGCGGATCGCTTCCGAGAACGGGATCAGTCCGGGCGGCGGATCGTCTCGACGGTAGAGCCGCTCCTCCATGATCGGAAGGTCGAGGTCGGCAAGGTCGAGTAGCGGGGCCTCCGCCCCGGCGCGCCGAAGCCGGTCGCCGGCGAATCGGGCCACCTTGATCGATTGGCGGCCCCTGCGCACGGAGCCCACGAGCACGGGGATTCGCAGCGGGTCGTTCATGAAGCTGCCCTCCGGCCGGATGAAGGATTGGGGGTCGATTGGCTCACCCGGCCCAGATATCCCCCACGGTAAACCCTTCCGGGAAGGGATCGGTGTCGTCGACCACGTACTGGGCAATGCCGGTGATCCACGCGGTGCCGCTGAGCGTCGGCACAACCGCGGGCACGCCGCCCACCTCCGTCTCCTCGATCAGTTCGCCGGTCCACACCGTGCCGACGATGCTCTCGTGGCGAAACTGCTCGCCCAGACCGAGCTCTCCCCTGGCGTGCATCACGGCCATTTTCGCGCATGTGCCGGTCCCGCACGGAGAGCGGTCCAGGCACCCCTTCCAGCTCTCCGGCCTGTCCCAGCTCGGGCGGCCCGTGGAGACCGTGACCGCGTTGCGGCGATGGGCGTCCCCCAGGGGTGGCCCGGAGAGCTGTGAAATCGACACGCCCCCGATCTCCGGGGTCAGAGGATGGACTACGGACAGCTGCTCGGTTGTGGCCACGCGCAGCATCTCGCCCACCCGCGTGATCTGTCCCCCGTTCTCGGGCAGCAGCTCGATGCCGAGCTGCTCGGCGTCCGCGATCACGTAGAACATCCCGCCGTACCCCACGTCCACCGTCACCTTGCCGAGACCGGGCACGTCCACGACGGCGTCGAGGTGCACCGCGAAGGCGGGCACGTTGCGGAAGGTGACGCTGGTGACCTTGCCGCCATGCACCTCCGCGCGCACCCGGATGAGGCCGGCGGGAGCTTCCAGCAGCAGCTCCGTCACCGGTTCCTCGGAGGGCACCATCCCGGTCTCGATGAGGACGGTGGCTACGCAGATGGTGTTGCTCCCGGACATGGCCGGGTACTCGGTGTGCTCCATGATGACATAGCCGGCATCCGCCTCCGGGTGCGTCGGAGGCAGGATCACATTGCAGCAGAGTGCCGGATAGCCCCGGGGCTCGCGCAGCATGCGCCGGCGCAGGCCGTCTCCGTGTTGCGCCAGCCACTGCGCCTTCTCGAACATCGACGTGCCGGGAACATCCATGACGCCGCCTGTGATGACCCTTCCGGGCTCGCCTCCGGCGTGGGCGTCGACTGCGGTGACCATCTTCGATACGCGCATCAGTTCACTCCATTCTCACGGGTGCCGGGATGCAAGGCCCGGTCGCACTCAACGGCGCCGGCAGCGCCATCTCACGACTTCGGGGGCGGTGACATGTAGGGATCGGTCGCGCTCGCGGGCGGGGGCGGCGTGAGCAGGCTCACCACCACCATCAGGAACGCCGACACCAGAAAGCCCGGAAGAACCGGATCGATCGCGTCCGCCGGCCCCCACCCCTCCCAGGCGAGCGCGGTGGTCACGCCTCCCACCATGGCGGCAGCCGCCCCCTCCCGGGTCGCCCGCCGCCAGTAAACCCCCACCACGACCGGAATGAAGAAGCTCGACGCCATGAGCGCGGTGAAGAGCAGCACGATGAACTGGACCAGCTCGCCCTCCCCCACCCCGCTGAGGAGCAGCACCACCGGGATGGTTCCGACCACCAGAATGCCCACCCGGTCCACCCACAGCCGCCGGCCCGGCGGGGCGTCGGGTCGGAAGAGCCCCTGGTAGATGTCGTAGGAGAGCGCGGACCCCGCCACCAGCAGGAGGGAGTCCACGGTGGACATCATGGCCGCCGTGATGGCCGCCAGCAGGATCGCGCCCAGCGTCGCCGGGAGCACGGCCGTGGCGAGCATCGGCATGGCCAGGTCGCCGGTCGGCAGGTTGGGGAAGAGCACCACCGCCGCCAGCGAGAGCACGAAGACCAGAAGGTTCAGGGTGGTCACCGCGATGATGGTGAGCAGAATGCCCCGGCGGATGGTGCGCATGTCGCGCATCGCATAGAGGCGGATCAGCTTCTCGGGGGTGGCCACCCCGCCCAGCAGGAACGAGAGCCCCATCGTGAAGAGCAGCAGGGCGGGCATCGCTTCCCAGCTGAAGGTCAGCGGGTTCACCGCCTCCACGTAGGTGAACAGCGGCTCCACCCCGCCCACCTGGCGGATGGCCAGCGGCACCGCGCAGATCGCGCCCAGCACCATGATCACGAGCTGCAGGAGATCCGTGTACACGACCGCGATCATCCCGCCGATCACCGTGTAGGCCAGCAGGATCGCCGTAAACCCCACCATCCCCCAGCTCACGGGCACGCCGAAGACGATGTTGGCGATCAGCCCGCCCGCGACGATCTGCGCCTGGACGTACACGACCGTGGCGATGAGGATGATGACCGCCGCCAGCGCGCGCACGCCCTTCGAGTAGTAGCGCGTCTCGATGAAGGCGGGCAGGGTAAGCTGCTTGACGCGCGTGAAACGCGGCGCGAGCACCGCCGCCATGAACCAGTAGGCCAGCGGCAGCGCCAGCACGAGCCACCCGAACGACCACCCCGCCACGTACATCACCCCGATGGTGCCCACAAAGGTGCCGGCGCTGGTGTGGGTCGCCGCCATGGTCGCACCGCCCACCAGCCAGCCCAGCTTCCCCCCCGCGATCCAGTAGTCGGCCTCGCTGCGGGTGGCCCTGAGCGCGTACCACCCGATCGCGAACACGACCACGAAGTAGAGCAGGAAGGTGGAGAGCTGGACGTTCACCGCCTCTTCTCCTTCCGGTCCTCGCGGCACATCCACGCCAGATAGGCCACCACGATCAGCGCGGAGACCAGGAAGAGCCCCCAGAAGACGAAGCCCGCGTCCAGGATCGCCCTCACCGTGCCTTCCTCACGAAACGCAGCCCGGCCATCCCGCACGCGATCACGGTGATCAGCACCAGCAGCTCCAGGATTCCCGGCAGCGACAACCCGAGACTCCCTTCGGGACGAGCGCGCACCTGCACGACTGCCGGAAGCACCTGAAGGCTCGCCCGCGCCACCCCGGGCGTCGTCCCCCCGGACGGGGTCACGGGGAAGATCTCGCGCGCCACCATCCCCTCGGGGAGCGTCACTTCCGCCTGGAACACGCCCGGGCGCGCCTCCGCCGGCGCCCAGTCGACCGCCAGCATGGGCAGCCCGACGCGCACGCCCGCGCCTTCCTCGCGCACCGCGTCCGTCACCCGGTAGGCCACATCCAGCGACACCTGGCCCGAGGACGCCAGCGCAGCCGGAAGGCCGATCTCGCCTTCCAGCCGGGGCGCCCCGGCGCCCGTCATGCGGAGCGGCAGGACTTCCCCGTCGACCTCCGCCGAGATCTCCTCCACATGCGCGGGAGCAAACAGCAGCAGCGTGAACGGGACGGCGCGCGTCTCGGGCCCCACCTCCAACCGGTAGCTCATCGAGACGAAAGCCGCTCCGGCCTCACGCGCATCCGCCGACACCGCCACGCGGATCACCTGCCCGCCTGCGCCGGCTGCCCCGGCCTCCTGGTCGCCTCCGACGCCGTCCCAACCGGACATCGAGCCGCCCGCGCCGGACAAGGCCGCCGGCCCGGCACCCAGGACCGCGGCCAGCACCGCGGCCGCCACCGCCCTCCCCCTCAGGGCCATACCTCCCTCAGCACCCGCAGGGTGTTGCCCCCCATCACCTTGCCGATGTCGTCATCCGAGTATCCCTCCCGCACCAGCCAGCGCAGGATGTTGTGCGACGCCTCCGTGGGGTTCTCCACCCCCTTCACGTACTCCACCTCGTCGAAGGGCGGATTCTTCTTCGGGCCCTCGTCGGCCGCCGCCGAGCGCGACTCCTTGATGGACAGGTTGGCCGCGTAGACGTGGTGCAGCCCCACATGGTCCCCGTAGACGGAATCGGGGCCGAAACTCACATGGTCGATGCCCACCAGCGCCTTCACGTACTCGAAGTGCTCCATGAAGGCCTCGATTCCGTGCACCGTGTTGTTGCGCGTGAGGGTAGTGTGCGGCGCGGCTTCGATCCCGATCACGCCCCCCTTGTCCGCGCACGCCTCGAGCACGTCGTCGGGCGCCAGCCGGTTCGACTCCCACAGCGCCCGCGCACCGATGTGCGAGAGCACGATGGGATGCTCGCTCCACTCGATGGTGTCCAGCGTCGTGCGGTCTCCACAGTGCGAGCAGTCGATCAGCATCCCCAGCTTGTTCATGCGCCCGACCGCGCGCCTCCCGAACATCGTCAGACCTCCGTCGCCGGGCTCCTTCAGCCCCGACCCCAGCGCGTTGGCCTCGCTGTAGGTGATCCCGAGCGCCCGCACCCCGAACCCGAAGAGAAGGTCGATGCGGTCGAGCTCGTTCTCGATCATGGCCGCGCCTTCCATCGAGGCGACCCACGCCACCTTCCCCTCCCGGTGCGCCCGCAGGATGTCGCCCACCCCCCGGCAGTGGATCAGGAAGTCCTGGTGCGCCAGGTCGCACAGCCGCATCCCGAAGTCGTGCAGGACGTCGTTCCACTTCCACCCACCATGCGACAGGATTGTGCAGATACCGTCGAGCAGGTTGTCGAAGACCGCATCCCAGCACGAGTGCCTCAGGCCCTCGAACGCGGTCGCCATCCGCCCCGCGCGCACGTACGCCGGGGTCTCGCCCACATCCCGCGGAAACACGCCCGCGTGCTCGTGCAGTGAAATCATCACCAGTTCGGTGGCCAGCCTCGCGGCCCGCGCCTCCTCTTCCCGCGAAAGCGCCACCAGATGCGGCTCCACGCGCCCCACCTGAGCGGCAAGCTCGAAGGGCTCGTAGTCGAGGCCGGGCTCGAGGTAGGAAAAGGACTCGTAGCCATCGTGTGCCTTGTTGGCGCCCATAAGCGCTCCCGGGGGTTGGGTCGGAACAGTGGAGTGTGGTTGCCGGGACCGTGGCCGGCGAGGTCGACGCGTCCGTCGGGACGGAATTGCGAGCCCACAACATGGAGCCTGCACGGACAACGGGCCAGCCATTCCCGAAGGCGCGGCCAGCTATTGCGAACACCCTGCGCAGGGCGTATTTCAAGCGCGCGATGCCGCTCGCCCGCGGGCCACCAAATCCCACTCGCCCCTGGAATCCCTCCGAAGTGACTCGCTGGACCCGCCTCTCCCGCGCGATCGACCGGGTTAACAACCGCATCGGTCGATGGACCTCGTGGCTGTGCCTGCTGATGGTGCTCGTCACGGCGTACAACACGGCCGTGCGCTACATCGGCGGCTATCTGGGCTTCAGGCTGAGCTCGAACCTGTATCTCGAACTGCAGTGGTACCTGTTCAGCCTGCTCTTCCTGCTTGCCGCCGCGTCGGCGCTCTGCAAGGGCGAGCACGTGCGGGTCGACATCCTCTACAGCCGGCTCTCGGCCAGGGCCCGCGCCTGGATCGATCTCCTCGGCACCATCGTGCTCATGATCCCCTTTTCGGCGGTTACGCTCTGGCTGTCCTGGCCCTCCATCCGGAACTCGTGGGCGGTGCGCGAGATCTCCTCCGATCCCGGGGGCCTCCCGCGCTATCCGATCAGAACCTTCATCCTCGTCTGCTTCCTGCTCCTCATCGTCCAGGGCATCTCGGAGATCATCAAGAAGCTTCGCGTCCTTCGCGGCCTGAGGATGGCCGGCAACGGTTCGACCGAGGATGAGGCCGAAGGCCCTCGGGTGACCGGAGGCATCGCCTAGATGGAGAACCTCCTTGCGCCGCTGATGTTCATCGGCGTCTTCGCGATGATCTTCCTGGGATACCCGGTGGCGTTCGCGCTGGGCGGCACTTCCCTCATCTTCGCCTTCATCGGCATCTCCATGGGGCTCTTCGAGTGGGGGCTGATGTACGCCCTGCCCCAGCGCATCTTCGGGGTGATGTCCAACCTGGTGCTGGTGGCGATCCCCTTCTTCATCTTCATGGGGGTGGTGCTGGAGAAGTCGCGCCTGGCGGAGGACCTGCTCACCACCATCGGCAAGCTCTTCGGGACGCTGCGCGGCGGGCTGGCGCTTGCGGTGGTGTTCGTGGGCGCAATGCTGGCGGCGGCGACGGGCGTGGTGGGAGCGTCGGTGGTGGCGATGGGGCTCATCTCGCTCCCCATCATGCTGCGCTACGGCTACTCGAAGACGCTCTCCACCGGGGTGATCCTGGCGTCGGGCACCCTCGGGCAGATCATCCCGCCGAGCGTCGTGCTGATCGTGCTGGCCGACCAGCTGGGCATCTCGGTCGGCGACCTCTTTCTGGGTGCGCTGATCCCGGGGCTCTCGCTGGCCGGCATGTACGCGATCTACGTCGGGCTGGTCGCCAAGGTGAGCCCCGCGTCCGCGCCCGCCCTCCCTCCCGAGGTGCGCGACGCCGCGGGATGGAAGCTGGCCCGCCAGGTGCTCACAGTGCTGATGCCGCCCCTGGTGCTGATCCTGCTCGTGCTGGGCAGCATCTTCGCCGGGATCGCCACGCCCACAGAAGCGGGAGCGGTGGGGGCGGTGGGCGCGATCGGGCTCGCGGCGGTCAACCGGCGCCTGTCGTGGAAGGTGCTCCGGGAGGCCAGCGAGTACACCACCTCGCTTACCGCCATGGTGATGTTCATCCTGGTGGGCTCGACCGCCTTCGCGCTGGTCTTCCGCGGCCTCAACGGCGACCTCTGGATCGAGCACTTGCTCACCACGCTTCCCGGCGGGCGCATCGGCCTGCTGATCGTGGCCAACCTGGCGATCTTCGTGCTCGGCTTCTTCCTCGACTTCTTCGAGATCGCCTTCATCATCATCCCGCTGCTCGCCCCGGCGGCCGCCCTGCTGGACATCGACCTGGTCTGGTTCGGGGTGATGATCGGGATGAACATCCAGACCTCGTTCCTGACCCCGCCCTTCGGCTTCGCCCTCTTCTATCTGAGAGGCGTGGCTCCACCCGACGTGCGAACATCGGAGATGTACCGGGCGGTCATCCCCTTCATCGTGATCCAGCTCATCGGGCTGGTGCTGATCATGACCTTCCCGGAGATGGTCACGGGGCTGGTGAACCGATAACTACTCAGGTCACGCGTTCTGCCCGAACGCCGCGCTGGCGTAGGCCCACTCCGCGCGGCCGAACCACTCGAACGCCTGCGTGCGGAAGGCCGACCAGTGGTCGTACACGCGCCGGTAGGTGGCATCGGCGGACGCCCGCTCCTCCAGGATCTCCTGCGAAGCTACGCGCGACACATCCATGATCTCGGGAGAGAAGGCGCGCAGTTGGACCCCGCCTTCGACGAGGCGCCGGAGGGCGGCCGGATTCCTGGAGTCGTACGTGGTCTCGACGCCGTGCGCGGCCGAGCGCACCGCCACCCGGAAGGCCTCCTGGTATGTGGAGGGCAACGAGTCCCACGCGTCCCGGTTGACCTGGAAGGTGGTCGACGGTCCCGGCTCCCACCAGCCGGGGTAGTAGTAGAAGCGGGCGGCGTTCTGGAAGCCGAGCTTCTCGTCGTCGTAGGGCCCGACCCACTCGGTGGCGTCGATGGCACCCCGCTCCAGCGCCGGATAGATCTCCTGCGCGGCGAGGTTCTGGACGGTCACGCCCAGGCGGTCCATGACCTCCGCGCCCAGCCCCGGAATGCGCATCTTCAACCCGTTCAGGTCGGCCGGGGTGTTGATCTCGCGGCGGAACCAGCCACCCATCTGCGCGCCCGTGTTTCCGGCCGGCAGGGGGAGGATGTTGAAGTCGGAGAAGATCTCGCTGATGAGCTCGAGCCCGCCCGCGTCGTACAGCCAGGCATGCTGCTGGCGGGAGGTGAGGCCGAAGGGCACGCAGGTGTCGAAGGCGAGCACCGGCGCCTTGCCGGTGTAGTAGTAGCTCGGACTGTGGCCCACCTGGACGGTGCCCTGTTGGACGGCGTCCATCACCTCGAAGGCCGGCACCAGTTCGTTCGCCTCGTAGACGCGCATCTGGAAGCGCCCGTCGGTCATCGCCGCCATTGACTCGGCGGCGCGGGTGGCGGTGTCGAAGATGGCGTCGACGGTGCGCGGATAGCTGGACGCCAGCCGCCAGCGCACGTTCGGGTTGGTGATCACGGCGGGAGCGCCACCCGCATCGGCGCTCTCCTGCTCGCCGCCGCACGACGCAGCCAGCACCCCGGCCGCCGCGGCTCCGACCGCCGCCTTGCCGAGGAACGCCCTTCTCTCCAGGGTCGAGGCCGCTTCCGTCTGGTTGCCGCCCTCGTGATCCGCCGCCGCGACCTCTGCGCCCGGCCGGCCGCCTTCGACCGTCCCGCTCCGGGAGTCGTTATCCATGGGTACCCGATCCTTTGTGCGTTCTGCGTGTTCCAGTTGCGCGCCCGGCCGGCTTCTCGCCTCCGGAGCACGCGCAAGTTAGCCAGAAGTCATGCGGGACGCACCGTTTTCCCACGCCCCGCCGCTTGCCGGCACCCCGCCTCTCTCCTCAGCGCCGCTCCTCGGCCACGACCGACGACGCGATCACCATCCCCAGGAACTCGTCGATGGCGCCTCCCTGGATCCAGCGCGCGACCACCACCAGGTCGTTCTCGCGATCGACGTAGACCAGGTTGGTCCCCGCCCCCCGGTGGCTGAACGACGACTCCGGGGTGCTTGCGTACGAGCGCTGGCCGGTGTTGAGGAAGAAGTTCATGAACCCGTACATCTCGTTGACCGTACCCGGCGTCTCCGCCATGTCCAGCCATTCCTCGGAAAGAAGCTGCTCCCCGTCCCAGTTGCCCTTGTGGAGGGTGAAGTAGCCGAAGCGGGCCTGGTCCTCGGCGCTCAGATTCATCCCGCCGCCCCAGTGGGTTCCGCCGCTCACCGACTGCATCATCTCGCCGTCGACGTTCACCCACGAGTTCTCGTAGCCGTACCAGCGCCAGGTGTTGGACGCGCCGATGGGGTCCATGATGTGCTCGCGCAGCACCTGCGGCAGGGGCCGGCGCCAGACCTGGAGCGCCGCGAGGGCGAGCAGGTTGACGCGCACGTCGTTGTACTTGTACGCGGTGCCGGGCTCGTTGCGCGGGCGGCTGCGGTTGGCCGCCACGTCCCGCCCGGGCCGGTCGCCCCAGTCGGGCTTGCCCCACAGCGTGCCCTCCCAGTCGCTGGTCTGCCTCAGCAGATGATCCCAGGTGATCCGGCGGTTGTGCTCGGAATCGAAGAGCGAAACCGGGGTCGGCACGCCCCGCCCGTCCGCCTCGTTGCCGGGCTCGCCGTCGCCCACCGGCAGAATCAGCGGAGGCATATACTCGTGCACGGGATCGTTGACATCCCGGATGAGGCTGCGGTCCCACGCCAGCCCGACGGTGGACGACAAAAAGCTCTTGGCGACGCTGAAGGTGGGATCGACGCGCTTCGTCTCGCCCCACTCGGCGACGATGTAGCCGTCCTTGACGATGATGCCGCTCTGCGGGCCCCGCACCTTGAGCGGACCGATGGCCTCGTCGAAGGGCTCGGTGTTCCAGCTGAGCGCGTGCGCGACCTCGAGATCGCGCGGCGCCGTGCTCTCGCTCACGATCGCGAAATCGACCGCCTGCTGCAGGAGTTCCGGGTTCATGCCCATCGACTCCGGGGACCTGCGCTCCCAGTCGCCCGCCGGGGGAAAGTAGGCGTCCTGCGCCTGCAGGCCCGCCGCTCCCAGCAGCAGGAGCGCGGCGGCGACCGCGGAGAGGAGGGCGGACGTGACCGGATGAGGCCGCTGTGATGACTTCATGGGAATCACCTCGTTGGGGGGCGAGAGAATCGATGGATGGCGCCGGAGCGACGTTCGCTTGTCGATGATTGATATGATACGTCCCCGCGACGCACAGGGCACGGCAGGAGCTTCTTCCTCGACCCGTACGGGTCGGGATCGGGTCAGGCAACCTCGCCGACGCGGTGTCCCAGCTCCCTCAGTTCGGCGACAATCTCGGCCACGTGGGCGCGCCCGCGGGTCTCGATCTCCATCTCGATGCCGACCTGGCCGACGGAGATGTCCCCGAAGGCCCGCGTGTGTTCGATGTGGAGCACGTTGGCGCCGGCGATGGCGACCACGGCGGTGACCTCGTTCAGGTAGCCCGGCCGGTCCCGCACCACCACCGAGAGGCGCGCCAGCCGCCCGTCCGCCCACAGCCCGCGGTCGATGATCTTCGAGGCCAAGTTCATGTCGATGTTGCCGCCGGAGAGGATGCACACCGTGACGTCGGCGGGACCCAGGCGGATCTTGTCGCCCAGAATCGCCGCCACCCCCACCGCCCCGCCGCCCTCGACCACCATCTTCTCCGACTCCATGAGGAAGAAGATGGCGCGCACGATCTCCTCCTCGTCGACCACGACCACGTCGTCCACCAGGGCCTGGATGTGCGGGAAGGTGAGGTCACCGATGCGCTTCACCGCGATCCCGTCGGCGAGGGTGTCCGAGCGTTCCAGGTGGATCGGCCGCCCCGCCTCCAGCGACGCGACCGCGCCCGGCGAGGCCGCCGCCTCGACCCCGATGACGCACGCGTCCGGCCGGCGCGCCTTCACCACGGTAGCGACCCCCGAGATCATCCCACCGCCCCCGATGGGGACCACCAGCGTGGTAACGTCGGGAACCCGCTCCAGGACCTCCAGCGCCATGGTCCCCTGCCCCGCCATCACCGCGGGGTCGTCGAAGGCGTGAACCCCGGTCAGGCCCTCCTCTTCGACCAGTTTCTCGACGCGCGCCATGCCGTCGGTGAGCGTCGCGCCGGTCTGGATCACGCGGGCCCCGTAGCCGCGTGTCCTGGTCACCTTGATCAGCGGCGCGGCGTCGGGCATCACGATGGTGCACGGAATGCCCAGCCGCGCCGAATGATACGCGAGCGCCTGGGCATGGTTGCCCGCGCTGGCCGCGACCACTCCGGCCTCCCGCCGCGCCGGATCCAGCAGAAGCAGGCGGTTCAGCGACCCGCGATCCTTGAACGAGCCCGTCCGCTGCCGGAACTCGGTCTTGAAGTGAACGCGCCCGAGCCGGCGCCGGTCGAGCCCGAGGGAGCGCGGGCAACCGGTCTCCACGATCCCGTCCCCGATGCGTCTGCGGGCCACGATGATGTCGTCGTACAAAAGCATGTCACAAACCTGTGCGGCGCCGCCGGCAACTCAAGCCCCCGGGCCGTCTTTGGCCTTGTCCGGGCGGCGCCGTTCCGGCTAGCTTTGTGTCGCCGTCAGAACCCCTCGGGACTTCATCCAGCCGGAGATTCCTCCATGATCGAATGGATCATTCCGTTCGCTCTCTACCCCACCCTGGCCGCCCTCTACTACGGCGGCGCCCCCATCCGCTTCGAAGGCCCCGACAACGCGCGCCAGCTGCTGGGCGTATTCCTCGGGCTGGTCCTGTTCGTGGCCGTTTGGGGCGTGCTCAAGACGGTCATTCAGCCGATGACCGGGCAGATAATCGGCCTTGCGGTCGCATCCCTCCTCGCGTCGTTCGCGTTGCGCCCCGGCTGCAGGCTGGGATGCCGGCTGGTGGGCGTTCGGGTCGTAGACGACCAGTAGTCCGCGCCCGTCAGTCCATCTGCCAGACGACGAGAAACTGCACGATGCTCTCGTCACGGGTCGTTCCCAGCTTGTTGGTCCAGAGCTGGTACTCAACCCCCACGTGAAGGACGTTGCCGGCCCCGGTGAGCGCCTGCCCGACGTCCCATCTCAGCTGGGGCTGGGCGAGGATGCTGCCCGGGTAGTCGTTGCCCAGTTCGTCGGTAATGGCCCCCATGTATTCGGCGTGCCCGGTGAACGAGAACGACTGACTGCCCAGCTGGAAGACGGAGAGCCAGCTTACGTCGAAGTTGAAGCTGTCGCCGGTGCTCGGCACGCCGCCCGCGTCAAGCCCGCTGCTGGCGTCGATGAAGCCCCCGAGGATCGTGTTTACGAAGATGAATCCGGGCACGTCCCAGCCCAGCTCCACGCCCGGCACGTACTTCACGACCTTCGACTGAATGCCGAGGTTGACGCCCGCGACCAGCCGGACATCGTTCACCGGCCCGAAGCCGACGCCTCCTTCCGCCAGTGAACCCAGGCTCAGCGTGGGATACCACTCTCCATAGAGATCCCTGTCGTTGAACCCGTCCGCGAACCCGTCGGTCGAGTAGTCGAGGAAGAAGAAGGAGCCTCCCGCGCGCCATCCCCCGGCGTGTTGCAGCGTGAAGATGTGGGTCGGCTCGCTGGCCGCGGAAAACGGGTTCAGGATGGTGCCATACTGGTAGTTCAGTTCCAGTTGGGCGGATGCGGGCGCCGGCGCAAGGAGGCACGCGGCAGTTGCGACGGCCGCGGGCACGAGGGTTGAGGATCGACGACACATCGTGAATCTGCCCTCTCCCGAATTCGCGCTCTGCCCCGGTCCCTCCCCACCTCATCGACGCCGAATTGTATGGGCCGGCATGGCAGTCGGCCAGCAAGCGGGCGAACCCGACTGAAAGAGTGTATCCTGATACGATGCCCCGATACGGCTCGCCAATCCGCTCCGGCTGGACGCTCAAGGCGTTCAGACACGGTTTCGCCACAAGCACGTAATGTTCTTCCCAGCCAGCTGCCCGATCTCCGCGTCGCGCCGGCGCACCGCCGCGTTCGCCGCGCCCGCATTGTTCTTCCTGCCCGCGCTGATGCCGGTTCTGATCGCGTGCGGCGCGGACGCCGTCGCGCCGTCTCCGCCACCGGTCGAGCCGGATCCCGTCGGGCCGCAGCCTGTGCCGGATCCACCGGCGATCCAGATTCCCGCCCGGGGAACGTCCGCGACGCTCGACGTCGCCACCTGGAACCTCCTCTACTTCGGGGCCGCGAACCAGGGCCCCGATGACGAACCCCTGCAGCTGGCGCGTGTGCGCGACGTGATTCTGGGAACCGACGCGGACCTGTGGGGGGTGCAGGAGGTGACCGAAGCGGATGCTTTTGCCGCGCTGCTGGATCAGTTGCCCGGGTACCGGGGATTCCTCGCCGACGACGCGTCGGTATCCGGCGGATCCGACAACTACAACCGCGGGGAACTCAAGGTCGGCCTCATCTACAAGTCGTCCGTCGCCGAGGTCGCCGGCGCCCGCGTGATCCTGACCGATCTGGACTACGAGTTCGCGGGCCGCCCGCCGCTGGAGGTGCAGCTTCGCGTGACGCTGGGCGGCGTCAGCCGGGATGTCGTCCTGATCGTCCTGCACGCCAAGGCCATCGCCGACGAAACGTCATGGGAGCGTCGCATGGCGGCGGGGGACGGCCTGCGGGAATACCTCGACGCCACCTGGCCGGACCGCGCGGTGCTCGTACCCGGGGACTGGAACGACGATGTGGACGAGTCGATCACGCGCGGGCGCGACACGCCCTACCGCGTCTTCGTGGATGCGGCCCCGGAGTGGGTGTTTCCCACCGCCAGCCTGAGCGCCGCGAGGGCGCGGTCGATGCCGCGCTACACCGAGGTGATCGACCACATCCTGGCATCGGACGAGGCGATGGCCTGGTATGAGGAGGGATCGGCGATGGTGTACCAGGTGGATGAGTTCATCGACGGCTACCTGGACACCACCAGCGACCATCTGCCCGTGATGGCGCGATTCGCGCCGGGGGGGTGAGCGGGAGCCCGCATCTCCCGATTCGGCCCCGGCGTTCCGCGCGGGGGAATCCGGAAGGGGCGGCGGAAGAAGCGCCGGGGGCCTACTCGTCGATCAGGCGGCGGTTGCGGACGTCGCTGGCGCCCATCGACACCCCGGAGCCGACTCCGGCACCCACCAGCAGTCCGGCTCCGATTCCCACGACGGGCAGCCAGGATACGGCGATGGCGGTCAGAGCACCGGTAATGATGCCCAGCCAGCGCTTCTCGACCCACGACGTGTAGCGCAGGCGCCGCCGGACGAAACTCCGCGACTTCATGTGCGCGTAGATCCCTACCGCGGCCGCTATTCCCAATCCGATCAACTCAAACATCACGACACTCCTGTGACAGGCATCCCGGCTCCCGGGCTCTGCGCCCTACGCGCGAGCCGGGGATCCGTTTCGCGCCGAGGCGGGTTCGAATAAGTATGGTACAGGTTCCGGCGAGTACAAGGTTCGGCGCGCAGGAAACGCAGACCACGGAAGAAGCGGGGTCCATGACAGATTACAGGCTCGGCCTCGGGTGACACGGGCGAGATGGTGGGGTCCCGCGAGAGGCGGGGCAGGCGCGATCGCTCCGTCGCTGGGACGGCTCCTGCTCCTGCTGGTGGTGGAGGCGTTCTGGCTCACGCCCGCCGGCGGTCCACACCTTCCCTTGCCCGGCTTCGGCCGGGACGGGTTGTCGCAGGAGGCGCTGGCGGCCGCGTTCGCGGCGCAGGAGGAGATCAGCCCGGACCTGCTGGCCATTCCGGGCGTGGTGGGGACGGCTGTCGGGTTGGGTGCCGGTGATCGCCCGGTGGTGATGGTCTACCTGGAGTACGCCGCCGTGGCCGGGCTTCCGGCCAGCTTCGCGGGGCATCCGCTGGTGCGCGAAGTGACCGGGCCCATCACCGCGCTCGGTGATCTGCCGCTACCCCCGGCCAGGGCCAACGGCCCCATCGATCCCAGGGGCCCGTTCCCGCGCCCGGTGCCCATCGGCGTATCCACGGGGCGGACCGGGGTCACCGCGGGCACCATTGGCGCGCGGGTCACGGACGGGCGCCGGACGTACGCCCTCTCCAACAATCACGTCTTCGCCAACCGCAACGACGCCAACCTGGGCGACAACGTGATCCAGCCGGGCGTGGCCGACGGTGGTAACGACCCCGAGCACGCCTTCGGCACGCTGGCCGACTTCGAGGAGATCGGCTTCTGCCGCGCCCTGGCCTGCCCCGAGAATCATGTCGACGGCGCCATCGCCGAAACGTCGCCCGACCAGTTGGCGGCGGCCACCCCCTCCAACGGCTACGGCGCTCCCCGGACCGGCACGGAGGAGGTGTCGCTCATGCTCGCGGTGCAGAAGTACGGCCGCACCACCGGGCACACACGCGGCAAGGTGACCGGCATCAACGCCATCCTCGACGTCAACTACCGCACCGGAAGGGCACGCTTCGTCGATCAGATCGTCATTACCGGCCAGGGATTCAGCGCCGGTGGCGACTCGGGCTCCCTGATCGTGACCGACGGGCGCGGGCGCAAGGACCGCCGTCCGGTCGGGCTGCTTTTCGCAGGCAGCCCGAACACCACCATCGCCAACCCCATCGACCTCGTTCTCGACCGCTTCGGCGTGACCGTCGACGCGGGGTAGTACGGCATGGCGGCGAGCATCGAGGACGCGCACCGGCGACTCTCGAGAAAGGTCATGGGACACCCCGACGTTGTGGGTACCGCGATCGGGGTGGTCGCCGGGAAGCCCTGTCTCAAGGTGTATCTCGCAAGCGCTGCGGGAAGCGAAAGGGACCGCATTCCTCGCAGGTGCGAGGGCTATCGTGTGGTGGTCGAGAAGACGGGCACCATTCGCCGCCTGTCTTCGTGACGAGGCAACCATCCCGCAGGGCCCCCTGGTCGAACGGCTGTGGGCCGCCGCGGCCCGAGCCTCGCCTCCAACGAAGAACCGAAAGCGCGATGAGAAACCGAAACGCCCGCAGTCACCGCTTTACGCCCCTCGCCTTCATCATGGCCGTCGGGTTGTCCGGGTGCGCGCAGGATGACGCTGCGGCCCCCGCCGGCGCCGTCCCCAGGTACCTACTCGGCGAGCCCGAGGTGGTTTCAGGGGATTTCGCGTCCGTGAACGGCATCCGCGCGCGTCCCGACGGCAGCCTCCTGGTCGCCGACGGGACAGGCGCGGAGCTTGTACTCCTCGACCTGGACATGGGAACGCGGACGGTGGTGGGAAGCCGGGGCCAGGGTCCGGGAGAGTACCAGGCGCCGACCCGTATCTGGGCTCTTCCCGGGGATTCGACGCTGCTGTTGGATGTCGGCAACACCCGTCTCACCGTATTGACGCCCGATCTCACCTTCGGCGCGACCCGACCGATGGTCGAGATGGACCCCGAAGGCGGAATCCTGTTGGTGAACCCGCAGGCGATCGACGGCGCCGGACGCATGTACAGCACAACGGGACTCGCGATGAACGTCCGCCGTCCGGATGCGTCAGGCGGCTCCGGTTCCGATTCCCTCCCCGTCCTGCGGACGACGCTCGACGACCTGACCCCGGATACGGTGGCCAGACTCGCACCCACGTCCACCCCGCAGATGGAGGTGAGAAGCAACCAGGGCAGCGGGATTGTCAGCATGCAGCGAACTCCCTACTCGCCCTCCGACAGCTGGGGCGTCGCCCCGGACGGCAGCGTGGCCGTCGCGCGGGCCGCGGACTATCGCCTCGAATGGATCGACTCCGACGGATCGGTTCGTAGCGGGGCTCCGGTCGCCTGGGATGCGGTCCCGGTGGGCCAGGCCGAGAAGGAAGCGTGGGTCGGGGAGCAGAGTGGTCGAACCGTCCAGACCGCGACCTTCGTGCGTGGCGGCGGGGGAGGAGTCTCCCCGAGCTCCGGGATTGGAGGCACCGCTCGCCGCGGCATCACCTTCGGGAGCGGGAGCGACGACGTCGACGACTACGAATGGCCGGAGATGCTGCCCCCCTTCACGGGGAGCGTTCTGGTCGACCCGGAGGGCCGCGCCTGGCTGCGCCGCCACCAGCCCGTCGGGGCGCCTTTCCTGTACGACATCTTCACGCCCGACGCCGAACACGCCGGCACGGTGGAGATCGCCGAAGGGCATACCGTCAGGGGGTTCGGCAACGGCGTAGTCTACGCGACCTTCAGGGACGAGGTCGACCTCGTGTACATTGAACGGTATCGCCTCCCGGAGATGTAGCGGTTCGGCCTCGGGAGCGCCCTTCCAGCGGGCGACCGCCGCCTCACCTGCCTCCCCAACCCCGACGCTGACATGTCCGACCTGACCTCCCTTGCGGAGCTGATTTCCCGGCGCCGCTCCATCAAGCAGTTCACCGGCCGCGCTCCCTCCCGTGAGGAAGTCGAGGGGCTGCTCGAACTCGTCGCGCAGGCGCCCAACCATCGCATGACCCAGCCCTGGCGCTTCTACGTGCTGGGCCCGGCCGCCCGGCGCGGCTACGGGGCGGCGCTCGGAGCGCGCAAGGCCAAGCGGGTCGCCGACCCGGTCGCGGCCCGGGAAGTCGTGGAGAGCGTGGCCGCCCGCCACGAGGCGCTGCCCGCGATGATCGCGGTCGCCGTGGTGGTGCACGAGAACCCCGAGATCCGGGAAGAGGACTACGCCGCGACCTGGATGGGCATCCAGAACCTGGCGCTGGCCGCCGAAGCGGCGGGGCTGGGCACGCACATCAAGACCGGCGCGGTCATGGACGACCCGCGCTCACGGACCGCGGTCGGGCTCCCCGACGGGGAACGCATCGTGGCCATCGTCAACCTGGGCGAACCGTCGGCCGTCCCGGACCCGAAACCCCGAGTCCCCGCCCGCGACCTGACCACCTGGGTGGACTGAGCCGCCGGCCGGGCTCGCGCCGCATCGGACCGGCGTGCCCGGACCGCAATCCTGACAATTCCCTTGCACCGGGGTCGTTGAGCGGGGCTGCCGGGCCGATACCTTCAAGGCATGGCAAGGCATCGCATGACGACCCGTCCCCGCCGGCTGGTCACGGTCACGCTCCTCGGACTCACCGGGGCCCTGACCGCCGTCCTCGGCTATGAGGCCTGGGACGGCAGCCGTTCCAGCGTGCAACTGGCCGAGGAGATCGTTCGCGATCATGCCCTGTTCGCCGCCTCCAACTTCGCCATCGAGGCTCGTGGCGAGGTCACATTCGAGTTGCTGGAGGAAGGGATCGAGGTCATCGAGTGGAGCCTGGGGCGCCGTGGCGATCGTCCGCTCACCATGGGTGGTCTGCGCGGCGCGGCGCGAGCGCAGAGATGGGACGGGATGGATCAGGCGTCGCTGTTCTTCCGGCTCGATCCCGCAGAGGGCGATGTCTCGGTTGCGGGAGCGGCGGATTCCGCCGAGGTGGCGTGGGCCCTCAACGAGGCGCGGGAACACACCCGCCGGAACCCCGACGATGACGACGTGCGAGCGCTGTTCGCACCGGGGGGAAGCAGCGTGCTGGTGCACCAGCTCTCCTACGAAGGCCGGGGGGAATACGCGCTTCAGGGAATGATCCTGTCGCCGAAAGCGTTCGGCCCCGCGTTCGAGCGCGCGTTCCGCGACGAGCCCCTCCTCCCGGAGGCCTTCTCGGGGGGGCGCCCCAACGGCGACATCTTCGTGGCCCGCGTACTGGATCCCTTCGGCAACGTCGTCTACGAATCGTCCTCCGAAGCGCCCTCGGGAAGCGCGGTGCGACACGACCTGGACGAGAGTCTCGGCGGGATGGTGCTGGAACTCGGCGTGCGCGCGGAGGCGGTCGATCAGCTGGTGAGCGGCGGGGTCCCGCGGTCGCGCATGCCCTACATCGTCGCGCTGCTCCTCCTGACCTCCGGTCTTCTGGCCACGGCGGTGTGGCAACTTCGCCGGGAGGCGGAGCTGGCCGATCTGCGGGAAGACTTCGTGTCCAGCGTATCCCACCAGCTGCGCACGCCCCTGACCCAGATCAGGATGTTCGGCGAGACGCTGATGCTGGGCCGGGTGCGGACCGAGGAGGAGCGGTCGCGGGCGACGGAGATCATCGTGGACGAGGCAAACCGGCTGACGCACCAGGTCGAGAACGTCCTGCTCTTCTCCCGGGGCGAGCGGGACGCGCTGAACCTGAACCTCGTCGAGGCGGACGTGGGTGCTCTGGTGGAGCGTGTGGCGGAGAGCTTCGAGCCGCTCGCGCGGGCCGCGGACGCGACCATCGAGCAACGCATCGAGACGGGTATCGCGTGCACGCTGGACGTCGAGGCGACGCATCAGGCCGTGCTCAACCTGCTCGACAACGCGGTCAAGTACGGACCGGCCGGGCAGACGATCGTGGTCGGCGTGGAACGCGGCCGTGGTGAGGAAGACCGCTTGGCCACCATCCGGGTGGAAGACGAGGGGCCGGGCGTACCCCCGGGTCAGCAGGATCGCGTCTGGGACGCCTACGTTCGGCTGGACCGCGACCGGGCTTCCGCGACCGCGGGCTCCGGCATCGGCCTGGCGGTGGTTCGCAGGGTGATCGAGGCCCAGGGAGGAAGGGTGCGCGTCGAGAGAGGCGGGACGACCCCGAATCCCGGCGCCCGGTTCATCATCGAGCTGCCGCTTGCCGGCGTGGCGCGGGAGGCTTGAAGTGGCGCGGATCCTGATCGTCGAGGACAACGCCCGGCTGGCGTACGGTCTCCGCAACAATCTCGAGATCGACGGTCACGTGGTCGATGTGGCGGAGGACGGCCTACAGGGTCTGGAGGCCGTCGCCTCGGGAGCGCCCGATCTCGTGATTCTCGACCTCATGCTGCCGGGGATGAACGGCTACCAGGTGCTCCGGTCCCTGCGCGACCAGGGAAGCGGCGTCCCGGTGCTGATCCTGACCGCCAGGGGCGAAGAGGCGGACAAGGTGATGGGGTTTCGCATGGGCGCGGACGACTACGTCACCAAGCCCTTCGGAGTACTGGAACTCCTCGCGCGCGTAACCGCGATTCTGCGAAGAGCGGGTCGCGACGGGCAGCCGAATCAGGTGGAGACCTTCGGCAGCGTCGAGATCCGCCTCGAGCAGCGGTCGGTCCTGCGGGACGGCCGGGAGGTCCAGCTCACCCCGAAGGAGTTCGATCTCCTGGTTGCGCTGGTGCAACGCCGCGGCGCGGTTGCCACCCGGACCGCGCTCATGAAGGAGGTATGGGGTCATCGCGCGGCCATCCTCAGCCGGACCGTCGACACGCACATCGCGGAGCTCCGTCGCAAGCTGGAAGAGCATCCGAGCGAGCCCCGTCACATCCTGACCGTCCACCGGTCCGGATACAGGCTGAGGAGTTAGCGGCGCACAACTGACATTGATTGACATCTACTGACATTTACTGACAAATGATATGACATATTGCTGACAACTTGCTGACCCGGGAGCCACCAAATCGCCTCGCCGGGAGGTGATCTTGAGATGTCTGGCGAACGCCAGGCCCTGTGGCACCGGGACACCAGACACCCTGGAGGCACGACATGAAGCACGACGACACTGGATTGGGACGCGTACTCACGCGGCGCGAAGCACTCGCCGCCCTCGGCGTAGGGGGTGGCGCGCTGGCCACTGGCCGGTGGGCCTTCGGGATGGGCCCGGACGCCGCGCCCGCCGCGCCGGGCAAGCAGATTGCACAAGCGCTGCCGGCGTGCGTGGTGCGGCCGGAACAGACCGAGGGACCGTTCTTCGTCGACACGCAGCTCGACCGCTCCGACATCCGGTCCGATCCGTCGACCGGCGCGGTCAGCGAGGGCGCGCCGCTGACGCTCAGGTTCAACGTGTCGCAGATCTCGGGCGGCGCCTGCACGGTGCTGGCCGGCGCGCTGGTCGACGTGTGGCAGTGCGACGCCGAGGGCGTGTACTGGGGCGTCGACGACGACGAAGCCCCTGCCGGAGCGAGGGAACGCCAGTTCCTGCGGGGCCACCAGCGCACGGACGAGAACGGCGTGGCGCGCTTCACCACGATCTTCCCGGGCTGGTACCGCGGACGAGCGGTTCACGTGCACTTCAAGGTGCGCACCGACGTCGCTGGGCAACCGTACGAGTTCACCTCTCAGCTCTACTTCGACGAGGCGCTCATCGACCAGGTGCACGCCCAGGCGCCCTATGCGGCGCGGGGACGGCGCGCCATGACCAACGCCGACGACCGGACCTTCCGCGACGGCGGCGAAAGCCTCATGCCCCATGTGAGCGAGGCCGGCGCGGGATACGCCGCGACCTTCGACCTGGGCCTCGATCTCACGGACGCGGCCACCGGCCGGCCCGATGGCGGTGGAGGGAGGCGACGGAGACCGGTCTTCGTCTGATTCCATGGAGCCCGGGCGCGAGGGGACAGCACAGACGGGGGGGTGGAGGGTGGACGCTCGAAGGCAATTCGACGGGGTGCCGAGGTACCCCTCGTGTCCGGGCCTGCCGCGGGTCGGCAGGCGGTGGCTGCGCACGGGGCGGGTCGGCACGGCGTGGCTCCATGCGGCGGGGATGTGTCTGGCCCTGGCGGCGTCGTTGCTCCCGTCGAAGGGAAGCGCGCAGCAGGTGCCCGGCGGCGGTCCGGAGGATGCCCTCCTGCGGGTATTCCTGGACTGCGCACCGTGGATGTGCGACTTCGATCACCTGAGGCGGGAAGTCGCGTTCGTGAACTACGTCCGCGATCGTGCCGATGCGGACCTGCACGTGCTGGTTACTTCGCAGGAGACCGCCGCCGGGGGCGAAGCCTACGAGATGTACTTCATGGGGCTCGAGGAGCGGGCCGGACAGCAGGACACGCTCCGCTTCGTCTCGCGGGAGAGCGACACGGACGAAGAGCAGCGGGCCGGACTGACGCAGATCTTCAAGCTGGGCCTCGTCCGGTACGCGGCGCCCACCTCCGCCGGTCCCCTGCTCGACATCCGCTACGAGGCGCCCGTCCAGGCTCGGCAACAGGCCTCCGCCGAGACGGATCCATGGAATCTGTGGGTGTTCAGCATCCGGGCCGGCGCCGAGCTCGAGGGCGAGAGCCGCGAGAGTTCGCAGGCGTTCGACGGGTCGTTTTCGGCCAGCCGCACCACCGAGGACCTCAAGATCGACATCAGTTCGTACGCCGAATACGAGGAAGAGGAGTTCGAGTTGAACGAGGGCGAAGTGCTCGTGAGCACGGCGCGGAACATCAACCACGAGGGCCTCGTCGTTTGGAGTTTCGGGCCGAACTGGTCCGCCGGAGTCCGCGCGTCCGTCCTCACGTCGACCAGGGTCAACCAGGACCTGGCCATTCGCGCGGCCCCCGCGCTGCAGTACAGCATCTTCCCCTACGCCGAGTCGACGCGGAGGCAGATCACGTTCCTGTACTCGCTGGGGGTGGCATCCTTCGACTACGAGGAGGTGACGCTCTTCGACAAGACCGGGGAGACCCATGCCGAGCAGCGAATGGAGGTGTCGGCCGAGTTCCAGCAGCCCTGGGGAGAGATCAACAGCGCGCTCGAGGCCTCCACGTTCCTCCACGACCCCTCGCTGCACCGGATCGACCTGTTCGCGCGCGTAGAGTACCGGATCCTGAGAGGTCTGAACCTGGACCTGGAGGGAAGCGTGGCCCGGGTAAAGGACCAGATCTACCTGAGCCGCGAGGGTATTCCCGATGAAGAAATCCTCCTGGAACGCCGCCAGCTGGGAACCGACTTCGAGTACGAGCTGGAACTCGGCTTCAGCTTCACCTTCGGCTCGGTCTTCAACAACGTGGTCAACCCGCGCATGGGGTCGAACCGGGGACGCAGGTTCTTCTAGGTGATCCGATTCGTGAGATGTGAACCCAACACAGAAAGGACAGCCATGAGTGCGCGTGTAACGAGTGTACTTCCGATTGTCCTGCTGCTCGCCGGGACGATTCCGGCCGGCAGCAGCCACGGCGCCTCATCCGAACAGGAGGCGACGACTGCCGCCGCGGCGGCCAACCAATTCCTGGCAACCCTCGACCAGGCAGGCCGGGAAGAGGCGCTGCTCCCGCCGGACAGCCCGCTGAAGTCCAACTGGTCGAACCTGCCGGCGGGCATTCTCGACTTCGAACGCAACGGAGCGCGAGTGGGAGACATGACCGCCGAGCAGCGGACGGCGATGCATGCGTTCCTCTCCACCGCGATGAGTCGCTACGGAGCGGAGCTGGTTGAAGGCGTCATGGCTGCCGAAGGCATCCTCAGCCAGTCTCCGCGGGCCGCTCGATTCGACTGGAGTTCGGACAACTACTGGCTCGCGTTCTTCGGCGAACCGTCGACGGAGAACGACTGGAGCTGGCAGTTCGGCGGACACCATCTCGCGATCAACGTCGCGGTCCGGGACGGCGTCTTCAGCATGTCGCCCACGTTCATCGGCATCGAACCGGCCAATTTCGAATTGAGCGGATCGGCGTCTGCTCCGCTGGAAGACCAGGTCACGCGTGGTGTCGACCTGATGCGGTCCCTGCCGGAGAGCATTCAGCAGGCGTCGCTTGTCGACTCCCGCCCGCGCGAAGTATACGCCGGTGCCGGAGAAGACGGCGTGATTCCGCCGCTGGAGGGAAGTCGGGTTGCGGAATGGCCCGCGGCGGGGAAGGAGCAACTCCTGGAGATTATCGGCCTGTGGGTGCGTATCATGCCGGCAGCGGCTGCCGAGCGCAGGCTTGCGGAGATCGGAGACGGGCTGGACCAGCTTCGCTTCGCCTGGAACGGTCCTCATGACGGGTCGGGGTCCATCTACTACCGCGTGCAGGGTCCCGAGCTGATCCTCGAATTCTCGACCCAGGGCTCGGTCGGCAGCGACGAAGGTCACTACCACTCCGTCTACAGGAATCCCGCCAACGAGTACGGCGGCGGCTGATTCCGGGAAGATCGATGCCCGGGCCGCGCGTCGACCTGTTCCGGGCTACCGCAGCACCGGCCTCCCGGCGCGCGCGCCCAGGTACTCGCCACGCTCGATGGTGAGCACGCCGTTGACGAACACGTACTCGATGCCGCCGGAGGGCACCGCCGCGTTGGTGTAGTCCCCCCGGTCCCTCACCGTCTCCGGGTCGAACACGGTGATGTCGGCGTCCGCCCCCACACGGATGCGCCCCTTGTTCGCCATCATGGGCACGTACGGCTCCAGTCGGCGGGCCGGCTCGATGGTCATCTTGCGGAGCGCTTCCATCAGGGTCATGACGCCGTCCTCGCGCACATACTTCCCCAGCACCTTCGAGAACGACCCGGTCGAGCGCGGATGGCTCACCTGCGCGCCTCCGTCGCTCGCCACCATGGTCAGCGGACTGGCCACCGCGGCGAGCGTCATCTCCTCCGTTCGCACGTGGCTGATGACGCTGCCTCCCTGCGCCCGGTAGCGGCCGAAGCTCTCGCGCGTCAGCCGCTCGCCGGTGGCGCCCCACTGGAAGACGGTGAAGCGCTGGTCGTCCCACCCCTCCCAGTCGTCGTAGAGGGCGGACTCGATTCGGCTCTGGCTCGCCCCGTAGGGATAGGCCTCGGTAGTCACGTCCCCCCCGGCGTCGATGGCTTCCTGCACCACCGCCAGGAACTCGGCGGTGGCAGCGCCGCCGGTGGAGTTGGCGTGCACGATATGGAGCGGCGCTCCGGCTTGTGCCGCGAGGTCGATGGCGTAGTGGGCGCCGTCGGGCCATCCGTAGGTGTGGACGTGCGCCGACGCCCCCGCCTCGCCCGCGACGGACATCGCGGCGAGGAGTTCGTCGTCGGTGGCGGCCGGCGTGTAGGGGAAGCCGAATCCCACCGCGGGCGCGCCCTGGTCCAGTCCCTCGCGGATGCGGCGTGCGATCTCCTCGATCTGCCCGGCCGTGGCCAGGTCGTCCTTGCCGGCGTCCGCCGGCAGGAAGTCGCCCGTGTCGCCCATGACCCGCATGCGCACGGGGATGTGGCCGATGCTCGCGCCGTAGTTCACGGGCTGGCCGCCCTCGCGTTCGGCGTAGAACGCGGCGACGTCCCCGGTGCCGACCTCGAGCTCCAGCCCCGTGGTCACGCCGTCGTGGGCCATGAAGCGGTAGGTCTCGTCGGTCTGGCCGTGCTGGTGCAGGTCGACGAAACCCGGCGCGACCACCAGGCCGGAGGCGTCGATCATCCGGGTGCCGGTCAGCGGCTCCGTCGAGATCGCCTCGATGCGATCACCCGTGATGCCCACGTTGAGGGTCGCGTCGGTACCCGATTCGGGATCCATCACCCGGCCGCCGGAGAGCACGACGTCGTAGGAGGGCGCGGCATCGGCGCATGCGCCCGCCCCCAGGGCCAGGGCGAGTGACACGGCAGGCATCTTCCCGAACATTTCTCTCGCTGCGCGCATCTCTGGTGCTCCTCCGCCGGGTTCGTCGACTCTGGGTGGGTTACCCAACCGTTCCCTCGAAACATACGGAGAGTGTCCGGCAGAGACAGGCTCGGCTGGCTGCGGCGCCGGGGTTCGTCGTGCGGGGCGCGAGGGAAAGACTTTGACGAAGCGGATGCCGGGGAAGCACTATTCCGGGTCCGATCGCTCGTCCAGCCGGAAGGAGTCCGTCATGACAATCCAGTCCCCCCTTCCCTCCCTTGCATCGCTGTTGCTCATCGCCGGCGGTGCGGCAGCGTGTTCGCAGCCGGCGTCGGAAGCGGACGCGCGCGTTGACGAGATCTTCGCCCAGTGGGACTCGCCGCAGAGTCCCGGGTGTGCGCTTTCGGTGGCCGAGGGGGGGAGCATGGTGCTCTCGCGGGCGTGGGGCATGGCAGACCTCGAGCACGGCATCCCCAACACCGCGTCGACCATCTTCGAGGGGGGCTCGCTGGCGAAGCAGTTCACCTCGGCGGCGGTGGTCCTGCTGGCGCTCGACGGCAAGCTGTCCCTCGACGACGACGTGCGCACGTACATCCCGGAAGTGCGCGACTACGGCAGCCCCGTCACCCTGCGCCGCCTGATGACCCACACCAGCGGGATGCGCGACTGGGGCTCGGTCGCCTCGATCTCCGGCTGGGGACGCGGCGAGCGCTCGCACCGGCACGCGCACGTGCTCGATATCGTGAGCCGCCAGAGCGCGCTCAACTTCGTGCCCGGCCACGAATACTCCTACAGCAACACCGGGTACAACCTGCTCGCAGTGGTCGTGGACCGGGTGAGCGGGATGCCCTTCGCCGAGTTTTCCCGCGAGCGCATCTTCGAGCCCCTGGGGATGAGCGATACGCAGTGGCGGGACGACTACCGGCGGCTGGTTCCGCGCCGCAGCACCGCCTATTCCGCGTCCGACGACGGGTTCCTCATCAACCGGCCCATCGAATACGTGCATGGGAACGGGGGCATCCTGAGCACGGTGGGCGACCTGCAGATCTGGAATGCGGCGCTCACCGACGGGCGCCTGGGCGGGGAGGAGTTCGTGCGCATGATGCACGACCGGGCCGTCCTGAACGATGGTCGTACGATCTCCTACGCCGGGGGTCTCCAGCTGCGCGACTTCGCGGGCGTGCCTTCGATCACCCACACCGGGTCGACCGCCGGGTACCGGGGCTTCATCGGGCGGTATCCGGACCAGCAGCTCTCAATCGCGATCCTGTGCAATGTGGGCAACGCCAACCCCGGGGCGCTGGGCGGGCAGGTGGCCCGCGTGTTCCTGGGCGACGCGGCCTCTCCCGACCCGGAAGCGGGCGAGGGGATGTCGCTTTCGGCCGGCGAGCTCGAAGCGAAGGCCGGGCTCTACCGTGAAGCGGACACGGGCGACCCACTGCGCATCACGTTTGAGGACGGCGCGCTGCGGGTCGGGAACCAGCGCCTGGTCGCGCACTCGGCGAGCGAGTTCCAGGTGGGAGCGACCGGGCGCCGTCTCGTTTTCGGGTCCGCAACGGACGGTGGGCGGCTCGCCATCGACGAATACACCGGCGAGTACTACGACAACACCTACGAACCCGTGGACGAGTTCGCGCCGACGGCCGGGCAACTTGATGCGTATGTGGGCACCTTCCACAGCGACGACGCCGAGACTACGCTGGTGGTGGCAGTGGAGGGCGACCATCTGGTGGCGAAGCGGAGACCCGATGCCGTCTTCGAGCTGGAGCCCGTCTACCAGGATGCGTTCGATGCCGGCGGCCTCGGGCGTATCCGCTTCGATGTGGGCGCCGACGGACGCGCGGAAGCCTTCGGTATCCGGCAGGGGCGCGTCTACGACATGCGATTCCAGCGAGTCGCCGACTCTGGAGAATGATGATGGAGCGAAACAGGATGACCCAGGAACGTCGTCCCGAGGTCGTGCCCGCGGCCGCCGGCCCCGGCGAAGAGGTGACGGTGTCCATGGACCGGCTTCCCTACGCGGCCGTCTACATCGGCTTCGGCGCGCTGGGCGGCAACCACCAGCTGCTGACCCAGGAGGAGACCGACGCCGACGGGCTGCTTTCTGCGACGGTGCGCCTGCCGGACTGGGCCACTCCCGACCTGAAGCACTTCTTCTTCCTGGCTGGCTTTGACCAGCGGCCCTTCGTGACTTCGCACGAATTCCACGTCGCTGACGAGGACGGCGTGTTCCGGGTGGAGGGGGAGATCACCGACGAAGGGCTGGCATGTCCCTCCATGCGTAACGGCGACGATCGCCTGTACACCCTGGAAGGGAACACCGAGGGGATTGTACCCGGCGATCGGGTGGTGTTGCGGGCGACTCTGGCCGCCGAGCCGGCGTGCGAGGAGGGCGTGGCGATCGAGGTGCGCGATGCGCGGGTTCGCTAGAGGCGGGACGGCCATCGGGCTGCTGCTCCTCTCCGGGGGCTGCGAGACGCCCGCTCCCGTGCCGGAGGAGGCTCCCGACATCGACGTCGTCGAGCTCACGGCCGAGCAGATCCAGGCCGACTACGCCGAAGGCCGCTACACCGCCGTTCAGCTCACACAGGCGTTCCTGGGCCGCATCGAGCGCTTCGAGGACCTCTACAACGCGTTCATCTCCATGAACCCGGATGCGCTGCCGACCGCCGCCGCCCTGGACCGCGAGTTCGCCTCCACGGGCCCGCGCGGCCCGCTGCACGGGGTACCGGTGGTGATCAAGGACAACATCGACTACGCCGGACAGGTCACCACCGCCGGCTACGACGGCTTCAGCGCGGCCACCGGCGGCGTGGACATGATCCCCGACGACGATGCCGCGGTCGTGACCCGCCTGCGCGAAGCGGGCGCCATCATCCTGGGAAAGACCAACCTGCCCGACTTCGCCGGACACGGCACCCGCACCGAGAGTTCGGTGGCCGGGGTCACCCTTAACGCGTACGACGTCACCCGCGTCCCCGGGGGGTCGAGCGGCGGAACCGCCACGGCGGTCAACGCCAGCTTTGCCGTGCTCGGGCTGGGGACCGAGACCGGCGGATCGATCCAGAACCCGTCGGCCGCGCAGGCGCTGGTGGGGGTGAAGCCCACCTACGGGCTGGTGCCGCTGGAGGGCGTGGTGCCGCTGAACGGCAGCTACGCCGACGTGGTCGGGCCGATGGCCCGGACCGTGCGGGACGCCGCCGTCGCCCTGGACGTGCTCGCGGGGCCCACCCCGGAGGACCTGGCCACCTACGCGGCCGCCGGCCACATCCCGGAGAACGGCTATGCCGCCGCCCTCGACCCTGCCGCCCTGGCGGGCAGGCGCTTCGGGCTGGTGGGCGAGGGCTGGCGCGACACCTGGCTTCCGCTCGCCGAGGAAACCGAGGCGATGTACCGCGAGGCGATCGCCACCATCGAACAACGAGGGGCTGCGACCATGGAGGATCCATTCGCGGGCACCGGCTTCGTCGAACTCTACGCGGAGCGCCCGCGCGTCCCCTCCGCCTCCTCCTACGACATGCTCAACTATTTCCGTGGGCTGGGCCCCGGGGCGGCGTTCCACAGCGTCGAGGAGTGGGAGGCGCTGTCGGGCAAGTCATTCCGCGACCGCGAGGACAGCGAGCGCCCGCCCCCGGCGCGCCCCAGCGCCACCGAGGAGGGAGATGCCTTTCAGGGCTGGCGGGCGGACATCCGCGCGCTGTTCCGCAGTGTGCTCGAGGACAATGATCTCGATGGCCTCTTCTTCCCCCAGGCCGGCGCTCCCATCGGCGATCTCGTGGAAGATCCGGAGCGTCCCGACTTCAATCCCAACAATCATCCCGAACTTCCCAGCAATGTCATAAATGATATTGGCCTGCCCGTAGTGACCGTGGCTTTCGGCTATTATGCGGACGGGACACCCTTCGTGCTCGCCTTCATCGGAGATCTGTGGACGGAGGCCGAGCTGCTGGGCTACGCGTACGACCTGGAGCAGGCCACGAAGGCGAGAATCCCGCCTTCACTGCGGTAGAACGACATGGCAGCGTACACGTGCGCAGCATGAGGCATGAGCATCGGCGGGCTGCTTAACGCTTCTCAAACACCGGCAGCGGGCTGGATCGCGCACCGCGGGCGCTGCTGGGAGGGGTCGTCGAATCGGTGTCCCTGACGGCGCGCCGGAAGGACGCGACGGCATCGTCGATACCATCGGCTTCGAAGCGAAAGTCCGCTGGTATCGACCGATAGCGTGAGTCCACCCGGGCCAGTAGCGCCTGCCTGCGGCCGTCAGCGATGTCCTCATTCGTCCCGGGACCCGAAACGGCGTCGCGGAACGCCGTCAACTCGGTTTCCAGGAAATCCTCGAACCCCTGTAGCACCATCTGCTGACGGGTGAACTTCTCGAAGTGATGGCCCAGCGCTGCCAGACGGATTGCCTCGGGCAGCAGGGAAGGATGGTCCCTTGACACTTTCGCGAGGTATCTGCTGTAGGCCGGGATCTGGCTGGGGGAAAGGCGCCGGCGCACCGTCATCAGCCCCAGATAGAGCGCGCTCTTGCTCACGGCCGGGGTCATGTGGGGCAGCGGTCTCAGATGCTTCAGCAACGTCAGGCAGCGCTCGAAGTAGTTCTCCAGGGTGGGGTCGTAGATCGTGGAAATCACGCGCAGATATCCCTTGAGCAATGTCCCGGAATCCATCTGCGGCACGAAGTTCAGGGCCGTCGCGCTGGTACCGACGGGGACGTCCAGGAGCCGGCCTTCCGACTGCAGCCTGGTGTAGAGATCCGTTCCCTTCAGGGCGGTCAGCAACCCGACCAGCGCCATGGGAATGCCGGCGTCCTGAATGAACCGGATCTGGGAATCGAAGACCCGCTCATCGTCTCCGTCCAGCCCCAGGATGAACCCGCCCATCACCTGCATTCCCCTGCGCTGGATCTTTCGTACTGCGTTCAGCAGGTAGTCCTGCTCGCGCCTGCTGATGTTCTGCGGTTTCTTCGTAATGGCGAGCGCTTTCGGGTTCGGCGTCTCAATGCCCAGGAAGACGCCATTGAAGCCGGCCTCGATCATCGCATCCATCACCGAGTCCATTCGGGCCAGGTTCACGCTCGCTTCCGTGAACAGCTGGAACGGGTACCGGTGCGCCCGCTGCCACTCTGCGATCGCCGGCAGCATGTTCAGGGCGTCGCGCTTGTTGCCGATGAAGTTATCGTCGACCAGGAACACATAGCCTCGCCAGCCCAGCCGATAGAGAGCTTCGAATTCCTCGACCATCTGTTCCGGCGACTTGGTGCGGGGCACGCGGCCATAGAGCTTGGTAATGTCACAGAACTCACAGTCGAACGGGCAGCCGCGCGAGAACTGCACGCACATCGCGTGATAGTCCCCGAGGTCGATGAGATCGAAACGCGGGACGGGCGTCCGCGTGACATCGGGTTTTCGCGGCTCGCGATAGATGGCTCGTGCCCTGCCTTCCTCGAGATCCCGCAGGAACCGGGGGAAGGTCTCCTCCGCTTCGTCCAGCACGAAGTAATCTACTCCCGCGATCTCCTGATGGAATGATGTCGGATAGGGCCCTCCCGCGACCACGGGAATACCGGCGCGATTGCAACGCTCGATCACCTTCCGCAGGGACTCCCTCTGCACGATCATGGTCGACGTAAACACCATGTCGGCCCAATCCAGATCGGAGTCCCTGAGGTCCGACACGTTCATGTCCACGACCCGAAGATCGTATTCCGGAGGAAACATCGACGCGACCGTGAGGAGCCCGAGCGGCGGGAAGGCCGCCTTCGCGCCCAGCATCTCCAGGGCGTAGTTGATTCCCCAGTAGGAGGGCGGGTAGTCGGGGTAGACCAACAGGGCATTGCGCATACTCAAAGTCCCGTCTCCCGGAGTCCTCTTTCCGAGACGAAATCGCGATACCGGGCGAATGCGGCGTTGACCCCCTCGCGCGTCAGCCCGAAGTCCGCGATGTCGTAGCGGTGACGCTTCTCGGTGCGCCGCCGCTCCGCCTGCTCCACCTGCCAGCCGTCCATCGCGGTCACGGCCGCGGGCTCGAGCGTCCATCCGAAATGGTCGTAGATGCGGCCCACGACCGCCAGCGGGTCCTGGACCAGATCGTAGTAGCTGACATCCATCCAGCGGTGCTCGAGCTCCGGGTGCGAGTTCCGAAAGCTCACCGCCTGATCGAGAAGCTGGCTCATCGCGCGCAGCTGCTCGGCCCCAAGTACCTCCGCCGGGCGCGGCTCGCTGATGTTGGCGCGGATCCGTTCGATTAGGCTGCACCAGGATCCCATGAACTGAACGGGTTCCCGGTGCGTCTGGATGAAGAGGGCGTCCGGATAGGTCTCAAACAGAGCTTCGAGCTCCCTGAGATGAGTCGGCATCTTGAAAAGCCATTGGCCCTGCAGGCCGGGATGGCTTTGCCTGCGCTGGTAGTGGTAGTGCTGCATGACCCGGCGATGGTGCCGGTAGGCCTCCCGCGAGCCGTTTTCCTCCAGCCAGCTATCGTACTGCGGGATGTGATATCGGGCTCCGAACACCCTGGCTTTGAACGACAGCCGAAGGATCGGGATATCCTCCTCCGGCTCGTCGGTAGAGATCTGGTGGACCCCGGAAAAGGAGTCGATGATGCCGGAGGCTTCGAACACGTCGGCAGCCAGCGCGCGCCGAGGATCTGCCGTCGTGCCCGCGACCCTCGCATAGTCGCCGCCGGGGATCACCGGTTCCACGTACTCGAAGGCTCGCAGCGCCCAGAATCTGCTGTCCCGGGCCATGAGGCGGTGGAGGTAGGTTGTCCCGGTGCGGTTGATTCCCACGATGAAAACAGGTTGAACGACGTTCTGTCGGCCGATCTCCGGGTACCGCTGCCGTTCGGCGGCCAGCTCGGCGTTGTTGCGCAGCATCCGGCACATGTCGAAGGTGACGTGACCGATCCGGGTCTCGAGCAAACCCGCTTCCGGTGATTTCAATGCCTCCACAAGCCGCCGCAGTCCTTCGAGCATCCACTCCGGGTAGGTCGAATCGAAGCACAGGCCGCGATGGTCCGCGTAACGCCTTGCCTGCCTGAGCAGGTGCTCAAGCTTCAGGTGCCGGCGGGGAGTGGGGTGCGGCCATGCCTCTGGATGTTCCCTGACCCATCGGTTGTGACGAACGTACCTCGTGAGGGGACCGGGCCAATCGATGGTGACCGGACAGTCTTCACGAATCGCGCGGTCGCTCACGGGCAAGGAGGTGGCCGAGTCGCTGCCCCGCAACCAGTAGGGGCCGAATTGATCGAACAGTGCCCAGTATCGGGCGAGGGGCGAGGCGGCACCCCGGGCCTGGCAGGCCCGCTTGAAGGCCTGATACGAAACCTCCGGATAGTCCAGACCGAGTTCTTCAACGCGAACGGTGGTGTACGACGGGGTTGGATTGCAGCAGTTGTAGATCGTGGAGCGGCGCTCCGGGTTGAACGAGATCTCGGTGCAGATACGGCTCAGTGTGTCGACGGGGTCGCTGTTTGACTGCAACGTGAATCCCCGTGGAATCATCCCCACATCCACCACCGCCGCGAAGAGGCGCTGGGTGATGTTGGCCGGCTCCGCGTACCCGGTCGAAGCCATGCTCGTCTGGGCCAATCGAAAGATCCCGACAGGAAGACCGACGACATTGCCGAAGAGGATCGCCTGTTCGGCTACGAGCTTGCTCCATGGATACCCGAGGAGGCCAAGCGGAAACGTTCGCTTCATGCTCGAGAGGTCCGGCTGCACCTGGTCGCCAATGCGGCTGTCCCGGTACTCGCGCGCAAAGAAGCAGAAGTACTCGGGGAAGATCCCCATCGTCGAAGCGTAGAAGAGATGCTTGTAGCGCGTATGCAGACACAGATCCAGCACGTTTCGGATGCTGAACGCGTTGACGCGGCGAATGGCGCGGTAGGACGAGGAGAGACTCAGGGTCGCTGCGAGATGGTATACGGCGTCGATCTCCTCGCATAGTACGCGAAACCGGGAGTCCGACAGCCCGAAGCGCGGTTCGGCAACATCCCCGGCGTGCACGCGAATCCGTGGAGCGAAGCTGTCGTCCCAGACTTCCGCGTGCTCCATGTTCGCCCTCAGCCGCTCGAAACCCTGCTCGGGACGGTCGCCGCGCACGATGCAATGCACGGTGAGCCGCGAATCCCGCGAGAGCAGGTCGCGCACCAGGAAACGACCGAGGAAGCCGGTCGCACCGGTGACGAGGACGTGGCGGAAGTCGTTGGGCGAAATAGCCTTGGCGAGCGGCGCACGGGTGACCGCCTCGCGGACGAAGCCGCGCAGCGCAGTCAGATCGATTTGACAGTGGGGCGGCAGGCTGCCCGTCAGCGGCGGTATGCGCCGCCGGGTTGCCGTCGCCGGACCGCCGCCGCGGTTCAATGGCTCCGGGCGGGCGTGACTCCCGCCTCGTCGGCCGTCCGGGAAGCACCTCTCCCGCTGGGCGAAGGCACCCCGGGACCGGCCATCCCGTCGCCGCCGGTCGGCGAGTGCCCGCCGCTGGGGAAGTGATCCTCGGGCGCGTTCGCGAAGGGTGAGCGGCGCCTGCGCACTCGCTGCCGGAACTCTTCGTCTACGCCCGTTGTTTCCTCTCCCTCGCCTGCGACCTCGTCCTCGGCGTCCGAGTCGGTTCCGTGCACGATGGCCTGCGCCAGGGAGAGCGCGGAGGCCGTGGTCATCAGCTCGAGCGCGCTGACCTGGTGGTTGAACTGCGTCTGAACGAACGCACCCAGTTCGGCGACCGAAATCGAGGTGAGCCCGAAGCTCGAGAGGGGTTCGGAAACATCGCCTTCGTCGTGACCGCACAACTCCGCGACCTTGGCGGAGATCTGCGCCACGACACTTTCCAGGGTCAGGTCGCCGCCGGCATCCACCTCGAACGCCGCCTGATTCGTGACCAGACGTCCGTTGCGCATGTAGTCGGGAGAACGGACGGTCCACGGAGGGTTCGCGAACAGCGCGGTGACGAGATGGTCGTGGTCCGCCATGGTGCGCAGGGCGTAGTCGAGGTTCGCGATCGCGAAGTTGGCGCTGACGGTGGTCATGCCGGCAGCCCGCATCATACGCATGACGTGGAGGCTCCGGGCCGCCATCCCGACCTCGGTGACCGGGCCCAGGTTGTACGAGAAACCCGGGAGGCCGCGTTTGCGTCGCCACTCGGCCAGCCCGTCGAGGAAGGCGCTGGCGCCACTGTAGTTGATCTGCCCCAGGTTGCCGAAGGTCGAGGCAATCGAGGAGAACAGCACGAAGTAGTCGAGATCCCGGTCGATGGTGGCGTGGTGAAGGTTGAGCGCGCCACTGGCCTTGGGCGCAAACACCCTTGCCAGCGAATCGGGCGACGTGTCCAGGAAAGACCGGTCCTCCAGCGTTCCGGCGAGGTGGAACACGCCCTTGAGGGGTCGCTCCAGGCCCGCGATACAGCGGTCAACATCCGCCGCGTTCCTCACGTCCCCCGGCACGATGTCGATCTCGTAGTCGTGCGCCATCTTGGACAGCGTCGTGATCTGGCGGATCCACTCGACGTCGCGGCGCCGCGCGGGATCGCGGTCCATCAGGGTCAGATGGCGCGCACCGGCGGCGATCAGGTACGGCACGAAGCGGAGGCCGAACCCACCCAGGCCGCCAGTGACCAGATAGGTCGCGTCCGGATCCAGGAAGGGACGGGTGTCCGCGATGCCGAATCCGCGGTCCGCGGGATCGGTCGGAGCCTGAAGAACCAGCTTGCCCTGGTGCTGCCCGGTCGTCATCAGGCGAAGCGCCTTCGCGTAGTCGCGGTATGGAAAGGCCGTCAGCGCGGGGGGCGCGACCGCCCCCTCGTCCATGAGGTCGATGCAGGCCTGGGAGAGCACATGCGACAATACCGGGTCGTCGAGCATCAGACGGTCCACATCGATCGCGGCGAAACGCAGATTCTTGCGGAAGACGCGCATGCTGAGAGAGTTGTCGGTGTAGATGTCGACCTTTCCGATCTCGCAGTGCCAGCCGGAGGGACGCAGCGACTCGAGGCAGAGCGCGATGTGGTGGCCGGCGAGCGAATTCAATACGACATCGACGCCTTCGCCTCCCGTGGCCTCCATGAGATCGTCATACCACTGGTGGCTGTGCGAATCGAACGCTCCACGCACGCCCATCTCGAGCAGCCGGGCACGTTTGCTCTCGTTGCCGGCCGTGGCGAAAACCTCCGCACCGACATGCCTGGCCAGGGCGATCGCAGCCTGTCCGACACCCCCCATCGCCGAGTGAATGAGGACCCGCTGGCCCTTTCTCAGACGTGCGAGATGGATCAGCGAATAGTATGCGGTCACGTAGACGGAGAGCGCCGAGGCGGCCTCTTCCATGCTCAGCCCGGCTGGCTTCGGAAATGCGAGGTGCTCGTTTACCACCACGCGGTTCGCGATGCAGCCGCCCACCGTAAGCGCCACCTCGTCCCCGACCTTCAGGCGCTTGACCCCGGAGCCGGCGCGCCGAACCACCCCGCTGGCCTCGATGCCGACTTCCCGCCCCAGCGCCGATCGCTCGTAGGCGATGGCCGGCAGGAGCCCGAGCGTGACCATGACGTCGCGAAAGTTGAGCGCGGCCGCGCCGACCTCGACTTCCACATCCGACGGCTCCAGCCGCGGAAGCTTGTACGTGGTCATCCGGAGCCCGCCCACCTGACCGGGATTGTCCAGGCGAAGCCGGTACGGCGGTTCGTCACCATCGGGCACGAGCGGCGCGCGCTGCCGCACGCTGACGATGCGCGGGACCCATGTGCGCCCCTCTCTGATCGCCAGTTCGCGCTCGCGCAGATCGCACCGCGTGAGGCGGGCCAGGACCTCCAGGTCATCCTCGGAGCCGATGTCCACAAGCCTGAAGTCGATCCGGGTGTCTTCGGCGAGGAGTTCCAGGGCGATACTGCGCACCGCTCCCCAGAGCGCGCTTCCGCGCGGATTGTCCACCCCGCAGACCGCGCCGCGCGTCACCACCGTCAGACGGCAGTCACGGGTCGCGCGCTCCAGCCGGAGCGGCGCCAGGGCCTGAAGAAACGCCACGAATTCCCAGATGGCACGCTCCCCCGTGGGGTCTATCGGATCCGTATCGACAAAGAAGTCGATCGCTGCCGGATCGGTCCCTCCCGGCAATTCCTCCAGCCAGCCGGGATCGGTTGCCTCGATCGTCGACCAGGGGACGTGGTGCACCGCCGGCGAGTCGAGGAGGTCGAGCCAACTCGCCGCGAGGCTGTCCGGTTCGCCGATCACCCAGCGGGAACCCGGAGTGGCGGCCGCCCACGTGATTTCGGCCGCGTCCGCCGCCTCACCCTCGCCATCGGCGCCGCTTCCGTCGGTGACGTCGAAGAGGTCGTGGGGGGCCTGCAGCAACGTCGCGCGTGACCCCGCGTGGACCGTAGACCAGCCGACGCCGGCTTCGACTGCTTCCCCTTCGCCATGACAGACGAGCGCAAGACCGCCGCCGACCAGGAGCCGGTGAACGAGCGTCCACTGCACGGGCCCGAAACCGCAGGCTTCCGCGTGCAACAGCACGAGTTCGGCGGCGGCGGGCCGCAACAGTCCCGAATCCATCTCGAGTTCGCGGGCCCCGGCGGAGCACGCATCGAGCGAGTCGAACCGAATCGCGGCGTCCTGGTGGTTGAACGCGTCGTAGAGCGCGCGGGTGTGCTCCTCGTCCGCGCCGAGGAGCCAGTACTCGGTCTGGGCGTCCTGGCTCGACAGGCGTGACAGACACCGGTTCAGAATCGCCTCGGCGGGCTCACGCCGCCCTGCGATCTCGATCACATGGCAGGCGTACCGGTGGCCGAGGGCGCCTTCCTCGAGCGCCTCGATCAAGTCGGCGGGATCGACCTCTCCGCCCCGGAGCGCGTCCCCGAGCGGAGGACGTGCCGGCAGGAACTTGGGCTGCCAGCGGATGAGGTGCTTGCTGTCCGGGACATCGCTCCAGCGGGGGTTGCTGTTGAAGGAGTGGTATTCCCCGATGTGGGCGATCAATTGCCCGGTGGCGTGATCGTAGAAGCTGAGGCGGCCGATGTAGAGTTCGCCGAGCGGCTTGTTGTACTGGCCGCGCTCATCCACGTCGAACCAGTCGCCGGTGTCGACCAGGAAGCAGCTGATGCGCGGCCCCGTCGGCGGGCGCAGGAAGGTGATGTCGCACGCGCGCTGCGGCATGGAAAAGAAGTCCGGCAGGCGCATCAGGTAACGCAGGAAGATCTGCAGCCCGCCGTCCGTCAACGGGGGGTACATGACGTAGCCCTCTTCCCGGCCGGACGCCCACAACTCCTCGTCGACCTCGATCTCCAGCAACAGATCCGTCGAACCCGAGTCCATTTCGATCTGCCGGATGCTTCGGAAATGCGGTCCGAACTCGAAGGCGTCCCCCACGACTGCTTCGATCTGGTCATAGAAGTCCTCCCCCGTCGCGAGCGGTGAAGGATCGAAGTCGGACGCAAGGACCTCCTGCAGCGTCGGCAGCGTGTCGACGGCGTGGTCTTCAGCTACACGGCGAACCCTCCCGCGGCAGTGCAGCGTGCCTTCGTCGTCGTTCTCGAAGGAGCGGGTGGAGATGGTGAAGGTGAACTGGTCCGGGGCGTCGGGGACCGGAAAAAGGGCCGTCTGCAGTCTCACCGGCGTCCGGCCGACGGGTGTGTGCTGCAGGAACTCCATCTCTTCGATGTGCACCGGACTGCCGGCGAAGGCCTGCAGAATCAACTCGATGTAGCCGGCGGCCGGGATGATCGGCGCCCGATGCACCCGGTGATCGGTCAGCCACGGAAAATCCCGCTCGGAGAGCCGCGCCTCGAAGAGCATGTGGTCGCAGGCGACCCGGTGGCCTACGAGCGGGCCGTGGGAGTACTCGCCGCGGTGGACGAACATCTCGTCGTCAACCAGGTCGTCGTGAGTAGTCGTCTGTTCCTGAGGATGCCCGGGGAGAAGGTGGGTGATGGGTCTGGGACGCGGATACTGGGACGCGAAATCGAGCGCGACGCCTGCCTTGTAGAGCGCTCCGAGCGCCTTCTGGAAGCCCATGCAGACGTCCTCGTCCTTCATCAGCGTCGGGATGCAGGCCGGGGCCGAGGCCGAGGCGCTCCCTTCCAGGCACTGCCGGATGAGAGGTTGCAGGGCGCCGTGAGGTGCGATCTCCAGAACCACGTCGGGCCGGTAGTCCCGGCGAACCGTCTCCATGGCGGCAGCGAAGCGGACCGGCTCCCGGATGTTGGACCACCAGTATGCGGCGTCCAGGCACCCCGTCGCCCCGCCGGTGACCGAGGACACGAAGGGGACATCGAAGTCGAACGCGCACTCGTCCAGGAAGGCAAGGGACGCCATGACATCGTCGTGGAGGGGGTCCATCGCCGGCGAATGGAAGGCGATGTTGCCGGGGATCAGGCGATTCTGCAGGCCGCGGCGGTCGAGTTCGGCCATGACGGGCTCGAGCGCAGGCTCCTTGCCGCAGATGACGGTGTTGGCGGGCGAGTTCTCGCAGGCGATTTGAACCGGGGCGGGTCGGTGGTTGCCGGAACGCAACGAGACGCTGAGTTCCTTCAGAAGGTCCTCCACCCCCGGTCGGTCGAGTCCGATCGCCAGCATCCGGCCCGAGCCGGCCACGCGCTGCTGCAGGGTGGCGCGGTGGTAGACCAGATGCGTGGCTTCGGCAAGGGAAAGCGCCCCGCTGGCGTAGGCGGCGGCCACCTCGCCCGAGCTGTGCCCGACGACACAGTCCGGCTGGATGCCCCAGGTCGACAACAGCTCCACGAGGGCGCATTGGAGCATGAAGATCGCGGGCTGGGCCAACCGGACTTCGTTCAGTTCCTCCTGGCTTGCGAAGAAACAGGCATCGCGCAGGGAGCTGTCGGAGTGCTTCCGCCACTCTTCCTCGATGGCGTCGACCACCCGGCGAAAGACAGGGTCGGCGTGGTAGAGCGCGCGCCCGCATCCCGCCCACTGGGTGCCCTGTCCCGAGAAGACCATGGCAACCCGGCGGTCTCCTTCTTCCACGGTGGTGACCGGAGGTGGATCCTCCACAAAGGCGTCCAGCGCCTCGGCAAGTTCGTCGCGGTTGCGAACGGCGAACGCGGTACGCGCGGCAAACTGGCTCCGGCGTCGTCCGAGATTGCCTGCCAGGGTGTAGAGATCGATTTCCGACTCGTCGAGGAGGTCGCGCATGCTGCGCGCGCTCTCTGCCAGGGCGTTGGCCGTACGCGCGGACAGGGGGATCATGTAGCCCGCGCCGGGAGCCAGGGGCGCCGACCACACAGCGGGCTGCATCCGCCGGTATTCCCTGACCACACAGTGTCCGTTGGCGCCGCCGAACCCGAAGGAATTGATCCCGACCACGACCGGACGGTCCGGGAATGGCTCGCACGCCGTCTGCACCTGCATCGGGCAGCTGTCGAAGTCGATCTCCAGATTCGGCGCCAGGAAGTTCCGCGAAATAGGCGCAAAGGTGCGTCGCTGCATCATCAGGACCACCTTCAGCAGCGCGCAGCTGAACGCCGCGGCTTCAAGGTGCCCCACGTTGCTCTTCACGCTGGCGACACGCAGCGGAACCTCGCGTTCAACCCCGCCGAAGGCCTCGGCGATGGCGTTCCCCTCGATGCGGTCGCCCACCACGGTGCCGGTGGCGTGCGCTTCGATATAGTCGAAGTCCTCAGGACCCAACCCGGCGCGCTCACAGGCCGTGCGCATCAACTCGACCTGCGAATGGCGGGTCGGCGCGGTGATGTAGCGCCCCTGGGCCAAACCGACCGCATCGTCTGCGGTCCCTGCGGTGTTGACCGCCGTGGCCGCGACTACCGCAAAGACGTGGTCGCCGTCCCGTTCCGCCGCTTCCAATGGCTTGACCGCGAAGATGAACGCTCCTTCGGCACGAATGTAGCCGTTGGCGTCGGCATCGAAGGAGTGACACCTGCCGTCGGGACTTATGACGCCGAGCGCGTTGAACGAGGCACTGCAGCGGGCCGACCCCAGGTAGGTCGCGGCTCCCACCAGAGCCTGGTCGCAATCTCCCTGCCGAATCGCGTTCATCGCGGTGTGCAGCGCGGTCAGGGACGCCGAACAGGCCGTGGAGCACGCCACGGAAGGTCCCATGAGGTTGAGGTGGTAGGAGATGCGGTTCGCCAGCATCGAAGCGTCGATGCTCAGAATGGAGAACTCGTTGGTGCCGTACAGCGCGCGCCAGTTGGCCGTTGACGCCACCTGCGCACCGATGAAGACACCCGTGGGGCTGTTGCGCAGTCCTCTCAGATCCCATCCGGCATGCTCGCAACTCTCCCAGGCGCAACCAAGCAACATCCGGATCTGAGGATCCATGTAGGCCATTTCATTGCGCGACACTCCGAAGAGGCTGCGATCCATCCGCTGCTCCCCCTGGCCGCGTATCAGACCCTCGTACGCGCTCCCGAAACGTCCCGGGCCCAAGAATCCGCCGATCGGCTGGTACCCCCTGCCATAACGGTCGGTGACCGGCTCCCGCACGATCTCGCGCCTGACGAGGAGATCCCAGAAATCGTCGTCCGTGCGGATGCCCCCCGGCATCCGATAGGCGTATCCGACGATGGCGACGGGTTCCTTCGACCTGTCCCTGCCTGAGTTCATTGTGGCTCCCCCCTCCCGCGATGCCTCGCGTGTCTCGCTGGCCCCGCAGCTTGACCTCTTCGGGCTCGCCCGTCGTTGACGTCCACCAACATCGATGTCAGGATCGCTGGAATGTCGCAAAACCACAAGATAATGTCGCAGATCCGGTGCACAACCGACAGGCGACCGGGCTCATCGACAGCAACCGATTCCTGCCCCCGTCAGGCCTGGTCCGTATGTTGCGAGCATGTCTACCCAGGTAACGGCCGGGCTTCCTGGCCCGGTTCTCGTCACGGGCGGGAACGGCTACATCGCGTCCTGGCTAATCAGGCGACTGCTCGAACGCGGTTTTGACGTCCACGCGACGGTGCGCGACACCGGTGATCCCGCCAGGACCGACCACCTGATGGCGGTCGCGCGGCGTCATCCCGCAACGCTGACCCTGTTTGACGCGGACCTCCTTGAGGCGGGCGGGTTCGATCGCGCGATGGCGGGGTGCCATATCGTCTTCCACACGGCTTCGCCGCTGATCGTGCGGGACGTGGTCGATCCCGAGAGCGACCTTGTGCAGCCGGCTGTCCGCGGCACCCGCCACGTCCTGGAAGCCGCGAACCGGACCCCCTCCGTCCGGCGCGTGGTGCTTACCTCAAGTATCGTGGCCGTCTACGGCGACGCCGCGGACCTCGAGGGAATCGAGGCGGACCGATTCGACGAGAGCCATTGGAACTCGACCAGCAATGCGCACCACCAGCCGTATTCCTACTCCAAGACCCTGGCGGAGCGGCTGGCGTGGGAGATGGCGGACGGACAGGACCGGTGGGATCTGGTCGCCGTGAACCCCGGCCTCGTTCTAGGGCCGAGCCTTGGCCGGCACACGAGCGCCGAGGGCGTTCTGATCATGCGGGACCTCGGAAACGGTTACTATCGTTTCGGCGCCCCCGAACTCGAATTCGCCATTGTGGATGTCCGCGATGTCGCGGAGGGTCACCTGCGCGCCGGATTGATCCCGGAGGCCCGAGGCCGGCACATCCTGGTCAGTGAGACGCTGGGCCTGATCGAAATCGCTTCGATTCTGCGGAATCACTTCGGCGACGGCTATCCATTCCCGCTTCGAACCGTGTCCAAAGTGGTTGCGCTGATGCTCGCGCCCCGGCGCCGAATCCCGCAGGCCGTGGCGAGGCGCAACATCGGCTATCCGCTCAGGTTCGACAACCGATACGCGAGAGACGCCCTCGGAATGACCTTCCGCGCGGCGGGGGAATCAATCGTCGACCACTTCCGGCAACTACTCGACGACGGCCTCGTCTCGCGCGTGGGGTGACACTACGGTTGATGCCGCCGCCGTTCCGGCTGGTTAACCGCCCTCCACAACCCGCTTTGCGGTTTCGTCGGCCAAATCGAACATGCCGGCCAGAATCTGATTGCGCTTGAGCCTCAGTTCTTCGACTCGCGACCACAGGGCCTCGCGGACCGCCGTGGTCGCGGCCTCGCGCACCTCAGGTGCCAGAGTGGTTTCGTGCCTGAACTCGTATTTTTCAACCGCGAAATCCGCGATGTCCAGAATGTTCTCGCCCACGATGTCGAAGTCGATGGAGCGCTTGATGCTGATCGCCTTGAGTTCGCTCATTATTTGGTTCTCCCTGGAACGTGAAAGACATTCATCGGGTCGGTTCAGACGCCCGGTCAGGAGCCACCGACTGCCTCGATGGCAGCGGCCTGTGTCAAGTGCACGGGGATAAACTGGTCGAATCCGCTGATGGCCACCACCTCGCGATTCAACTGGGTGAGGGAGCAAAGAGCGAACTTCCCGCGCCCGGCCTTCCTGGCCAGGATCAGGCACGCCCTGAGCCCGGCGCTGCTCATGAACGCGACCTTCTCCATGTCCACAACCAGGAAATCGTCGTCCGGGTCGAGGCCTTCCTCGACAAGACGCCGGAAGTCATCCGCGCTCGCGTTGTCTATTCGCCCGAGCACCGAAGCGATCGCGATGCCTCCCTCGCGTCGCCACTTCACATCGATTCTCATCCTCTCCCTCCCATTCAGGATTTTGGGATCAGGGGGAAACCCGTCACTCGCATGGTATCACCCGACACACTGTCGCATGTTGCACATGAAAACGTCGCAACGCCCGGCGGAAGGTCGCGCATCGAACGCGACGGGGCAACCACGAGCGACGCGGTCGTCCCGTTGACTCCGACTGGCAGGCGTTTTGGCCTCAGGCTCCGCGGGTCGGCACTTCCCTGAACGGAAGCGACGGCGAACCGAAGGTGATCTCCTGCACCGCCTTCACGCTGCGGCCGCCGTAGCGGAAGGGGATCACGAGACGGAACGGGGCGCCGTTCACGGGAGGGAGCGGCTCGTCGTTGAGCATCCACACGAGCATCGTCTGGGGATGACGCATGGTGGGGACTTCCTCGTCCGTGTAGTAGCCGTCGTGGGAGATAACGCGGCAGTAATGCGCCGTAGGCGCGAGGCCGATCATGTCCAGGACGTCGTTGAAGCGGACGCCGGTCCACTTGACGATGCCGGTGGGCCGGGGTGCGCCGCACTGGAGCAGGGTCACCATGGAGTGCCTGGGCAGGTCCGCCAGGTCCTCGTAGCGCAGAGTGCCGTGCAGGCGGGACAGCCTGCTCGCGGCGATGCGGATGCTGGCGGTGCGGTAGTCGAGGTCGGTGTCGGGAGCCTCGCCCCCGGTGTAGCGGTAGATGACGCCGTCGATGGGCCCGGCGGATCCCGGCGGATGCTCGGGCGCCGAGCCGTCGGCGTTCAGCGGCAGATCGGCGCGGGTCCGGATCTCGCCCTCCACCAGCCGATCCGGGAACTCCTGGGCTTCCTGCGCCAGCACCCGGTCCGGCTTCACCACCCCCATGGAAAGACCGGCGACAGCCGTCCCCGATACCTTGATCGCGTCGCGTCGTGTGAGTTTCATGGCGTGCCTCCCGGGCGTGGTGTTATGAGCCTGTCAAGGGGGTCAAGGTAGGGGGCGCGAGACGGGCCCACAAGCGAAGCTCCGCCATGCCGCGCATGGGCAGGCGCCAGCCGCCGTGGCCTTCAGACAGACGGGTAGTCGGCCAGGCCCGAAGGGAAGACGAGCCCGGGCTCGGGTGCCGTCGGAACGACGGCCGCGACGTCAGAACGAGATCGTCGTCTGTGCGTAGAAGTAGGTGGGATCGGTCTTGTCCGCTCCCGCGGGCAGGGCCCCCGCGAACAGGTGCGCTCCACCCGCCTGGAACCGGAGGCGACCCGGTCGCACATCCCAGCGAACCCGGGCCTCGACCTGCTTGCCGATGTGGCTCCGCGCCTCCCCCGGGGGACTCGATATGTCGGCGACCAGCCAGGCGTCGTTCACGGTGGCCAGCCAGTAGGCGCGAAATGCCACGAACGTGCTCACGCCGTCACCGGGCTGCATGCTCAGGTGCGCACCGGGTGAGCTGATGTTGGTCCGGGGGACCAGACCGTAGATGCCGCTGGGTCCGAAATCGCCGCTGCGGGAGCCGAACAGGCCGCTGAAGCGGTTGTTCTGGCCGTCCGTGGGATCCTTGTCCCCGCTGGCGTAGTCGTACTGGAACTTCAGCCGGGGAGAGCCCGCGGCGGCGAAGGTGTAGCCTGCCTCGACATGGTAATACTGAGCGCGATGATCCAGGTCTGTCGTCGCCGACTTGGACATGCGTGACTGTCCCAACTGGAAGATCGACTCGAACTGATAGTCGAAGCTGGCCTCCTCCGGGGAACGGTAGAGTCGTACGCCGAGCGTGTGGAAATCGCGATCAGCGGTTCGCCTTCCCGGACTGTCGCTCTCGTCGAGGCCGAAGTAGTAGAACTCTCCCTCGTCGCCCCACGGAAGGCTGCCGGGAGAGTAGTGCACCCCCCAGAACCGCACATTGCCGGATTCCGTGTCGAACTTGGGACGATTCTCCAGGATGTCTCCCGACACCTGGCGCTGCACCGGGAAGGTGAAGAAGGTGCGCAGCTTGCTATCGTCCGGACCGGTCCACTGCCAGTCGACGCCGGTGAAGGCGTACGAGACGTTGGTGAAGTTGTCGCGTGCGATCAGGCGCCGGCTGCCGATGTCCATGGTGACCCGCCCACCCCGCAGTACGCTGCTGCTCCCCTCCGCGAGGAGGTCGTCGACAGGGACCTCCACAAAGGCCTGCAGCAGGTCAACCGGGTTGACGATGCTGGTCGACAGAGGCGTCTCCGAGTCCGCCAGATCGGTGCGCGCATCCTGGAACTCGGTGTTGAGCCGGAAGCGCCGGGTACCCAGCTCCACCCTCGCGAGGGTGCGGAAGACGAGCAGCCGGTCATCGCCGCCGCGGCCCGCGCGGAACTGGTTGTTCAGGTGCTCGTAGCGGGTTCTGTGCTCCACCGAGAACGAGACGGCGGGCGTCCATCCTGACGGATCCTGTTCGCTGGGAGGATCCTCCAGAGGCTCCCCGTCGGCTGTGTTTCCGGGTGCGCCCTGCAGAGCAATGGCCAGTGCTGCGACAACGGGAATCAACGTCCGGGACCTCCGTTCGAAAACGATGTCAAAGACTCATATCGCCATGTATCCAAAGGAGTTAGGACTCCGCGTCCAAGGCTCCTCCAGGCAGGGACGGCTTGCTCCGCCAAAAGATCGTTCCCCGAACGCATCCCGGGCAACATGGTCATGCGCCGTTCTTGTAACGATCCGACAACAAGAGTGATGACGGCATGTAACGGCGGTGTCCCGGAAGCGGGAAGGGTGGCGGCTCGTCGCGGGCACGCGGGGGACCGGTGCCGTCGTTCAGGCAGTCCGGTGCGCCGTCAGAGGCCCTGCGCCAGCAACCGGGCCTGCGCGAGCCGGCCGGCCAGTCCGGGCCGGCTTTCCCAGTTGGCGGCCGCATGGAGACCGGGCGGCAGCCGGAGATTCTCGAGCGCGGACCAGGACCTGTCCCACGCCGGCATCACCTGACGCACGGCCGCGATCGATTCGGCAGGGAACCCGGTGCATCGGCGAAACTCGGCCGCGGCAAGCTCACCGAGCGAGTGGTCGTCGACCGCAACGATGTCGCTGTGGGACGAACCGCCCAGGTAGGCCGTATACAGGCCGGTACGGTCCGCACGGCCGCTCCCGCGCCGGTTCGTCCCTCCTTCCCCGAACAGGCTATGGTTGAACGTGACGCCTCGCAGAGGACGCGATTCCGCCAGCGACAACTGGAAGCCCAACCCTCGGAGAGGGGTCTCGGATCGCAGAGCTACCACGGCGAGGGGATTGTAGCGCAAAGTGGCGATGCGCGACGCGGCCTCGGGGGCGACCCGACGGAGGAGGGTCGCGGCTGCGGGGGCCGGCGCGGCGACCACGACGTGCTCGGCGGGCAGCGATTCGCGGTCGAGGACCACGCGCCAGCCACCACCTTCGCGCTCGATCGTCCGCACCGGGGTGCTTAGCCGGACGCGGTCACCCAACGCACGCGCCAGGGCGTTCGGCAACGTCTGCATGCCCTCCACAAAGGAGCAGGCGGGAGGCTGACGCAGGCCGCCGCCGCGTGCCAGCAGCGGACGGAGCAGGCTTCGCCGGATTCCCATGTCGCGCAGAAGACGCCCTAGTGACAACCCGACCACCATGTCCCCGGGATCGGAGCCGTAGAGCCCGCCGTAGAGGGGTCCGACAACATGCTGGTACACCTCCCGGCCGACCTTGCGGGTGAAGAACGCTGCCACGCTCTCGTCGTCGCGGGGGCCCGCGGTCAACGGTTCGAGCAGCACGCGCAGTCTGCCCACCAGACTTGCGGCATCCGATGCGAGGAAGCCCCGCAACGAGAGCGGTACCGGCCGGAGACGGGCATCGCGGAAGATGAAGAAATCGAGGTCCGGCGGCGCCAGAAGCAGCTCGTCCTGGAGACCCAGATCGTCCACAAGCGCGCCGAATGATGTGGTGAGGCGGACCCGCTGCGGTCCCCAATCGAGCAGAAACCCGTCTCTCCGCTCGCTGCGGATCACCCCGCCCGGCTGACTCTCCGCCTCGAACACGGCGAACTCGCGGCCGCGCAGCGCGAGTTCCCGGCCCAGCGCGAGGCCGCTCATGCCGCCTCCGACGACGGCGATCAAGGGGAGAGCTCGGAGTTCGGCTCGGGATCCGGGCTCGGCTTGATGTATGGGCTGGGTGGGAGGTCGCGCGCGCCATTGGTGCACCAGGTGCCCGGCACCGGGCGGCAGCGGCAGGAGGTCAGCGAGAAGTCGCCGACCCACGCCTGGCCCAGTGCCTGCCCGACAATGTCCGCCAGGACGCCGGCGAAAAGGGGATCATCGTGAGGGACCGGAACCCGGTACATCTCCTTGCCCATGGCGTCGATTTCGGCGCGCAGCTCGCGGTCGAGCTCATCGAGGGTTTCGGACTGCTCGTGCATGAAGCTCACGGCGTCGACCACCAGGCGCCGTTCGGTCAGGGTGCGGATGCGCTCTTCGTTGTCCGGCCAGGTCCAGGCGATGCGCCGGTTGGTGTGGTTCTGGAATCCCACGGCGAAACGGTCCCCGACTCCGAGCGCTCCGGCGATCTGCCGGCAGTGCTCCTCGACGTAGCGGTCGTAGCGGTTACCCTCGGTGATGTACTTCACGGGCGTGCCGTGGGCGGAGAAATAGAGGATCGTGTCGGGGTCCCCGAGGTCGAGACCCTGCTCTTCGACGAACGCGCGGATGTGCTGCGCGCGCAACGCCCTGTAGTCCGCATGCCGGTGCCAGCCGGCCACGGCGACGAAGGGCACGTCCCACTCCAGGTCGTCGAGCGCGGTGCGTACGGAGTCGAGTGCGGCGACGGTCGTGGAATGACCACACATGGGGTAGACCGGCAATCCCACCAGCACATCGGCACGTGCCTCGCGCGCCCGGGCCACCCCGTCGGAGACGAAGGGGGGCGTGAACTGGAAGACGGTCTGGATCCGGGCATCCATGCTGCGCGCCCCCAACGCTTCCCCAAGCGCCTCGGCCTGCGCCCGGGCCTGTGCGTCCAAGGGCGAGCCGCCGATGGCGCGGTAGGCTTCGACCAGGTGGGGGGCGCGGGCCGCAGCGAGCCGGGCCGCGCGGGCGTGCGCGGATCGGTCGCTCTCCAGATCGGCGTTCTGAAGGAAGATGCGCTCGAGGAAAGGGGTAACCTCTTCCAGCACTGGTTCGGCCGGCTCACCGAAGTTGATCAGGAGAACAGCGACTCTCAGGGCATCACCTCCGGTTGCGTGCCCTGGCCCGGTCCCCTGGATGCTCGGGCGGTCCCATCGGCATCAGCTCGCGCCCTCCAGGGTGCGCTCGCGGACGTGGTCGACCAGGCGGGCGACCTGGTCGGGGTCGGTGCGCCGGTCGATCCCGTGCCCGAGGCTGAAGATGTGCCCTGCCAGGGCCTCGGCTTCCGCGAGCACGGCGTCGGCCGCGCGCACGAGCGCATCCGGGGGCCCGAAAAGCTCGGCGGGATCGAGGTTGCCCTGCAGGACGCGGTCGCCTCCGAGCAGGGCGTCGGCCCGGGAGAGCGGGAGCGTCCAGTCAATGGCGGCGACATCGACGTCGAGCCCGCGCATCGAGCGCAGCAGCGGTCCGCCGCGGTTGGGAAAATAGATGATCGGACGGTCCGTCGCGGCCCGGACGGTTGCGAACGCCCGCGTCAGCACGGGGTGGATGAAGCGCATGTAGCTGTCCGGGCCGAGCATGCCGATCCAGGAGTCGAAGAGCATGACGGCATTGGCGCCGGCCTCCGCCTGGGCCACCAGGTAGCGGGCCATCGAGCGGCCGAGCGTGTCGAGGAGGGCCCGCGAGGCCTCCGGTTCGCGGCGCAGGAAGCTGCGGGCGTTCATGAAGTCCTTGGAGCCGCCCCCTTCGACCAGATAGCAGAAGAGGGTGAACGGGGCTCCGGCGAAGCCGATGAGCGCGGCCTCCGGGCGGAGTTCGGCGCGGACGGTGCGGATCGCCTCCAATACGAACGGAACCCCCTCCTCCGGCATCAGTTCGCGCACCGCGCGCGCAGCTTCGGGCGTGCGCACGGGATCGGGGAGCACGGGACCGGGCGCGAACTTCACCTCGACGCCCATCGGGTCGAGCGGGGTCATGATGTCGCTGAAGAGGATGGAGGCGTCCATCGCGAAGCGGTCCATCGGTTGCAGCGTGATGCGCGCCGCGATTTCCGGGGTGCGAGTCGCTGTAATGAAGTCGACCTTGCGGCGCAGCTTCCGGTATTCCGGCAGGTAACGCCCCGCCTGGCGCATGATCCAGATGGGCGTATGCGGCACCGGCCGGCCGCGGGCGGCACGCTCGAAGACGGTGGCGTTGTCGTTCATCCTGCCTGGGCGTCCATCCGATGGATGATCTCGGCGGCCGCTTCCAGCGCGCGCACGATCTCGGGCTCCTCGTGCGCCGCCGACCAGAACCAGGCCTCGAAGGAGCTGGGGGGCAGATAGATGCCGCGATCGAGCATGCCGTGGAAGAGCCGGTTGAACCGGTCGCTCGATGACGCCTCGGAGGACGGCCAGTCCACGACGGGCGACTCGGAGAAGAAGAGGGACCCCATCGCGCCGACACGGTTCCAGCGCATGGGCACCCGGGCATTCGCGGCGATCTCGGCGAGACCGCGGTCGAGGAGGCCGCCCAGGTGTTCGGCGTGGTCGTAGATTTCGGGATGCGCCGCGAGGTGGCGCACCGCTGCCAGTCCCGCGGCCATGGCCAGCGGGTTTCCGGAGAGGGTGCCGGCCTGGTAGACCGGCCCGTCGGGCGCGATCTCGCGCATCAGCTCCTCGCGGCCCCCGTAGGCGCCGACCGGGAGCCCGCCGCCGATGACCTTGCCGAGGGTGGTGAGGTCCGGGATGACATCGTAGCGCCCCTGCGCGCCGGTGAGCCCCACGCGGAAGCCGGTCATCACCTCGTCGAAGATGAGCAGGGCGTCGTGACGGCTGCACAGGTCACGCAGACCGGCCAGGAACCCGTCCGCGGGGGGAACGCATCCCATGTTGCCCGCGACCGGTTCCACGATGACGGCGGCAACGCCCTCCTCCGAGCCGGAGAAGCAGTCCTCGACCGAGGCGAGGTCGTTGAATTCGGCGATGGAGGTATGTTGGGCGGTTGCCGCCGGTACACCCGGGCTGGAGGGAACGCCCAGGGTGGCCGCCCCCGACCCCGCCGCCACGAGGAATGCGTCCGCATGCCCGTGGTAGCCGCCCCTGAACTTGATGATCCGGCTGCGTCCGGTGGCCGCGCGCGCCAGCCGGATCGCGCTCATGGTGGCCTCGGTGCCGGAGTTGACGAAGCGCACCACCTCGATGCCGGGCACGAGCTCGGCGATGAGTTCGGCGATCTCGACCTCGTCGGGCGAGGGTGCCCCGAAGGAAGTGCCCCGCGTGAGGGCGCGCGCACAGGCTTCGCGCACCTCGGGGTGGTCGTGTCCCAGGATCGCAACCCCCCACGACCCCATGAAGTCGAGGTAGCGGCTCCCGTCGGCATCCTCCATGTACGCGCCCCGGGCGGAACGGATGAAGCGGGGCACCCCCCCGACCGACTTGAACGCGCGCACCGGGCTGTTGACCCCACCCGGCAGCACCCGGCTGGCGCGACCGAAAAGCTCCTCGCTGCGGGCCGTCACGGGCGGAGTCCGGGTGGGTGGGCGGCGCTCGCCAGCGTGTTGCTCGGCGAGCCGCGCGGTCCGGCAGCCGCATCAGCACGCCCGGCGGTCTCGGCCGCTGCGTGCCGCGACCCGCCGAGCGCTGCGCCTACCGCCTCGACCATGTCTTCCAGCGTGGCGGTAGCGGCCATCCTCACATCACGGATTCCCCGCCGCTCCAGCGCAGCACCGGTGGTGGGACCGATGCACACTACTGCCAACCCCGCGAGGAGGCCGGCCATCTCCCCGCCCAGCGCGCGGTCAACCGCCTCCACCGCCGACGGGCTGGCAAAGGTGACGGCGTCCACCCCGGCGGCCAGGTCGGCGTGCACCCGTTCGGCGGGGGGTGGGGTCACCACTGTGCGGTAGGCCTCCACCCGGACGACGCGGGCCCCGAGGGCGGTGAATTCCGCCTCCACGGTGGGGGCGGCCCCGGAGGCGGCCGGGAAGAGCACGCGCGCGCCCGCGAGCGGAAAGGTCGCGCCCACCTGAGCGGCCAGGCCGTGCGCGCCCGGCCCGCGCCCCTCCACCGCGACCGCCCAACCTGCCTCGGCGGCGGCGCGAGCGGTGGCCGGACCCACCACGGCGACCCGGGGGGTGGGGGATGGGCGGCCGGCTGGCGGCTCTGCCTCCTCACCCATGGCCGCCACCGCGCGCACGCTCGTGAACACCACCCAGTCGAACCGGTCAAGGCGCGCGCGCGCCGCTTCCAGCGCCCCGGGGTCGCGCGGCGGCGGATACTCCGAGGTCGGCCACGCCAGCACACGCGCCCCCGCCGCCGCCAGCAAGGCGCGCAGCCGGTCGTTCCCGGACGCGCCACGCGTCGTCACCACCCGCACACCCGCGAGCGGCGCCGCGACGGGAACCGGATCTCCCATGCGCCCTATCGCCTCGTCCCCATGCGTCGAGTCACGCTAGCCCAGCGTATCCAGCCACTCTTCGGGACTCGCGAGGATCCCCGTGTGCAGCGGCGCGTCGCTCAGCGTGTAGCGCCGTCCCTCGGTGCTCCGCAGCTCATGCACGAGCCGCGAAAACAGCCGCAGATCGTCCATCTCATACACGACGACGAACTCCTGATCCTGGAGCCCGAACGAATACAGGAGCAGCTGCCTGATCTTGCGAAACTGCTTCCCGATGCGGATGTGCTCGTTCATCATCCCCTGGCGCGTCTCACGCCCGAAGAGATACCAGTCCGCCGTCTTGGTGAACGGGTAGACCACCAGGTATCGCCTGCGCTCCTCGGCGAAGGAATCGACCTCCTGGGCCGAGCGCGCCTTGCTGTACTCGGACGGGCGCGTGTAGCCCCAGAGCGTGTTGACCGGCTCGACGATGTCGCGGTTCCGGCCCTCCGCCATGGCCCGGCGCATGAAATAGCGCGCGCCCGACTCATCCTCTTCCGCGCGCACCGAACTCCACACCAGCACATCGGCTCCGGCTTCGAGGCCCTGCAGCAGATAGGGATGGGCGAGGTCCGCGGCCCCTCGCACATCCTCGAACCAAGTGCGCGCTCTCGCCCGTCGCGTCGCCCCGTCCATCTCCCAAAAGCGCGCCGTGAAACGATAGTTGGCGAAGTGCCCGAGCACGGTCGGGCGCATCTTGCCGGTCCCTTCGCTGCCGCTCACTCCCCTTCCTCGCTGATCCCGATGTCGGATCCCACGCTCATGAACTGATATCTCATGACGATTGTACTGTCATCTACTGGTGATTTCTCTGAACTCGCCTTTACGACTTGGGAATCTGCTTCCCGGGATCCACGAAGGGCCTCCGCACGACCGTGGCCTCCCTCTCGCCATCCGGGGTGGAAACGCGGAGGTGCGTACCCAGTTTGGCTGTCGCCGCCGGCACCATCGCGTAGCCGATGTTGCGGTCGAGGCGCGGCGAATGCACCGCGGATGTCACGAAGCCGATTTCCCGTCCGTCCCGATGCACGGGCCAGCGGGTCATGTTCAGGTCGAGCGGGGCGCCCGCGATCTCGACGCCGGCCAGCAGCCGCCCGGGCCCCTCCGCTGCGATTCGGGCCAGCGCCTCGCGGCCGATGAAGTCGCCCTCCTGATCCTGGTCCACCTGCCATCCCAGGCCGACTTCGTAGGGGTTGTTCTCCAGCGTCATGTCGATGCCGTAGTTGAGGATGCCGGCCTCGATGCGGCGGATGTCCGACGGGCCCGTGGGGGAAATCCCGAGATCGCGTCCTGCTTCCATCACGCGGTCCCAGAGTTCCATCCCCCGGCTGCCGTCCCTCAGGTAGATTTCGTAGCCGACCTCGCCGCTCCAGCCGGTGCGCGTCACCACCACCGGAATGCCCTCGAGGTCGGTGTCGGCGAACCAATAGTAACGCAACCCGCTCACTTCGTCCCCGAAGAGCCTGCGGATGACTTCCTTCGATTTGGGACCCTGCACCTGCATGGGCGACACATCCGGCTCGCACAGTTCGACGTCAAGCCCGGAATTGAGGGCAACCCCCTTCGCCCAGAGCAGCACGTCGCTGTCGGCCAGCGCCAGCCAGAAGTGGTTCTCGCCCAGCCGCAGGAGCACCGGATCGTTCACGATGCCGCCGTCCTCGGCGGTGATCAGGACGTACTTGCCCTGGCCGACGGCGCACCTGGAGAGGTCGCGCGGCGTGAGCAGGTTGGTGAACTCGAAGGCGTCCGGCCCGGTGATCTCCACCTGCCGCTCGACGCTCACGTCCCACACCGTGACCCCGGTCAGCAGCTTTTCGTACTCGGCATGCAGATCGTCGTAGCGGGTCGGGAGGAACATGTGATTGTAGACCGTATAGCTCCGGCATCCCGCGCGCAGGGTGGACTCGAAGTAGGGCGATCTGCGCAGCCGGGCGCCGCGCTGGATGAGGGCCATGTCGAAGGTCCGGGACATGAAGTTCGCTCCTCGGGTGGGTTTCAGGTCAGCCGCAGGCGACTCGGGCCGCCTGCTCGGTTCACGGTTGATCCCGCTCGCCCAAAGGCGCGCTCCGCCTCCCGTCGCGCAAGATCTCGCGTGCGGCGAGCCGGCCCGGCCCTCCCGTGACGCCCCCTCCCGGATGGGTGCCCGAGCCGCACAGGAACAGGCGTTCGACCGGCGTCCGGTACCGGCCCCATCCGGGGACCGGACGCATGAACAGAAGCTGGTCGAGGCCCATCTGCCCGTGGTACTCGTCGCCGCCGGTGAGGCCGAAATCGGCCTCGAGGTCGAGGGGGGTGAGCAGGCGGTGGTCGACGATGCGCTCGTGCAGGCCCGGGAGGAACTCGTCGAGTGCGTCGAGCGCGCCAGCGAGCAGCGCGTCGCGGGTCGCGCCGTCCTCCCAGCTGCCCGAGCGCAGTCGGTACGGAGCATAGCGGATCTGTATGGAAGCCAGATGGCGACCCGGGGGCGCCAGAGCAGGGTTGTGCAGCGTTGGAACCACCATGTCCAGGTGCGGGCGCGCCGAACATCGACCGTACTTGGCGTCGTCGCCAGCCCGCTCCAGGTACTCCAGGTCCGGAGCCACCAGGGTGTGCCCGGACAGGCGTTCGGCGGCGTCCGGAAGAGGGGGAAGCCCGTCCAGCAGCAGGTGCAGGGCCGCAGTGGTCCCGACCAACTGGATGTTGGTCACCTTGCGGTTGAACTCGGAGCCCAGTCGCGGCGCGCCCACCAGCCCGAAGAAGGTGCGGCGGGGATCGACGCCCGAGATCACGCAGCGCGCGGGGATTTCCTCTCCGTCAGCCAGCAGCACCCCGGTGGCCACCCCGTCCTCGACCCGGATGCTCTCCACTTCGGTCCCGGTGAGAACCTCCGCTCCGTGCCGGCGCGCCGCCTTCGCAAGAGCCTCGGAGAGCACGCCGATGCCGCCCTTCACGAAGATCGAAGAACGAAAGCCATGGGCTTCGGTCCCGGCGGCGTGGTAGAGCATGCGGAATGCGCCGCCCATGGCGCTCGGCCCATGGCGGGCTCCCGGAAGCGCGCTGGTAGCGAGCGTCCCCTTGAGGACATCGCTCGCGAACCAGTCATCGAGCAGATCGCGCGCCGAGAGCGGGATCACGCGCAGCAGCTCCACGACGGTGCGCTTTCCGAGCCGGGCCGCCCGCAGCAGAGGGCGTAGCATGCGCAGCCGTTCCCTGGCCGAAGCCCCGTGGAGGATCGGCGGAGGTTGCTCCAGAGCGATCCGCAGCACGCGCGCCATCGAGCGCAGGTAGTCCGCCCAGGCGGGAAAGCGTTCCGCGTCCGCCGGGCTGTGACGCGCGATCTCGTCGCGGGACCGTCCGGGGTCGCGCCAGAGCGTCAGCGCCTCTCCGCCACCGGTGAGCGAGGTGGCCACCGCGGGCGGATGCACCCATTCGAGCCCCCGCGCGTCAAGATTCAGATCGGAGACGATCTCCCGCTGGAAGAGACCCGCGTCCTGGGCCGCCACGCTGACCCGGCAGCCCGGAAAGAGCTCATCGCTCCCGGCGGCGCCTCCGACGACCTCTCGACGCTCGAGCACCAGCACCCTCCACCCCTCGCGCGCGAGCAAGGCCGCCGTGACCAGGGCGTTGTGCCCCGCGCCCACCACGACCGCGTCGTAACCGCTCAACGCCCCCTCCCCCGGCGCCCCCGCCCCAGGTCGGCCAGCACGGTGCCCGCCGCGAGCTTGCCCGGGGCGCCCATGATGCCGCCGCCCGGGTGGGTCCCCGAGCCGCACTGGTAGTAGCCCCGCACCGGCGTGCGGTACTTCGCCCAGCCGGCGGCCGGACGCAGGAAGAAGAGTTGCGACGGGCTCAACTCGCCCTGGAAGATGTTGCCTTGCGAGAGACCCGTGGTGCGCTCGATATCCAGCGGCGTGAGCACCTGACGGTGCAGGATGATGTCCTTCAGGTTCGGGACGTAGCGCGCGAGCGTATCGACCACGGCGTCGCCGAAGGCCTCGCGCCTGTCGTCCCAGTTCCCCTCGCGCAGTTCGTACGGCGCGTACTGGACGAAGCACGACATGACGTGCTTGCCGGGAGGAGCCATCCCGGGATCGATCGCCGAGGGGATGACGATGTCGATGTAGGGCTCCCTCGAGTAGTCCCCGTACTTCGCGTCGTCGTAGGCGCGCTCCAGGTAGTCGAGGGAGGGGCTGATGGAGACGGCGCCCCGCAGATGGGCGCCCCAGCCGGGCATGCAGGTGAAGTCGGGCGCGGCGTCGAGCGCGAGGTTGACCTTGCCGGAGGAGCCGCGAAAGCGGAAGGCGCGCACGGCGTCGACCAGTTCGCCGGGCAGTTCATTCTCTTCGACCAGGTCGAGGAAGGTGCGGCGCGGGTCGAGACTGGAGGAGACGACCTTCCCCTGCACCTCGTCCCCATTGGCCAGAGCCACCCCTGTGACGCGTCCGTTCCGGACCAGCACCCGGGCGACCGGCGCGTCGGTGCGGATCTCCGTCCCCGCCGCGCGCGCGGCCGAAGCGATCGCCTCCGCCACCGCGCCGGTCCCGCCCTTGGCGAAGCCCCACGCCCGGAAGTGTCCGTCGATCTCGCCCATGTAGTGGTGGAGCAGGACGTAGGCGGTGCCCGGCGAGCGCGGACCCAGGAAGGTGCCGATGATGCCGCTGGCCGACAGGGTGGCCTTGAGCACATCGGTCTCGAACCACTCGTCCAGGAAATCCGCCGCGCTCATCGTCATCAGCTTCACCAGCAGGTGCAGCTGTTCCGGCTCGAGCCCCAGGAAGTGGCGGGCCAACCCGAGCAGGCCGGAGATGTCGCGAGGGCCGAGGCGTGCAGGATCGGGCGGAACGATGTCGAGCAGATACTTCACCGAGCGCGCCATGAAGAAGAGCGACCGGCCGTAGTCGTCGTAGGCCTCGGCGTCGCGCACCGAGAAGCGCGCGATCTCGCGCCAGCTGCGGTAATGATCGCCGTCGCGGTAGAGGCGGTCGCCGTTCGGGAGCGGGGTGAGCGTGCTCTCGAGCGGCAGGATGGTGAGCCCGTGGCGGGGCAGATCCAGCTCGCGGATGATCTCCGGGCGCATCAGGCTCACCACGTAGGAGAAGACGCTGTAGCGGAAGCCCGGGAAAATCTCCTCGGTGACAGTGGCGCCCCCCACCATCGGCCGCGCCTCCAGCACGCACACGTCCAGCCCGGCGCGCGCCAGGTAGGCCGCGTGCACCAGGCCATTGTGCCCGCCACCGATCACGATCGCGTCGTAGCTGCGGGTCATCGGACTCAGCAGCGTTTCCGCGCGGGATCGAAGAACGGGGTCTTCACCACCGTGGCCGGCACCTCGTGGCGCACGAACTCCACGGTGAGCTCGAAGTCCACCCGGCCACCGGGCCGGGCGAAGTCGCGCTGCATGGTCGCGAGCGCGATGTACTTCTTGAGGATGGGCGAGAAGGTGGAGCTGGTGACGAAGCCGACCTGCGTGCCGGCGGCGAAAAGGGGCACCGGCTCACGCGACGCCCGGCCCGCCACCAGCGGCGGCAGCCCCACCGAGGCGAACCGCCGTTCGATGCGCGGCCAGTCGACCTCGAGCCCCGCGAAGGCCCACTTGGAGGGCTGGGCGGTCTCCTCCTCGAGCGCCCTTCTGCCCACGAAGTCGCGCCCGGGCCGCGGCTGCACCGCCCATCCCAGGCCGGCCTCGTAGGGCGAAGACTTGCGCGACTCGATGAGCGCCGTCCACGCCGACACGTAATCCACTTCCTTGAGCAGGAGCCCCGCCTCGATGCGGGCCACGTCGAGGGCGTCGAGGCCGGCCGGCGCGATGCCGTACCCCCGGCCGGTCTCCATGAGCGCGTCCCAGAGGCCGAGCGCGTGTTCGGGGCGCACCCAGAGCTCGTACCCCAGATCACCCGTGTAGCCGGTCCGCGTGATCGTGACCGGAACCGATCCCACCTTGCCCTCGACCAAACCGAAATAAGGGACCGAGGCCATGTCCGCGCCGGTCACCATCCCGGCCAGGATGTCGCGCGAGGTGGGTCCCTGCAGGGCAAGCGCCGCCAGCTCGAGCGAGATGTCGCGCACGCCGGCGTCCATCCCCAGAGCGCAATCCTGAAACCAGCGCAGGCACGGATCCGCCGCCGTAACGCGGAAGCGGTCCGCTTCCAGGCGCTGCACGGTGCCGTCGTCGATCAGCTTGCCGGCTTCGTCGCACCACGGGCTGTAGAGCACGCGCCCCTCCGGACAATCGGCCACATCGCGCGTGACGATGCGGTCCACCAGGGCGGCCGCCTCGGAACCCGTGATCTCGTACTTGCGCAGGGGCGAGATGTCGAAAAGCCCAGCCCCGCTGCGAACCGCGTAGTACTCGTATTCGTGGCTCGGCTCGTAGCTGAGGGCGATGGCGTACCCGGACCAGTTGCGCCAGCGGCGGTGGTGACAGAGCGCGCCGGTGCGCCGGTGGAAGGGGGTTTCGAGGAGCATGCGGCAAGCTGGCTGCGATTCAGAAGCGCAGCAAGGTGGTGACCGCGGGCTGGCCCGGCTGGATGACGATGATGTAGAGCCGGTCGTACTCCATGTGGTCGATGGGACCGTGGGGCTCGCCCCCGAGCGCCTCCGCCAGGCGAGGCGTGGTATCGCTGTGGCCCGAGACCAGGTGACGCCCGGGGACCGCGCGGATCGTCTCCGCGAGCTCCTCCAGCTCTCCGGGGCTGTAGATGGCGATCTCCACCCCGTCGTCCTCGGCGATGGGACGTGCCGTATCGAGCGTCCGCGTGAGGTTGGTGGAATGGACGTGGGTGAAATCCACGTCCGCCACGAGCGCGCGCAGCCTCTCGACGCGTTCCCGTCCGACGTCGTTCAACGGCGAGTTGGGGCTGTCGTCGAGCCGCTCGGCGTGGCGGACCAGGAAGACGGTCACGGCGTCGTCCGCGACCGGGGCGGCGGCCTGTGCCCCCACCGGCGCCGCGACCGCCGCCACGCCGGCCGCCAGGGCAACCAGCGCGCTTACGTCTACGCGCCCGCGGAATCGGGGCATTCGCGATCGAGTCATGGGGATCATTTCAGCGCGACCAGCTGATCGGGGTCGACGCGCACCACGATGTAGGTGATCGCCTCGGTGATCTCGCTGAACCCGTGCGGTGAGTTGGTCGGGATGATCACCATGTCGCCGGGCCCGATGTCGCGGCTCTGTCCACCCGCGATGCCGCCAAGGGTGCTCGGGCCGGTCAGCGTGCGGACCGTGTTGCCCTCCGGATCGAGCGGACGCGCGTCGGTGAGCTCGCCCCCGGTCACCAGCGTGCCCCGCCCCGACACAACATAGTAGACCTCGGTCTGGTTGTGGTGCTGGATCGCCCCCAGCGAGGTGGTGGGCGGCCGGTGTACCAGCCCGACCCCGACATTGTGGCCGCCCGCATCAATGTGGCGGATCTGCTGGTCGCTCACCCGGTCCTCGGGGGCGTTCGCGATGGTGGCGAGAATGTCGTCCGCGGTGATGTGGGTGGCGGCCTGATTCTCCTGGGCCGCGGCCCAGATCATACCGACGGCCAGCGCGGCGGCGAGCAGCTTCGACATGGGTGCCTCCGGTCTTCAGTGTGGTCTTGTCCGGGCGGGCCAATACTAGGACATGGCGTGTGGTCCGGTCCACCGGATGCGGGAAGCCGGGTCGAGGAACTCGCAGGATTGGCCAGGCTAGGGCCCGGCGTTCCGCAGGGGTGCCAGGGCGGCGTCCTCGACCCGTATTCGCAGGAGCACGGCAAGTGTGACGAGGAACCCCATGATTGCCGCGATGCGCCATGCTCCAAAGATCATGGGAACCGACACGACCTCGCCCACGACGAGTGCGTAGTTCGGGTGCCGCATGAAGCGGTAGGGCCCCCGCACCACCAGCGGCGCGCCGGGAACCGTGATGACGCGCACGGTCCAGTACTCGCCCAGGCTCAGCATGACCCAGGCCCGGAATGCCTGCAGCAGCAGATAGACCCCGATCCACCACAGGCTCGGGGACGTGCCGGGGTCGATGAACACGGCCATCGCCACGAACCAGGCAACGTACAGCGCGACGAAGAGCGGAAGATGCCAGCACCCGACCTCTTCGCCACCCCGGGCCAGGAGCCGCGCCGAGTTGCGCCGGGAAAGCGCGATGTAGCCCAGATGCTGAAGGGCCACGATGAGCAGGATCAGATGGGTCATGCCTCGATCAGCATCATCGCGGCGGTGAATCCCGGACCGAGCGAAGTGAGCAGGATGCGGCCCGTGGCGCCCGCTTGCAGGGCGCGTTCCAGGACGAACAAGGCCGTGGGCGCGGACATGTTTCCGTGACGGCGAAGGATCTCCCGGGAATGGATCAGGGCATCCGGGGGCAGGTCGAGCGCCTCCTCCAGGGCGTCGAGAACCCGCGCTCCGCCGGGGTGCGCGGCGTACACGTCGATCTGGCCCAGCGAGAGGTCGCGGGACTGGAGGAAACCCTCGACCGCGCTGCGAAAGCGCCGCCGGACGATGTCCGGGATGCTGCGCGAGAACAAGACACCGAACTCACCCGCTTCGCCGAAGTCCCAACCCATGACATCCAGGGAGCCGGGCCAGGTGTACTCGCCCCAGTCCCGGACCGCCGGCCCCCGGCCGGACGTGCTCAGCACCGCGCCAGCGGCCCCGTCTCCGAAGAGCGCGGCCGCGACGACGTTGCTCTTCGACGCGTCGTCCTTCTGGAATGTGAGCGTGCACAGTTCGACGGTGAGGAACAGGACGTTCAGTTCGGGTTCGGCCCGGCACATCGCCCCGGCACGGGCCAGCCCCAGCACTCCGCCCGCGCAGCCGAGACCGAAGATCGGCAGGCGCCGGATGTCCGGCGGCAGGCGCAGGCGATCGATGAGCAATGCGTCCAGGGTGGGGGTCGCCAGGCCCGTGCTGGACACCACGACCAGTCCGCCCACCTCCCCCGGCTCCAGCCCGGCCTGGTCGAGACATCGTGCGGCGACCTCTTCCAGGATCGCCAGCGAACACTCGATGTAGGCGTCGTTGCGTTCGGAGAAGGTGCGCGGCTGGCGATACCAGTCCAGCGGCATGGAGATCTGGCGGGAATCGATTCCGGCGTTCGCGTACACCCGCGCCATGCGGTCGAAGTTGGCAAACGAGTGCGAAAAGAACTCGTAGCCGAGGGGCACCAGCTCTTCCTGCCGGTACGGGTGCGGCGCGTGTCCGCTGGCCAGGGAGTTGAGGCGAACGGCGTTGTCGTGTGGCGGCATCACTCTCCCCTCACCCGCCCGGCCTCCGCAACCTCCGCTTGATCTCCGGGTCGACGCGCGTGCCGTACATGGTGATGCCGGACAGGCGCGAGAAGTAGTCGTAGGCCGCGGCCGACACCGCCTCCACGACCGCCCCGCCGTCGCCGCCGTAGTTGGACATCACCGAGATGACGTAGGGGCGGTCGGGCACATCCACGAGGCCCCAGACGGTGGAGACTCCGGTGATCCCGCCCGGCTTGAAGGCGATGGGAACGTTGCGGGGCACCGGGTTGCGGATCGGTCCGCCCTTGAAGATCTCGAGGATCTCGCGCACTCGCGCGCAGCCGGCCTCCCCCATCGGCAGGTCGCAGCTCGCGATCCGCTCCATGATCAGCGCGGCGTCCCGAGGCGTGGACAGGTTCTCGTTGCCGCGCGCCGACTCCTCCGGCCGGATCATCTTGCGCTGCAGGAGGGTGTGATCCGCCCCGAGCGAAGTCGAGAGCGCATTCACCTCGTCCATGCCCATCTCGTCGATAAGCACGTTGGTCCCGGTGTTGTCCGAGTACACGATCATGTAGATCGCATAGTCCTCGAGAGAAAGCGACGTCCCACCGTCCGTCAGGTGAAGCAGCACGCCGCTCCCTCCGGTGCGCACCTCGTCGGTCATGGCGATGCGGCGGCGGAGCAACCCGGGCTCCTCCTCCGCCCGTCGGAAGAGCTCCAGCAGAATCGGGATCTTGATGGCGCTCGCCTGCGGGAAGAGGAGCTCGTCGTTCACCCGGAAGCGATCCCCCGAGGTGAGATCGATGATATGCACGCCCGCGATGCCCTCATAGTCATCGACGATGCCTTCCAGCTCCGCCTGCAGCTTGCCGCGCAGAAGGGCGAGATGCTCCTCCTGGGCGGAGACCGGGGTGGTGAGGGAGAGGAAGAGCGCGGAGACGGCAAGGCCGAGGGCCATGCGGCAGGTGAGGATACGGTACGGCGGCAAAGGCGTCATGGTCCCTCCTGATGATGTGCTTCTTGCTGATGACGACGCGGCGGTGGCGACTCCGGGCAGCATCGGGTGACGACCAGGACTCGGCCGCGCCAGCTTCTCAGATGCGCATCGCCGAGAAGACCGCCCGGTGCGCGGCCACGATGCGTTCCAGCGCCTCCCGGTTGGGCTCGAGCGACCACTCGCCGCGCTCGGAGGTTCCGCCCAGCACGATTCCGTCGCTGCGCGGCTGCATGTGGATGCCGAGGCCGCCGCCGGAAACGGGGGCTCCGCCGAAGGTGCCGTAGTTCACTTCCGGCTGCGGAATCAGCACGGTGAGCTGTCCCTTGAGGGGGACCATCGTGCGGTCGCCGAAGAGGTCGCGCGCTCCGAGCCCGGTGCAGTTGACGACGATCGACTCGTCCAGCTCCACCAGTTCGCGGGGCTCCGCGAACGTGCGGATGACGATGCGCCCTCCGAAGTCGACGAAGTCCCGGACCAGGGCGTCGAGGTAGACCGTAGGCTCGATGCGCATCTGGGTGCGCTGGTTCGCGTAGCGGGTCGCAAACGGATGTTCCCCCGGCCCGAGCAGCCTCGTGCCCGTACGCAGATGCGACGGAAGCAGCGGCTCGCGCCCCTCTCCGCCACCGCCGCGTGGGCGCGGCTCGTTGTCTCCGAGCGCGTAGCTGTGAATCCATGACACGCCGTATCCCCGCCCCACCATCAACTGCAGCTGCCGGTAGGAGATCTCCGCGGCCTCGCGGAACTGCGCGTTCCACGCGGGCGTGCGCAGGTCATTGTCGATGAGCCCCGAGGTGGGGGTGAACCCCGCGAACGACATGTTCGAGGTCGTGTTCGGGGGTACATCCATGGTGTAGATGGTCACGTCGAAGCCCCGCCGCTGCAGCTGGCGCGCTGCCGTGAGCCCCGCGGCCCCGCAGCCGATGACGGCGGCCCGGCGGCTTTCGTGCTCCAGGGCCATTTCCGCAGCCATCGCCCCCGTGCCCCAGGAGAGCGACATCCCCGCTCCGCCGTGCCCGTAGTTGTGGATCACGGTGGTCTCGTCCAGCCGCTCGGCGCGCAGCAGGAAGCCCGCCGGGCGATGAGGGCGGAGGCCCACAGTCGTGCGGATGATGCGGTCCGGGTCTACGCGCACCGGCGCGAGCCGCAACGGCGGCCGACCCGGTGCCGAGGAGCGCGCCGCGCACGCACCCAGGCCGCTCCCGAGCAGGCCCAGGCCACCGATCTTCAGCAGCGTTCGTCGGTCGATCATCGCTCCGTCCCATTCTTCCATGGCAGACGCCTTCGCCGATTCCCCATCTTGGATGCCTCGCCAGCGACGAGCAACCTTTGAACGCATCGAGGTTGATATGCGTACCCGTACACGGTACACTCATTGATTCGTACATTTCGGCACCGGGGCCTCAAGCGGTTGTACGGTCGCGCGGATGCGAGCAGAGTCCCGCCGGATCAACGAGAACGGATCGAGATCGCGATCTCGTACCTGGATGTGGCCAGCATCCCATCCGACCTCGATCTACCGGGCTACAGGCTGCATCCGTTGACGGGCGCGCTCGCTGGATTCTGGAGCATCTCCATCACCCGGAATTGGAGAATCGTTCTCCGGATGCATGCCGGTGACGCATACGATGTCGACCTGGTCGACTACCATTGCCGCAACGTGGGAGACGATATCCGATGGCGATGAGACATCCTCCCCATCCGGGCCGCAGCATCAGGATTACCTGTCTCGATCCGGCGGGCTTGAGCGTCACCGACGCGGCGAGAGTGCTGGGCGTAGCGCGGCACACGCTCTCACGCCTGTTGAACGGCCACGCGGGGATTTCGGCGGAGATGGCGATTCGGCTGGAAAAGGCAGGCTGGTCCAACGCGGAGTTCTGGATGAGCCTTCAGGCGGCCTACGACCTCGCCAGGGCGCGGGAGCGTGAGGACCGGATCCGGGTCGACCTCGAACCGCTACGCCCGCGCCTCGACGAGCAGCAGGCGGTCGGCTGACTCCGGAGCGACTCAGCCGGGCAGGACGAAGCTCACCGCCCGGTCCACATCACGGATGTCCACCACCGCGCCGTCGGTGAAGTCGATCACGATGCGCCACAGCTGCATCCCGCCCTCGACCGTGATCGGCTCCAGCCACACGCGCTCGATCCAGCGCACCCGCAGCAGGGCATCCTCCAGGGCGGCGAGCTGAAGGTCGGTCTCGGGCCCCGCGTCCATGTAGTAGTTGACGGTCTCCACATCGAAGGGGTGGTTGATGCGCCAGCGGTTGAGCGCCTGGTTGACCGTCACCCAGTCCGCGCCCGTGTCGATGAGGTGCTGGGCGTGGAAGCGAAGCAGCATGTCGTTGTGCTTGGGATTCTGCGCCAGCGCCTCCTCCAGGAAGCGCTCGTAGGCTTCGACATCGCCTGCGGCCAGCGACTGCATCCCCTGCAGGAGCTCGGTGTCGGCCTCATCGGGCGTGGCCCGTACCAGCACCTCCGTGAGTGCCCGCCCCTCCTCGGAGAACCAGCCCGGGGGCTCGGAGCCGCGCGAAAGCCACCACTCGCGTCCGCCCACGACGAGGCACAAGCCGTAGATGACCAGCAGAATCCGGTACTTCTGATACCAGGGCATCCTACGACCTCACTTCCGGCGCCGCATCCCGCAACCTCCAGTGCATCATTCCACTACCTCCGGCGCCTCATCCTACAACCCCTTCTGCACACTCTTGTCGCGCACCTTCCAGATGAAGGAATCCACGTAATAGTGGGTCAGCGCATACGCCGCGATCAGCGTCTCCGCGAACAGCGCATAACTCGCCGCGTAGTCGAGTCCCGCGATGTTGAAGTTCTGGATCGCGGCGTAGGGCGCGAAGTTGACCACCCCGAACCCGAACTCGTCGAGCGGCCGGTTGATCATCAGCTGCACCACGATGGCGTAGGCGCCCCCGCCCAGCAGGAACCACTTCAACTTGCCCTTGCCCGCGAGCCTGCTCCACAGGCCGGGCTTCGACACCCTCGACTCGGCCTTCCGGCGCATGAAGACGTAGACCATCACCATGTACTGGACCCCGTGCATGATCCGGTGGGCCACGTTGTAGATGAGGATGGAGTTGGTGTGCCAGGCCGCGAAGTACCACAGGAAATAGCTCGCGGCGATGAACACGTACTTAATCGGGTTGATGCGCCCGCCGTTCTGCACCAGGCGCCACAGGTGCACCGTGTAGCACGCCAGGTAGATGCCCATCGCAAGCCAGGCGACCTGCTGCAGGGTCTCGACGAAGCCCGCCGAGATGGGAATCTGCATGCGGTGCAGCTCGCGGATCCACAGGTGCCTGAACATGGGCGCCTGGATGAACATGTTCAGGTACAGCGTCCAGTGCAGCGCCAGGTCCCAGCGGCCGGTGGAGGGCGTGCCCGCGCCCGCCTTGAAGTCGTAGATGCGGCTGAAGCCGTGCTGCTGCATGATGCTGTGCTGATGGTCCCAGGCCGTGACCATGAGCAGCAGGGTGATCGGCGCCCAGGTGAGTCCCGCGGCGGTGAGCCCGAAGATGACGATGGGCCCGAGGACGAGCCGGTCCTTGAAGCGCGCCCACTCCTCCGGCATGCCGTAGCTGCGCACCCAGCCCGCATAGTGGTGCGGCACCGTGATCCACAGGTTGACCGAGGCCACCACGACGTAGGGCAGCCACATCTGGAATCCCAGGGCGATCGCCACCGCCAGGAAGGGCAGCCCCAGGAACCAGACCAGGTCGAGGCGCGGGTTGAGGATGTAGCCGGTGCGGAAGGGGGATTCGCCCAACCGGTTGCCATGTGTGGTCATACCTGATCCGTCCGGCGAGTGTCCGGGGGGACGAGGTGGCCGCGCACACCCTGCCAGCCCACCTCGCGAGCCAAAGCTCGCCAGCCTGCGGGACGGAGGTCAAGACGCCCCGGCCGTCCCCGGCCCTGTTACGCAATCGGCGCTGGAAGAACGCGTCCGTGATGACCGGAGAACCGGGGGCGGCGTAGTACGAAGTCCTCCCTTATGCGCTCCTGATGCAGGAGGCCGTCGTCTCCTTGATCCAACCATCAGGAGGTTCCAAATGAAGCGGCTATCGCTCGTCTTCCCCGTCATGCTGTTCGTTCTCGTCTCCAGCGCTCCCCTCTCGGCCCAGGCCACGCTGTCCCTGACCGGCGGTGTCAACCTGTCGACGCTCGCTGCCGACGCTCCTTCCGCCGGGGACGTGTGGCACTCCGAGTCCCTCGCGAGAATGTCCGTCGGGTTGGCCGCGACCATCCCGGCTTCGAAGCACCTTGGGGTCCAGGTCGGCGTAGCCTACGCGCAGAAAGGCGGTCGGCTGAGCGGGTTGGACAACCGCCAGCTGGTCACCGTGGACATGGCGCTCGACTACTTCGAGTTCACGCTGCTGGCCGTGCCGACCTTGCCCCTGTCGTCGTGGGAACGCTCGTCGATTCGCTTCTTCGCCGGTCCCACGCTGGCCAGCCGGGTGTCCTGCGACTTCGACGCATCGGGCTGGCTCGGAGCGGAGCACGTCACCGCCGCCGGCAGTTGCGACGCGGGACCCGACGAAATCGAGCCCGCGATGGACCTCGGGGTCGCCCTGGGCGGAGGAATCGCGGTCGGGGTGACGGACCGGGCCGATGTGAACGTGGACCTGCTCTACACGCTCGGCCTCATCCCCGTCGGAGGCGGAGACCGGTACTGGAGCGGGCCAAGGCACCGTGTTCTGACTCTTCGGGCCGGCGTGGCGCTTCCGGTTGGGTAGGGGTTCTGGCAGCTCTCCCGGACGGATCGAGGGTGCTGGGTGGCGGAGAGTTTCTGTACCTGCTCCTGAACATGCACACTCCGCCCTGACGGATCGCGAAAGCTCCGGTTCCGGGTGCGGTGACTGAAGCGATGTGGTGAGCTTCCTGGCAGGTCACTTCCTCTAGATGTAAGGTATCCATTACATGATGTAGCTTGTGCATTACATTTCGTGGACGTATCCTTCCCGGTGCGGGGCCCAATGCGCCCCTTGTCCCGGTTGACGAGGTGGAGACGGGGCGGGATGCCTGATCGGGAGGACGCACATGCCGGAGACTCAACTCCACAACACCCTCCGGCGATACCGCCGCGATCTGGGCCTGTCGCAGGAGGCCCTTGGGGACCGGGTCGGAGTGAGCCGGCATGCCATCATGGCGATCGAGGCGGGGCGGCAAGTCCCGTCCACCACGCTGGCGTTGCGTCTGGCGGACACGTTCGACTGTGCCGTGACGGAGCTCTTCCGTCTCGATCCGGTGACCGACTTGGAGGTGCGCCTCCCTCCCGCCCGTCCCGCGGCGCCCGCATCCCCGCCCGTGCCCTCTTCCCGGGTGGCCGTCGGCCGCGTGGGCGGCCGGTGGAGGGCCCACCCCCTTCCCGCGCACGCGACCGCGGCGGCAGACGCGATCGTGGTGGAGGGAGGAGCGGACGTATCCCCGGATGTCCCGTCCGCCCGCGTCCGGCCGGTGCGCGGAATGCGGCAACTCGAGCGCAACGTCCTGGTCGCCGGGTGCGCCCCCCTGCTCGCTAACCTGGCCCACCGGGTCGGGGAGGGGTCGGAGGACGCGCGCGCCACCTGGATCCCCGCCAGCAGCCACCGGGCCCTGGACCTGCTGGCCGCCGGCATGGTGCACATCGCCGGGCTGCACCTGTCGGGCGGCGCGTCCAGCCACGCCAACGTGGAGGCGGTGCGGCGGCGCTTCCCGGGCAGGCGCATGCTGGTGATCAACCTGACCCGCTGGCGCCAGGGCTTCGTTGTGGCCGCGCGCAATCCGCTGGACATCCGCAATGCCGCCGACCTGCTCCGCCCGGGTGTGCGGGTGGTGGGGCGCGAGGCCGGCACCGGGGCCGACGAGCTTTTCGCTCGCCTGCTCGCCGACGAGCCCGGCGGACAGCCCGACTTCTCCGGTCCGGTAGCGGAAGGGCACCTCGACGTGGCCCGGCGGGTCCATTGCGGCGCGGCGGACGCCGGCGTCGCTATCGAGAGCGCGGCGCTCGCCTGGGGGCTCGGGTTCGTGCCGCTGGTCGAGGAGCGTTTCGACCTGGTCATGCCGGCCTCCATTGCCGAGTCGCCGCCGGTGTCCCGCTTCCTCGATACCCTGGACGACCCCGGCTTCCGTACCGAAGCCGCCTCCCTGCCGGGCTACGACACATCCATCAGCGGGCACGCGAGCACGCTCGAGGCCGGGAGCGCGGGGCGGTGAAGAGCGGGCGGTGCCGGGGGGCGGACCCGTCGGCCGCGGTGGCGCGTGACCGGCGGCGGTCAGCCGCCGCGCTGGCGTGCATCGCGCTGGCCACCGCGCTGCTCCAGGGCTGCGCGCCGGCTGATTCCTCCCGAACCCTCCACGTCTACGCCGCCTCCTCCCTGGCCGAGAGCTTTTCCGCGATGGAGCACGCGTTCGAGGTCGCCCATCCCGGCACCGACGTGGTGCTCGCGTTCGCGGGCAGCCAGGTGCTCCGCCTCCAGATCGAGCAGGGCGCCCCCGCCGACGTGTTCGCCTCCGCCGACCCGGCGCACATGCAGGCCCTGGTGGAGCGCGGCCGAGTCCGCGACGGGCGCATCTTCGCGCACAACCAGCTGGTGCTCATCGTTCCGCCCGGGAACCCCGCGCGCATCGAGTCCTTCCGCGACCTGCCGCGCGCCAGCCGATTGGTGATCGGAACCGAGAACGTCCCCGTGGGCAGTTACGCGCGCCGGGTGCTGCGGCGCGCCGAGGCCGCGGGAGACGGCGGTTTTGCGGCTTCGGTACTCGCGCGGGTTGCCTCCGAGGAGAGCAACGTGCGCCTGGTGCGGGCCAAGGTGGAGCTCGGCGAGGCGGACGCCGCGATCGTCTACCGGAGCGACACCGTCGCGGCGGGCGGCGTGCACGCCATCGAAATCCCGCCAGCCCTGAACGTCAACGCCGACTACTCCATCGGCATCGTGGAGGGCGGCGTGAACCCGGATCTCGCCGCAGCGTGGCTCGCGTTCGTCCTTTCCCGGCAAGGTCGCGAGCTCCTGGCCCGGCACGGGTTCGCGGCGGAGTAGCAACGCGTGAACCGCCAGACGAACCTTCCCGACGCGCTGGGCGCCGGGCGATGGCCGTCGCTGGCGGCGGCGGTGCCCATGCTCGTACTGCTCACCCTTCCGGTCTTCGCGCTGGCGCTGGCCTCCTCGCCGGCGGAGCTGGCCGCCGGGGCGCGCCATCCGCTCTTTCTTCCGGCGCTGGGGCTGACGGCGCGCACTACGGTGGTGAGCCTGGTGGTCGTGGTGGCGGCGGGCACCCCGCTGGCGTGGTGGCTCGCGGCCTCCTCCGGCCGCTGGGCACGCGGCGTCGAGCAACTGGTGGACCTGCCCATCGTGCTGCCGCCCGCCGTGCTCGGCATCGCGCTGCTCCAGACATTCGGCCGCAACGGCCTGCTGGGCGGCCCGCTGGAGGCGCTCGGGCTGCAGGTGCCCTTCACCACGACCGCCGTGGTGCTCACTCAGGTGGTGGTCGCCTCGCCGTTCTATGTGCAGTCGGCCGCGGCCGCGTTCCGCAGGGTCGACCGCGACCTGCTCATCGTCGCGCGCACCCTGGGACGGTCGCCGGCGGGGGCGTTCTTCGGGGTGGCGGTGCCGGTGGCGCTTCCCGGGCTGGTCAGCGGAGCCGCTCTGGCGTGGGCGCGCGCAATCGGGGAGTTCGGGGCGACCCTGCTCTTCGCGGGCAACCTGCCGGGACGGACGCAGACCGCCCCGCTGGCCATCTACACGGCGCTCGAGTCGGACGTCCAGGCCGCGGTCGCGCTCTCCCTGGTGCTCGCGGCGGTCGCGGTGCTCCTGCTGCTCGGGCTGCGCGCGCTCCCGGGGCGCCGCCTGGGCAGGGTGGTGGAGGCGGTGGCCGCGGGGGCGGGGCGGCGGTGAGCGCGACCTGGCACGCGGAAGTGTCCCTGCAGGTCGGCGCGCTCGACCTGGACGTGCGCGTCGCCGGCGGGGTGCGTCCGGTCGCCCTGGTGGGCCCCAACGGGTCCGGCAAGACCACCCTGCTGCGGACCATCGCGGGAGCCTACCGGCCATCCGCCGGGGTCATCGCGGTGGGCGACTGCGTCCTGTTCGACTCCGCCCGGGGCATCGACCTCCCCCCGGAGGAGCGGAAGGTAGGCTACGTGCCGCAGGGCTACGGGCTGTTCCCGCACCTGCGCGTACTCGACAACGTGAGATTCGGGCTGGCGGGCTCTTCACCTCGCGACAACGGTGCGCGGGCGTCCGCCCTGGCCGTGCTCGAACAGCTGGAAGCCGCTCATCTCGCCGAGCGCTGGCCGGACACGCTTTCGGGCGGAGAGCGCCAGCGGGTTGCGCTGGCTCGCGCGCTGGTCACCGAGCCTCACATTCTGCTCCTCGACGAGCCGCTCGCGGCACTCGACGCGGCCGCGCGCCGGACCATGCGCCGGCGGCTTGCGGAGCGGCTCGACGAAAGCGCCGTGCCGGCCCTGGTCATCACTCACGACGTGCACGACATCGTGGCGCTGAACGCCGATGTCCACGTGATGGAGGAGGGAAGAATCGTCCAGCGGGGCCCGGCCGACGCGCTCGCCACTCACCCCGCCACCGAGTTCGTGGCGGAGGTGTTCGGGTCACCGCTGGCTACTCGCGGGAGCCGTCTTCGGCGCTAGCATCCTCCTGCGAGGAATGGCCTTCGTCCGGCTCGGCATCGGCCCGGACACAGAGCGCGCCCAACTCCCCCGCGGTGATGGTGCACGCACCGAAGCGCAGTACATCCCCCGGATCGAGCAGCGCCTGACGGATCGGGTGCCACCCGTCGCCCCGGCGAACGAAGGTGCCGTTCCCCGTCGCGCGATCGGCGACGTGGATCCGACCCTCCGGGAGGCACACGACCTCTGCATGGCACCGCGACACGCTCCCGTCACGCAGCACGACATCGCACGTGCCCTTGCGGCCCACGGTGCGAGCGACGATGCGAGACACGTCGGCGTCCTCTCAGTTGCCGGTTCTGCGCGCCGGTTCCGACTGCAGCGCGAGACGCGGCCCGTCACCGAACTGCACGACGGCATCCTGCCGGAGCTCCCGGGGCGTGAAGGGAACCAGCCGTTCACCGTCGACCCAGGTGCCCTCGCGTGAATTCAGGTCCTCGATGAAGAACTGCCCGCCCTTGCGGATCACGCGTGCGTGGCGCATGGAGATGGTCGGATCCCGGATGACTTCATCGACCAGAGCCGGCTGGCGGCCGATGACCAGCCCGCCCTCGGCACGCCGGAGCCTGTGGCCATCAAACCGGATGTCGATGGGTGGATCGCCGTGGTCCGAGGCATCGGCGACGAACCGCAGATCCGGAAGTGCGGCTCGGTGCGGAGCGCCTCCTGCGCCGCCGAGTCGGCCAGGACCTCCCGCCACGGCACCACGGCCGGGCAGAAAGTACCTGAATGGCAGGTAGAGTCCGGAACTGCGAGGGCGCCCGCGGTCGCGCACCCCCTCCGGCCCCTGCTCGACCACCCGGACCACCTCGTGGCGCGGCGCGCGCATGGTCAGAAACATCAGGGTCGGGAACATGATCGCGGCCATGCCGAGCGTGATCCACAGACCCAGAGCCAGCCGGTCTTCGGCCGCGTCCATGCGTCGCTCGGTGGCTTGCACCGCCGACCCTGCGGCCTCCGCTGCGGCACTGGCCGCCGCCTGCACAGCCAGCTCCGCCGCTCTGGCTGCCGCTTCCGCAGCCTCTCTCGCGGCGCTGGCTTCGTCATCGGTGCAGCGGGCGTCGCTCGTTCTGACGGCGATGCCGAGTGTCCGCAGTTCGCGGACCGCCTCGGTGATCCGCGAAGCCACGAACACACCCTGCGATGCGAGGGCACTTCGGGTGTTCACGCCCACCACCATGCCGCAGTCGGAGATCAGAGGCCCTCCGCTGTTGCCCGGATTGATCGCCGCATCGTGCTGGATCAGGTCCAACTGCGGTCCCCCCGCCCTCACATCCCACGGCGCGCGGTACAGTCGGCCGATCACGCCCCGCGTCAATGTCGTCTGAAGCGACATGTTCCCGGTAATCGCGTCCGCGATCCCGGGAAACCCCACGGCCCATACGGCTTCGCCCGTCTGCAGCGGCAATGTGCCGAGCAGGACCTCCGGCAACGCCAGACCGTCCACCTCGAGCGCGGCCAGGTCCAGCTCCGGGGATCCCCAGCGTACGCGGGCCTGTTGCACGCCGCCGGTGTGCGCCGAGATCACCTGATGCCGCGCGCCGCCGTCCACGACGTGATGGTTGGTCAGGACGATGCCGGGAGCCACCACGGCCCCGCTGCCGGTGCCGAAGCCCGCGGGAAGAAGAGTGACGACCCGTACCACGCTGCGGTCGGCTTCCCGGATTCGGTCGACCGCGGTCCTCGACTGACCCGCTACCACCTCCGCGCGCACGACGAGAACGGACGAGAGGGTCCATGCCGCGACCACCCCTACGCGTGCGATGCGTCGGCTGGACATCGACTCTCTTCTCCTTCCGCTGGGCGAGACTGCGTCTGGTACACCCCGCCGTGAAGCAGGTACCGGCCGGGTCGGGTCGTTGGGGTTCGAAGTACGGGCTCAAGCAGGTAACCTGGCTCCGTGGCCGGGGTACACCTGATCATCACTTGGCATGTATTTTGCGGGCATGGCGTGGCGAACCGGCTCGTCGCGCGGGCCTTCCCACCTCCACCCACCGGAAGGGGATGACAGCCATGAAGAAGAGCATCCTGTTCGCCGCTGCGGCGATGGCCGCTTGTTCCTCCGCCCCGATTTCCTTCTACGGCGTGGCACCGCCCGGCAGGGAGACGGCCTATCAGTGCGCGGTCGCTCAACTGAACATTCTGGGCTACACGATCGAGGACGGAAACAGCGATGCCGGCTTTGTCCGGGGCCGCAGGCAGACGTCGGGTCTGGGGACCCAGATCTTCACCGGCAACACGTACCACGACGTGCTCACGGCAACCGCCTTCGACAACCCCGCCACCGGAGAGACCAACCTGAGGGTCGTGGCGACCCGCGTCGCGGAACATGATACGGGCCTGCTCGGGGCCATCACCGACGAGCCGGAGGAGGGAGAGGACATCATCGCTCCCTCGGACAGCGGGAAGGGCGACGCCCGGGTGCTGCTGGCCAACTGTGGCGTGTCCAGCGTGACGACTTCCGGGGGGCCGGATCGTTATCTGCTGCAGGGAGCGGCCGGCCCGCGCTGACCCGCGGCGCTCCCTCCGCCCTCGACCACCTCTCCGCCGGCGACTCTCTCCCCGCCGGGGGCCTTCGCGGTTCCTATCGCCCCAGCGGAGGCGTGAACGGCGGCGGTCGGCGGTGCTGCGTGGCCTGTTCGTAGGCGTAGCTGAGGCGGATCAGGGTGGGCTCGTCGAAGGGCCGGCCCAGCAACTGCAACCCCGCGGGTAGCCGGCCGAAGGAATATCCCATCGGCACGTTGAAGGCCGGGAAGCCGGTCGGCGGCGAGATGATGGAGCTGTTCGCGCCGTATGTGGTGTTCTCGTCGCCGATCAGGCGCGCAGGGTAGTTGTAGGTGGGATAGACCAGAACGTCCACCTCGTGCTCCTCCATGACGGCGAGCACGGCGTCCTGCAGCCGCTTCTGCACCTCCAGGTACTCGGGATAGTCCTCGTGCTCCTCGGGCACGTAGTCCACCTCCCGGTTGCGCTCCATGCTGGCGCGCAGGAAGGGGTGGTAGTCCCCCGACTCCACCACCTCGTCGAGCGTCTTGAACTTCAGTTCCGGCCGCGTGGCGAGGTACTTCTCGAAGTCGTGCCTGAGGCGGCTTATGCTCGGAAAATCGTCACGGATGTCGTCCAGATCCGGAATCTCGACGGGATCCACGACGACGGCGCCGGCGGCACGCATGTCCTCGAGCGCCTGCTCCATCACCCGCAGTACCTCGGGATGGATGGTGGTGGGCTCGTCCTCCTGCTGCTGCTCCTCGTTCCCCTGCCCTTCCCGCTGATCGGGCTCATCGTCTCCCTCGGCTTCCAGCTCCGCCGATGGCATCTCCTCGCCCGGGGCCAGTACGCCGCTACCCAGTGAGCGGGGATCGTCATAGTCGCGCGCCTCCTCGAACAACTGGCGCAGCACGCCGATGCGGGCACCCTGGAGTGCATCGGCATCGAGGAACTGGCGGTAGTTGTCCGGCACCCGCCCTTCGCTCTCGAGCGTGACGGGGTCCGCCGGGTCCGGCCCCGCGATCACCTCCAGCACGGCGACCGCGTCGGCCACGGTGCGGGTCATGGGGCCGCCCACGTCGCGGGCGGCGCTCAGCGGGGCGATGCCGTCGCGGCTGGTGAGCCCCATGGTCGTGCGGAACCCCACCAGCGCCTGGTGGGAGGAGGGGCCGCGGATCGAACTGCCCGTGTCCGAGCCCAGCCCGACGGCGCCGAAGTTGGCGGCCACCGCGGCACCCGTGCCCCCGCTGGAGCCCGCCGTCACCCGGGTGGGGTCGTAGGGGTTGCGGGAGAAGCCCGGCAGCACCGAGCTGAGCGTGAACGCCCCGCTGGACGCGAACTCGGCCAGGTTGGACTTCGCCAGGATGATCGCGCCCGCCTCCCGCAGCTTGCGCACCTGGTAGGCGTCGTCGGGCGGAATCGCCCCGCGGAAGGCGAGGGTCCCGTTGGTGGTGGGCAGGTCGTAGGTGTCGTAGTTGTCCTTCACGATCACCGGGATGCCGTGCAGCGGGCCGGTGAAGCCCGACTCGGCGAAAGCCGCGTCCAGTTCGCGCGCCCGCTCCAGCGCGTGCTCGCTCACGGTGATGATGGAGTTCAGGTACGGGCCCTGCCGGTCGTACGCCTCAATCCGGTCGAGGTAGCTCCGGACCAGCTCCTCCGCGGTCACCCGGCCCTCCTCCATCGCCTGGTGGATGTCGGCGATGGTGGCTTCCTCGACCTGGAAGGAGGGGGTGCACGCGAGCGCGGGCAGGAGCAGCAGAAGGATCGATGCGCGCCAGATCGTCATGAGCCGAGACCTCGGGTTGCGCCGGGCCGGGCTACCCCATCCTCGACCTCCTAGAAGAGGTCGGAGGGATCGGGCTCCGCGCCCCGGTCCTCGTAGCGATTGGGGATGTGGTCCCCGGTGACCATGTCCTGGTAGGAGAGCCCCGGTCCGACCATCGGATACACGTGCGCTTCCGGATCGATGACGACTTCCAGGAAGGCGGGACCGGGGAACTCGAGGAACTCCTTGACGACCCCGGGCACGTCCTCCTTGCGATCCAGGCGCTTCGCGTATTCGAAGCCGTCCGCCTGCGCCGCCAGAACGAAGTTCTTCTTGCGCAGCGACTTGTCGCTCGCCGACAGGCGCCCCTTGAAGAACAGGCGCTGCCACTGCATCACCATGCCGTCGCCGAAGTTATTCAGCACCATGACCTTGACCGGCAGGTCGTAGGAGGTGGCGGTCTCGAACTCCCCCAGGTTCATGCGGATGCTGGCGTCCCCGTCCACGTCGATGACCAGCTTGTCCGGGCGCGCGAACTGGGCCCCGATGGCGGCGGGCAGCCCGAATCCCATCGTGCCCATGCTCCCCGAGGTCAGCCATAGCCGGGGCTCGCTGAAGTCGCAGTACTGGGCGGCCCACATCTGGTGCTGGCCCACCCCGGTGGAGATGATCGCGTTGCCGCGGGTGATGCGGTTCATCACCTCCATGACGTAGTACGGCTGGATGAGCGAGCTCTCGCGGTCATAGTCGAGGGCATAGTCGCGTTTGAGCGCGGCGACCTCGGCGTGCCAGTCGGAGAAGTCGGCGTGGAAGCCGATGGAGTGCCCGTATTCCACCAGGGCGTCGAGCGCCTCCGGGAGCATTCCCGTGTAGTGCCAGTCCGCCGGCTTGACCTTGTGGATCTCCGACGGATCGATGTCGAAGTGGATGACGCGCCGGGCCTTGGCCGCGAACTTCGCCGGCACGCCGGCCACGCGATCGTCGAAGCGCGCCCCCATCGCGATGAGCAGGTCGCAGTCGTCCACCGCGTAGTTGGCGAACGCGGTGCCGTGCATCCCCAGCATGTGCAGGCAGAGCGGTGCGGTGGTGTCGAAGCTGCCCAGCCCCATCAGGGTGGTCACGCCCGGGATGCCGAAGTCGTTGGCCAGCCGGCGCAGCGGCTCCGAGGCGTTCCCGTTGACCACCCCGCCCCCGGCGTAGATGAGCGGGCGACGGCTCTCGCCCAGCATGTCGAAGAACTCGCCGCACCGCTCCGGGCTCAGCCTGCGGGCGCGCAGGGACTTCAGGCGACGCCGGTACCCCGTGATGGGCAGGCGTCCCTCCCCGTGGAAGGTCCCGGTCCAGTTCTGCACGTCCTTGGGCACGTCCACCACCACCGGACCGGGCCGGCCGGTGCGCGCGATCTCGAAGGCCGTGCGCATGGTGGCCTCGAGCTGCTCCGGCTTCGTCACCAGGAAGACGTGCTTGGCCACCGGCCCCATGACCGCCGTGACCGGGGCCTCCTGGAAGGCGTCGGTGCCGATGGCGGCGGTGGGGACCTGGCCACAGATCACCACGATGGGCACCGAGTCGGCCATGCAGTCGCGCACCGGGGTCACGCAGTTGGTGGCGCCGGGGCCGGAGGTCACCATGACGCATCCCACCTTGCCGCTGGCGCGCGCGTAGCCGGCCGCCATGAAACCGGCGCCCTGTTCGTTGGCGGGCACGATGAGCGGCATGGGCTCGACGCCGTCGCGCGCGTTGTCCTGGTTGTAGCGGAAGACCGCGTCGTAGGTGGGCAGGATCGCCCCCCCGCTGTAGCCGAAGATGGTGTCGATTCCCTCGTCGGCCAGAACCTGGACGATCATGTCGGCTCCGCTCATGACCCGGCCCGCGAGCGGGTGCGCGGGCGTATCGCGAAGCGCGGTGCTGGTTGTCATGGAAACGCCTCTCGTGACGGGCACGGAATGGGTGGAGCGCCGGGGTGAAAAGTCGGACGAAAACGCCCGAATGGCAAAACCCGCGCAGGCACGCTGCATATCTTGCGATGCCCGCGCGATCCCGCAAGCTTGTACCGCCACGCGCCGCACCCCCGGACCGACATGCGACACACCATATCCATATTGCTCCAGAACGAAGCGGGCGCGCTCTCGCGCGTCACCGACATGTTCTCGACCCGGGGCTTCAACATCGAAAGCCTCAACGTTGCGCCGACCAAGGACTACGCCGTCTCGCGCCTGACCCTGGTCACCAACGGCTCCGACCGGACCCTCGAGCAGATCATGAAGCAGCTGAGCAAGCTCATCGATGTGGTCGACCTGCGGAACATGACCACGCGCGACCACATCGTGCGCGAGCTGGTGCTCTTCAAGCTGCGCCTGACCACGGGTACCCGAGCCCAGCTGGACGAGATGGTGGCGGAGTTCGGGGGGTCCATCCTCGACGAGCACGAAGGGCACTATACCGTGGAAATCACCAGCAGCGGCCCGCGGATCGACGGCTTCCTGGAGAGCGCGGAGCGGATCGCCGAGACCGACGCGCTCGTGCGCAGCGGCGCGATGGCGGTCTCCCGCGGTGCGCCGATCACCTGGCGCGGCTGAGGCCGGGGCGGCGCCCGGCGGCTAAAGGGCGGCGCTCGCGGCTGGCAGCGAAGGGCGAGGTTACCGGCCCGGCTCCTCCTCGGAAATCGCCCGCACCCGGGTGAGTTCCAGCCCCAGCGTCCTGCCCTTCATGATCGCCGGCACCCCTTCCTCCATCCAGACCGGGGCGGGCGCGCCCTTCAGGTAGTGGTCGAAGAACTGCTGCATGCGGATCGCCCAGTCCTTCTGGTTGTGCCGCTGCCTGAGGCCGTGGGCCTCGCCGTTGTAGTTGAGCATCCACACCGGCTTGCCCAGGCGGCGGAGCGCCACGAACAACTCGATCCCCTGGTACCACGGCACCGCCCCGTCCTCGTCGTTGTGCAGCATGAGGATCGGCGTGTTGATCTTGTCGGCGGTGAAGATGGGCGAGTTCTCGATGAAGCGCAGCGGATACTCCCAGAGCGAGCCCCCGATGCGGCTCTGGCCGCGTTCGTACTGCACGGCCCGGCTGCGTCCCGACTGCCAGCGGATGCCCCCGTAGGCGCTGATCATGTTGGAGACCGGGGCGCCCGCCTCGGCCGCCGCGAACAGGTCGGTGCGCGTCACCATGTAGGCGATCTGGTAGCCGCCCCATGAATGCCCCTGCACGCCGATGCGGTCCGGGTCGACGAAGCCGTCCTCGACCAGCTCGAGGACGCCCGGGACCACCGCGTCGAGCGCGCTTTCGCCCGGATAGCCATCCCGGTAGGGGATGTCGGGGACGAAGAGCAGGTAGCCGCGGCTGACGTAGAAGCTGCGGTTGATGGAGGAACTGCCCGGCGCGGGCGCGGCGTAGCCGTGCAGGCCGTCGGAGGAGCGCTCGTAGAAGTACACCATCATGGGGTACTCCTCTGACGCGTCGAACCCCTCCGGCTTGTAGAGGATGCCCTGGAGGGGCGTGCCGTCCATGGAGGTCCACTCCACGATTTCAGCAGTCCCCCACAGGTAGTCGGATTGCTGGGGGTTGGCGTCGGTGACCTTGCGCCCGTCGTCGAGGGCCGGGCCGGACACCCACAGGTCCGGGAATTCCTTGAAGGTGGAGCGGGTGTAGGCGAAGACCTCCGCGTTCTGCGCCCGGAACAGGCCGGCGTAGCGGGCGTCGCCGGCGATGAGCTGCTCGGGTGCGGCGCCGCCGTCGAAGTCGCCCCGCCACAGGCCGGACGATTTGTCGTACAGGTGGAAGGAGGAGAGGTACACCTCGCCCGAGGGCACCGCCGGCTCGGCCGTGTCGAGGTCGACGTAGCGGAAACGGGTGTCCGACGCGCGCCCGGCGCCCCGGGTGAGGTTGCGGGGGGCGGCGCGCCCGGTCGGGTCGACCGCCCAGATGTCGTAGCGGTCGTAGACCAGGAAGGCGGCATCGTCCGCCGTCCACCCGGCCGTGCCGTATGAACGAGAGAGATCCGGCCTGTCGTCCAGCACGTTGTAGAAGCCCGCGTCGATGGCGCCGGTCAGGTCGATCTCCTCCCCGCTGCCGGTGTCGATGGCGACCCAGATGCGTCGCACGCCGTCCCACCGGGTGATGTAGCCGCCGCCCGGAGAGAGGGTCCCCTGTCCCCGCACCCGCTCGGCCACCTGCCGCCGCGAGCCGTCCGCCACGTCGATGGTGTAGAGGTCCACGTAGCTGGCATCCCACGACACCAGTTGCCGGTAGGGGAGCTCGCTCCTGCCCATCGCAACCGCGCCGTCGCCGTCGTCGGCCAAGGTCACGTCGGGCACTTCTGTGGTGGCGAGCTGCACCACCCGGCCGCTCCCGAGGTCGAGGACCGCCTGGTAGCTGCGTTCCAGCTCATCGTCAAGCTGCACCAACTGCATGGGTTGCAGCAGCGGGTCCTTCCAGTTCCAGATGTCGACCTGGACGCGCTCGTCCTCGGGGGTGTCGTCCTCGGGATCCGGAAGGGGCCGGGGCGCACTGTGGAAAAGGACGCGCGCGCCCGAACCGGAGAACGACACCTCGCCGTGCTCGCTCGGGGCCCAGTCGGCGGGGAGTGCCTCCGCGCCCGGGGCCACCCGGGAGGTGGCCGCTCCCTCGCGCGCGGCGTACAGCGCGAAGGCCGGCGCCCCGGACCCGCGGTCGTCCCGGTCGGTCAGGAAGGCGACCGCGCCGTCGTCGGCGACGGCGAGCCGCAGGTAGCGGCCTTCCCCGCCGGCGACCGTCTCCGCCCCGCCGTCCGGTCCGACGCGGAAGACGCCGTCGCCGTCGCCGTCCTCACCGGACGCCGTGTAGTAGAGCGCGCCGCCGCCGCCGGAGAAGGCGTAGCTCACCGCGTGGTCGAAGCGGCGCTCCTGCCCGGTTGCCAGGTCACGCACCACCAGTTCCGTGCCGTCATCCAGGCGGGGCGGCCCATCGTCGTCATCGCGCTCTCCCCGCTGGGCGCGGCCCTCCCCCTCCTCTTCGTCATCCCCGGCGTCCTCCTCCATGAGGTACGCCATCCAGGCGCCGTCCTCGCCGGGCAGCCGGAAGGACCGGACGTCCGCGATGCGCGTCTCCGACAGGTCGGACAGGCTCAGTATCAGCAGCGAGTCACCCGGCGCGTCGCGCGAACCCTCGGCGCGGGCCGCATCCACCGCCGCCTCCGCGGGCTCGACCAGCGCGACCAGGAAGCGGTTGTCGGCGGTGAAGCCCGGATCCGCTCCCCTGGGAACGGTCACCCGGCGCCCGTCCTCCAGGTTCTCCACCACCAGCGTGGCGTCGCCGTCCCCGGGCACGAGCCGGTAGACCAGCCAGCGGCCATCCCGCGAGAAATCCTCGTCCTGGATCTGCTTCCAGATCGAATAGGCGTCGTGGTCGAGAGGCGTTTTCTGCTGCGCGGAGAGCGCGAGCGGAGCGGTGACCAGGATGGAGAGCGCCAGTAAACAACGGATCGTCTTCATGACCCACCTGCTGCCGGAGAGATGTGTACGGAGGGAGATGTGCGCGGACGAGAACGGTAGACGACGGCGTGGAGCAGGGCAACGCCCCCCGCGGACGCTCCACCACCGATCCCTCCGGCCCTCTCCGATGCACCCGCGGCACGCGCGCGCGCCACCGGCGGAGATCCGATTGACAGAATCACCGGCCGGGCGTAACTGTGCAGTCTCGCGGAGGGTGCCGAGCGTAGCTGCGGATTCGCCGCGAGGCACGCCCAACAGACGCAACGCCGGAGTTCGTCCGACAGACAGCCCGGGGAGGACACCATGCGCGACCTTCGTATCCTTGCCACACTTCTTCTGTTGGTGATTCCGCTGCCGACGGCCGCTCAGGGCGTCCCGGACATCGCCGAGCCCTTCAAGGTCGGCACCTTCGAGATCGAGGGCACGCCCACCGTGTCGCTGGTTCTACGCGACCAGCTCATCGTCGAGGTCGACGCCGCCAACACCGCCCTCCAGCGCGATCCCTACTACGCCCGGGTGCAGGCCCCGGCGGACATGCTGGAGCTGATCGAGCGCTACGAGTACGGTCTCCAGCGGCGCCTCTACGAGGTCGTCAACCACCTGGTCGAGAACGACATGCTGGGCGCGAACCGCCCGTCCTGGGTGCATGAGCTCGGCGACGTGCGCACCCTCCCGCCCATCCTGTACCCGGGCAAGATTCTCAACGCCGCGGTCAACTTCTACAGCCACGTCAACGAAACCGGCACCGAGGAGGAACGGGCCGAGGCACGGCGGCAGCGGCGCGAGAACCGTGGCGTGCCCTATCTCTTCCTGAAGCCGAGCAAGGGCGCCGTCATTGGTGACGGCGGGGAGGTAGTGCTTCCGTTCGGGCGCGACCGTATCGACTGGGAGGTCGAGCTGGGAGCGGTGATCGGCCGGTCCGCCAAATACGTCTCCGCGAACGACGCCGAAGCCTACGTGTTCGGCTACCTGGTGTCGCTGGACATCTCCGACCGCGGCGGGCGTCCGCCGGGCGGCAACCCCATGACCTCCGACTGGTTCGTGGGCAAGGGCCACGACACCTTCGCGCCCCAGGGGCCCTGGATCGTGCCGAAGGAGTTCTACGGCAACCCGATGGAGATCCTGCGCCAGACGCTCGACGTCGGCGACGAGCGCATGCAGGAGGCCACCGCCGGCGACATGATCCACTCCCTCTGGGAGCTGATCGAGTACGGCTCCTCCATCATCACCCTGTTCCCCGGCGACGTCGTCAACAACGGCACCTCCGGGGGTGTGGGCATGGGCACGGCGGTTCGCGGGGCACAGCGCTTCCTGCAGCCCGGCGAGCAGATTTCCGCCTCCATCGACGGAATCGGCACGCTGAACCTGTCGGTGGTGAGCGAGCCCGAGCCGCAGGGGCTCACGGGCGCGCACCTGCCGCCGGTGCGGACCTACCGGGGGCCGCCGCCAGGGGGAAGCTGACTCAGTTCAACTCCAGAATCGGATCCTTCTCGCCCGTCATCTCCCAGCGCGTGAGCACGTTGGGGATCACCCCGGCACCGTAGAAGGCGTCGAAGAAGCGCTTGACGGTGAAGTCGTCGCCCTCCTGGATGGCGTACTCGGAGAGCAGCTCCTCGATCTGGATCTTGCCGGTGACGTAGCTGGTGCCGTAGCCCGGCTGCCTGAGGTAGAGGCTCTGTTCTCCGCGCACGAGGTCGCCCTCCGTAAGCCATCCGCGCGGCGTCCAGGTCATCGCGTGCTCGACCGCTTCCTCCATATCGAAGACGCCGCCGTGGAGGTTGAGGCCGCTGAGCGCGCGCGCCGCCCGCTGCGCCAGCATGATCCACACGAGTTCGCGTGCCCGGGGTGAGTTGTCGTCCAGAAGCCCCAGGTGCATGAACATCTCCTCGACGCCGGTTGCCAGCCCCTCGGATCGTGCGTCGAAGATGTTGTAGAGCGAAGGCACGGCCCGGATGGGGCTCGGGTGCGGGTCCTCGCGCATGCGCGCCAGTTCGATCCAGTGGTGCATGTGCGGGCGGAAGGCGTCCGGATCGCGGTAGATGACTTCCTGGAAGAAGTTGCGCACCTCGCCGGGCTCCACGGGGCTGAAGCTTCCGTTCACCGCCCGGAGCGCGGGATCCATGTAGTCGAAGATGGTCTCGATCTCCTCTTCCTCGAGGAACCGCATGTACATGTCCACGGACTCGTTCAGGCGCCGGTCGTATTCCTCCGCGGAAGCGATGCGATCGAGTTCGGGCAGAGCGCGGTTGCGGTTCTCCTCCAGCCGCATCGAGGAATGCGAGCGCGCCAGCTCGCGGCGCATGAGGAGCACCTGCTCCTCCCACGAATACGGGACCAGGTGGACGTTTTGCATGTACCAGGTGTAGTTGTCGGCCCCGACCCCGGACGGCCCGGTGCGGGAGGAGGCGCCCTCCTCCAGCCAGACGCTGAACGCCTCGGAGGCAACGCGCGCGTCGGCGATGGCCTGGTCGAGGTCGGAGCTGGTGCCGGCGACCTGAGCGGCGTAGGTGTCGAGGTCGCGGGCCTGACCCGCGAAGTCGCGGATGCCGGCCAGCCAGAGATCGCGGGCGTTGGAGTCGGCGAGGTTCACGCGGGCCTGTTCCAGCAGCGCCGGGATGGAGCCGATGCGGGCCGCGAGTTCCGCCGCGTCGGCGTCCGAAAGCGGGTAGTCGTAGGTCCAGGTATCGACCCAGCCGTGAATCACCGCGCCCTCGTGAGCCGGGACGTCGCTCTCGGCCAGGAACATGATCACGTAGAAGGCCGGATCGCGCGCCCAGGGACGGCGCACGCGGTGGTCGAAGTCGAGCCCGTTCATCTCGGCCCGCACCAGGTGCCAGTCGATCTGCTCGGCAACCGGCCAGTTCTCGGGGGCCAGCGCATTCAGGCGCAACTGCCACTGGGAGAGTTCGGCGTGCTGGCGCGCCATCGCCGCCGCGGAATAGTCCGGGACGCCGTCCACGAACTCGGGCATCTCGAAGGCCCGCCATTCCTCGAAGAGCCGGACCAGGTCCGCGTGGGAGCCGGGGCCGGCAGCCACGACGGAGTCCATGGGATCGGCCGTGCACCGCACGAAGAGGACTCCGACCACGATGAGCGCGATCCCGGCGACGAGGACAGAGGGACGAAGCTTGCTGCGGGACATGACGGCCTCCCGGATCTGCGGTCCAATCGATGAGCAGGCTGCTCGCCTTTTCAGTCTACTCGATGTGCGGCCTGCTCGACATGCGGCGCAGTCACGGTTTGTGGGGATCGCGCCCGCCTGCGGTCAGGAGCCGTCCTCGCCCAGCGCCTGCGCCAGCGCCCCGCGGCCCCCGACCACCGGCAGATCGAGGGCGGATCCCGCCAGGTCGACGGTCAGACGGGTGCCGGGCTCGGGGTGGAGGGTGAAGTCGGCGTCGCTGGAGAAGATCATGAGCCCGATGCGCTGGCCGGCGGGGATGATCTGGTCGTCGGGCTGAAGGTCGAAGGCGACATCGACGAACTCGCCTGGCACCAGCGGCGTGCTCTCGCTGAGCGAGGCTGCGTTCTGCGGATCGGCCCAGCCGCGCGTGATCAGGTTGTCGTTGATGCCGGCGCCCTCCGTCCAGGGAAGCGACACCAGCCAGACCGAGAGGTTGGCGGCGGCCCGGTCGGCGGCGAGGCGGAGTGAAACGCGGGCGACGCCGGACAGGTGCACGCCTTCCGCGAGCTCGGGCGTCGCGAACAGCAACCGGTGCTCCGAGGCCTCCGCCCCGGCCAGGTCGGCGCCGGAGAAGCTCACGTCGTCGGTGAGCGATTGCGCCCCGGCAGCGGGATCGGGCTCGAGCGAGAGCGTCCCCTGCATCCCTCCTTCGCCGGAAAAGTGCACGCGCACGGGCTCCGCGTCGGGGTGGGGATAGGAGGGATAGGGCGTGGGGCTCAGACGATCGTCGCCCTCGCGCACGATCCAGGCGCCCGGATCGTTCTCCACTCCGTTCTCGATTCCGTACAGATACCGGGAGAACCAGCGGTTCATGAGGGTGAGCGGTGGCTCGCCTCCGTGGCCCTGCTGGTGGTAGTAGACCTGCACCGGCACGCCCCGGTCGGCCAGCGCGGCCACGATCCGGTAGCTGTGCTCGGGCATCACGTTCCAGTCGTTGAAGCCGTGCGCCATGAGGGTCGGGGCGCGCACGCCGCCGACGTGGTTGAGGTAGTCGCGGCCCGCCCAGAAGTCGTTGTAGTCCCCGGAGGCACGGTCGAAGCGGGCCTGCATGAGGTCGCTGCGCACGGTCTGGTTGCAGTAGTCGCGGCGCTCCATCGGGCCGCTGTTGATGAAGTCGTAGAGGACGTCGATGTCCTCGCCGGGGTAGCCGCCCGGCGACCGCACCAGCCCATGCGACCGGTAGTAGTGGTAGTACGACGTGTTGGGGGCCACCGGGATGATGGCCTCTAGCCCCTCCACCCCCGTCGTGGCCGCGGCGAGTGGCAGGGTGCCGTTGTAGGAGGTGCCGATCATGCCCACGCTGCCGGTGGACCAGTAGGCGCTCACCTCCTCCCCGCCCTCGACCTCGGTGAAGCCGCGCGCGCGCCCGTTGAGCCAGTCGATCACCGCCTTGGGGGCCAGCGACTCGTTCTCGCCGCCCACGGTGGGGCAGCCCTGCGACTGTCCCGTCCCGGGGGACTGCGAGTGCACCACCGCGAACCCGCGCGGCACCCAGGTGGCGATGTGCGAGTTCGAGATGACCGGCTGCTCCTCGATGTGGTCCATCGGGGGCATCACGGTGCGCGGCGGAGGCGGCGCGCCCACCTCCTGGCGGATGTCCCAGAAGTAGCTGAAGTCGAGCCCGCCGGTGCCGGAATAGTAGGGGCTGGTCTCGTAGATCACGGCGACCTCCAGCCCGGATTCGGTCGCGGCTGGGCGGGTCACGTCGACATGCACCCGGTCGGGAGCGCCGTCGCCGTCGGAATCGAAGTCGGTCTCAACCCAGAGTTCGTGCCGCACCCAGGTGGCCGAGTCCGCGAACTGAGGGACGACCTGCGCCTCCCCGTCCTCGAAGACGGGCCGGGGGCCATCGTAGCACGCGGCGGCGGCGAGCAACGGCAGGGCGGCGCCGAGTGCGCATGCCCGCGCAACGCGGGGAGGATTCGAGCGGGAGAGGGGAGAGATGTTCTTCATGGGCTCGGATCACCGGGGCGAGAAGGACCAGCGGGCCGATGGCCCGAAGAATGGAGCCAGCCGGAATCGAACCGGCGACCTCCTGCGTGCAAAGCAGGCGCTCTCCCGACTGAGCTATGGCCCCGCTGCAGAGCTGTGGTCCGGAGTTGGCATATCTCCGCGCCTCCTGCCCTCGCCTCCAGCCCCGGGCGTGACCGGAAGGCAGGCGGGAATCTAGGAACGAGCGCCGATCCGTTCCAGTCTCGGGCCTTTGGCGCCAGATCCGCAGCGCTGACGCGACGCGTCTCCGCCAGGGCTGCGCACCGCGGCGCGGGCACGGTATACTTTCGCATCATGACCGCCCCCCGCACCTCCCTTCCGGGAGCCGTCTTCCTCGACCTCTACGGCACGGTCGCGAGAGAGGTGGGCTACATCAACCACCCCGACCGCTTCCGCCTGCACGACTTTTCGGGCGAGGCGATCCGGCTGCTCAACCGGGCCGGCTACCGGGTGTTCGTGGCCACCAACCAGTCGGGGATCGCGCGCGGGTACTTCACCGAGGAGGTGCTGAACGAGGTGCACCGCCGCCTGGTCGACGGGCTGGCGCGCGAGGGGGCCCGCGTTGAAGCCGTGTACCACTGCCCGCATCTCCCTCCCGAGGGAAGGCCGGCGGAGTGCGACTGCCGCAAGCCTCTTCCGGGGATGCTTCACAGGGCTGCGCGCGAGCACGGGGTGGAACTGACCTCTTCGTGGATGGCCGGGGACATGATCACCGACGTGGAGACGGGACACCTGGCGGGCGCGCGCGGGATTCTGCTGCGCACCGGCTACGGGCGCGGCCAGATCGAGTATCAGCGACACCGCTGGCGCGTCGAGCCCGACCTGATCTGCGACGACCTGCTCGCGGCCGCACACGCGATCGTGGCCGCGCTGCGGCAGGACCCGAGGTGAGGAGCACATGGACTCCGAGGACCAACTGAAGCGTGCGCGCGACCAGGCCTTGAGCGGCCTCGACGCACTTGCCGGACGCCGCATCCTGGTGGCGGGCGACTTTCTGCTGGACCGCTATCTCGTGGGCAGGCCGACGCGCCTCTCCCGCGAGGCTCCCGTGGTCATCATCGAACAGGAGGACGACGATGTGAACTCGGGGGGCGCGGGGAACGCCACCCGCAACGTGCGCGCGCTGGGCGGGGAGCCGATCCCGCTGGGGCTGGTGGGCAAGGACCGGGAGGGAGATCAGGTGGTCGAGCTGCTGCGGGCGGGCGGCATCGACACGCGCGGGATTCTCCGTGACCCGGAGCGCCGCACCGTCACCAAGACCCGGATCCTCGCAGGAGCCGCCAATGCCGCCAAGCAGCAGGTGTTGCGGATCGACCAGGGTGGGGAATACGGCGCGAGCCGGATCGACCGCCTCGTCCGGCGCGCGCGGGCACTGCTCCCCGAGGTGGACGCGGTGCTGCTCTCCGACTACGGGTATTCGACCCTGGCGCCACCGGTGCGTTCCTGTCTGATCCGGGCGGCGCGCGCGCGCGGCATCCCTTCGTGCGCGGATTCGCGCTACCAGCTGTCCGAGTTCCGGGGCGTCACGGTGGCCACCCCGAACGAAGAGGAGCTGGCCGCGGTCCTGGGCCGCGTCCTGCGCGGCGACGCGGACGTGGCCGCGGCCGGAAGGGAGCTGTTGAGCCGCCTGAGCGCGCGTGCGGTGGTGGTCACGCGCGGAAGCCGGGGGATGAGCGTGTTCGAGGGCACGGAGCACTGTCGGAACATCCCGCCCGCCCGCCGGGGAGAGGTGGCGGATGTGACCGGTGCGGGCGACACGGTGGCGAGCGCGCTGGTGCTGGCGCTCGCAGCGGGGTTCGGAATCCTGAGCGCGGCGTTGCTGGCCAACGCGGCTGCTTCGGTGGTCGTCGGACGGCGCGGGGCCGCGACAGCTGCGCCGGCGGAAGTGGCTCGGGCGCTGGAGGCCTGATCGCCGTTCTCAGAGCACGATCACGACGACGAGCGCCTCCCACAGGGGCGTGCTGGGCGACGAGACGACTCCATCGATGTGATCCCCGTGCCATCTGAAGCCGCAGGGGAGGGAGGATCCTTCGACCGGATCGATGCTTAAGTAGGGGCTCTCCGCATTCTCGCGGACGTAGCAACCGATCCACATCCAGGGGACCCGGTCCATGTCTCCGGCCTCTGGAAAAAGATGCCCGACGCCGATCCCGGCCCGGTTGAGCTGCCCCCTGAAGGCGTAGCGGAAGCCGGCGAAATCCGCAGGGCCTTCGTATCCCGCCGGCACAGCGGTGGGCTCGAGCTCCCCGGGTACCTGCGGGATGTCGTGGGACCCGGTAGGATCTTCGCCACAGCCAACAGCCAGGAGCAGGACGACCGACCAGGCCTTTCTCACGTCTCCACCACCCGGGCCGCGCGCAGGAGCCTGGCCTCGTCCCAGGGCTTCGCCACGAGTTGCGCGGCGAGCGGCAGTCCGTGCTCACCTTCGCCGCAGGGCACGTTGATCGCGGGCCAGCCGAGCGCGTTGAACAGATTCGTGAGGTCGGTGGAGGCGGGCATATCCAACAATGGGGCCACGCCGGGCTGACAGGGCAAGCTAAGCAGGTCCACGCGGCGGCAGGCGGCATCCCACCGCCCTCGGATCCAGTGCCGGAGCCGCTGCGCCCCGAGGAAGTCCTGGGCCGAGAAGGTGAAGGCGGCCACCAGGCGACCACGACAGAACTCGCCGTAGTCGTCGTAGTGAGCCCTCAGCATGGGTGCGTGATGCGCCGCAGCCTCCACGCCCAGCGTGAGCACGGCAACCTGCCGCAGCAGATGGATCTCGTCCAGGTCGATCTGCACCAGGGTTGCGCCCGCCTGCTCCAGCGCACGGTTGGCACGCATCCACGAACGCGAAGCTGCATCCTGGAGGGACTCCCCGAGGTGCAGGTCCCTGGGCACGCCGACGCGCAGCCCGGACAGGCCGGCATGCGAACGGCCCGGGTCTTCCACCCGGTCGCCGGTCGAGCCGGCCGCCACGAAGGGCGGGGCCGGCCGGGTGCGGGGGTCGCGCGGGTCGGGTCCCGCGATGGCGGCCAGCACGAGCGCGGCATCCTCGACGCTACGCGCAAGGGGACCCACATGGTCGAGGGACCAGGCCAGCGTCGCGCAACCGTGCAGGCTCGCGCGCCCGAAGGTCGGCTTGAGCCCCACCACCCCGCACAGCGCCGCCGGGATGCGGATCGAACCCCCCGTGTCCGTGCCCAGCGCCGCGTACACCATGCCGCGGGCCACCGCCGCCGCCGACCCGCTGCTCGATCCGCCCGCGTCGCGGGTGGGGTCGCGGGGGTTGGGGGTCGGGCCGTAGTGGGGGTTGGTCGACCCCGGCCAGTACGCGAATTCCGACAGCCGGGTCTTGCCCACGATGACCGCCCCCGCCGCGCGCAGGCGCTCCACCGCGGCCGCGTCGTAGTCGGTGACGTGATCCGCAAGGATTCTCGATCCGGAGGTGGTGACCGTGTCCTTCATGGCCAGGAGATCCTTGACCGCGACGGGAATCCCGTGCAGCGGTCCGCGCCATCTGCCGCCCGCCACTTCATCCTCCGCGCGATGCGCCGCCGCCAACGCCTCCTCCGCCAGCACCAGCTGAAAGGCATTGGCCCGGCCGTCGTCCTCTTCGATGCGGGCCAGCGCCTGCTCGGTCAGCTCCACCGGCGATACGGCACCGGCGCGCACCAGCGGCGCCAGCTCGGCGATGGTCGAGGGCCAGCCCATCCGGTCGTCGCACCGCGACGGGGAAGCCTGCCGGGACGTTTCGGCGACCTTGCCGGCTTCATCACGCGCGCGTTGTGGTCCAGTGCGAGAAGAGGGAGCGGCCCTGCCGGTCACGCCCGCGGCCGGCTTCCCTTCCCCGTGTGCTCCCGGTCCGGCAAGCGACCATCCCGACAGGTAGTCCGGAATGCAATCGTCCCGGGTGGCCGCAAGCAGGGCGCGAAAGACCACCGCCCGGTCGGGGATGCCCTCCGCCACGACCCGCTCGATGTCCTCTTCGCGCGCGGGGATCCGCGCCGCACGCAGGTTCGCCCGGAGACCCTCGACGGCGAGATCTCTATCGCGTGAAGACACTTCGGACGACGAATCCCAGGTTGGCGGGACGCTCCGCCAGGCGACGCATGTACCACGGGTACCAGTGCGGCCCGTAGCTGATCAGAACTCGCACGGGGATTCCCCGGCGCCTCAGCGCCAGCTGCTCGCGCGCCCGGATCCCGTAGAGCATCTGCACTTCGAACGCGTCCCGGGGCAGGCCCATCTCCCGCGCTTCGTCCAGGATGCGGCCGAGCAGGACGGTGTCGTGGGTTGCGATGCCGTGGGGCGCGGCCGGATTCGCGTCTTCGAACATCAGCCGGGTCAGGACCATGAAGTTCTCGTCCACATCCGGCTTTCGGGGCCAGGCAATGTCCGCCGGTTCCTGATAGGCCCCCTTCACCAGCCGCAGCCGCGCGCCCAGCGCGAGCAGCCGCTCCACATCCGCGGCCGTCCGGTACAAATACGCCTGCACGCACAGACCGAGGTCGGGATATCGGGCCAGCGTGGCGGTGAAGATGTCCAGCGTTTCCTCGAGGTAGGGCGACGCCTCCATGTCCACCCACACGACGTTCCCATGCTCCCTCGCCGCCGCCGCCAGGCGTTCCAGATTGGCCTGAGCCACCTCGTGCCCCAGGTCCTGGCCAAGCTGGGTCAGTTTGATGGAGATCTGGCTGCTCAACTCCCCTTCGGCGATCCGCCCCAGCAGCCCCACGTAGTGCCGCACGACCTTCTCGATCTCGTCGCGGTCGTCAAGGGCTTCGCCGAGCTTTGTGAATACCGTCGAGATGTCGTGCTCGCCGAGTCCCCGGGCAGCCTCGAGCGCCGCGTCGGCGGTCTCGCCGGGCATGAAGCGCGAGACCGCCCGGCGGGCGAACGAGCGACGCCGCATCTGGCGCTCGAGCCACGCGTTCTCGGATGCCCAGAGCAGAACCTGGCGCAGCATCGTCAGCGCTTCCCCGGGACGCGCGCGCGGCCAGGTCGCGGGTCGGGATCGGCTTCGTCGGGCATCCTGGTTCCTCCTGACATGGCGCGAAAGTGAGGCAGTATACGCCGGCCCGGTCACGTCGGCCAAGGCAGCGGGCGCGGGTTCATAACCTCTGAGGCGTCGCTTGTGCCAGTTCGCCGCACCCGCCTTGCCTTCATCTGGAGTCGTGCGCCGTCCCGGCCTAGGTTGGAGCCATGCTCGAAACCATGCTCCTCGAAGAAATGACCTGGCCCGAGGTGGAGACGGCGCTGGCCGACGGGTACACGTCGGTGGTGGTGGCCGTGGGCGCGATCGAACAGCACGGCAGGCACCTGCCGTTGCTGGTGGATGCGGCGCGCGGCGACCGGCTGGCGCTCGAGGTGGCACGCCGTCTGGGCGGCAGCCTCGTGGGCCCCACGATCCGCGTGGGGTGCTCCGAGCACCACATGGGCTTCCCGGGCACCCTCTCGCTCCGCGGGGACACCCTGAAGGCGGTTTGCCTCGACTACGTGACCAGCCTCGCGCGCCACGGCTTCCGCACCGTGTACCTGGTGCCGTCCCACGGGGGCAACTTCGCGCCCCTCGCAACCATGCTGGAGGAGCTTCGGGCCGCCGCAGCCCCCGATTGCGAGGTGCGCGCCTACACCGACCTGATGGAGTTCGTGGGGTTGTGGGAGAGAGCGGTGCGTGAGGTGGCGCCCGAACTCACCCGGCGAGTGGGCGGGCACGCCGACATCGCGGAGAGCTCGGAGATGCTCTGCATCCGGCCCGATCTGGTGCGCGAAGAACTGGCGGAGGCAGGTTACGTCGGCGGCTTCGACGCCGCGCTGGCGGAGCGGATCTTCGGGGAGGGTCTGCGCGCGGTCACGTCCAACGGAGTGCTGGGAGATCCCCGCGGGATGAGCCGCGAGATCGGGGAGCGGTGTATCCGCCGCGCGGCAGAGGGCGTGGTGGCGGCGTTCAAGGCCGTCCGTGGATGAATCCGCGCCAGCATCGCGAGAGGCGGGTTCGTCCGCAGGCTGCCGCAGGATGAAGCCGGTCGGGTCCATCGTCCTGGCGGACGTCCGGGCCGCGCGCGAGCGCATCGCCGGCGCCGCCATCCGCACGCCGCTGGTGCGTCTGGAGACGGCGGGGGCAACCGCCGAGGTGTGGCTCAAGCTCGAGTGCCTGCAGCCCATCGGGTCGTTCAAGATCCGCGGGGCCGCCAACGCCATGGCGCTCGCCGATCCCGCGCTTCTCGCGCGCGGGGTTTACACCGGAAGCGCCGGCAACATGGCCCAGGGCGTCGCGTACGAGGCCCGACGGCGCGGAATCCCCTGCCGGGTGATCGTCCCGGACACCGCGCCCGCGGCCAAGCTGGACGCCATCGCTCGACTGGGGGCGACCGCCGTCCCGGTGCCGTTCGCCGAATGGTGGACGGTGCTGCGCGACCACGGCCATCCCGCCGAGGAGGGCTTCTTCGTGCATCCGGTGAGCGACCTCGACGTGATCGCCGGCAACGGCACCATCGGGCTGGAGATCGTGGAGGACCTGCCTGACGTGCGCGCGGTGGTGGTTCCCTTCGGCGGAGGCGGCCTGTCGTGCGGGATCGCCACGGCCGTGCGGGCGCTGCGGCCGGAAGCGCGGGTTTACGCGGCCGAGGTGGAGACGGCGGCCCCGCTGGCGGCCTCGCTGGCGGCCGGCCGCCCGATGGAGGTCGCGCACACGCGCTCGTTCGTGGACGGAATCGGGGCCGCCGGCCTGCTGCCCGGGATGTGGCCGCTGGCCCGCGCGCTCCTGGCCGGGTCGCGGGTGGTCTCGCTCGAAGACGTCCGCGGCGCGATCCGGCTGCTCGCCGAGCGCGCGCACGTCGTCGCGGAGGGGGCGGGTGGGGCAGCGGTGGCGGCGGCGCTGGGGCACCTGCCCGGCGTCGGTGACGGACCGGTGGTCGCCGTGGTTTCCGGCGGCAACATCGACGCGCGCGTCCTCGCGGCCATCCTCGAAGGCCGGGCCCCCTGACACTCCTTCCGCAGGGATCGCCAGCTCTGGAACCCCCCGGCCCCGCGCGACGTACCTATCCGGCATGAGCCCCCGGACCAAACGACGCCTCGCCTTCCTCACCGGCTTCGCCCTCTACTTCGGGGCGATCTGGTTCGCGTGGGACACACCCATCGTCTATCCGCTCAAGATCTTCGTGGTGCTGCTCCACGAGATCAGCCACGGCATCGCGGCGCTCGCCACCGGGGGAACCATCCAGGGCATCGAACTCGATCCGGCACAGGGCGGGGTATGCTACTGTCCCGGAGGGAACGCCTTCCTGACGCTGTCGGCGGGATACCTGGGCAGCCTGGGCTGGGGAGCGCTGCTGCTCATGGGCGCGCGCGGCGGCGCCCGACCCTCACGCTGGATCGTAGGCGCGGTGGGCGTGCTGGTGGTCGTGCTGACGCTGCTGTACGTGCGCAATTCCTTCGGTTTCGGCTTCGGCCTGCTCTTCGGGCTGGCCCTCTTCGCCTCGGCGGCGAGGCTCCCGGCACGGGCGAACCGGGTACTGCTCACGGCGCTCGGGCTCACCAGTTGTCTGTACGCCATCCTGGATATCAAGAGCGACGTCATCGACCGGCCTGAGCTTCAGTCGGACGCGCGCATGCTCGCCGAGATGACCGGGGTCCCCACCATGGTCTGGGGATTCCTGTGGATCGGGATCGCGATCGTGGTCGTGCTCGTCCTCTTCCGCAAGGCGTTTCGGGAGGCCTGAGCAGCCAACCTGCCCCGCCCCGGGCGTGCCTGATTCTCGGCGCGCTGGAGGGTTCCCTCGACGCTGATCAGCCGGACCCCTGGCAGCCCCGCGGGTCTCGTTGCGCCAGCGGATCGGGAATCAATCGTGACCCTGGCGTCTGATGCATCCAGCGCCGGAAACAAATGATCCCCCGCGTCCGGGCTTCTGCTTGCCGCCCGTGTAATCGCCTTGTAATTTCCTGCAGCCGCTCCATTGGGGGGTGGCGGGGCCGCTGGGGAATCGCTCAGATGGCGTTCCCCGACGGACCGCGGGCCTGAGGCCCGCCGGTGTTCGGCCCGATGTCGACTCAGGAAAAGGAGGTGATCAATTGTCTAGTCCAAGTACCCTGTTCAGCCTGGCAAGGGCAAGCGATCGCCGTTAGCCGCGTGATCGTATCTGTTCCGGCCAGCGGCCATCGTGCCGGGCTGAGCAGAAAACGCTGGAAGAAGGCGCCGTCGGACCAAGTTCCGGCGGCGCCTTCGTCTTAGCCCCGGACCGCTTTCGCTCCTCGGGGATGAGGCTATCCTTGTAGCGCGACCGCACGAGCTTCAGGTCGTTCACATCCATCACGTCAACGAAATTCCGACATCCGCTTTGACCGTAGCGGAGGAAACAGGACATGTCCGCTTCCACGCCTGAGTCAGCTTTCAAGTCTGATCCGTCCGCAACGGGAGAGCCGATCGCGATCATCGGCATGGCGTGCCGGTTCCCCGGCGCGAACGACATCGAGGCCTTCTGGCGCCTGCTGGAAGCGGGGGAAAACGCGGTTGCCGAAGGAGTGCCGGGTGCCGGCGTGGGGCGCTGGGGGCAGCTCTTCGGGGAGAACCCCGTCCAGAGCGGAGGGTGCCGTTTCGGCGCATTCGTCGACGACATCGACCAGTTCGACGACGCGTTCTTCCGCATCTCGCCGGTCGAGGCCGAGCTGCTCGATCCGCAGCAGCGCATGATGCTGGAGGTGAGCTGGCGCGCGCTCGAGGATGCCGGCATCGACCCGGACCGGCTTAGAGAGAGCCGCACCGGCGTCTACTCCGGGATCAGCAACGACGAGTACCGCATGCTAGTGGTGGATTCGGCCAAACCCTCAGAGGCCGCGGCATGCCTGTATGCCCTGAGCGGCACCAACCTGAACGGCACCGCCGGGCGGGTCTCCTTCGTGCTCGGCCTCAGGGGGCCGGCGAAGGCGGTGGATGCCGCGTGCGCGTCGGCGATGGTGGCGATCAACGACGCGGTGGCCGACCTGCAGCAAGGGAAGGCCAACCTGGCCATCGCGGGCGGGGTGCAGGCCATCCTCAACGGGCGCATCTACGAACTGCGCGCGGACGCGATGATGCTCTCGCCCGACGGGCAGTGCAAGACGTTCGACGCTTCGGCGAACGGGTACGTGCGCGCCGAGGGCTGCGGGGTGGTAGTGCTGAAGCGCCTGAGCGACGCGGAGGCGGACGGTGACCGCATCTGGGCGGTGATCCGGAGCTCCGTGGTGAACCACGGCGGGACCGGCGTCGGGCTTACGGTCCCGAACACTCCGGCGCTGGAGCAGGTGATGGAGGACGCGCTGTCTCAGGCGGGGCTCGATCCGCTCGAGGTGGACTACGTCGAGGCGCACGGCACCGGAACGGCGGTGGGCGACCCGATCGAGTTGAACGCCGTGGCCAGCGTCTACGGCAAGGGACGCGATGCGCGGGATCCGCTCCTGATCGGCTCGGTGAAGACAAACGTTGGCCACCTGGAGTCGGCCGCGGGAGTCGTCGGGCTCATCAAGTCGGCGCTGGTCGTCAAGCGGGGCGTTATCCCGAAACACCTGCACTTCCGCGACCCCAACCCGGCATTCGACTGGGATCGCGCGCCCTTGAGGGTGACTTCGGACATGATGGATTGGCCGGATCGTCCCGGTCGCGCGCGGGTGGCCGGGGTGAACTGCTTCGGCATCTCGGGGACGAACGCCCATCTGGTGGTGGAGGAGTATCGCGGCCCCGGGACGGCTCGTGGAGCGAGTCCTCTGCCGCTGGGATCTCCGCAACCGGTCCCGGTCACGCTTCCTGCCATCCTAGCGCATCTGCCGGCACCGGATCCTGACATGCGGGCGCGTCGAACCCGCGTCCTGCCGTTGTCCGCCAAGTCCGAAGATGCTCTGCGGGAATCGGCGGCACGATACCTGGGGTGGCTTGAAGACCGGGCCGGCGAAATGTCCGAGGGACCCGGCGCGGCGGACCCGGTGCTCTCGGACATGGCGTGGACGGGGGGCGTGGGGCGGAGTCACTTCGATCACCGCGCGGGGGTCGTCTTCGAGGACGCAGGGTCGCTGCGCCGCCGGCTGGAGGCGCTCGCCGGGTCCGGGGACACACCAGAGCCGGGCGCCGCCACCAAGGTGGCGTTCGCCTACACCGGGCAAGGCAGCCAGTGGGTCGGGATGGGCAGGGAGCTGTATGAAACGGAGCCCGTGGCGCGCGCGGTGATGGACCGCTGCGAGACGGTCTTCCGCGACGAGAGAGGCACTTCCCTGCTGGACGTGATGTTCGGCCGGGCCGGGAGTGAGGATCAGCTCCGCGACACCGCCTGGGAACAGCCGGCTCTCTACACGCTCGAATGCGCGCTGACGGCGCTCTGGGCGAGCATGGGCATCCGGCCCGACGTGGTGCTCGGGCACAGTGTCGGGGAGTTGGCGGCCTCGCAGGCGGCGGGCGTCTTCAGCCTGGAGGACGGAATGCGCTTCGCCTGCGCGCGGGGCGCGCTGATGGCGACCATGGAGGACGGCGCCATGGCCGCGGTGTTCGCGTCGCCCGCGCAAGTGGCTTCCGCCGTCGAGGAACGTAACGCGGCGTCAGGCGGCGTTGGCGTGAGCATCTCGGGGGACAACGGCACCCATCAGGTGGTCAGCGGTCCGGCGGAGGATGTCGAGGCCATCTTGCAGCGCTTCGAGGCGGAGGGCGTCCGGGTGAGGCGGCTCAACACCGCGAAGGCCTTCCACAGCGCCCTCGTGGAGCCGATTCTCGACGCGCTTCAGGGTTCGCTCGACGCGGCGGCCATCGCACCGCCCGCGCTGACGATGGTCAGCAATCTGACGGGCCGCGCGGTGGAGGACGGCGAACTGCTGGACGGGAGCTACTGGCGACGGCATGCGCGCAACGCGGTTGCGTTCGCCAGCGGCGTCGGAACCCTGGCGGAGCTGGGTGTGGACCTGGTGATCGAGATCGGCCCGCGCTCGGTGCTGGCCCCGATGGCGCTCTCGGCCTGGCCCGGGTCGCCCGGGTCTCCGGCGCCCGCGGTGCTGTCGACGCTGAGCCCTCCGTCCGATGAAGCGGCGGTGCCCCAGGGTGGCGGCGGCTTCGCCGAGGCGGCCGCGGGAGCCTGGCAGGCAGGGCTCCCGATCCGGTTCGAGGGGCTCTTTGCGGGGGAAGCCCGGCGGCGGATCTCGGTCCCCGGCTATCCCTTCCAGCGAAGGCGCCACTGGCTCGAGGCGCCCAGGCGACGGCGGGCGGGTGCCGGGCATCCGCTGCTGGGCGCCCGGCACGAGTCGGCGCGGGGCGAAGTCACGTTCGAGACGGAAGTGTTCCCGGCGGACCCCGAGTGGCTGGACGACCACCGGGTGTACGGGCGGGTGGTGGCACCCGGGGCGCTCTACGGAGCCATGGCGGTGTCGGCCTCTCTGTCCGAAGGAAGCGGACCGGTGGCCGTCGAGGAGGTGCAGCTGCACAACGCGCTGGTCTTCACGGAAGAAGAGTCCGCGAACGGGGCGGGCGCGGACGGCCGTGAGGTGCAGTTCGTGCTGGACGCCGCGGAGGCGCCGACGCCACGTCCCTTCCAGATCTTCAGCCGGGGGGCCGAAGGGGACTGGACGATGCACGTGGAAGGCCGCGCTTCCCGGGGCACGCCCGTGCCGGAGGCCGACGGAGACATCGACCTGGACGCTCTCAGGGCCCGGTTGTCGCCGGTGGACGTGTCGGCCTATTACCGCGCCCGCGCAGGCACCGGGGTCGATCTCGGTCCTTCCTTCCGCACGTTGCAGCGCGCCTGGTCCGGGCCTGGAGAGGCGCTGGGCGAAGTGTCCTTCCCGGAAGGCCTCGGCCGGAGCGGGCTAGAGGTTCATCCGCTGGTTCTGGACGGGTGTTTCCAGGTCGTTGGCGCCGCGCGCGACCTCGAGGGGCCGCACGGATCCGTTACGTACCTGCCTTTTGGCTGGGAGCGGCTGTGGCTCGGGACCGGGCGGCTGCCGGACCGGGTGGTCTGTCACGTGCTCATGAACGAGGCGTCTTGCGCCGCGGTGGAGAGCGAGGGCGAGGCGCCCGAGGTCCTCTCCGGCGAGCTGCGCATCTACGATCCGCAAGGCACGCTCCTCGGCGGGTTGAGCGGCTACACGGTAAAGCGGGCGACGCGGGCGGCGCTGCTCTCGGCCTCGGAGGGCGTGAAGGACCTGCTCTACGAGGTCGTCTGGCGGGAGCGCGTTCTCCCTCCAGGTCTGCCGCCCGCGGACTTCTTCCCCGCCCCGGCATCCGTCAAGTCCGGCGCGCGCATGTTCGCGGACTATCTCGTCGACGCCGGTGTCGACCCCGACGACCGGAACGCCCTGCTGACGGACCTGGAGCACTGGTCGTGGGCCTACGCGCTCGCGACGCTGGACAGGCTGGGCTGGGAGCGCACGCCGGGCTCGATCGTTCGACCCGAAGAGCTGCGTGAACGGCTCGGCGTCATCCCCGACCACGAGCGTCTCTTCCGGCGCATGCTCGAAATGGCGGCGAAGTCCGGGGTGCTGCGGGAAGAGGACGACGGCTTCGTGGTCGTCACCGGACGCGAGGATCCGTGGCCGGAGGTGCTTCCGCGCGATCCGGACCGTCACGCAGGCGTGATGTCCGGCCGCTACGCGCACGGCCTGACCGAGATCGGGCTGTTCCGGCGGTCGGGCGGCGCTCTGGCGGAGGTGCTTCGCGGACGGGAGGATCCGTTGACGCTCCTGTTCAGCAGCGGAGAACCCACCGCCGCCGACCTGTACCTCAAGGCGCCCGTCGCGCGCGCGGCCAACCAGATGCTCGAAGAGGCGGTCCGGCAACTCGTCGACGCCCTGCCCAAAGGACGTCGCCTGAGAGTGATTGAGGTCGGCGCGGGCACCGGATCGGCCACCGCCTCGGTACTCCCGCTGCTCCCGGAAGGCCGTTTCGACTACATGTACACTGACATCTCCGCGGGCTTCTTCGCGGAGGCCGAGGCGCGTTTCGGGGATGGCGCCGGGTGTATCGAATACCGTCCGCTGGACATCGAGAAGGATCCCGTCGACCAGGGCTTCGCGGCTCACGGATACGATCTGCTGCTCGCGTCCAACGTCCTGCACGCGACCCGCTATCTGGAAGAGACGCTGGCCCATTGTCGCAAACTGCTTGCGCCCTCGGGACAGCTGATCGCGCTCGAAAACCTCAGCGGCCTGGGCTGGATGGACCTTACGTTCGGGCAGCTCGACGGCTGGTGGCGGTTCGCCGACGACTACCGGCCACACCACGCCCTGGCGAGTCCGGCCGTGTGGCGGCGCGCGCTCGGAGACGCGGGCTTCGACGCGGTCGAGGTGCTCGGCGTCGACGAAGCCGATACGGACCGCACCCCGGACAAGGGCGTGATCGTGGCGGGCGGCCCCGCGCGGGTGCAGGAGCCGCCGGGCGCATGGATTCTGGCCGCCGACCAGGGCGGCACGGCCGCGCGGCTGGCGGCCGATCTGGCGGGACGCAACCAGACGGTCGTGCTGGCCATCGGCGGCGAACCGGAAGGCGAGTGGCCGGATGCGACCGGCCCCGGCGTTTTCGGCGCAACCGTGGAGATGGATCGGCGCGAGTCGTGGCGGTCGCTCATCGAGAGCCTCCCGGAGAACATTCCACTGCGCGGCGTTGCGCACCTCCTGGCGCTCGACGGCCCCGGACAGGATGCACCCACCGCGGAAGTCGCCAGCGACATCGCGCGGGCCGGGGCGGCCGTGCTGGCCATGGTGCAGGGCGTCGCCGACTCCGGCGTGACCCCGGAAAACGGCATCTGGCTCGTCACGCGCGGAGCGCAGGTGCTGGAGCGCGAGACCGGCGGCCAGTTGGCCGGTGCGATGCTCTGGGGCTTCGGCAAGGGAGTAGCCCGCGAAGCGGCCCATCTCCAGCCGAGGATGATCGATCTGGACCCCGGAGCATTGGCGCCCGATCCCGACCTGGCGAACGAGCTGCTGTATCCGGACGCGGAAAACCACATCGTCCACCGCTTCGGACGCCGCCGGGTGGCTCGCCTGATACGGGCCGAATCGGACGCGGAGCGGCTGTCGCTGCCGGACGACCCCGACTGGGTGCTGGCTCCGGACCCCGGCGGGGTGTTCGACAGACCCTTCGTGCAGCCGCTGCCGCCGCGCCCTCTGGAACCGGAAGAAGTGCGCGTCGCGGTCGAAGCGGCCGGGCTCAACTTCTGGGACGTGTTCCGCTCGCTGGGCTTCATCGAGGAGGGGCTGCTGGGCAGGGAGATGTGCGGGCATGTCGTTCGGGTGGGCTCCGGCGTCTCCAACGTCGCGGTCGGCGACCACGTGGTCGGAATGGGATTCGGCGCGTTCGGCCCGGAAATGATCACGCACGCGGAGCTGGTGGCCCCCGCGCCCGAAGGGTTCCCGGTGACCGGGTTGGCGGCGGTCCCCAGCGCCTTCGTGTCGGCGGCGCTCTCCTTCGAGTTCTCGGGCCTCGAGCCCGGCGAACGGGTGCTGATCCACGCGGGCGCCGGCGGCGTGGGTCTCGCCGCCATCCAGTGGGTGCAGGCCGCGGGCGCGGAGGTCTTCGCCACGGCGAGCGCCCCCAAGCAGGCGTATCTGCGCGCGCTGGGCGTGAAGCACGTCTTCGACAGCCGCACGACCGAATTCGGCCGCGAGATCCTCGAGGCCACGGATGGCGAAGGCGTCGATGTCGTTCTGAACAGCCTGACGGGAGAGGGCTTCATCGACACCAGCCTCTCGTGCCTCAGGCACGGCGGCCGCTTCGTGGAAATGGCCAGACGGGACATCCTCAGCGAAGAGGAGATGGCCGCGGTACGTCCCGACGTCCCCTATCACATCCTGGAACTGGACGTGCTGAAGAAGACGGATCCGGCGCGGGTGGGGAGGGTCCTGCGCGGTGTGATGGCACGCATCTCGTCGGGAGAGCTCAGCCCGATCGTGCACAGCCGCTGGCCGCTGGCCGAGGCCGGGGCGGCGCTGAGCTTCATGAGATCGGCGCGGCATCTCGGAAAGATCGTCGTGACCACGTCCCCGCTCACGGGCGGCCGGCTGCGGCCGGACCGGACGTACCTGGTGACCGGCGGCCTTGGCGGCATCGGCTGCGCCGTTGCCGAGTGGCTGGCGGACCGGGGCGCGGGCGCCATCGTGCTGAACGGACGGCGCGCGCCGGACCCCGACGCCGAGGAGACCATCCGCTCGCTCAGGGAACGGGGTGTAACGGTCGAGGTGGAGCTGGCCGACATCTCGGACGGAAACGCGGTGGACGAGATGCTCGCGCGCATGGACCGGAGGCTGCCACCGCTCGGGGGCGTGATCCACAGCGTGGGTGTCCTGTCCGACGGCGCCCTCACCAACCAGACCTGGGAGAGATTCGAGCAGGTCCTGTGGCCCAAGGTCCTGGGCGCCTGGCATCTGCATCGCGCGACGCTCGACCGCGACCTGGACATGTTCGTCCTCTTCTCGAGCCGCGTGGGCGTGATGGGGAATCCCGGCCAGGTCAACCACGCCGCCGCCAACGCCTTCCTGGACCAGCTCGCCGGTCACCGCCGCGCGCTGGGGCTCGCCGGACAGGCTATCGCGTGGGGCGCGTGGTCGGAGATCGGCGAAGCAGCCGAGCAGCGGGAGCGCATCGACCAGCGGAGGTCGGCGCTCGGCGGCCGCTGGTTCACGCCGCAGCAGGGCATCAGGGCGTTCGACCGGCTGGTGCGCCAGGACGTGACCCATTCCGTCGTGATGGCGATGGACTGGGCCGTGTTCGAGGAAGCCGCCGACGACCGTCCGCCCCTTCTCGACGAATTGCTGTCCGCAACCTCCGAGGCAGAGACGGAAGTCCTGTCCTCTCCGAGGGACGTGCTGTCCCGCGTGAGGGAAGCCCCCGCGGCGGAACGCGAGAACGTGCTCGTGTCCTTCCTCCAGGGCGAAGTCCAGGCGGTACTGCGCCTCCCGTCGGCCCCGGCGCCGGCGGTGGGGTTCTTCGACCTGGGGATGGACTCGTTGATGGCCGTCGAGCTGCGCAACCGGCTCAATCGGGCACTGGCGGGAACCTACACGGCACCCAACACGCTGGTGTTCGACTACCCGGACATCGCTGCGCTGGCCGAGCACCTGGCAGGGGAACTGGTCGAGGACGGGGGACTGTCCGCTCACGAGCCGGAGCCCGAGCCTGAGCGGGCGGCCGTGCCCGAGTCGGCGAGGGACGAAAACGATGCGATCGCGATCGTGGGGATGGCGTGCCGGTTCCCCGGGGCTCCCGACCTCGCCTCCTTCTGGCGCCTGCTCGAAGACGGCGCCGACCTGGTGACGGACGGACGCCGGGATCCCGGCCCATGGAAGGACGTCGCCGGAGATCCGGACGGACCCGACGACACTTCCCGTCGCGGCGCGTTCCTCGAGGACATCGACAAGTTCGACGCCAGGTTCTTCCGCATTGCGCCGATCGAGGCGCGCATGATGGATCCGCGGCAGCGGCTCCTGCTGGAGACGACCTGGCATGCGCTCGAGGACGCCGGGATGGATCCCGAGCGACTCAGGGGAAGCAACACCGGTGTCTATGCCGGGGTCGGACACGGCGACTACAGGGATGTGGCCGCGATGAGCGGCGAGGCCCACGGCTATCTCGGCACGACCATGAGCGTCACCGCGGGGCGTATCTCTTTCGCGCTGGGGCTCACAGGTCCGGCGATCCCGCTGGACATGGCCTGCGCATCCTCGCTGGCGGCCGTCCATCAGGCCGCTTCCGCCCTCCGGCACGGCGAAGTGGAGATGGCCCTGGTGAGCGGCGTCAACGCGATCCTGTCCCCGGACATCACGACCTTCATGAGGGAGGTCGGCATGCTGTCCGCAACCGGACGCTGCAGCACCTTCGACGCGGCGGCGGACGGCTTCGTGCGCGGCGAGGGCTGCGGGGTCGTCGTGCTGAAGCGACTGAGCGCCGCGCGCGCGGACGGAGATCGCATATGGGGCGTGATCCGGGGATCCGCGGTCAACCAGAACGGGCCCAGCGCCGGGCTGACGGTACCCAACGGACCCGCCCAGGAGCGCGTAATCGAGGAAGCCGTGTTCCGCGCCGGTATCGCGCCGGCAGAGGTGGACTACCTGGAGGCACACGGAGCCGGATCCGATCTGGGCGACCCGATCGAGGTGCAGGCGGCAGCCGCGGTATACGGCAGGGGACGGGACGCGGATCGTCCGCTGCTCATCGGTTCGGTGAAGACCAACATCGGCCACTCGGAGTGCGCGGCCGGAGTCGCCAGCCTGATCAAGGCCGTCCTGGCCATGAACGAAGGCAGCATCCCGAGGCAGCTTCACTTCCAGGATCCGAACCCGCATCTGGCGTGGGACGAGCTTCCGGTCCGGGTCACTTCCGAGGCCACGCGCTGGCCTTTCCATCCCGATCGGCCCGCGCGCGCCGGGGTCAGCTCCTTCGGCCTCTCCGGGACCAACGCGCACGTGGTGGTCGAAGCGGGCGCCGCCGAGGGGGATGTTTCGGCGCCATCGGGCGCGACCCGGGCAGCCGGTCCTCCCCGGACCGTGCCGGTCGAGCTGCCGGCAAACGCCGCCGAGCTGGGAACACCCGGCGGCGACTTCGCGGCCCGCGAGGTGAGGATCCTGCCTCTGTCCGGCAAGTCGGACGAGGCGCTGCGCGAACTCGCCGAGCGGTATCTGGGCTGGCTGGACGAGCATAACGACCAACCGTCGGGCGCGGACGCGGGCTCAACGCTTCCGCAGGCAACGAGGGCGCTGCTCTCCGACGCGGCGTACACGGCCGCCATCGGGCGAAGCCACTTCGCGCGGCGGGCCGGCGTTGTCTTCGCCGACGCTGACTCGTTGCGGAACAGGCTGAGCGCCATCGCGCGGATGGAGGTGCACCCCGACCCCCGGCGCGCACCCGAGCCGACGGCCCCGAGGACGGCCTTCGTCTACGCCGGCGAGGGAAGCGCACGCACCGGAATGGGGCGTGACCTGTACGACGGCGAGCCGGTGGTGCGCGCGGTGCTCGACCGCTGCGACGCCGTGATGGCGACGGAACGCGCCGGAGCTTCTCTGATGGACGTCATGTTCGGCCGGCCGGGCTCGGCGGGCAGGTTGGACGACCCGGAGTGGGCGCACCCGGCCATCTACTCGCTCGCATGCGCGCTCACGGCCCTCTGGGCGAGCGTGGGCGTGCGGCCCGGGGTGGTGGCGGGCCACGGGGTCGGCGAGCTGGCCGCCGCCTGGGCCGCCGGCGTGTTCACCCTGGAAGACGGGCTGCGCATCGCCGCGGCCCGCGGAGTCGCGATGAGCCGGCCGCGAGTGCGGATGGCGGCTGCGGCTCCGGCCGGCGATCTCGCCGCTCCGGACGGGGATCCGCTGGCCGAACTTGAGGCGGCGTGCTCCGCCTTGGCGTTCTCCCGCCCCGAGATCGCGATGGTCAGCCAGGTCACGGGTGCCGTCCTGGCGGCTGACGCAACGCTCGACGCCGCGCACTGGCGCCGGCAGGCGAGCGTACCACACACATCGTCCGGACTGGCGCGGGCGCTTGCGGGGGCGGAAGCGGAACTCGTGGTGGAGATCGGCCCGCAACCGGGAGCGGGACCCACCGCGCTGCGGACGTGGCCCGAAGCGGGCAGCCGGGCCGACGAAACCTCCTTTGCGGAATCAGTGGCGCTGGCCTACGAGGCCGGGCTGCCGATTTCGTTCGCCGGACTCTTCGCCGGGGAGGAGCGCCGCCGGATCTCTCTCCCCGGCTATCCGTTCCAGCGGAGGCGGCACTGGTTCGGTCCGGGCAAGTGAGCGGGCGCAGTCCCGGCGGCGAACCCTCGCCTCGCTACCAGCCCGACGAGAAACCCCCGCTCCGGCTATCGTTCGGCGTCGGCCTGCAGCTCGCGGTGCTCAACATCGCCGCCGTGATGCTGATCCCCATGGTGGTGATGCGGGCCGCCGGCGTGAGCGACGCCTACCTCTCCTGGGCCGTGCTCGCCTCGGTGACCATCTGCGGCGTGGCGACCATCCTGCAGGCGCGGCGCGGCGGACGCGTCGGGATGGGGCACGTGATGGTCATGGGCACTTCCGGGGCGTTCATCCCGGCATCCATCATGGCGCTCGAGCAGGGCGGGGCCGCCCTGCTCGCCACCCTGGTCGCGATCTCCGCGATGGTCCCTCTCCTGCTCTCCTGGCGGCTGTCTCTCTTCCAGCGCGTCCTGACGCCCGCGGTCTCGGGCACCGTGATCATGCTGATCCCGGTCACGGTCATGCCCTTCATCGGCGGCCTCCTCTCCGCCTCCCCCGGAACGGACACCGCCCCAGGCGCGCCCCTCAGCTTCTTCGCGACCGTGCTCGTCATCGGAGTCCTTGCGCTCAAGGCGCGCGGAGCGCTGCGGCTGTGGGCCCCCGTGATCGGCGTGGTCCTGGGCTCAGTGATCGCGGCGGGGTACGGCCTCTACGACCTGGAGCGCATCGCCGCGGCTCCCTGGGTCGATCTTCCACGGATCCAGGCGCCCGGTCTCGATCCCGGTTTCGGCGCGGCCTTCTGGACGCTCCTCCCCTCGTTCCTGCTCGTGGCCGTGATCGCCGCGATCCGTACGATGAGCAGCGCGGTGGCGGTCCAGCGGGTCTCGTGGCGCCGCAGGAGCCGCGCGGTCGACTTCCGCGCCGTACAGGGCGCCATGGCGGTGGACGGCGTGGGCAACCTGCTCGCCGGGCTCGCCGGGACCGTGCCCGGCAGCGCAACCACCACCAGCGTGCCCCTGACGCAGCTTACCGGGGTGGCGGCGCGCGCGGTCGGGATCGTGGCGGGGACGGCCTTCGTCGCCTTCGCCTTCCTGCCGAAGCCCTTCGCGGCCGTGCTGGCGATTGCGGATCCGGTCTTCGCCGGCTACCTGGTCATCCTGCTCGCGATGCTGTTCGCGATCGGCATGAAGATCGTGCTGCAGGGCGGCCTGGGATACCGCGAAGGCCTGGTCGTCGGCATCGCCTTCCTGGCCGGGGTCGGTTTCCAGTACGGCCTGATCTTTCCCGAGGAGGTGTCGCGATTCGCGGGGGGGCTCCTTGAGAACGGCATGAATGCCGGCGGCTTCAGCGCAATCCTCATGACGCTCTTCCTCCGCCTCACGGAGCCCCGTCCGAGCCGCATCGAAACCGGACTCGCCAGCGCCGAACTACCGACGATCCGGACGTTCCTCCGCGATTTCGCATCCCGTAGCGGATGGGGCAGGACGATGGCCGAACGGCTTGGGGCCGCCGCCGAGGAGGCGTTGCTCACGCTGGCGCGAGGGGAGGATTCCGCGCGAGAGCGGGACGATGGTCAACGGCGCCTCCTGCTTTCGGCGCACCAGGAGAAGGGCGGCGCGGTGCTCGAGTTCGTCATCGGCCCCGGGACCGAGAACCTGCAGGACCGGATTGCCCTGCTCGGAGACCACTCCGACGAAGCCGCCATGGAGCAGGATGTGTCGCTGCGCCTGCTCCGCCACCTGGCCTCTTCGGTTCGCCACCAGCAGTACCACGACATGGATATCATCACGGTTCGCGTGGAGGCTCCGAGCGACTCCGGCTGACCGCCGGTCGCGAGAAGGCTGTGCCCGACTTCGTCGGGACCGGATCGCGGGAACATCTTCAACCCCAACCCACGGGAGAAAACCATGCACGACGTCAACCTGCTCGCGGTGCTGGTCGCCGGGCTCGTCCCGATGATCGTCGGCTCGCTCTGGTACGGACCGCTCTTCGGGAAGCGCTGGATGGCGCTGATGGAGACGACGCCCGAGGAGATTCAGGAAGGCTTCAATCCCCTCAGGACCTACGGCATCAGCTTCCTGCTCTCGCTGGTCACGGCCTTCATTCTGGCCCAGCTGATCGCCGAAATCGCGCCCGGGGGCGCATCCGCGATGGCCGGCGTACACGTGGGGCTGATGGCGCTGGTCGCGTTCGTTCTCCCGGTGGCGCACCAGGGCGTCGCCTTCGAGAGACGCAAGGCCGGCCTCGCGTGGCTGAACGTCGCCTACAACGGGGTGGCGCTCATCGGACAGGCGGTTGTCATCGCGCTGTGGCCTGCATAGCGACCTACTCGACCAGCCCGCTCTCCTCCAGAAAGCCCCGCATCATCGCGACGCAATTTGCGGGGTTCTCCACCTGGAGGAAATGCGTCGTCTCCGGAATGAAATCGTAGTCCACCGTCTCGATGTGGCTGAGGTCGAAGGTGGGCAGATACGCGTAGGGCAACGTGGGATCGGAGCCGATCACCTTCGTCGGACACGGGAGATTTCCGAAGTCGACGAGGAACGCGAAGGTCCTCACGTAGGCGATGATCTGCGCCTCGTATTCACGAGGGCAACGGAGTTCGTAGCCCCCTTCCCCGGAGGACGCCCGCAGAATCGTTCGAGCCATCAGATCCGCGGCCCCCGGAACCGCTCTGGTGAGCAGTGGCAGAAAACTGAGGAGTTCCGTGAACTCCTCCCTTTTCCGGAACCGGTCGGCGCGGCGGCTCGCCATCCCGGCTGCCGCCTCGGCGATCGCGTCGAAATCCGGATCCTTGGGACCAGGCCGGTAGAGCGGCGGATCGAACAGGACCCACGCCGACAACCTGTCGCACCCACCCGTCCCCAGGGTGGATGAAAGGAGCGCCGTCAGGGCCGAAAGCGAATGAAATACCCCGGTCGTGGGCCGTTCGCCGTATCGGCGCGCCGCCGCCTCGATAACGCGTTCCTGGTCCCGGACCAGGTTGGGCATGTTGTGCTCGGCGCGTTCTCCGACGGCATTCCAGCCATGGTTCCTCAGATCGTAGAGCAGCACGTCGAAGTCACCCGTCAGCAGCGACCAGAACGGGTAGTAGAAATCCATGGCCAGCCCGTTTCCGTGGCCCAGCAGAAGACGCGGGCCGGCCGGATTCCCATGTCTGCGCAGAATCGTGACGCTGCCGTCGTCCTGACGAACCTCGTGCACGGAGCGCGGCTCGGGGATCTCCCATCTGGCTGCCCTGTTCATGCTGGCGGCCGCCATATCCCCGATACGCTATGTCCAAACGGGCAGCCGCCCGAGAGGGCTGCTGCGCGGTGAGGCGGGATCCGCCCCGGGTCAGCCGGCGTCGATCCGTGCGGCCAGACCGCGCAGAGATCCGATCCCCATCCACTCCTCCGGCGGAATCTCGACATCGAATTCCTTGGCCACCAGCTTCACGAAGGCGACGCAGTCCAGAGAAGACACTCCGGCTTCGCCGAACGCCAAATCAAAGTCCGGTTCGTGGTCGAGATCCAGGTGCTCGTCGATGAGTGCGCTGAGGCGTGCTTCGGTGGTAGCCATTTCTGTGCCGGATCCTTGGGTCGGGGTAATCGGTGAAGGCGCTGCCGGTCGATTCCTGTGAGTGTCACGGATGTGTGCCAATCGTGTAACTCAGCCGCGGCCATGTCAAGGCATGGGCTCACTTCCCGCTGAAGGCGAGTTCCGTCAGAACCCGGCTTCGATCTGCCAGAAGAGAGCCCGGTAGTCGAACACGGTAAAGGCGATGCGGTCACCGGCCGGCGAATAGGCCGGCTGGGTCTTGTGTGACGGGTCGAAGGTGAGCTGCTCGACCGTTCCGCCAGTGGTGGGAACACGGAAGATCTGGAATAACCCGTCGCCGGCCCGGTCCACGTACGCGACCCAGCGCCCGTCAGCCGACACTCCGATCCCCGAATGGAGCTGGTCGGAGCCGTAGTCGTGGAAGCGCTCCGGAGTCCCGCCCGTCCGGGGCACCCGCCAGAGGCTCTTTCGGCCCACCGCTTCCGCCGACTCGAAGATGACCGTCTCGCCCGCGTCGGCCCACTCCCCCTGGATCACGTCCTGTTCGAAGCCCGTCAACTCGATGCGCGTCTGGGGCTGCGTGACTTCCCCCGTCTCCTGGTCGATGCCGATCACGAACAGATACGCCCGCCGCGCCCCGGCCTCGTCCACGCGATAGCTGGGATAGAGGATCCAGCGCCCGTCGGCCGACCAGCGCGCCCACCCCGTCTCATGGCCGCCTTCGCTGATCATGCGCGGCTCGCTTCCATCCGCAGCCATGAGCCAGATGTCGTCCGACTCTTCATGGGTATGGAAGGCGACCCAGCGTCCGTTGGGAGACCAGTGCATGCCCTGGTCTTCGGAGTAGGACTGGCGCATCACGCGCCCGGGCGCATCGTGGGGCATGACCGGGTCGGCCGTCACGATGCCGATGTGCTGCGCGATGTCGGGGTAGTGAAAGTCGTCGGTGACGTGGCGCCAGCTGCCGAAGGTGAAGGCGACTTCGGAGCCGTCCCAGCTCCAGGTGGGCGTCTCGGACTGAAAGGTGGTCAGCGGCGTGGACGGTCCGCCCTCGGCCGGCGCGGTCGCCACGAAGACGCGGTAGTCCTGTGACTTGAACAGGATGCGCCCGTCCATTCCCACCGAGGGGGCGTAGGCGTCGCGGGAGAAACCGGTGAGCCGGACAGGCGAGCCGCCCGCGGCCGGTCGGGCCCACAGATCCAGAAAACCGCCCTCGCCGGGCGCCGCGTAGTAGAGCTGGTCCCCGGCGGGCGAGAAGGCGAGCGGCCCATACACCTCCTGGTCCGTGAAGAGCGGCTCGGGCGCGTCGCAGGGGAGGTGCAGCCGCTGATGGTCGCCTGCGAGCAAGAGACAGGCGAGCCGCCCGTCCGGAGACCACGCGGGGAAGGAAAGCCGTGTCCCCGTTGCCGCCGCCCGCGCGTTGCCGCCGTCCGCGTCCAGCAGCCACACGGTGGACTCACCGCCGGCTGACGACACGCCCGCCACGGTGGTTCCGTCCGGAGACCAGGCGAGCATATCCAGCGAGAGCAGGTCGGGCGATGCGTCGCGCCCTGGCCACAGCGGCTCGCGGCCGCCGTCCGTACGGTCGTAGACCCACCACTCCTGGCGGCTGCGGTCGAAGACGCGCTCCCGGGCCGCGATGCGGCGGCTGTCCGGAAGCCAGGCCAGGAACCGAATCGACGCGGCGCCCGAGCCCATGACACGCTCCGCACCGCCCCGAGCCGGCACCACGTGCAGCCGGTCGCGCTCGGTGTACGCCAGCCAGCGGCCATCGGGGGACACCACCCCGAGCGGGTCCCGGTACGCCACCGGCCCCACTTGCTCCGCGGAGGCCACGAAGTCGAGGGGCGGGAGGCCCGCGTCCGCCCGGGGGCCCTCGGCACACGCGCCGACCGCGAGCGCTAGGAGGCCGGCGGGGAGGACTCGGCCTGCCGGACGGACGCATCCCGGCACGCCCGGCCCGCCGACTGGACCACGCGAAAATCCCATCGTCCCCCGAGTCATCACGCCGCCCCGCGAAGGAGCCTGCCCGGCTCACTCACCGTCCGAACCATGCCGGCTCTTTCCCCGGCTTCCACTTGATGTTGCACCCGACGCTCGCATGCTGCTCGGCCGGTGGCGCCCGTCCGTCCAGCAGCGCATCGGCCGCCGCGCGCAGATCCTCGCCGGTCACCCGGACCCCGCTGCCCGGGCGGGAGCCATCGAACTGGCCCCTGTACACCAGCCTGCGGTCCCCATCGTACAGGAAGAAGTCGGGTGTGCACGCGGCCCCGTACGCTCGGGCGACCTCCTGCGACTCGTCGAACAAATAGGGGAACGTGTACCCCACCTGCTCGACCTCCTCCGCCATGCGCTCCGGCGAGTCCGCCGGATGGGTGGCCACATCGTTGGCGTTGATGCCGACCACACCCAGCCCGCGAGCCTGGTAGTCACGCGCGAACTCGGCCAGCTCGTGCCGCAGGTGCTTCACGAACGGGCAGTGATTGCAGATGAAGGCGACCAGCACCCCGCCCTCGCTGGCCAGATCGGACAGCGTCCACTCCCGGCCGGATGGATCGGGCAGGCGAAAGTCCGGCGCTGGCGTTCCCAGCGCCACCATGGTCGAGGGCGTGAGTACCATTATGTCATCCCCATCCGCTGAGGCAACGTCTCCAGCGCGACGATCTCGTATCGGCGCGCCCCTCTGGGCAGCCTCACCTCGACTTCCTCGCCCTGGCGCGCGCCCATCAGGCTGCGGCCGATCGCAGAGGCCATCGACACATGGCCCGCATCGATGTCAATGTAGTCACCGGCCGCGATCGTGTACGTTACCTCTGATTGCCGTACACAATCACGGACCGTAACCCGAGAACCGAAGCCAACCCTGTCCGCGGGCATGCCCTCCACGTCGATCTGCGACAGCGCGGAGACGCGCTGCCTCAGGTGGCCGATGCGGGCGTTGACGAACTGCTGCCGCTCCAGCGCCGACTTGTACTCCGAGTTCTCGCGCAGATCGCCCAGCTCGACGGCCTTCCGGATGCGCTCGGGAAGCTCGAAGGCCAGCTCGCGCGAGAGCGTCTCGATCTCGTCTTCTATCTTCTGTCTGATTTCGTTCAGCATCCAGGCTGCTCCGGACGACTCGGGAAGACGCGGCGACCCGGCGTCAGGCTCGCGGATCGGATGTGGCCAGAACCATCTCGCGGCGGGCCTGCCGGTCCGCCTTGACCGCCTCCCGGACTTCGGAGTCCGCCACCCCCAGGATCTGCGCCGCCAGGATCGCGGCGTTCACCGCTCCCGCCTTCCCGATGGCGAGCGTCGCCACCGGCACGCCCCCAGGCATCTGGACCGTGGAGAGGAGCGAGTCGAGGCCGTCGAGCGCGGAACCCATGGGCACACCCAGCACCGGGAGGGCCGTTCCGGACGCCACCACGCCGGCAAGATGGGCCGCCCCTCCGGCCGCCGCGATGATGACCGCCAGGCCCCTCTCTTCAGCGGTGTTGGAATACTCGTGCACCAGGTCCGGGGTGCGGTGCGCCGACATCACCCGGACCTCATGAGGGACGCCGAGCGACTCGAGGGTGTCGGCGGCATGGGCCATCACGGGCCAGTCGCTCTTCGAGCCCATGAGCACGCCTACCTTGGGACTATTGTTGGAATCCATGCGAATGAAACCGGTGCGGGTCGGAGGAAGTGCGTGGAGAAAGCCCACGATGCAGAACCGCCGCGAAGGGGTCAAGGGTTGAATTGGCGCCGAAGCCGGAGTTACTGTCGGTAGCTGCGTCCGTATCCGTCCCGCACAGCACCGCCAGATCAACAGGGGAAAACCGCATGAACATCAGGGTCACGCTTCGCTGGCTGCAGGTGCTCGACAAGCTCGAGCCCTGGTACAAGGCCAAGGGCCAGTTCGTCTTCTGGACCAGGGTCACAAGCGGAGGAAACACGGACGAACGCCGGTTCCCCGAAGAGGGTCACTACCCCATCTCGGATCATCGCCGCTGGAACAAGCTCGACCACCTGAACAAGGTCATGTACGAGGGTGAGGCCGGCGATTCCCTGCTTATCGAAGTACGTGGCGTCGAGATGGACCTGTTTTCGAGCGACGATGAACTGGAACGCTACGCGCGCGAGTTCCCGGGCCCGGCCGACTCCTGGGTCGGCCGCCATCAGCCCGGGGACGAAGGGCCGCCCGATCCCGAAGCCATGACCAACTGGCGGATCTGCTACGACGTGGAGATCGTCTAGCTTCAGGCGCGTCCGACGGGCGTCGAGCCCCGATCAGGTTCTGTCGGAGTCGCGGTTCACCGGCCTCCCACGCGGACCAGGTGATACCGCTTCTTCCCGCGTCGCAGCACCACGAACTCGCCATCCAGGGTCTGGTCCATCGTAACGCGCGCGGGCACGTCCGCGATGCGGTGGTTGTTGACGTAGATGCCTCCCCCGCTGATGGCGCGGCGGGCATCGCTCTTCGAAGCGGCCAGGCCGGCGCCGTGGAGCAGGTCCACGAGCGGGAGCCCCTCTCCCTTCAAGGCGCCGCGCATGATGCGGCTGGAGGGCACGTCCGCGAAGATGTCCGCGATTTCCGCGGCGCCCAGCCCTTCGATTTCGCCGCCGAAGAGCGCCTCGCTCGCCTTGCGCGCCCGCCCCAGTCCGTCCTCTCCGTGGAGACGGCGGGTGACGTCGGCGGCCAGCGCCCTCTGCGCGAGGCGGCGGTGCGGTTCGCTCGCCGTCGATGACTCCAGCTCCTCGACCTCCTCCCGCGAGAACAGTGTGAAGAGGCGCAGATAGGCCCCCACGTCCGCGTCCGGCGTGTTCATCCAGAACTGGTAGAAGCGATAGGGGGTGGTGCGTGCAGGATCCAGCCACACCGTTCCGCTCTCGGTCTTGCCGAACTTGGTTCCGGAGGAGGTGGTCAGGAGCGGGAAGGTGACCCCGTACGCGCGGGCGCCGCGCACCCGCCGGATCAACTCGGTGCCCGCGGTGATGTTCCCCCACTGATCGCTTCCGCCCATCTGGACGGTGCACCCCAGCCGGTCGTAGAGCTCGAGGAAGTCGTAGGCCTGGAGCAGCACGTAGCTGAACTCGGTGAACGAGATGCTCGCCTGCGGGTCCTGTACCCGCCTGCGGATCGAGTCCTTGCCGAGGAGGGCGTTGATGGAGAAGTGCTTGCCCACGTCGCGCAGGAAATCGACCATTCCGACCTTGCCCAGCCAGTCCAGGTTGTTGGCCATGCGCGCGGGATTGCCCTTCACCTCGAAGTCGAGGAAATGAGCGAGCTGGGCGTGGATGCCCAGGGCGTTGGCCTCCGCCTCCTCCTTTGACAGAAGCGCGCGCTCCGCGGCCTTCTCGGACGGATCGCCGATCAGGCCGGTGCCTCCGCCGACCAGGGCTACGGGGGTGTGTCCCGCGCGCTGCAGGTGCACCAGCCCCATGATGGGCAGAAGGCTGCCGACGTGCAGGCTGGAGGCGGTCGGGTCGAAGCCGATGTAGGCGACCCGGGGCTCGACGGCGAACGCCTGCGCGGCACCGTCGGTGGCGTCGTAGAGCAGGCCGCGCCACTTGTATTCGTCGAGCAGGTTCATGGGCCGGAGGATTGCCGGGACGGCGCCGGGCTAGGGGTGAACGATGGTGGACGGGTCGGCGAGCGCTGGCTGTCGGGACGGCCCAAGCTACTCCCCGGGATCGCTGCCGGAAAGCCGGGCGGCGAGGCGGGCGCGGTCGATCTTGCCGTTCGAGTTGCGCGGAAGCTCCGCGAGCACCACGAGGGCGCGCGGACGGCCCGCGGGGCCGAGCAGTTCCCGGCAGTGCCGGTGGATCGCCCCGACGCGCGGCTCGCGTGCAACGACGGGGACGATCGCGGCCGCCACACATTCTCCCCACTGGGGGTCGGGCAGCCCCACCACCGCCGCCTCCGCCACCGCGGGGTGTGCGGCGAGCACCCGTTCGACTTCGGCGGGATGGACGTTGACTCCCCCGCTCACGATGCGGCGAACCTTGCGGCCGGTGACCCACAGGTGGCCGTCGTGGTCGAGGCCACCCAGGTCGCCGGTGCGGTACCAGCCGCGCGGGCCGGTGATGGCACCGCCCTGGCGATATGCGCGCGCCACCATGTCGCCGCGCACCTCGATCTCGCCGTCGGCGGCGATGCGGACCTCCACGCCGTCGAGGGGGGCGCCTGCGGAGCCGGGTTTGGCGCGCACCAGCGCGGGCGGGGCGGTCGCCACCTGCGAGCAGGTCTCCGTCATGCCGTAGGTGAGCGCCAGCGGCAGCCCGGCCGCGAGGGCGCGTTCCAGCAGGGCAGGCGGGGCGCCCGCCCCCCCCACCAGCACGCACCGAAGGGAAGCGGGGAGAGGGCGCGGGAGGCCGGCATCCAGCAGGCGGCCGAGCATGGTGGGCACCAGCGACACATGGCTGATGGCGCCCGCCTCCAGCAGTTCGACCAGCACCTCAAGCCGCCATTCGCCGCGCGTCACCACCCGGCCGCCGGCCGCCAGCGCCCGGTCGACCAGGGCCATCCCGCCGATGTGAGCAAGCGACAGGGAGGCGTACCAGACGTCGTCGGACCCCAGTGCCAGGCGGGCGCGCACGGCGCCCGCGCTGGCGCGGAAGTTCCCGCGGGTGAGCGCGACCGCGCGTGCATTCCCCCCGGTGCCCGAAGTGCGCAGGATGGCGACCACGTCGTCGGGGCCCGACCCGGGCAGGGGCGCGTCCGAAGGGATCACCCGGCGGAGGTCGTCCGCCGCGGGACGGCCGGCGCCGCGCTGTCGATCCCCCGGCGGGGCGTCGTAGCTCTCCAGCGAGAACACACGGGGCTCCCCCCCACTCGCCGTCCCGACCACATCGCGCGCCAGCGGCAGGTGAGCGGGGTCGCACAACACGACCGCTGGCCGCGCGAGCGCGAGGGCGACCGTCATCTCAAGGCGCGCCAGCACCGGACTGAGCGGGGCGAGTGCCGCCCCCGCCCGCTGCGCCGCGTATATGGCCGCCACCGCGCCGGGCCCGGCCGAGGCAAGCATCGCGACCGTATCCCCCGGCTCCACGCGGAGCGTCATCAGCCGCCGGGCCAGGCGGTCGGCCGCCGCGTCCAGGTCGCGGTAGCTCAGCCCCGCACCGCCATCGTCGAGGGCGATCCTGCCCGGATGCGCCCGTGCGCCCCTGGCTACCGCGTCTCCCATCTCACCCCAGCGCGAACCCGATGCCGAACAGGACGCCGAAGACCCCCACGAAGCGCGCGGTCCCGGCCAGTGAGTGGTTCAGGGCGGCCGCCTCGCGGTACGCAAACACCAGCCTCAGCGGCCCCGCCACCGCTGGAAACGCGCACAGCGAAAGCAGAACCCAGGGACTCCAGCCGTGCAGCACCATCCCCGCGGGTGGAACGACCGCCGTCGACACCACCAGCAGGACATACTGCACCTTCGTCCACCCGCGCCCGATGCGCACCGCCAGGGTGCGCTTGCCGGCACGCGCGTCGGTCTCGATGTCGCGCAGGTTGTTCACCACCAGAATCGCCGTGCTGGAGGCTCCCAGGGCGACGCCGGCGGTCAGGGAGTCGGGGCGGAATTCCAGCACCTGCACGTAGCAGGTCCCCGCGACCGCCATCAGGCCGAAGAAGACGAACACGAACAGGTCGCCCAGCCCGTGATATCCGAGCGGCCAGGGCCCCGCCGTGTACGCGATTCCCGCGGCGATGCCGGCCACGCCGATGGCCACCACCGGCCACCCCGCCACCAGCGCCAGCCAGACCCCCGCGCCCGTGGCGAGCGCGAACGCGAGAAAAGCCCCCCGCAGCACGTCCCTCCCTTCGATCAGCCCGGCCTGGGTTACGCGCACGGGACCCAGCCGCCCCTCGCTGTCACCGCCCTTCTGATAGTCGTAGTAGTCGTTGGCCAGGTTGGTGCCGATCTGGATCAGCACGGCCGCGACCAGCGCGGCGAGCGCAGGCAGGAGGGCGAAGCCGCCGTGCATGTGCGCCAGCCCGGTGCCGGCGGCGACCGGCGCGATGGTGGCGGTGAGGGTACGGGGCCGGCAGGCCATCATCCAGGCCCGCGTCCGGGAGATGTTCCCGACGGTCATGCCTCAGCCCGACCCGGCCGGCCGTGCCGCAGCTGCTAGGGCAGCCACGGATACTTGCGGAAGTCCGGCCTGCGCTTCTGCAGATAGGCGTTCCTGCCCTCCTGCCCCTGTTCGGTCATGTAGAAGAGCAGGGTCGCGTTGCCGGCCAGCTCCTGGAGCCCGGTCTGGCCGTCCACGTCGGCGTTGAAGGCGGCCTTCAGGCAGCGGATCGCCAGCGGGCTCTTGTCCAGGATCTCCTGTGCCCAGCGCCAGCCCTCCATCTCCAGCTCCTCGACGGGCACGACCTTGTTCACCAGCCCCATCTCCAGCGCCTCGGCGGCGTTGTACTGGCGGCACAGGTACCAGATCTCGCGCGCCTTCTTCTGCCCCACGATGCGAGCCAGGTACGAGGAGCCGTACCCCCCGTCGAAGCTGCCCACGATGGGCCCGGTCTGGCCGAAGACCGCGTTGTCGGCGGCAATCGTCAGATCGGACACCACGTGCAGCACATGGCCGCCCCCGATGGCGTAACCGGCCACCAGGGCGATGACCGGCTTGGGCATGGTGCGCATGTATCGCTGCAACTCGAGCACGTTCAGCCTCGGAACACCGTCGCCGCCCACGTACCCGGCATCACCGCGAACGCGCTGGTCTCCTCCCGACGAGAACGCGTACTTCCCGTCCTTTGCGGGACCGTTGCCGGTAAAGAGGACGACGCCGATCCCCATGTCCTCTCCGGCGTCGCGGAATGCCTCCTGCAATTCGAACAGTGTTTCCGGCCGAAAGGCGTTGCGCACTTCCGGACGGTTGAAGGCGATTCGCGCCACCCCGTCGCATTTGTGATAGGTGATGTCCCCGTACTCGCGGACCTGCTTCCAATCCGGCTCTTTCATTCGCGATCTCCCTGTGGTCCGGCCTGCCCTTGCCCCCCGCCCCGTCAGGACCGCGCAGGGGACCGGTCCGGATCGGCCGCGCGCTCTCGCAGAAACGAGCGGACGGCGTCGCAGACGGCCCGGCGGCAAAGCCGGTTCCGCTCGCGGTCGGTTGCCACTTCGATGATCCTGCTCCCTCCCCGCGCGGTCGCCCGCTCGAGCGAAGATCCGAGCTCCGCCCGCGTCCGCACCCGCTCGTGCGGCAACCCGTAGAGGGCGGCCGCGTGGGCGAAATCCAGCCCGTGCGGCGTCGCAAAGTGCCGGGTGAACGCCGGTTCGAAGTCCCGGATGGGGAGAAAATGGAAGATACCGCCCCCGTCGTTGTTGACCAGAACGAAGATGATCTCGGCGTGGTCGCGTGCGCTCAGGAGCCCGTTCATGTCGTGGATGAACGCCAGGTCGCCGACGATGGCCAGGACCGGGCCCACTCCGCCGGCGGCGACGCCCGCGGCCGACGACAGGATGCCGTCGATGCCGCTGACTCCGCGGTTGCCGTGAACCAGAAGCGGCTTCCGGCAGGGAAAGGCGAAGGCGTCCAGGTCACGCACCGGCATGCTCGACGACACGAAGAGGGTGCTGCCGGCGGGCGCCGCGCGCACGACCTGCGCACACACGGCGCCCTCGAAGAGCTCGCCCTCCGAGGCCTCGGCGACGGCGCGCGCGGCCGCCTCCTGCGCCCGGCGCCAGAGGGCGGACCACCGCTTCCGCGACTCGTTGCCTGCGCCGGAGCGCTCGAGCCGCGCGGCCTTCGAGGCCGCATCGCCGCCGGCGCGCACGGACCCACCCGCCATCGCCGTGCACAGCGCTTCGGCGAAAGCCGCGACATCGGCGCGCAGGTAGTCGCTGGCGACGTTGAGGTGGTCCTTCCAGCGATCCCCGGCATCGATCACCCACTGCTCGCCTCCCGCTTCCTCCAGGAGCGACAGCAGATTCGCGGAGGTAGGGCTCGCGCCGAGACGCAGCACCAGCTCGGGGCGCAGCGCCTCCCGCGTGGGCGCGTCCCCGAGGAAGAGGTCGTAGCCGCCGATGCGCAGCGCCCCCTCGGCGTCTCCGAAGCGGGCCCCGGAGAGGGCATCGGAAAGAAGCGGATAGCCGGTCGCGGCGGCGAGGACTTTCGCGGCGGGCCCGTCGCGCTCCGGCTCGGGCGAGGGACCTGCCACAATCAGGCCGCGATCGACCTCCCGCACCCGCGCGGCAAGCCCGGTCAGCGGGCCGGCGGGCGGTGCGGAGCGGCGTACCGCGATGCGGGTGAGAGACGCCGCTCCCGGGCGGCCCCGCGCGGCCAGCGGATGCGCGGCGGCGAACCCGTCCGGAATGTCACCGGGGAGGGGGGTGGGCGCGAGCGGCTTTGCGAACGGCAGGTTCACGTGCACGGGGCCGGCGGGGCGGCCCAGAGCGGAGGCGACCGCGCGCGCCGCCAGCGCCCGCAGATGGACGAGCGCCCCCTCCGCCGCCTCGGGCGGCGCAGCCTCCACGAAATCGCGGACATGCCCGCCGAATATCCCGGCCTGGTCGATCGCCTGGTTCGCGTCCGCGCCCCGCAACCTGTGCGGGCGGTCGGCGGTCAGCAGCAGGAGGGGCGCCTCGCTGTACGATGCCTCGACCACGGCCGGAAAGAGGTTGGCGACTGCGGTCCCCGAGGTGGTGATCACTGCGGCGGGCCGCCGGGCACGCTTGCCCACTCCGAGCGCGAAGAATGCCGCCGACCGCTCGTCCAGGTGAGTGAAGACACGCAATCGCTCGTCCGCCGCGGCTGCCATGACCAGCGGAGCGGAGCGGTAGCCGGGCGCCAGCACGACCTCGCGCACGCCGGCGCGCACCAACTCGTCCAGCAGGGCGCCGGCCCACATCAGGTTCCGGTTCGGACCGGTCAACTTCCGACGCCGCTCAGCGGATCCCGCGGGCCCCGGCCGCGTCCAGCGCGCGCAGCACCGGCTCGAACTTGATCCCCGTCTCGTCCCACTCCTCATCGGGATTCGAACCGGGCACGATTCCGGCGCCGGCGAAGAGCCGCCAGGTGGTCGAGCGCGCCACTGCGGTGCGCAGCGCCGGCACGAAGACCCCGTCGCCGCGGGTGTCGAACCACCCCATCGGGCCCGCGTACCATCCGCGCTCGAAGGGTTCGTGCCTGGAGAGCAGGTCCAGCGCCGCATCCCGGGGCAGACCGCACACCGCGGGCGTCGGGTGGAGGGCCGCCAACAGATCCAGCACCGAGGGGCCGGGCCGCAAGACCGCCCTGATGCGCGTCTCCAGGTGCTGGATGCGGGCCAGTGTGAGGACGTGCGGTTCGGCCTCGGCTTCGACCGTGCGACACAGCGGCTCCAGGCGCGCCACCATGTCCCTCACGGTGAACGCGTGCTCGACGCGGTCCTTCGCGCTGTTCAGGAGCTGACGGGCCAGGGCACGCTGCTCCTCATCGGTCGCGCCGCGGGACACCGAGCCGGCGACCGCGGTCGCGCGGAAACGGTCACCGCGTACCAGGGCGAGCGCCTCCGGGGTGGCTCCGACGATCGGCGACCCGGCCTCGGGCTCGAAGAGGAAGACATGGGCATCGGCGTTTTCGCTGCGCAGGTACGCGAGCACGTCCACCGGATCGATGGCGCCTGTGGTGGACACGTCGAGAATCCGCGCCAGCACCGCCTTTTCCATCCGGCCGTCCTCGATGGCCGAAAGGATCTCCTCGACCGCCCGCTGCCAGTTCCGGCGCCCCGACCGCAACCGGGCGGCGGGATGCAGCGCCCGAAGATCCCCGTTTCGAGCAGCCCGGGCCACACCCTTGAGCGTATGGTCGAGCCGCGCTCGCAGCCGCCCGCGCACAGTCGTCACGTCCTCCCCGGGGGCCACCAGTGCCTGGGCGGTGAGGCGCACGGCCTCCCCGTCATGTTCGAGCTCCAGCTCCGGAAGAACGAAGCGCGCGCGCGGGTACGCGGCCCAGAAATCGCGCGGTACGTGATCGTCCCGGAAGGAGAAGCCTCCGTAGAAGCGCAGCGCGGGCTCCCGCCCCGCACCTCGCCATCCGTTCCCGTTCTCGCGTCGCGCAAACCGTGCAGCACGATCCTGAATCTCCAGGAAGCGATCCCGCGGCCCGGCCCCGGAATGAACCACCAGGGACTCGAGTTCCCCGACATGGGCCAGCCAGCCCCGGCCTCGCGCCCAGAAGCCCCGCGGGTGGCCCTGGCCCCATCTCAGGAATGCAGCGGGCTCGACGCGACTCTGCTCGACGGTTTCGCGAACCGGCACGAAGCGCGGGGGTGCCTGTAGTCTCATGTCTCCGGTACGTGGCCTCCGTGGCCCCCGCGGGAGCGTGCCCGCGACGGTTTGTGCTTCACCATGCACGGCCGCTGGCCGGCCAGCGGCCAGAGCGCCGGAAAACGTTCACTGTGCTCGCGATGACGTGCAAGGGGGGCGCGTTGCCCCGCAATCCGCGCGCGTCTATCATCAGCCGGGTTTTCGCCTTGTCCCATCTCTCCCCATGAGGAACCCGATGGACCGCAGACTTTTCGTTCGTTCCGGCGCCACCCTCGGAGCCCTCGGCATGGGAGGCCTCGGCTTCCCCCGCTTCGCGAGCGCCACCTGGTCCCCCAGGCTCCAGACCGACGGAGCCATCCGCATGAACTCCAACGAGAACCCGCTGGGGCTCTCGCCGGCGGCCCGCCAGGCCGTCATCGACAACCTCGACCTCGCGAACCGCTATCCGGGCGACCTGATCGGGCAACTCAGCGACAGGATGTGCGCCTACTACGGCATCACGGCGGACCAGTTGGTGCTCGGGGCGGGCTCCACCGAGATCCTGCAGATGATCGTGCAGGCATATGCGTCGCCGCTTCGCAAGCTGGTGCTCGCCGAGCCCACCTTCGAGGACGTGAACGATTATCGCGACACCTATCCGTACGACGTGGTGGCCGTCCCCCTCACCTCGAAGTACGAGCACGACCTGAACCGCATGCGGGAGGAGTCCGAGAAGGACAGCCGCCCGGCCATGGTCTACGTCTGCAACCCCAACAACCCCACGGGCACCATCACCTCCAGCGCCGAACTCGACAACTGGATCGCGGACGCGCCCGAGCACGTGCTCTTCCTGATGGACGAAGCGTACTTCGAGTACGTGGAAGACGCCGCGTACTGGTCCGCTCTCAAGTGGGTGCACGACCGCCCCAACGTGATCGTGGTGCGCACCTTCTCCAAGATCTACGGGATGGCGGGGCTGCGCCTGGGCTTCGGCATCGCGCACCCGCACGCGGTCCGGCGCTTGCAGGACTTCGCGATACACAGCAGCGCCAACCAGCTGGCGCTGGCGGCCGGCATCGCCTGCTTCGGCGACGAGGAGCTGATGGCAAAGAGCCGCGAGGTGAACCGGGAGGCCCGCGAGGTCACCGAGACCTGCCTGGATGAACTGGGTCTCGAGTATCTGCCCACCCACGGCAATTTCCTGATGCACCGCATCAGCGGGGATCTGGACACCTACATCAACCGCATGAGCGAGGCGGGCCTCCTGGTGGGCCGCAGGTTCCCGCCCATGCTCGACTACAACCGCCTCTCCTTCTCCCTCCCCGAGCACATGGAGCAGTGGGCCGAGACCCTGCGCGACTTCCGCGGAAAGGGCTGGGTGTAGTCCCCCGTGACCGACAGCCAGGACATATCCGAGCGTCCGCCCGGCCCGGAGGTCGGGCGGCCCACGGCCACCGTTCGAGAGACGGTCCCGCGGCGGGTCCCCTCCACGCGCTCCTTCCCCACCTTCGGGAAGGCCCTTTGGCTGGTGGTGCTGGTGCTGGTGCTCCAGGTAACGGTCGGGTTGTCGTTAACCCTGCTCGACCCGACGCCGGGAGCTTACAGCCAACACCCGTTCATGCTTGGCCTCGGGAACGTGCTCGCGTTCGGTCTGGTGATTCTGGGCGCCACGGCGAGCAGCGGCGTCGGCTTCCGCGAACCGTATCCGCTCTCGGCGGTTTCCGCACGGGTATTCGTCCTCACCGCCGTTCTCATCCTCGGCACGGCCATTCTGCTCTCCGAGGTCGACAACCTGACTCGGCTGGTCTTCCCGCCGCCCGCGGTCCTGGCAGAGGCGTTCGAAGGACTTCTGGACACCGGAGCGCGCCCCTTCAGCAGCTTCTTCCTCCTTGTGGTCGTCGCGCCGGTGACCGAGGAAGTGCTTTTCAGAGGCCTCATTCTGAGGGGCTTCCTCGCCAACTACTCGAAGAGACGCGCCATCCTGCTCTCCGCGCTGCTCTTCGCCGTGATGCACACCAACCCGTGGCAGCTCATCCCCGCCTTCGTCGCCGGCGTGCTGCTGGCCTGGCTGCTGATCGAGACAGGATCGCTGCTGCCCTGCCTTTTCGCGCATGCGGTCGCCAACGGCACGGCCTGGCTCGCCGGGCTCACCACGGTGGAGATTCCCGGCTTCACGAGCGGAATGGAGGATGCCGTGCAGTTCCAGCCTTTCTGGCTGAACGCGGTGGGCGTGGCGTTGGCCGTGGGCGGCTATCTGCTCCTTCGGCGCACGTTCCGGGAGGCGGCTCGCCCGCCTGAAGATCTGTACCGCCGTCCCGGCATGACCTCCCGAACCTCATCGCTCCGCGCGAGGAGCCGCCGATGACCTCTCCCCCATCCGTCCGACCGGGATACTGGACCGCCAACCTGCGCTACCTGGCGATCCTGCTCTCGATCTGGTTCCTGGTGTCGTTCGGCTGCGGCATCCTGTTCGCGGACGCGCTCAACGGCTTCCGGATCCCCGGATCGGGATTCAAGGTGGGGTTCTGGTTCGCCCAGCAGGGAGCCATCTACGCCTTCCTGGTGCTCATCTTCGTCTACGTCCGGCTGATGAACCGCCTCGACCGGGAATACGGAGTGGAAGAGGAATGAGGGGGGCGGCCCGATGAACGTTCAGGCCTGGACCTTCACCCTGGTCGCGATTTCGTTCGCCCTCTACATCGGCGTGGCCGTGTGGTCGCGGGCGAACACCACCCGCGACTTCTATGTGGCGGGCAAGGGCGTCCCCCCGCTGGCCAACGGCATGGCGACCGCCGCCGACTGGATGTCGGCCGCGTCGTTCATTTCGATGGCCGGGCTGATCGCGTTCCTGGGATACGACGGCTCGGTGTACCTGATGGGGTGGACGGGCGGATACGTGCTGCTGGCGCTGCTGCTGGCCCCCTACCTGCGCAAGTTCGGGCGCTATACCGTCCCCGACTTCGTGGGCGACCGCTACTACTCGAAGACGGCGCGGGTGGTGGCCGTGGTGTGCGCCATCTTCATCTCGTTCACCTACGTGGCCGGCCAGATGCGCGGGGTGGGCATCGTCTTCAGCCGCTTCCTCGAGGTGCCGATCGAGTGGGGCGTGGCGATCGGCATGGCCATCGTCTTCTTCTACGCCGTGCTCGGCGGCATGAAGGGCATCACCTACACGCAGGTGGCGCAGTACTGCGTGCTCATCTTCGCCTACATGGTGCCCGCGATCTTTCTCTCGATCCTCATCACCGGCAACGCCGTTCCCCAACTCGGCCTGGGCGGCGCCGACCTGGTGAGCGGAGAGTACCTGCTGGACCGGCTCGACGGGCTCCACGAACAACTGGGCTTCGCGGCCTACACCGACGGCTCCAAGTCGACGCTGGACGTGTTCGCGATCACGGCGGCGCTGATGGTGGGGACGGCGGGGCTACCGCATGTGATCATCCGCTTCTACACGGTTCCGCGCGTGCGCGACGCCAGGATTTCGGCGGGATGGGCGCTGCTCTTCATCGCCATTCTGTACACGACGGCACCCGCGGTAGCGGTCTTCGCGCGCACCAACCTGCTCAACACCGTGTCGGAGCAGCCCTACGAGGCGGTTCCGGAGTGGTTCACCACCTGGGAGAACACCGACCTGATCGCCTACGAGGACCACAACGGCGACGGGCTCATCCAGTTCGTCGGCCCGGATGCCGTCGATGGCTCGGGGCAACCGGTGCAGAACGAACTCACCATCGACCGCGACATCATGGTGCTGGCCAACCCGGAGATCGCGGGGCTGCCGGCCTGGGTGGTCGGGCTGGTGGCGGCCGGCGGGCTCGCGGCGGCGCTCTCCACGGCCGCGGGACTGCTCCTCGTGGTCTCCTCGGCCATCAGCCACGACCTGCTCAAGGGGGTCTTCCGGCCCGGCATTTCCGAGCGAGGCGAGCTGGTATGGGCTCGCGTCAGCGCGGCCTTTGCGGTCGTGCTGGCCGGCTACCTGGGGATCAACCCGCCGGGCTTCGTCGCCCAGGTGGTGGCGTTCGCCTTCGGGCTGGCCGCGGCCTCGTTCTTCCCCGCCATCATCCTCGGCATCTTCTCGAGGCGGATGAACCGGGAGGGCGCGATCGCCGGGATGATCTCGGGAATCGCCTTCACGGCCGCCTACATCATCTATTTCAACTACGTGAATCCCGGGGCCAACACGCCCGACAACTGGTTTCTCGGGATTTCGCCGGAGGGCATCGGGTTCGTGGGCATGCTGATCAACTTCGCGGTCTCGGTTACGGTGTCCCGTTTCAACCCTCCACCGCCCGAGGAGGTGGGCCGGCTGGTAGAGAACATCCGGGTGCCGAAGGGCTCGGGACCCGCGCACGAGGTGTCGGCATGAGCGGCGCCAGGTGGGGGCCGGCAGCCCGCGGACCCACTCCTCCCCGCATTCGAGCGGCGATGCGTCCGCGCTGGATCGCGGCGCTCTGCGCAGGCGCGCTCTGTCTGACTGGATGCGCCGGTGATGAAAGCGGCTACGATGTGCTCATTCGCGGAGGCACCGTCTACGACGGCTCCGGCTCGCCCCCGGTGGTGGCCGACGTAGGCATCCGCGGAGACCGCATCGCTGCGCTGGGCGACCTCTCCGGCGCGCAGGCGGCGCAAGTGCTCGACGCCTCGGGGATGGCGGTATCCCCGGGTTTCATCAACATGCTCAGCTGGGCCAACGAATCGCTCATCGTGGACGGCCGCTCGCTCGGCGACATCCGCCAAGGGGTGACGCTGGAAGTCCTCGGCGAAGGCTCATCGATGGGACCGGCGAACGACGCCATGAAGGCGGACTTCCTCGATGACTTCGTGTCCTGGCTGGGCGGGAGGGAAGCCGCCGCGCGCGCCCTGGGCCTGCCGCCGGATGCGCCGCTGGAGGTGCCGTGGACAACGCTCGGCGAATACCTGAGCTTCCTCGAGCGCAAGGGCGTCGCGACCAACGTGGCCTCCTTCATGGGCGCCACCACCGCACGCATCCACGAGATCGGCTACGAGGACCGCCCCCCGACCGCGGACGAGCTGGGGCGCATGCGCGCTCTGGTGCGCGCCGCCATGGAGGAGGGCGCCGTGGGGGTGAGTTCGGCGCTCATCTACACCCCCGGCTTCTTCGCCGACACCGACGAACTGATCGCGCTCTCCGAGGTCGCCGCCGAGTACGACGGGATGTACATCTCGCACCTGCGCAGCGAGGGCGCCCGGCTGCTCGAATCGGTCGAGGAACTCATCACCATCGCGCGCGAGGCCGGCATCCGCGCCGAGATCTACCATCTCAAGGCGGCCGGACGCGAGAACTGGCACAAGTTGGAGGACGTGATCGCGCGCGTGGAACAGGTCCGCGCCGAGGGGCTCGGCATTACCGCCGACATGTACACCTACACCGCCGGCTCCACCGGGCTCGACGCCGCCATGCCGCCCTGGGTGCAGGAGGGCGGCTACGACGCTTGGGCGGAGCGCATCCGGGATCCGGAGATCCGCGCGCGTGTGGTGGAAGAGATGCGCACACCGACCGACGAGTGGGAGAACCTCCTGCTGGCATCCGGCCCCGAGGGGGCGCTGCTGGTCGGGTTCCGCAACGAGGAGCTGCGCCGCTACCAGGGCATGACCCTGGCCGAGGTGGCCGAGGAGCGCGGCACGCCGCCCGAGGAGACCGCCATCGACCTGGTGATCGAGGACGGCACCCGGGTGCAGGTCGTCTATTTCCTCATGTCCGAGGAGAACGTGCGCCGCCAGATCGCGCTGCCCTGGGTCTCCTTCGACTCGGACGCCGCGTCCATGGCCCCGGAAGGCATCTTCCTGCAAAACAGCACCCATCCGCGCGCGTACGGCAACTTCGCCCGCCTGCTGGGCAGGTACGTGCGCGAGGAAGGGGTCATCCCGCTGGAAGAGGCGGTGCGCAAGCTGACTTCGCTTCCGGCGGCCAACCTGCGCATCTCCGACCGCGGGCAACTTGCGGAAGGCTATTTCGCGGATGTCGTGGTGTTCGATCCGGCCACCATCATCGACCACGCCACCTACCAGGACGCCCACCAGCTCGCCACCGGCGTGACGCACGTGTTCGTCAACGGCGTGATGGTGCTTGAGGACTCCGAACCCACCGGCGCGATGTCCGGCCGTTTCGTCCGCGGGCCGGGCTGGACAGGCCGTTAGGCAGAAGTGGACTAAGGCGAGTGGACTTAGTCTGCCTGCGAGTCAGTCAGGCAGGAACGCCACGATGCGCAGCGGCCCTCCGCTGCCCCCCACAATCTTCATGGGCAGCGCCACGATGAAGGCGCCCCACTCGGGAAGCTCCGGGAGGGAAGCCACGTTCTCGTAGCCCGGGATGTTCTCCCAGTAGAGGATGCGGTGCGTCTCGAAGGCGCTCGACTGCCCGTAGTCAAGGCTGGGCGTGTCGAGGCCCAACGCCGCAATGTCGCGGTTTTCGACCAGCCACTCCGCCGCCTCCGGGTCCAGTCCCGGGAAGTGGAGCTCCGGAATCGCCTCCTCGCCTCGCAGGCCAGTCCCGAGGTAGCGGACGGGATCCGGCCAGCGGTCGGCCCAGCCGGTGTCGAGCAGGACGGTCGTCCCCGCCGGGATGGGACCATGGCGTGCCTCCCACGCGGCGATCGCCTCCACCCCCACCTGGTGGTCCGGGTTGTCACCCGCCGGGTCGCGGATGACGGCCGCCGGCCCGATCAGGGCGGAAAGAGGGATCTGCGCGGTTGATATCCTCCCCTCGGCGAAGTGGATAGGAGCGTCGACATGGGTGCCGCCGTGTTCGGACGACGCGAAGTTGAAGGCGGCGTAGAAGTACCCGCCCTCGGTCATGCCGTAGGCCACCGTGTCCAGCACGAACGGATCCGCGGTGGGCCAGAAGACGGCGTCGGCGGAGACGTCATGGGTCAGGTCGAGCCAGCGGCCCGCGGTGCCGTCGAAAACGGCCGAATAGTCGGGGGTCGTGGGCGCGCAGGCCGAAGCCAGCACCAGCGCGATGATGATGTGAAGTCCGGTCGTTCGTTTCATGACAACCTCCCGCGGGAAACGTGATCGGCCCATATCGACATTCCGAAGCCCGGCGTCGGCACGTATCATTCATGTGCGCCTGCGGTGTTCACCGGCTCGCGGCATGGGTGATGCGCGGTGACCCGGAACCTCAACCTGGGGCTAAGCGATGCAAGGGGAAAGCCTCGTCGGCGGGATAGGCCCGTGAGCGGCGACCTGATCGCAATCCTGGCCGTCGGCATCACGCTGGCCAGCCTCCAGTGGCGCATGGCCAGCGTGTTGCGGGGCAGCATGGCTTCGTTGAGGAAGGAAACCAGAGCGGAGTTTAAGACGCTGCGGGTCGAAATGACCGCATTGCGCAGCGAGTCGAAGGACGACATCGGAGCACTCAGGACGGAGTTGAGGAACGACATCTCTGCGCTCAGGACCGAACTCAAGGGCGACATCATCGCACTCAGGACCGAACTCAAGGGCGACATCGCCGCACTCAGGAGCGAGATGCGCGACGGGTTTCGTAAAGTGGATACGCGGATTCGCTTCCTTGAGGAGCGCGCTTTTCTGGGCCGGCGCCCGAGGTCGGCGTCCGGGGACAGCTGATCGCGGCCACCGAACCGCACGCAGGCTGGCGCGGTCCGGGGCGTCGCTCCATCATCCATGGCGTTGCCCCAATCAGGCCCCGGAGGAACGCCCCATGCCTCGATCCGAATACCAGATTGCCCTGATCGCTCTCGCGTTCACACCATGGCTGACGACCGCCTGCGGCCCGGCCGGACCGTCGGGGATGCAGGCGGACATGAACGCGGATCTGCTGGCAGCCGCGGTGCGCACCCATATTTCCGCGGCCTCGCTGGAGCCGCACGCGCGTGCGATCGTGGAGCACGACCGCCTCTCCGGGAGCGAGGGCGAAAACGCGGCCATCGACTACGTCGTCGCGACGCTCGAGGCGGCCGGCGTACCGGTGGAGGTGCACGCCTTCGAGACGTACGTATCCGATCCGATCTCGGCATCGGTCTCGGTGCCGGACGGACCCACCTTCCCCGCCATCACGTCGTCTTTCTCCGCCACGGTGGGCTCGTTGCGCGCGCCGCTGGTCGACCTGGGTGCGCCCGCCAATCTGCCTCCCGTCGAGGTCGGCACGGGCGAGCGCATCGTGCTCGCCGGGGAAGGAATGGACGGAGCCGGCGCACGCGACCTTCCCGACATCGCGGGGGCCATCGTGCTCCTGGACGGGCAGCCGAGGAACATCCCGGTCGTCGTTCTGGACCGGCTGGGTGCCGTCGGGGTCATCTTCGTGCACCCCGAAGAGCGGGTGAACGACCTCATCGTCACCTCGACCTGGGGCACGCCTTCGCTGCTCAACTACCACCGCCTGCCCGACATGCCCGTCGCGCACATCGCGCGCAGCGCGGGAGAACGACTTCGGGCATTGCTCGCCCGCGCCCCGCTCGAGGTAGAGCTTTCGGCACGCGCCGACACCGGATGGAAGGAGCTTCGGCTCGCCATCGCCCGCATCCCCGGACCCGAACCGGAGAGCCCCTACGTCCTGTTCGGCGGACACATCGACGGATGGTATCACGCGGCGACCGACGAAGGGGCGTCGAACGCGGCGATGCTCGACCTGGCCCTCGCCTTCCACGCGGAGCGGGAGCGCATGCGGCGCGGCCTGGTGGTGGCCTGGTGGCCGGGCCACTCGAACGCGCGCTATGGCGGATCGACCTGGTTCGCCGACCACTTCTTCGAGGAGCTGCGCTCGCGCGCGGTGGCCCATGTGAACGTGGACGGGATCGGACAGATGGGCGCGCGCCTGTTCGCAGCCGCGACGACCGCCTCGCTGGACGAGGTCGCGCGCTTCGCCATGCAGCGTGGCGAGGACGCCAACATCCAGCCCACCCGGCCGGCCCGCAACTCCGACCAGTCGTTCAACGGAATCGGGCTGCCGCTCCTGCAGCTCTACCGCAACCGCGCGCAGGAGGACGGCGGCTACTGGTGGTGGCACACTCCGGAGGACACGTTCGACAAGATCGACTTCGACATCCTGGAGGGCGACACCTACCTGTACACGATTGCGCTCTCGGCGCTGCTCGGACGGGAAGTGCTGCCGGTGGACCTGGTGGGTCAGGTCGAGGCTCTGGGCGCGGCCATCACCGCCCGCTCCGAAGCGGGCAGCGGTCAGTTCGATCTCTCACAGGCCTCCGAGGCCCAGGGCGAACTTCTCGCGCTGGCGGGCCGGCTGCAGGCGGCGCTCCCGCGGGCGACCGGCTCGCCCTCGCTCGACATGGCGCTTGTGGACGTGTTGCGGCCGCTCCACCGGGTGCTCTACGTCCCGCTCACCCCGCACCACCCGGACGCGGGCGCGGTCCCCGGGCCCCTTCCCGGCCTGGCCCCGACTCGTACGCTCGCGCAGGAGGCGCCCGGCAACGAGCGCTACCGCCTCGCCATGGCCACGCTGGTGCGCGAGCGGAACCGGCTGCTGGAGGCCATCGCGGAATCGAACCGCCGCGCGACCGCCCTGCTCGCGTCGCTCGGATCCCGTTAGGAGTTCCTGACATGACGCACACTCGCCGCCGTTTCCTGGCCACCTCCGCCGCCGCCGCCGGAGCCGCGGCATTCGGACCCGCCCGCGCCCTGGCCTCCACCCCGGGACCGGCCGGTCCGACCCCGGCCACCCCGGCGCCCGCCGCACCCGAACCGTCACCCCGCCCCCTCAGCATCCTCATCCTGGGCGGCACCGGGTTCATCGGCCCGCACCAGGTGCGGTACGCAATGTACCGGGGCCACCAGGTCAGCATCTTCAACCGCGGCCGCTCGGCCCCGGAGCTCTTCCCCGGCGTGGAGACGCTGATCGGGGACCGGGACGGCCAGCTCGGCGCCCTGGAGGGGCGCACCTGGGATGCGGTGATCGACAACAGCGGCTACGTGCCCCGCCACGTGCGCGACTCGGCAGAGCTCCTGCGCAACTCGGTGGGCCGCTACCTCTTCACCTCGACCGGATCGGTATACAGCTTCGACCAGGACGAGCTTACCGAGGATTCGGAGCTCCTTCCCATAGAGGATCCCGAGAGCGAAGATGTCGACCGCTATTACGGACCTCTCAAGATCCTCTGCGAGAATGCGGTCACGGACACCTACCGGGAACGCGGCACCGTGGTGCGGCTCCATGTCGTGGCGGGGCCCGGCGACACCACCGACCGGTTTACCTACTGGCCCGTGCGCATCGACCACGGCGGTGAGATCATCGCGCCCGGGAGCCGGCACACACCGGTCCAGTACATCGATGTCCGCGATCTGGCCGAGTTCATGATCCTGTGCCTGGAGCGCGACGTCGGCGGTACCTTCAACGCCGCCGGCCCGGCCCTCGCCCCGACCTCGATGGCCGAGTTCGTCTACGGCATCCGCGCGATCACCAGCACGCCGCTGTCCTTCACCTGGATCGATGAGCAATTCCTCGCCGACCGGCAGGCGCGGTTCCCGCTCTGGTATCCGCCCACGGAGGGGGCCGTTCGCGGTATCTCGCGCGTCAGGTCCCACAAGGCCGTCGCAAAAGGGCTCAAGTTCCGTCCCATCGCGGTCACGGCTCTCGACACGCTGGAGTGGTTCAGGACGCTCCCCGAGGAACGGCGCAACCAGTTTCAACTGAACCTGGAGCGCGACCAGCGGCTCCTGGAGGAGTGGAAGGCCTGGCCTGCGCGCAGAAGGGCTGGCCTACACCCGGAAGAGCACTGACTCGCGCCCGTAGAGCCGGATCGAGCACCAGGTCAGGAACGCGAAGCCCAGAGCGTTCACGCCCGCCAGGAGCGCCAGCGCCAGCCAGTCGACCCGCCCCTGTATGGCCTCGCGCATCGCCAGCGCATTGCCGAGGATGGGCACCGCGTACACGAAGGCCCCGAACGAGGTCGGCGCGAGAGCGAAGATGGCCAGAAACACGGACAGGAACACGAGCGGCGCAGTATACATTCCCGCCTCCCGCTGCGAGCGCGCCCAGGTGCCGATCACCATGACCAGCGCCGACACCAGCAGCGCGAGCGCGGCGAGGTTCACGGCCAGCGCCACCACCTGCGCCGGTGCCAGCGACAGCGCGCCCGGCCCGGCGAAGTCCTCGGGCGCCAGTCCCAGCCGGGCCGCCATCATCATCCCGACGATCAGAAGGAGCGACGCCACCACCGCGAACGTCATGATGGCCAGGCTCTTGCCGATCACGATCGCGGGACGCGGCACCGTCGACACCAGCAGCGCCGCCAGCGTGTTCTTCTCCTTCTCCCCGACCGCTACGTAGAGAGCCCGAGCCGCGTTGGTGACCAGCAGAATCACCGCCATGTAGGGGATCAGCAGGCTGAGCGCTCCCCCGATGCCGCTCGAGGTATCGATCAGCACGACCTCGAAGGGCCGCAGATCGCGCATGCGCAGGCCCTGCTCCGCGAGCCTGTCCTCGACGGCCCGCTGCTGCACCGCCTGCAGATCCTGGCGCAGCGACATCGCGGCTGCCCAGACCGCGTTCTCGGCGGATGCCGCCCGAATCCGGTACGCCGCCCCTTCCCGCAGCACGCTCACGTAGGCATCGCCGCCGTCCGACACTTCTTCCAGCGTCGCGACGCGCACCAGCGAATTGGCGTCCAGCAGCCGCCGCAGAACATCGTCGGCCCCCGGGGCAACCACGGGTACGGGCCCGGCGTCGTCGCCGCCGAGTCGGTCGAGGTTGCTGGCCAGCCCCATCAGCAGGGGGAAGAAGATCAGCGCGCTCGCCACCATCCCTCCGATGAGCCGGGCGTCCCGCCTCAGGACCCGCATCTCCTTGCCGTAGATCAGCAGCGCCTTGCGGATCATCCGCCCCCTGCTTTCCCGTCGGCCCCCACGAGGGAAAAGAAGATGTCTTCGAGGTCCCCGAGTCCGGTATCGGCTCGCAGCGATTCGAGGGTGCCCTCGGACCTGAGCATGCCCCGGTGGATGATGCCGATGCGGTCGGCGAGCTTCTCCGCCTCCCACAGGATGTGGGTCGAGAACAGGACCGTCTTGCCCTCCTCCTTCAACAGGCGGATGTAGTCGATCACCTTCCTGGCGGTGAGGACGTCCAGTCCGGAGGTGGGCTCGTCCCAGACGAGGATGAGCGGGTTGGTCACCAGCGCGCGCATGAGCACGGTCTTCTGCTTCATCCCGGTGGAGAACACGTCGGTGCGCTCGTCGGCGAACCCGGTCATGTCCAGCAGATCGAAGATGTAGGCGAGGTTGCCCTCGATGGCGGCCGGGGTCATGTCGTTCAGGCGGCCGAAGAAGTGGCCGATCTCGCGCGGCGTGAGGCGCTCGTAGACCCGGGTCTCGTACGACACGAAGCCGATCAGGGCGCGGATGGCGGCCTTTTCGGTTCGCACCGGGTGTCCCCGCACCCACGCCTCGCCCGAGGTCGGGTCCATCAGGGTGCTCAGGATGCGCAGCACCGTGGTCTTCCCCGCCCCGTTGGGTCCGAGGAGCGCGTAGATCTCGCCCGCGTCGCAGTTGAGATCCAGGCGATCCACCGCCCGCACCCGGTTTCCCCCGCGCGAGCGGAATTCCTTGCTGAGCGCTTCGGTGCGGATCATGTGGTGCTCTTCACTGGTTCCTGTCACGTCCCCGGTACGCTTCCGGCCACCGTCGACCCTGCCTGCCCTTGATCGGAGACGCGGCGCGTCGTCACTATTCGGGGGGAGTCCACGGGAGAGGACCCGGAGAAGCTATATGCGCACATGGCTTTCCGCGATATTGCTCGCCGCGCTGGCGTGCGACGGCGGCACCTCGCCCACCCCGCCCGCCCGTGTCATCGTATCCCCCGGCGTGAAGCTGCTGGTGGAGGCGGGCACGACCTTTCGCTTCGAGGTCCGGGTGACCGACGCCCAGGGCGCGGCCCTCCCCGGGGCGGCGGTTGCCTGGTCGGTCGCCGATGCCTCCGTCGCGTCGGTCGACCCCACGGGGCAGACCACCGCCGTGGCAACGGGCAGCACGGAGGTTCGGGCCGCAGCGGGAGACGTGTCCGGCACGGCCACCCTGGAAGTGTACATCCCCGCGCCCATCGCCGAGTACGTGCCCGGCCGGACCTATTTCGGCCGCAACCGGTACGTCGAGTACATCGCCGGGGACCTGCCCCTGGTGGTAAGTGCGGGGCATGGAGGCGGCGAGGAGCCGGACGAGATTCCGCGCCGTACCTACGGGACCCTCGCGCGGGACTCGTGGACGCAGGAGACGACCCGCGCGGTCCGCGACTCGATCATCGCGTACTTCGGGGGCGGCCAGCCGCACGTGGTCATCAGCCGGCTGCGGCGCACGCGCCTGGACCCCAACCGGGAGATCGTGGAGGCTGCCCAGGGGAGCGAGTTCGCAGAGCAGGCCTGGCGCGAGTACCACACCTTCATTCAGGTGGCTCGCGAGCGCGTCGCGGAGGACCACGGCCGCGGGTTCTACATCGACCTGCACGGGCACGGCCACCCCACCCCGCGCGTCGAACTCGGATACCTGCTCACCGGAAACGATCTGAGCCGCTCCGACACCGGGTTGAACGCTCCGCGCTTCCCGGAGCAATCCAGCATCCGCTCGCTCGCCCGCCGGGTCGACCTCTCCTTTGCCGACATCGTGCGCGGCCCCGAGAGCCTGGGGGGGCTGCTTTTCGGGGAGAGGATCACGACGGTGCCCAGCCCGCTGATCCCCGATCCGGGCGGCGAGCCTTTCTTCAGCGGCGGCTACAGCACGCGCCGGCACGGGTCACTGGATGGCGGCGTCATCGATGGCGTCCAGATCGAGTTGCACGGCCCGGGGATCCGTGATACCGACCGGAACCGCCGGCGCTTCGCTGGTGCCCTGGCGCGGGCGCTCAGGTTCTTCCTGGAAACCCACTACGGGTTCGCGTGGGAGCAGGGCGCCGCCGCCGGACGCTGACGCCCGCCGCTTCAGCCCCGGAATGGCGGAGAAAAGGGGGGGCTAGACCGGCAGGCTCCAGTCCACGATCAGCGCGGTCATGATCGCCGTCACCCAGCCCATGATGATGTCCCCCGGATAGTGCACGCCCAGGTAGGCGCGTGACACGCCGATGGCCAGCCCGAGACCGAGAACGATGAAGGCCGCCAGCGGGGGAAGCGCGAAGTAGAGCGGGATGGCGACCGCCAGCCCTGCGGTGGCGTGTCCCGAGGGGAAGCTGAAGCGGTCGGGGGGTTCCATGACGAACAGCCTCGTCGGACGAAGCTTCGGCCGCGGCCGGTTGATGGTGCGCTTCATCAGCTGTACCAGCAGATGCGAGACCGTGAGCACCGCCAGGCACTTGAGCCCCACCCTGCGCAGCCCGGACGGGAAGCCGAAGCTGAGTGTCAGCGTGATGCCCACCATCGACGGCCAGTCACCCGCGTGGGTGATGCAGCGCATGAAGATGTCGAGCCACCGCTTCCGGCGGGCGGTGATCACGTCGAGCATGCGCTCGTCGTATGCCCTCAGTGCTGTCATCATGAACAGGTTCCGCTCCTTGCGGCCCGCGCGCCGGTGCCGACCCAAGTTAGCAGCTTCGACACCCAACGTGCAGCAATTCGGATATGTTTCGCGAACGCGGGCGTTTGCCTACCCGAAGGTGACACCATAGATCCCCGGATATGGATCCCGACCTGGAGAAACTGGTGCAGCAGACACGCGGCCTGCAGCCGTGGCGGCGGGTCGTTCACGCCGGCTGCGGTCTGGGGCTCGTCGGGCTCATCTGGCTGGACTTCCTGCCGCCGTTGGCGCTCTCGGTCAGTCTCGGCGCGATCATCGCAATGGCAGTGGGGACGGATGTCCTGCGCCTCCGGCGACCGGACCTCAACCGCAAGTTCTTCCGGGTCTTCCGCCACCTCGCCTCGCCCCGGGAATCCCGCAAGTGGGCGTCTTCGACCTGGTACGTGATCGGGGCCGCCGCGGTGATGCTGGTGTTCCCGGGCCGGGTCTGGATCCCCAGCATCCTGGTGGTCGCGCTGGCTGATCCGTGCGCCAGCGTGTGCGGCCAGCTATGGGGCCGCGCCGACCCGGGACAGCCGTCGCTGCTCGGTTCCGGCGTATTCTGGGCGGTCGCGACGGTGTGCGTGCTGCCGTTTGCCGGGCTCGGCCCCGCGGCCCTCATCGGACTGGTGGCCGCGGCGGCCGAAAGGGCACCCATCCCGGTGGACGACAACGTGACGGTGGCCCTGGTGACCGCGGTCGCGCTGACCCTGCTCTCGGGATGAGGGATTCGGACCGGCAGTGGCCACCGGCGCGCCGCCTGCACTCCCGCAGCCCATCCGGGTGACGTCTCAGGGCACGGGGTTCTCCGGGTACAGCACGACCTTCACGAACCGGTCGTCACGCAGGTACCGGAGTGCGGCCTCCTGCACATGGTCCGCCGTCCATCCCTCGATGAACTCGTAGGAGGTCGCGTAGCCGTAGTCCACGTCGAGCTGGTGCAGACGCTGGAGGCTGCCCAGCCAGTAGCGGTTCTGCTCCAGCTGGGTCTCCCTGTTGCGCCGCTGGGTCTCGCGCACCTTCTCTACAGTCGCGGCATCGGGTCCTTCCAGCTGAAGCCGGTCGATCTCCTCGAACACCACGGCCGCCAGCTCCTCCGCCCGCTCCGGCGCCGAGCCGAAGCTGATGCGCACCGAGTATTCCTCGTCCGGGCGATCCGAGAGGAAGCCGCTTACGCCCACGCCGTAGGTTCCGCCCAGATCCTCGCGCAGCAGTTCGCGGAGGCGGATGTCCAGCACGTCGGCGAGCGCCGAGATCGCCATTCCCTCCTCCCGCGAAAACCCGGCGTCCCCCGCGAAGACGATGCGGGTCTGGCTCTGAGGTTCGAGTCCCTTGCGCACCTCCTTCTCGATCACGCCCTCGGGAGGATCGATCCCCACGTCCCGCCACGTCTCCACTCGTCCCAGGCTCGGGAGCCCGCCGAGCCAGGTCTCCACCAGCGGCCGGATCTCCTCCGGTGCAAACGCGCCCACGAAGAAGAAGACGAAGTCGCTCGCGTCGGCGAACCGATCCTGGTAGAGGGCGAAGGAAGCGTCCAGATCCAGGCGCTCGATCATCTCGTCGTCCGGCGGGAGCGTCCTGGGATGCCCTTGCGTCAGGATGAGCGACACGGTGTCACCGAGCGCCGCAGCGGGACTGGCCCCCCGGTTGGCGAAGATCCCGGACAGCAGAGTCTTGTAGGCCGCGAACGCGGTTTCGTCCTTCCTTGGGGCCATGAAGCGCTGGTAGATGAGCTGGAAGGCGGTCTCGATGTCCCGCGGCGAAGCGTTGCCGCTGATGCCCTCGGTCAACGCTCCCACGCTCGCCGACACGCGCACGTCCAGGCCGGCCAGCTTCTTGTCCAGGGCAAGCTTGTCGAATTCGCCGACGCCGCCCTCCACGACCACCGCCGAAGCCATGCGAATGCCCGCGAACTCCTCGTCGGGGACCAGCGAGGTGCCCCCGGGGCTGGTCGCCGCAAAGAGGATCTCGTCGTCCCGGAAGTCGGTGGGCTTGAGGACCACGCGCACGCCGTTCTCGAGCGTCCACACCGTCACCCCCACCTCCTCCACCACTTCCTCGTCGACCACCGGCGATCCATCGGGAATCGCAGCCACCAGCGGCGCATCGACCGCGGCGTCCTCCCAAGGCTCGATCTCCCGGCTCACCACTGATGCGAACACGCCCTGGATGGCTTCTTCCGTAGGCACTTCCAGGTCCGCCTTCTCGGGAGCGTTGGCCATGACCACGCGTCCCCGCTCCTGCAGCCACTCCTCGGCCAGCCCGTTGACCTCCTCCAGCGTGATCGCCGGCAAGACCGCGTTCGCCAGCTCCAGTTCGTCCTCGGGGCTGGTGAAGGCGGTGCCGGTCAGAAACGCCTGGACATAGCGGCCCGCCAGACTGGCGGACTCCTGGTTCTCGCGCTCCGCGAAACGGCGCTCGAAGGTGCGCGCGACCTCCGCCTTCCGGCGTTCGAACTCGGTCGCGGTGAAGCCGTGGCGCCGGACGCGCTCGGCCTCCGTGAGCAGCGCGTCCAGTCCGCGCTCGAGCCCGCCGTCCGGCACCAGTGCGAGGAGCTGGTACATGTCCAGCGCGCGCACGAAGCTCCCGCCGGCCGGGAAGGCGATGAGGAAGGGCGGGTCGGCCTGCTGCGTCAGCTCCTCGAGGCGCGCCGCCATCATCCCCTCGTACAGGCTCTCGGTGATGCCGCGGCGGAAGGCTGCTACCGTGCCCCTCGGGGTCACCGGCCTCTTGTACAGCACCGACACCTGCGACTGCAACGCCTCGACGTCGGTCGCGATGGCCACCCGCGGCGGGTGGTCGAAGGGCACCTCCAGCGTCGCGCGCGGGCGCGGATTCGCGGGGGACGCAAGGCCCTCGAAACCGCCGCGGATCATGCCCTCGATGGCTTCCGCGTCGAAGTCCCCCACGGCCACCACCGCCATGAGATCGGGCCGGTACCAGTCGCGGTAGAACCGCTGGAGTGCCGACGCGGGAGCCGTCTCCAGCACCTCCGTCTTCCCGATCGGCAGGCGGTCGGCATAGAGGGAGCCCTCGAAGAGGATGGGGAGCTGGGCATCGAACATGCGGGCCTGCGCGCCTCGGCCGAGCCGCCACTCCTCGATCACCACCCCACGCTCCCTGTCCACTTCCTCCGGGTCGAAGACCACGCCGCGCGCCCAGTCCTGGAGGATCTGGAACGCGGTCTCCAGCACCTCCGGATCGTCCATGGGAACGCGCAGCATGTAGACCGTCTCGTCGAAGCTGGTGTAGGCGTTGATGTGGGGACCGAACTGCATCCCGATCAACTCCAGATAGTCGACCAGTTCCTGTTTCTCGAAGTTCTCGGTGCCGTTGAAGGCCATGTGCTCGGTGAAGTGGGCAAGGCCGAGCTGGTCTTCGTCCTCCAGGATGGAGCCGGCGTTCACGACCAGGCGAAACTCGGCGCGGTTTTCCGGCGTGGCGTTCTCGCGCACGTAGTAGCGAAGTCCGTTCTCGAGTTCGCCCACCGTGACCGCGGGGTCAGCCGGGAGCGGGCTGTCGGGCGCGGGCGCCTGTGCCGGAAGCATCGCGGGAGCGAGAAGCGTCCCGGCCGTGACGAGCACAACGCGGATGATGCTCGAGCGCTTGCAGGGAGAACGAAGAAACGCGGTTCTCGCGGGGCTGTTCATGGTTTTTCTCATGAGTTGGCAGGGGACGTGCGCCAATAATCATCGCGTGATCCGCATTGCTCGGGCAACGTTCGGACGCCGGTCCCTTCTCGAGCCGGCGATCGTGGCAAGGATCGGGTCGATTTCGCGGGGTGGAACCATCAGCTTACGGTGACCACTCGCCCCAACGACCTGTGCCGGAGCGCCGACCCGACATGACCGACTACGACCGAATCGAGTCCGCCATTCGCTACCTCGACAGCCATCGCGCGCGCCAGCCGGACCTCGCGGAGGTGGCGGCGCACGTCGGGCTCAGCCCGAGTCATCTGCATCGGCTGTTCTCCCGGTGGGCCGGGGTCACGCCGAAGCGGTTTCTGGAGTTCCTCACCGTCCGGCACGCCAGGGAATTGCTCGACAATTCCGAATCGGTTCTCTCGGCGGCCTACGATAGCGGGCTTTCCGGCCCGGGAAGGCTGCACGATCACTTCGTGGCGGTGGAAGCTGCAACGCCGGGGGAGTACCGGAGCCGGGGCGCCGGGCTGCGGATCGGCTTTGGTACGGCAGATTCCCCGTTCGGGCCTGTCTTCGTCGCGTGGACGGCCCGCGGCGTGTGCCGGGTCTCGTTCGCCGGTGCCCGGGATGTCGAAGCCGAGAAGAGAGCGCTCCTCCGTACCTGGGAGCGGGCGGTGCTGGAAACGGACGAGTCGCGCGCCCACTCACTCGCAGGGACCATCTTCGCGGCTCCGTTCGACCCGGACGTGGGCCCGCTGACGGTGCATGTGCGCGGGACGAACTTCCAGCTCGCCGTGTGGCGCGCCCTCCTGCGCATTCCCACCGGGGCGGTCACGACCTACGGACGGCTCGCCGAGGAGGTCTGCAGCGCGCGGGCGGCGCGCGCGACGGGCAATGCGGTCGGCAGCAACCCCATCTCCTTCCTGATCCCCTGCCATCGCGTGATCCGCGCCACCGGCGAGTCGGGGAATTATGGCGGGGGTCCCTCGCGCAAGCGCTGCATGCTGGGGTGGGAGGCGAGTCAGCGTTATGTTCGTCTCCGATGAAGATCGCGACCTGGAACGTCAATTCCATCAACGCCCGCCGGGAACGGGTGCTGACCTGGCTGCGCCTGCATCAGCCCGATGTCCTGTGCCTGCAGGAACTCAAGGTCACCGACGACGCCTTTCCCCTGGAGGCGGTCGAGGAGCTGGGCTATCACGCCGCCGTGTACGGCCAGCGCACCTACAACGGCGTGGGCATCCTGAGCCGTTCACAACCGCGCAACATCGAGGTGGGCATGGGGCCCGGCGACCGGGATCCGCAGGCGCGGCTGGTGGCGGCCACGGTAGACGGCGTCCGGGTGCTCTCGGCGTACGTCCCCAACGGGGCCCGCGTGGGCACCGACAAGTACGGTTACAAGCTGGACTGGCTGCGGCGGCTGCGGGAGCATCTGGAGCAAACCGCTTCTCCCTCCGAGGCGCTGGTGCTGGCCGGTGACTTCAACGTCGCGCCCCGGGACACGGACGTGAACCAGCTGGAAGACTGGAAGGACAGCGTCCTGTGTCACTACGCCGCGCGGGATGCTCTCGAGCGCATTCGCGAGTGGGGACTGAGCGATGTCTTCGAGCGGCACCACACCGAGGGGTCGATCTACACCTGGTGGGCGTACCAGAGGCTCGCCTTCCCGCGCAACAACGGGCTGCGCATCGACCACATCTACGCCACCGAGAGCCTCGCCACGCGCTCGACCGATGCCTTCGTGGACCGGGAGGCCCGCAAGAAGGGACCTTTCTCGGAAAAGCCCTCGGACCACGCTCCCGTGGTCGCGGAATTCAGCGTCTGACAGCGGGGTTCGCCGCCCGGAAGCGGCCGCCCGGGCCGGGGTTCCCGCCACAAGCCGTCGATAGCCGGCTTCGGCCTCGGAATCAGGCGCCCGCCACCAGCCTCCAGGCCTGGGCCACCAGGAAGCACACCACGAACCCGATCCCCAGCGGCGCCAGCGCGGACACCGTGGTCCACTTCACGCTCCCGGTCTCCTTGTAGATGGTGTACAGGGTGGTGGAGCAGGGGTTGTGCAGCAGGCTGAAGAGCATGAGGCAGACGCCGGTGAGCAGCGTCCATCCGCCTGCCGCCAGCAGGGTTCCCACGTCCGTCGCGGAACTCAGCTCGAACATGACCCCCGCCCCCTCCCCGGCACCGGCGATCCCCGCGGTCATCACGGTGAGCATCAGGATCGTGGGGATGACGATCTCGTTGGCGGGGATCGCGACCAGGTAGGCCAGCAGGATCACCCCGTTGAGCCCCAGCAGCACGCCCAGCGGATTCGACCAGGTGACGAAGTGCCCGGCCAGGCTCGCATCGCCCACGACGATGTTGGACGTGAGCCAGATCACCGCCCCGGCGGGCATGGCGAACACGACCGCGCGCCAGAGCACGATCAGGGTTCGGTCGATGAGCGAGGTGTAGAGCGTCTGCAGGATGCGCGGGGGCCGGTAGGGGGGAAGCTCCAGGCTGAAGGTGGAGGCTTCGCCGCGCAGCAGGGTCTTCGAGAGCAGCCACGAGGTCGCGAACATGAAGACGATGCCCAGCACGGCCACCCCGACCACGGCGGTCGCCGAGACCAGGCCGGCCAGGTGCGCAGGCGCGACGGCGCCGATGAATATGGTCGCGATCAGAATCTGCGTGGGCCAGCGACCGTTGCAGAGCGAGAAGTTGTTGGTGACGATGGCGAGCAGACGTTCGCGAGGACTGTCGATGATGCGCGCGGCCACCACTCCCGCGGCGTTGCAGCCGAAGCCCATGCTCATGGTGAGCGCCTGCTTGCCGTGGGCGCCCACCCTGCGGAAAAGCCCATCGAGGTTGAAGGCCACACGCGGCAGGTAGCCGAAGTCCTCCAGCAGCGTGAAGAGCGGAAAGAAGATCGCCATGGGCGGGAGCATGACGCTCACCACCCACGCCGTGGCAAGGTACACCCCGTCGAAGAGGAACCCCGACAACCACCACGGCATGGAGAGCGCGGAGCCCGCTCCGACCAGCCAGGGGTGCACCTGGTCGATGAGCAGGGTGGCGAGCAGCGAGGAGGGGACATTGGCCCCTGCGATGGTGAGCCAGAACACCACCGTGAGGATGAGCAGCATGACCGGGAATCCGGTCCAGCGGCTGGTCAGGGCGCGGTCGAGAGTGCGGTCCAGATCGAGGCCCATCCGGCGCAGCCCCCGGACTTCCGCAGCCCGGGCAATGCGTTCCGATTCGCGGTAGAAGGCGGTCACGAGGGAGTCGTGGAAGTCGGTCGGGAGCTTCCAGCGCAGCTGGGAGGCCAGCTCCAGGACGTTCTCGCGCGCGGGCCCGGCTCCCCCGGCCGGCGGCGGGCGTCCCACCGCGGCGTCTTCCCGTCCCACCCCGCCGATGTCGCCGGTACGCACCGCCTCCTGGACACGTTCGTCCGCGTTGAGCAGGCGCAGCGCCACCCAGCGGGCGTTGGGGAGTCCGGGGAAGGCCGCCTCGATGGTGGGCGCGAGGGCGGAGACCGCCTGCTCCACCTCGGGCATGTGGGTGGCGGACCGCAATGGCGCCGCAGCCGTGCCGCCGGTCGCCACGTCGTGGACCGCCCGCATCAGGTCGTCGATGCCCTCCCCCCGGCGGGCCACCGTGGCGACCACGGGCACGCCCAGTTGGCGCGCCAGCTTCTTCTCGTCGACGGCGATGCCGTGACGGCGCGCCTCGTCGACCAGGTTCAGGCACACCACCACCCGGGAGGTAATCTCCAGGATCTGGAGGGCCAGGTTGAGGTTGCGTTCGAGGCGGGTCGCGTCCACCACGACCACCGTCACGTCGGGGCGCCCGAACAGGATGAAGTCGCGCGCCACCTCTTCGTCGGTGCTGCCGGCCTGCAGGGAGTAGGTCCCCGGAAGATCGACCACCTTCACCCGGTGTTCGTCGTGCAGGAAGGCGCCCTCCGAGCGCACGACCGTCTTCCCCGGCCAGTTGCCGGTGTGCTGTCGGAGCCCGGTGAGCGCGTTGAACACGGTGCTCTTGCCGGTATTGGGGTTGCCCGCCAGGGCGACCAGATAGTCCCACCGGCCGGGATGGATGCCCAGCTTCACCAGGCGGGGCTCGTGGCTGGCGCCACACCCCCTCCGGCGGCGCGCACGCCCGATCATGGCGACCCCGCCTCGCGGCTGGCCGCCTCTTCAGCCCCGTGCGCGATCTCCACTCGGGACGCCTGCTCCCTCCTGAGCGCAATCGTCGCACCCCGGATCTGGTAGGCGGTGGGGTCGCCGCCCGCCCCGCGCAGGGTCGCGCGCACGGGCGTGCCGGGAACAACGCCCAGATCCAGCAGACGGCGCCGCGCGGGACCCTGGCAGGCGGGCGCGATGCGGTCCACGACGCCGGTCTCGCCGAGCGCCAGCTCGGCAAGCGTCCTGGGCGGTGAGGAAGGCACCACCATGTCCTCCGCCGGCTCCACGGTCACGCTCGCCGCCGCCACCGGATCGAGCAGGTGCTCCCTGCCCCAAAGGAGAAACCTGACCCCCCTCGGCGAGACATCCACGACGCGGATCTCCATGCCCGGGGAGAGCCCCTCCACCAGCAATCCCAGGTAGATCTCGCGCGGCTCGTCCTCCAGATGGACGATGCGGGCGCCTGCTCCCGCGCGCAGCTGCGTCAGTACGACCCCGGTGCGGGGCGGCACCTCGCCCCGGGCGGTCGGAATGGGATCGCCGTGGGGATCGAAGCGGGGATGACCGAGACGCGCCGCCAGGGCATCCGTTTCCGCCGCCGACATGCGGTGCTCCCGCACCTCCGCCTGCGCGTGCCAGTCGGCCTCCGCCACACCGGTGCGGTCCGCCAGGTAGCGTTCCCACAGCCTGTGGGTTCGCACCACCCGGAGGGCGTAGGACCGGCCCGCCCCTGTCAGCGAGACGGCCGTGCCGCGCGCTTCCGCCAGCCCCAGTTCGCACAGGCGAGCCACCAGGCGCCCGGCGCGGCCCCGGCGCATCCCGAGTCCTCCCGCGAGGCTTTCGAGGGTGGAAGGCAAGGCCAGGTACTCGCAGTTGAAGAGGTGCTTGAGCGCATCTTCGATTCGAACCCGCTCCGTCATGCGCGCAGCGCCGAGGGCCCACGCCAGCAGCCCCTTGCGCGGCCACAGCAGGGCAGCGGCAAACACCGCCGCCACGGCGAAAACGAGAAGCGCGAATCCGGGATCGATCATATCCGGGGAATCCCAGCGAGAGGACCGGTAGGCGGGAAACGACCGTTGACGATTTGTAGGCTTGCCTAATGAATAAGTTAGGCGCGCCTAAATATCAACCCCGAACGTCTCCTCCACCGAGGCACGCAGAGGACGCGCGCCCCGGCGCGATCAGCTCCAGAGATGGCGCAGGAAGCGTTCCGGAGCATTGAGGAAATCGCGGGTCAGGTTCACGGCCTCGATCTCCTCGAAGGTTACCTCGCGAACCGGCCGCCCGTCGAAGTCGTAGATCCTCGCCCCGGGGACGGCCATCAGGATCGGCGAATGGGTGGCGATCAGGAACTGCGAGTCCTGGTCGATCATATCGCGCATCATGGCCATGAAGCCAAGCTGGCTCTGGGGAGAGAGCGCGGCCTCGGGTTCGTCCAGCAGATAGAGCCCTCCGGGGACGAAGCGCTCGCGAAAGAGCTTGAGAAAGCCTTCGCCATGGGAGTTGGCGTCCAGGTCCGCCCCATACTTCCGCTCGATCGCCGCGATGGAGCCGGCGGCGGGACCGCGCGCGAGTGTCCGGGCCAGCCTGGAGTGCTCGCGGAACCGCTCGTCGACCTCGGCCAGTTCCTGCTGAAACTCCATCCTCAGCCGGGCCATGTGGCGCGCGAAACCGAAGAAGTCTTCGGCGCGCAGGAAGAAGCCGCGGTGGGTGCGCGCGCTCCATGCGAGCCTCAACATCTTCGCCAGACGGCGCTGCGGCGCGAGTGTGGGATCGCGGTCCGCACTCCTGCTGCCGACGGTTGGAAGCCCGGTCGCCGCCGCAAGAGCCTCGAGCACGGTCGACTTGCCCGAGCCGTTCTCCCCTACCAGCAGCGTTACGGGAGTCGCCACTTCCAGGGCCTCGAGGCCCCGCAGGGCCGGGATGTTGAACGGGAATTCATCCGCCTGCCCATCCGCGTCCGGGAAACGAATGCGTTCTAGCACCCCGCGATGTCCCTTCCCGGCATCCTTGCACCCCTCCTCATGCCGTGTCCTGCGTTCGTATGGCCTCCAGTTCCTCAAGCGTGCGCGGCCAGTCCTGGCGCAGGAGCCTGGAGAGCGCCCGGTCGGCCAACAGCCTGCCCCCCGTCTGGCATTCCGGGCAATAGTTCGTCTCGCGGCTGGCGTAGACGATGCGCTGAATCGGGGTGCCGCACCGGGGACACGGTCTCCCGAACTTCCCGTGGGCGGCCATCGCCGGGTGGAACGCGGTGACCTTTTTCGGGAAGTCCCCGCCCGCCTCGGCCTGCAGGCGCTCGGTCCATGCGCGCAGGGAGGTCCGGGTGGCCTCGTACAGGCGGCGGAGTTCCCCGGTCGAGAGCCGGCGCGTGAGGCGCACGGGCGAGAGGCCCGCCGCGAGCAGGATTTCGTCGGAGTGGGCGTTGCCGATGCCGCTCAGGATCCTGGGATCGGTGAGCGCCCGCTTGAGGGTGCGGTTCTCGCGCACGAGCGCCGCCTGGAATCCGGGGAAGTCGACCTCGAGAGGCTCGACGCCCCCGGGGTCGAGTCCGCGCAGGGCTTCGTCCCCGCGCACCACCCACATCGACATCCGCTTCTTTGTGCTCGCCTCGGTCAGGACCAGCGTTCCGTTGGGGAAGTCCAGGGCCCCCGCCGCGCGCTTCCCGGGCAAGGGCGCCCCCACGCTCCGCCACTGGAAGCGCCCCGCGATCATGAGGTGGATAACCGCGTGAAGGTCGTCGTCCAGGTGCAGCGCGATGCGCTTGCCGATGCGCCCGATGGCGCGCACCTGTTTGCCCACGAGTTCCGAGACCGGGGGATCGAAGGTCTTGAGCAGCGATGGCGAGCGGAGCCGGACGCGCTCGATCGGCTGCCCGGTGATGCGGGCGTCGAGCGCGTTCACATACAGGCAGACTTCCGGAAGTTCGGGCATGCCGAAAGATCGATGCTGCGGACGGCGGGGCGCCAGTGGGGAGTGCAGGACCGGCTCGGCCGTCCCGCAGAGGCGCAAGCGGGTGCAGGCGGCCGGCAAGTGCGGGTTCCGCGGGCGCGAAGCCCTCGTCGCTGTTGCCGCGACGCGCCACCGGCTACCGTCATGGTCGGCGCGCGCCGCCGGCACCGGGCCCGTGATGCAGCCCTGAGCCGCGATGGGCGCCATCACGTCCAACCCTTCCCCGCAGCCGGACGACCTTCCATGAACCGTCATCTGCGCGCACTTGTTTCCCTCCCGGCCTTCCCGTCCGCGCCGCTGCTGGCGTTGCTGCTGGCGCCGGCCATCCTTCCCGGCTCAACCGCGGTGCGGGCCCAGGAGCCCGCGACCCGGCTTGTGATTCTCGGGACCGGCACGCCCATCGCCGACCCGGACCGGTTCGGGCCTTCGGTCGCGGTGGTGGTCGGGGAGGAGTCCTACCTGGTGGACGCGGGCGCGGGGGTCGTCCGCAGGGCAGCGGCCGCGGCCCGGAACGGGATTGCCGCCCTGGCGCCATCGAATCTGAAGCGGGTCTTCATCACGCACCTGCATAGCGATCACACGGTCGGGCTCCCGGACCTGATGTTCACCCCCTGGCAAAACGGCCGCAACATGCCCGTCGAAGTGTACGGACCAGCCGGTACGCTGCGCATGACCACGAACATCGAAGAGGCGTGGGTCGAGGACGTCCACATGCGCCTCTTCGGCCTGGAGGGCCGCACCGCCCACAACTACCGTGCCGTGACGCGGGAGATCGACGCGGGAACGGTCTACGACGACGGCAGCGTGCGCGTGGACGCCATTCCCGTCCAGCACACCAGCTGGCCCATCGCCTTCGGCTACCGATTCGTCACCCCGGACCGCACCATCGTCATCTCGGGGGACGCCCGTCCGAGTCCATCTCTCGTCGAAGCCTGCAACGGCTGCGACGTGCTCGTGCACGAAGTCTACTCGCGCGACTTCTTCGACCGGCACCGGAACCAGACCTACCACGCGGCGGCGCACACTTCGACCGCGGAAGTGGCCGCGCTGGCGATGGAGGCCCGCCCGGGACTCCTGGTGCTCTACCACCAGCTCTACCGCTCCGCCACCGACGAGGATCTCATCCGCGAGGTCCGCGAGGCGGGGTACACCGGGCGCGTGGTGTCGGCGGCGGACCTGGACGTGTACTGAACGCTCGATGAGCGATCGCTTGCTTGTAGAACGGGCTCGCGCAAATCGCGGTCGAGGCGCGCCGGCGCCGTGGTTGCCCCGAAAACCGGCGTCGGAATAACTTGGGCGGGTGACTGGCCGCCCGCGCCGGGCATCCCGGGACCACGCATTCATGGACCTCACCGGAGTTGGAATATGGTACGTGCGAGTCTGTTGATGGTGCTCGTGATCCTGGTCTCGGGCTGCGCCCGATGGATCCCGGCCCGGGTCGGCGAAGTGCCCGTCGGCACCGACGTCCGCCTGCGGCTGTCGGAGGAGGGTGCTACGCAGCTGGAGGAACTGACCGGGACCCGCCAGTCAGAGGTCTCGGGACAGTTGCTTCAGTGGGGCAGCGAAGTGATGGTTTCGGCCGCCCTGCGATCCGCAGGAGCCGGTGCGAACAGCAGCGGCCTGCGCCAGCGGTTCGTGGTGGACGAGGAGGACATCCTGGGGGTGGATGTCAGGGAACTGGACCGCACACGCACCGGACTCTTCGTCGGGGGCGTCGCCGTGGTGGCGGGGTCGGCGATCGTGTGGGTGGTGTCGCAGCTCACCGGCGGCGGCACCGCAGCACCGACCGATCCCCCGCCCCCCGGGCCCAGCGAGCCCTTCGTGCGCATTCGCATTCCCTAGCCGCCCGGACCACCCTCCGACCCCATCCATGACCCTCCAACCGAAGGCGAACATGACACGCGCCGGTCTGACCCTGATCCTTCTCCTGACCGTATCCGGCTGCGCCCGATGGGTGCCGGCCCAGCTGGGAACGGTTCCGCCCGGCACCGATGTCCGCCTCCGCCTTTCCGAGGAGGGCGCCGCGCAGCTCGAGGAAATGACGGGGGCGCGTGCCGCCGAGGTCAGCGGAGAACTGCTCCAGTGGGAACCCGAAGTATTGGTGTCCACCGCACTTGCACCCACCGGTGCGCGCGTGGACCCCGGTCTGCGCCAGCGCCTGGTCGTTGATCCGGCCAACGTCGTCGGCATCGATGTGCGCGAGGTCGACCGCACCCGCACGGGGTTTCTGGTGGGAGGCGTGGTCGCGGTTGCGGGGTCGGCGATCGTATGGGCGGTGGTCAACATCATCCGGGGCAGCGAAGGCGCACCGACTACGCCACCGACGGACGGACCCCAGGAACCCTTCGTGCGGTTTCGCTTCCCCTAGCTTGTTGCCGGGGAAGCCCGGCCCCCGGGCACAGGCCATCCTTGGCTGGTCACATTCACTGACGCTGGGGACCCGCCCTCGCCGAGCCCCTCAACCCCCCGGCGCACCCCGAGAGCGACTGCCGATCGCTCTCGGGGTGCGCCGGGCTGGTGGTAATCAGCTACCGCCCTGGTAAAAGGGGTTGCCGGCGATCTCTTCGGAGGAGACCGGCCAGCGCCGGTTGGTCCCCAACTGTTTCGTCACCTCGTCCCACTGCCACGGCTTGATGTCGTAGTAGCGGTGGTCCTGAAGCCGGCGGCCCTCGACCATGAACTCGAGTCTGCGCTCGTGGATGATCTGTCGGTGGACTTCGGCAATGTCCATGCTCATGAACGGCGGCAGATCCCAGTTGGCGCGCACCATGTTGATCTGGTTGACCGCCTCCTGGTAGTTGCCGCCCAGGAGGTGGCCCTCCGCCAGGATCAGTCGCGCCTCCTGCCAGCGGCTGACGGGAAGATCGGCGTCCAGCCCCTCATACTTGAAGAACCGGTGCACGTCGCCCGTATGGGGCGGCGGCGCGGCGAGCTCGGGCGGGCCTACGCGCGTGCCGATGCGCGGATCCACCATGCCACTCGCCGGATCCTCGATCGCCACGTTGCGCGGATCGATGATGACGCCCGTGATCGACTGATGGTACGTGCTGAGGCCGTTCAGCGAGCCCGGCTGCTGATAGCGGCAGGCGAAGTAGAAATCGGGCTTCACCGCGAGCGCGGCCTCGGCCGCCTGCATGGCGGCCGCCACCTGGGACATGTCTCTGCCACGCTCGAAGAAGAGCGACCTGTGGACGCGGGCCTTGGTGGCGAGCGCCGCCGCCCGCAGGTCCGGGTTGCTCGCCTGAGCCACCTGGTCGAGCGTCGACAGCGTCTGTTCCAGCACGACATCCGGCGCCAGCGGCGCCTCGCCGTTGAAGGGCACTTCCTTGAAGTGGTCGGCCAGACTGATGCGTGCGAACGCCTCCCAGAAGATGCCGCGCACGATGGTCGTGTCGCCGGGGTTCGACTCCTGCAACCTCCTCACTGCTTCGTCCGCGATCCAGCGGGCCGAGGACATGGAGTTCCAGGCCCCGTTCTGGACCGTATTGAACCCCTCCATGTGACCCCACATGTGAAGTTCGGTGAATGTGAAACTCGAAATGAACGTGACGTCGTCGGACTGCAGGGCGTTGGCCGCGACCATGCCGTCCCAGGCGTCGCAGACCACGCCCTCGGGTGTGGCGGCCAGAGCCGGAATCAGATCCGGCTCTTCCAGATCCGCGATCGTGAGGCTTCCCGGATTGTCGACCTTGAACAGATCACCGCATCCCGCTGCAATCAATACGGTGAACGACAGTACGCCTAGTCTCAATATATGCATCCGCATGGCTATCTCCTTCTTCAGAAATCCGCTCATCGCCATTGGCGATCGATTCGATACCCGTCGCACAATCGTATCCTAGAACGTCGCCTGGAAACGAATGCCGAAGCGTCTGGGGCTCGGCGGCTGACCGTAGTCGGAGTTCATGCCGAATGCGTTGTAGGGTCCGCCGGAGCGGGCGTCGGGGATTCCGTGATAGGGGGTCAGAGGATCCGACATGCAGACGTCCACGGGGCACTTGTTCCAGAGGAACAGGTTGCTCGCCGACAATCTGACCACCAGGGAATTCATGCCCGCGAGCGAGGTCACGAAGCTCTCCGGGACGTTGTAGTTGAGGGAGAGGTCCGCGAAGCGAAGGAAGTCGGCCCTGAAGAGATAGCTGGAGATCATCGAAGGATGCTGGTTGCCGAAGTCGTCCGCGACCCGCTGGCGTTCCTCCACCGAGGTGTTCGGGTCGTCCAGGATGGCCTCGAACTCGGCCACTCGCGGTGAATTTCGGGTAAAGGCGTCCTGAATGACCGACACCTCCGAGAACATGTGATAGTCGTACGCCCCGGTGAAGGTGGCGTTGACGCTCACTCCCCCGGGGAGGTCGAGCGAGGTGAGGAAGCTTCCCGTCCAGAGCGGGATGGGGCGCCCCACGTACTCCAGTGAATCGCCGCCCGCGGCATTCTTGAGCTTGTTGGGCGTGATCTGGTTCACCCTCGTGAGCTGCGCGATGGGCACCGCCACGGTGTAGGGGTTGCTGGGATCGGGCACCGGAGCGATCCACGCGCCGGGAGTGAACCCTTCCTTCATGGTGGGATAGTACCGGCCGGCGCTGGTACCGCCCTGGATGTGCACCCGGTAGGGGGGCACGCCGCCCATGTCCAGGATCTTGGAGTCATTCAGAGCGACCTGGAAGGTGGTCGACCATCTAAGGCTGGGACGGCGGACCCAGGTAACGTCCAGCGAAGACTCGAACCCCTGGTTGCGGATCTGGCCGACATTGGAAATCACCGGCTGGAGGAATCCGGTGGAGGCCGCGGAGGGCACGGGCAGGAGCGCGTCGCTGGTGGTCGCGTTGTAGTACACCACGTCCAGCCCGACGCGACCATCCAGGAAGCCGAACTCCGTCCCGAACTCCCACTCCAGGGTGCGTTCAGGCTTCAGGTCCGCGTTTCCGGGGTTTCCGGTTCTCACGATGGAGAGGTTGTTCACGGCGATGCCGGGCAGCCATGTCTGGGTAGCGTCGAACGCGCCTGGCTGCAGCCCCGCCGCGCCGAGCGCCGCCCGCACCCGGAACTGGTCCCAGGTCTGGAACGGCCAGAAATCATGGTCCGAGACGACCCAGGAGGCACCGCCCTTGGGGTACACTTGGAAGGCGAAGTTTTCGCCGAAGGCCGAGTTGCCGTCCACGCGCAGGCCGGCGTTCAGGAAGAGGCGGTTATACAGCCCGATTTCCTCCTGGGCGTACACGCCGGCGTTGATGACTTCCTGGAAGCGTTCGTTCGGCGGCAGGAGTTGTGATCCGGCCGGCAGGGTTGAGAGCTGTCGCAGCGGGAAGTCCCGAACCCCGAGTGTCCTGAACCACTCCTCTTCCCAGAAGCTCTGACCACCGACCAGCAGCGTCGATGTCAGGTTCTCGCTGAAGTCCCGGCTCCAGGACGTCTTGAAGTCCAGGGTGGTGGCCGTACGTTCGGAAGTACGCACCAGGCGCTCGCCCTGCTCGTGATAGATGTTCAGGCCCTTGGCGACGTGCTCGATGTACTCCTCGGTGATCCGGTCCCGGCCCAGGATGAGCTCCGAGCGTATGCCGTTGCCCCAGTCGTAGTCCATGGCGCCGCTCAGCGTCACCCGCTGCTCGTCCTGGTTGGACGTCACGCTCGCGATGGGGTCGCTGTCCAGCGGGAGAAAGTGCTCGCTCGCGGAGAGCGGTCCGCTGTACCCGTGCGGCGGCGGCCACGCGATCTCGTAGGCGTTGACGCCGTAGCGCCCGCCGTAGGGGAACCTCGGCGCCGGATTCCTGGGCGTCGCCAGGAAGAAGCCCCAGAGGTATCCGCTGCCCCAGTTGAGTCCGTTCTGCCCGGGCTGGCGCCGGTCGCTGAAGACCGTGTTCATGTCCACGCGAATGCCGAGCCTCTCGGTGGCCTGCACCGTGAGGTTGGCGCGCAGGTTGGCGTCCAGGGTTCCCTGGAAGTCACGGTACTCGCGGCCCATCTGCCCGACCTCGTCGCGGAGTCGGCCGGAGGCAAAATACTGTACCGTCGAGGTCCCGCCCCGTACGTCCGCGTTGAAGTCCATGACCGAGCCCCAGCCACCGAGGTAGTCGAGGGCGGGCTTGCCGAGGGTCTGCAACTGCTTGGTGTCGAAGTTGTAGCCCCAGACTCCCTTCAGACGGGCGGACGGGATCCTCGTGCCGTCGAAGCCGGTTCCGAAGGTCCACACCGGATCGCCGGCGCTCCCCCGCTTGGTGATGATCTGGATCACCCCGCTCGAGGCCTCGGTGCCGTAGAGGGTCGCGGCGGCGGCACCCTTGATCACCTCGATGCGCTCGATGTCGTTGGGATTCAGACGGTCGATGGTACCAGCCTGGCGGGCGCCTCCCACCTTGCTGTAGTTGGAGTCGATGCGAACTCCGTCGACGTAGATGAGCGGCGCGCTCCGCTGCGTGAGGCTGACCGCTCCGCGCAGGAGGATCTGGCTCGAGGTCCCCACGTTGGGGGCGATCCCGGGCACCATTCCGGCGATGCGCCCGGAGAGGGCCTCGGTGATATTGGAGACGGGAGCGCTGTTGATCGTTTCCGCCCCCAGCGTCTCGACGGTCTGGCCCAGCCGCCGCCGTTCGGTGACGACCCCGGTGCCGGTGACGATCACCTCGTCCAGGGCGATCGCCTCCGATTCCATCTGGACATCCACGTTCACGGTTTCCTCCGCGACCACGGTGACGTCCCGGGTCTCGGTGCCGTATCCGATGTAGCGGACCTCCAGAACGTGGTTGCCGGCGGGAATGCCGAGCAGCACGAAGCGGCCGTTGGCGTTGGTGACGTTGCCGACGCCTTCCGCGGCGATGCTCACCTGCGCACCCGCCAGCGGCAGCCCGGTGCCCACCTCCTGGACCGCGCCGGTGATGGTGCCGGTCTGGGCGGACACGGGAGCGGCAATCATGGCCATGGCGCAGACCGCGCCGGTTAAGGTGAAGACCTTACGAAGGATTTTCATGCTTCCACCTCCTGCTTGGGGGAACGGCACCGATCCTGCTCCCGGGAATCCTGCCTGGATTCGCCGGGGTCTGCGGGGCCTCGGGCGCGCAGCCCGCGACCCCGCGAACTAACACATTGCGCAGTTGTCGTTGTTGATGGCACCCAGACGCTCGAGAAGAGCGATCGTCGCCGGGAATGGGCGGACATTGTAGCTCGGACTGTTGGCCATGTCGACGGTCGTCTGGCCAAGCCGCGTTACCGCGTGCACATCGGCACCACGCTCGATCAGGTAGACGATGACTTCGTTGTCACCGCGTGAAGCGGCGTTGTGGAGCGGTGTGCGGGCATCCAGGTCGCGGGCGTTGACGTCGGCCCCCAGCTCCTCGACGAGATACCTCACGGCCGGAAGCCATCCGCGCGGCACGTAACGGTGTTCGTTTGCGGCGCGCTGGTCGTAGCCGACGCCCGTGGCCGCGTGGATGGGGTACATGGCGGCGCCTCCCGGGGGAACCGGCGGGATGCCGCTCTCGTCAACCGCGACGGAGTAGTCGGCAGCCACGGGGGCAACGTCCGCGTCCGCCGGCTTCCGGCTGGGAATGCCGGGGTCCGCCCCATAGGCGACCAGCAGCTTCATCGCGGCGACGTCGACACCGAGCGCGGCGCGGAAGAAGGGCGTGGTTCCCTCCAGGTTCGCGCTGACGAGACGCTGATGGGCCCACCACAGGTCCCTGGCTAGCCGCGCGTTCGGATCCGCTCCCGCGAGCAGCAGCTCTTCCATCACGTGGAGGTAATCGGCTTTCTGCGCCTCGTGGGCGCGCGGCTGGGGATAGAAGGAGGTGCCGGCCCACTGAACGTTGATCACGGCATACAGGGGCGTCGCTCCCGGTTCGCTGGCGACGTTGGGATCAGCTCCCCGCTCGAGGAGGTGAAGCCCCAGGTCGAAGCGCCCGTTCAGCATGGCGATCAGCAGCGGGCTGGTCCCGTCTCCGCTGGTCTGGTCGATGTCCGCGCCCCCGTCCAGAAGCGCGTCCACGGCCGCGACTTGCCCGGCGCGGGCCGCGTGGAGAAGGGGGGTGAGCCCACCCCACCTGCCCACCAGGGCCGGCTGGCCCGGAGGGGGATTGGTGGATATCGGCGAGATGCCCTGCACCTCCCCGTCCAGGATCAGCACATCGCCCCTGCGCTGCACTTCGCGAGCGGCTTCGATGGCCACGGCCACCTGGCCGGGCGTGGGACGTTCGCCCTCGTCTACCGGTCCCCAGGGGTCCTCGCGCGGGTCGTTCTCCAGCCAGTCGGGGCGGAACTGGGCCAGCACCTCGTACAGCCGGTGTTGCGCGGCCACATCCACGGCCGCCCGCCGATCCACATCCTCGATCACGGACTCGGACAACGACACATCCGCCCCCAGTTCGAGAAGCGTGCGGATGGCCTGTGCGCGGTTCCGGGCGGCCGCGAAGATCAGCGGCGTCTGCTTCCATTCCCGCTCGCGAGCGTCCAGGTCGGCGCCGGCATCAGCCAGAACCCGGATCGCGTCCGAACTCCCCGACTCGGCGGCCAGGTGGAGCGGGGTCACACCGCTGTTGGTGGTCCTGGCGTGCAGGTCGGCGCCCGCCGCGAGCAGCGCCTCCACGACCCCGGCGCCTCCGGCGCGGCTCGCCAGGTGAAGGGGGGTGTAGCGCCCGATCCGGGTTCCCGCCTCGACATTGGCTCCCGCAGTGATGAGCAGCCGCGCCATCTCGATGTCGCCGTGACGCGCGGCCCAGTGAAGGGCGGTCATGCCGTCGCCCTGGGCCTCGTTGGCATCGGCCCCCTGCTCCAGCAGGGCGCGAACTCCCTCGATGTCCTCGCGCATGGCCGCATCGGCTACCGGGCCGCTTGCCGCCGGGCCGGCCAGCAGCAGCGCGATGATCGCGAAGGTGGTCGTCGGATTCACGGGCAGACCCCTATCGGCTCGACGACTGCGCCGCGGCCACGGCGGCGCCGGGATACCCCAGCGCGAACTCGCCCGTGCTGTCGCCGAAGCTCTCCATGTCCTCGTGCCCCATCCGGTGCAGCAGGCTGAGGAAGACGTTCGCCATGGGGGTTCCGTCCGGGGCCTTCAGGTGGACGTTGCCCTCAAGCCGGCCGTTGCCGTGGCCGAGAAGGATGAGCGGGCAGCGCCGGTGGTTGTGGACGTTGCCGTCCGCCATCGGCGAACCCCACACGATCACGGACTGATCCAGCAGGTTCGCGTCCCCGTCCATGCTCGCCTGCAGCTTCTCCAGGAAGTACGGCAGGGGGCTCATGCGGTACTGCGCGATCTGGTTGAAGTCCAGAATGGCTTCTTCGCTGTTGCCGTGGTGCGAGGCGGGATGGAACGGCGTGGTCGTGCCGCTTTCCGGGTGGATCCGGTTCGAGGCGTCGCGCCCCATCTTGAAGGACACGACCCGCGTCATGTCGGTCTGGAAGGCCAGCACCTGCAGGTCGAACATCAGTTCCATGTGCTCGGCGTAGGAGTCGGGTACGCCTGCGGGGGCTTCCGGCAGTTCCCGCTGCTCGCCGCTCGTGTTGAACTCCTCCACCTTCTGAATGCGGCGCTCGACCTCGCGCACGTTGTCCAGGTACCGGTCCAGCCGGTTGCGGTCCTCGGTTCCCACCCTGGCCCTGAGCGTCGCGACTTCGTCCACGATCCAGTCGAGGATGCTCTGGTTGGTGCGCCTGCGCACCGCCCGCTCCTCGTTGCTTCCGCCCGCGCCGAAGAGAAGGTCGAACGCGGCCCGCGGATCGCGGATCATCGGCAGCGGCTCGGTCGGGGACGCCCAGCTGATCGCATCAGTGTACGCGCAGTGGTAGTTGTACCAGCAGCCTCCGCCCTGCCCCAGGTTCTCGATGCAGAGTTGCAGCGACGGGAGCGCAGTGTCCTGCCCGAACCGGCGCGCCTGCAGCTGGTCGAGGGAGACGCCCACGTAAATGTCGGAACCCTGCGTCTGCTTGGGATGGCACTGGGTCAGGAAGACCGCCGTCGACCGGAAATGGTCGCCGCCGATCTCGTTGGGCTCGTAGGCCTCCGCCATGCGCACGTCGGTGTTGCTGATGATGGTGAGGTAGTCCTGAAAGCGTTCGAGCGGCTTCAGCACGTTCGCATCCGTCATGCGGAAGTTTCGCCCGATCTTCTCGGGTGCGAACAGATGCTGGCTCGCGCCCCACTCGCTGCACCCCGGCACCCCGTGCACCTCCTCGATGCACACCAGGCGGGTGCGATCCTCGAGCGCGGCCGCCGCGCGTCCCCAGCGGCCCGGTCCAGCCGGCATCATCGCGTCCAGGAGGGGCAGCGCCACCGCGGCTCCCATCCCGCGAACGAAGGTGCGGCGGGGAATGTGCGCGCCCGTGATGAAGCTGGTCGTCATCGTCGTGCTCCCTCTGCTCATCGTGGCGCCCCGGGGCACGAGCCCCGTGGCATGTTGTCTCGTCGTCCTATCGGCCCTCGACCCCGTCCGTGGCCGCAGCCCCGATGTCCTGCCTGCTGCGGAAGGCATCGCTCGTCACGACGCCGAGGACGAAGGAAGAGATTCTATAGTCGTTGCTCTCCGCCTCTCGCGCGATGGCGCGTATGGTCGGCCCGTCGTAGTACTCGACGCGGCGTCCGAGGGCGTAGGCCATCAGGTTCATCGTGAAGGTGCGCACCAGCGGAATCGGGCGCTCCAGGAGCGCGTCCGCGAGCTGAACCGAGTTGGTGAGCTCGGTACCGTCGTAGAGCTGGCCCCGGGCGTCGAGAGGGGATCCGCTCTCGCGAATCCGCCATTCCCCGGTAACCCCGAAGTTCTCCAGCGCCACCCCGATGGGATCCATGAACTGATGGCAGGCGGCGCACACCGGGTTGCGCCGATGGATCTCCAGGCGCTCGCGCGTGGTGAGCAACCGCCCCTCCCCTTCGTCCTCGGTCTCTTCCAGAGCGGGCACATCGGGGGGAGGCGGTGGAGGCGGCGCGTCCAGCAGCACCTCCATCACCCATTTGCCGCGCAGTACCGGCGAGGTCCGCGTACCCATCGACGTGGACATCAGGACGCTGCCATGCCCCAGGAGACCCTGGCGCAGCATTCCCCGGGGATAGTTCACGCGGCGGAAGTTCTCCCCGACCACGCCCGGCACGCCGTAGTGCTCCGCCAGACGCTGGTTCATGAAGCTGTAATTCGCGCTGTAGAGCTCCAGCAGGCTCCGGTCCTCCCGGACCAGGTGATCGAAGAACAGCTCGGTCTCGCGCCGCATGGCGGCCTTGAGCTGCTCGTTGAAGTGGGGAAACCAGAAGGCGTCCGGCTGCACCCTGTCGAGATCCTGAAGCCTCAGCCACTGCGTGGCGAAACGGGTGGCGAGGCTCTCGGAGCGCGGGTCGGCCAGCATGCGGCGGACCTGCTGTTCGAGGACGCGCGGATCAGAGAGCCTGTCCCGGCTCGCGAGCGACACCAGTTCGTCGTCCGGCTGCGTGCCCCAGAGGAAATACGACAGTCTGGAGGCCAGGGCGAGGTCGCTGACCCGGTAGCTCCCTCCCGCCTCGAGCGTGCTCTCCGGGGCTTCCTCGATCCGGAACACGAAGTGCGGGCTTGCCAGGATGGCCTCCAGGACGGTGCGCACGCCGGTCTCGAACCCTCCTTCGGCGGCCCCCACGTCGTAGAACGACATCAGGCCCGCGAGATCGGCGTCGGTGAGCGGCCGGCGATAGGCCTGCCGGGCGAGCCTCGCGGCGATTTCCCGGGCACAGGATCGTTCGGTCCCGGGCGACGTCGGCCGGCAGGTGAAGACCCGCTGCCGGCTCGGGGTCTCGGAGACGCCTTGCGGATCCAGGGGCCCGCGGATGGTCAGGTCTCTCAGGTGGGTCAGGACGACGAACCCGGTCCCGATGCGGAAGCGAACCCCGGCGTTGGACCAGCCGAAGGGCTCCTGAAGGTCGGCGTAGGGCCCGTCCTGCTTCTTGATGAACGCTGCCGCGACCCGATGCTGGCCCGCGCTGATGAAGATGGGGTCGGTGAACTGGTTCCAGTTGGGGCCGAAGTCCGCGTCCCGGCGGAGTTCTTCGACGGGAATGAGAGCGACGCGTTCGCCGTCGATGGAGATGTCCATCTCCGCGAAGCGCTCATGGTCCCCCGCCCAGAACGCCATCTCGAAGACGTACTCGCCGTCAGCGGGGAAATGGTGGTCGACCACGATGCCGCCGCGCGTGCCGTAGGGGGCGCCCTCCACATGGTCCCACTCGTGCTGGGACTGGTAGGTCGAGACGAGGTAGGTCTTGGAGTCCGAGGTCGCGCCCGGATGGCCCAGCACCAGGCGGCTAACGTCGTTGGCGGCGTTCAGGTACGAGTTGAGGAGCGTGGGCGACAGCGGCTGCGAGACCGCCATGTGGTCGAAGTTCCCCAGATAGAGATCCGGGGGAAGCCACTGGCTGGCGTCGACGGCGATGCCGAAGAGATCCTGGATGGCCCTCTCGTACTCTGCGCGGTTGAGGCGCTGGAAGCTGCGGTCGCCCGGGTTGGGATTGGCGGCCGCGTAGTCGTCGATCGTCCGCTCGAGCGTCTCGACGAGCGTGAGCAGCGTGTCCCCGCCGGGACGGGGGATTCCGGGCGGAGGCATCATGCCCGTGCGCAGCTTCGCGATCATGCGTTCGGCCGTCTCCCAGTCGTCCCAGGCTGCGGTCACGTCAAAGCCCTGGACCGACATGTTGCCGGTCATCATGGCGTCGTTGTGACAGACGAAGCAGTACTGCCGGAGGACGGCGTTGAGCGCTTCGGACGGGGGCGCGATGCGAGGGGCGGCCGGCCGGCTTAGCACCCCCGAACCCAGGCTCGTCGCGAGCGCCGTGGCGGGATGCCGGACCGAAGAACGGGACGTCGGCGCGCGCGCTCCTTCATGGCCCAGGAAGAGGGCCAGGCCCAGGAGCGAAATTCCTGGAAGGAAAGCTCTCACAAACACCTCCGCCTGCAGACGGCTGCGCGGGGACGCACTGGCGCCGCCGGGACACACGGGGCCCGGACATAGCACCGTATCAACCTACGCCCCCGCTCTTCCCGCTGGCAAGCGCTGCGCTCCTGCGGTTCTGCGCTCCCGCGCCATGCTCCCGCGGAGTCGCCGACCCTACATGCCGGCCGTCACCGCGTACCTGGTGAAGGCTGAGCCCGCGTCGAAGAGCGAGGCCGGTCCTTCGGCCACGTAGACGTTGGCGTCCGCGTCCACCGCCACGCCTTCCCCCGCCACGCCGTGATTCGGCCGGCTATCGGAGTCCCAGCCCGGAATGAAGCCCACGAGCGCGTCCCGGTCGACTGGCCCGATCCGGACCCCGTTCCTCCAGTTGATGTGCCGGAGACGGTTGGACTCGGAGTCGATGGCGTACACCATCTGGTCCTCGGTAATGAAGACGTCGCTGATGCGGCCGTATTGATAACGCGACTCCAGGTAGTTCCCGTTCTGGTCATAGATCTCGAGGCGGTGGTTGCCCCGGTCCGCGACCCAGAGTCGACCCTGACCATCGAATGCCAGGGCGTGAGGGGTACGGAACTGTCCGTGCTCCGTGCCGATCTCGCCCCACTCCATCAGGTAGTCGCCCTCCGGCGAGAACTTGACGATTCGGGCCGTCAGCCCGGCGGCCCGCGCCACCTCCATCTGCGCGTCGGTCGTCAGTCCCTGACCAGCGTGACCATCCGCGACGAAGATACTGCCGTCGGGCCCGACGATGACGTCCGTGGGCTGGTTGAGTTGGCCTGGAGCGTCTCCGGGCTGCCCCGCGACGCCCAGGCTCATGAGCAGTTCTCCGGTCTGGCTGAACTTGTGCACCTGGTGACCCTTGGTGCCCGCCTCGTTTCCGGCGAAGTCGGTCACCCAGACGTGCCCGTCCTCGTCAACGTCGATGCCGTGCGGAGTGACGAAGATTCCCGCACCGAAGTTGGCGAGGATCTCTCCCGTGTTCCTGTCGAACTTGAAGATGGGGTCCACCGGGTTGTTGTCGCAGTTGATCCCGGGTCCTCCCGCGGAGCCCGCCGCACAGCGCTCATACCCCCAGACGTGCCCGTCCGTCGGGTCGATGTCCACGCCCGCGGTGGATCCCCATTGCCGTCCCTCGGGGAGCGTCGCCCAGCTACCGATGCGCGTCGGGTTCGGATTGGACAGCCCCTCGCCCGTGACCGGATTGGCTCCTTCGGCGGCCATCGTCGCCAGTGGCCCCGACTCCGTGGCGCATCCGGTGAGAAGGCCCCCACCCGTGAGAAGGCCCGCGCCCGCGAGCGCGAACAATGGGAGTCGAAACCCTGACATGACTGCCTCCTTGCTAGTCTCGTCTTATGTGGTTGCCGCCCGTACTCCTACCGCGGAATCACCGGCAGCGTGATGTGGGACGGATACCGGGCGTTATGGTAGATCGTCTGACTGGCCGACTGCACTTCGGTCTCGAGGTGGATCGGGCCGCCGGTGTTCGGGTTGCGGTCGTACTTCGGGAAGTTGCTGCTCGAGATCTCGACGCGGATCCGGTGGCCTTCCCTGAAGAGGTTGCTGGTCGCCCACAGATCGATGTTGAACTCGTACACGGTCCCGGGTTCCAGCAGCTCGAAGTCCGTGAAGTCCGGGTTGCTGTGATACCGTGCGCGCAGGATGCCGTCCGCGATGTTGATTTCCTTTCCGTCCGGGTGGACATCCACGAGCATCGCCGTGAAGTCGGTGTCGGTCGCGGAACTCGATGCGTACAGGGTGGCCGTGATCGGACCCGTTACTTCGACGGCCTCCTCGAGGGGCGGCGTGCTGAAGACCAGGATGTCGTCCCGCTCCGCGATGTCCGCGCGGTCGAAGGGTCCGGGAGGCGTAGGCCCGAACATGAGGTTGCCGCCGCGGGTCGGAACCGGGTTCATCGGGTCGTACACGAACTCGTCGACCGGGTCGGACGCCCCGGGCATCCCGGTGCTGAGCGTGCCGTCGCCGGCGGAGCCGTTCGCATTGCCCCCGCTGTGGAAGTAGTAGTTCGTGTACTCCGTGCGGGCGATCGGCCACTCGTTCTCGGAGCGCCAGACGTTCTCGCCCATGATGAAGATCCGCACGGGCGGCTCGTCCAGATAGCCGTTGTCCGCTCCCTTGAGCAGGGCATCGAACCACTTCACGTGCAGGCTGTCGAAGTCGACGGTGGCGTCCGCCCCGAAATCGATGCCGTCGTACACGAAATTGGGGACGCTGGCGTGTGGCCAGGGGCCGATGAGCAGCTTCTGGTTCTCGCGTGCGTACTCCGTGTGACCCTTCTCCACCATGCCCGTGTAGCTGACCAGGGTGCCGTCCAGGAAGACGTCGTACCACCCGCCGATGTTGAGGGAAGCCGCCGCGAATTCGTCCAGGCGCGCTTCCGAGTCGAGCACCTCCCAGTAGGCGTCGTAGGTCGGGTGCATCACGAAGTCGCGCCACCATGGATTGTCCTGCCCCGTGGCCGCGCCCATCTCCAGCAGCGGCATGGTCCAGAGCACCTGGTCCCAGTCGGGGTTGCCCGCCTGGCCGGTGCGCCCGCCCATCCCCGACGCCCAGCCGATGCGCGAGCCCAGCGCGAGCGCCCCGCCCGGATAGGCGGTATCGAAGTAGTAGTTGAACGGGGTCACCCGGGGGGCCATCGCTTTCAGATACGGCGACCTGAACTCCGCGCCCTTCCACTGCGTGGTGGCGAGATAGGAGTTGCCGTGGGTGCCGACCTGCCCGTCGGACCACTCCTGGCGGCCGATCCAGTTCTGGGTGTCGTGGCTGTCGTTGGCCTCGGCCAGGTAGGGATACCAGCTCCCCTCGGAGTCGAAGCGGCCGCGCACGTTCTGGTGGACGTAGACGTATCCGCGTTCCGCCCAGCGCAGGCCTTCCTCCCAGGAAGCTGCGTCCGACCCGTTGTCGTAGGGGTCGCGGATCAGCAGCGCCGGATGGCGCCCCGGCGCGGCCGGACGATACACGTCCGTCGAGAGAAGCGTCCCGTCCCGCATCGGCACCATGAGATTGTGGTGTACGATCGCGGACTCTCCGGCCCGGAATTCTCCCGAGTGGAGCTCCTGGGCCTCCAGCGGCGGCGCGTACACGGAGAGCATCAGGGCGATGCCGGTTGCGAAGATTCGGGTGACGGTGCGCGACTCCATGAAGATCTCCTTAGAGGTGTGGTATTCCAGCCCGACTGATCGACGAACGCGTTTCTTCGGGTGCCGGCCCGGGCCATTCCAGGCCGGCGAACATCAGCTTCCGTCCGTTTCCCCGGTCGCCTCGTGGATGGCGGTCACGGTGAGATCGGCGATCCAGTCCACGAGCTCGCTTCCGAGCGCCAGGGTGCGGGGTATGGGCGCCAGGTCGACGCCGTTGATGGAGAAATGTCCCGCGCGGATGCGCTGCTCCATGCGAACGGTAGTGGGATCGGTGAGCATCATGATGGAGGTGGCGCTGAACTCGTCGTGCAGGCCGGGGTCCTGCATCACCTCGTTGATGCCCCTTTCGCGCAGCCATTGCTGACGGTCCACCCAGTTGTAGTACTCGGGGACATGGTGGATGCCGGTCTTGCCGTCGGTCCACTTGGCCGAGAGTTCCTCCGCGACCTCGAGCTGCGGCTGCTGGTTTCCTCCGCTGTCGCCGATCAGGACGATGTGGCTGAACCCGTTGGCCCGCAGGGCCGTCGAAACGTCGGTGAGCACGGCCTTGAAGGTCTCGACCCTGACCCCGATGGTGCCCGGATAGCGGATCGTGCCGGGTTCCAGGTCGATCTCCCCCTCGGGTACGTACTTTATGATGGGGGCGATCAGCGCGTTGCCCAGCTTGCGCGCAACCGCCTCAGCCGTCTGCTGCAGGATGTAGTTGTGCTTGCCGCCCGCCAGGTAGGGGCCGTTCTCCTCCACCCCGCCCGTCGGCACGATGACGGTGGTCTTTCCGGAGCGGATCGCGTCGCGCACCTCCATGAAGGTGAGTTCCTCGATCCACACCGACTCCAGTGCATCGATCGGCCTGGCGGCGTCGGGATCGATCGGGTTTCCGCCGCTCCCGGGTCGAGGCGCCTGCTGCGCTTCGACCGCGTTCGGGAGAAGGAGCAAACCGAGAGCGAACAGCTTCACAAACCGGGTCATCGATGCCTCCGGGATTTGCGGGACTGCGGTCAGGGCGTGACCGGGGCGCATGCATCGGCACCGTAACCGACGACCCGATGCCACGCAAGGAATTACCCGGCCAACTGCACGCCCTCGCGTCCGGTGGATGAATTAGCGTGATAGCGCAAGGCGCAGGGATGTGTCGACCGCTGGAAGGGTTCGTCCGCGGCTGCTAGCGCGACCTCCGGCGCCAGGCCGCAAGCACCTCGGCTTCGCGCTCGGGCATCAGCCCCGCCCGCATGGTCGCTCGATCCTCATCGGGAAGCCCCTTCCACCACTCCAGGGTCTCCCCCGCGCTCACCGCCAACGGCCTGTAGCGCAGTCCGGCGGCGATGGCGGCATCGCGGCTCATGCGCGCGAAGCCCGTGGTTGGTCCCACAGGTGGCTGCCAGACCGGAAGATCGCTCCACGGCCGGACCCCGTGCTCCTGGAGGAAGTCGTAGGACACGAACGTCAGGGTGGAGGGCGTCGAGGTCGCGGCCTTCAAGCCGTAGAGGAACTCCGCCATGTGCAGATCCCCCTCCGGCCCGATCACGTTGTAGACCCCTCTCGTCTCCTGCTCCAGCAGATGCACCATGAACTCGGCCAGATCGCGCACGTCGATGTACTGGACGGGATCCATGTGGGTGTTGGGGGCGAGCACCTCTCCCCCCCGGTCCATGCGCGCGCACCAGTACGTAAAACGGTCGCTGCGGTCTCCCGGACCTGCGACCAGCCCGGGGCGTACGATCGTGCAGCGATCACCGAAGGCGGCCTGCAGTTCCTGCTCCGCCAGCGCCTTCATCGGCCCGTAGCCTTCCCACTCCTCCATGGGCAGGTCCGCCTGTCCCACCGGGGCGGATTCGTCGATCCCGATCTCCACCCTGGACATGTAGGCGGCCTGCGTGGAAATGAAGAGGTACTGATCGGTGCGGTCCACCAGCAGGCGGGCCGTGGCGCGAACCTGGTCGGGGGTGTAGCCGGAGTTGTCGATGACCACGTCCCAGGTGCGGTCTCCCTCAAGGGACGAGAGGTCGCCGTCGCGGTCGCCGATCAGGTTCTCGAGCCCGGTGAACTGGTCCTGGAACATGCGCGGCTGGCTGCGTCCGCGGTTGAACAGGGTGAGCTCGTGGCCGCGTGACAGGATGCGGTTGACCTGCCAGGGACCGATGAACCCGGTGCCCCCGAGAAGGAGGATGCGGGAAGCCCTTCGCGGCAGCCGGATCGCTTCGGGCCCATGCCCGTTCAGCGACGTCGGGTACGCGAGCCCGAGCCCGAGGCCGCCGCCGGCCACAGCCGACATCTTGAGGAAGTCGCGTCGATTCGTCGTCATTCCCTCATCTCCCGTGAGAGGGTAAGTGTGATGCGAGACCCGCCGGCGCTTCGTCCGACGGCCCCCGCTCCTAATCCGTGGCCGGGCGCCGCGCGCCCCGGCCGTCCTGCTTGTAGACCACGCCATCCTTCATGACGAAGTCGATGTCCTGCAGCAGATCGATGTCCTCCAGTGGATCTCCGCGCACGGCCACCAGATCCGCGACCTTGCCGGCCTCCACGCTGCCCAGCTCATCCGTGCGATGCAACACGATCGCCGCCTCGCGGGTAGCGGCCAGGATCGCGTCCGCAGGCGACATTCCCGCGTCGACCAGAAGGCGGAACTCCCCGGCGTTCTCGCCGTGCGGGAAAACACCCGCGTCGGTGCCGAAGCCGATCTTCACGCCCTCCCGCATCGCCAGCTGAATGGATTCGCGGAAGTAGGGATAGATCTCGAGCGCCTTCCGGCCCGGCCACCCGCCGAGCGTGCCCACCAGCGCCCGCCCGCGAACATCCTCGAAGGCCATCATGGTCGGCACCAGGTAGGTGCCGTGTTCGGCCATCAGCCGGACGGTCTCGTCGTCGAGCATGGACCCGTGCTCGATGGAGGTGACTCCCGCGCGCACGGCGGCCTTGATTCCCTCAAGGCCGTGGGCGTGAGCGGCCACCGTGCGCTCGGCCATGTTCGCGGTCTGTACCAGGACGACCATCTCCTCCTCGGTATACTGCTGCACGCCCACCGCGTCTCCCTCCGAGAGCACCCCGCCCGTCGCGCAGAACTTGATGACGTCGGCGCCATACTTGATCTGGTAGTTCACGGCCTCGCGCACGCGCTCGATGCCCTGCGCGATGCCGTCCTCGATCCCGGGTTCCTCGAAGATGTCCGGGCGATAGCCGTTGCTGTCGCAGTGTCCCCCCGTGATGCCGAGCGAGTGCACGGCCGTAAACATGCGGGGGCCCGGCACCATGCCCGCGTTGATGGCATCGCGAAGCGCCACGTCGGCAAAGTCGTCGCTGCCGACGTTGCGGATGGTGGTGAAGCCCGCCTCAAGCGTGATTCTGGCGTTCATGACGCCGGCGATGGCCAGGTGTCCGGGCCAGCGACGCAGGCTGCTGCCTCCGGCCCCGGGGTCGCTGGTGATGTGTGTGTGCAGGTCGATGAAGCCGGGCATCACGGTGTGATCGGAAAGGTCGATGCGGGTCGCGCCCGCGGGCACGGGGACGTCGGCGCCGACCGCTTCCAACCGGGTGCCGCGCACGAGAATGGTGACGTCTTCGCGCACGCCGCCGTCCACTCCGTCGATGAGGCGTCCGGCCACGATGGCGGTCACCTCGGTGCTGTCGGGCAGGGTGACGCGCTGGGCGTCGAGGCCGGAGACCATCACGGCCCAGGAGACCATCGACAGCAGGAGGAATCGCGCTCGCGCCCGAGTCGCGCCGGGCCGCTCCCGCGGATGGCCCTTCCGGATCGCCATCGCCATGGCAGGCCATCGTCCGCGCTTCATGCCCTCCCTCCTCGGAAGTCTGTTCGTCCTGCGATTTGCCGGCCGCTCCGCAACGTCTGCAATCATTTGTACCTCACGCCGTCCTTGACGACCATCCGCACAGTCGTCCGAGCGTCCACGATAGGGCCGCCGCCTGATTCGCGACACTGCACGCGCGCCCTTCCGCGCTCCCTTGCGCGACCGCCCCCGCACTGTTACCGAATAAATACCGAATATCGGTTCCCTGCTCATCCGGAGTCCGTGACAACTTCCCGGCTCCCGCGACCCTGATGGAACAGCCATCCCCCATGCGACTGCCCGTTCGAGGCCGTGGAGCTTCGCACGATCTGCCCAACCGCTTCGAGCGGCTTCACCTGGAGCTGGCAGCGGAGCCGGGCGGTGAGGACGAGCAGCCTCGCAAGACCCGATTCTTCATCGACCGGTCCCGCAGCGTCATCTCGCACAATTCGAGTCCGGACCTGGGTTTCTCGGTCAGCCTGAATCCTTACCGGGGCTGTGAGCACGGATGCAGCTACTGCTACGCGAGACCCACCCACGAATACCTGGGGTTGTCCGCCGGGCTCGACTTCGAGAGCCGGATCATCGTCAAGCCCGATGCCCCGGAGCTGCTGAAGAGGGCGCTGGCGGCCAGGGCCTGGAAGCCTCAAACGCTCGCGCTCAGCGGCGTCACCGACCCCTACCAGCCGGTGGAGCGGCGCCTGGAGATCACACGCTCGTGTCTGGAGGTGCTTCTCGAGTGCCGGCATCCGGTGTCGATCGTCACGAAGAACCACCTGGTGGCGAGGGACATCGACATCCTCTCGCGCATGGCGGAGCATCGCACGGCAATGGTGACGCTTTCGATCACGACGCTCCGAAACGATCTCCGCCGGGTGATGGAACCGAGAACCTCGATCCCCGCGCGGCGGCTGCGTGCCGTGCGGGCACTGGCCGACGCCGGAATCCCCGTCGGGGTCAATGTGGCCCCCGTGATCCCGGGGCTGAACGACCACGAGCTACCGGAGATTCTCGCTGCCGCGCGCGAGGCGGGCGCTTCGCATGCGGGGATGATGCTGCTGCGGCTGCCGTTCGGGGTGAAGGAGCTGTTTGCCGAATGGCTGGAGCAGCACTTCCCCGGCCGGCGCAACAAGGTGCTCGCACGGCTCAGGGAAGTGCACGGCGGCAGGCTCTACGACTCGCGTTTCGGGCGGCGGGGGCGCGGAAGAGGGCCCTTCGCCGAGCATCTGGGGAACCTGTTCCGGGTCAGCTGTCGAAAGCTCGGGCTGAAGCGGCGATCGTACGAAATGGCGACGGATCGGTTCCGCAGGCCCGAGCGGGACGGCCAGATGCGCCTGTTCCCCCAGGGCGGCTGAGCCGCGTCAGCTGGGGGCGGCCGCGTCCGGGCGAGCGCCTCGCGAGGCGCCTGACGAAGCGCTCGTTTCTGGTGGGCTACCTCACCTCAGCGCGCCCAGCAACTCCACGAGCAGCTCCTGGCCTGACGCGCCCAGGCTGGCCTCGCCCTGGTTGTAGTTGCGCAGCAGGACGACGCCCAGCCCCGACTCCGGCTCGAAGAGCATGTAGGCGTTGTAGCCGGCGACGGATCCGGAGTGCCCGATGAGCCGTGCTCCGTCGTCCGCCGTGCGGATCATCACGCCCAGGCCATAGCCGTTGTCGGGATCCTCGGGGGTGTGGACCCGGCTCATTTCCGCAACGCTCTCTTCGGAGAGGACTGCCGGCGCGGCCCTTCCCTGCAGCGCGCCCATGAAGCGGGCCAGGTCGCCGACGGTCGAGTAGACGCCTCCGTTGGGCACCTTGTAGCCGCGCCCGGCATGCTCGCGCGACGGCTGCTCCGGGTCCGGGTTGCCGTCCCCGCGGTTCACGTAGCCGACGGTCAGCCGGGGCGCCAGCTCGGGACCGATGACGAAGGTGGAGCTGGTCATGCCCAGCGGCTTGAAGACGTCCTCTTCGACGAAGTCCATGAAGGGCCGCCCCACCGCCCGCGCGACTGCCAGCCCGAGCGTGCCATAGCCGATGTTGGAATAGGAGTACTCCACGCCCGGCGCGTTCTGGAACCGGCTCAGCGGAATCGACTCGACAATCCGCTCCTGCCAGATCTCGATGGGCCCGGAGGCGGCGATGTCCCAATCCGGTTCGCGCACCAGCCCGGAAGTGTGGCTCGCGAACTGGCGGACGGTGGGCGCCGGAGCGCCCGCGATTGCCCCGGGGAAGCGGGCGGTGGCCGGAAAGATGTCGCTCAGCGGCTGGTCGAGGTCGATGTAGCCCCGCTCCACCGCCCGCATCATCACCACCGCGGTGACGGTCTTGGAGATGGAGCCCACCCGGTAGATGGACCCCACCCCGGCCGGGATCCGGCGGTCGCGGTCGGCCCATCCGAAGGCCCGGGCCCAGACAACGTCGCTGCCCCTCGCAACGGCTGCGCTGACCCCGCCGACATCGTCGGCCGCCACCTGCGCCTCCATCTTCTGTTCGAAGCGGTCGATGGCGGCGCTCCATGCGGCGGCGTCGACGCTCTGGGCGGCAACCGGGCGCGCAACAAAAAATGTTGCGAGCAGCGCGGCAGTGGCGTAAACCCTTTTCAAGGTTGACAGATGACCTGCCGATGCATTGACTCCGCGCAACATCCGGCGCCGATCCCGCACCTCAGTTTCCCATCTCATCCGCGATCTCCTCCAGCCTTCTCTGAATCTCCTCTTCGGGCAGCCATCGGCCCCGGAACATGACGCCCGCACGGTTGGCGACGTTGGCCACGTCGGACAGCGGATTCGCGTTCAGCAGAAGGAGATCCGCGCGCCGCCCGACCGCTACCGTGCCGAACGAGTCCCTCCCCTGGAAATACTCACCCACGTTGCGGGTCCCGCTGGCCAGGATCTCCCAGGCGGACATCCCCGCGTCGGCCATCGCCTTCATCTCGCGGTGGATCGAGAAGCCCGGCACGCTGAAGATCTGGGGGGAATCGGTGCCCAGCAGAATGCCCGCGCCGCCATCCGACAGCGCCTCCAGCACCCGATTGCGGTTCGCCGCCCACTGAGCCGCCCGCTCGGGGCTGGTCCGGGACGCCGCCGCCCTCTGTCGGCCTTCCCAACCCTCCACCTGGAATCCGGGCCAGTAGCGCATCTCCGGGTAGCGCGCCATTTCGGCGGCGTCGCCCCGGCCGATGATGCCGACCTCCCAGAGGACCATGGTGGGGACAACCCAGGCGCGCGCGTCGCGGGTCAGCTGCACGATGTATTCGAGCCGGTCCTCATCGACCTCGCCCTCGAAGGCGTCCAGGAACTCGATGTAGCCGTCGAGGTGGTCGAAGGTCTCCTGGCCCATGAGGATGGCGTGCTCGAGTCCCACGTCCGCCGGCACATGCCCGGCGAAGCGGATTCCCACCTCCTGGGCAGTCACCGCCATGGCGTTGTATTCGTCGAGCGTGGGTCCCGGATGGATCTTCAGCAGATCCCATCCCTCGCGCTTCTGGCGACGCACCTGGTCCTCCGCCTCCGCCGGGGAGTTCACGCTCCCGTCGTTGAAGCTCGGGCCGGCCATGTAGAGGGTAGGGGCGACGATCTCGCCCGCGTTGGCCCGGGCACGCAAGGCAAGGTGGCCGTTCTGCCCGAGCATGCCGCGCACCGTGGTGACACCGTTGGCCACGTAGAGGAACATCACCGTTTCCTCGATGTCGCCGCCGGGCATGTGCCCGTGCATCTCGGCGAGGCCGGGCATGAGGTACTTGCCGGCGGCGTCGACGACCATGGCGCCGGCGGGCGGATCGACCGAGACCGACGGCCCCATGTCCACGATGCGGCCGCTGGAGACGATGACCGTGTAGTCCGCGAGGACGCCCTCGCGGTCCATCGGAACCACGTTCGCGTTGACGAAGGCGGTGGTGCGCTGCGGCGGCACCTGGGCGAGCGTCCCGGCGGGAAGGGCCAGGCCGGCGACAGCCAGCCATGAAATGGCGAGAACGGTTCGGGGGTCGGGAGCATACATGTCGATACCTCCTCTACTGATCGAGCGATGCGCCACAACGAGGGATGCTGCGCGCAAACAGCGCGCTGCACCACCAGAGTCGCTCCGTCAATAAGGCTGCGGGCGGAATGGCGTGTCAAACGGGCGCCGGTCCGGTGTTCGATGGACGCGTCCGGTCTCTCGCTCGCGCGAGGTTTGCGCGCCGGACCATCCTGCCCGCATGGTTCCGGTCGTCGGCATCGCAGGGTCAGGGCCGCTCCGCAGCTGCGGCCAACGGAAGGATCGTCCGAGCGGGGATCCCGCTCATCGCAGGCCCGGTCCGCTCAGCCGACCCGTTCATGCACCGAACACCCCGAACATCCGCCCGCCCGTGAACGTCCACCTCATCGACGGCACCTACGAGCTGTTTCGCCACTTCTACGCGGTCCCGTCGCGGGAAGACCGGGCGGGCCGCGAGGTGGGCGCTCTCGTTGGCGTGCTGCACTCGCTGCTGGGCATGCTGGAGGCGGGCGTCACCCATATCGGGGTGGCCACCGATCACGTCATCGAGTCCTTCCGCAACGAACTGTGGCCGGGCTACAAGAGTTCGGCGGGCATCGATCCCGCGCTCCACGCACAGTTCCATCCCCTGGAGGGCGCCCTGGCGGCGATGGGGATCGCGGTGTGGCCGATGGTCGAGGTGGAAGCTGACGACGGCCTGGCCTCGGCGGCCCGGCTGGCGGGCGCGGACCCGGCCGTGGAGCGAGTCTTCATCTGCACGCCCGACAAGGACCTCAGCCAGTGCGTTTCGGGGACCCGCATCGTCCAGTTCGACCGGCGCCAGCGCACCCTGCGCGACGAAGAGGGAGTGGTCGAGCGGTTCGGAGTGCGGCCCGCCTCGATCCCCGACTACCTGGCGCTGGTGGGCGACAGCGCGGACGGTTTCCCGGGCATCCCCGGCTGGGGCGCCAAGTCCACATCCACGGTGCTCGGGCAGTACGGTCATCTGGAGGCCATCCCCATCCGGAGTCTCCCGTGGGCCGTCGCCGTGCGGGGCGCCGCGAGGCTGCAGGAGAACCTCCGCGCCGGATGGCGGGACGCGCTGCTGTTCCGGGATCTGGCCACGCTCCGGGACGACGCCTCGCTGTTCGATGACCTCGGGGAACTCCGCTGGAGCGGCGCGACCCCCGGCTTCGAGCGCGTAGCGAAGTCGCTGGGGGATGCCCGGCTGGCGGAACGGGTCGAGCGCATCCGCTCCCGCGGGGAAGCGGAGCCCGGCCCATCGCTTTAGATTAACCAGGTTGTCACCGAATCATCCCAAAGGGGCTCACATGAAGAACGTCATCACCCTCCTGCTCGCGCTGTCGCTTCTCCCACTCGCATTCGCGGCGGCGCCGGCCGAGGCGCAGTCCAACGGATCCGCGGCCAGTGCGTCGGTCTCCCCCTCCCTCTTCGACGGGATGCGGTACCGCACCGTGGGACCTGCCCGCGGCGGACGCGTCACCACTGTCGCGGGGCATCCCAGCCACCCCGAGACCTTCTACATGGGAGCGGTCGGCGGTGGAATCTGGAAGACCGGGGACTACGGACAGACATGGCGCCCGATCTCCGACGGCTACCTGGCCACCGGCTCGATGGGCGCGATCCGGGTGGCGCCCTCCGACCCGAACATCATCTACGCCGGAACCGGCTCGGACGGCATCCGCAGCAACGTGATCACCGGAAAGGGCATCTACCGGTCCGACGACGCCGGAGACAGCTGGCGCTTCATCGGTCTGCCCGACGCAGGCCAGATCGGCGCCGTCGAGGTGCATCCCGACGATCCCGAACTGGTCTACGTTGCCGCGATGGGCAACACCTTCAGGCCCAACCCGGAGCGCGGGGTCTACCGGAGCCGCGACGGGGGCGCGAACTGGGAGCTGGTGCTCTTCGTCTCCGACTCGACGGGCGCGGTCGACCTCGAGCTGGCCCCCGACAACCCGGACGAGATCTACGCCGGCATGTACCGCGGCGAGCGCAAGCCCTGGACCATCATCAGCGGTGCCTACGAGGGCGGCATCTACAAGTCCTCGGACGGCGGGGACAGCTGGACCCAGTTGGAGCAGGGCCTGCCGGGCGGGCTCTTCGGCAAGAGCGACCTCGCGGTGTCGCCCGCGGATCCGGACCGGGTGTACGCGCTCATCGAGGCGCCGGAGCCCGAGGACGGCCTCTATCGCTCCGACGACCGGGGCGCCACCTGGCGTCAGGTGTCGAGCTACAACCCGATCCTCAATCGGCCGTTCTACTACACCGGTGTGGACGCCGACCCCACCAACGCGGACATCGTCTACGTCAACAACGAGGGGTTCTACAAGTCGACCAACGGCGGGGCGGACTGGCAGCGCCGCCCCACTCCGCACGGCGACAACCACGACATGTGGATCAACCCGGACGACCCCGACCTGTTCGTCCAGTCCAACGACGGCGGCGCCAACGTCACCCGCGACGGCGGCCTCACCTGGTCCACCCAGAACAACCAGCCCACGGCCGAGCTTTACCAGGTCGACATCGACGACCGCTTCCCGTACTGGCTGTACGCCGGCCAGCAGGACAATTCGACGATCGCCGTGCCCAGCCGGCTGCCCTACGGGATGCCCGGGGGCCACACCGCCCACTGGCGCGCCGTCGGCGGCTGCGAGACCGGGCCGGTGGTGCCCAAGCCCGGCAATCCGGACATCGTCTACGCCAACTGCAAGGGCCGCTTCGGCCGCTACAGCTGGAGCACCGACCAGGAGAAGCAGTACTACGTGGGCGCGTGGGACCTGTACGGCCGCAACCCGGCCGACCTGCCCTACCGCTTCCAGCGGGTGGCGCCCATCCACGTCTCCCCCAACGACCCCGACGTCGTCTACCACACCTCCCAGTACGTGCACCGCACCACCGACGAGGGAATGACCTGGGAGACCATCTCCCCCGACCTGACGGCCTTCGAGCCCGAGACCCAGATGGCCTCCGGGGCGCCGATCACGCGCGACATCACCGGGGAGGAGCACTACAGCGTGCTCTACGACATCCAGGAATCGCCGCACGACCCGAACGTCATCTGGACGGGCGCCAATGACGGCCCCATCCACGTCACCCTCGACGGCGGCGCGAACTGGGAGGACGTGACCCCCGACATGCCGGGACGCGGCCGGGTGCAGAACATCGACGTGTCGCCTCACGACCCGGCAAAGGCCTACGCCACCATCCTGCGCTACCAGCTCGGCGACTTCGAACCGTACGCGTACCGGACCGAGGACTACGGCCAGTCCTGGACCCGCATCACCACCGGCGACAACGGCATTCCGGACGACCACCCGGTGCGCGTGGTGCGCGAGGACCCGGGCCGCGAGGGACTGCTCTACGCCGGCACCGAGTTCGGGATGTTCATCTCCTTCGACGACGGCGGCAGCTGGCAGTCGTTCAAGCTGAACATGCCCACCACGCCCATCACCGACATGAAGGTGCACCTGGGCGACCTGGTTCTGTCCACGATGGGACGGGGCTTCTGGATCCTCGACAACCTCGGTCCCCTCCACGAGTTGAGCGCGGAGGTCACCGCCGCGGATGCCCATCTGTTCGCGCCGCGGCCTGCATACCGGGCCTTCAGCTCCGGGTTCGGCGGGGGTTTCGATCCCGCGGCGCCCGAGTATCCGCGCCCCGGAGTGGTGATCGACTACTACCTGGCGAACGGCGCGGACGAGGTCACGCTCGACATCCTGGACGCCGAGGGCAATCTCGTACGCTCCTTCTCGAGCGACGCCATGGGCGAGCAGATGGTGCCTCCGGCCGAGCCGGGCATGCGCGCGCCCACCCTTGAGCGCGTCGGCACCCCCAGAATGCCCAACTCGGCCGGCATGCACCGCTTCAACTGGGACTTCCGCTATCCGGGCCCCTGGGACGCCAGTCCCGCGCGTGCCGGCCGGGGTGGACCGGTAGCCCTGCCGGGCACCTACCAGGTGCGCCTGAACGTGGGCAACTGGAGCGCCACCGCGAGCGCCGAGGTGCTCATGGACCCGCGCGTGGCCGCCGACGGCGTAACCATGGACCACCTGCGCGAGCAGTTCACACTGGCCATGCAGGTGCGCGACGCGCTCAGCCAGGCGCGCATGGCCGCGGCGAAGATCGCGGAGGTCACCCCCGGCCTCGAGGACCGGGACGAGATGCAGGAGGCCCTGGAACAGCTGCAGGAGATCGAGAGGGCGCTGGTGAACGAGAGCGACGACGGCATCCGCTATCCCGAGCGCATGCTGCTCAGCCAGATGAACTACCTCTACTCGATGCTCAACCGCGCCGACCAGATGCCCGGACGGGACGCGCAGGTCCGGTACGAGGAGTTGCAGGCGGAGCTGGAAGTGCACATCCGCAATCTGGAGCGTCTGCTTAGGGCCACGATCACGGCGGCCCACTGAGGGCCTGCCGGAGGCACGATCCGCGGGAGGTGCGACCTGAGCTTTGCCTATCACGTCACCTCCGCGGACGTGCTTCTGGTTCTGGAGGCGCACGGCGCAGCGGAGTCGGAAGAGGACGACGAGGTCCTGGACGCGCTCTATCTCGTCAACGAATGGGAAGGGCGCATCTCCGAGGTGGCGCTGGAACATGACGGCGCCCACGACAGCCAGCTCGCGGTCTGGCACGAGATCGAGGCCATCCTTATCGAGGAAGGTTACCTGGAGGAACCCCCGAGGCTCAGCGAGTGACCCGCAACCCGGAAGCCGTCAACTACGAGCGCTATCTGAGGCTGGATGAGCTGCTCCGGCTCCAGAAGCCGAGGGACGACGTTGAACACGACGAGATGCTGTTCATCGTCATCCACCAGGTCTACGAGCTGTGGTTCAAGGTGCTTCTCCACGAGATGGACTACTGCTGTCGCCTGCTCGAGGATGGAGACGCGCCCCGGGCCCGGCATACGCTCAAGCGGATCCTCACCATCCTCAAGGTGCTGGTCGCGCAGCTCGACATCCTCGAGACGATGAGCCCCGTCGAGTTCCTGACCTTCCGTGACCATCTCGACACTGCCAGCGGCTTCCAGTCCGACCAGTTCCGCGCCCTGGAGTTCTGTCTGGGCTGGAAGCACCGGGCCGCCATGAGGCGTTTCGAACCGGGGAGCCGCGCGCGGCTGGATCTCGAGCGCCGCTGGAGCGCGCCCACGTTGTGGGACTGCTTCCTCCGCTACCTGGCCACGGAGGGATACGACCTTCCGCGCACAAGCCTGGAGCGGGACGTGACGCGACCGGTGGTGACGGACGAGGCCACGCAGGAGGTCCTGGTCCGCATCTATCGCGGGGACGCCCGCAACGCCCAGGTGTGCGAGCGCCTCGTGGACCTGGACGAGGGGCTGCAGGAATGGCGCTACCGCCACATGAAGATGGTGCAGCGGACCATCGGCCATAAACCGGGAACCGGCGGATCCGCGGGATCCCGTTATCTGGCCACGACGCTCAACAAGCCGGTGTTCCCGGACCTGTGGGAGATACGGGCACGGTTGTAGCGGCAAACCCGCCGGGTGCTGCCGCCGATGTTCCGTGGCGCCCTCAGGCCCCCTCGCAAACCCTCGGCGCCGTGTAGTCCAGGCCCAGCAGGCGAAAGTAGTTCTGCCCGAGCGCGATGTTGCGGAAGGCGGTGTCGTCGAGGTAGCGCAGGATCCGGCTGGTGACCTCCAGCTCGGTGCGGTAGACCGCGAAGCTCTTGTCCCTGGAGGCCAGGAAGTCGGTCCCCGGAAGCACGCGCTCCGAGTACCGGTTCAGGAAAGGAATGTAGGCGGCCCTCGCCTCCGGGTCCGAGAAATAGGCGTCGTCCAGGACGCGCCAGGAGATGTCGAGCATCAGGCGGGGATGGCGGTCGAGCATCGACGTGACGATCGCGATGTGCTCGCCCGGGGCCATCTGCGTCAGTTCCCGCGACAGCCCCATGTGCACCCACACGATGTCATTGCCGGGATACAGGCGCAGCACCTCCTCCATCAGCGGAACGTAGAAGGTCGGATCTTCGTCGTTGCCCAGATCCGCGTGGATCGCCAGCGGCATGTCGCGCTCCCGGAGCACCGCCATGAACGGCGCCCAGTCGTCCAGCACCTCCTCCGGAACGGCCCCGCGGCCGTTCGCGAACACGGCCTGCTTCACCAGGTTGACCTCGCCCATCCAGGAGAAGACGCCCGGGTATTCCTCGTCCAGGCGGCGCATTTCGGGGAGGATGGTGGCGGGGCGCGCAAGGTCCGGGAAGGTCATCGACAGCGTCAGGTGAACGTCCGATGGCGGACCTGCCTCGTACCCGGCGGCGTTGGCGCGGTCGTTGTCGAGCGAGGGATTCAGCGGGGTTCCGGGACAGTCCAGGTAGTAGGTGCAGGACGAGAAGTCCGGGAGCGTCTGGCCGATCCCGTAGACGTTCGCGAAGAGCACGCCCGTCTGCCGCAGGTATCCGACGATTTCGTCGAACGGGATCTCCGCACCCCCGAAGGGACGGAAATGGAGGTGGGCGTCGACGACCGCGGTCTGGGGCTCGAGGGAGCGATCGTAGCACGGGGCGTCGGCGGCCCGATACAGCTCCAGCGCGGAAGACGAGACGCAGCCTGTGGCGACTGGCAGCGCGATTGCGAGGACGCGGGGGATGGGCCTGGACAGAGACATCACTCAACAAAGAACGGCCCCGGAAGGTCGCCGTGCAACCTTCCGGGGCCGCATGATGCTGCTTCCGCCGATGGCGGATCAGCTCGGCTTTACCACGTGTACCCCAGCTTGCTGTAGACGAAGGCCCCGTTGAAGCCGTAGGGCGTGAACTGGCCGAACCGGTTGCCGACGCCGTCCGCCGCACCCGGGTATTCCTGAGGCTTCGTGTTGAGGACGTTCTGGGATCCCAACGTCAGCATCCAGTTGTCGCTCAGGGAATAGGCCGCCTCCACGTCGAAGAGGACGCGGGACGGGTAGTCGATCGTGTTGCCGGGATCCGACACGTAGTAGGGCTGCTCGCCGTCGTAGTAGCCGCCCCAGTGGCTGGCCCGCACCAGGAGGCGCATGCCGCTGGCGAAGTCGTGGTTCACCGAGACGTTCGCGCGCAGGTTGGGCAGTCCTTCCTCCAGAATGCGGATTCGGCCGCCGCTCAGCGTCTGCGGGTTGAACTCGGTGACGGTGGTGCGGTTGACGTTCCAGGCGGTGCTGAAGGTGGTGCCGGAACCGTCGCCGCCCGCCACCCGGTAAGCGGCCACCCAGTCGATGCCCTGGCTGCGCGTCGAGAAGTCGTTGATGAAAAAGCGGAATCTGGCGAGCACGCCGCCGGGCCGGATGATGCCTTCGGCGAGCAGGCGGTCGATGTCCATGGGACTGAGGCTGAAGTCCTGGGTGAAGGTCAGCCGGTCGGACATGCTGATCTGATAGGCGTCGAACGACATGTTGAAGTTGCCGCTCTCGACCACCGCGCCGACGGCCAGGTTGACCGAGGTCTCCGGCACCAGCGGTTCGCCCCCGTACTCCACGGCCAGATCGGAGGTGGAGGGGATGGTGCCGTTGTTGGTCAGGTCCATGATGACCGGGTCGTAGATCGTGGAGATGTTGAACGCGTTGGACTGTCCGGGCGTGGGCGCGCGGAACCCCGTGCTCGCGCTGGCGCGAAGGGCGAAGCCCTCCGAGACGGTGGTCCGGGCCGAGATCTTTCCGTTCAGCGTGCTGCCGAAGTCCGAGAAGTTCTCGTAGCGGCCCGCCACGCCGAAGGTCCACGCACCTTCCGGGTCCCGGATCTCCAGGTCGCCGTAGGTCGCCACGTTGCTCCGGTTCCACACACCCTCCGTCAGCGGACCGAAGCCGGTGAACCCGTTCGATCCCGGAGTGAAGCCCTGGCTCGCGAGCGGTCCCTCGGTCCAGGAGGCCTGGTCGCCCGGGACGATCTCGAAACGCTCGTTCCTCCATTCCGCGCCGCCCGCGAGGTTCACGCGCTCGTTCACCGCGTAGGAGACGTCGAAGTTCAGGTTGACTTCCTGCTGGTCGTAGATGCCGGGGCGGAAGTACGGCGTGCAGGGCTGGTCCGGCACCGCGACCGAGGCGCCCTCGGTGCTGCACGGCTGGTCCGGCCCCAGCGAGGCGTTGACCGTGTTGTACATGTAGAAGTCCATGTTGGACTTGCCCCAGGCCACGCTGCCGTCCCAGTCCAGGCGGCCGCTGGTGCCCCTGAGGCCCGCCACCGCGGAGCCGTCCAGCACGTAGGCGCCGAACTGTGGCGTGAAGCCTCCGGGGAAGATCTTGCGGAAGGTGAAGCAGTTGGGGTCGGCCATGACCTGGTTGAACGCCTCACGGTCCCTGATGGTCCCGCTGGCGGGGTCGACCAGCACCCTGGGACACCCGGCCGCGCCCATCATGCCGCCCTGGGCCTCGAGCAGGTCTCCGACCAGAAGGATGGATCGCTCCCATTCCGGATCGCACGGCTGGTCGCCGAAATAGCGCGGGCAGCCCGAGGTGGCGAACACGCCGCTGCGGGTGCCGGGGTTCCGGAAGTAGAACCCGCCCTCCACCTGCTTGCTCACGTAGTTGCCGTGTCCGTAGAACGAGAGGCGGTCGCTGAACAGATAGCCGGTGTTCGCCCAGATCTTGAGTTCGTCGCTGACCTGGGGGGAGCCCCAGATCTGCGCGGGCGTGCGCACGCTCGTGTTGCCCTCATGGACGACCAACCCTACCGCGTCCCGGCGCTGCGTGCTGCGGTCGGTGGGGTTGGCGTTGCCGTATTCGCCGGTCAGGTTGAGGAAGCCGTTCTCCCCGAGCGGCAGGCCGAAGTTCCCCGCGATGCTGTACATCTCACCGTCGCCGGGGATGGTGCCGTCCTCGAAGCGCGCCCCGGTCCGCGACATCATGTTTCCGCCCGTCTTGATCTCGATGGCGCCGCCGGAACGGTCGTTCTTGAGGATGAAGTTCATCACCCCCGCGATGGCGTCGGAGCCGTACTGGGCCGCCGCGCCGTCGCGCAGCACCTCGGCCTGCTCGAGCGCCAACCCCGGAATCATCGCGAGGTCCGGGCCCTGCGATCCGTCGGCGAGGCCGTTGCCGTACCAGGTGATGACCGCCGTGCGGTGGCGCCGCTTGCCGTTCAACAGAATCAGCGTGTGGTCCGGCGCGAGGCCGCGCAGGTTGGCCGGACGGGCGAAGGTGGCCGCGTCGCTGATGGGCTGGATGTTCACGTTGAACGACGGCACCACGTTGCGGAGCAGGTTGGCGAAGTCGTTGTCGCCCTGGTTGACGATCTCCGCGTTGGGGATCACGTCGATGGGGACCGCGGACTCCGTCACCGTGCGCGGCCGCGCCCGCGTCCCGATGGCGACGATGCCTCCGAGCGCGATGGCCTCCTCGCTCAGGATCACGTCCAGTTGCGTCGCCTGCCCGTCCGCGATGGTCACTTCCTGCCGCTCGGCGGCGTAACCGATCAGCTGGATCTCGACGATGTGCGACCCCACGGGGACGCCGCCGATGCTGAAAGAGCCGTCGTTGTCGGTGAGGCTGCCGATGTTGAGCGCGGAGATGAACACCTGCGCGCCGACGACTCCCTGGTTGGTCGCGGCGTCGCGAACCGTGCCTTCAAGGGAGCCCTGGGCGTGCGCTGCTGCGGGGAGCGCCGCGAACAGGAGCAGGAACGCGGCCAGCTTGAGGAATCGATTCGAGTTACTTGCGGGCAAGCTCATTCGGAAGATCCTCCTGATGAATGGAAACGGGACAACTCATGCGACTAAGGCGACTCCGACCGGCCGCCAAACGGCGACTTCGGGATCGAGATGTTTGGATTGCACACCCAGAAGATACGGGCAGGTTCCCCGAGAAACGACAAAACGCCTTCTGGAAGCGACATTATGCCTCCGTCCACATGCTTCCCACACCCGGTAAGGCTAACATCAATCTTCAGGCAGTGCATCGGAAACGCAAGTCTCATACCGCAGGGAAGCCAGGATCCGGTGAACCCGGAGACGCAGCGCGGAGTCGCGCATCCGTGGATGCGGGGAGGCCATGGCGGGCGTGTCTCTCAAATCCTGGCCTGGACCGTGTAGAGTTCGTGGTAGCGGCCCCGGCGCGCGACCAGATCTTCGTGCTGCCCACGTTCCACGATGCGGCCCTCCTCCAGAACCAGGATTAGATCGGCGCGCCGGATGGTCGACAGCCGGTGCGCGATCACCAGGGTGGTGCGTCCCCGCAGGAGTTGGGCGAGGGAGGCCTGGATGAGGGCTTCGCTCTCCGTGTCCAGGCTGGAGGTCGCCTCGTCGAGAAAAAGGAGACGCGGGTTGGCGAGAATCGCGCGGGCGATGGTGACCCGCTGGCGCTGGCCGCCCGAGAGCTTGACCCCCCTTTCGCCGATGACGGTGTCGAGACCCTCCGGGAAGCGGTCGCTGAACTCGGTGACGAACGCCTGCCCGGCAGCGTGCCTCACTTCATCCCGACTCGCGTCCGGGCGCGCGAAGAGCAGGTTCTCGCTGATGGTGCCATCGAAGAGGAAGTCGTCCTGGAGCACCAGCCCCAGCTGTTTGCGGTAGCTCGGCAGCCGCACCTCGCTCAGGTCGACATCGTCAACCAGCACACGGCCGTCATCTGGCGTCAGGAAGGAAGCGGCCAGGCTGGCCATGGTGGACTTGCCGGATCCCGAACTCCCCACAAGCGCCACCACGGTGCCGGGTTCGACGTCGAAGCTGATGCCCCGCAGCACGGGCTTGTCTTCTTCGTACCGGAAGTGGACATCCTCGAAGCGCAACCGGCCTCCGATGGGCGGCATCTCCACGACCCGCCTCGGATCGTCGTCCTCCGTCGGCCAGGAGAGCAGTTCGGCAGTGCGGTCAAGGCCGGCGAAGGCCTCCGTCATCTGGGTGCCGATGTTGGCCATCTGGATCACGGGAGCAATCAGAAAGCCCAGCAGGAAGGTGAAGGAGAAGAGCTCGCCCACCGTGAGCTGGCCCTGAACGATGAGCCATCCGCCGTACCCCATCACCAGCACCCCCGCCATCCCCATGAAGAACGTGCCCGCGCTGGTGACCAGGCTGGAGGTGGTGAGCGTCTTCCGGATGTTGCGAAAGATGCGCAGGACGCCGTCGCGAAAGATCGTCCCTTCCGCCGCTACGGCGTGGAAGCCCTTGATTACGCGAATGCCCCCGAGCGACTCGGTGAGGCGGCCCGTGACCTCAGCGCGGATCTTGCCGCGTTCGCGAAACGCGGGCCGGAGCGTGCGGAAGGCCTTCGTGGAGACGAAGGCGAACGCCGCGAGCGGGCCCACCGTGAGCAGCGTCATCATGGGAGAGATGCTGAGCAGGTACGCAAAGCCCGCCACGGCGGTGATTACCCCGCCGACGAGCTGCACCAGCCCGGTGCCGACGAGGTTCCGCACGCCCCTCACGTCCTCCATGATGCGCGACACCAGATCCCCCGAGCGCGTGTTGTCGAAGACGCGCACGGGCAGGCGGAGGACGTGCCGCTGCACCTGCGTGCGCAGATCGGCGATGAGATGCTGCGCTTCCACGCTCAGCCTCATCGTCAGCGTGTACGAGGTGGCCGCCTGCACGACCACCGCCAGCGCCACCGCCCCGAGGATCCGGAACAGCCCGGGCAGGTCGCCGGTCAGGATCACGTCGTCAATCAGGGGACGCGTGGCGATCGGGAGGACGAGCCCGGCCAGGCGGTTCATCAGGATGAGCACGAGGCCGAACAGGACCAGCTTGCGCCGCGGCCAGATGATCTCGCGGAACGCGTGCCTGAGGCTGGCGCCGGAGATTCGCTTCTTCCCTTTGTCGTCCGCCACCAGTCCCGCCCCCTGACTCGCGTCCCTTCGGGTAACGTTGCATCTTGCCGGGCGAAAGATGGCGGCAAGCGGGGGTGGTTGGAAGCGGTGAGGGAGGCGGATCGAGTCCCGGCGGGCGCGGAACCCCGAATCGCGCGGGCGAGTGGGACGCCCGCGATGAGGAGTAACGAGCGATGACACCAGGCCAGCACCTCGAGGACGACCGGACGCGATCGGTGCGGCGATCGATGACCACGATTCGGCGCGGCGCCGGCGGGCGGGCGCCGGCATGGTGCATTGGGGCGCTCGTCTGGCTGCTGGGCGGTTGCGGCGGCGGCTCGCCGGAGGACGGCCAGGACGGGGGGCCGGGCGGCGGCGGCGCGGGGGAGAGCGTGATCGTGCTGCGCGCCGACCGCGTGCTGGACGGACGCGGCGGATCCATGAGCGGGCGCGAGGTGGTGGTGCGCGACGGCCGCATCGCGGCGGTGGTCGAGGCGGGGAGCACCACCGGGGCCGCAGTCTACGACCTGTCGGGAACCACCCTGCTGCCCGGCCTGATGGACACACACGTCCACCTGGGGTGGCACTTCGACCGCGAGACCGGGCGGCTGCACACCGCGGAGTCGGCCGACAGCCCCGAGGATCAGGCGCTCTACGCGGCCGAGAACGCGTGGAAGATGCTCCATGGCGGGGTCACCACCGTCCAGAGCGTCGGCGGAGCGGAGGACGTCCCGGTCCGCAATGCGATCGCGGGCGGCATGCTCCCGGGGCCGCGCATCCTGACCTCCATCCGGCCGATCAACGCCGGAACCGGCGGGCCGGCCGAGATTCGAGCCCATGTGGACGAGATGGCGGCCGCGGGCGCGGACGTGATCAAGATCTTCGCATCGGAGAGCATCCGGGTGGGCGGTGGGCCGACGCTCAGCCAAGAGCAGCTCGACGCCGCCTGCGGCCGGGCGAGCGAGCACGGCCTGCGCACGGTGGTGCACGCCCACGGGCCCGAGAGCGCGAGTCGGGCGGCGCTGGCGGGATGCTCGCAGATCGAACACGGCGCCCTGCTGGACCGGGCCACCCTCGAGCTCCTCGCCGAGCGTGGCCTCTACTACGACCCGCATATCCACGTCATCTTCGACAACTACTTCACCAACGCGGAGCGGTACCTGGGCATCGGCAACTACACCGAAGAGGGCTTCGAGCAGATGCGCGCGGCCGTGCCGGTGGCGCTCGCCACCTTCCAGGAGGCGCTGACCGTCGAGGGTCTCGACATCGTGTTCGGCACCGACGCCGTGGCGGGGGCGCACGGCAACAACTGGCAGGAGCTGGTCTACCGGGTGGAGGAGGGCGGCCAGGATCCCATGGCGGCGGTCGTTTCGGCAACCAGCCTGGCGGCGGAGTCGCTCGGGCTCGGGGGCTCGCTGGGCGCGGTGGAACGCGGGTACGAGGCGGACCTGATCGCGGTGGCGGGCGATCCCCTGGCTGACATCGGCGCGCTCGGCCGCGTGGTCTTCGTGATGCGGGCCGGCCGCGTGTATCGCAACGATCCCGTGGGGGCCGGGCGGTGATTCTGCGTATACAGCACATCGGCATGGTGGTGCGCGACCTGGAAGATGCCTGCGCGCGCTTCGAGCGCGTCCTCGGGCTCAAGGCGCGCGATTTCCGGGACGATCAGGGCAAGGGCATGCAGCTCGACGCCCGCATCCTCCTCGGCAACGAATGCTGGCTGCACCTGGTCCAGAACTGGAATCCGGAGTCGCGCGTGAACCGGTTTCTCCAGGAGAAGGGCGAGGGGCTGGAGCACATCTGCCTGGAGACGGATGATATCGAGGCCGATGTCGCTCATCTCCGGGAGATCGGCGTCGGCGTGTGGGAGGACCGGATTCTCGACGCCAACGACGGCTACGAGGCCTTCGTCTACCCGGACAAGCTGCCCGGCCTCACCATCGAGCTCATCCAGTCGCACGACCGGAGCTGGTACTATCCGCCGGAGGCCGTGGGCGAGCCCGTGAGCGACTCGATGGAACTCTTCCGCCTGCAGCACATCGGGCTGTGCGTGCACGACCTTGCGGACGCGTGCGAACGCTTCGAGCGCTACTTCGGGCTCGTGGCGCAGGATTACCGCGACGACCAGGGCAAGGGAAAGCAGCTCGACGCCCGCATCCTCTTCCCCAACCAGTGCTGGCTGCACCTGGTGCAGAACTGGGACCCGGAGTCGCGCGTGAACCGGTTCTTGCAGTCGCGGGGCGAGGGGCTGGACCACATCGCGCTGCAGACGACCGATGTCGACGGCGACGTCGCGGGGCTGCGCGAGCGCGGTATCCCCTTCTTCCAGGACACCATCTTCGACGCCAACGACGGCTACGAGGCCTTCGTCTACCCCGACCAGCTTCCCGGGATGACGGCGGAGCTGATCCAGCCCCACGCGCACAGCTGGGGGTTCGGGGAGTAGGGAGCCGCGAAAGGAGAACCCCCATCACCTATCGCCTGGACGAACGGGTCACGGTCGAGCGCTTTAGCGAACCCTCGGTGCGCGGATTCGCCGAAAACGTGCTGCGCGCGCTTGGCGCCAGCGCCGAGGAAGCCCGCATCAACGCCGACGGGGTCGTGACGGCGTCGCTCTGGTGGCATCCGGGACAGCACCAGGGGCTGGAGAAGCTCTTTCGCTACGCGCGGCGCATGCGCAACGGGGGGATTCTGCCCGATGCACGGATGACGTGGGTGCGGGAGCGGCCCGCCGCGGCGCTTCTCGATGCAAACAAGGGACTCGGATATGTCGCCGCGCGCCGGGCCATGGACCGGGCCGTGGAGATGGCGCGGCGGGCAGGGGTTGCGATGGCCGGCGTGCGGCACAGCAACCACTTCGGGATCGCCGGCTTTCACGCCCGGCGGGCGGCGGACGCGGGGCTGATCGGAATTTCGATGACGAACGCGGGCGCGGAGATGGCTCCATGGGGCGCCACCCGGCCCGTGCTGGGCACCAATCCCTGGGGCATGGCGGTTCCGAGGGCCGGCGGGCGCGACCCCATCGTCCTGGACATGGCGCTCACCCAGTCCGGCAAGGGGATGATGCGCTGGCTCCGCCGCGCCGGTCTGCCGATGCCGGACCACTGGGCGCTCACGCCCGCGGGCGCGCGCACTACTGATCCCGACACGGCCATGAAGGGCCCTCTGCTCCCCATCGGCGACTACAAAGGCTACGGCCTCAGCCTCGTGACCGACATTCTCACGGGCGTGCTGACGGGGTCGCTGTTCGGGACGCAGGTATTCCAGGACGACGAGAACTACGACGTGGCCCATACCATGATCGCCATCGACATCGAGGCGTTCATGGAGCGAGGGGAGTTCGAGGACAGGCTCGAGCGGCTGATCGCGGATGTGCTCGGCGCACCGCCGATCGATCCGGACAAACCGGTTCAGCTCCCCGGGCAGGCGGAACAGGAGCGCGCGCGGCATCGACTGAAGCACGGCATCCCGATGGACCCGAAGACGGTGGTGCGGCTGCGGGCGCTCGCCGAAGAGCTGGGGGTGCCGTTTTCGCTGGAGCCGGCGGCTTGAGCAGCGTACAGGAACCATACGGGGAAGCGTACATGAGCAGTGAAACGCTGGTGATCGGGAGCGCGGAGGCGTCTCCCGGGACGATGACACGGGGCGTCATCCCGGTCGGATCGGACGTGGCCGCGGTCGCACGCGAGATTCCCATCCTGATATGCCGGGGCGCATCCGACGGCCCGATCCTCTGGATCAACGGCGCCACCCACGGGGACGAGCCGGAGGGGGCCCTCTCGATCTTCAAGCTGTTCGCGACGCTCGACGCCGCCAAAGTGCGCGGGACGGTGGTCGGGGTTCCCGCGATGAACGTCCCCGCGTTCGAGGCGGGCAAGCGCGGCGATCCGCTGGACACCTTCTCCTACGACATGAACCGCATCTACCCCGGACGGGCGGGAGGCTATCCGACCGAGCGAGCGGCGTGGGCGCACTGGCAGGCCATGAAGGACGCCTGCGACCTTCAGATCGCGGTGCATTCGGGGGGAGAGCATTCCTATCTCGCGCACATGATCTTCGCCTCCGACAACCCGCCCAGCTTCGAGCTCGCGGCCGCGATGGGGCCGCAATGGGACCTGGTGTTCCGCAGCGGTGTGGGCGGCGCCAATCCTTCCTCGAAGATCGCGGAGCTGGGCAAGGCCGGGATCACGATCGAGCTTGGAGGAAACTGCCGCACGCTCACCTCCGACTTCCACGCCGTGGCCCAGGACCTGGCGGGCAGCTACCGCAACGTGATGTGCCACCACGGGATGATCGAGGGCGAGGCGCATTACGCGTCCAGTTGGCGCATGGGGCATCAGCAGGCGCTGCTGGCTCCGGCCTCCGGGATGTGGGTCGGGGAGCTGGACGTGCCCTTTGAGACGCCCATTCCGGCGGGTACGCCGTTGGGACGGGTCTTCGATCTCTACGGCGATGAGCGTGCGGAAGTCGTGGCCCCGGAGGAGGGCGTGGTGTTCGGCCTACGCTCGCGCCCAGCGGTGATCGAGGGCGAGTGGTGCTGCTTCTATGGCATCATCGACGAGGTCAGGGACGACCTGCTGGGGTAGGAGATTTCTTTCTTGTATGCTGTCACTCGCTCCCCTCTGCTCTCTCACATCCACAGCTCTTCTCTTGGCCACCGCATTCTATACGACTGGAGCAACTCATGTCTGGCTTAACGTCAACATCAATTCCGCCGTCCGACCTCTTGCTGGACCCAAACAACTATCGTTTTCAGACCGTCTCCGGTTTTCTCCGTGTGGAAGAGACTCGCTTCCACGAGCGCCGAGTGCAGGACACCGCCTTCGAGCGCCTCAAGAAGGGAGAAGCTCTCGTCGATCTGAAGCGTTCCATCATTCGAAACGGATACATGCCCATTGACCAGATTGTCGTACGCCCGTACAAGTATGTTGACGGCAAGTATGTCGTCATCGAAGGAAATCGAAGAACCGCAGCGGTTCGGTGGATTTTGGAGGATCACGAGGCCGGTGTACTTATTCGACCGGATGTACTCGATAGCCTCGCCAACCTCCCGGCCGTCGTCGCGGAAGCAGAGGGAACTGACGAAGCTTTCCGTGCGAGTCTCATGGGAATAAGACACGTCTCAGGAATCAAGGAATGGGACGGCTATCAGAGAGCTCGGCTCATCGTAGAAATGCGCGATGCCCTTGAACTCGAAGCCCAAGAAACCTCGGAACGGCTAGGTCTCAGCGCTTACGAAGTAAACCGTCGCTATAGGGCTTTCAAGGCTCTGCAGCAATTTCAGAATGACGATGATTTTGGTGACCATGCTAGCGCCAACATGTATCCAATCTTTCACGAAGCTGTGTCACTTCCGATAGTTCGCCGATGGCTTGGATGGAACGAGGAGTCGGTCCGGTTCGAGAATGACGATAACCGATATCTCTTCTACGGATTGATTACTCCGTCGACCGATGATAGGGATCGCACAGTGCCACCGAAATTATCCACCTTTTCGCACGTTCGAGAGCTACGAATGATTTTGGCCAAGCCCCAAGCGAAAAACATTCTTTTGGACCCCCATAGAACCCTGCAAGAAGCCATCACGGTCGGTCACCAAGACGAGCTAGAGCGATCATGGACGGCCGACGTAAGTTCGGCGTTGGCGGCTCTTAAGAGAATGAGTATTGAGCAACTAAAGAACCTGACTTCCGACAACCAGCAATTATTGGAAGAATTGCAAGACTTGGTTGGGGAACGTCTGAAAGATCGTGCCGTGTTTGTTGCAAACACTAACGCATAGGTGCCATAGATGCCTGCGGGTCCCGCTAGCGTCGTCCAGTATCTGCTCGTTAATCATCCTCTGACGGCTGAACCTCAGCGCCTACATGAGGCCATCGTTTCTGTAATCTTGGCACGCGAGTGGGAGTCCCATCCGAGCTTTGCCACGGAGCAAGCCGAAGAATGGGAGAGTGCTGTCGCACAACGACTTCGTAGAAATCTAAACGACCTTCAGGAAGTGGGACGTCCGGCAAGAATCTCGTTTAATTCCTCAGACCAGGAATTCGTCCAAGGTGCTTGCTTCGTCGAACCCCATGACTCCGCGATTGTACGAGAACAGAAGCAGCGCCGAACTGGTCTTGTGGGTTATTTGAAGCTCATTCATGGATTAGAACCGCAAGATTTCGAGCATCTTTGTTGTCGCCTACTGGAGCTATTTGGGGTAGCGTCGCCTCACCTCACTCGCCGTACGGCAGACGACGGAATTGACTTCTATGGTAAGCTGCTTGGTGAGAGCGTTTTCTTTCCACACGATCTTGAACCGACGATCCAAAAGCAGCTTTCGATTTGGCTAGTTGGGCAAGCCAAACAATATATAAATACTCGGGCGGGTACTCCTGAGATCAGAGACTTGGTGGGCGCCGTCATGTTGGGAAGGGCAGGCGTGTTTTCCACCAACGCCTCTCCGGCTCGAAACCTGCACATTCGAGTTAGTGACCCAGTTTTTACAGTGCTAGTGACCGGAGGAATGTTCAGTGCGAGGGCCTGGAAGCTGATCCATCGGTCGGGTATCGTCGGAATAGACGGAGAATTGTTGGCGGCATTTTTGGCGGATCGGGAAGCAGGTCCTGGGGACTCGGATGCCAAGGCGTTCCGTCGGTGGCTTCGGGGATGCTCATGAGGGGAACGCAGCCTTTCCGTAATCCGACACTCGTAAAGACCTTATGTTACGATCGCTGGCAGCGCCTGGACGAATTCATCCACTTCATCCGCGGTGTTGTAGAAGTGCGGGCTCGCCCGAACCACGCCCGGACGGCTGTCCACGATGACTCCGCGGTCGGCGAGCTGTTTGACCGCGTCCGCCGGCGCTGGATGGCGCACCGGGACGATCGCCGAGCGCCTGTCCGCGTCGGCGGCGATCCGGGGAGAGAAGCCGGTCGCCCGGCAGCCGTCGATCAGGCGCTCGGTCAACGTCACGTTCCGGGCCCGAATCGCCCCGACGCCCACGTCGTCGATGATGTCCTGGCCGCCGAGCGCCGTGTGGACCGTGGCGAGCGCCGGGGTCCCCAGCTCGAAGCGGCGCGCGTCCGGATGGTAGCGGAATTCACCGGGGTTGAAGCGGAACTGGTCCTCTGTGGCGAACCAGCTCGTGATCCTGGGCTCGAGGGCCGGAATCAGGTCCTCGTGCACGTAAAGGTACGCGAGTCCCGGGCCTCCGCACAGCCACTTGAGCGGACCTGCCGTATAGAAGTCCACGCCGGTCGCTGGCAGGTCGACCGGAACCTGGCCCGCGCCCTGATATCCGTCGATGAGGCAATACGCGCCGGCCCGGTGCGCGATCTCCGCGATCGACGCGAGGTCGAGGATGGCGCCGGTGGTGAAGAAGACGTGGCTGGTGGCGATGGCCAGGGTGCGCTCATCGACCGCGTCCTCGAACTGCTGCGGGTCGACGGTAACGCCGTCCGGGCTCTCCAGCACGACCATCTCCACTCCGGGGCGCACCTTCCACTGGTACAGCAGCGTCGGAAAGTCGAGTTCGGTCGTGACGATGCGGTTGCGCTTCGACCAGTCCACGCTCTCGGAGATGACCGAGAGGCACGCGGAGGTGGAGGGCATGAGCGCGACGGTTCCCGCGGGGGCCGCGAAGAGGTCCGCGACGCGATGCCGCAGCTCCGCGAGCATCCCCCACCAGTGCTCGTACCACGCCGAGGCGCCCATGTCGTGCCAGCGGTCGAGGAAGTCCTGCAGGCGCTCCTCGGCGCGGGTCGAAAGGGCGCCCAGCGAGCAGGAATTCAGGTAGTTTCGGCGCTGGAGGATCGGGAAGGCGGCACGGATGTCGTCGAGGTTCACGCGGCCGGTCTCCGATCCCACGCAGGCTTCATGGGCCGGGAGAACACAGCGCCTCGCGCGCGTTTACGGCAGCGCGGCAGGGTCGATCCGCCACCGCTCCGCCAGCCGCCCCCTGCCCCGCTCCGCGACCGGCTCCCCGCGATCCACGATGATCTCGCCCCGGGAGAGCGTCCAGGTCGGGAAGCCGCTCACCCGCATCCCCTGGAAGGGACTGTAGTCGACGGCGGAGTGGAGTCTGGCGGCGTCGATCTCCGTCTCCGCCTCCGGGTCCACCACGATGACGTCCGCGTCGGCTCCGGCGTCCAGCGTGCCCTTGCGCGGGTACATGCCGAAGATGCGCGCCGGGTTGGTGGAGGCGAGCTCGACGAACCGCTGGGGCGAGAGCAGGCCGGTCGACACGCCGCCCGCAAACACCAGGGGCAGGCGGGTTTCGATCCCGGGCAGGCCGTTGGGGATGCGGGTGAAGTTGTCCCGCCCGGTGGTCTTCTGGTCGTGATAGCGGAAGGGGGCGTGGTCGGAGGACACCTGCTGGATCGAACCGGCCGCGAGGGCGTTCCAGAGGGCGTCGCGATGCTCCTCGGCCCGCATCGGGGGGCTGCACACGAACTTGGCGACCTCGAACCCACCGCAGGGGTCGTAGACGGTCTCGTCGAGCACCAGGTACTGCGGGCAGGTCTCGGCCACGACCGGCTCGCCGCGCTCGCGGGCGGCGGCCACGTGACCCGCCGCGCCCACCGAGGTGACGTGCGCGATGCACAGCGGCGCGTCGACAACCCCGGCCAGCATGATGGCGCGATGGGTCGCCTCCGCCTCCACTTCCGGCGGGCGGCTGGGGGCGTGGAATGCGGGACCGGTCTTTCCGGCGTCCAGATGCTGGTTGATCAGATACGTGACCGCGCAGTCGTTCTCGCAGTGGACCAGGACGATTCCGCCGTTGGCGCCGGTCGCCTCCAGCAGGCGCAACAGCCCGTCGTCGTTGACGATTTTGTCGCCGTACGTCATGTAGACTTTGAAGGAGGGAAATCCTCCGTCGATCAACTCCGGCACTTCGTCGATGACATCGTCGCGAACATCCGTGACGATGGTGTGGAAGCCATAGTCGATGACGGCGTCGGGCGCGATTTCGCCGAGGCGCCGGTCACGTGCCAGCGCCAGCGTCTCGCCCCGGCGCTGCAGTGAGAAGTCGATGATGGTGGTGACGCCCCCGCACGCTCCGGCGACCGTGCCGGTAAAGAAGTCATCGGCGGTCTTGATGCCCAGGCGGTCGATGGGGTGGGCCAGGTGGGTGTGGGTGTCGATGCCCCCGGGCATGACCCAGTGTCCGGTCGCATCCAGGACCTCGCCATCGGTGGTCAGGTCGGGCCCGACTTCGGCAATCCGCCCGTCGCGGATCAGGACGTCGGCCGGCTCCATCCGGTCCGCGGTTACTACCGTGCCTCCGGCGATAAGTCGTTCGCTCAACGCTTGCTCCTCTTTGTTGGCGACCCCCGAACCCGCGCAGTGCCTGGTCCGCGCGAGCCCGGGGGCCGGTCGGTTTCTCTCCGATGTCCGGGACAGCGCTACTCGGGCTGCGGAACGATGCGGATGTAGGGAAGCGGCTGCTCCCAGCCGTCAGGATACCTGGCCTCGGCGTCGTCGTTGGACACGGTGGGGAGGATGATCACGTCCTCGCCCTGTTCCCAATTGGCCGGCGTGGCCACCTGCTTGGTCGCCGTGAGCTGGCAGGAATCCAGAAGCCTGACAATCTCGGCGAAGTTCCGGCCCGTGCTCATGGGATAGGTGAGCGTGGCCTTGATCCTCTTGTCCGGCCCGATGATGAAGACGGACCGCGCCGTCGCGTTGTCGGCCGGAGTGCGGCCCTTGCATGTGTCGCCCGCGTCGGCCGGCAGCATGTCGTAGAGCTTGACCACGCTCAGCTCCGGGTCGCCCACGAGGGGATAGTTGATGGCGTGCCCGCCGAACGACGCGATGTCCTCCGACCAGGCATGATGGTCGCCGACCCCGTCGACGCTGATGCCCATGATCTTGCAGTTGCGCCGCGAAAACTCGTCCTTGAGCGCGGCCACGGTGCCCAGTTCGGTGGTGCAGACGGGCGTGAAATCCTTGGGATGGGAAAAGAGGATCGCCCATCCGTTCCCGATCCAGTCGTGGAATCGGATGGTTCCTTCGGTGGTCTCGGCGGTGAAATCGGGTGCTTCGTCGTTGATTCGCAAGGTCATGGGTCCTCCTGGCTCCGGTTCGGATGCGGGTTCCGGCAGGCTCACAAGGGTGAGCCGTCGAACCCGGACTACGCCAGACGCCGTCGCCGGTTCCCCACCGGAGCGCCCGGGTCATGCGCCGACCCGATCCGGCCTCCATGCGCGTTCTACAGGTTGCGGGCGAACTTCCGAATGCGGTTCATCGACTCGAGGATGCGAGCCTCGGGACACAGGAGCGAGACCCGGACCCAGTTGCGCCATCTCTCGCCGAAGGAGGCCCCGGGAAACATCAGCACGCCCGCCTCGTCCAGGAGGCGGTAGCAGAAGTTCTCGGCGTCCATGCCGAAGCGCGAAACGTCGGCCCACATGAACAGGCCTCCCCCGTGCGGTCCGTGCGGGACGCCCAGGTCCGCGAAGCCGTCGATTAGCGCCTGGCGGCGGCGGCGATACCGCGCCAGATACTCCGGACGCGGATCCGGCTCGGCCTTGAGGGCTGCGAGGGCGGTGTATTGCGAGAACGCCGGACAGGGGCCCGAAGTCGTGCTCTTGATGGCCTCGACGGCGTCGATGAAGGCCGGCGGACCGATCAGGTAGCCGACTCGGAAACCGGTCATCGCGTAGGCTTTCGAGAACCCCGAAAGCACCACCGAGCGCCCGCGGGCGCCATCCGCGGCGAGCAGCGACAGGAAGGGCTCCTCCCGGAAGACCACGTCCTCGTAGATCTCGTCGGACACCACCACCATGTCGAGGTCGGCTGCGGCCCGTGCCAGATGGCGGATACCCTCCGGACCGACGCAAGCCCCGGTCGGGTTCGAGGGATTCACGAACACGAGCAGCTTGCACCCCTGCGCGTGCCGTCGGAGTTCGTCACTCTCGAGTTCGAAGGGCCGGTCGCCTCCGGTGGGGACGGGCACGATGTCACCGCCCGCGGTCCCGATCGCCTGGTCGTAGGAACTGTAGCGCGGGTCCTGGCAGGCGACGCGGTCGCCCGGATCGACGAGCGCCAGCATCGCGAGGAAGAGGCCCTCCTGGGCGCCGTTGGTGATGGCGATCTCGGTAGCGGGATCGACTTCCACGCCCTTCTCGCTGGCGTAGCGGCGGGCGATGCCCTCGCGCAGCGGGAGCAGGCCGCGCACCGGTCCTTCGTCCCATCCGGCTATCCCCTCGCCCATCGCGTCGGCGAAACGGGCCAGGCCGCCTTCGACGATGTCCGGTCGGGTGTGGAGGTCGGGATCGCCGCGCCCCAGGGAAATCACGTTCTCTCTTTCGCGCGCGAGCGCCATCATCTTGTAGCGCAGGGAGGTGGCCGCCTCACCCTTGCGCAGCGAGGCGGAACCCGCGCGTTCCCGAGGTTTCATCGAGGCGCTCATGGCCGTACCCCCAGCGCCCAAAGGGCGGCGCGCTGCGAGGGTGCCGGCGAGCAGATCGACGACGCCTGCTTCCACTTCGCGATGCGCGGCCGCACGTCCAGTGGGGCGGCGACGAAGCCGAGGGAGAACGGGTGCATTCCCTCGAGGCCATCCAGCGAGCCGATCACGATGGCGTCGGCGAGGGCAGTGTCCGGCTCGTCCGAGGCCGAAGCTCCCGGGCGGTCGCCCGCGGTGAACAGCCGGTCCCCGATGGCGTGCACGTGAGCGAGGCCTGGCGTGTCGGACACGTTCCCGTTTCCGGGGATTTCCGCCCCGGCTCCGTACTCGATCAGGTGAAATGCCGGCTCGGCGCCAGACTCGGCATCGGCGCCGGGTTCGATCACGCGCACCCGCATCCAGTCAAGCAGTCGCTGATGCCGGCTCCCGGTCCTGGCGACGATGGCCGCCCCCTCGCCGCCGCCGAGGCCCAGGATGGTCGCGAAGAGGGACTCTCCTTCTCCCTGGGTAATGAGCACGCCATCGGGCTCGCGCGCGGGGAAGCCCACGGCGGGAAGCGCAGCGCCCACGCGCCGGCGCAGTTCCCCCATGCCGGGACGGTCCGGGTAGTGGGTCTCCCCGGCGAGCAGGTGATGGCGCAAGCCGGCCAGCAAGGCCTCGCTCGGTCCTGATGGAGTGGATCGGGACAATGGGGCCGACTCGGCACTCGCAAAGGATCCCACTGCTACCCTGGCCCGTTGCGAGACGGCCGCCTGCACGGCGCTTCCGTGTGCCCCGGCAGGCGCGTTTCCGTTGCTCGGTTCGGTCATCCGACAGCCTCCGGCGTGTATTCGGCGATTTCGTGAATGCGGCTCATCACTTCCCGGGCGCTCCACTGCTCCAGTCGCCGGGTCAAGGTCCAGGCGTCAAAGCGGCAGCCGCTGATCTGGCCGCGCAGTCCCGCTAAAAAGAGGAACGCCGGCCCCAGTCTAGCAGGATCGCCCCATCGCGCGCGCGTTGCCGCGTCCGCGCGTTCCGCGTCGCGCTGCGTCAGGGAGGTGGGCTTGATGGAGAGGCCGGGAGTCACCGTGTTGACGCTGACGGACGAGCCTGCCAGTTCTAGGGCCAAGCATCGCGTGAATGCCTCGATCCCGAACTTGGACGCGCAGTATGCGGCCTGCCCTGCGAAGGCCCCCGTCCCGGCCCGCGAGGAAACGTTGATCACGGATCCGCCCTCCTGCTGCAGGAGCGGCAGAAGGTCCCGGGTCAGGAACACCGGCGCTTCCAGGTTGACGCTCATGATGCGGCGCCAGTGTTCGGCGTCGAGCGCGGCAACCGGCTGCCGCTCGAGCACACCCGCGTTGTTGACGATGACGCGCAGCTTGCGGGCTTCCCCGCGCAGGGTGCGCACCAGTCCCTTCCGTTCATCCTCCCGCCCAAGATCGGCCGCAAGAATGCGTGCTTCGCCTCCGGCCGCGCGGATGTCGGTTGCGGTCCACTCGAGTTCCTCCGGCACCTCCGAGACCAGCCACACCCGTGCGCCCGCCGCGGCCATCGCCTGCGCAACGCCTCGACCCAGCCCGCGGCCGGAGCCGGTCACGAGGACGTCGATCCCTTCGACGCTTACCAGGGGGCTATCGGTGGACGCGGGCATGCTTTCGTCGAGAGCTGCGCAGTCGTTCGTTCGAAGGAAGCGCGGGTAATCGGAGGCGTCGCTGTGGATGCGATCCCGACCTCAGCCCACAAGCGCATCCACCAGTTCGGCGCAGAAGAAGCCAAGGTAGTTCCCGAGCGCGTATCCGAAGATGCCCACGATGACCGCGGGGGCCACCAGCTTGTGCCACTTCATCGCCATGCCGATGGCCAGCGCCGATCCGGGCCCGCCGATCGCCGCCTGGCTGGCGATCGAGACGGTGGCCAGATCGATGCGGAAGAGCCACCCGATCCCGTACGCGACGACGACGTGGATGCCGATGATCGCGATCATGAAGCTGAAGATGGGCACGCCGGCGTCGACGATGGTCGCCAGGTCGGAAGCCGCTCCCAGAGCGATGAAAAAGATGTGCAGGGCGAAGTAGGAAAGGACCTCCGCACCGCGCAGCTTTCTCACCCACGGCAACTGCGCCACGATGAGCGCGATGGTCGTGAGCCAGAGGACTTCGGGAACCTCGCTCAGGAACTGTACCAGCCCGTACCAGGGTGACCCATCCGCCATGGAGGGGAGTGCCTCGGCCAGCGCATCGCTGATGAGCCGGGCCACCCACAGTGCGGCCAGGGGAAGGCCTCCGAGGATGGCGAAATCGGTGATGCTGATGTCGGTGTCGGTCCAGCGGCGGCGCATCGCCTCTTCCTTCGCGTCCTGATCCTCCTTCTCCTCGGGGTCGGTGGCCGGCGCCTCCGCGAGCCCCGGCCCGCTTCGGCGCAGGAACACGGCGGCCAGAATCCCCGCCAGCCACACCTGAAACAGCAGGTAGGGGACGGTCGACATGTTGTCGGCCAGCGCCGCGGCGGCGAAGGTGCTCGGTTCGACTTCGAGCCCCTGCCCGACGGCGGCGAAGTTCATCCCACCGCCCGCGAAGGCGGCCGAGAACGCTCCCGAGAGCTTCCACGTCTCCGGTCCGACCCATCCGGCCATGGTGGCGCCCGCAACCGCCCCGCCGACGAAGCTGCCGCCGCAAGCCGCGAGGTACGCGATCAGGAGCGGCCTTCCCGCATTGGCCAATTCCTTCATCTGCGTGCCCATGATGACGAGCACGATCGCGTAGGGGATCGCGAAGGTGAACACACCCTCGTGCGCAGGGCCGGTGTGCTCGATCACGCCGACATTGGCCAGCGTGATGCCGAGCAGGGTGCACACGACGGCGGAGCTGATCTTCTTGATGATGTCGTAGCGCTCTTCCAGCCAGCGCGCGAACGCCACCACGGCCAGCATGAAGGCGACAACCAGAAGCGGATCTCGTAGCATGGCGGCTCAGTGGTTCAGGGTTGTATGGCTCACCAGTCCCCGCACCTCCCCGCCTTCGGCCACCGCCACCAGATTCCCGACCACGTCGTCGATCATGCCGCGCTGCCCGCCACCGGTCCCGCCGCCCACATGGGGGGACAGGAGGACGTTGGGCGCATCGGCCAGCGGGCTGCCTTCGGGCAGCGGCTCGTGGAGGAAGGCGTCCAGCCCCGCCCCGGCGATGCGGCGGTCCCGGAGGGCGTCAACGAGCGCATCTTCATCGACCAGCCCGCCGCGCGCGGTGTTCACCAGGACGGCCGTGGGCTTCATGAGCGCGAGAGCCCCGGCGTCGATCATGCGCTCGGTCTGGTCGGTGTGGGGCGCGTGCAGGCTGACCACATCGCTCGCGGCGAGGAGTTCCGGAAGCGGCAGGGAGCGCGCCCCGACCATCTCCTCGTGCTCGTGCGGCAGCGGTGTGCGCTTGTGATATACGATTTCCATATCGAATGCGCGCGCGCGGCGCGCGACCTCCAGCGCGATGTCGCCCAGCCCGACCAGGCCCAGCGTCTTCCCGTGGAGCTGCCAGACGTCGGGATAGCGCAGCCAGTTGAAGGCGATCTTGCGCTCGGTGGTGCGCACGGGCTCGACACCGAGATCCAGGTACTCCGCGTCCCGGGTGCCCACGTGTCCCGGGACCAGCCTGCGGTACAGGCCAAGCATCAGCGCGACGGTCTGCTCGGCGACGGCGATCGCGCCCCGGTGCGGAAGCACCGACACCGGCACACCCGCGGCAGCCGCGGCGTCCCGATCCACCGCCCACGGCGCCCGCCCCTGCACCTGAATCAGACGCCGTCCGGCGGCCGCGCCGATCAAGGCCCCGCCGATCGGCCGCTTCGCGGTTACCAGTGCGTCAACGTCGATGGCGGCTGAGCAGAGTGCCGATTCATCCATCCGACCGCCCCAGACCATCTCGACTCCGGCGGCGTCCGCAGTCTGTTGGAAGAGACCCTGGATCCAGTCGGGGAGGGGTTCGATGTGGAGCGCTCGCACGGTGTGGGGATTCCGGTTGAGGTTTGAGTCGAGAATGCGGATCGGGGGCACGCCGGAGATGCCGCGGCCGGAGCGCGAGCAACATAGAGAGAGGGGGCAGCACACGCGAGTATTGCGGGCGGGTTTCCGCGTCGCCGGGGGATCAGGGGCAGCCGGCCTCCGGGACGACGAGTTCCAGTCCGGTGTGGCGGGCGATCATCTCGAAGTCGCGATTGCGGGCGAGCAGGGGACGGCCTTCCTCGATGGCGGTTGCGGCAACCATGCAGTCCACGATCGAGCGGATCGTGCCACCGGCACGGCGACACATGCGGTAGACGAGGGCGCCGTGCTGGAAGTCTCCCAGCGAATCGGGGACCAGGATCTCGAAACGGGACAGCAGCCGCAGGAGCCGCTGACCCTCGGTCTCCGTCCGGCAGCCGGCCAGCAATTCCATCACCACGGGTGCGGGCGTCGCGATGGGACGACCGGCGTCAACTTCCGCGCGCAACGTCAAGTGCGTGGGGCTTCCCGTCTTGCGCAGGTACTCGACCCAAGCCGAGGTGTCGACGATCAAAGGTCCTCAACCGGACTGCCGTCGCGCATCTCGTCCAGATCCCCGTCCCAGCCAACGCCCTGCATGGCGAGCGCCTCCTCCTTCGTCATGGGCACGATCGCCTGGCGCCAGACCGCTTCCTTGACGGCCGCCGACCAGCTGCGGAGCCCATGGCGCTCTCGAATGGCCTCCAGATCGGCTTTCGGAAGCCTGACTTCGAGGGTGACGAAGGGGTAGTGAGCGGATTCCGGGGCCCGGTACTCCGGCCTGGCCTCGTGCACCGCGGCGGCTCCTCCGCGCAGCTCGCGCTCACGCGCCTCGCGCAGCGTCCTCCGGACCCACGCCGACACCGTGACGCGATTGCGCCTCGCGGCGTCCCGGATCTCCTCGAGTTCCGCTTCGGACAGCACTACCTGAAGTCGCTTACTCATACCATGAGTATGATATACTTATCCTGAGCAGGGTTCAAGTCGCCGATCAAGGTGTCATCCCGCCCGGCTCCGGGCTGACCTGGCGCGAGACAACGGGATGGCGGGCAGACTCCCGCTCCCTCGGTGCTGGCAAGGTCACGCGGGGCTCCGTAAGCTTGTTTCGGGCTCATGTCGAGCGGGGTCCACCGGCCGAAGTTCGAACTCCCGGGGTCCGATACCACCCCTCCTCCAGCAAAGCGGACGACGCCTGAATGAGACCAGACGAGGGCCTCCGCTGCGAAGCCGCCGACCCGGTGGAGCGGCCTCTCGCCGTCGGTCTCGGCCTGCAACTCGCCGTTCTCAGCCTCAATTCGGCGGTGCTGTTTCCCACCATCGTCTTCCGGGCCGCAGGCGCGGAGGCGTTCCTGCTGTGGGCGGTCTTCGCCGGCATGATGGCCTGCGGCATCATCACGGCCATGCAGGCGGTCAGAGTGGGGCGGTTCGGCGCCGGGTATCAGAGCTTCCACGGAGTCTCGTCGCCCTTCATCGCGGTCTGCGTCGCGGCCCTCGTTCAGGGAGGACCGCCGATGCTCGCGGCGCTGATCCTCGTGTCGGGGCTGGCGCAGGCGGCGTTTTCCGAGCGGCTGGCCCTGTTGCACCGCATCCTCACCCCCGTGGTCACGGGCACGGTGATCATGCTCCTGCCGGTCACCGTCATGCCCATTCTCCTCCGCATGCTGAACGAGTTGCCGGCCGGGGCGCCGGCGGGGGCTGCTCCCCTGTCCGCGCTGGCGACGCTGGCAACGACCGTGGGGCTCCACCTGAAGGGAACGGGCAGACTTCGGCTCTGGGCACCGCTGGCCGGGGTCGCGGCCGGAGCGCTCGTGGGCGGGTTCTTCGGGATCTACGAGGTCGGGCTCGTGGCCGAGTCGGCCTGGCTCGGGTTGCCCACGGGTCGTCCCCCGGGGCTGGCACTCGGTTTCGGCCCAGCGTTCTGGGCGCTTCTGCCGGCCTTCCTGTTCATCGCGCTCGTGGGGGCCACCAAATCGGTCGGCGTGGCCGTGGCCACCCAGCGCGTGTCGTGGCGCCGCCCGCGCGCCGTGGACTTTCGCGCCGTGCAGGGCGCGGTGGCGGCCGAGGGGGTCGGGAACGTCCTGGCCGGCCTGGCGGGCGCGATTCCGAACACCCTGCATCCCACGCCGGTAGCCACGATCGAGACGACGGGAGTGGCCACCCGCAGCGTCGGCATCGCCGCCGGACTCGCACTGATCCTGCTGGCCTGCGTGCCCAAGCTGGTCGCCGTGATTCTCGCCGTGCCCGACGCGGTGGTCGCCGCTTCGATCGCCGTCGTCATGTCCATCTTCTTCGTGGTGGGCATGCGCGAGGTGGTCTCCGGAACGGGAGCCAATCCGCGTAACGGTCTCATCGCGGGCCTCTCGGTCTGGACGGGCATCGCCATCGAGTTCGACCTGGTCTTTCCGGACTTCTTCGCGGACTTCGCGGGCGGCCTCCTGAGCAACGGCATGACCGCGGGCGGTCTGGTCGTCATCCTGCTCACGGCCCTGACGATGCCGCGCCAGGCGCGGTTCAGCGGGCGGCTGGACGTGGCCGAGCTGCCCGCGATCGGCGACTTCATTCGCAGGTTCGCGCGCCGCCACGGGCTGGAGGCGTCGGTGGAACGCATGGAGGCGGCCAGCGAAGAGACCTTGCTGATGCTGCTCGAAGCACGCGGCGGAACGCCGGGGGGGGACGACCACGAGGATGGCAGGCGCGCCCTGCTGATCACCGCATCCAGGGAAGCCGGGTACGCCGTGCTGCAGTTCAAGGCGGCCGCCCCGGGGCAGGAGGACCTGAACCTGCAGGATCGGCTCGCGTTGCTGGGGGACGAGGCTCAAACCGGGCCGGAGGAGCAGGAGATATCGCTGCGGCTGCTCCGGCACCTGGCATCGTCCGTTCGGCACCAGCAGTTTCGCAACGTGGATATCGTCACCCTGAAGGTTGCGGCCGAGCGACGGTCCGGCGGGAAGCGCTGACGTGCGGGCCCCGAGGCTCGTTCGCACCGTCGCGCTGACGCCGTTCGTATTGCTCGCGGTCTCGGCCTGTTCACCTCCCGCGGATCGCGGACCTGGAGGCAGGTCGCTTGTCCTGGCGCACTTCATGTCGCCCCTGAGCAGCGTGCGCACCGATGTCGTGGTGCCGTTGGCGGAACGACTGGCGGAGGTGTCCGGAGGCAGGCTGACGGTGACCGAATACATGGGGGGAGCTCTCGGTTCCTCGCCCCGCGGATACTACTCCCTGCTGCTCGACGGCGTGGCGGACATCGTCGCCACCCTCCCCGGATACACTTCGTCGGTGTTCCCCATGACGGCGCTCAGTATCTATCCGGGCGTCTGCGACAGCGCGATCGACTGCACCGCCGCGCTGCAGCGCGCCCGCCCGGTGCTGGAGAGTGAATACCGGGCCAGGGTCCTGGCGATCTGGTCCGCTACACCGCCCGTCCTCATCACCCGCGACAGGCCGGTGCGCAGCCTGGAGGACATGCGCGGGCTCAAGCTGCGGGTGTCGTCGCGGCTCGAGATGCCCTTTGTGGAAGCGCTCGGGGCGAGCCCCGTCATGCAGCCCGTCTCGGAGGTCCAGCAGAACCTGCACACCGGCGTAATCGATGGTGTGGTGATCACTGCAGGCGGCATTCCCGCATATCAACTGCAGGAGGCGGCCGCCTACCTCACGACATGGCTGCCGCTGTCCGCCACTCCATTCGTCCTGCTGATGAATCGCGACACCTACGAGGCCCTTTCCGCGCAGGAGCGGGATTGGGTTGACAGGGCCGCGGACGCCTCGCTGTCGCTGGCGGGGGCGCGGGGCTACGAGGCCACCAGCGCCCGGGGTCTCCGGATGGCCCGCGAGGCGGGTGTCGAGCTCATCGACCTGTCGGACCGGGAGAAGGCGCGATTCGAAGACGCGGTCGGCGGCGCGTACCGGGCGCAACTCTCCCGGAAGCTCGGCGACATGACCGTGGCCGAGGTCATCGAACTGTTTCGCAGGCCGTGACGGAATACGACCACAACCCGGACCGGGATCGCACGGGGGTCGGCACCGGGGTCCGTGACGCGGCCCGACGGGCGCTGACCGCCGCCTTCGCGATCGCCGGCGGGGCGGCGCTGCTCCTGCTCCTGGGCGTCACCGTGGCCGAGGTGGTCGCGCGCCACCTGATGGGGTTTTCCCTGCTGGGCGCCGAGGACCTGGCCACGATGTGCCTGACGGTATTCGTGGCGGGCGCGGTCGTCTGCGCGGCACGGGAGGGCGGACACGTGTCCGTCGACCTCATCGGGCGCTTCGGCGGCCGCCGTCTCACGCGGGCAACCGACGTGCTCTCGCGGCTCCTGGGGACCGGGGCCACCGCGGCCGCGTCGGTGGCACTCTTCGCCAAGGGTGGCTGCGGCGTCGAGTGCGGCGAGGTCACCGGAAGCCTCGCCATCGTGCACACCCCGTTCTACTACGCGCTGGCGCTGTCGATGGCGACCCTGTCGCTGCTTCTGGCGTCCCGGATTATCCGGGCGCCAGCGGCGGGGGGCGAGGGCGACCCGCAGGGCGACGGTGACCCGCAGGGCGAGGGCGCCTGATGGACGGACCCACCGCCGCCCTCATCGGGCTCGCCATCCTCTTCGTCCTGCTCCTGATCCGGGTGCCGGTCGGGCTGTCCATGCTGATCGCGGGGTCGGTTGGCATCGCCCTCATTCGCCCCCAGGCTGTGCTGCCCGTCATCGCCGGAGAGATGTTCGCGGTGTCGTCGCGCCACGCGCTCATCATCATCCCGCTCTTCATGCTGATGGGAAACCTGGCCGTGGTCTCGGGAATGAGCCGGGAGCTGTACCTCGCGGCCAACCTCTGGCTGCACCGCTTCAGGGGTGGCCTGGCCGCGGCTTCCATCGTCGCCAGCGCGGGGTTTTCGGCCCTCTCGGGATCGTCGCTGGCCGCTGCGCTGACCATGGGACGGGTCGCAGTGCCGGAAATGCGGCGGTTCAACTACGACAGGTCGCTCGCGACGGGGGCCGTTGCGGCCGGTGGAACCCTCGGCATCCTGATCCCGCCGTCGGCGGGGCTCGTGCTGTACGGCATCCTCACGGAGCAGAGCATCAGCCGCCTCTTCATGGCCGGACTGATTCCGGGGATCCTGCTCACGCTCTTCTTCGTCCTGACCGTCTTCGTGGTGGTGAAGCTCCAGCCCCACAAGGTGCCGCGGGACAGGCCGGAGAACCCACTCGCGGCGCGGGGAGGGGTGCCCGCGGGCGCCTGGTGGATCCTGGGGCTGGTGGCGGTCACGCTCGGCGGAATCTACGCCGGCATCTTCTCGGCCATGGAGGCGGCCGGCGTCGGCGCGTTCCTGATCCTGCTGGTGGCGCTGGCGCGTCGCTCTCTCAGCCGTGAAGCCTTCGGCGAAGCCGTCGTCTCGACGCTGAGGGCGTGCGGCACCGTGTTCCTGATCCTGATCGGGGCCTACGTCTTCAAGGTGTTCCTGGGCTTCACGGAACTGCCGTTCGCCGCCGCCCGCTGGGTGGGTGATCAGGGATGGTCGGGCGGCCAGGTGGTCGCGCTGCTGCTGGCGATGTTCATCGTGCTGGGCACCTTCCTGGACGGGTTCGCGATGCTGGTCCTGACCATTCCGCTGGTTCAGCCCATCCTGGCCTCACTCGGCGTGGACATGATCTGGTTCGGCGTCATGATCGTCGTCACCCTGGAGATGGGCCTGATCTCGCCGCCCGTCGGCCTGAACACCTTCGTGGTGAAGAGCGTGGCCCCGGACGTTTCGATGGGGGAGATCTACCGCGGCATCATCCCGTTCTGGCTCGCGATGCTTGCGCTGCTCGCGCTGATCGCGTTCCTGCCCCGGATCGCCACCTTCCTGCCGGGGGCGATGTACGGATAGTCGATGTCGCGGGCCGGCGCCGGACCCTAGACCGCGCACGGGGACCGGCGTCGCGAATGCAGACGGACATCCCCGGTCCTTGTCTTCCGCGGCCAGATAATGGCAAGATGTGGCGGTGCAGCCATTTGCCTCTCGACGGATTGTCCAGATCATGACCATGGATCGCAGAAAGTTCACCGCAGTCGCCGGCGCGAGCGCGATGGCGCTGGCCTGGGCGCAGGCATGTACGGAGGTGGCTGAGACCGGGGAGGTTTCGACCACCACGGCCAACGCACTTCTCGACCATCAGGGATCGCGGGGCATCTACGAGGACGCCGCGGAGCTGGAGCGGCTGAAGCGGGCCATCGCGAGCACGATCAACGTGCAGCAGACGCTGCGCGACTTCCCGCTCGATCCCGACGAGCCCCCCCTTATCGTCTTCTGGAGGGGCTGAGCCATGCAGGAATCGACCTTTTTCCTGACGGTGCGCGAGCTGGCCGACCTGCTCGCCGACGGCTCCACCACCTCGGTCGAGCTGACCGAGGCCTACCTCGCGCGCGCCGAGGAGCTGGACGTGCCCCCCTTCGAGCTGCCCAGCGAGCCTCGCACCGACCACGAAGGCAAGCTGGCCACCATGGTCACCATCGCGCGCGACCACGCGCTCGAGGCCGCCGCGCGCGCGGACCAGGAGCTGGCCGCCGGCAATCGCCGAAGCATCCTCCACGGGATCCCCTACGGCGTGAAGGACCTGCTCGACACGCGCGGCATCCGCACCACCTGGGGCTCCGGCATCTTCCGCGACCGGGTGCCGGACCGCAACGCGGCCGTCATCGACATGCTCGAAGGCGCCGGCGCCGTGCTCATGGCGAAGAACTCGCTCGGGGAATTCGCTGGCGGAAACACCAGTTCCGCGCTCAACCCGTGGAAGCTCGACCGCACCAGCTTCGGCTCCTCCAGCGGGACGGTGTCCGCGGCGGTGGCCGGCCTTATCGGCTTCGGCATCGGCACGGAGACGGGCGGCTCCATAGTATTTCCGGCCTCCGCGGTGGGCGCGTCGGGACTGCGCCCCAGCTTCGGACGCGTGAGCCGCTTCGGCTGCATGGCGCTCTCCTGGAGCCTGGACAAGATCGGCCCCGTGGGGCGCTCGGCGGAGGATTGCGGCCACATCCTGCAGTACATCGCCGGGCACGACCCCCGCGATCCCACCACGGTCGACCGCCCCTTCGTCTTCCGCGCGGATCCCGGCGCGATGCGGGGGCGGCGGCTGGGCGTCCATCGTCCCGAATTCCTGCTCTCGGGCTCGGAGAACACCCGGCGCGTCTTCCAGGAAGCGCTCGACGTCTTCGAGCAGATGGGCGTGGTGCTCGAAGATGTGGAATTGCCGCTCCGGCCCACCGGGGCACTCTTCACCACCATCGTCACCGTGGAGAGCGGCACCAACTTCCAGGCGCTCTTCGAGGACGGCAGCGCGGCCAACATGTTCTCGTTCAACGAGGACCGGCGCGCCGGCTGGATGGCGGGGCGCATGATGCCCGCCGCCGACTATCTCACGGCCCAGCGCATCCGCAATCAGCTGGTGCGCGAGACCGACGAGATTCTCTCACGCTACGACGCGGTCATCGCCCCGACCTGGCCCAACGGCGCCGCCATGCGCGAGGTCAGCGAAGGCTGGCCCATCCCGGCGCGCAACGAGTGGGAGCCGCCCGACGACGTCAGCGCAGCCACCCCGCGCCTCAACTACATCGCCAACCTGGTGGGCCTTCCGGGGCTCGCCATCCCCTGCGGATTCGACGACGACGGGCTGCCGCTGTCGCTGCAGATCTGCGGATCTTCCATGGACGACCAGGCCGTGCTCGACCTGGGAATGGGCTATCAGCGGGAGACCGACTGGCACCTGCAGCGGCCGGAGTATCCCTGGAGGGAATAGCGCTCTAGTTCCAGGACCGCCCCCGCATCCCCTCCACATCCAGGTTGCCCCCGCTCAGCACGCAGACGGTCCGGGTTCCCGCAGGCGCATCGACGAGCCCCTGAAGCAGGGCTCCGACCGGGGCGGCGGCGGCGCCTTCGACCACGACCTTGGCGCGGGTCATCAGCCACAGCATCGCGTCGAAGATCTGTGCGTCGGGCAGGGTGACGAGTTCGTCGACGAAGCGCGACACCACCGAACGGGTGTGGTTGCCGACCTTCTGGACGCGGAGTCCGTCGATCATGCAATCGACCTCGTCCAGGACGACGCTCGCCCCCGCCTCCACGCTACGCTTCATCCCCGGCGCTCCGGACGACTCGACGCCGACGATCCGGACCCCCGGGTTGACGGACTTGGCGGCCATCGAGACGCCCGAGATGAGGCCGCCGCCGCCGATGGGCACGATCAGGAGTTCGGTCTCGGGGAACTGGTCCATGATCTCGAGACCGAGGGTTCCCTGCCCCGCGATGAGCTCCGGGTCATCGAACGGGTGGATGTAGGTCAGCCCCTCGGATTCCACGAGTTCGAGCGCCTTCTCGTTGGCCTCGTCCCAGATGTTGCCGTGGAGGACGACGCGGGCCCCATAGCCCTCGGTGGCGGCGATCTTGGAGCGGGTGGCGTTTTCGGCCATGACCACCACGGCACGCACGCCGTACTGGCGCGCCGCGAGGGCCACGCCCTGGGAGTGGTTTCCCGCCGAGGAACAGATGACGCCGCGGGCGCGCTCCTCCTCGGTCAGCCTCGCGATCTTGTTCAGCGGACCGCGCAGCTTGTAGGAGCCGCCCCGCTGGAAGAGTTCGGCCTTCAGGCGCACGTCGAAACCGGACGCCTCGCTGAGCGACCGGTTCGTGAGCATGGGCGTGCGGTGGATGTAGGGAGCCACGTTCCTGTACGCGGCTTCGAAGTCGGCCCGGGCGAGCGTCAGCCCGGTACCGTTGACGGCACGCCCGTTCGCTGCGGTGTCCCCCTCCTTCATGTTCCCGCCCGGCCGGGGAGGATGGCGGTACCGCTGAAGAGCGCATGATGCATGGAACGACTCCGGCGTGTTGAGCCAGTGCTCGGTGGGTGGGACGGAAAGACCGCGGGGCGATGCGACGTTGGCGTTGGGCCGTCCACAATAGGCAGGTCACCCGGCCAGCGCCAGCAACCCGATTCCGGCGAAGACGAGCACGGCTCCGACCGTGCGAATGCGGCCGAACCGCTCGCCCAGAAGGAGCCATCCCGCGAGGGCCCCGAAGACGATGCCAACCTCGCGCGCGGCTCCGGCGTAGCTGATGGGGGCGATCTGGAAGGCCCGAAGGACCAGCGCGTAGGCCACGAGCGTCATGACGGCGATCATCGCGATGGGACGGAAGTGTGTCCGCAGGACCCGAAACGTCCGCGTTCCGCCCCGGGCCGCCAGGCTGCCCACGAACGCCAGTCCGGACAGCCCGAACACGAGCACCAGGTACGGCATCGGGTGCCATTGCCGGACCGCCGCGCCATCCAGCGTCGAGTATACGGAGATGAAGAACGCGACCAGGAAGGCATATCCCGAGCCCCGCGCGTGGGGGCGCAGTTGGCGCCAGCGATGTCCGGCGGGCGTTCGGATCCCGGCGACGCGCGACCAGAGGGGTGCCCCGCCGAGCACGACGAGCCCGCAAAGGATCGTCGCGATCCCGAGCACACCTCCCGGCGACGGCCGCTCGCCCAGAAAGAGCACCGCCCACAGAGCGAGCATCGCGGGGGCCGTCCCGCGCGCGATGGGGTAGACCAGCGAGAAGTCGCCGTCGCCGTACGCCCGCGCCAGGCACCCGTAGTACGCCACGTAGATGACCGCGCTGGCGCCCACGAACGGCCATACCCCCGCGGGAGGCGGCCACGCCGGCACCAGGGTCGGGATGAAGACGACCGCACCGAGCAGCATCGCCCACGCCGCAACCAGAACCCGCTCGCTGGAGCGCTTGAGGATCAGGTTCCAGGAGGCGTGCAGGAGTCCTGCCGCCAGGACGAGGGCGAGGGCGCTTACGGGCACGGGGTGGATGCCTCCTTGAGTGCGACGCGTCCGTTATCGCGGGGCATGGCTATGCGAAGCGCGCGCCCATCCACTCCTTCCAGGCGGCCTCGCCGCGGGCGACCGCAGCCGGCCCGTCGTCACCGTAGAGGTAGATGCTGATCACCACGGTCGCCCGCTCCGCGATCTTGTAGGCACACGCCGCCGCGACTCCCGGCGCCGGCCGGTCGAGCCGGAACAGCACGCAGGGCTGACGCCCGCCGGGCCGGCTCTCCGCGAGAACGCCCGCGAGCTCGGCGCTGCCCGATCCGGGGAGCGCCCATGGCTCGCCTGGCGCGAGCCCGCCGGAGGCGAGTGCGCCGGACAGCGCGTTCCAGGTCTCCTCCACGGACCCGTCCATTTCGCCGTACGCCCGGACGATCGTGGCGCGCCGGCCGCGGAAATGGGTGAGGTACAGCCCGAGGACGGCGAGGGCCTGCGGCCAGCCGGCTTCGAAGTTCCTGAGTTGGTCGTCCCAGTCGTCGGTGCTGGCGAAGAGGCTGTGCACCACACGGACGAGGCAGCGACCGCCGGCGCGCGCCTCGATGGTCCACTCCGTGGCCGTCGGCGGCCCGTTCCGGCCACAGTCCCGGCCCTCGTGGCGGAACCGGCGCGGCGGATCCCACCCGGTGACCTTCGCGGGGACGTGGTCCATCTGAGAATCCGTGTGGTACCGGAGCGTTCCGCCGACCTGCTCCTCGACGTCTGTCGGGTAGAACCACGACGAGATGCCGGGGCCGGTCGCGATGGCCTCCCAGACTTCCTCCGGGGAGCCGGGAACCTCGGCCTCGGCCTGGATCGAACGGTGGCCGGATGGATCGTGCTTGATGCTCATGGTGGTGCCTCCTGGGTGGATGGATCCCCCGGCGCTGGATGGGCGACGACCACGAGGCGGTGGCGCCGTCCTCCGGGGGCGGAATCGTCGTGATGGCGCCGGACCAGTTCGGCGACAGCGGCGACCAGCTCCTCGCTGAACCGGGCGCGGGCTCTCGGAGACCGGAACCGGATCTCGGTATCGATGGAAAGGCTGGCGAGCCGTTTTCCCGTTTCGGTCGAGCGGCGCAGCAGCGTGCTCCCCTCGCGCACGATACGCGCGGCGAGCGCAATGAGGTAGCTCGCGGACAGCCGGTCGCGCGTTCGCTCCGGGTCACTCGCCACCGGCCCGAGCGCCGCCGGACTGACCACGTAGGAGCGCGCGGTCGCCAGCAGCAGACGCTCGGTCAGGCCGCCCCACCGGCGTTCTCCGGCAACCCGCACGAGCCCGTGCTTCTCCAGCGCCCGGAGGTGGTAGTTGACCTTCTGCCGGGGGAGTCCGAGGCGGGCGGCGAGCGTGGCCGCCGAGGCCGGCTCCGCCAACTCGGAAAGGAGCCGGGCTCGTTTCGGGTCCAGGGTGACGACCGCGGCGGCGGGCTCTTCGATGACGTCGACGTCGAGCATGACCGGTATCTAAGTATTGACAAGATTATTTGTCAAGACCCTCGTGACGGGTCCAGGAACTCGCGATTCCCGATCACGCATCGGCCCGACGACAACCCTCGTTGGATATCATTGGATTATTGACGGTCAGATGTGCGGAATATCGCTTCCTCAAGAAACTGGTTACGGAACACGCTCCGTGGGTTGAATCCCTCGCAAGCCGCTCTGAATTCCCGGATCCCGGGATAACTGCGCTCGACCTCTCCCGCATTGAGCGGGAACCACTTCCCCCAGTGCAGGCGCGCATTGAAGAGGGGCGCCATGGTGGTTGCGAGGAAGCGTGCGACGTTCTGGAAGGGCAGCCGTGGCTCAGTGAAGGTGATGAGGCTGATCGCGTACCAGTCCCGTGTCTCGACGCCATGGCACGACGACATCGAGATCAGCGTATCGTCAGGAAGGACGCGCCGGACGCAGATGGGATAGTGATGGCTGTAGGAGCCGCGAATGTTCTCCAGCGCATCCTGCAGGTCCAGGGCCCGGATACGGTCGTGTGCGCTGGCTGATATCTCGTAATCGGCGTTGTCGGCCGCACGCAGAACCGCCGACACAAAGTCGAGAGCCGGCCTGAGCTTCTCGCGCGGCACGAAGACCTCCATCTCCAGATGGCGGAAGAGGTCGTGGCGCATCAGCAGCTGCCGGTCGCTGCGGTCGGTGACCCGCCACTGCGGGAAGATGCACGCGGGAAACAGATGCCTGTAGAGGAAGTCGACCAGGCGCTGGCTCCGCAGCAGAGAGGCGGTGAGCTTGATGCCGAGATGAAGAAGGACATCGATGAGGACCAGCCAGTACACCCGGTATAGCATCGCGCCGCCCGACCGGCGGCTGTCGTCCGCCACGCTCCGCTCGTGCTCCAGATACGCCCAGGTGTGCGGGATGAGGTAGAACTGCTGCAGGGGCGCGGCTGATTCGTTGTCCAGGACCGCATCCAGATCCGGGCGCCAGACGCATCTTTCCCGCACGTAGTATTGCGGCACGCACTTGAGGGTGACCTCAAGGACTACCCCGAGGGCTCCGACGGAACATCGTGCCGCCCGCAAGGCCTGGCCGGAACCGACGGGGCGTACCTCTGCCTTCCCCTCCGCGCCGTAACAGGCGATGCGCATTGATTCGACGTAATGGGACATCGAGTGCCGTCCCGATCCATGCGTACCCGTGGCGATCGCGCCTGCCACGGTCTGGCGGGCGATCAGGCCGATGGACGGGAGGGTGAGCCCGCGGCGCGCGAGATGCGCCAGGAGTTCGGCGATGCGGCATCCCGCACCCACTGAAACCCGGCGACGGTCGGGGTGAATCCGGATCCGCCGAAAGTGGCGAAGGTCCACGAGCGCATCGGATGTCTCGATGCCCCCGTTCCAGGAATGGCCCGCGCCGATGACGCGGATCGTTCCGGTCCGGTGCTCGTCCAGGATGCGCACCACATCCTCTTCGTCTCTGGGCAGGTATTGATTGCGCGGGCGGAAACGAATGTTCCTCCCGAAGTTCCGGACGTGCGATAAGCCTCTCGGCTGCACGGCTAAGACCGCCCGGGCCTTCTCGGCAGCGATGACAGGAGCGCGCGCGTATACGAGTGTCCCGGTTCGCGGAAGAGCGCCTCCGCCGGCGCCATCTCGACGATCTTCCCCTCATTCATGACCGCGACCCGGTCGCACAGGTGCCTGACCATCCTCAGGTCGTGGGAGATGAAGAGATAGGTCAGCCCGAACTCTTCCTGAATGTCTGCGAGAAGATTGACGATCTGGGCCTGGATGGAGATGTCGAGCGACGAAATGGGCTCATCGCAGACGATCAGGTCCGGCTTCAGGGCGAGGGCGCGCGCGATGCCGACGCGCTGGCGCTGACCGCCCGAGAACTCGTGCGGCAGGCGTCCGGCGAGCTTCGGGTCCAGCCCGACGATGCTCATCAGTTCCGCGACCCGATCCTGTCGCTGTCCGCGGCCCAGGTCCGTGTGCTCGAGGAGGGGCTCGGCGATGGACCGACCGACGCTCAGGCGTGGATTCAGCGACGAATGGGTGTCCTGGAAGATCATCTGCATGCGCGGCCGGAGTGCGCGGAGCTCTGTCGAGGACGCAGCCGTGAGATCGACGCCGTCGAAGACGATGTGCCCCGATGTGGGCTCGGTGAGCCGGAGGACGGTGCGGGCGACGGTGGTCTTGCCGCAGCCGCTCTCTCCCACCAGGCCGAGCGTCTCGCCGCGATGCAGCCGGAAGCTGACGCCATCGACCGCGCGCACCGACCCCGTCTGACGCTGCATCATGCCGCGACGCACGGGGAAGTGCTTTTTGAGGTCGATGACTTCGAGGAGGGGAGTCAACCAGACCACCAGCAGGCAGCGCGCGCCCCGACCTCGCCCGAATGCGCACGCTCACCCAATGGAAGAAGCGAAGGCCGCTCCCGCCGGCAGCGGCCGAAGACGTGTGGACACCGCGCCGCGAACGCGCACCCCTCGGGAAGCCGCGTCATGTCCGGCGGCTGACCCGGAATCGCAGTCAGGCGCCCCCGGCCTTCCCCGCCGAGCGCAGGCAGTGAGGCCAGAAGGCCCCGGGTGTACGGATGAGCCGGCGCGTCGAACAGGCGCCGGGCCCCGGCCGTCTCGACAATGGACCCTCCGTACATCACCGCGACCCGGTCGGCCAGGTTCGCCACCACGCTCAGATCGTGGGTGATCCAGATCATCGCCATCTCGCGCGTCGCCCGCAGTTCGGAAACCAGGTCCAGGATCTGCGCCTGGATGGTGGCATCCAGCGCCGTGGTCGGCTCGTCGGCGATAAGGAGGCCGGGCTCGCAGGCCAGCGCGATGGCGATCATGACGCGCTGGCACATGCCGCCCGAGAACTGGTGCGGATAATCGTCGAACCGGGAGGCCGGCCGCGGGATGCCTACCGACCCGAGCAGCTCGATCGCGCGGTCGCGGGCGGCGCGGCGCCCCAGGCGGAGGTGCACCTCCAGGCTCTCGGTCAGCTGCCGGCCGATGGTAAGCACGGGATTGAGGGATGCGCGCGGGTCCTGAAAGATCATCCCGATCTCGGGTCCGCGCACCCGTCTCATTTCTTCATCGTCGAGCCCCAGCAGGTCCCGGCCCTTGAAGCTCACCTCGTCGGCCCGGACGCGGGTGCGGTGGGGCGGCAGCAGACGGAGCACGGAGAGCATCGCGGCGGTCTTGCCGCACCCGCTTTCGCCCACCAGCGCAAGCGCCTCGCCCCGGCGGACGGAGAAGCTCACGTCGTTGACCGCATGCACGAGGCCCCGGTCGGAGAGGAACTGAGTGTGCAGGCCACGGACCCTGAGCAGGTCGCGGGGTGCGTCGCCGGTGCGTTGCGGGGTCATGGGGAGGAACCGGACGCAGAGACCAATCTCCGCTCGACGTCGCGCAGTTTCATCCAACCGCCCTTCTCCATTGACTCAATGCAGGCCTGAACCACGAGAAGCGTCTTCAGATGATCGCGGGCGGTGGTCACGGGCTCGGCTTCGCCGCGAACGGCGCGCAGGAACTCGGCCAGCAGCCCGCGCGTGTCGTCGATGAACGCCTCGCACGGAGTGAGCGTCTCCGGGACCGGCGTCTCCGCTTCCGCGTCTCCCTTGAAGTTGCTGCCGCGGAGTCCCAGGCCGCGATCGAAATCGACGCGCACCAGATCCTCGAACTGCTCGCGCTGAATCAGTGCCCCGCCCTCGAATTCGGTGCGCCAGCGGAAGTCCATGCGATTCCAGGCCGCGGTCCAGGTCCCCAGGTAGTTGGCGCGAACCCCGTTCTCGAAGCGGAAGAGCACGGAGACGCAGCAGTCGTCCTCATAGGTGCTCCACGATGGCCGCCAGGTATCGCACACCAGCGAGTCGACCTCCGCGTCGTAGCAGTAGCGCAGCAGGTCGAAGTGATGGATGCTCTGCTCCAGCAGCATCGGATGAGGCATCGTCATCACGTAGTCGTTCAGGTCGTGGCGGTTGCCGTCCCGCTGCCGGTGGTAGGTGAAGTGGCCGTAGCTGAGGGCGCCGAGTTCGTCGCTCCGGGCGTAGTGTCGAATCCGCTGTGACGTCGGGAGGTAGCGGAAGTTCATCCCGACCAGGAGATGGCGTCCCGAGTCTTCGGCCCTGGCGATGAGGTCCAGGACTTCGTCCATCTCGTCGGAAAGCGGCTTCTCGCAGAGGACGTCGAGCCCGTTCGCGAATGCCTGGCACACGAGGGAATGATGGCTGTCGGGCGGGGTGGCGATGACGACGGCGTCGGCCGCAATGTGCGCGAGCGCGGAGGCGAAACCACGTTCCACCGGGGCGCCGGGTGCGTGCTCGTCCCGGGCGCGCCGTGCCCGTGCCTCGTCAAGATCCACGATGCCGGCCAGCGTCGCGTCCGGGGCTTCGGCGATGACACGCGCCCATTTGGCGCCGCGGACGCCCGCACCTGCGAGGAGGATGCGCGCGCTGTCGCCTCCCGTCGGGCACATCAGGGCGCCCCATCTCGTGGGGAGCAGCTCGGCTGCTGGAGCGAGCCCGACTTCACGACCGTCGCGTCCTTTCGACGAAGTGCTTCATCCGCCCCAGGGCTTCTTCCATGGAGGCATAGGGAGACAGCAGCGTGATGCGGATGTGCCGGTTGGCGGGATCCGCGAACATCGTCCCGGGGAAGACCATCACCCGCTCCTGCCGCAACAACTCGAGGCAGAAGGTCTCGGCGTCGAGGCCCGTGCTGGAGATGTTGGCGTATACGTACATGCCGCCGCCCGGTCGCCCGTACGAAATCCCCATGTCGTCGAGGCTCCGAAGCACGAGATCGAGCCGCCGCTCGTACTCGGATAGCATTGAGGCGACCGCCTCGTCTCCACCTTCGAGCGCCACGAGCGCCCCGCGCTGGAGGGCCGGGGGCGTGCAGATGCTCAGGGTGTGCTTGATTTCGACGGCGGGCTCCATGAGCCAGGCCGGAGCAGCCAGGTAGCCGATGCGCCACCCGGTCATGGCGTACGCCTTGGAGAAGCCGTTCACGGTGACCGTCCGGTCGAGGAGGCTGCCGAAGGTGCCCAGACTGACATGCTCCCGCCCGCCGAAGATCAGCTTCTCGTAGATCTCGTCGGAGATGACGAGCAGGTCGTGCTCTTCGACCAGTTCCGCGATGCGCTCCAACTCCCCGCGCGGCGTGAGACCGCCCGTGGGATTGTTCGGGTTCGCGATCACGAGGAGCTTCGAGCGCTCCGTAAGCGCGGCGCGGATGGCGTCGGCCCTGAGCGCGAAGTCGTCCTCCTCCAGGGTCGGCACCTCGACCACCAGGCCGCCAGCCAGGTTGACCATGTAGTCGAAAGCGTTGAAGCGCGGCGCCTGGAGTACCACTTCGTCCCCGGGATCGACGAGCGCCAGGATGGAGATGAGAAGCGCTTCCTGGACGCCGTTGGTGACGATGATCTGGTTGGCCGGATAGTCGAGGCCATTGTCGCGTTTGAGCTTCCCGGAGATGGCCTCGCGCAGTTCAGGGAGACCTGGAGGAGCCGTGTAGTGCGTGTAACCGCCTGCCAGGGCTTCAGCTCCGGCGGCGACGATGTCGGGTGGCGTGTCGAAGTCGGGGTCGCCCCGGCCCAGCGCGATGATGCCGTCGAGACCAGCGGACAGCTTGAGCATGCGTGTGCGGAAGCTGGACTTCACGCTGACCGCGCGGGCGGCGAGATGGGATTCGCGGACAGCCCGGGTCATCGGAGTCTCGACGTGGGTCGGTGTGGGGGGCAAACGTGCATCAGGCCGCCCCGGCGTGTACCGGCGGGCGCGCGTACAGGCAGCTCCCGCGAACAAAGGTCATCTGCACGCGCTCCAGGTCGTGAAGGTCGTCGAGCGGGTTGCCGTCCACCACGATGACATCCGCCTCCTTGCCCTCCTCGACGGTGCCGATCTTGTCGTCGAGACGGTTCATGATGGCGGCCTCGCGGGTCGCGCTCATGATGGCGGCGTGATTGTCGGCCACCACGCCGACCTTGATCATGAACTCCATTTCAGGCACCACCACCCCATGCCGCACGGCCGGGCTGCCCGCGTCCGTCCCGAAAACGATGCGCACGCCCGCGCGCGCTGCCCGCAGCAGCCCGTCGTAACGGCTCTTGTCGGCAACCAGCCGCTGGCGCTCCCTGATCTTCCACTCGGGGATGTTGTATTCGCGCGCGATCTCGGGCTTCGACTGGAGCAGCACGGGCGAGAAGGTGGTGATAATGGGAACCCCGCGCTCGACCAGCTTGCCGATGGTCCGGTCGGACATGCTGCCGCCGTGCTCGACCGTATCGATGCCGAAGTCGACCGCGCGCTCGATGCAGGCGTCGAAGGTGGCGTGGGCGGTGATGGGGAGGTTGCTGCGATGGGTCTCGTCGACGATGGCCTCGAGCTCCTCGTCGGTGAACTCCAGCAGGTCGTGGCACATCATGATCTTGATGAGATCGGCGCCGGCCCTGACCTGCTCGCGCACCGCGTGCCGCATTTCGTCGGCGCCGGTGGCCTCCCGGCAGCACCAGTAGGTATGACCGCCGGTCTGAACGATTGCCTCCGCCACGATCAGCAGGCGCGGGCCCGCGAACACCCCCTGTTCGACCGCCTGTTTGGCGAAGGAACCGCTCTGGTTCATGCCCAGGTCGCGCACCAGGGTGATCCCCGCGCGCAGGCAGGCGAGCATGTTGGCGGCCGCCTTGTAGGCGCTGATCTCGGGCGCGTCTCCGAGCGACTGGGCGGCCAGATCGTGGATGCCGTCCCAAGCCAGGTGGGCGTGGCTGTTGATCAGCCCGGCGAGGATGGTTCCGCCGGTTTCGACCACCGCGCGCCCATCTCCTGCCGGTCCACCGCCCTCTCCGACCGACGCGATGACGCCGTCCTCGAGGGTCACGTGACCGTTTTCGATCACCTCGCGCCCGACCCCGGTGATCACCCGACCCCGCAGGGTCACCGACGCGGGCTCTCTCGGGGCCAGGTCCTGCAGGACCGGCTGGAACTTCCAGGCGGGTGCTTCGGGCATGGCCTTTCTCCTCAGATCCCCAACTCTGCGAGCGCTCGCGCTCCCGCGTCGAGGTTGGTGAGCTTCATGCTCGCGTAGTTGGGCGAATAGATGACGCCGCCGGCGCCAGCTTCGTACGCCGCGTGCACGCTCTCGTAAACGATCTCGGGCGTGCAGGCCGCCTGATCCGGGCTCGACCGGGGCGCGTCCACGCCGACGCCCATCAGCACCGGCAACTCCCCGTCCAGCGCCTCGATGGTGTCCCGGCACTGTCCGCCAACATAGCTCGCGGGCGACATGCCCACACCGAGCAGTTCATCCCACGGCGCCTCGTCGAGTCCCAGAATCCGGTACATGATCGGCGTGAGCTCCGCAGGCGCCAGGTCGCGCAAAAGGGACGCGTGCAGCGCCTTCATCTCGTTGATGTAGATGCCGCCCGACTGATGCTGGTAGGTGATCGGCTTCACCCAGTCGGCGTAGTCCTTGGTCTCGGCCCACGGCCACTGCGCCTTGCGGAAGGGGTTGAAGTGGTTGCGGTTCCAAACGTTGAGCCCGAACTCGAGCGCCGGATCGCACCACTTGACGAGCCCGTAGAGCTCGCGGTCCAGGTCCTTGTTGCGCTCCACCCAGTGCCGCTCGAGCAGCAGGAACTCGGGGTTATCGAGGAGAACCCGGAGCCCGGTGATGAGCGCGCCATCCGTGAAATGCTCTCCCGCGCGCGCCTTCCTGAAGTAGTCGTGAAGGGACGCGCACGCCCGCCGCGCGCCCTCGGGATCGATCCCGGCCCGGTCCAGGCTCCCGAGGCAGTGCGGGCAGAAGCACCCCGGCGCCATCCCGGTGACGAGCTGGTCCAGCGGACTCCGGCGCTCGTTGCACCACATGATGCCGTCGATGTCGTAGCTTCGGCAGTGATCCTCGATCAGCGCGTGCCACCACCCCCGGTAGTCGGGATGCTCGAGACACGGCGCGCCGCTGATGCGCCCCAGGTAGTCCACCTCCATGAGCTGCACGAGGTTGGGGATCTGCACGGTGTTGGCCGACCCGTGTCCCGCGTACTTGAAGAGGGGCTCCATCAGCTCCGGGATGACCTTCATCCCCCGCTCCCGGGCACCGGGGATGACCATCTCCAGAATGTCCCGTCCCTGCATCCCCTCGTCCGGCGCACGGAAGTCGGTGACGCTGGTGTTCCCGTAGAACTCGGGATGATGCGCGAGATAGGATCCGCCCTGGACTTCGAGCGGCTCCGGGACGCCGTGGTCCGGCCATCCGTCGATCTTCCACGAGATGCTGCGACCGATCTTGAGCCCAAGCCAGCTCACCGTTCCCAGAAAGACCACATTCACGCCCACGCGCTGTTGCAACGTGTCCAGCACGGCGTCCACGCCCTCGTCCACGAAGCTCGCGGGCCCGATCTGGACCCCTACGCACCTGTCGCTCACGGTCGATGATCCTCCTTTCTCTCACACTGGTGTCTACTGACGACTTACTGGTGTCTACTGGAAACAAGTCGGGCGCTCACCGCCCTTTCAGCCTCGGGTCCAACATCTCCTGCAGGCTGTCGCCCAGGAGATTGGTGGCCATGACCACGGTGAATATGGCGAGCCCGGGGAAGGTCGAAATCCACCACGCCCGCCCCAGCACGTCCCGTCCCACGGCGACCATCAGCCCCCACTCCGGCGTCGGGGGCTGGGCGCCAAGTCCCAAGAAGCTCAATCCCGCGCCCACGGATATCGCGTGTCCGAACTCGAGCGTCGAGAGCACGAGCAGCGGGATCGCCGTGTTCGGGAGCACGTGCCGCAGGATGATCCGGAGATCCCGCACCCCCAGGAGCCGGGCCGCGTCGATGTATTCCTGCTCGCGAACCGTAAGCACTGTCCCCCGCACCAGGCGCGCGTAGCGCGGGATCGTGGACACGCCGACCGCGACCATGACGTTGGTGATGCTCGGGCCGAGGGCCGCGATGACGACAAGGGCCAGGAGGATGCCGGGAAAGGCCAGCATCGCATCCACTACGCGCATCAGCACCGTGTCGACCGCGCCCCGGTAGTAGCCGGACACGAGCCCGAGCGCCGACCCCAGAACCGAGCCGATGGCGACGCTGATGAACCCGAGTATGAGCGAGACGCGCGCGCCGTACACGACGCGGCTGAACACGTCCCTGCCGAGCCGGTCCGTCCCGAACCAGAACTCCGCCGACGGCGCCTCGCGTGCCCCGGAGACCGTGACCAGCGGATCATGCGGCGAACCGAGGGCGGCGAATACCGCCAGCAGCACCCATCCCGCGAGGATGGTGACGCCGGCGATGAAGCCGGGGCTGAGCCTGCGGCCCGCGATCGTCATGCCGGCGCCCCGTCCCGGATACGCGGATCGAGCCAGGCCGCCAGCACATCCACGAGCAGGTTCACGAGGACGTAGGCGGTGGCCATGAACAGCACGATCCCCTGCACCAGCGGATAGTCCTTCCAGAGGATCGCGCTCACCACCAGGCGTCCCAGCCCGGGGCGGCTGAAGACCGTTTCCGTCACGACAGCGCCCGCGAGCATCGCCCCAAACTGGAGCCCGAGGATGGTCAGAACCGGCAGGAAGGCGTTCCGGAGCGCGTGCCGCAGATAGACGATGCGCTTGGGCAGGCCCTTCGCCCACGCAGCACGCACGTAGTCTTCGACGAGCACCTCAAGCAGCGAGGCTCGCGTCAGGCGCGCGATCACTCCAGCGGACAGGAGCCCCAGCGACAGGCTGGGGAGCACGAGCGAGCGGAGTCCCTCCGATCCCGCCGGCGGAAACCACGGCAGCCAGAACGCGAACACGAGGATCAACAGCAGGCCGAGCCAGAAGAGGGGCAACGACACGCCCGCGTACGCGAGCACCCGGCTGAACCCGTCGATCCACGAGCCCTGTTTGAGCGCGGCCATCACCCCCGTGGTCACCCCGATGATCACCGCGAACAGGATCCCGCCCAGGCTGAGGGCGAGCGTCGAGCCCAGGCGGTCGAGGATCAGGTCGAGAACGGGTGCCCGCAGCCGGACCGAGGTTCCCAGATCGGCCGTCACCGCGCCCCGGAGGAAACGCCCGTACTGCACGTGGAGCGGGTCGTTCAGCCCCATCTCCTCGCGCAACTGCTCCTGCCGCTCCGGCGTCACCGATCCGCTCTCGGCCCCGGAGAGCATCAGCTGCACGGGGTCTCCGGGGAGGGCGTGCATGATGGAGAAGACGGCGACCGACACCAGGAGCAGCACGATCCCGAGCTGGGCTATGCGTCCGGCGAGATAATTGGCGAACATGCGGGGCTAGCGGCAGTCCGGTGTGTGGCGGTGGTGGTTTTTCCGGCGAGAAACTACCGTGCGGCATGGGCACGTGCGAGAATCGCCGCGTCCCAACGACTCCTGGCGTCGCAGGCGGCTCCAGGCTGGCAACCCTTGCCACGGTTCCATGAGCCAGGACGAAACCCGCATTTCCGAAGAGGAGGCACGCGCATTCTGGCACCGTGCGGCCGAGTTGCAGGCCGAGGCCGCTCGCCGCCTCGAAGAGCGTTCGAGGCAGTCGGCTCCGCGCGAGGGTCCCTCCGACACGCCGGAGGTCGAAGGGTACCGCCTTGCGGATGTCCGGGCCGCTGCCGAAGAAGCCGGAATCTCGCCGGCGTTCGTCGATCATGCGCTCGCGGAGGCTCGCAATCGGGCCCTCGCCGACGGAGCCCAGGCCCGGCCATCAAGGATGGCTGCCCGTTTCCTGGGCCAACCGCCGCTTGCGATGGAGGTCTCCCGGGTGATCCACGCACCCGCGGAGGAGGTCTACCGCGCCATGCAACGGATCCTCCCGGAGAGTCCGTTCCATCTCAGCCTTGTCGATCAACACGGAGGCGACCTGCTCGACGGAGGCGTGCTGGTCTTCAACGTGCCTGCATACTCCTACTCGGCAACCCCGGGAGATCAGTCGTTCGCATACGAGATGGCGTGGGTCGACCTCAAGCAGCTGCTTTTCAGCCTCCGGCGCGTGGACACCGATCCGCCTGAGACCGAGTTGACCGTTCGCGGGAGCTTTATCTACAGCCACAAGCTCAATATGTGGGTCGGGGGCGGCTTCTCCGCGGTGGTCGCATCGTTGAGCGGTGTCGGTGGCGCGTTTGTCGCCGCGGGCGCGGCCGCCGCCCTCGGGATCGGGGGTATCGCGGCCGGTGCGGCGGTACTGGGCTTCCTTGCCAGTGGAGCGGCAGGCGGTGGGCTGGCGACGCTGGGCTGGCGCGCGTTGTATCGTTACGGGTTGCGTCGCGGGGAGAAGACGATCGGGAACCTGATCGGCTCGATCGTCGCGGACATCGAGACCGGCGGAGGCTTCTCAAGCCCGAAACAGAGCCGCCTCACCTCGTGACTCCGGCCGGACCGCCCGCGGAGGCTTCCGCAGCGTCGACCGAAAGCGCCCCCACCAGCTCCCCGACATCCCCCAGCTCGTCCACCCGCTCGAGCGCCCGCAGCGCCGCATCGATACCCGCGTCGTCCATCACGAGGCTCGCGCAGTCCCTGAACTTGGCGTGCAGTTCCTCGCGGGTCAGGGGCCGCTCCGGGCCGCCCGGATAGGTGTCGGCCTCGGTGTGGAGTTCGGTGCCGTCGCGGAGGCGGACGTCGATGGCGCTGCGCATGCGGTCGTAGCCGCGCGCGTCGATCTCCTCGTCGAACTGGACCGTCACCCGGCGCATCATGTCCGCCACCTCCTCGGAGAGGACGAAGTCGTCGTGGAACTCGCGGATCCCGGCCCGCCGGCGGAGGACGATGCTCGAGAGGACGAAGGGGATGCAGAACTTGGCCTCCAGCTCGTTGGTGGGGACGGGATAGCGCAGCGGCTTCAGGATGTTGTGGCCGGCGCGGAAGGTGATCCCGGCGACGTCGTCCGGCCCGAGGTCGTGTTCCGTCACGAGTTCGAGCATGGCGGCCATGCTCGGGTGGCCGAGGCTTCCCGAGGGGAAGGGCTTCACGGACACGCCGGGGTCGAGCAGGGTGTAGGGCGCGCCGAGGGCGCCGACCAGCCGCTCGGGCTCGAAGCCGCCGCCGAACACGCGGAAGAAGCCCCAAGGCGCCTCCAGCGCGTCGTTTCCGGCCGTGAAGCCGCGCGCCGCTAGCTCGACCGCCACGATGCCGTTCTCGGCGGCGCGTCCGGCGTGGAGCGGCTTGGTCATGGTGCCGAACCCGAGCCGGATCCCCGACGAGAGGCTTGCCGCGATGCCGAGTGCCATGGCGAGGTCGTCCGCCTCCAGCCCGGCCAGCCTGGCGGCCGTCGCGCAGGCCCCGAGAGTGCCGATGGTCGCGGTCGAGTGGAACCCTTCCCGGTAGTGCCGGGGATCGATCGCTTCGGCGATCTTGCACTCCACCTCGAAGCCGATGAGGAACGCCTCCAGGAACTCGGCGCCCGTGGCTCCCACCCGTTCCGCCATCGCGTACCCGGCCGACAGCGGCGCCACCGTGGGGTGCGTGAGGAGCCCGAAGATGCGGTCGGGGGCGTTCGAGAGCTGCGTATCGTCGAAGTCCATCGCGTGGCCCGCCGTGCCGTTGGCGCGCGCCGCGAGCGAGGCCGGGGCACCGGTGTGAGGCAGCCCGAAGACGGTCGCCTCCGCGTGCCCCCCCTGCGCCGCGATCTGGTCCTGCACGATGCGGGAGCAGTGGTCCGTGGACCCGGCGAGGATCACGCCCGTGCCGTCCAGGACGCAGCGCCGCCCCTCGCTCAGCAGCCGCTCCGAGAAGTCTCCGATGCTCGTTTCGAGGATGAAGTCGATGACCGCGCGTGTCGCGCTCACTGGGGCTCCTTTGCTTGTCGTTTTCCGGAAATGATGCGGTTCCTTACCGCCGGGGCCGCGAAGCTGACCACCGCCAGCGCGAGCAGCACCAGGCTGATCGGACTCTCGAGGAAGATGGTGTGCGAGCCCGACGACAGCGTCAGGGCCCGGCGATAGTTCGTCTCGATCATGGGACCGAGGATGAGGCCGAGCACGGCCGGCGCCAGCGGATACCCGGCCCGCAGCATGGCGAAGCCGACGACCCCGAAGAAGAGGGCCACCCAGGCGTCGGCCGCGTTCCCGCGCAGCGCGAAGACGCCCACGAGCGAGATGGCGACGACCAGCGGCATGAGGATCGATGGACGCAGCCGCACGACGCGCGTCCACAGGGGGATCCCGAGGCGCCCCACCGCCAGCATGAGCAGCACCGCCACCAGGAACCCCGCGTAGAGCGCGTAGACGAGTTCGGCGCGCTCGGCCATCAGCAGCGGGCCCGGCGCCACGCCTTGCACGGTGAGGCCGCCGAGCAGTACGGCGGCGCTGGCCGATCCCGGAATCCCGAGCGCGAGGAGAGGGATCATGGCGGCGCCCACGCAGGAGTTGTTCGCCGCCTCGGGCGCCGCGATACCGGCCGGAACGCCCGTCCCGAACCGCTCCCGGTCCTTCGAGACGCGCCGCTCCTCGTTCCACGCCACGATCGAGGCGATGGTCGCCCCGGCGCCGGGGATGGCCCCGATCAGCCCGCCGATCGCCGACCCGCGCAGAATCGTGCGCCAGAGCCCGAACAGCTCGCGGGCCTTGGGCAGCGCCCCCGTGATGCCGCCCCCGGGCGCCGTCGCCTTGCGCCCGCCCGCCGCCGCCTTCAGCGCCTCGGCGATGGCGAAGAAGCCGATCAGCATCGGCACCAGCCCGAGCCCGTCCATGAGCATGTTCGTGCCCAGCGTGAGCCGCGGCGCCCCCGTGAGCACGTCCAGCCCGACGATGAAGAAGACGAGTCCCAGCAGCGCGCTGATGATCCCCTTCAGAGGATCCCTTCCCACGAGGTTCGCGACGATCGAGAGGCCGAACACGCCGAGCCCGAAGTACTCCGCCGGCCCGAAGGCGATCGCCGCGCGCGAGAGCGGCCCGAGCGCCAACACGAGGAGAATCGTCCCCAGGATCCCCCCGCTCATGGAGGAGAAGAGGGAGATCCCCAGCGCGCGCCCCGCCTCGCCCCGGCGCGTCATGGCGTAGCCGTCGAAGGTCGTCGCGAGCGCGGGCGAGCTGCCCGGAACCCCGATCGCGATCGCCGTGATCGATCCCCCGTACTCCGCCGCCATGTAGATCGAGACCATCATCAGGAGCGCCGGCGTCGGATCGAGCGCGAAGGTCACCGGAAGGACGAGCGCGAGTCCCACCGTCGAACTCAGCCCCGGCATCGCCCCCGCGAACACCCCGAGCAGGCTGCCCGCCAGCAGCGCGGCGAGGTTCCCCGGCTGGAGCGCCGTCAGGAGACCGTCGAGGAAGACCGTCACGCCGCGCGTCGCCCGGTCAGAACCCGGCCGGCAGCGGCACGCCGAGCAGGACCATGAACACCAGGTAGATGAACCCGGCAAAGGCGAGCGGCACCGAGACCAATATCCGCCACGAACGCTCGCCCGTCAGCCACATGAGGCCGACGACGAGGAGCGGCACCGAGAGGACGGTTCCGAGCAGGGGCCATACGAGGAGAAAGGCGGCGATCCACGCCACCGCGATCCACACTCCGAGGCGCCGGATGCGGGTGCCGGCCCCTGCGCCCGCGGCAGAGTCCGAGGCAACGTTTCCGCGGGAACGTTCCGCGCCCGATTCGCCGCCCGAGCCACTCTCCTTCGTTCCGCGCCAGGCACGGATCGCGAGCCAGGCCGCGCTGGCGATGAGGAGCACGGCGAGCAGCCGGGGAAAGAAGGCCGGGCCCGGGGCGCCCTCGGTCAGCGAAGGGGGATAGCCGCGCGAGTCGAGCAGGACCGCGGCTCCGGCGGCGGCGAGCAGCCCCGCCTCCGCCAGGAGGCGCAGCGGCGGGCCTGTGCGGGCGGAGCCGCTACCCATCCAGGATTCCCAGCCTTCGCAGCAGGTCCCGGCTGGTCGTGACTTCCTCCGTCATCCAGGCGCCGAACGCCTCCGCATCTTCCATCGTCGCGTACTCGAGGGCGGCGCGCTCCATGTACTCCCGGAACCCCGGATCGTCGATCGCGGCCAGGAGGCGGGCGCGGATGTCGGCCCGCGTCTCGGCGTCGAGCCCCGGCGGGCCCACCACCCCCCGCCAGTGGACGGGCTGGAGGTCGTATCCCTGGTCCGCGTAGCTCGGGGTGTCCGGGAGCGCCTCGACGGGCATCGCGGTCCCCAGCACCCGCATCGTCCCCGCCCGCAGGTGCTCGCGCACGATGTTGTAGTTGGTGTGCGCCGCGTCCGTGTGGCCGCCGAGCGCCGCGACCACTGCGTCGGCCGACCCTTCGTAGGCGATCCAGCGGATATCGGGATCTCCCGCCGCCGCCCGCAACCGCGCGAAGCCGAGGAAATGGGCCGACGCCGCGCCGAACCCGGACACCGACACCTCGCCGGGCCGGGCGTGGGCGGCCTCGAACAGGTCCCCCAGCGTGCGGAAGGGGCTGTCGTCCCGCACCGCGACGAGGAAGGGATCGATCTGGATGCGGAGGATGGGCGTGAAGTCCTCCGGGGCGAACGGGATCCGCCCCGTCGCCATGTTCACCGTCCCGCTCGCCGTGAACACGCCGAGCACGTGGGGGTCCCCCGCGCGGCCCTGCATGTACTGCATGCCGGCGGCCCCCGCCCCGCCCTGCCGGGTCATCACGTTCACGCGCTGCCCGTCGAAGTGCGCCGGCGCGACATCGGCCAGCGCCCGCGAGAGGAGATCCGAGGGGCCGCCGGGGGTGGCCCAGGACACGATTTCGATGGGGCGGTTGGGGAATGGGGCTTCCTCGCCGCGCGGCGAACATGTGGTTGAGGCCAGCAGAACGAGTGCAAGGATGATGACTCGGGGGAGCCTGGGACTGGGCCAGTGCTTGCCGCTGCGCGGAGGGGCTGCGGTTCGCGGCTGGAGTGACGATATGGCTGTTGGTCGATGTTTCATGCGGGGGAATATGAGGTTCCCGTCGGGAGTCGGCCACCGGGACGCGTTGGAGAGGGCGGTCGTCTTCATCCTCCCGGCACCAGCGGCCAGACGAGCGGGAGCACGGTCAGGACCACCGCCATTACCAGGAGGAACAACGGGAATCCCGCCTTTATGAAGTCGACGAACCGGTATCCTCCGAAACCCATCACCAACAGATTGACCGGATGCCCTACCGGACTCATGAAGGCGCAGGAGCTCGCTATCGCCACCGTCATCATCAGAGCCTGGGGCGAGAACCCTTCGCTGGCGGCCGTGCTGAGCGCGATGGGCGACATGAGTACCGCCACTGCCGCCGTCGGCATCACCTGAGCTGAAAGGGCGGTGATCAGGAAAAGTCCCGCCACCACTGCCAGGGGACCAAAGTCCGCAATGGACCCCAACACCGTCTCGGCCACCAGCGCGGCAGTTCCGGATTCCTGCATCGCCAGTCCCAGGCTGAGCATCCCCGCGATCAGGACCACCGCTTTCAACTCTATGCACCGATAGGCCTCTTCCATGTTGAGGCAACCCGTCAGCACCATCAAAACCGCTCCAATCGGCGCCGCGACGTAGATCGGCAGGAGGCCCGAGACCACCGAAGTCAGGACGCCTGCCATGATCAGGGCGCTGACTGGAGCTTTCCGGCTTCGGACCACCTCTGCCGCTTCTTCGGTCATGACGAGGAAGTCCGGGTTTTCCACCAGGCGCGCGAGCCTGTTTCTGTCGCCATAAAGCAGGAACGCATCACCTGGAAGCAGTTTCATTTGCCGGAGCCCACTCCGGTAGATCTCTCCATTCCGCCATATCGCAAGGATGGAAACACCGTAGTCTTCACGGAAATTGAGTTCCTCGATTGTCCTTCCCGCGAATGTCGTGCGTGGAGACAACGAAGCCTCCGCCAGGCCGACGGTGTCGGACTCCAGCCGGCTCACGTCCAGGGGGCGATTGTCGCCCACCGTCAATTCCTGGAGCGCCTGCAGGATCCTGAGATCCTCAAGTCGTCCCCGGAGCAGGAGAACATCCCCTCCCTCGAGCTTTGTATCCGGATCCGGCATGAGAAGCTCTTCATCGGCCCGCAGGATGCCCACGACCGTCAGGCCGAACGCATCGGCCAGCCGGGTTTCCGCGAGCAGCTGACCGGCCAGCAGCGATTCTCCCGAGATTCTGACGCTTTGAATCCTGCGTTCCATCTGGTAGTGGGAAATCAGTTCTCCTGCCGACACCGAATGGATCGCTCCAAAGGTCCTGTCCTCCTTCAGCGCGGCAAATCGCCCGCTTTTCATCGCGACCACCAGGCGATCCCCCGCAGCAAGAGTCATCAGGCGCAATCCCGTGCGATGTACCCGATCACCCCGCAGAATCGCGAGAACGTGCAGGCCAAGAGTCTGGCGCAGATTCGCCTTTCGAACCGTCTGCCCGATCAGCGGTGAATCTTCCGCCAACTCCAGCTCCGCTACCTCGATGGAGGCATCTGCAATGCGCTCAAGAGCCCGATCTCTCGACTCGATCTCCAGATGCTTCCATGCGCGCAAGCCTTCGAACCTCTCCAGGGTTCCTTCAACAACCATCTCGTCTCCCCCGCTCAGAACGAAGTCCGGTCCGGGAGCGAGGATCATCTGCCCGCTTCGTTGCACGGCGACCACGTTCAGACCGAGGGCCTGGCCCAACCGGCTTTGCTGCAGTGTCTTGCCTGCCAGAGTCGAATGCCTGGGCGCTCTCAGCATTCCGACCAGGCCACCCAGGCCGTAGAGTCCCCCCAGATCCGCCGGCGCCGATTCCTTTTTCGGATCCCGGTTCGGAAACAGCCGCCGCCCCAGGAAGGTCATGTAGACGATTCCCGCAGCAAGCGCCGTCAACCCGACCGGTGTGAACGAGAACATCCCGAACGGCTCAAGCCCGGCATCCCGCAACGCCCCGTTCACCAGGATGTTCGGCGCCGTTCCGATCAAGGTCGTCATCCCGCCAAGCAGGGATCCGAAGGCCAGGGGCATGAGCAGTTTGGATGGCGGCGTCCCTATGCGGCGGGCCATGTCCAGCACCACCGGCAGCATGAGGGCGGTGATGCCGATGTCGTTCATGATTCCCGACAAGAGGCCCACCGTGGCCATCATCACCGCGGTGAGACGACCGACTCCACTACCCGATGCCGCCAGAACCCGCTGGCCGATGAAACGAGCGACCCCCGTGCGCGCGAGGGCTCCGCTCAGGACCAGGACCGAAGCGATTGTGATGACCGCTTCGTTGGCGAAGCCCATGATCGCCTCTTCGCCATCGAGGATGCCTGCCACCACGAGCCCCAGCATCACCATCAACGCCACCAGATCCACCCGGACCTTTTCGGTCACGAACAGGACCACCGCTGCGGCGAGAATCCCGCCGACTAAGAGAACCTCCAGGTTCATTGGTAACGGTCCTGGTTGTGTGGGTGAGTGGATGGCATGGGCATCAGGGCGCCTTGTGGCTGAGCTTCTCGTGGGCGCGGGCCGGGGTCATGGTCCCGTGTCGCTGGAGGAGCCAACCGTTGTTGTAGCGCTCGATGAAGGCCCCCATCACCTTTCTGGCTTCCTCAAGGGTTTCGAAGTCGTGCAGATGGATCCTCTACGGATCCGTCAAACAAGATAGACAGCGTGCGCCTCGGAGGCTTCGGAATCCAAGGTGATCGAGCGGGTGATCGGCACAGAACGGAATCGCTTGGCCGCCACCACCACGGACTTGCGGCTAACGCAAACCGACGCGTCGAACCCGTCATCCTTCCAGAAGGGAGCCCGTCTCCTCACCGGAGCGCAACGCGCGCCCGGCCTTCCGGGCGACCAGCAGGCTGGCCACGCCTCCTCCCGCACCGAGGAGCGGCAGAATGCTGAACGGGACGATGGCGCCCCCGTTGGGCCAGTCCCCCCAACTGCCGCCCACAACGAGTCCTGCCAGCAGGAGCCCGCCCAGCACGCCCACCGAGGCGACCCGTGAGCAGGAAAGCTCGTCCAGCGAGCGGCCGCGCGCCGCGATCGCCAGAATGGCCGAGAAGCTCGTACCGATCCCGACGCCCCAAACGGCACCCGCGATGATCATGAACCCCAACTCATCCTCGGCGCCGGGGAAGAACACCGCACTCACCAGGGCGACCAGGGAGAAGAACGCCGCGCCGATAGCGCCGAAGGTCAGCCCCATCCCGAGGACACCGCGGATAACCCTCTTCCAACGCGACATGGCGAACGTCCTGCTTGTGGTGAGATTGATGCCACCCGAGGATACCGGAGGTACGATCAGGCGTGCAAACGGGTTCCGCCGCTTCCAGGTCCAACCCCGAGAGGCTTGCAGCTAATGCCGGACGACAGTTCCAAGGAAACGCAGACGCCGCCCGCGGCCGACGACGAAAGCGGGCCTCCCGATTCCCCCGGCCACGCCCGGGGTGGAGGCCGCGCGACCCAGCGCATACCCTTCGCCCGTCTTGCGCTTGAGTTCGTGGTTATCGTCGTCGGCGTTCTCGTCGCCCTCGGCTTCGATCAGTGGATGACCACCATCGACCAGCGCCGACTCGTCAACGAGACGCTCTACGCCCTGGCCGCGGAGATCGCCGAGAACACGGTAACGCTCGACCGTCGCATGGCCTATCACGACGAGATCCTCCCGGGGCTCGTCGAGAATCAGCGGGCTGCCGAAAGAGGCGAACGCCAGAGCATCTCGATCAGCGGAGCGCTGCCCGAAGGACTCGGGCTCACGCCGTTGAGGAGTACGGCGTGGGAGTTGGCCAGCGTGACCGAAGCCGTGCGGCACTTCGATTTGCCGATTCTCTCCACGCTCTCCCTCACATACGCCCTTCAGGAATCGCTCCACGAGTACGATCGGATCGTTTCCGCCGGGATCATCCAACCGCAGTTCTTCGCGGCCACGGACCAGCCCGGCCCGATCATCTACCTCGGCGTCATGGTAAGCGACGTTCGGGCACGCGAAGACGAGCTTGGGCGGTTTTACGCCGAGACGCTGCGGCATGTGCGGCTGCAGCTGGGAGACCCCGAGGTTGGCGCGGTGGTGGAGGTGCGCTGACGGAAGTCGGCGGCGCCTACACGACCACGTCGGCATCCTCCTATTGTTCGAACACGGGGCGTGATGATGAACGCCAAGAAGCTGATCCTGGGAACCGCCGGTTATTGCAGGCGCGTTCTTCTGGACTTCTCACGTGCTCGCGTTCGTCGCCAAGCAGAATGTGCCGGGAGTTTCGGCGTTCATCTGGATGGAAACGACCTATCTACTCCTCCAATTCGGGCTGTTCGGCCTGATCATCGGCGCCATCCACCGTGAAAGATCCCAGGCCGACGGTCGATAGCGCTGCTGCGACGAGGGCAGCACTTCAGCCGAGCGCGGTAAGGCCGAGCCGCGCCGGCGACCAAGACGTCCGGATCGCTCCGGGGCGTTATATTGGTGGACGAGTTTCTGACGAAGAGCGGAGCCATGAGGAGTCTGGCCAAACGGATCATGGAGTACGCCGAGGCCTCGCCCGAGGCTACGCCGATCTGCCCGAGTGCCTTGCTTCATCTCGGCAAGCGGGGGGCGGTGAATCAGGCTCTGTCGCGCTTGGCCCGTTCAGGGCAGCTTCTGCGGATCTGCCAAGGCGTCTACATGCGCCCCATCGAGACACGTCTTGGGCGCTGTGCACCGAGCGTGGGCAAATCGCTCCGTTCGCTTTCCGAACTCTGGGGCGAAACCATCGTTCCGAACGGAGGCGGCGCGGCCAACTGGCTTGGCCTGACGAACCAGAATCCGGTTCGCTCGGTTTACCTCACTTCCGGTCGCGGTCGGCGATTGCTCTTCGGCAAGCACCCCGTCGAGTTGCGGCACGCGCCGCGCTGGCAGCTGGTGGCCCCGCACCGCATGGCGGGAGTGGCCATCCGCGCCTTGGCATGGCTCGGCCCTCACGAGATCGAGGATAGCCTCGACACGGTCCTGCCCAGGCTCACTCAGGAAGACCTCGACGAGCTCGCAACCGCACGGGCCGTCATGCCCCGGTGGATGGCGGAGCCGCTAAGCACACGCCTCGCCCATGCGTGAGACACCGTTTCAGCATCTCTCGGTCGAAGAGCGTCGCCTTGCCCGGAACGCCAGTTCGGCGGCCAAGTTCCGCCATTCGGGTCGGTTGATGGTGCGAAGATCCAGCGCATGGACGAATCCGTCGTCGTGGCGGAAGTGCAGTGACGACTCGTTAGCCGGGAGCCCCGCGCGAGCGTAGAACTCGGGAGTGTGATCGGCATCGGTGATCACGCATGGACGCCGAGTTCAAGGAAGTCTGTTGCCGTTACGATTCTTGTGCCACGGAAGGGATCCAGGACGAGAAGGTCGGCATCTCCTGTGATTATCCAGTCGGCACGACCGCAGACCGCCAGCTCAAGCACCTGGTCGTCCTTGGGATCGCGACAGGCTCGAATCGACTCGGTGATCTCTACCAGTTGAGCGTCCCGGAGCAGCAGTCCAAGAAACCGTTCTCGCTCACTCGGCGTGACATATCGATCGAATTTCGGGCGAGACACGACGTCATGAAGCTCTCTCATCAAGGGGACTGATACGAGAATCTCACCGGTGTCGTAGGCGCTCGCGAGGGCAACTCCGGGCGTCGTAGTCCTGGAGAGCATGGCACTGATGATCGCGTTCGTGTCAAAGACGCATCGCATCACCTAGTCTCTCAGGAGATCCTCCAGAATCTCGGGCGTCAAGCCACGGGCTCGCGCGTTTTGCGTGATCTCCGCCATGACATCGTGGAGGGACTCGTCGGTCCTCGTGACATCACGCAGACGAAGATTGAGGAGAAGATCCAGCTTGCGACGATCCTGGTCCGACGCGGATCGATAGGCGTCAGCGAGATCCGGATCCACCGCGATCGTGATTGTATCCGTCACTTGAGTCCTCCCCCCCGAGATGATCTCGTGGTCGGTTGCCTCCGCGAAAACGCGTGAAAATATAGCTTGGGACAGCCCCTTGAAGCGACTCCCGAGGGAGCCCTCCTACCTCGTTGCGCCGGGGCGTTTCTCGCTCAATCAGCCTGGCAACCTCAACGACACATGCAGGTGGTCGGCCGTGCCCACGTGGCGGAGCGTGTGGAAGCCCATCGCCCGGAACGCCAGTTCGGCCGCCAGGTTCCGCCATTCCGGCCGGTTGATGGTGCGAAGATCCAGCGCGTGGACGAATCCGTCGTCCTGGCGGAAGTGCAGTGACGACTCGTTGGCCGGGAGCCCGGCGCGAGCGTAGAACTCGGGCGTGCGATCGGCATCGGTGATCACGGCGTCGGCGTCAGCCAGGACGAAGACCGATACGCCCATTCGCAACAGGGGATGAAGGGCCGAGTACTCGGCGCGCACTTCTTCGGACTTCACGTTGCCGCCGGCGATGACCAACAGCGAGTAGAGCACGAACGCGGCGGCGCCAAGGGCCGCGACCCGAATCGCGAACTTCCTGAGCCACTTCCCTGCCCCCAGACGCCGACTCGCGGCCCACGCGTAGCACGCCAGAAGCAGCGCGGTGGCGGCGGTCGAGACGGCCAGCGAGGGCCACGCCCCCAGCCCCCATTGCTGGTAGGCGAAGACGCCTCCACGGACGAGGAGGATGAATGGAAGCACCACGAGCAGGATAGCCGTCACGCTCCACCGCACGACTCTGCGGAGGAAACGTCGCGGTTTCGTCCTGTTACGCCGGCGCCCCGCCTCCGGTCCGCTCGGCGCCCCAGGTCCGGTCGGCACCCCGGGACCCGGATACTCGACTCTCAGCGTACTCACATGTCCTCCGATGACCCTGTCCTTTCTCCGCCCCTACGGAGAAGTCGTCCGTACGCTTCCGGCGGAGCAGGGTGTCGGGGAGATGGCCGCGACTCCCCCGGCCGTGTGGATTTCCGGGGTCATTTGGGGGCGACACCTCGGCGTCTTTGGGGTGGATGCTGGGGGAGAGCTTCCATCATATCACGTCCCACACAGGCTGGGATCGGATTCCCTCGTCACGCCCCCGTGCCGCCGAAGCACTTCGGCGGCCTCGGTGTTGCCCCACAGATACGCCATGTTGAGCGGCGTCCGGTTTGCTCCCGCCACCGCGTTGACCGGCGCGCCGGCGTCGATCAGCGCCTGAACCACGGCCGGGCTCCCGATGTACATGGCCGCAATGTGCAGCACGCTCATGGGCGGACAGAAGGCGTTGCGGACCCAGTTGTTGAACTCGCACCAGTCGCTTGCCTGCGCTCCGTGGCGGATGAGCTCGTTGATGACCTCGGGGTCGGCGTTGAACTGCGCGGCCATGCAGATCGGGGACTGGTTGTCGTCGTTCCGTCCGGATACGCTCTTGCCGGCGTCGAGGCAGGCCGCAACGCTCTCCGGGGTCGCCCGCTTGAAGAAGCCTTCGGTGTTCCAGGTGGCGCAGGGGTCGGGCTCGGCCTCCGGCTCGGTGGCAGGGGCGGCGCAGACGCAGGCGAGGGCTGCAAGCGCGAGCATCCAGAGTCGGGGTGTCATGTGCAAACCGGGTTCTCTCGAAGGATTACCACCCGCAGGCTTCCATCCGTCGCGCCGTAGCGGATCAGATCCAAGGCTGCCGGCAACGCCATCCGCCAGGAGGCGCCATGATTGCTGTAGCATGGCAATGGCTATCGTAGTACGATATATCTAGAACTACGATAACCGCGGTGTCAAGAGGGGTAGATGATTACAACGTCAAAGGAGCATTTGAATCCCGATCCCGGAGGCGACCATGTGACGTGCGGCCCCGACGCGCCAGCCGTGCCCGGAGATCCTGCGGATCCGCGAGAACCTCTACCTGTTGTCCACGGTGCTGAAGGAAATCGACCAGGGCGGCGGCTACGCCACCGATTCCCTGGGCCGGCCAGGGGTCCACGCGCGATCGCGCAGCCACAGCGAGACGGCCACCAGTGCAAACGATGCGGACCACGCCCAGTAGGCAGCGCCCAGATGTCCGTACATGAGCGGATCACCGTCGAGCGGGAGCGGGCGAAGGAGGTTGAGCACCCCGAGTCCCAGGGCCGTAGCGCCCGCGGCTCCGGTCACGATCAGCAGCCACCCGTCCAGCGAGCGCCGGACGCGCCCGAGGGCCGGAAACGTAAGGACCATCGGAAGGTTCAGGAGGAGCGGGAGGATCCAGCCGTCTTCCAGTGCGAGCCGCAGAAACTCGTATCCCCGAGCCGACATTCCGAAACCCGGGTGGGAGGGGCCGAACCCCACGCCGCCGAACCCGGGGAGAAGGAAGGACAGCGCGTACAGCCCCCAGCCGGCCAGCAGGAGAAGCCGCCATGAGGGCGTCTCCGACCTCGCGAACTCCCGGAAAAGTGCCGTCGGCTCACCGAGCTCTTCCCGGGCGGCGGTCTCGAGCGTGCGTGCGGCATCGGTCCCGGGGTCCAACCGCAGTTCCCCGGCGGCGTGGGCCCGCAGGTGGTCCTCCAGTTCATCCAGTTCACGCGGCGAGAACCATCCTCTGTCTTCCAGACCCTTTCGCCAGCGCCGGATCTCGTCATCCAGCTGAAACACTTGCGCCTCGCCAGGAGATCTCGAGGGCTGCGGATACCGCCCGCCAGCTCTCCATGTCGATCGACATCTGCCGCCGACCCGGGGCGGTCAACCGGTAGTACTTGCGGGGTCGTCCTTCGTCGGTGAACTCCCAGTACCCCTCGATGAGCCCATCACGCTCCAGCCGGTGCAGGAGGGGATAGAGCATCCCGGGAGACCACTTCAGGTCACCCCCGGACAGCTGCTTCACCTGCCTGATGATCTCGTAGCCGTACTGGTCGCCGGCGGCCAGGATGGCGAGCACCAGCGGGCGCGAGGAAGCCGCCACCAACTCCTTGTAGATGAACTTCTTCATCCGCGCCCGCAGTGAAGAGATGGAATATATGTAGATCTACAACATCTACGGTGCCACAAAACGCCGCAACCTCGGGACGCGGGCCCTCCGCCCCTCAACCGATAGCGAATCGTTCCTCGGTTCTCCGGAAGCGCGCCACCAGGTACCCGAGCATGGCTAGCATGACTGTGCCTGCGGCCACTCTGGTCGCGACGTACCGGAGGAACCGCTTCCGCATCGCTTCCCTGCGTACTGCCTCTTCCTGGATCAGTTGGACCACACGTCCGTCCCTGGCCCAGAGCATTGGGGTAGCCCCTCCGTCCGCTTCCGCCGCGAGGTCGGCACCGCGCCGTAGCAGCACCGCCACCACGTCCGGGTTCGGGCTTGGGACCGCGGGGAACCCTCGGCTCCTGGTGGCGGAGTGCAGCGGCGTTTCTCCGACCCTCGCTCTGACGTTTACGTCGGTCACACTTGCGAGTTCTTCCACGACATCAGGGTTGTCGTTCCACAAAGCCGCAAGGTGCAGCGGCGTACGCCCTTCGGGGTTGCGGGCGTACACGTCGGGCTCGTATCGGAGCAGCGCACGCAGCACCTCCCGGCTCCCGTTACTCCGAGCCGCGAAGTGCAGCGGCGTTCGACCGTCGCTGGACACTGCCTCGAGGCTCGCTCCCGCCTCGACCAGCATCCTGACCACTTCGGGGTCATCGCTTTCCGCTGCCGCCCAGTGGAGCGGGGTCGCGTTCCTGAAGGGGGACCGATCGTTGACGCTGTATCCGCGGAAAATGCACCCTCGCACCGTCGCCGGATCCACTGCCCGCCAGAACTCCTCGGTCGTCCAACCATCACACTGCGTGCGGGCCCGAGTGAGGGCGGGCGAGGTGATGACCGTCGGGCTGGTTGCCCGGAGCGGATCGGGGGGCGAGTCGGGAGGTTCGGTTGTCCCGTCCCCGCACGCACAGGCCCAGAGCCCGGCGGATAGCGCCACGGCCCCAAGGATGAGCGATCGATCCCGGGGCATCCGCACATGCGGGCGAATTGAGAACAGCAACATTCGCGACCCTTCCGTTCTTGCCGACGGCCTTGCTCCGTCCACGCCCAGCACCCCTCGAGCCAACGGGGCAGGATAGCCGACAGGGCTGGTAGTTCGCCATCCTCCATGTGGACGATCTGGCACCCATCCCCGGGGCACCGCTCACCAATAGCGGCGATGCCCTCCTCCGGCAGGCAGGCCATCAGCGTCCCTTAGCGCACAGCGAAACCAACCCCCCGAGTACTTCCGTACGCCTTCCAGAGTGCGCGAGCCCTCCTGCAGCGGACGGGCGGGTCGCTCTGGGCGCGAATCAGGCGGGGAGTCACCGGTCGCATGGGAACAGGCGCAAAGATGGTTGTCGGCACGATCGTGGTCGGAGGCCTGGGAGCCTCGGTGTTTGCAGTGCTTACGGCCGCGGACGGCAGCGATACGGAGGTGGACGCCGTCGCTGTAGAGAGGGGTGAGATCGTGGACCGCGCCCTCGCGGTCGGACGCATTGAACCGCTCGTCGAAGTAAGCGTGAAGTCACAACTCGCGGGCGTCGTGCGCCGGATGTTCAAGGAGCCCGGCGAATACGTCCGGCAGGGCGAGCCTCTGCTCGAAGTCCAGCCCAACCCGACACCGATCGAACTGGTCGAGGCGCGTCGCAACATCGAATTGCGCGAGATCGAGTTGCAGCAACTCGAGAGGCGTCGCGATCGGCTGGCTGAGTTGCGCGACCGGGACCTCGCATCGGAACAGGAGTTCGAGGACGCCGAATACTCGCTCAGCGAGGTCTCGCTCCAGCTCCAGATCGCCCGGGAGCGCCTGGCCCTGCTCTCGGAAGGCCGCGTGACGATCGGAGACGAGGCCGTGGAGACGGTCATCCAGAGCCCCATCCAGGGCTTCATCCTCGAGAAAATGGTGGAAATCGGAGATCCGGTGGTCCCTCTCACGACGTTCCAGGAAGGGACCGTTCTCATGACGATGGCCGAGATGGACGAACTGCTCTTTCGCGGAACGGTCGATGAAATCGATGTGGGACGGCTGGCAGAGGGAATGCCCGTCGAGGTCACGATCGGGGCGCTTCCCGACACGCGCCTCGAGGGGCGGCTGACGAGGATTTCGCTCACGGGACGCGACGAGGAGAACGCGACCATCTTTCCGGTTGAAATCGCGGTCCTGCCCGCGGAGGGCACGTTGCTGAGAGCGGGCTATTCGGCCAACGCCCAGGTGATCATCGAGCGCCGCTCGGACATCCTGATCATCCCGGAGCGCGTAGTCAGGTTCGAGGAGGCGGGAGCATTCGTGACGGTTCGCGTGGGGCCCGAGGAGACCGAGGAGCGCGAGATCACGACGGGTCTCAGCGACGGGATCAGCGTCGAGGTGCTCGACGGCCTGGCGGAGGGCGAGCGCGTCATGGAGCCCCCGCGGCGCGAGATCACTTAGGGCCGCGGGCAATGGAGATGCCATGAGGCTGGTCGACGTGGTCCGGCAACTGTGGTCGGACCTTTCCGCTCAGCGTCTGCGCACGGTCCTGACCATACTCGGGATCACCTGGGGCACGGTGGCGGTGGTCGTGCTGCTCGCTTTTTCGGTCGGGCTCGAAAGGCAGACGCTCAAGCGGTTTCACGGACTGGGCGACCGGATCGTCGTGCTCTTCGGCGGGCGCACCACGCTGGCCCACGCGGGTTTCAGGGAGGGCCGGACAATCCGGCTGCGCGAAGCGGATGCCCGGATCCTCGCCCGCCAGATTCCCGACATCACGATGATCAGCCCGGAGTACTCGACGCGCGAGGCCCCGGTCCGTCGCGGCCGGAACGGAGTCAATCCCAATATCACCGGCATTCATCCCGTGTATGGCGAGATGCGGAACATCTTCCCGCTTCCGGGCGGCCGATTCATCAACGAGCGGGATCAGGCGGAGCGCCGCCGCGTCGTATTCCTCGGCGACGAGGTCGCCCGCGTCCTGTTCGGCGATGCGGATCCGGTTGGCGAACAGGTCAGGATCGGGGATTCCCCATTCACCGTCATCGGCGTGCTCCAGCCCAAGATCCAGAACAGCTCCTACAACTCGCGCGACGAGGATCGGGTGTTCATTCCGGCGAGCACGCACGCAGCCCTCTTCGGCTCTCGCTTCGTCTCGAACCTGGTCTACCGGACGGCGGACGCCTCCCGCACCGCGGCCGTAGAGGCACGAGTCTTCGAGGTGCTGGGCAGGAAGTACCGCTTCAATCCGCGGGACGAGGACGCGCTCCAGGTCTGGGACACGGCCGAATGGGAGCGCATGTTCGGCTTCATGTTCCTCGGGTTCAAGCTCTTCTTCGCGATCGTGGGCACCTTCACGCTCAGCGTAGGAGGGATCGGCGTCGCGAACATCATGTACATCGTCGTGCAGGAACGCACGCGCGAGATCGGGATCAAGCGCTCGGTCGGCGCGACCCGCAGGTCCATCCTCTGGCAGTTTCTCGCGGAGAGCGTCCTCATCGTGGCTGTCGGAGCCGCGCTCGGCGTCCTTGTATCGGTGGGAATCGTGAAGGTGGTGTCTCTGTTCCCGATGAACGACATCGTGGGCACGCCTGCCATCTCGCTCCAGGTAGCCGCCGTGACGATGGCGCTGCTCGCGTTCGTCGCGATGCTCGCCGGCTGGCTGCCCGCTCGTCGCGCTGCGGCGTTGGATCCCGTCGAATGTCTCCGTCACTAGCACCGGCGCTGGCGCCGGCGCACCGCACCCGCGCGGAGGTCTGATCGATGTGGAAGATCCTCCTCGCAGACGTGCTCGGTGACCTGCGGGCCAACCGCACTCGCAGCTTCCTGACCATCTTCGCGATGGTGTGGGGCACGATCTCGATCGTTCTGCTGCTTGCCTTCGGCCGAGGGCTCCGAACTCAGGTTTCGGAGGGCCTGCTCAATGCGGGAGAGCGAATCTTCATGGTCTACGGCGGCCAGACGAGCGTCGAGCACGAGGGTCTCTCGCAGGGACGCCGGATACGGCTGCGCGAGGAAGACCTCGACCTGGTTCTGCGTGCGATCCCGGAGTTCGAGTTCGGCAGCCCGTCCTACGGGCGCGGCAGGACCCATCTCAAGGCGGGCGAGAACCAGACGACGACCTACATGGAGGGCGTAAACCCGATTTTCTCCGAGCTTCGGCGCATGTTCCCCGCGCCCGGCGGACGGTTCATCAATCAGCGCGACCTGGATCAGAGGCGGCGCGTGCTCTTTCTGGGTGACGAGATCGCGGCGCGCCTGTTCGGCAACACACCGCCCGTGGGACAGACTGTCCTGCTCGACGGGCTCTCCTTCCGGGTGATCGGCGTGATGGAATCCAAATTCCAGGACTCGAGCAACAACGGTCCGGACGAGAACCGCGCCGTGATCCCGGCCTCGACGTTCCGGAGCATCTATGGCACCGAATTCGTGAGCCACCTCCTCGTGCGGCCGCGCAACGTAGCGGACGCGCCGGTCGCCAAGCGGGAGATGTACCGGGTTCTCGGTGGCCGGCACAGGTTCGATCCTGCGGACGAACGAGCGCTCAGTATCTGGGACTTCATCGAAGACGAGAAGATCGTGGGTCAGATCGGCTACGGCATCCAGGTGTTCCTGGGGCTGGTAGGCGCCTTCACGCTGCTGGTCGCCGGGGTCGGCGTCGCAAACATCATGTATGTCGTCGTGCGTGAGCGGACGCGGGAGATCGGCATCAAGCTCGCCGTGGGCGCGCGCCGGCGGCACATCGTCAACCAGTTCCTGTCGGAAGCGGTCGTCATCACGGTCGGCGGGGGTCTGCTCGGACTCGCCGTCGCCTCGCTCCTGGTGATCGGCATTGACAGCATTCCCAGCGACAACCCGGCCATGGAGTACATCCTGAACCCGAAGCTCTCGCTCCCGATCGCGTCGATCTGCGTCGGCATGCTCATGGCGATCGGGCTCGTGGCCGGAATCCTGCCCGCGCGCAAGGCGGCGCGTCTCGATCCGGTGGAGTCGTTGAGGTACGAGTAACTATTCCCTCACCAGACTCGCATTGTGCACGAAATAAAACTGCCCTTCCGACATCAGCTCGAAATCCCGCACCTCATCTGACACGGCGTAGAAGATCGGCTCGCTGAGCGTCGGCAGCATCAGCGCGTTCTCCATGATGATCCGCTGGGCCTCCTGGGCCAGCTCGCAGCGTGCCTCCCGGTCCGGGATGGTTCTGAGCTGACCCACGAGCCGGTCCAGTTCCTCGTCCACGAAGCCGGTCCACGCCCATCCTCCGACCACGTCGTGGGCCGAGTTCCAAAGCATGTCCATCAACAGGGGATCGGGGCTGCGCTGGCGCTCGTACATGAGATCGAAGTCGCGGTTGTTGACCATCTCAAGCTGCACCGGGCCGGGCACGATTTCGATGGCCACGTCGATGCCGATCGCGCGCCACTGGGCCTGGATCGCCTCGCCCATCTCTTCGCGGTCGAGGATGGTCCAGCGCACGCGCAGGGGGGTGCCGTCCTCCACACCGGAAATGCCGTATGCCTCGCGGATTCCGTCGCCGTCCCGGTCCGTGTAGCCGGCCTCTTCCAGCAGCCGGCGCGCGGTCTCCGGGTCGTGCGGGTAGAGGTCCGCGTTCCCTTCCCAGTAGCACGGATGGACGGTGTTCAGGGGGCCATCGGATGGCAGATAGTGCCCGTCGTACAACAGGTCGTTGATGGCCGGCTGATCGGTTGCGTACAGCACGGCCTGCCGGACCCTGAGGTCGCTGAAGGGCGGGCGCCGCACGTTCATGACCATCTGCAGCCCGGTCCCGGCCTGGTAGCCGGTCAGCAGCGAGAAGCCCTCCGCATCGCGGTAGTCATCGATGTAGGCCGTGGGCAGATTCATGGCGATATGGGCGTTGCCGGTGCGAACGATGTTGCCCAGAACCGCCTCCTCGCCGATGAAGCGCACCGTGATCCGCTCGACCTTGGCCGGGCCTGCGTCGTGGCTGATCGAGTTCCACCCGCCGTAGCCGTCCCAGCGCCGCACGGTTACGTGGTCGTTGGGCACCCACTCCTCCAGCAGGAACGGGCCCGCGCCCACCAGGTGCCGGTCGAACTCCTCGATGCCCCACTGCTCGGCGGCCGCGGGGGACCAGATCGGCACCCTCCGGAACGCGTCGAGGACCGTCACCCAGGGCGCCTCATAGTGGAGCGTGACGGTGGTGTCGTCGACCACCTCCACCCGGTCGACCGGCCCGATGTGGGCCGCCATCTCTCCCGAGCGCGTAGCCGGATCGAGGATGCGCTCGACGTTGTACTTGACGGCCTCCGCATTGAACGGGGTGCCGTCCTGGAACATGACTCCGCTTTTGAGCGTGAACGTCCATTCATCCGCGACATCGTTCGAGGACCAGCTCGCGGCCAGCGCGGGATGGAACTCGCCGTCCGGCCCGAGGATCAGCAGCGGATCGGTGATCTTGTAGTCGATGAGCCAGGCCGTCTGGTACGGCTCGATGTGGCCGTCGAGCGAGGCGGGTTCGCGGGAGGCGGTCCAGGCGATGATGAGTTCGTCGGGGGGGCCCGCTGGGCCGGAGTCCGGGCTGCCGCACGCCAGCAGGGTGACGGCGAGTAACCCAGCCGTCATCTGGCGCAGGACGCCATACGGGATCCCCGAGGCTACATCGGCGACCCTGAACTCAACCGGCGCCTGCAAGTCCCTCAGTCCTCGTCCTCGGTACGCCCGGAAACCTCAATACGGCAGGAAGAACAGCGCCAGCGCGATGAAGGGCACGAGCAGGATCATCATCGTGATGCCGTAGCCGAACATGTCGCGGGCGCGCAGGCCCGTGATGGCGAGCAGCGGGATCGCCCAGAACGGGTTGAACAGGTTGGTGTGCGCGTCGCCGACGGCGTAGGCGGCGATGGTCTGGCCGTGCGGGACGCCCAGTTCCGCCCCTGCCTGCATCATCGGGCCCCCGACGATGGCCCATTCGCTCCCTGCCGAGGGCACGAAGACGTTCAGGATGCCGCCCGTGATCCAGGTGACCACGGGGAAGTTGTCCGCTGTGGACAGCGCGAGCAGGCTCTCCGTCATTGTGTTCACGAGCCCGGTCCCGGTCATGATCCCGACGATCCCTGCATAGAAGGGGAACTGCAGGATGATGCCGGCGCTTCCCTTCACCGCGTCGGTGAACTCGTCCTGGTACTTGGAAGGGCTGATGAAGAGGAGCATCCCGATCATCAGGAACCCGAAGTTGAAGACGTTCAGGTCGAGGGCGCCCATCGGGTCCGTCACGAATTCCCGGACCAGCATCACGACGCCCGTCAGCGCAATGATTCCGCCCAGAATGCGGCTGTGGTTGATGCGGTCGGCCGGACTCGGCTTGGCGATGGCCGGCGCGGGGGAGGAAGTGTCATCGGCGTCGGCTTCCTCGGGGACGTAGCGCGCGATTCCGCGGCAATTCTGGTCCGGCGGTGCGAGCAGGTAGAGCATCAGGCACCCGTAAGCCAGTGCGAGTGCGGTGAGCAGCAGCGGATAGGGATGGAAGACCCACTCGCTGGCGGGGATCACCCGGTCGACGATGCCCATCTGCATGAAGACGTTGTTGTCTGTCGCCTGCAGAAGGCCCGCGGAGCTGGACATGCCCCATCCCCAGGTCAGGCTCATGCCCATGTATCCCGCCACGGCGAGCAAGGGGTAATGGACGGCCATGCTCCTGCGGTGGGCGACCTTTCCCATCTCGCGCGCGAGGATGGCGCCGAAGATGAGCCCGAGGCCCCACGAGATCCATCCCGTGAGCATCGAGCCCACGCCTACCAGCACCACCGCCTGGCGCCCGTTCCGCGGGAGCCGCACCAGCCAGAGAATGCCCCGCTTCACGACGGGGTGGTACGCCACCACGAACCCGGTCACCAGGATGATGACCATCTGCATGGCGAAGGTGAGCAGAACCCAGAAGCCGTCGTACCACGCGAAGGCGATCTCGGCGGGGCTCGATCCCTCGGACAGCCAGGCCGTTACCGCGGCGACATAGGTGAGGATGATGGCGAACAGGAACGGGTTCGGCATCCATCGTTCGACGAAGTCCGCGATGACCTCACCGAACTTCTGTACGGGCGTAAGCCTGGGTTCTCCGGCGCTGGTCTGGGCCAAGGTGCTTCCTCCCTCTGGCGTCTTCGGAGTTCAACTCGCCCGCGGGTCCCGGCTGCGGGGCGGCAACCCGGCAACATACGGAGCGGGGTGCTCCGGGGACAGTAAAGCGAGTGCGGGCATCGCACTTGCCGCGGGAGCCTCGCTCTTGCCCGGAGCCATGCGCGGGAACACGATGGAAGGATTCCCCACTCGCCATCTCATCGCCCGGCGAGTGCGGTGTCATTCCAGCCGGAAGAGGTGGCCCATGACCGTCCGCAGAAAGCTCTCGGGTGTCGTGTCTCTCGCCATCACCGTCGCTGCCGCTGTCCTCATCGTCACGACGATGGCGTGCGCGGCCCCGGACGACGCCGACTCTTCGGGCACCGCCGATTCCGCCGCAGGGATGCCCGACGGCGTCCCGCAGTTCGAGCCCGTGGAAGGGTGGTTCCAGTTGCCCGAGGGCTTCGAGTGGGGGCAGGTGATCGGCCTCTTCGCCGACGCCCGGGGACACGTCTGGACCTCGAACAACAGCCAGATCGGGGAATGGGACGCCGAGGGGAACCTGGTGCAGTCGTGGAGCGCGGCGGGCCCGGACGGCAACTGGAGCACGATCCATGGACTCTTCGTGGACCACAACGACTTCGTGTGGACGAACGCGCGCGAAAGCCAGATGACGCTCAAGTTTACACGCGACGGGCAGCATGTGATGACGCTGGGGCGCTTCGATGAGACGGGGGGCAGCAACGACCCCACGCTGATGGGGCGTCCCGCCGAGATCTGGGTGGATCCCGAGGACAACGAGGTCTTCATCGCCGATGGTTACGGCAACCGGCGCGTGATCGTGTTCGACGGCGAGAGCGGGGAGTACCTGCGGCACTGGGGCGCGTACGGGGAGCAGCCCGACGACGACTACGAATGGGATCCGATGTCGGGAGAGCCCTCCCGCCAGTTCCAGACCGCGCACGGGATCTTCGGTTCCCGGGACGGGCTCATCTACCTCGCGGACCGGGCCAACAACCGGATCCAGGTCTTCCTGCAGAGCGGCGAGTACGTGACCGAGAAGATCGTGCGTCCGCTGTGCCCGCCCGAGGGGGAGCCGGTGCCGGATTGCGGGGGCTCGGCGACCTTTTCCGTCGGTTTTTCGCCCGACGAGGCGCAGACCTGGCTCTACGTCGCCGACGGGGGTTCGCATGTGATTCTGGTCCTGCGGCGCTCGGACCTGGAGGTAGTGGACGAGTTCGGGGGGCCCGGGGTGGGCGCTGGCGAACTGGGCCGGCCGCACAACCTGTCCATCGATCCCCAGGGGAACATGTTCGTAGCCGAAGCGGCCGGGCCGATGGTGGTCAACGCCGCCGGAGACAGTGTGCAGGCGGGATTCCGGGCGCAGAAGTTTGCCGTGCAGGGGGTGGAGGGGAGTTAGCGGAGAGCGGTCGATGCGCAAGATGACTCGATGAGTGACTCATGAAGACTCGGCTGGTGACTCAGATCCGGTTTGGCTACGTGGAGCGCTGTGATGATTGATGGGGACATCCCGAGGCGCCCGGCGGCGGCTGGTCTTGCGCTGCTGGCCCTGGCCGGCCCCGGTGGGCTCGTGGCTCAGTCGACGGATGGCGCGTCCGGGCTCGACCGGGTGCAGGCGTTCCCGGTTGCGGTGGCCGAGGAGCGGCTCGATCCCGACCGGGGTGCGATGGGGGCATGGCAGCGCATCCTCAAGCTGCGCACCACCGCGAGCCTTCTACATGTGACCGCCCATCCCGACGACGAGAACTCGGGCATGCTCACGCTCGCCAGCCGCGGCTGGGGGGCGCGCACCGCCCTGCTGAGCCTGAACCGGGGCGAGGCGGGCGCCAACGCCATCGGCCCCGAGCTCTTCGACGGCCTCGGGCTGATCCGCACACGCGAGCTGGTCCTCGCGGGCCGTTACTACGGTCTGGACGACCTCTACTTCACCACAGCGGTGGACTACGGCTACTCCAAGACGGTCGAGGAAGCCTACCGGAGCTGGGACCGGGAGGCCGTGCTGGAGGACATGGTGCGGGTGATCCGCCTGAACCGTCCGCTGGTGGTGGTGGCCCGATTCCACGGGTCGAGGCGTGATGGACACGGACATCATCACGCTTCGGGATTGCTGACGCCGGAGGCGGTGGAGGCAGCTGCGGATCCAGCCCGGTTCCCGCGACAGATCGAGCAGGAGGGGCTCCGGCCGTGGCATGTGTTGCGCACTTACCGCGGCGGAATTCGCGTGGATGAGCCCTTCCACGTGGAGGTGGACGCGCGCGGGCAGAGTCCGTGGGTCGGTACCAGCTTTCAGGCATGGGCCAGCCGGGGGCTCGGTCTCCAGCGTTCACAGACGGCGGGACGGGTGCGCGTCGGGGGCGGGCTCTATCGATATGAGCTGCGGGATGGCGGCGGGAGCGCGGACGCGCGCGGGCGAGCCGATGAAACTCTGCCCCCGAGTGATGCCGAGGACTCGTTCTTTGCCGGCCTGGACACCTCGCTGAACGGGCTTCCCACCCTGCTGGGCGAGGCGGCGAGCCCGGAGACCGGCGGCTTGCTGGCGCAGCTTCAGGGACTGGTCGATGAGATAAACGCCGGGTTCGACTTTCGTGCCCCAGGGCAGTCCGTGCCGAATCTGGTCCGGGCGCTCGGTCTCTTGCGCTCCGCGATTGCGTCCTCGGCGGGCGCTCCCGAGACGCAGTTCCAACTGAGGCTGAAGGAACGGCAGTTCGAAGACGCCATCGCCGCCGCTGGCGGCCTTCGCGTCGAGGCGGGACTGCCGGGTGGAGCGGCCGGCGCGGTGGTTGTGCCTGGCCAACGTCTGGCGGTCGGCATCGAGATCGAGGCGTCCGGAGCCGCAGGTGTTCGCGTTTCGGAGGCGCGGGTCGTCGACCGGGCAGGGGTGGTGCTGGGCCGCACTTCCGGGTCTGCTCGCACGGGGAATGCCTTTGCGGCCGAAATGGAGGTGCGGGTGCCTGACGCGGGCGCCGACGCGATGGCCGCCGCGCCCTACTTCTCGCGCGAGGGACTCGCGCAGAACCACTACCAGGTGGCGGACTCGGCGGACCTGCACCTTCCGTGGCGGCGAACCGCCCTGTCGGTTGCCGTCGACCTTGAAGTCCAGGGGACCACCGTGGTGCGGACCACCCCCCTCACCGCCCCCGTGCCCCGCCTGCCGTACGGGTCGGTGACGCGCCCGGTCGAGGTGCTTCCCGCCCTGTCGGTGGTGGTCGACCCCGCCGTGCGGGTGGTGCCGGTGGAGGCCGCGGGCGCGCCCATCCCCATCCAGGTGCGCGTCACCGCCAACACCGCCCCCGTCCCCACCACGACCCGCCTGGAAGCCCCCGCCGGCTGGGCCGCCGCGCCCGCCACCGTGGCGCACGACTTCACCCGCGCGGGCGAGGTGGCCGAAGTCGCCTTCCAAGTCACCCCACCAGACGGGTGGGAGGGCGCTGCCACCATCGAGGCGGTGTCGCGGGCGGACGACCGCGAATACCGCACCGGCTACCAGACCATCGACCACCGCGACCTCCGGCTGGCGCGGCTGTGGCGCCCCGCGACCACGACCGTGCGGTCGGTGCCGGTCGCCCGCCTGGACGGCGCGCGCGTCGGCTACGTGATGGGCGTGGGCGACGAGGTGCCGGCCGGGATCGAGTCGCTGGGCGCCCAGGTGGAAATGCTCGACGCGGCCGCGCTCGCCAACCCCGCGTCGCTCTCCGGACTCGACGCCATCGTGGTCGGCACGCGGGCGTACGCGGTGCGCGACGACCTGCTCGAGCACAACCAGCGCCTCATCCAGTACGCGCGCGCTGGCGGCCACCTGGTGATCCTCTACCAGACCCAGGAGTTCGTCCCTGCGGAGATGGCCCCCTACCCCGCCTCCCTCCCGCGCGGCGCGGAGGAGGTCTCGGAAGAGGACGCTCCGGTGCGCCTGCTCCAGCCGGCCCATCCGTTCATGACAACGCCCAACCGCATTACCGAAGCGGATTTCAACGGATGGGTCGAGCAGCGCGGATCCAAGTTCTTCACGGAGTGGGATGCCGCGTACACTCCGCTGGTGGAGACCCACGACCAGGGGCAGGAACCGCAGGAAGGGATCTGGCTCACAGCCGAACTCGGCGAGGGCCACTACACCTATCTTGCGCTCGCCCTGCACCGCCAGCTGCCCTATGGCGTCGCGGGAGCGTACCGCATCCTCTCCAACGTGCTCTCCGCGGGCCTGGGTCGCTGAACGGTGCGCCAGCCGCCCAACGTCCCGAATCCACATCTCGGCGCCCGCCCACCGAAACGAAGCCAACCCTCGATGCGTCCCGAATCCACATGCCAGCGCCCGCGCTCTGCGACGCGGCCCCACCCCCCTGACCCATGGCCCTGACCTCCCTCGACTGGATCGTCGTCGCGGTCTACGGCGCCGTGGTCCTCGCCATCGGGTTCGGCATGGCGCGGCGCGCGGGCGGCAGCGTGGAGAACTACTTCATCGCGGGCCGGTCCCTGCCGTGGTGGCTGGCGGGCACCTCCATCGCGGCGACCTGGTTCGCCAGCGACGCGCCCCTCGCCACCGCCGCACTGGTGCGCCAGCAAGGTATCTTCGGGAACTGGCTGTGGTGGTACGAGGCGGCCGGCATTCTCATGCTGACCTTCTTCTACGCCCGTCTGTGGCGCCGCGCCGGGGTACTGACCGACGCCGAGGTGATCGAGATCCGCTACGGGGGGGCGCCCGCCCGCATCCTGCGCGGCTTTTCGGCGATCTACCAGGGATTCCTCCGCAACGCCGTGGTGATGGGCTGGGTCATGCTGGCGATGGTGAAGTTCAGCAGCGTGCTGCTGGGGTGGGATCCCGCCTTTACCCTGACCGTCTGCGGCGGGCTCGCGCTCGCCTACACCGTGGCCTCGGGGCTCTGGGGGGTCGTGGTCACCGACCTGCTCCAGTTCATTGCCGGCATGCTGGGGGCGCTGACCCTCGCCGGCATCGTGCTGACCCGCTTCGGCGGCCCGGCCGCCATGGCCGAGGCCGTCCGGAACGTCCCACAAGCCCCTCCCGGCGCCCTCGACCTGGTGCCGACCGCCGCCAACGCGTCCTCGCTCGAGATCGTCTCCTTCGTCTGTCTCATCGGCATCCTCTGGCTCAGGAGCGGGCAGGGCGACGGGTACGTGGCCCAGCGCCTGTTCGCGACCCGGGACGAGCGCCAGGCGGTGAAGGCGTCGCTCTGGTTCGCCTTCGCCGGAACGGTCCTGCTTACATGGCCGTGGATCGTGGTCGGTCTCGGATCGCTGCTGGTCTTCCCGCCCGCGACCATGGACGCCGCGCTCGCCGCCGACCCCGAGCTCGCCTACCCCATGATGATCCGCGAGCTGATGCCCGCCGGGCTGCGCGGGCTGATGGTCGCGACCTTCCTGGCGGCCTTCATGAGCACCATGGACACGCACCTGTGCTGGGGCGCGTCGTACATGGTCAACGACGTCTACCGCCGCTTCATGCGCCCCGGCCGTTCCGAGCGCCACTACGTGGCCGCCTCCCGGGTCGCGGTAGTGCTGCTCGCCGGCGTGGCCGCACTGGTGGCATGGCAGATGGACTCCATCCAGCGCGGCTGGATCTACATCATCGAGATTTCCGCCGGCATTGCGCTGGTCTGGCTGCTCAGGTGGTACTGGTGGCGCGTCAACGCCTGGGCCGAGATCGCCGCCATGGCCGGCTCGGTGGTGCTGGCCAACACCCGGGTGCTGCTCGGGCTGGTCGAGCCCGTGGTCCCCGCGGCCGTGCTCCAGGCCGTTGACGCCATGTACGCGCCCGGGATGGACCTCGTCCGCGGCGTGATCATCCTGATCGTCTGCACCGTCCTCTGGGTTGCGGTCGCCCTGGCGACAAAGCCCGAGTCCGACGAAGTGCTGGACGGCTTCTACCGGAGGGTGCACCCGGGAGGCTGGTGGGACCGGGTCGCGCGCCGTACCGGCATCACATCGAACGACCCGTCGGCGGGCCGCATGTGGCTCGGCTTCCTGCTGGGGGCGCTCTTCGTCTACGCCAGCCTGCTCGGCGTCGGTTATCTTCTGACGGGTAGAGCCATCGCGGGCACGCTTCTTGTTGTCGTCTCGCTGGGCGCGGGAGCACTGGCGGTGCGGAGCGCTCACACCAACGCCGGCGAGGCGCCCACGGAGGTCGCCTCGTGAGCCGGCCGGCCATCCGCTGAATCAGACGAGAGCCAGCTCGATGAAGGAAGCCATCCAATGAAGATCGTCCTGGTCGGCGCCGGAAGCCGCGAGTTCGGACCCGCGTCCATTCGCGACCTGCTTCTGAGCGACCCGCTCTGCGAGAACGGCCTCGACATCGTCCTCATGGACCTGGACGCCTCCGAACTCCCACGCATGCAGCGCTATGCGGAAGCCGTCGCCGGGCGCCTGGGCCGCGCGCCGCGGCTCACCGTCACCACCCGCCTCGCGGACGCGCTTCCCGGAGCCGACGCGGTCGTGATGGCCATCGAACTGGATCGCTACTTCTACTGGGCCCAGGACTTCCACATTCCGCGCACCTTCGGCTTCCCGCAGATCTACGGCGAGAACGGCGGACCGGGCGGACTATTCCACGCGCTCCGCAACATGGGCCCATGCGTGGACGTCGCGCGCGCGATGGAAAGACATTGTCCGGACGCGTGGCTCCTCAACTACACCAACCCCCTCACCAAGCTGTGCGAGGCCCAGTCGCGGCTCACGGACGTGCGCGTGGTGGGGCTCTGCCACGGGGTCTTCCACGGCATCGAGCAGATGGCCCGCATCCTCGGCGTCCCAACCGGACAGCTCGACGCCCGGGCCAGCGGCATCAACCACTTCACCTGGTTCGAGTCGGTGCACGACCGCGAGACCGGCGAAGATCTCTATCCCCGCCTGAAGAAGCGCGAGCGCGAGGCCCATCTGCTGCACGACTGGGACGAGATCGCCCTCAGCCGCATCCTCTTCCGCGTCTTCGGGCGCTTCCCGAGTCCGGGGGCCAATCACATTGGCGAGTATCTCGGATGGGCGCAGGAGTTTCTCGGCAGCAGCGTCGTGCAGTTCTTCTACGACCCCGTCGAGGGCGCGCCCTGGGAGACCGGCGAGGTGCCGACCTGGATCTACAACCTCGCCGACCATCCCACGGACATGCCGGCGTTTCCCGGCGGCCCGGTGCCCCGAATGAAGCCCACCCGGGAACAGAGGGCAGCGGCGGCCGAGGCGCGGGCGGCACGCGCGGAAGCAGAGGCGGAAGGAGAATCCGCGAACGCGGACGGAGCCTCCGCGGGCGGACTGGACTTCCCGGGCCCGCTGGCCCCATCCGGCGAGCTGGCCGTCCCGCTGCTGGAGGGCATCCTGTGCGGCGTCGACACCTATCTCGACGCGGTCAACATCCCGAACCGGGGCCATGTCCCGGGCCTCCCCGACGGCTCCGTCGTCGAGGTGCCGGCGCGCGTCGACGCGAGCGGCCTCCATCCGCGGAAGATGCGGCGGCTCCCCGAGGGGATCCTGTCGCTGCTGCGTAGCCAGACCAGCATCCACCAACTCCTCGTCGATGCCTTCGACACAGGCTCGCGAGGGACTCTGCTCCAGGCGCTCATGCTCGATCCCACGACCCATTCCTACCGCGCTGCGGTCAACCTCATCAACGAGATGTTCCGCGTGCAGGGGGATGTGCTGCCGGAGATGGAGTGGTAGCGGAGACCCCGCGATGAAGCGCAACTCTCCGGTACCGGCTGGGTCTCTGGACATTCCAGGCAAGGGCAGGACCCGGTGAGGAAGAGGCGCCCCCCCTATCGGCGCAGCCTTCATCACGACGTCGCCGTGGTCCGCACCTTCAGCTACCGGTATCAGGGCGAAGTGGCGCGGGCCGTCCTCGATGCGGCGGGTATCCCCTGCGTGCTCCAGGTCGACGATTCCGGGGGCTCCGAGATCGGCATGGCGTTTGCGAATCCGGCCCGGCTGCTGGTCAGGGTCGAGGATCTGGAGCAGGCGGAGGAACTGCTCGTCACCCCCGACGGAAGCAAGCCGTGACGGAGCCAGCCGAAGACGGACCCGACCCTGCCCACGTTCTCACGCTCGAGCGCCTGATCGATGCCCCGGTCGAGAACGTCTGGTGGTGCTGGACTGAGCCGGAGCTTCTGGAGCGGTGGTTCTGCCCGAAGCCCTGGTACGTCACGGACGCTCGCATCGAACTCGAACCCGGGGGCGAGTTCTCACTGGTGATGAACGGTCCGGATGGCGAGAAGTTCGAGGAGATGGGGGTCGTGCTTGAAGTCGAACCGATGCGCCGGCTGAAGACCACCGATGCCTTCCGGCCCGGCTGGATCCCGAGCGGACGCGCCTTCATGGTCGCCGAGGTGCTCCTGGAGGACGCGGGCGATGGCCGGACCCGCTACACTGCAAACGCGATGCACTGGGATGAGGAAGCCCTCCGGGAGCACGAGCAGATGGGCTTCCACGAGGGCTGGGGCATGGCCGCCGACCAGCTCGAGGCGCTCGCCGGATCGCTCTGAGGCCGGTCACCGCACCGGGCGGGAATACCAGCCCGCCCACGCGGACCTCCAGCGCCGGAAGAGCGCGATGAAGAGCGGGTTGGTCCAGACCAGCGTCTTCCACAGCGGCCACTGGTCGAAGCGGCGACTGGAGGGTCGCACGCGCGGCGCCCGGATCAGCCGGACCGTACCCCCCGTCTTCCGGGCGAGCCTCCTCAGTTCCCGGTAGAAGTCGGTGTCCTCGCCCATCCAGACGTCCTCCGGATAGCCTCCCGCTTCGTCGAACGCGGAGCTGCGGCAGAACTGGGTGGCCCCCTGTACCAGCGGCATCACCGCGGCCAGCACCCGCCACGCCCGCAGGTGCAGCCGGACAACCAGGCGCCGCGGATGGTGCTCGGTGTCCACGCCGCCACCGAGGCACTGCGGGTCGCGCATCGTTTCGTGGATGACCTCGAGGAGGGTGCGCGGGATGTGAACGTCCGCATCTACGAAGACCAGCACCTCGCCCGACGCATGGCGCGCCCCGGCGTTGCGCGCGCGGCCTATGCTTCGGACGGGTTCAAGGATGACCGTCGCGCCACTGTCGCGCGCGACGGCGGCGGTTCCGTCCGTGCTGTCGTTGTCGACGACGATGGTCTCGACGCACACGTCGGATTGAGCGCGGACGTGCTCCGCGGCGGCCCGGATCGCGTCGAGGGTGGCCGGAAGCCATGCCTCTTCGTTATGGGCGGGGACGATGACGGAGATCATGTTGGCACGGGCTCAACCATGCCTCGTCGTACAAGCGCCCACTCCCCGGGATCCCTCGGGTACGCATCAGCGAATGGGCACCCGGATCCAGATCTGATGGGTCAACACGGTGACATCCTGGAGCGTCAGCGCGCCCCGGGGCGCGGCGATGAAGTCCTGGGACGACGGGGCCGCAGCGGCCATCTCCTCCTGGACGAAGAAGTTATCGATGCCCGGAAAGCCGGTGCCCGACGTGATGCGGGTACTCGAGTGCAACTCGAAGTCGCGGGAGCGGAACTGGACCCCGAATGAGGGCGTCCACTCGGTCCAGGCCTCGTCCTGATCGCGCGAAGTGGCCTCGACATGGTCGTCCTGCTCCAGGTGATAGGCGTAGGACCGCGCCTCCAGACCCAGCTGGAAGCCGAACCTGTCGTAACGCTGTGAGACGCCGGACCGCAGGACGACGTTGGAGAAGGTGAAGTGGTTCTCGATCGTCATGTCGCCGATCTCGAGGACGCCCCTGGGCGTTTCCATGCGGCTATCGGCCTCCTGCCAGGTGTGGCTCCAGATGGGCTGGTAAGCGACGTCGATGCCGAAGGAGGTCGACTTCCGGTGCCGCCCGATGCCGAAACCCATTTCGTAGGCCCAGGTCGTTCCCGGGTCGCGCGGAATGTTCTGGATCTCGTAGTTGGGGATCTTGGGATGCGACTTGCGGTTCGCGGTCAGGGTCGCGCCGATGCTCCATCCTTCCTCCCCCAACTGCCGGTCCCACTCGAAGTGCCCGCCCAGGGTGCGGGTCTTGTCCTCGTTGAGTTCCTCCCTGAACTCGAACGTGGGTTCCCACGTGACGGTGTCCCGGGCGACGACGTCGGCGTAGTGCACCTCGTGCTCCATCGAGACCCGGTTGTGGATGAGCGTGAAGCCGACGCGGTCTCGTTCTCCATCACGGAAGACGCCCGCCCGCAGGTCGGTGACGGCGCCCTGCTGGTCGATTCGGTCGGCCCCGGCGTATAGCTGGTCCACGCCGGTCATCATGTTCAGACCCGCCCGGAAGACGGCGAGCCCGACCGACCAGTCCGAGTCGGCCAGCTTCCGGCCGATGGCCGCGCGCCCGTACAGGTTGCGCGCCGACCGCTCCGACAGTCGGGGAACCCTCGGAGCGGGCCAGGGCTCGATCCAGAAGCGGGGCTCCGACCGGCCACTCAACTGCTGGAGCGCGACGGATGCCCCACCGAACCAGGCACCCTCCCGCAGGAGGCCCGTGAAGGGGAACGTCTTCCCTCCGCCCCCTTCGTCGGACACGCCGTAGAAGGTCGGGGCTCCGATGACGACGGGCTCCCGAATGAACACACCCTTCGCGGGATTCGACCAGAGGTCGGCGATCGAGTCGTCCACGGCGATGGTCGTGCCGGCCATCCCCAGAGTCGCCGACGGCACCGTGAGGAACTGGTCGCCGCTCGCGACCGGGACAGTGCGGATGGGGATCAATTGGGCGCTGAGATGGGAAGGTGCCAGGAATAAGCACCCAAAGAGCGCGATGAGACCGGAAATGACGGACAATCGCGGCAATATTCCGGGTATATTCTGGTTTCGCCAATACGCTCCTGCATCGCTATTGCGAGACTTAGTCAGACCAATCATGCGAGACATCCTCCCTCACCCTTCTGAAATGGATCGATCCGCGGTGAGCCGCGGCGTGTATCCAGAGAGCGACTGGAAAGCCCGGTTTGTGACGAATGGCGGGCGTGAGGATGTAGGGGTGGGACGTCAGAACGTGATCGCCACGCCGATCACGGGCAGGAAGGGGCGTTCCGCGAGCGGGGTCAGGGAATCGCCGCGCCAGGGCTGGAAGGCGTAGAAGAGGGCGTCGCGACGTCGCAGGGCGTTGATCACGCGCAGGTAGGGGCGGACACTCCAGCTATGGCCGCCCCACTGGGCGGTCAGCCGGGCGTGCAGTTCGAAGTCGAGGCGGAGGAAGTCGTCGTCCAGTCCGTCCAGGAGGGGCGAATCGGCGGCGGCGAGAGGCCGGAGCGCGGTTGTATCGGGCGGCTCCGGTGGTGGTGCGGTGGGCGCGGCCGCCTCCTGATCGAGACCCAGGGAGCGGAAGGGAATGGCGGTATATGGGAGACCGGCACCGTAGGCCACCCGGAATTCGCCGCGCACCGGTCCCCAGAGCTCGCTCGATACCCCCGCGGTGAGCAGGTGGCGGCCGGCGAAGTCGCGGCTGTAGCCGGACAGGTCGCGGTCGGACCAGAACCAGGAGAGGCCGTAGCCGAGCCAGATCACCTCGCGCTCGCCGGCGCTGCTCAGACGGAGGTCCACCCCGGAACTGCGGATCGATTCGCCCTCACTCGAAGCCGCCGCCAGGCCCTCGTACCCCTTCCAGAAGCCGTGCAGCCCGAGGCGCACGCGTCCGGCCAGCAGCTGGTCGAGCGAGACGACGACGTGGTCGGCCCGGGCGACCGGGAGGAGTTGCGGCGGGGACAAGTCGGAGGACACGACCTCCTGGAGCGTGCGCTCGACCTCCACGTCCGGGGTGCGGGTTGGCTGGTGGTAGCGCCCGACCGCCACGCTCAGGAGCGCGCGCGGGTCGAAGGCCCATGCGAGGCGGGCACGAGGCGCCAGGGCCAGATCGCCGTCCGGGAAGAAGTCGGCGCGCACGCCCGCGCGTAGCGTGACCTCCGGCGCGAGCAGGCGGACGGCGTCGACATGGAGGCCGGTGGTGGTGTGGGTGGCGGCGGTGCTGCTGCTCAAGCCGGCGGTTGGATCGCGCGCGCCGTAGGAGGCTTCGATGAAGTTGTGGGACACGCCGACAGCCGTGCGGGCGGCGGCCCCTCCCCACTCCACCTCGGCGAGCAGGCGCGCGCGCCGGTTGGCGCCGGTCGCGAGCAGTGGGCCCGGCACCGGCACCGAATCGGTACTCGTCGGCTGCAGCGGAAGCGAGGCGTCGTAGTCGCTGGCGGCCGCCAGCGCGCGCACGCGAGCACCTCCGGCGGTGCCTTCGTAGCTGAGCGAGAGGGCGCGGTTCGACCAGGTGGCGTCATCGGGCGCGGCCTGGTAGTCGAGGAGCACCGCCTCGGAATTGCGGAAGGCGGTGACACCGATGCGATGATCGTCGCCGGGTTCGTACTCCGCCGCGAACAGCACGTCCGAATACCCGTAGGGACGGTCGCCGCCCAGCGGTCCCGATCCCACATCGTGGAGCCCGCGCGCCGAGGCGAGAAAGCCGCCCCGGCGGCCCAGTGGGCCCTCGACCGCGCCCGACGCGGTGAGCAGATCCAGGGCCGTCGACGCGCGCAAGCGATCACGGCGGGGCGAGCGGGTGCGGAGGTCGAGGATGTGGGTCAGGCCGCCGTCGTAGCGCGCGGGAGCCCCGCCCCGGTGGAGCGCTGCGACCCCCAGCAGCGCCGGCTCGAATCCGGGCATCAGCCCGGCCACGTGAAACGGGGTGTACACCGGCGCGCCGTCGAGCAGGACGAGCTTCATGTCGGCGGTGGAGCCCCTCAGGTAGAGGACGTCGGTGGCGCTGGCCGGATCGTTGCCGGGCAGCGCGCGCACCGCCGCAGCCAGGGCGGGATCTCCCACCCCGGGGGTCAGGTCGAGCGCCTGGATCTCCAGTTCCGGTATGGGCCTTGGTCGTCCGGACTCGTCCCCGCCGGTGCTCCCGCCGATCAGCCGGTCGGCCCGGACCTCCACCGGGTCGAGGCGCAGCGGCCGGCCGGTCAGCTCGAGGTCGACGCGCACCGAAGCGCCAGCAGCCAGGGTGACCTCGACCGCGATCGCCTCGTATCCGGGATGGCGCACGCGCACGGTGACCACGCCGGGCCGGAGCCCTGCCAGGGAATAGCGGCCATCCTCGCCCGCCTGCACCCACCGCCGGCCCGACGGTGTCTCGACCGCCAGCAGGGCGTGCGGGAGTACGCCGCTGCGGTCCCGGAAAACCCCGCTGACCGTTCCGTGCAGAGCAGCGTCCGCACCGGGGGCGGCCTGCGGGCCGGCGATGCCCGCGAAGGCGGGAATGGCCCAAATCGCAATCACGCCGACCATGCTCAATTCGGCACCTCGAATGTCACCAGGGTCTCGCCGGCCGCCGTCGTCGCCGGTCCCGTGACCTCCATCCCGGCCGCGTCCACGACAAGGTAGCTCAGCCCGTTCACGATCAGCGTCGCCGGCACCACCCCGTCCGGCAGTTCTACCGTGACCGGGCCCGCCACGACGGCGGCCCGCACTTCCCCGCTCCCGTAGGAGAACTCGCTGCCGGTCGCCGCCAGCACCCCGACGGCCCCGCCAGCGACCTGACGGACGTCGATTACGGTGCCGGGCACGACGTTCTCCAGACGAACGACCACCGGTCCGCTCACAACCTCCATCCGCCCTCCGACCTGACCTGGAAGCTCGGGCGCCGAGGTGGGCGGCGGGGCCGGCGGCGCCCCCCCAGTGAACACGCGCGGAATCCATCCATTGAACGGCCCGGGGAGCGCGGACAGTGCTCCCGCGCCGATGAGCACGAGCACTGCCGCCCGTCCGAGCCAGCGAAGCGTCCAGACGGTTCCGCGCGTCCGGGTTCCCCGGACCGCATCCCGGCGCCCGCGCCCGATCGGCACCACCCCGGCTCCGGTTCCCGCGGACCCATCCGGGCGCCCGCGCCCCGCCGCGACCTGCGCCACGAGCAGCGCCGACAGCGCCTGCTCGACAACCTCGGCTCGCGACCGGGCATCCTCCAGGGCCCACGCACAAGCGGCGCACTCGTTCAGGTGGGCCAGCACCTCGTCCGCGACCGGCTCCCGGTCGCGCACCGCGAGGATCGTTCCTTCCGTCAGATGGATCGTCATCCCGCATCCTCCGCAGACGGTCTCAGGAGTTCCAGAAAGCGGCGCTCGGCCCGCGCCAGCAACGTGCCGACCGACCCGGGCGCAATGCCGACCTGCGCGGCGATCTCGCGATAGCTGAACCCCGAATAGCGGAGCAGCAGGATTTCCCGGCTTCGGTCAGGCATCCGTCCCAGCACCTCCTGTACTCGTTCCCGCTCCTGCTCGCGCTCCAGGGCGCGGTCCGCCTGCTCCGGTTCGGCGTCGTGCACCGGATTGGAGGCCAGCAGCCGGCGGCGGTTGCCCGCCACCTTTTCCCCATCGAGGATGAGGTGCCGGGCGGTCGTGAACAGCCACGCGCCAGGATCGGCGGGAGGCTTTGCGGCGTCGCGCCGCCAAAGCCGCACCATCGCTTCCTGGACGATGTCCTCCGCCGCATCCGGATCCCCGCACCGGTACGCGCAATAGCGCAGCAGCCTCGGCTTCAGTTGGTCGAAGACGTCGCGAAAGGCCTCTGGCTCCACCCGAGCCGCTCTCCGTTGTGAAGTCGTGTCGTCCGGGAAACGACCGGAACGCGCAAAATGTGACAGGTGGGCCCGCCGCTTCGACCGGGGTCCGGCATCGACGCGGGCCATCCATCCGCTTCCTTCTACCAGCGCCCGCCCGCCACCGTGCCCCGACGGGTTGCGGAAACCCCCCGCAGGATAGAGCGTTGAGGTCGGCTCCCCGGGGAGCCTCCGCGGGCACACGGGCTCGAAGGGGCGGGAGACCTGGTGGGGTACACGATCTTCTGGAGCCTCCGGGCGCAGGCGGATTCGACCAGGGTCGCACCATGGCGGCGATTGGGGCGGGGCGACGGGTGACCGACGCGAGCGTGGCTGGCGCAGCGGTCCGGCCGGGGCTGGGTGAACGAGGACGAAACGGGAAAACGATGACGCTCTCTCGCACGCGGGCACTCCGCTTCCTCCCTCGAAGCCTCCCGTTGGCAACATCCCTGGTTGCCGCGGTTGTCGCGCCCCTGCTCGCCCCCTCCGCGCTCGACGGCCAGGTTCCTGCCTCCGAGCCCGGCCCTTCGGCGGACGAGGCGCGCACCACGCCCATCCTCATCCCCCGCATCACCGGCCCCATCGAGCTGGACGGCATCGTGGACGAGCCGGCGTGGGACGACCTGGAGCCGCTGCCCGTTACGGTCTTCAGCCCCACCTACGGAGCGTCGCCCACCGAGACCACGGAAGTGCGGATCGCCCACGACGACGAATACGTGTACGTGTCCGGCCGGCTCTACGACTCCGAACCGGAGGCCGTCCGCACCAACACCTTCTACCGCGACCGTTACAGCGGCGACGACGGACTCGCCGTCATCTTCGACAGCTACAACGACTTCGAGACCGGCGTCTGGTTCGTCACCAATCCCTCCGGGAATCGCATCGACCGAACGGTCTTCAACGACGCCCAGATCGTGCCGCGCGCCGGGATGCCGTCGAACGAGGACTGGAACTCGTTCTGGGACGTCGCCACCAGCCAGAGCGACGAGGGCTGGTTCGCGGAGTTCCGCATCCCCTTCGCCACCCTCGGCTTCCAGGTCGAGGGCGACGAAGTGACGATGGGGTTCATCTTCTACCGGATCATCGCGCGCAAGAACGAGCGTCACACCTTCCCGGACATCGATCCGCGCTGGGGCGGGATCGCCTTCGCCAAGCCCTCGCAGGCGCAGCGCGTCGTGCTGCGGGGCGTGCAGCAGTCCACGCCCGTCTACGTGACGCCCTATGCGCTGGGTGGAGTGCGCCAGACGCCGCAGCTCGTGGACGGTCCCGGCGGCCAGGAGTCCGCGTGGGAAACCGATCGGGAGGGGTCACGGGAGGCCGGGCTCGACCTCAAGTACGCCCCGACGTCGAATCTCTCGCTGAACGTCACCGTGAACACGGACTTCGCGCAGGTGGAGGCGGACAGCGTCCAGGTGAACATCGAACGCTTCGAGCTGTTCGTGCCGGAGAAGCGCCAGTTCTTCCAGGAGCGCTCCGCTACCTTCGACTTCAACACCGGCGGCCCCTTCAACCGTCTCTTCTACAGTCGGAAGATCGGACTCGACGCGGGCGACATCGTCAGGATCTACGGGGGCGCGCGCGCGGTGGGACGCGTCGGGGGCACCGACTACGGGGTCCTGAACATGCAGACGGCCGCGCACGGAGAACGCTCCTCCGAGAACATGGGCGTGCTGCGGCTGCGGCAGCAGGTGCTGAACTCCTATTCCAACGTCGGCGCGATGGTCACCAGCCGGCTCGGGAGCTACGGGGGAGACAACGTCGCGTACGGGCTGGACGCGTCGCTGCGGCCGACCGGCGACGAGTACGCGCTCCTGCAGTGGGCGCAGACCTTCGACGAGGCGGCCGCGGACGCGGGCGGCCTGGAGACCGGATTGCTGAGGGCGCGCTGGGAGCGGCGCCGCGACGTGGGCTTCACCTACTCCTTCGACGCCGTCCGAGTGGGATCCGACTACAACCCGGGCCTGGGGTTCCAGCGCCGCAAGGCCTACAACTTCGTCGGCGGCGAGCTGGCATACGGGCAGTTCCTGGACGATCCCGAGACGTTGTTCCGATCGCAGGGCGTGAGGCTGACCGCGCGGCAGTTCACCCGCAACTCCGACCGTACCGCGGAGACCCGGCTTGTGAATCCCAGGCTCGAGGCCCAGTTCAGAAGCGGCGGGCGCGTGGATGTGGGGCTGGAATCGCAGTACGAGAGCGTGCGCGAGCCCTTCCCGATCGCGGACGTGGTGGTGCCGGCCGGCGACTACTGGTTCCACGAGGTGAAGGCGAACCTCGACCTCGGCCGCACCGCCAGCTTCCGGGGCCGGTACAGCGTGTCGGCGGGAAGCTTCTACGACGGCAGCCGCGTCAGCATGTCGGTTGGGCCGGTCTGGAACCTGTCCCGCTATCTGGAGATGGCGGCGGTGTATTCCCTGAATCGCATCGACTTCTCGGAGCGCGACATGGCCACCACGGCGCACATCGCGCAGCTGAAACTGGAAGTGGCGCTCAACACACACTTCGCCGTGAGCGCCTACGCCCAGTACAACGGGGTGGACGACCTGACCAGCATCAACTCGCGCATCAGGTATCACTTCCGCGAGGGCACCGACCTCTGGATCGTCTACAACGAAGGGCTGCTCACCGAGCGCGATGCCAACCTGATCCCGCGGACGCCGCTCTCGACGGGGCGGTCCATCTCGCTGAAGTACTCGCAGACGTTCGCGTGGTAGCCGGCGGGGTCTGATCAGTCCTTTCGCGGAGGAGGCGGCGGCGGTGGATTCTTCGGTGGCGGCCATCCGCCCTGGCGTTTTTCGGGCGGAGGTTTGGGCTGAGGTCCCCGCCGGGGATCAGGTTGTGGCCGGGACACCCGAGGCGGCCTCCTTCCTGTAGTAGGCGTAGGTCGCCTGTTCGGCGGCTGCCAGCACACGTTCGTTGACCCGGTCCTGCGGGCTCCGGGCCGTTATGGCATCGGCCCGTCGTGTCAATTCGATCCAGCGGCTCCGGACCTCGGAACCCGGTGCCATGCCGTCCTCGACACGTTGCCAGAGGTCGGTCCACTCCGTACGGAGATCGCCGAATTGCTGGTGCCGGAATAGTGCCTCGACAATCCGGCTTTGGCCCTGCGTTATCGTGCCGACGGCAAGCACCACTCCCGCCAGTGATACGACCATCTCCAGCCACCCGGGCGCGCCAAGAGCATCAAGATGAGGGCCGACGAAGGCAACGAAGCACCCGATAATAGCAAGGGTCGAGGCCCTCCGTGTGTGCACTCCGGCCAGCCGGCCGTAGTACCGCCGCAGTCGATCGGCGTCCACCCGCCCTTCCCATACGTGGGTGCGTAGCTGGTCGGGTATCCTTGCTTCGTCCGCCATGTCTCCTCCTTGGCGCGGAAAGCCGCAACCGTCCTGGATCCCTCTGACGGTATCCAGCTCCGCTGAAGGCCGTCAACTGAAGAGAATCCAATTGTTGCAGATGTCTACAAGGTGGTCCCATCGGGACATCCCGACACCAGAACATCAACTGCGGATACGGTGCCCTCAGCCGCTGCGTGCCCCGAGCGCCCCCGCCAGCGCCACCGCCGCATGCACCGCCTCGCGGCCGCTTCCGTGCGCGATCTGGCTTCGGCAACTGGTGCCGTCGGCGACGACGAGCGCGTCCTCCGGTGCGGCGCGCACCGCGGGAAGCAGGTCCAACTCAGCCATCTTCATCGACAGGTGGTAGTGCTCCGCCTCGTAGCCGAAGGAGCCGGCCATGCCGCAGCAGCCGGACTTGATGACGGTGGACCTGAGCCCGGGAATCCAGTCGAGAACCTGGGGCGTGGCGTCGAAGGCGCCGAAGGCCTTCTGGTGGCAGTGTCCATGGATGAACGCCGAGTCCGCGTGCGACGACCGGAGATTGAGCCGCGCACGGACCCGTCCTTCATCGCGGACGAGGACTTCTTCCAGCAGCAGGGCACGCCCGGCGACGTTCTCTGATTCGGCCCCGGGGAGCATGGCGGGAATCTCGTCGCGCAGCGTAAGCAGACAGGAGGGCTCCAGCCCGACGATGGTCGCATCGCGGACGCGCGCCGCCGACAGCGCGTCCAGCAGTCGGCGTGCCTCGGTACGGGCTTCGTCGACCAGCCCGGCATTCAGATAGGTGCGGCCGCAGCAGAGGGGACGGGAACCCCCGGCGCGAGAGCCGAGCGCCGCCCCCGCCACCTCGACCCGATATCCCCCCGCCTCCAGCACCCTCATGGCCGTGTGCGCGTTCTCGGGTTCGAAGTAGCGGCTGAAGGTGTCCACCAGCAGCACTACCTCGGGCTTGTCCCCGAGGGCAGGAGGATTCCGGAAGGGTCTGCTGGACCACCTCGGCAGCTCGCGCTGCCGTGCAATGCCGGTAAGCCGCTCACCCACGCCCCGTAGAACCCGACTCCGTCCCCCGAGGTTGATGAGAGGCGCCAGCCGCGCTCCCCGCGCCGCAAGCCGCGGCAGATGCGCGAGCGCGAGATCCCGCGCGCCGGCGGGATGCTTCTTCCGGTAGTGGTGCAGGAACTCGACTTTCATGCGGGCCATGTCCACGCCCGCCGGGCACTCGCGCCGGCATGCCTTGCAGCCGATGCACAGGTCGAACACCTCCTTCATCTCCGGTGAGCGCATCGCGTCGTGGCCGAGCTGCCCGGTCAACGCCAGCCGCAGCGCATTCGCGCGCCCGCGGGTGACGTGCTTCTCGTCTCCGGTGACGCGGTAGGACGGGCACATGGTCCCCGGGTCGGCCTTCCGGCAGGCGCCGTTGTTGTTGCACATCTCGGCGGCGCCGGCCAAGCCGCCCCACCGGCTCCAGTCGAGGGTGGTCTCGAAGGACCGGTGGGCGTAGCCGGGGCGGTAGCGCATGAGGCTGCGGTCGTCCATGCGCGGGGGATCGACGATCTTGCCCGGATTCATGAACCCGCACGGATCGAAGGCGTGTTTCACCTCCGCGAAGGCCGCCGCGATGCGCCGTCCCATCAGCCCCTCGATGAACTCCGAGCGCACCAGCCCGTCGCCGTGCTCCCCGGAGTGCGACCCCCCCAGGTCGAGCACGATCTCGTGCACCTCCGAGGCGATGGCGCGCATGCGGCCCACGTCGGGCCCTTGCTTGAGGTTGAGAGACGGACGCACGTGCAGACATCCCACCGATGCGTGCGCGTACCAGGTGCCGTCGGCCCCGTGCCGGCCGAACACTCTGTTGACCCGCACTCCGAACTCCGCCAGGCGCGGCAGCGGCACGGCGCAGTCCTCCATGAAGGAGACCGGCTTCACATCGCCGGGGGACGACATCACGATGCTCAGGCCCGCCTTGCGCACACCCCAGACCTGGGCCTGGTCGGCCGGGGTGAGCGCGCGCCGCATGGGGCCGCGATGGCCCAGATCGCCCATCAGCTGCTCGAGCCGGTTCAGCCCCTCGTGCGCCGTCCGCTCCTCGAAAGCCGAGAACTCCACCACCAGCACGGCCCCCGGATCGCCGGGAAAGACCCGCTCCACCACGGGGCGGAAGGTGGGGTTCGCGCACGCCAGGCGGAGCACGTTTTCGTCCATCAACTCGACCGCGGTGGGATCGAGCGTGACGATGTGCTGTACGGCATCGAGCGCGCTCTCGAGGTCGGGGAAACGGCAGATGCCGAGCAGGCGGTGCGGGGGCAGGCGGGCCAGGTCGAGCTCGAGGGAGGTGAAGAAGGCGAGCGTTCCCTCCGAGCCCACCAGCAGCGGCGCCAGGTTCAGCCCGGGACGTTCAAGGCGATGCAGGTTATAGCCGGCGACGTGGCGGAGGACCTTCGGCACCCGCCGCGCCAGTTCTTCCTCCTCGCGGGCCCGGATCTCCCACATGCGGCGCGCCAGCGCGTGGTGCGCGCCTCCGTTCTCTTCACCCGCCCCCTCCGGCACCTCCCCGAAGCGGAGCGCGGTCCCGTCCGCGAGCACCGCGTCGATGGCGCGCACCCGGTCGGCCATGATGCCGTAGCGGATCGACCGGGCCCCGGAGCTGTTGTTCCCCGCCATGCCGCCCAGGGTGGCCCGGCTCGCGGTCGCCACGTCCACCGGATAGAACAGCCCGTGCGGCGCCAGCCACCGATTCAGGTCGTCGAGCACCACGCCGGGCTCGACCCGCACGGTCTCGGCATCCACATCCAGGCGGGAGATGGCGCCCAGGTGCTTGCTGGTGTCGATGACCAGAGCCCGGCCCACCGCCTGTCCGCCCTGCGACGTCCCCGCCCCCCGCGGCAGTACCGGCACCCCTTCGTGCACCGCAATCTCGATCGCCGTCCTGATGTCCTGCACGGTGCGCGGCACCACCACCCCCACCGGCTCGATCTGGTAGATGGAGGCGTCGGTGCTGTAGAGCCCGCGGCTGACCGGGTCGAAGAGCACCTCGCCCTCCAGCTCGCGCCGCAGCCGGGCGGCGAGGGAGAGGTCCCCGATGCGGGGTCGGTGGTCAGGCATGGGCGGACCCACAGCCGCGCTGGGGGCGTCGGTGGCCGGGCCGCCCGCATCGGTGGTCAGGCATGGGCGCGCTTCATTAGCTTGCAGGGTTCGTCTCCGTAGGGTCGCCGCATTCTAATCCGCGGCCCTCTCCACGTCACCCGAGAGCGCGCATGACCACACGCAGCGGCCGGCACTTTCTCCAGCTCCCCGGCCCCACCAACGTACCCGAGCGCGTGCGGCGCGCCATGGACCGGGCGGTCATCGACCACCGCGGTCCGGAGTTCGCGCAACTCACGCTGGCCGTCCTCGAGGAGCTGAAGCCGGTCTTCGGGACTGACGGCACCGTCTTCGTCTTCCCCTCCTCGGCCACCGGCGCATGGGAGGCGGCCCTGGTGAACACCCTCTCCCCGGGGGACGGCGTCCTGGCCTTCGACCGCGGCTTCTTCGCCGACAAGTGGGCGGAGGTGGCCGGCCGCCTCGGGCTCGACGTCGACCTGGTTCCGGGCGACTGGCGCGCCGGCGTCGAGCCCCAGCTGGTCGAGGACAGGCTCCGCCGCGACACCAACGGGCGCATCCGCTCGGTGATGGTCGTGCACAACGAGACCTCCACCGGCGTAACCACCAACATCCCCGACATCCGCGCCGCCATCGATGCCGCCGGCCACCCCGCGCTCTTTATGGTCGACACGGTGTCCTCACTTGCCTCCATCGACTTTCGCCACGACGAATGGGGCGTCGACGTGACCGTGACCGGCTCGCAGAAGGGGCTCATGCTCCCGCCCGGCCTCGGTTTCACCGCCGCCAGCGAACGAGCCGTGACCACCCGCCCGGCGTCGCCGCTGCCGCACTCCTACTTCAACTGGGACGACCATCTCGCGGCCAACGCGAGCGGCTTCTTCCCCTACACCCCCGCGACCACCCTCCTCTTCGGCCTGCGCGAGTCGCTCGCCATGCTCGCCGAGGAAGGGCTCGACCGGGTGTTCGCGCGTCACAAACGCTTCGCCGAGGCCACCCGCGCCGCGGTGGCCGCCTGGGACCTCGAGTGCTACAGCATCAACCCGTGCGAGCACTCCAACTCGCTGACCGCCGTCCTGCTCCACGAAGGACACGACGCCAACGCCCTGCGCCAGGTCATCCTCGACCGCTTCGACATGTCGCTCGGCACAGGCCTCGGGAAGCTCGACGGGCGCGTCTTCCGCATCGGCCACCTGGGAGACCTGAACGAACTCACGCTCGCCGGCACGCTCGCGGGCGTGGAGATGGGGCTGCGCCTGGCGCGGGTTCCGCACACCGGTGGGGGCGTGGACGCCGCGCTCCAACATCTGGCGATGACAAGCCAGCCTGCGGATGAGGATGATGACTGATATCATGCGCCGCTCATGCATGATATCACTTCTCTGAATCATGATACTATGCCCGACTCATGAGTGATATCACACGCTGGAGAAAGATGATGTCCCGGAAGCACATTCTGGCGCCCGCCCTGATCGCCGTCTGCGCCCTGTCCGCCTGCGCCCCCGGCGACGACACCGGCCCCGTCGAGGTCCGCCTGGGACATGTGGGTGCCCCCGAATCCCTGTACGACATTGTGGCGAACGAATTCGCCGAGCGCGCCAACGAGCGCCTGGGCGAGGCCGGGCGGGTCATCGTCTACGGATCAAGCCAGCTCGGCGGCGACGACGTGCTGCTGCAGAAGCTCAAGCTGGGGACGGTGGAGATGTCGTTGCCGTCGACGGTGATGTCGTCGGTCATCGACGGATTCGGGCTCTTCGAGATGCCGTACCTGGTGCAGGACCGGGAACACATGAAGCGCATCGAGGCGGATGTCTTCTGGGATCACCTGGCCCCGCTCGCCGAAGCCGAGGGCTACCGCATCCTCGCGCTGTGGGAGAACGGCTTCCGGCACATCACCAACAACGCGCGCCCGATCCGCGCACCGGAGGACCTCGCGGGCATCAAGCTGCGCACCCCGCGCGGGGTGTGGCGGGTCAAGCTCTTCCAGGCCTACGGCGCCAACCCCACGCCCATGCCCCTGGCCGAGGTCTTCGTCGCGCTCCAGACCGGGGTGATGGACGGGCAGGAGAACCCGCTGGCGCAGATCGCCTCTGCCAAGCTGCACGAGGTGCAGTCGTACCTGTCGCTCACCGGGCACGTGTACACGCCCGCGTTCGTGACCGTGGGAGAGGCGCGCTGGCAGCGTCTTCCCGAGGAAGTGCGCGCCATCCTGGAGGACACGGCGCGCGAGATGCAGGCGTTCGTGTACGAGACCGCCGCGCGCATGGACGCGGAGCTGTTGGAGGAGCTGCGCGCCGCCGGCATCGAGGTGAACGAGGCCGATCGGGCGCGCTTCCGCGCCGCCAGCGACGCCATCTACGACGAGTTCGCGGAAGAGGTCGACGGGGGCGGAGAGCTGGTGCGACGGGTGGGGGAGTTGGCGGGCTAGAGAGAGTTCATTATCATGATTCATGAACTACTCTCAGGATAAGGAACCGAAACGCCGCGTTGCCGAGCCCGTGCAGGTCTATCTTCGTCCGAGCGAAAAGGATCGTCTCGAGCGACTGACGGCGGAGCTCGACACCACCAAGTCCGATGTCCTGCGGCGTGGGCTGAAGGCGCTGGAACTGCAGATCTCGGATCCGGAGCACCATCCGGCGCTGAAGATCATCGGGATGGTATCCGTGCCCGACGACGATCTCGGGATCGACGTTGCGCGCGAGCACGACGAGTATCTCGCCGCCACCGAGATCGCGTCCTGGTCAACCTCCCCGCAAGAGCGCGGCGAGTCCTGATCCGGGCCAAGAGCCTCTTCGTCGACACCAGCGCGTGGTACCCTCTCGCCAACCGCCGGCACCCCCATCACCGGGCCTTCGCCCGGAGTCTGCGCGCGCGCATCGAGCAGGGCGCCAGAATCGTGACCACCAACGTCGTGGTCGGCGAGACCCACGCGTTGCTTCTTCGTCGCGCGGGGCTCCAGGCCGCCTCCGACTTTCTCAAGGCGGTGCGCGAGGCTCCCACACAGATCGAATACATCACTCCGGAGCGCGAGGAGGCCGCGATCGGGAACTGGATCGAGCGCTACTCCGATCAGCCCTTCTCGCTCGCCGACGCCGCCAGCTTCGTGGTCATGACCGAACTGGGCATCCAGGAAGCGCTCACGCTCGACCACCACTTCAGGGTGGCGGGCTTCATCATGCTGCCGGCCCGCTGCTGAAGCCCTCCGAAGCTCACGGCCCGGGCTCCGACCCTGGACTCGCGGCGTCGCCCTGCGGAGAGCTCCCCGCCCCTGCCTCGAAGCGTCCGGCCAGCAGGTAGCGATACAGCCTGAGCGCGAGCCGTTCCTCGAGTTCCTCCAGCCGGCGCCGGGCGGGCGGCGTCAGCAACATCGTCTCGCAGGACCTGTCGGCGGTCACCGTGGGCGCATCATCGTCCGACGGGTCGACCGGCCAGATCGCGTCGCCAGGGCCGTACTGACGGAAGCGCCTGCCCTCGGCATCATGCGCGGAGGCCCGGCCGGACGTCAGCAACTGCAGGCCTTCGTTCGGCACCTCCCGCCCCGCGAGGGGCTCCCCCGCAGCGTATCGACGCGGATTCAGCCAGCTGCGAAGCTCGTCCATCAGTTCCTCGAAGTGAATCTGGCGCTCCAGATGGCGCTCGAGGTCGCCGGCGGCGCGCCGGAACAGCGAGACCCGGCGCTCGTCGACAGCCCTGGCGTGGGACTTCCACGCCGCGATCACGGTCTCCTCGCAGTATTCCAGGGCGCGGTCCGCATTCGGCTCGATCCGCACCGCGGCGAACTCCGAGGCGGGGAGGTTGCGCTCCAGCCCGGTCCTGAGCTGCACGGACGGCGCGCTCAGCACCACCTTCACGCCCGCCGCGTTCGCCGATTGCACGAACCTAGCCAGGACGTTGACCGCCGAGTAGTCGAAGCCCGAGACATCCCCGAAGTCCAGCATTAGACAGTGGGGATGGGGATCGCCGCCGAGGGATTCCCGGAGATGGTCGGCCAGGGGGTAGACGCTTCCGAAGAAGACGTATCCGCGCAGCCGGTACGCGAGGACCCGCTCGCCTTCCTCGAGCAGGATCGCGCGATCGGGTACGGAACGTGCCAGGGTGCTGCTGCGTTCGCGCGCGGTGAAGCGTGATTCGATCGGGTCCACGCGGCTCAGGCGCACGGTGAAGAACATGAGCGTGGCCAGCATCCCGGCGCCCACGGCCTCGAGCAGCCCGAAGGCGACGATGACCACGCCGATCAGCACGATGATGCCGTACTCCGACCAGGGGAGCCGCTTGCGGCTCATCACGAGCCCCTGGTCGAGCATGCCGGCGCCGGCGAAAAACAGCATGCCTCCCACGAACGGCACAGGGACCAGTTCCAGCATCCCCCCGCCCAGGAACACCGCGGCTGCAATGACGAGGGCGGTGACGACGCCGGTCAGGCGGGTGCCGGCCCCGAACAGCTTGCTGCGCAGCGAAGCGGGCACGATCATGCTCGCCGCGGTGCCGCCGCCGAGACCTGCCACAACGCTCGCGAGCCCCGCGGCGCTGAACTCGCGGTCCCAGTCCAGGTCCTCGTGCGCGGCCATCTCCAGCCCGGCGAGGTTCATGATCACGACGATGAGGGCGACCAGCACCAGGGCGAGGAGGGTCGGGAGCTGCATGGCCATCGCCGCCCAGTCCACCTGCCCCAGGTCGCCGGGCGCAAACGCCGGCCACAGGCCACCTTGCGCGGTGCTTGTCAGAAGGAGGCCCGCCGCCCTCGCCTCCTCGCCGGAGATGCCGAACGCGGCGAGTACGAGATGGAATCCTCCGACGCCCACCACGACGCTGGCGGGAAGGATGAGCGGGTGGCCCCACCGCTTCATCGCGAGATAGAGGGCGATCCCGAACGCCGCGCCCGGGCTCCACTTCCACAGCTCCGAGGACTGTACGAGCGCAGGAATCGCGCGCCAGTCCGGATCCACGCCCATCATGGACATGGCGGACAGGCACACGGCGACGCCGATTCCGGTCACGAATCCGCCCGCGACCGGGTAGGGCACGAAGCGCACCAGGTTGGCGAGCCGGAATCGCCCGATCAGGAGAAAGCACACCCCGGTCGCGACCGCCCCGATGATGAGCGCCGCCACGGTGGTTGCGAACAGCGCTTCGCCTTCCGCGGGCATCGTGGCGCCGATCAGCGCCATCACGATCACCAGCGCGGGAGACAGTCCCGATATCGCCCCGCGAAAGCTCCCTGCGAGCGCGATGACCAGACAGGCGGCGAAGTTGCCGAACAGCACCAGGCCGACGCCCTGCGAGGAATATGGAGCCAGCGCGCCCGAGAAGATGAGGCTCCCGAAAGCGACCTGGGAGGCGACCAGGCCCAGGCCGGAGGTGAACCCGGCCGCCAGCGCCGGAACGGCCTTCCGCGACAGGGTATCCGCGTAGAACTCCGACGCGAGACGGCGGAGTGGGGATGTTGCCGTCACGTTCTCATGCGCGAAGGCGCGCGGTTCCCATGGTCAGAAGTCTGCATCGGCGGAATCTACCCACAACCGCGTACCGCGTCAGCATCGGTGGCCTGCGAAGCTGCCCGCCCGGGACCGAGGCCACCTAGCGTCGCCGGTTCCGTACAGGCAGCGACCGGGCATTTGCGGAGTCTCCGGCGGATCGGGATTGCAGCCCTTGGGCGGGCTGAAGCCCGGGACGCGCCGCCAATCGCGGGATGCGGCCCGGATCGACCCCGTCTGCAGCCCGGGCCAGCCGTTCGCGCACCGACCCGGGCACCCGGTGCAGATCGCCGCCTCGGAATAAGGTGAGCGCCTTGAGTGCGGCGGGCGGGTCGAATCGATCGCCGAACGCGGCGGCAGCCGCGCCGAACGCGCGCCTCAGGTTGATTTCGCCCAGCCGCACGAGGGCATCGATGTCGAGGTGGTGCTTCGCACGGGGCCGGGTCTGGAGGGCCTGGAGCGTGGCGGCCGCCAGGTCCGTCAGGGAAGCGACTTCGATGCCGGGCGGCTCGGCGCGCTCCGGATCGTCCATACGCCTGCACACCACCGCGCCGGCGAAGCAGACGCGCACGATTCCACCACGATCCACAAGGCACGTGAGCGTGTCCCTGCCACGCCGGATGACCTCGGCGTCGCGCAGGTACGAGACGGTGTCGAGGAGCCGAAGAGGATCGAATGGCTGCGCCGACAGGAAGCTGAACTCGTCCGGCCTGCGATGCGCCAGCCGGAGCGCGAGCGCGGCTCCGCCGTAGAGCACGAAACCATCCGGCGTCGTCCCAAGCTCCGCGAGCACGCGATGCTGGTGATGGGAGAGGGTGTCCAGCCGAGGTTGCAGCAGGAGATGCCTCCTCATCTTCCGATGCCAGGTTTCACTGCGGGGACCTGCCCGCTAGAGTCCCCGGACAAGATGGCGATGTGGCGTCGGTCGGGATCCGGCGCATCACCGGAGAGTAATGTCGAAGAAGTCGCATGCCGAGAACCGGGATCCCGGTCGAGCCGGGGACGCGCGAGGGCCGCGGTCCATCGTGGCCGCGTTCGTGGCCACCGCCATCGTGCTGCACGGTGCCTTCACGGTCGGCCTCCCCGCGCTGATCCTCGGGCGCACCGAAGGCATGCCGATGCTCCATCCGGACATCGGCCCGGCACGCTGGCTGGGCGCGGGACTCGCAGCCTTCGGCGCTTATCTCTACCTGCGGTCCGCGGTGCACCTTCTGCGGCGCCGCACTTCAGCGACACCCGGCAGGGAGGCCACGGTGCTCCTCACCCACGGCTGGTACGGCCGCACCCGTCATCCGCTGCTTCTGGGCGTGGTCGCCATTCTGTTTGGGGAAGCCGTCTTCTTCTCGTCGCTGGCGTTGCTCGCTTACGCGCTGGCGTACTGGCTGTGGCTGACCGCGTTCGTGGCGCTCAGGGAGGAGCCGGATCTGCGTCGCACATTCGGCGCGGACTACGATGCGTACTGCCGCGAGGTGCCGCGCTGGATCCCGAGGGTCTCGCGCCGGAAGGCCAGGCAGGGATGATCGATTGTCCGGGTCCGTCTCGTCGCCCGGCCACCGGATCGGCCAACGCGCGACGATGATCTCCAACTTGCCCGGCGGGCCAGGATCGCGGATGCTGCTCCGGTGATTGCGTCCGACTTCCCCGGAGAAACTCCCTGACCACCCTGCCCATGACCACGTTGCGCACCCGCTTCGAGCGCCTGCTCGAGGCGATCGTGCTCGTGCTGGTCGCGGCCCTGGCCGTGGTCGTCGTCATGGGCGTGGGGTTCCGCAAGTTCGGGGCGGCGCTGGTGTGGTACGACGAGGTGGCGTCCATCCTGCTGGCCTGGCTCACGTACTACGGGGCGGCGCTGGCGGCCCTCAAGCGCGCGCACATCGGGTTCCCCAACCTGGTGCGGCGGCTCGCGCGGCCGTGGCGGATCCCGGTCGTGGTCGCGGGGGAGGCGGTGGTGATCGCGTTCTTCCTGATCGCCGCGTGGGCGGGGTGGCGGGTGCTGGTCATCCTGGAGGGCTCCGGCATGGTGAGCCTGCCGTGGGTGCCGACCCGCCTGACCCAGTCGGTGATCCCCATCGGGAGCGTGCTCTTCGTCATCGCGCAGCTGCTGAGCCTGCCGGAGATGCTGCGGGCGGGCGGCGGGTCGAGCCCGGAGGCTGCCGCGGGCCCCGGCAGTGGCCGGACGACCGCCGGAGCCCCGGCCGAGGGCGGCCCTTGACCCTGCTGCTGATGTTCCTGGGGATGATCGCGCTGGTGACGATCAACGTGCCGATCGCGGTCGCGCTGGGGGTCATCGCGCTGATTGCGATGGTGGTGACCTCCGGGGCCGCGGCGATTCCCAACGCCGGCCTCGTGCTCTTCACCGGCGCCACCTCCTTCCCGCTGATCGCCATCCCGCTCTTCATCCTCGCGGGCGCGATCATGAACGCGACCGGCATCTCCCGCCGCCTGATCGCCTTCGCCTCCGCCCTCTTCGGCGCCATCCGCGGCGGGCTGGCGATGGTCTCGATCTCCGCGTCCCTCTTCTTCGCCGAGATCTCGGGCTCCGCAGTGGCGGACGTGGCCGCGCTGGGATCGATCCTGATCCCGGCCATGAAGAAGCGCGGCTACTCGACACCCTTCGCGGCTGCGGTCACCTCGTCCTCGGCGACGCTCGCCGTCATCATCCCACCATCCATCCCCATGATCATCTACGGGGTGATGTCGGAGAGTTCCATCGTCGAGCTGTTCGTGGCCGGGGTGGTGCCCGGCGTCGTCGGCGGCATCCTGCTGATGGCGGTGGCGTACGCGCTGGCGCTGCGAAACGGCTTTCCGGTGGAGCACACGTTTCAGCTGAAACGCGTCTGGACCACCTTCCGCGACGCCGGCTGGGCCCTCCTCCTCCCGGTGATCATCCTAGGCGGGATCTTTACCGGATGGGTCACCGCCACCGAGGGAGCCGGGCTGGCGGTGGTGGCCGCGCTGGTGGTGGGCGGGATCATCTACCGGGAAATCGACCTGGCCGCACTGCGCCGGGCCGCTCTCGACGGGGGCGTTCAGACCGCCGTGGTCATGCTGCTGGTGGCCACCTCGGCGCTGCTGGGCGACTACCTCACCGAGGCACAGGTCCCGCAGCGGGTGGCGGACAGCATCATCGGCATCACCGAGTCGCGCTGGGCCATCCTCGCGCTGTTGAACGTCTTCTTCCTGGCGATCGGGCTCTTCCTGCACTCCGCCGCCGCCATCATCCTGGTCGTGCCCGTGGTGATGCCCCTGGTGCACGCGGCCGGCATCGACCCGGTGCACTTCGGCCTGGTGGTGACCCTCAACCTGGGAATCGGACAGCAGACTCCCCCGGTGGCCAGCGTGCTGGTGACCGCGTGCTCGGTGGCGAAGGCCGACATCTGGGACGTCAGCAAGGTGAACGTCTGGTTCGTGGCGGTGCTTCTGGCCGTGCTGGTGATGGTCACCTACCTCCCGGTCGTGCCCATGAGCCTGGTGGAGCTGTTCTACCGGTAGCAGACGTGCTCACGTCTGCCATTTTGTCAGGTGCCAATTGGTGAGTCTGCCAAAATGGCAGAATGCCGGTGGCGACAATGCCATCGTCCGTTTCCGACGTCGCCCGGCTAGCCGCCCCCGTTGGCCAGTCGCCCGAAGTGGTTCGCGCGCCGGTACGCCCGTGCCGCGGCTTCCACGTTCCCGTGCAGCTCCTCGGAGACTCCCTGGAAGGCGTACGCCATGGAGTACGCGGAGGGAACACTCGACCTCGACGACGGTTCGGGCCACTCCTCTATTTCGAGGAGGTCGTCGACGAGATACACGTCCTCCAGCAGCGCTCGGGTCCGCGCCCGATCGTTCCACGTGGGTACCCACGGCGCCGTAACGTGCCCGGTCAGGTCGACCAAGGTATCCGATGCCTCGAGCGGAGCGTCCACGAGCTTGAAGGCGAGCCCGTGCCGCACGAGGTGGGACTTGAGCTGCCACTTGTCCCAGACCTGCCCGGCGGTGGCCGCGAAATAGACCGGCCGGTCCCCCAGCGCCTGTCTCGCAATCTGGAACGCGCGGATGTCCCCGGGTGACACGATGTCACCCCCGCGCACGGTCCCCGTGACCCAGGCCGAGAGCCGGTATGTCGAGTCCTCGGGGACCCGCAACGACCGCTGGAGATCGTCGATTCCCGAACCGGGCGCAGGGACGGCCGAGCGGGTGGGCGGCGTCGCGTCCGCCTCCGCATGGAGATTCGGCGCGGTCGTCGGATCGAACGGACGCTGACACACGATCGTCGTCGGAGAATCTTCCGGGGACTCGCCCGGCTCGCATGGCGTCGTCAGGCGACGAAGCTGCCGATGATACCAGCCGGTCCCCAGATAGGTCTGGACGATGACCGTCACGTCGCGGCGGACTCCCTCCACCTCCTGCAGATACCACAGCGGGAAGGTGTCGTTGTCGCCGTAGGTGAACAGCACGGCGTACGGCTCGACGGACTGCAGCATGTTGTGCGCCCAGTTGCGGGCCGCCCGCTCGTCGCTTCGATCCGCGCGGGTGAAGTTGAAGGCGAAGGGGATGAGTCCGACGGCGAGGAGCGCGGCCGCCCTCCGGTGCCGAGCACTGAATCCCGAGCGCGGACGTTCCGGGACACCGGTCGGCACGGACGCGCCCCACCGGCCCCAGAGCGAGACCAGCCCCAGCCCGGCGTACATCCCCCACAATTGGAAACCGATGACGAAGAAGTAGTCCCGCTCGCGAACCTCGTGAGCCGCGATGCCGGACACCTCGTCCCGGTAGATCGAGTAGCCGTACTTGAAATTGAGGTAGTAGACGAGAAGCAGGGTGACCGTGAACAGCAGGGTCCCGGCGTATACGAAGGTCTTTCGGTCGCTCCGCAAGTGGGCCCGGAGGCCGACCAGGGCGAGGAAGAGGAAGAGGATGCTCGCGGCGAGCCGCCCCCCCGGCGGTAGCGACCGCGCCCACTGCCAGTCGAAGTACTGCCAGTAGTTCGCCATCTGCGCCGATAGCGGCGCCTGGCGCTGCGTGATCGGCGGTGGGGCGTACTGGTCGCGGATCAGCGACAGCGCGAGCGGCTCGCACGCCACGGCGAGCTTGCTCTGCCCGTAGCGATCCGTGATCCGCTTCGGAGTGATGGCGGAGACGAGCGTGGGACACTCCGGATCGGCCTCATCGATGATCGGGTTCTGCGCCGAGCGGATGGGAACGAAGAGGAACTGCATGGAGTAGCCGACCGCGATCAGCAGGATCCCGAGCCCGAGAACGCGCGGATTCAGCGCCGCGCGCCAGCGGTGGACGAGCACGAAGGCCGCGAGGGCCAGCCCCGGCAGCAGGGACATGGTGTGACTCGCCCACCCCAGACCGAGCACCAGTGCGATGAGCAGGAGCAGCCGGTTGCCGCGCGCCGTATCCGCTTCGTCCATCCATGCCATGGCCAGATAGCTTACCAGGGCGACGATGAACATCGAGAGCGGATAGACCTTCTCGTTGAGGTTCGACTGGGTCCACACCGTGAAGGTGGTGGCGCCGACCCACACGCCGACGATCGCGGCCACGAGCACCTCGTGCCGATTCTCGCGGAACCTGCCGACGATCCGTGCGACCGCCAGAAACCAGAAGAAGCTCGCGCCGGCCGAAAGTGTGGCCCCGAGGGCGTTGATCCGCAGCGCGACCGGAAGACCTGTGAATCCGAGAAGCAGGTCCCACACGCGGCCGACAAGGACGAAGAACGGGTTCCCCGGCGGATGTGGCAGCCCGAGGATGTGCGCCGTGGTCACATACTCCGAACTGTCCCAGAAACCGACCGTCGGCGCGAGGGTCAGCAGGTAGAGACCCCAAACCACGAGCGCCGTCACCAAGCCCCACGCGCGCAGCGTCAGGCGGCCGACCTTCTCGCGCTCGATGCCGTTCATTCCGTCGCTCCCGGGATCACGCCCCCTTTCGCTCGACCCGGCCTGGCCGACCACAATCCCCTGACTTGGGACGCTCGCGGGAGCAATCCCGTTGCACGGGCGTCCCTGGTGCGAAGCTGTTGACATGCAAGCCCATGCTTGCGTATCATAGGGCCTTGACATGCAAGCGAACACTTGCCTTATACTGACATGTGGACATTTACCGCGCGATCGCTGACCGAACCAGGCGAGCCATCCTGGATGAGCTCGTGGATCGGTCGGGTCAATCGCTCTTCGAGATTTGTGGGCGCCTGATCATGAAACACGGCATCGGCTCCTCGCGGCAGGCGATCTCGCAGCACCTGGACGTCCTGGAAGCCGCCGGGCTGATTCGCACAAGGCGCGAGGGGCGGTCGAAGCTCCACTGGTTCGTGGGCGCCCCGCTGCAGGAAATCGGGGAGCGGTGGCCGGTCTCGACAGACGAGGACACTTCACACTCAACGGACGAGGACATCGAGAAATGAGAATCAACCACACCAGCGTCCCCGTGGACGATCAGCAGAAGGCACTGCAGTTCTACTCGGAAACGCTTGGTTTTCGTGTAAAGCACAACATCCCCCTCGGAGAGCACGCGTGGATCACCGTGGTATCCGAGGAAGCTCCGGAGGGGACGGAGTTGGTGCTTGAGCCTGCTGAACATCCCGCAATCGGTCCGTTCAGGAAGGCGCTCGTGGAGGACGGGATCCCCTATACCGCCTTCACGGTCGACGATGTCGGAGCCGAGCACGAGCGTCTCGTGGCGAAAGGTGTGCGATTCGTGCAGCCGCCAACCGACCTGGGGACGGTCATTACCGCAGTCTTCGACGATACCTGCGGCAACCTGATCCAGATCATGGAGGAGAAGGGTCAACCGTGACGATGGCCTGCTCCCCCACGATGCGCCGCACCCCCTCCTCCAGCCGCTCCAGGTAGTCGTCCAGGTGCTCCGCCGCGATGGGATTCCCGTGGATGGGCGCGACCCAGGACACGTCACGTTCTTCGAGCATCTCCCGCAGCACCCTCATGAGCACCGACGGATCGGCGTAGCGAAGCCAGATCAGCGTGTCGCGGTGGAAGGTGTAGATCTCCTCGCTCCGGAAGCCGCCCGGCAGCTGGCGCGAGGTCAGCCCCGTTTCGTCGTCCGCATGGTGGTACCCGAAGCCGTCGGCCACGAAGAGAACGCGCGATCCGCGGTCGTAGATCCACGAAGTATGGGAGCGGTCCGCGAGCGGCGGGTCGAGGAAGTCGATCACCCTCCCGGCCACCTCCAGGCTCCCTCCGATCCGGCTGCGGCGGGCATAGGGAAGCCCCTGGATCTCCGGTTCCCCCGAGGATGCCACGATCTCGAAGTCGCCCCAGCGGCGCCGGAACGCCGGGATGTTGCCTGAGTGCGGATAGTCGGAGTGCGACAGCACCAGCGAATGGATGCCTTCCCCGGCGGTGGCGCGCGAGATGCGGCGCACCAGGCTCTCGCGGTGATAGAACGAGCCGGAGTCGATGAGGATGTTCTTCGCCCCCGCGCGGATCAGAAACACGCTGACGTGGACGTTGCGCCCTCCGCCCAGCGGATAGTTCTCCGCGATCCAGGAAACGTCCCGCGTGAACTCCACCCCGCTCACAGGACCCCCGTCCGGCCGCCGGTGGCGACCCGTTCCACGACCTCTTTCATCATCTCGAAGTAGCGCGGCACGTCGGCGCGGATCACGGGCCCGTGCGCGGAGGCGATCATCGCCGGGCGATACCTCTCCGCCAACAGATCGATCTCCGCCTGGGTGCGCGCCACATCCACGTACCGCATCCAGAACATGACCCGCCCGTGGAACTCCGCGTAGCGGTCGACGTCCACGGGGGAGCGGAACTCGTCGGCGAACAGAAGCCCTTCCCCGTCCATCAGCGGCAGCCCCATCCAGTCGACCGGCAGGAGCATCCCGGAGGCCTCCTCGGTCATCCACATCGACATCGCGGCGTCCAGGAAGGCGGCGGCGTGGAAGTGCAGCCGCAGCCCGCCCAGGTCGAGCGAGTCGCCCAGCCCCACCTTGTGCGCGTCTTCGAGATGATAGAGCTCGTGGGTGCGTCCGAACCGGGGCGCCACCAGCGTGGCGCCGGGATGTCGCTCGAGGATGCGGAAGGTGTTGCCCGCGTGGGGAACGTCCGGGTGCGAGAGCGCGAGATAGTCGAGCGCGCGGCCGTCCAGCACCGTCTCCAGGTCCGCGAGGATCTGCTCGTCCGCCGCCGGCGACAGGGTGTCGAAGAGGAGCGTTCGCTCCCCGGCGAAGAGGAAGGCGTTCTGCGGAACGTGGATCTCGCGCCCCGGACGATACCAGTGGGCTCCGCGGTCGATCAGGGATTTCGCTATCCCCGGGCGATCCGGCCCGAACTCCTGAATCCAGTGGATCCCGGGATGAATTTCTCTGGGCATGGCGGTTGTCGAGGGAGATGACGCCTCTCCCGCGAGAGGCACCCGCGAAGGTGTAGCGGTGGAAGCGCCAGCGCCAGAGGCACGCCGAAGCGAAGGGTCATGCCGCCCCGTCCTCCCTCCCCGCCGGCGCCCGGGCGGCCGGGATCCTCCCGACCAGCAGCGCGCAGATGGAGGCCAGGATCAGAGCGGCCGCGGCCGGGAATCCGGCTTGCGATGCCTCACCGGTGGTGGCCGCCGGCTCGAAGGCGGGAACCCGCTCCCAATCCACTTGAGCGATCGGCGCGGCCGAGAACAGCACCGGCTGGAAATGGGCCTTGAGGCGCTCGTGGTATCGCCGGACCGCGTCCTGGTAGGCGAGTTGGCTGGCCAGGTCCGTGGCGGCGAGCCGGTCGAGCGCGAGTCGGGTTGCCAGCGGCGGCACCAGCAGCGACCATCGGCGGGCCCATTCGTCCCGCCGCGTCAGGACATCGCGGTAGGCGCGGGAAGCATCCCGGGCAGCCCGGTCGCCCCGGTGGTTCATCGCGTAGTACCAAGCCCAGGTGAACTCGTCTTCCGGGACGGTTTGGTCGCTCCACTCCGGGTAGTCCTCGAAGAACGAGTCCATCGTCTCGGCCTTCGTCAGGTCCCACGCTTCGTGGTATCCCTGGCGCTGGCGCACGGTCAGCTCCAGGGCCTCGGGCGCGGGGTGCAGGATCGAGTTTGCCAGGCTCAGGACCGCCGGGGCCAGGAAGGTGAAGGCCACCCACACCCCCACCAGGATCATCGCGTTGGCGGTTGAAGAGCGGCGCCCGGTCGCCACGCCCAGGCAGAGCGCAAACCAGAAGAGGGTATGCAGCGCGATGAGCGTGGCTGCCCAGCCGGCACGGCCATCGCCATCGATTCCGGCAAGGAATGCGCCGATCACGGCCAGCGATGTGACCAGGCCGCCCATCAGGATCACCCGCGCGCCGATCTTTGCGGCGACCAGGCGCCGGGGTCGGGCGAAGAGCCGCGCCATGCCCCAGGTGCCGCGCTCACGTTCGCCCGAAACGATGTCGTAGGTAACGGCAATGACGAAGAGGGGAAGCAGGGCGATGAGGACAAACGTCAGATCGAGGTGCCCCGCAGCCGCGAGACGCGGATTCAGCGTCTCCTGTTCGTAGAGCTGCCCTTCGAGCGCCAGCAGCCGGATTCGCAGGTTGGCCGTCTCGATCTCCGTCCTGCCGCTCGCGAGCGCCGACAGCCGGGACGATGGCTGTGATGCCGGCAGGGCCAGGTAGTACAGCAACTCGCCCGCCTCGGTCGTCGGCGGATAGCGGGATACGAGATGGGCGAGCTGATCCCGGTAGGCGGTCTCGGCTGCTGCCGCGGCGTCCTCGGCCGCCTGCACCCTGCGATTCCCCTGCCAGGCCGCATGGATCCCCAGTCCCAGCAGCAGAGCCGCCGCGACCGTGACGCCGCCGGAGCGGACCACCCGGGCGAGTTCAAGCCGGATGAGGCGCACCCACGCTCTCGCGCTTTCGGACCTCACCTGCCCGTTCTCACCTCGACGGACGATCCATGCCCACGCGCGGCAGCCGCCTGCGGCCCAACCCGAGGGCGGCGAGTGGAAGGGCGATCCACAGCCCCAGCGCGGCCAGCGAAAGAGGACGATCGGCCAGGACCCGGCGGAGTGAAGGCGGGTCCGGCCTGAAGACCGGGAACCGGGCCCATTCCTGGCGCGCAATGCGCTGAGCGCGGTCGTTCTCGTAGTGGATCTCGTGGATGTGGAGGTCGTTCAGCCGCTGGATGATGTCGTAGCGATGAGCCTCGGCCTGCGCGCGGAAGGCCTCCATCGCCTCCGGCCCGGTTCCCGCTGCCGCCATCGACAGGTCCCGGGCCGCCAGATGGGGAGAGAGCAGCCCCAGCCACGCCATGGCCCGGTCCTGCCGCCGATGAAGGGCGAGCAGCTCCAACTGGTGCTCCTCGGAGATCCGGCTGGTGACCGCCTCTCCCTCGTGGCTTACGACTCCTGCCCAGTTGACCGGAAGCTCCTCGACCGACGCCACCTGGTACCGCGCCAGGTATTCGTCGCGCAGGGCACGGAAGAAGGGATCGTCGGGGTTGTGGCTGTCCCCCACCTGGCGCTGCGCCTCCTCCACCTGGGCGGTGAACTGGGCGCGCGACGGTATGGGATGAAGCGCGTTCGCGAGGGAGGCGCCCAGGCGCGGGGCGGCAACGCACAGCACGACCCAGATGGCGACGAGCTGGGCGAGAGCGGCCCGCGAGGAGGCTCTGCGTGACGAGACCCAGACCGTCAGCAGCACCCACCCCGCAAGATACGCCGCATAGGTTGCCGCGAGCGCCAGCATCCGCGCGACCGAGGGTTGTTCTGCGCCTCCAGTGGCGACGAATGCGGCCGTGATCAGCCCGATCGGCAGGGCCGCCGCCACGGCCGCCGTCCCGATGCCCAGCGCCTTCCCTGCCATGATCTGGGCCGGGGTCGCGCCCTGGGCCAGGAGCAGGGGAAGCGTACCCTGCTCCCTCTCGCGGCTTACCGATGCGAATCCGGCGGCCACAACCAGCAACGGCAGGAGCAGCCCCAGCACGGCGGCCGGCGTGAGCCGCCCGAAACTCAGCAATGCCGTCGCATGTCGGGCATCGCCGAAGCTGGCAGAATTCTGCCGGTGCCCCTCCAGATAAAGCGATGTCCCCGCGTAGGCGCCGACCCCCGGATCGAAGAACGCCAGGGGCGCCTCCTCACGGAAGACGAGGAACCCGTAGTGGATCACCCGGTGCGGATGGCGGTCCGGCTGCTCCGCCCACTGGCGGTCGACCAGCGCCTGGTAGCGGGCGCGCTGTTCCGCCTCGCTCGCGGTGTGATGCCGGGCTCCGACGACGGAGACGATCCCCAGAGCGGCGACGAGTCCCAGCAGGAACACGACGTAGCGGTCCTCGCGCATCGCACCGACCTGCCGCCGTGCGATCAGCAGAATGTTGCTCATTGTGCAACCGATTCGCCTCAGTCCGCTCCCCGCACCCGGCCGAGCCCCACCCCAGCGCCCACGCCCGCCAGGACGAGAAGTCCGCCGAGGAACGTGAGCGGCACACCCGCGCGGCGTGCCACGTCGGCGCCTTCCTCATCCTCGAGCCGGAACTTCGGCACGTCTGGAAGGACGCTGGCGTCCATTTGCTCGCTGGCCAGGATTGCGGGCACGAAGAACTCCCGCCATCGCTCGGCGAAGGCGCGTACCTGCGACTGGAAGCCCGCGAAACGCGCGTCTCCAGTTCCCGCCGCGTCGATGAGCACCTCCTGGGCCAGGAGCGCCGGCGACAGGAACCGGTAGCGGCGCACCAGTGCGATCTGCTCGGCGCGGCGTGCATCGTGTTCCGAGGTCACTTCCTCGAGGCGGCGGTTCACGGCGTCCGTGGCGGCCCAGGCGAGGGCGCCCAGGCCGGGCTCTTCGGCCACCACGCCGCCCGCCATCTCGGGATGGTCCTCCAGGTAGCGGGCGAGCAGTTCGCTGCGACGGTTCACGGCCTCGTTCGAGGCCTCCCGCTGCGCGGTGACCATCTGAACGCGGGACGGCAACGGGTGCAGCAGGCCCGACGCGATGTTGATGGCGGCCGGAAGCACGACCACCAGGACCAGCCACGCCCCCACCAGAACCGTGGCGTTCCACGCTGAGGATCGCCGCAGGCTGTTCACCCACGCCGCGAGCACGAACCAGAACAGCGCGTAGGTGACCACCGTGGCGCACCACAGAAGCACCCGGCCCGGCGAGCCGAAGCCCCCCGTGACCAGAATCCCGAGCAGCGAGGCCGCCAGCACCATGCCCACCACCAGCAGCGCGCGGAAGGTCAGCTTCGCCGCCACGACGCGGCGGGCCGACACGGGCTGTGAGAGCGTCAGGGCCAGGGTCCCCTGCTCGCGCTCCTCGGAGAGCACGTTGAAGCTGAGCGCCAGCACCAGCAGGGGCAGCAGGTAGATCACCACGAAGGCCAGGTCGAAACGCCCGACCATCAGGTTGAGGGGGTTCTCGACCTCCCCGTTCTGGTGGAACGACGACTCGTTGGTGTAGATGTTGACGTCGTAGTAGTAGGGCAGGAGATCGCTCTGACCGACCGCCAGCGCCGTCAGGGGACCGGGTTCCAGCACTGCGGTATGGCTGCCGCGGGCCCCGCCCAGCACGTTGGGGGCGCGGGGATCGGCGAAGCGCGAAGCCGGCTCGGCACCGTTCTCAATCGCGGCCAGTTCCTCGGCGAGGGCGCGCGCGCGGTCGACGTTGCCGGCCTGCACGGCCTCCACAGTGCGCTCCTGAAAGCGCATCCAGACCACGCCGTTGGCCAGCGCATAGACGAGAAGGACGGCGAAGAGCCCGAGCACGATGCGGAGCGCCCGGTCGGCCATGAGCAGGCGCCATTCGTTTCGGAGGACGGTGCGCGCGGTCATGCTACCCCACCTCCGCGCGCCGGACCCGCGCCGCGGCCGCAAGGACTGCCCCGACCAGCCATGTCCCCAGAACCAGGATCGACAGGATGCGGTTGCCCAGCACCCAGCCCAGCGTCGGGGCGGCGTACTCGAGCGGCGGCGTTTCCTCCCACAGTTGGGGTCCGGCCAGATAGGTGTCGCCCGTGCGGGAGTTGTCGGCCAGATCACCGTTCATCCGCCGCATCAGATCCCGGCGATACGCCTCCGCTGCGGTGGCGAAGTGCCGGTGCTGCTCGACATCGGTCCCGGCCAGCCCCATGGAGAGCGTGCGCACCGCCAGCAGCGGCGCCACCACCGCAAGCGCCTCGTGCACGACGCCCTGGCGTTCGAAGGTATCCCACAACGCACCGTAGTTGCGGTCGAAGATGCGGTTGCCGAACTCCTCGCTCTCCTGCAGGTAGACGCCCACCTCGTTTACGGGCAGGTCCTCGACCCGCTCCACTCCGTGCTCGGCCATCAGGCGCTCGGCCAACGCAGCCCGGTCCGGGCGGGAGATGTCCTCCACGCCGGAGGCCATCTCACGTTCGACATTGCGGGCGAACTCGAGCGCCGACGGCGTCGGATGCAGCCACTTCGACAGATCCACCGCGACGCGCGGCGCCACCAGCCCGTTCACCACCCACACGCCCAGCAGAATCACCAGGGCGGTGCGCGCCGAGCGGGCCCAGGCGGACACCGCCAGTGACAGCGCCAGGAAGGCGGTGAAGTAGGCCAGGTAGACACCGGCCAGGACCACGCCCCGGGCCAGCGGGGAGGCCGCCGGACCGGGACTTCCGACAACCAGGGCCGCCGCGCCCACCAGTGCCGCAGGCACGAGCAGCAACGCCAGCGCCCCGGCTATGCCCAGCGCCTTTCCCAGAGCCAGCTCCCGCCGCCCGATTCCGGTGGCCAGCAGCTGGCGCAGCGTGCCCCGCTCCCGCTCGCCGGCGAGCGCGCCGAAGGTCAGCAGGATGATGAGCAGGGGCACCAGGTGCTGCAGCACCTGCGCGGCCGTCAGCGCGCCAATGCGCTGGGCCGCCGTCGCGTCCTGGGCCGGACGCAGGAGGAAGTCGTTCTGCCGGTGCGCCTCGAGCCACACCGACGTGCCGGTATAGGGATCGACGCCCTCGTCGACGAAGGACAGCGCCAGGCGGGGCTTGAAGGCGTAGATCCCGTAGTGGGCCGCCGAATGGGGATTCTTCTCGCCCTGCGACTCCCAGTGGTCCCGGGCAGTGGCCTGCGCGGCAGCGTGTTCCTGCTGCGCGCTTCTTGCCTGAACCCATCCGTGGCCCAGGGAAACCAGCAGCAGCGCGCCCACCAGGATCGAGCACCAGCGGAAGCGCCCGTCCCGAAGGACATCGGTGAACTCCTTGCGTACTATGTGCCTCATCTTCGGTGCCTCCTAGTCGTGCATGTGCTTCAGATAGATGCGCTCGAGATCCGCGTGGCCGATCTCTTCCGTGCCCAGCTCCGTGACAAGGCGTCCGTAGCGCATGATGCCCACGCGCGTCCCGGTCTCCTTGGCGCGAAACAGGTCGTGGGTCGCCATGAGCACCGCGACCCCGCGATCCTTGAGCCGTTCGATCAGCTCGGAGAACTCGTTCGAGGCCTGCGGGTCGAGGCCCGAGGTGGGCTCGTCGAGCAGCAGCGCGTCGGCCTCCTTGGCGATGGCGATGGCGATGCCGACCTTCTGCCGCATGCCCTTCGAGTACTCCGAAACCCGTTGATCGACCGCGGACCGCTCCAGCCCTGCTTCGACCAGGATGTCGGTGAGCCGCGCCGGGGTCAGGGCGCCCTTCCCGCCCAGTGCCGCGAAGTACTCCAGGTTCTCCAGACCGCTCAGGTTGCGGTAGAGCATGACCTGTTCGGGGATGTACGCGATGCGCTGCTTGGTCTCGCGGTCGTGGGTGGACACGTCCAGGCCGGCGATGAACGCCTGTCCGGAGGTGGGCGCCACGAATCCGAGGAAGAGGTTGATGGTGGTGGTCTTGCCCGCCCCGTTGGGGCCCAGCAGGCAATAGACCTCGCCGGGCGCGATGGCCAGGTCGAGGGAATCGAGCGCACGCGTGGCGCCATAGTTCTTGCTGAGCCCGCGGGCCTCCAGAAGGGGCGCGCGCCCATTTCCCAATTCGGCGGCGTGCCGAGACTCGGGCGTATTCATGTGTTCCATCTCTCGGGTTGGGTGCGCCGTTTTCGGACGCAACCATCAACAGGGTGCCGCCGGCCAGGGGGTCGGCGGAGGGGCTCTGTTACAGAGAGATGTGGAGCGGAGGGGCGCGGCTGCGCCGAGGGGCGAGATGGATGATCGCGGGAACGAACCGGCGCCCGGGAAGTGCGGGAGTCCGCAACAGACTCGATCCCGCGAGGCTCGGAGTACCCGAGACGACGGTCGATCCGGGGTTGTGGGCAACCTGGCACACGGAACAGGCGCCAGGCGAGTCGGATTCGCTGTCGTGTGTGTGTGAGCTCTCCACGGAAAGGACGAGGAGGAGGGAGAGGATGACCGCCATTCCGGTCATCGCGCGCACACGCTCCCGCGATCCTGCAAGATCGAACAGGTGCGCCATCGCTCGTTCCTCCACCTCGCAGACTTCCCACCGGCCCATTCCCGGCACCCCTCCGGCCCAACCGGGGACGCAACGGGCGCTACCGTAGCGAGCGAACGGGAACAGGTCAAGGAGTGGGTCGGGCGCGCCGCGGTTGCCCCGACCTCACCCGAACCCGTTAGATTCAGGTCAGGCCCCGGCCGCCGGACCGGCCGGTTTCCCCGGAAGACAGGACGACCATGACCGCTGCTGCCGCCATCCTGCTCGCCGCTTCGGCGGTTCACGCCCACGGCACTCCCCAGGAGCCCCTCTCCAGGGGTCCCTCGCACGCCGGCTACAGCGAGGCCGTGACCATGCGGCACTCGCACGACGGGCCTCACGGCGAAGACCTCCTCCGCATCGAGCTGATGATCCGCTGCACCTGCGGCTGCACGCTTGACGCCCACACCTGCCAGTACCAGATGCAGTGCGCCGAATCCCCCGTCTTTACCCGGCGCATTCTGGCGGCGCTCGAGGCGGGCGAGTCCGAGGAAGTGATTCTCGCCGGCTTCGTCGCCGACTACGGCCAGGACATCCTCGGAGCGCCTCCCAGGGAAGGGTTCAACTGGGTAGGCTACCTCATGCCGTGGGTCGCGGTGGCCTTCTCCGGCATCCTCGTCGGGTTCTTCGTGCGCAGGAACGTGGCCCGCGGGCGGGAGCGCGCGCCGGTGGTGGACTCGGACATCTCCGACACCGACTGGCAGCGCCTCCGGCAGGAGATGAAGTCGCTGGAGAAGGAAGACTGGTGATGGCTGAACCCCAGAACTACGCCAATCACGGCAAGCGGCCGTCTCTGCTGTTCCTTGCCGGGTGCTATGGCTCCACGGCCGCGGCGCTGGCTATCGCGTACCAGCTCGTCACCGACTTCAGCGCGGACAACCTGGTCCTGTTCCTGGTTGCGGCCAGCGCTGCGACGGGCCTCCTCTTCGCGCGCCGTTTTTCGACGGGCGTGCAGGACCGGGTGATCCGCCTCGAGGAGCGCCTCCGCATGGAGCGATTGCTTCCGGATGACCTGAAGAGCCGAATCGAGGACCTCACAACAGATCAGCTGATCGGGCTGCGCTTCGCTTCCGACGCGGAGCTGTCCGGTCTGGTGCGTCGAGTCCTCGACGGAGAGCTGACGGACCGGAAGGCGATCAAGCAGGCCGTGGAGGACTGGCGGGCCGACCACCAGCGCATCTGACCCGCGAATCGCCGTGAGCCGTTCCCGGTGCTGCGGACTCGAACGCCAGTTTGACGACGCGCACGCGCGCAGGAACCTGCGCAGGTTCCGCCGCAAGGGCCCCGCCAAAGCCACGCGATGGCTGCTGCGGGCCGTCGCGGAGGACGGCGTCGAAGGCCGCACCTTCATCGACGTCGGCGGGGGCATCGGAGCCATCCAGCACGAGCTGATGGCGCGCGGGGCGGCCGGGGGAACGCACTCGGACGCGGCTCCGGCGTTCCTGCGCGCGGCGCGGTCGGAGGCCGAGGCGCGGGGCTATGCCGACCGCGTGCGCTACGTGGACGGCGACTTCGTCGAGCGGGCGCGAGAACTGCCCGCCGCCGACCTGGTGACCCTGGACCGGGTGGTCTGCTGCTATCCCGACATGCCGGCCCTGCTGGGCGCGGCGGCACCCCTGGCGAAGCGGGTCCTCGGGCTGGTGATGCCGCGTGGCGGACCACTGGCACGCCTCGGCGTCGGGTTGGTGAACTTCATCCAGCGCCTCAGGCGGCATCCGTTCCGCGTCTTCGCCCACGACCCTTCCGCGGTCGAGGCAGTGGTGAAGAGCTACGGGCTCGTCAAGCGATTCGAGCGCGCCGGCGTGGTGTGGCGGGTGTTGGTCTTCACCAGGCCAGAGGCCGGTCGGCTCTGAGCTTCAGGCGCAGGCTGTTCAGCACCACGCTGACGCTCGAGAAGGCCATCGCCAGCGCCGCCAGAACCGGATGCAGCAGGCTGCTGGCAGCGGCCACCGGAATGAGCGCCACGTTGTAGCCGAAGGCCCAGAACAGATTCTGGCGGATGGTTCGCATGGTCGCGCGCGAAAGGTGGATGGCGTCGTTCACCCCCGCCAGGTCGCCACCCATGAGGGTGATGTCGGCGCTCTCGATGGCCACGTCGGTGCCGGTCCCGATGGCGATGCCGATATCCGCGCGGGCCAGCGCGGGAGCGTCGTTGGTGCCGTCGCCCACCATGGCGACCTGCCCGCCCACTTCCTCCTTGAGAGCGCTCACGACCTCGGCCTTCTCGCGCGGCGGTACCCCGGCGCGCACCTCGCGGATGCCGGCTTCGTCGGCGATGGCGGCCGCCGTGGCTGCGTTGTCGCCGGTGACCATTACCACGCGCATGCGCGTCAGCAGCGTCTCGATCGCGTCGCGTGCGCCCGGCTTGATTTCGTCCGCAATGGCGATCAGGCCGATCGCGCGTCCGTCGACTCCGACCCAGACCACCGTGCGCGCCTCCGCCTCCAGGCGCTCGGCTTGAGTGGCCAGATGCTGCCCGCGACTGCTGTGGATGCCCGCGAACCGCCTCTTCCCCACCACCACACGGTGATAGTTCACGGTGGCCGCCACCCCCAACCCCGGAACGGCTTCAAAGTCGCGTGGACGTTCCAGTTCGATTCCGCGCGCCTGTGCCTCCCGCACCACTGCCCGCGCCAGCGGATGCTCGCTCCCCCACTCGGCGGAGCCCGCCATTCGAAGGATCCGGCGCGGGTTGTTGCCCACCACCGCGCGCACGGCCGGCTCGCCCCTGGTAATGGTGCCGGTCTTGTCGAACACGACCACCCTCAACTGCCGGGCGAGCTCGAGCGCCTCGCTGTTCCTGAACAGGATGCCCTTCCCCGCCCCCACCCCCATCCCAACCATCACGGCCGTGGGGGTCGCCAGCCCCAGCGCGCACGGGCAGGCGATCACCAGCACCGCCACCATCCGGATCACCGCGGCCGGCAGACCGGCGCCAGAAGCCATCCACACCAGGAAAGTACCCGCGGCGATCACGATCACGATCGGCACGAAGATCCCCGCCACGCGGTCGGCCAGCCGCTGCACGGGCGCCTTGCTGCCCTGGGCCTCGCGGACCAGGCGCACGATCCCCGCCAGGGCGGTGTCGGCACCTACCCGGGTCGCGCGCACCTGCAGCAGACCCTCGTGGTTGAGGGTGCCGCCGATCACCTCCGCCCCCGGCTCCTTGTCCAGCGGGAGGCTCTCGCCGGTGAAGGCGCTCTCGTCAACCGAGGAACGCCCGTCGAGCACGACGCCGTCGACCGGAACCCGCTCGCCGGGCCGCACCAGCACGACCTGGCCCACCCGCACCCGGTCGAGCGGCACCTGCCGCTCTTCCCCACCCGCCAGAAGAGTGGCGGTGCGCGGGCGGAGGGCCATCATCCGGCGAATGGCGTCGCCCGTCTCGCCCCTGGCCCTGACCTCCAGCCACTTGCCCAGCTTGATGAGCGTGATGATCGCCGCGGCCGTCTCGAAGTAGACATGCTCGCCCAGCGTGGTCACCCCTCGGGTGAGCGCGACCGTCACGGCCACGCTGTAGAAGAACGCCGCGGAAGACCCCAGTGCCACCAGCACGTCCATGTTGGCGCCGCGATTGCGGAGGGCCTTGAAGGAGCCCGTGTAGTAGCTCCACCCGACGTAGAACTGGACCGGAGTCGCGAGGATCAGGAAGGCCCAGTTCACCCACGTCGCGTGCGCCCACGCGCCCACCAGCCCGAAGTCGCGGGCCATGCTGACCAGGAAGAGGGGGAGGGTGAACGCGAGCCCGGTGCGGAACTCGAGGCGGTGCCGGTCGATCTCCCGCGCGCGGGCGGCCGCCTCCGCGTCCTCCGTCCTGGTTCCGGAAGCCCCGTCCTCCTCCACGGCCTCCGCGACCACACCGTAGCCGGCCTCCTCGATGACGCGCGTCACCTCGGCGGGGGTCACGGCGTCGGGCAGGTACTGGATGGTCGCGCGCCCGGAGGCGAAGTTCACGTCCGCGCTCACCACCCCGGCGACACCGGCGCGCAAGACGTTTTCTATGGTCGCCGCGCAAGCCATGCACGACATTCCCGTGACGGGAAGCTCGAGCCGTGCGGGCGTGGCGCCGTCGCCGGCGGGGCCCGAGGGTGGTGCGGTTCGGCTTGCAACCGACAAGAGTCACCTCATGTCCGCGGTCTGTTCGCGGCTGCCGCAGTCTCTTTCGCGATTCGACGCGCTGGCGTAGCGCGCGAAGACCGAAAATGTTCACCTAAGCTTTCACCGGGACCCGTAACAAGCCAGCCCCGATGCTCACACTCCCTACCCCGATCACGCCGATATGTCCTTCACCACGCTCGTAACCTCCGACGAACTGTCAGCACACCTCGACGATCCCGACTGGGCGATCCTGGACTGCCGCTTCTCCCTGGCCGACGCCGAACACGGCCGGCGCGCGTATGAAGCAGGCCACATCCCGGGCGCTGGCTACGCGCATCTGGAAGAAGACCTTTCGGGCCCCATCCTCCCGGGCGTGACCGGCCGCCACCCCCTTCCCCAGGTCGCCGATCTCGCGCGCACGCTGGGGGCCTGGGGCGTCGACGAGCGGGTTCAGGTGGTCGTCTACGACGACATGGGAGGCGCGATGGCGGGACGGCTCTGGTGGATGCTCGGGTGGGTCGGCCACGACGCCGTCGCCCTGCTCGACGGCGGCTGGCAGCGCTGGTGCGGCGAGGGGCGGCCGGTCAGGGCGGAGGTGGCCGCGCGGCCGGCGCGGGTCTTCACGGCCGCTCCGCGACCCGAGCGCCTCGTCCGCGCGGCCGACCTGTTCGGCAGCCTCGGAGACGCCTCCGCCCCCCTCATCGACGCGCGCGCCGGCGAACGCTACCGCGGCGAGGTCGAACCGCTCGACCCGGTGGCGGGCCACATCCCGGGCGCGGTGTGCGCGGCCTTCGAGGAGAACCTCACCCCGGGGGGAACCTTCAAGTCCCGCGAGGAGCTCCGGCAACGCTTCCGGGCCATCCTGGGCGACACGCCTCCGGAGCACTCGGTGTCCTACTGCGGCTCCGGCGTCACCGCCTGTCACAACCTGCTCGCCATGGAGCACGCCGGGCTCTCCGGCGGGCGGCTCTACGCGGGCTCGTGGAGCCACTGGATCACCGATCCCGACCGCCCCGTGGAGTGCGGCTGAAGAGGTTTCGCCTGTTTCGGCGCGGCCCGGCAGCGACAAGGGCGCCCCGCCGGGACCAGGCGCCCCTCACCCGGGACCGAGCACCCTCGCCACCCGTCTCGCGACCCGGATCGGCAGCGCGCGCAGCGCTCTCCCCAGCCGTCCCGCTCCGGAATCGCCATCGCCCTCGAATCGCCGGGAAGCTCCCAGGTCCGGCTCCAGCACCCGGCGCCGGAACGCTTCGATGACCTCTGGTGACCGGAACACGGCAACGATCTCGGCCAGAAACCCGTTGTAGCTCATCAGGTCGAAATTGGAGGATCCGGTGACGAGCATGCCGTCGTCGATCAGCATGCACTTCATGTGGATCATGCCACCCTCGAACAGCCACACCTCGAAGCCGGCCCGCTCCGCCATCGCCAGCAGGTACTTCTGCAGATAGGCCTTGTTGTTGCTGAGCGGGGTCACGATCCGGACCCGGACTCCGCGCGCCGCGGCAGCCGCCAGATGGTCCGTGAAGGGCGGGCTCAGATAGGGGCTGATGACGTCGATCGAGCGTTCGGCGCCCTCGATGAGCCCGAGCAGGTCGCGATAGGCCGCGCGGTTGCCTTCTCCCGGCAGCAGGTGAAGGTCCAGCCCCGGCGCTGCGAAGGATGCGCGCGCATACTCCGAACGCCCCTCCCACGAGGATTCGAAGTCCCGCCTGAGGAAGCGCGCCACGTCCGCATCCTCGACCCGCACCATGAGATCGTGCCACTCGAAGTTGTGCTCCGAGAAGTTGATGCCCCCGATGTAGGACACGCGGTCGTCGAAGAGGATGAGCTTCTTGTGGTCGCGGTTGAGGAAGCGCTGCCCGAGGACCCCGAAGGGACGGCCGAAGCGGACGCCCACGCCCTCGGCCCGCAGCAGGCGCACCAGCCGCCCGGTGTTGCGCACCTCCGCCCGGAATGCGGGGTCGACGAGCGTGCCGGGGAGCGCGATCCAGCGGTCGTTCTGGTTGGCGCGCGTATAGGAGTCGACGAGCAGCCGGCGGTCGGGGGCTCCCGCGTCGAGCAGGGCGTCCGAGAGCGCCGTCCCCACCCAATCCCCCTCGAACGAGTAGGTCTGGATGAACGCGTATTCGCGCGCCGCGGCGAGGTCGGCCTGGACCGCCGCCCAGACGGCCGCGGAGTCGACCAGGACCTGGGCTCGCGCGTCGGCCTGCGGGCGACGTTCGTCGACCCGCGATGGACCCCCGCCGCCGTCACCCACCCCTAGAAAAGCCCCTGCAGCCAGAGCACCACAAAGGCACCGTAGAACACCGACGTCGCGACCAGCGCGACCCTTCGCCACATCGGCGGCCGGATCTCCTCCGGCAGGAAGCGCGTGTTGATGTAGAGAAGGTGGAGCGAGGAAATCACGAAGACGATGCCGGCCATGTTGGCGCCCAGCTGCAGCAGCACGATCGGCTGCGCCAGCCCCAGGCCGATGATCCCCCACCCGGCGATCCCGACGAGCACCGTGTAGTAGACAAAGCGCACATCGCCGCCGCGCCAGCGCCGCACGCGCCGGGAGCCCGTCCAGAGGATGTCGGTGATGGCGCGCGTCATTCCGTCCACGATGTCCAGTTGGGTCTTGAACAGGATCCAGACGCCCATGAGCGCGATCACGCCTCCGAAGAGCGCGCCCGCCCGGGTGGCCATGGCATCGGCCAGCGCCGCCGCCACCGAGAGGCCGCGGATGTCGGTGCCGGCCTCGATGAAGGTGACGTAGAGCACGGCCGGCAGGATCATGCCCAGCAGCGCGCCACCGAAATAGACTCCCCACTGGTCGGCGCGCACGATCCGCCACCACCCCCGCCACCGCCCCATCGCCTCCGGGGTGGGGTCGAAGATGTAGCCGGTCGGGGCGAGGCGCACCTGCTTTCCTCCCACCGCGGCCGGAATGTAGCCCACCACGCTGCCCATCCCGTACCCCTTGTCGCGCGCCCAGTTGGAGAGGGTCAGGTTCGTCATGCCGCCCGCGCCCGAATAGGCGGCAAACGCGCCGATCAGGAAGAAGTCGGCCCCGGCCGGGATAAAGCGGAACGCCCCCTGCACGGGGTCATAGCCGACCAGCCCCGCCGCCCCCGCGACCCAGGTCTCCGGGGCCACGAACATGAGCGCCAGCACCAGGAAGGTCCCGAGGATCGCCACCACCAGGATCCAGTTCAGAATCTCCAGGGTGCGTTCGATGCGCCGCCCGAAGAGCAGGATGGCGACGCACAGGACGAACGTACCAACCCCGAAGGCATGCACGAGCCCCGCGTTCTCCGGCCCGGCCAGGTCGCGGAACACCAGGAAGAATACCGCGCCCGCCGCCGTGCCCGCCCAGGCCGGCCACCCCAGTTGCAGGAAGTAGAGCAGGGCGTAGACCACCGCCCAGAACGGAGCCGCCGGCCGGGTGCGCATGAAGCCGGTAAAGGCGGGCTCGCCGGTGGCGATCGTCCAGCGCATGAGCTCGGTGTTGAACACGGTCTGCAGGAAGGTGGCGACGAGCGTCACCCACAACAGCACCAGGCCGTAGCGCACGAACGCCGACGGACCCAGCAGAAACTCCCCTCCCCCGATGGACGCGCCCAGCACGATCACGCCGGGCCCCACAACCCCGATCCAGGCCAATCCCCGGGGCCGGGGCGGGACCGGCAGCTCAGCGCTCCGGAACGGGGCCAGGCCGGTCCGGGATTCGGGGCTCTGTGGTTCAGGCACGGGTCACCGCCCTTCGTTTCGGTTTGACCGCGAATCGGCAAGGGGACGCACGGCGTCCCAAATCTTGCACTCGGGACCATTCTCGTACATCATTGGGGGCAATCGGGGTCGGATGCGACCCCCAGCGCCAACGGGCCTTCCGGCCCAGCTTCGAACGGGGTCGAACCCAGCTAAGCCGTTTTCGTGACGAACACTCGGCCCCTTCCCCGCCCCCGTCCCGCCTCCGGCTGCCCCGGCGGCGTGCCGCGCTGACGCCAACTCCGCGAGCCGCATGCGCCCCTTCAGGTCCACCGGCGAGGACTGATGCAACCCACGGACGTCGGCAATCCCGACTACTACCACAAGGTGGTGGACTGCCAGTGGGGCTGTCCGGCCCACACCAACGTCCCCGAGTACATCCGGCTGATCGCCAACGGCCGCTATACCGATTCCTTCTGGCTGAACCGGTCCTCGAACGTCTTCCCGGGGATCCTGGGCCGCACCTGCGACCGTCCCTGCGAGCCGGCGTGCCGCCGCACCCGCGTCGACGGGAAGCCGGTCGCCATCTGCCGCCTGAAGCGGGTTGCGGCCGATCTGCGCGATCCGACCGACAACCGTCTGCCCCATATCCCCGTGGTCAAGAACGGCAAGCGCATTGCCCTGGTCGGATGCGGGCCGGCGTCGCTCACCGTCTGCAACGATCTGATGCCGCTCGGCTACGAGTGCACGATTTTCGAGGCACTCCCCCGCTCCGGCGGGCTCATGCGCACCAACATCCCCGCCTTCCGGCTCCCCGTCGCGGTGCTCGAGGAAGAGATCGACATGATCCTCGACATGGGCGTCAAGATCCACTACAACACGCGCATCGAGTCGATGAAGGAGCTTCTCGAGGAGGGCTACGACGCCGTCTTCGTGGGCACCGGCGCCCCCAAGGGCAAGGAGCTGAACATCCCGGGCCGCCAGGAAGCCGCCGACAACATCCATATCGGCATCGAGTGGCTGGAGGCGGTCCACTTCGGGCACGTCGACGCCATCGGCGAGCGCGTGCTGGTGATCGGGGTCGGCAACACGGCGATGGACTGCTGCCGCACCTCGAAGCGCCTCGGCGGCACGGACATCAAGGTGATGGCGCGCAAGTCGCGGCCCTACTTCAAGGCATCGCCCTGGGAGCTCGAGGACGCCGAGGAGGAGCTGGTCGATATCGTCGAGAACTATTCCCCGAAGCGGTTCGTGCTGGAAGACGGCAGGCTGGTCGGGATGGACTTCGAACTGGTCAGCTGGCACAAGGACAAGGAATCGGGACGCCTCAAGGCGACCGTCCACGACACCGAGTTCCTTCCCTGTGACGACGTCATCCTCGCCATCGGCCAGGACAACGCCTTCCCCTGGATCGAGCGCGACATCGGCATCGAGTTCAATCACTGGGACATGCCGGAGGTCGACCGCACCACCTTCATGACCACCCGCGAGGGGATCTTCGTGGGCGGAGACGCGGCCTGGGGGCCGGAGAACATCATCTGGGCGGTGGAGCACGGCCACCAGGCGGCCATCTCGATCCACAACTACTGCCAGGGGCTGTCGCTTACCGACGACCGCCCGCCCCAGGACCACAACCTCATCTCCGCCAAGATGGGGATGCACGAGTGGGCCTACTCCAACGACTACAATCCCTCGCCGCGCCAGAAGATGAAGCACGTGGAGCTGGTGCGCCGCTTCGAGGAGTTGTCCATCGAGGTGGAGATGGGCTTCGACCCGGAGCAGACCGCGCACGAGGTGGAGCGCTGCCTCAACTGCGACATCCAGACCCACTTCGAGGCGAAGCTGTGCATCGAATGCGACGCCTGCATCGACATCTGCCCGGTACACTGCCTCACGATCACCGTGAACGGCGCTGAAGAGGACCTCCGGACCCGTCTCATGGCGCCCGCGGAGAACCTCACCCAGGATCTGATGGTATCAGAAGGACTCCCCCAGACCGGGCGCGTGATGGTGAAGGACGAGGACCTCTGCGTGCATTGCGGCCTGTGCGCGGAGCGCTGTCCCACGGCGGCCTGGGACATGCGCAAGTTCGAACTGATGATTCCCTACGCGGGGCAGGAAGCGGCATGTCCGACGCACGTCTAGAGCAAGCCGACCGGACCAACGACTTCGCGTTCAAGATCGGGACCGTCAACGGCACCGGCTCGGCGAGCGCAAACGGCCTCATCATGCAGGCGATCTTCCGCATGGGGATCCCCTGCACCGGCAAGAACGTCTTCCCCTCCAACATCCAGGGCCTCCCGACCTGGTACGAAATCCGGGTCAGTCGCGACGGATACTCCGCGCGCACCCCCGAGTTCGACCTCATCGTGGCCATGAATCCGGCCACCTACGAGCGCGACATCGAGGAGGTGCGCCCGGGCGGGTACCTGCTGCACGACTCCTCCTGGCCCATGGCGAAGGAGTTCCTGCGCGACGACATCACATTTCTGGGCGTTCCGCTGGGCGAGATGTGCGTGCGCGAGTTCAAGGGCGCGCGCGTGCGCATCCTCATGAAGAACATCGCGTACGCGGGAGCTCTCGCCGCGCTGCTGTCGATGGATCTGGACGTGATCCGCGGGATGATCCAGGAGAAGTTCGCGGCCAAGCCCAAGCTCATCGGCTCGAACTACAAGGCGATCGAACTGGGCTACGACTATGCGATGGAGCACTTCGACTGCCCGCTGCCGATCCGGCTCGAGACGATGGACGCGACCTCGGACCACGTGCTCATGGACGGCAACACCTCGGCGGCGCTCGGCTGCGTGTACGCCGGCGCGACCGTGGGCGCCTGGTACCCGATCACGCCGTCCACCTCCCTGATGGACGCCTTCAAGCGCTTCTGCGAGCGCTTCCGCAAGGATTCGGAGACCGGCGAGCGCAGCTTCTTCATCGCGCAGGCCGAGGACGAGCTGGCGGCGGCCGGCGTGGTGGTGGGCGCGGGATGGGCGGGCGCGCGCGCCTTCACCCCGACCAGCGGCCCGGGCATCTCGCTCATGAGCGAGTTCATCGGGCTGGCCTACTACGCGGAGGTGCCGTCGGTGTTCGTGGACGTGCAGCGGGTCGGGCCCTCGACGGGCATGCCCACCCGCACCCAGCAGGGCGACATCGCGGCGGTGGCCTATGCCTCGCACGGCGACACCAAGCACATCGCGCTCTTCCCGGCCAACCCCGAGGAGTCGTTCCACATGGCGGTGGAGGCCTTCGACCTGGCCGAGCGCTTCCAGACCCCGGTGTTCCTGGTGCAGGACCTGGACATCGGCATGAACGACTGGATGATCCCCAAGCTGACCTGGGACGACGGCTTCGCGCCCGACCGGGGCAAGGTGCTCGGGGCGGCGGAGCTGGAGCGCATCGAGAAGTTCTACCGCTACATGGATGTCGACGGCGACGGGATTCCGTACCGCTCGCTTCCGGGCGTGCACCCGAAGGGCGCCTACTTCACGCGGGGTTCGGGGCACACCAGCCGCGGGACCTACACCGAGGACGCCGACGAGTACACCGAGGTGATGGACCGGCTGTGCAGGAAGATCGACTCCGCCGCGAGCGAGGTGCCCGCGCCGGCCGTGCAGATGCGTGAGGGCGCGACCATGGCGCTGGTCACCATCGGGTCGTGCGACGGAGCGGTGCGCGAGGCGGCCGACCTCCTGGAGCGGCAGGGTCTGCCGGTGAACTACATGCGCGTGCGCGGCTTCCCCTTCGACACCCTGGTACGCGAGTTCCTGGACGCGCACGAGCTCAACTTCGTGGTCGAGCAGAACCGGGACGCGCAGCTCAGACGTTTGCTGATGACGGAGACCGAGGTGGATCCGGCACGCCTGCACTCGGTGCTTGACTACGGCGGCTTCCCCATGAGCGCGGCCTTCGTGGCCGGCGAGGTGAACCAGCACCTGGGTCTCGCCCCGGAGAAAAGGAAGGTGCGGCCGGCAGCAGAGCGGCCGGAAGGAGCGGTGGCATGACCTATATCGCCAAGCCCGCGGTCCGACATCCCGGCCTGGGCGCCAACGAACTCGGCCTGCACATGCGGGACTACGAGGGCACGATTTCGACGCTGTGCGCGGGGTGTGGCCACGACTCGGTCACCGCCGCGGTCATCCAGGCCTTCTACGAACTCTCCATCCCGCCGCACCGCATCGCCAAGATGAGCGGCATCGGCTGCTCGGCCAAGACACCCGCCTACTTCGTGAACGAGGCGCACGGGTTCAACGGGGTGCACGGGCGCATGCCCGCCCTTGCGACCGGGGCAAACGCGGCCAACAAGGACCTCTACTACATCGGCATTTCCGGCGACGGCGACTCGCTCTCCATTGGCCTGGGCCAGTTCTGCCACGCGATCCGGCGCAACGTCAACATGCTGTACGTGCTGGAGAACAACGGCGTCTACGGTCTCACCAAGGGCCAGTTCTCGGCGTCGGCGGACGTGGGCTCGCGCTCCAAGCGCGGCGTGCCCAACAAGAGCGAGCCCATCGACCCGGTGGCGCTGGCGCTCACCCTGGGGGCAACCTTCGTCGCGCGCGGCTTCTCGGGCGACAAACAGCAGCTCCTCCCGCTGCTCAAGGCCGGGCTGATGCACAAGGGCTTCGCCTTCCTGGACGTGATCTCGCCGTGCGTGACCTTCAACGACCACGTCGGGTCGACCAAGAGCTATCTCTACACCCGCCACCACGGACACGAGCTGGTGCCGGTCGATTTCGTGCCCATCCGCTCGGAGATTTCGGCTTCGTACAAGAAGGGCGGCCGCACCTCCATCACCATGCACGACGGCAGCATGGTGCGCTTCCGCAAGGTGCCCGAGGACTACGACCCCACCGACCGCCTGTCCGCCTACGAGCATTACCGCTCGCTGCAGAACCGCGGCGAGGTGGTGACCGGGCTCCTCTACCTGGACCCCGGCGGCGAGGACATGCACGACGACAACGCGACCACCGCGACGCCCCTCGCCGAAATGGCCTACGAGGACCTCTGCCCCGGCAGCGAACAGATGGACGCGCTGATGGAGGAGTTCAGGTAGGGGGTAGCGCCTGCGAGGGCGGCGTCACGTACCGGGCGATCCGGTCCACCAGCGCTTCCGCCTCCGCGCGGCGCTTGCGTCCGGTCGACTTCATGACCTGGCGCATTGCCACGTACAGTCCGCCGGTGAGAGCGAAGGGAAAGGCCAGTGCGAAGAGCGCCGAGCCCAGCGCCCCCAGGCCGACTCCGAAACCGACACCCATCCCGATTCCCATCCCGCCTCCGCCCACGACACCGCCGTAGAGCGCTCCCGCGTAGCTCTGCAGGCGCTCTTCGGCCTGGATGCGCGTCTCGCGGTTGCGCGACGCCACGATTAACTGAAGAGAGCGAGTCTGGTAGTCCGAGGTTTCGGATCTCCACGTCAGGGTGCGTCCGACCATCGATGTGTTGCCCGGTACATCGGTAGCCATCTGGATCTCCGTGACGATCTGTTCGTAGTCCTCGTCCCGCAGTTCACCCGGGAGGATCCGCTCGGCGCGAACCAGGAGCGGGGTGCCGGCCAGCGAGTCTCTCAGTCCCGTGGGCTCCGGGCCGTCGATGCGGGCCGCGGCCAACTGGATGTAGCGCGGGTCGATCCCCGCTTCCGCGGCCACTTCCTGCAGTGCTGCCAGCGTCATCCCGCGACCCTCGTGGCCGCCGGGCCCACCAGCCTCGTTCGACTGCTGCAGCTCGGTGGCGTACTTCAGCAGGCGGCCGACCTCCTTGTCGCTATAGCGGCGGGGCGGACCTCGGCGCGGGGGTTCGTCTCGGGGCATCGCGATCCTTCTACTGCTCCTCCCCGTACACGAACCGCTCCACCTCGCCGTGCACGCGCTCGACCGTCTCGGCCGAGGGCGCCGCGGTGACGCCGGACACGGCGATCGCCACCACGAAGTTGGCCGCGAGGCCCCAGAGCCCGCCGTGGATGCCCATCGGGTTCGGATCGAGCAGGAGGGACCACCACAGGGTGGCAACGCCGGCAGCCAGCCCTGCCAGGACTCCGGCTTTGGTCAGCGAGCGGCCGCCCGGGAAGCAGATGCCGAAGATGGCGGGCAGCAGCTGGAGGGCACCCGAGCCCGAGAGGTTGATGATGCTCACCAGCAGGGCGCTCTCCTGGAGCGACAGCCAGTAGGCCAATACCAGAAGCGCCAGCACGATGCCCTGGCCGACGCGCACGTAGTGCTTCTGGCTCCGGTTGCGCACCAGGTAGCGCTGGTACACGTCGCGGGTCAGCACGGTCATGTTGGCGTGCAGGATGGAGTCCAGGGTGGACATGGCGGCGGCCGCCGCGCCGGCCAGTATGAGGCCGGTAAGCCAGGGCGGCGCGAAGTTGAAGAGGAGTTCGGGGAAGATGCGGTCGGCCTGGGCGAGGTCGGGCAGGACCAGCGCACCACCGAGGCCTACCAGCGCCGCCGGGATGTAGAGCGTCATCAGGTAGATGGGCGTGGTGGCCCCCAACAGCTTGAGCGTCTTGCCGTCCACCGCCGTGTAGTAGCGGATCATCATGTGGGGCTGCAGCACGATCCCGAAGGACAGCGTGATCACCATCCCCACCCAGATGCCCGGCGTGAACAGGCCTTCCGGGCCGGGGAGTGTGAGCAGTTCGGGTCGCTGTTCCGCCACCGCACGCCACAACTCGACCGGCCCGCCGAACAGCTCGAACGAGAGCACCAGCGCGCCCGCCCACACCGCGACGTACATCCACACGCCCTGCATGACGTCGGTCCAGTAGACGGCCCGCAGACCGCCGATCGCCAGGTGCACCGCCGCCACGGTGAGCATCACGAACACGCCGACCTCGAAGGAGATGCGCCCGTCCGAAGCGACCTCCACGATGTAGCCCAGCGCCAGCGCCTGCACCTGGATGTAGAGGATGGTGAAGACCACCGAGAACAGCGCGATCGCCACCCGCACCGCCTCGGACTCGTAGAAGTCGGCCAGCATGTCCGCCGGGGTGATGTAGCCGAACGTCTTGCCCAGCGCCCAGATGCGCGTGCCGATGACGTAGGTGATGGCGCCGACCAGCACCGTCCACGCCCCGGCGGCCCAGAAGCCGATGCCGTGGGTGTAGAAGAACCCGCCCGAACCCAGGAACGCGAAGGCGGAGTGGAAGGTGGCCACCACCGTGAGGTAGAGGACGACGAACCCGGTGCGCCGTCCGGCCAGAAGGAAGTCCTCCATGTCCACCGACATGTGCCGGTTGGCCACCACCGCGACCCCGAGCGTGATCAGCAGGTAGATGAAGATCAGGCTGGTGGCGACGACCCAGGTTTCCATCAGGGAGCCACCTCTACAAACCCCGCCGGTAGGCCCAGATCAGCACGCCGATGAGCACCGAGTAGACCACGAAGAGCGCGACGTAGAGGAACGGGAGCCCGAGGAAGGTCGGCTCGATCCGGTTCAGCACGCGGTGCGTCACCGGCGGCATGGCGAGCATGAACAGCAGGACGAACGCAACCACCGCGATGCGGCCGTTGCGGGTGCGCGGCCAGAGATGGCTACGGGGAGGAGCGGGCCGGGACATGGCGGGGAAGATGCCCGGGCCAGCCGCTGCGGGCAAGCGCGCCCGCCGGCCCCTTCAGTTCAGCAGCATAGGCTGACCCAGCAGCCTGGCAGGGTCGGCTCCCGGCCTGGGTACGAACTTCTGGACGTGCCCGCCGTTGTAGGAGGCGACGTACAGGTTGCCCTCCTGGTCGACCGCCGCCTGGTGGGGCAGCACCAGCCCGCCCGGCCACGGCGGCCGCCCGATCGCGCCGGCCTCGCCGTACGCTCCCCAGGTGTCCTGCAGCCGCCCTTCGCGGTCGTACTTGAGCAGCCGGTTCAGGGTGGCGTCCAGCACCCAGACGGCGTGGCTCTCATCGATGTAGATGTTCACCGGGTCGAAGATGTCGGGCCATTCCTCGATGAACTCCCCGTCCTCGGTAAACACCTGAATCCGGCTGTTGCGGCGATCCGCGACGTACACGCGTCGATCCGCGTCCACCGCGATGCTGTGCAGCAGGTTGAACTCCCCGGGCCCGTCGCCCGGACGGCCCCACTCCATCAGGTACTCGCCCTCGGCGCTGAACTTCGCCACCCGGGTCTTCCAGTAGCCGTCCGCCACGTAGAAGCTCCCGTCCGGCAGGAAGGCGATGTCGGCCTGGCGCCCGAACACGTAGGGCTCGTCGTTGGTGCGCGCCTCCACCATGGTCTCGGGATAGTTCGCCCGCCCGATCTCCATCACCAGTTCGCTGCCGTCGTTGCTGAACTTGAAGATCTGCATGCGGCGGTTGTCGATGACCCAGACGTGCCGCTCCGGGTCATAGGGGCTGATGTAGACCGTGTGCGGCTCGCGCATGATCGAGTCCCACTGGCTCCAGTTCTCGATGATGTTGCCGTTGCGGTCGACCACCACGATGAAGTTGCCGGGGCGCGCCTGCTCCGCCCACGGCCGGTCGTCGTCGAAGTCAACCGGCAGGTCGCCCCGGGTCACCACGATGATGCGGTCGGGGTTGTCCACCGTCACCCCCGCGACCCGCCCCCAGGTCCACTCCTCGTCGTGGCTGGCGGCGGCCTTCCACCACCCCTCCACAACCTCGTAGTGGCCGGTGCGGTCGTCGCCCCCCTTCGGGCCCCCTGCGTCCATCGTCGCGGACGATGCCTCCGAGGCGGGGCCGCAGCCTGTGAGGGCCACCAGCCACGCGAAGGATGCCCACGCGCGCGGCGATGCCGCCAACCGCGCGCCGCCCGTGGTTCCTGAAGAGTTGATCCTCATTACGTCCTCCTCAGCGGGCGTGCTTCCCGGACCCGGGTCCGCTGGCGCGCCAACGATGAACGAACCGACCCCGGAGCCGGCAAGCCCCGGGGTCGGCGCGTCCAGACAGTCCGGCCGCCGCGCTAGAAGCCGACGGGCCGCGTGGCCGCATCGCAGAGCGTTGCACGATCCGCGATGGTCAGGTTGTCGTTCAGGTGATACTCGTTCTCGGGCATGAGGAAGCGAACCCCGCCCTGCAGCTGATGGCCGCCGCGCAGGGTGGCGCCCACGTCCCTCGGGAACCAGAGCAGATCCGGGTTCTGGAGCTTGGTCATGAAATAGCGGGCCTCGAGGAAGAGGGCCCGGCGCCGCTCCTCGATGATCATGTATCGAATCTCCTCGGCGTCGCCGGCACTCGCGTAGGTCACCAGCGGCAGTCCGTCGGCAGCCCGGAGTTCGTTGACCAGATCGATCGCCCTCTGACCGCCCTCGACCTCGGCGCGGATCAGCACCATCTCCTTCCAGTTGACCAGGGGAATGTCGGCGCCCTCGGCGCTGTACTTGGCGTTGACGAAGGACTCGACCCCGACACCCTGAATCTCCGCCTGCATGTGCTGGACGCGCGTGTCGGGCACGGCGGCATCCTCGTCCATCATGCGGTGGCCGCCCGCCGTGCGGATCGGAATGCCGTCCGCCCGGATCGCCCGTCCGTCAGGCAGGATCCCCAGGTTCAGGTAGCCGGTGAAGGGGATGACCTCCGGCCACGGCGCACCGGTCACCGGGTTGGGCGGGCCCTCCCACCAGTCGATGACGTCGTACAGCTCACCGTAATGAATGAAGGTGCCCGCGTAGTAGGGCTTGTTGCGCCGCACCGGGTCTCCCGCATCGCGGGTGACGTAGGCGACGAACCCCTGGGGCACCTGCTGGGCATCGGCCAGCGCGCCCGAGCCGTCGCCGGCCATCCAGCGCGCCTGCGCACGCAGCCCGTGCGCCATGGCCTGGGCGCTTGAGGCGATGTCGAAGGGCATCTCGAAGTCGCCGGAACTCCCGATCTCGCCGAGGGCCCGCGTGAGCCGGTCTTCCGCCATGCCCAGCGTCTCGGCGGGCGTCATCAGCGGTCCCCCGTCAATGGAGACCTCGCACATGGTGGAGCCCATCAGGTTGAAGACGGCTCCCTCGTAGAGGGAAGCGATCGCCAGAAACCGGGCCCTGTTGGACACCTGATCGGCTGTCCACTCGGTTTCGAGCTTTTCGTGCAGTCCGGCGGCGAAGCTGCGCGCGGTCATGAAGTCGAGGAACCGGAATTCGTAGTTGTACTGGAAGTGTCCGCAGTCGGTCCCGCCGCTGCAGAGATAGACCTCACCGCCGTCCTCGCGGCCGTGAATCTCCCATACGTAGTCGTTGTAGGTGTTCTGGAAGTGGGTGATGATCGTGTTGACCTGGGTCTGGGCCCCGGCCGGATCCACCAGCGCCTCGTCCGTGAGCTGCGCGGGCAGGTCGACCTCCAGCACGTCGCTGCAGGCGCCGACAAAGGCCAGCGAGAACCCGGTCGCCAGGACGGCGAGAGTTCGCCGCGTCCGATGCGCGGGGCGCGCGTATTCAAAGAAGCTGTTCATATGCATCTATCCTCCGACGGTATTCGTTCCCGGAAACTCAGAAGGTGACCCGAAGCTCGAGGTGCATGCTGGTAAGCGGCGCCATGAGCCTGTGGTTCGCGCTCCCGAAGTCGGACGTACCCATTTCGGGGTCCAGCACCGGGAGACCGGGATTCCCGGCCTGGGTGCCGAGGAAGTTCCCCACCTCCTTCTGGCGCTGCCAGATGGTCCACAGTTCGCGGCCCGAGAAGGACATCGATGCGCGATCCGCTCCGATGCGATTGGCCATCGCCTCGGTGAAGTTGTAGCGGACCCCGACCTCGCGGAGCTTCCAGAAGTCGGCGTCGAAGTAGCCCCAGGTGGCCTGCGAACGATAGCGGTCGCCCGCGACCCAGACCGGGTCGCATTCGCAGCGGGAGTCGTAGCTGTTGTTGTAGCGGTGCCCCCACTCCTGGGCGCCGTCCAGCCCGACCTTGCCAAAGCCCCCGTCCGCCAGCAGATGGATGGAGACGGTGTTGTCGAGCAGGCTGATGCTCGGGTTGACGGAGAACCTGTACGGGAAGAAGGCCGGTCCGGCCATGATGTTGTACCCTGCGTCCTGGCAGGGAATCAGGGGTCCCCCGAGGATCACGCCATACTGATCGGTCGGTCCGGTGCCGGAGGGAACCGTGGCCGGAGTGCCATCCGGACCGACGATGACGCCCGCGTCGCACATCGCGCTGACGTTCTCGCCGTACGAGTTCCGGACCGGACCATTGGGGTCGAACTGGGCCGACATCACGTAGTACCTGGGCTCGGAGTAGTTCGGATACGGCAGCCCGATCCGGATCTCACGGGTGCCCGCGAAGCTCCCCAGGTCCTTGATCCGGTTCATGACGTAGGACCCGTTCAGCCCCAGGTTGACGGAGATGCCCGACCCCTCGTAGAGCCGGGTATTGACCGAGGCCTCCCAGCCCCAGTTGTCGATGCGGCCCAGATTGCGCTGGGTGACTCCGCCGAAGCCGAGGCTGGGCGGAAGGGCCACGGCCAGGAGCGCATCCTCGTTCTTCTGGTCGAAGTAGGTGAATTCCGCGGATACCCTGTCGTCCAGCAGCGCGACGTCGAACCCGACCTCGAGCTCCGTGCTGCGCTCGGGACCCACGGCCGGGTTGCCCGGGTTGGAGGGGTCGAGGGCCGTCGTCCCGCCCGCTCCGGGAATGACGCTGTACTGGTTGGTTCCGGCGAAGGCGTCCGGCTGCCGGCCGGCCTGGCCCCACGCGCCGCGCAGACGGAACGAGTTGACCATGTCGAAGTTCCAGAAGCTCTCCTCGGACATGACCCAGGTGGCCGAGACCTTGGGATAGGTCTCCGGCTCGAGCTCGGCGCCGAAGGCGGAGTTGTCGTCGAAGCGGACCGCACCGGTCAGGAACAGCCGGTCATTGTAGCTGAACTCCTCCTGCACGTAGAAGCCGATGGACTTGTTCTCGATGTAGTCGAAGTTGAGGTCGGCGCTCGCGGGCGGAGTCTGGTTGACGGTGCGCGAGAAGGGGGACGCGAATCCCCGTCCGGTGGTGCCGAGCATGGAGAGGCGCTCGAAGTAGTACTGCGCCCCCACGGAGGTCGCGGTGCCCCAGGAGTCGGTCAGGGGCCTCCGGGCGGTGGCGGACCAGTCCGCCGTGAAGTTGGTGGTGACCGGCCGTTCCAGAACGACCAGCCCGGAGGCGGTCTCCTCGTACACCGGCGACAGCTGCACCTCGAGGGGCCAGAGCACGTTGTTCTCGTCCCAGCCCTTGTCCAGGCCGACCACGACCCGTGACGAGAGCCAGTCCCCGGTGGTGAAGTTGAGCGTGCCGCTTCCGGTGAAGCGGCTGAACTCGCGCGTCGCCTCGAGCTTGGCCACGTCCGAGGGAAGGTGCTCCTGGAACCCCATCAGCCGGGCGCATGCGTTGCGCCCGTTGATGCGCGGATAGCAGAAGCCGTTGCCCCAGGCGAGGTCTTCCCAGATGCCTCCGTCGCCGTCCGCGGGCGACAGGAACCTCGTCTTGCCGTCCACATATCCGGTGGAGACGTCGAGCGAGAAATTCTCGGAGAAGACTACGCCTACGTTGGCGCGCAGCCGCAGCGCCTTGTTCCAGTTGTAGTAGGTGATGCCTTCGTCGTTGTCGTAGTTCCCGGAGAGGAAGTAGCGGTAGTTCTGGGTGCCGCCGCGCACGCCCAGGTTGTAGCTCTGGCTGAGCCCTCTCTGGAACAACTCGTCCTGCGGCCACGGGAAGGCTCCCTGGTCGATCAGGACGTTGGACTCCTCGTAGGCGTTGTAGGGCACCAGCCCCTCGCCCTCGCGGCAGGGTGGGTCGAAGCTGTTCTGGCACGTCCACTTGGTGCCGATGCGCGCCGCCGGATTGCGCAGGTAGTTGGTGCCCATGCGCACCGAGGCGTCGAACTGGGCCTCGCCCTCGGCACCGCGCTTGGTGATGATCTGAATCACCCCGGCCGACGCTTCGGTCCCGTACAGCGTGGCGGCCGCCGGTCCCTTGATGATCTCGATGCTCTCGATGTCCTGGGGATTGAAGTCGTTGAGGACGTTGACCTCTCGCTCATTCCCCAGATCGGGTCCGGCCTGCGAGTTGTTGTTCACGCGGACGCCGTCCACGTAGATGAGGGGATTGGAGCCCAGGTTGAAGCTCCCGGTGCCCCGGACCTCGATCGCCGATCCGGTCCCGACGTTCCCGCCGGCCCTGGCGAACTGCACTCCTGGGGTCCGGGCGGTCAGCAGGTCCTGCATGTTGAGGACCGCGACTTCCTGGGTCACCTGCGCCGCTTCCAGCGTGGCCACCGCGTTGCCGATCGCGCGCCGCTGCGTGCCTCCCGGTGTCCCGGTCACGATGATCTCGTCGAGCCCGAGCGCCTCCTCGGTGAGCTGAAAGTCCACCAGGGTGGTCTCGTCGGCCGCCACCGTGACCTCGATGGTCGAGGAGGTGTAGCCGATGCGCTGCGCCGTGACCGCGTGCGTGCCGGCGGGCACGCCCGCCATGAGAAAGCGCCCGTTCTGCTGGGTGAGGGCGCCGATGCTGGGTTCGGCGATGAAGACCTGCACGGCGGCAAGGGGCTCGCCGGTCTGCCGGTCGGTTACCGTTCCGGTCAGGGTCGCCTGCTGTGCCTGCACGCCTGGCACAAGCACGAGGACGGCCACGGCGGACAGGGAAAGAAGACATAGTCGTCGAAGCATTGGCTCCTCCAGGATGATGGATGGCTCGGGGCGCCACGGCGAGATGGGACCCGGCACGGCGCAAGGCGGGAATGGAGCGCAAGGAGAGCGCTCGGGGAGGTGGGTCACGCGGGGATACGCTGCAGGCGAGCGGGAGGCAGCGCTACCAGCCCCGGCGACTCCGGCAGCGGAATTCCTCCGGCAGTCCGCGAATCTCGATCGGAAAAATCTGATCGCCCGCTTGACTGATACGGAGCGCGGTTTCCCGTGTCAAACGGCGCGGTTGTACGGGATTACGTCCAGCGGGCCCGTCAACCGGCGCCCGAACTCAGCGCGTACCCGAGCGCGTCTCGATGTGGATGGATCCGTCCGCGGATCCCTGAAGGAAGGCCGAAGCCGGGCCCCGCAACACACGGATGTTCCTGACTTCGCTCGCCGGAATCTGGCTCAGGACCTCCATCGCAGGGCCGAAGGTTCCGATGCGCACGCCGTCCAGAAACACGGCCGGCTCGCCGCTGAGCCCGAAGGTGCCGGTGCCGCGCAGACGCACGGGGTTGGTGTTCAGCCCCAGGTTGCCGGAGTTCGGGTTCATGTCCAGTACCTTGCGGGCCACGAGTTCGGCGGCGGTCCTCGCCTCGCTGACCCCGCTGGGCGCGGCCAGCAGCTCTTCCAGGACCACATCGGCCCGGGGCATCATGACCTGCATGTAGAGCAGGACGTCGCGCACCACCTCCACCTGCTCCACCACCACCGGGTACCCCGGGGCCTCGATGCGCACGGCCAGCGAGCCGAGCGGCACGCCCTCAAACGAGAAGGTGCCGTCCCCGCCGGTGACCGCCTCCAGCTCCGTGCCGACCACCGTCACCCTGGCCGAATCGATGAGAGAGAGCGTGGCCTGGTCTGCGACCACCCCGTGGAGCGGTCGCTGGGCCAGGACCGCCGCCGGCGTGAGGCTCAGCCCCAGCGCGACGGCCAAGGAGATGAAGGCCGGCCGCGACCGGGATACGAATGCACGTGGTGGGCAGGAAAACGGATTCAATAAGCCCCCTGCGGACCGTTTTGCCTGGTAGTGAACTTAAAACATATGCATCTCCGCGCTGTTTCGCCTTACCCGAACCCGCGGCGGCGTTCCCCCACCGACGCGCAGCCGCCCGTTGGAAGCGATATCCGAGCCATGAACAGTTTCGCAAACCAGCCCTTGACGACGCCCGGGGCTGGCGGCCGCAAGGCCCTGCGCCCGTTCAGAACGTGCCTGCAGTGGTGTGCCGTCGTGTTGGCCCTCGGTGCCCTTTCAGGCTGCACCTCGACGCGGGGCGAGCCCCGGCCGCCCGGCCGTGTGGAGGGCATCTCCCTGGAAGTCAACAACCAGAGCCGCAACGCCGTGACCATCTACGTGTGGAGCGACACCTACCAGAACCGGCTGGGGATGGTCGAGGCGCTCAACCGCGACACCTTCGACTTCCGGTGGAACCTGGCAGGGCGCGTGTACTTCCTGATGGACTTTCTCGCCCAGGGGTGCGTCCTCTCGGAACCCATCGACGTCATCGACGGCGACGAGCTCATTCTCACCGTCCAGCCGATCGACCACCGGCGCGCCTCGCGCGCGGCCTGCCGCAGACCGTAGATCGCCGGCCCGGACCGGGTGAGCGGCCGCCGCGGCACAATCCGTCTCTACGGCGTACCCTCCCCTTCGAGCTCGTAGCGGTAACCGAGCGCGCGCCCCTCGATGAAGACACTGAAGTCCGCGCTGGCGCCCGGCGTCGGAGCGCTGGCTTCCAGCAACCTCTCTCCCAGCACTCCGGCGTTGTCCTGGAAGATGAAGCGCAGCCGCAGCGGCGCGCCCTCCGGCAGCGCGTTCCCCACGATGCGTCCCTGAACCAGGGTGCGCTCGCCGGTCACGCGCAGCCTCAGGCCGTCGAGATGGACGGGCAGGCCGTCGGAACGGGCCACCCCGGCGCGCGCGCCGGCTTCGTCTCCCGTCTCCAGCCGCGCCCGCGCCATGATGAGATGCGCCGCCTCGCTCAGCGGATCGACCGCCAGCAGCCGATCGCCGGCGTCGACGAGCGCCGCCCACGCCTCGTCCGCGAACAGCGCGTTGGCGTAGTTGAACCACGCGTCGCGCGAGTCGGGCTGTTGCTCCGTGAGCAGCGCGAACGCCCGCCCCGCCTGCTCGTAGCGCGATGAGCGGAAGAGCGTGATCCCCAGGTTGAACAGGTCGGCCGCGGCCAGCGACTCGTCGGTGAGGAGCGAAGCGTACAGTTCGGCGGCCTCGTCCGCGCGCGCCAGCTCCACCAGGGTCCTCGCGAGATCGCTCCGCACCCGGATGCTCCCTGGATCGCGGGCCAACTGCCGCTGGAGCAGCGGTTCGACGCCGGCGAAGCGGCCGGCGGCGAGGAGAAGCTGGACCAGCCGATTCTCCGTGTCGGCGCGCAGCTCGCCACGCTCGCGAATCTCGGCTTCCTCCAGCAAGCGGGTCGCCGGGCGCCTTTCGAGGCCGCGCAACGCATCCTGATACACGCGGATGGCTTCGTCCCGGCGCCCAAGCTCCACCAGGAGGCTGGCCACGTTGCGGTGGGCCGCCGGTTGCAGGTTGTAGATGGCCGTGGCCCGAAGCCAGTGCTCGGCAGCCGCATCCCGCTCTGCCCTCGCGTAGGCCTCCAGACCCGCGTTGAAGGCCCTGGCCCACGCGGCCTCCCGCTCGGGCTCGATGTCCAGTTCGTACGCGGGGTAGATGCGCTCGGCCTCCACAAACCAGCGGTGGGCGTCGCGATAGTCCCCGAGCCTGGCCCCGGCGACCCCGGCGAGGAAGTAGTGGATGGAGTTTTCCGGGTCGGCCTCGATGCCCTCCAGGGCCTGCGCGAGCGCGGCCTCCTCCTCTCCGTGGATGTTCAGATAGAGCGTGGCGGTCTGCGAAAACCGGGTCTCGGCGGGCGGCACTCCAAGAGGGTAGACGATCCCGGTGGGCGACCGTACCGGCCCCGAGGGTCCCCGGCCGACCGCGCAACCGAGAAACAGCATCCCCGCCAGCAGGGCAGGGCCCGCGGGGCACGCTCGCATCAGGTCCACGGGAAGGGGATGCTGAAGACGGCGGAGCGCGCAACCGCCACGCCCTGCTCCCGGGCGGGCCGAAACGAGATCACTTCGTTGACGAGTTCCAACGCGATCTCGTCGACGCGCCCGTCGCCGCTGGACTCCATGATCTCGGACCACTCGACCGACCCGGTGCGGTCGATCCAGAGGGTGACGCGCACGGTCATGAAGTCCTCCTCGACCAGTCCTTCCTGCGCGGCGGAACGGCGCATGAACTCCATGACCTCGTCGGGATTGCGCACGAGCACCCACGCCGACAGCGAAGTCAGGGAGAGTTCGGGCTCGAGCACGGAGAGCCGGTCCAGATCGAGTTCATCGGGATCCGGCAGCGATTCCAGCGACGCCGTGGAGGCGTTGCCTCCGATGGAAAGCGGGCCGTCGCCAGGGGCTGTCTCGCCCTCTGAAGCGCCGGAGGGCTCCGGCTCGGAGAGTTCCAGCTCCGGCTCGACGACAACGGGCCTGGGCGCCGCGCGTCCGCGCAGACGATCCAGGAAGCTGCTCCCGCTGCTCCCGCCACCCCCGCCGGCGGCATCCGCCAACGCCGCGGGATCGAAGTCCTCCTGGTCCTCCTCTTCGAGATCTGCGGCGGAAGCCGAGTCCTCACCCGCACCCGACACGGCCGCGAACGCGATGGCCTCCAGGCCGCCAGTGGGTCCGGGAGGCTGGAGGAGGATCCACTCCGTACCCCGGGCGCCGAAGAGGGGCTCCGGCGACAGGTCCCTCAGCCTCCATCCCGGGAAGAAAGCGAAGCCCGCCAGATGGACGAACACGGCAACCACGATCGACCAGGCCAGCCGGTCGTCCCACTGTGCCTTGAAGCGGTCGTTGGCGGTGGGAACGAACATGGGTCACACTAGGGAGGGACGTGCGGAACGGACAAGCCCCCGATCCGCGTCATTCGGAGACCGCGCCGGAACGGTGCTGCATGAAGATCTCCCTGCCCTGGCTGACGGCGATCCTGACCGTGTGCGGGTTCATGTTCTGGTTGTCGTCGATTCGACCGGAACCTGCCGCGGACACCCTCCCGACTCCGCTCAGCGCCGAACCGGACCGGGTCGAACCCCCGACCGAGGGATCGTCGATGCCGTGCCAGGTCCCGCTCCCATGGCGAATCGCGCGACTGGACGAGGAGTTCGGCCTCGATGCCCCGACCGCGGAAACCGTGCTGAGTCAAGCGGCCGCGCTCTGGGAAACGGCGGTCGGGCGGCCGCTCTTCGCGCACGATCCGGAGGCCGGCATGCCCGTCCGTCTGGTGTACGACCGGCGCCAGGCGCGGACGGACGAGCGGAGGCGCCTGGAGGCCGAGCTGGAGCGCTCGCGCGAGACACTGGAATCCGCCGATTTCGGGGCTCGCGCCCGCGAACTCGCCGAACTCCTTCCTCCCGACACCGCGGAGGCGGCGGTCTACCGCGAGGCAGTTGTCCGCGACGGCGCGGGCGGGATCACCGTCAGCCGCGAGATCCGCATCTATCGCTTCGCCGATCTGGACGATCTGCGACGGGTCGCGGCACATGAACTGGGGCATGCCCTGGGCCTCGGACACGTGTCCGACGCGGCGTCGCTGATGCGAGCCGGACCCCCACCCGAGGGCGACGACCACACGAGCCCGACCGTGGGCCCCGCCGACCTCGATCGGTTGCGCGTGCTGTGCCCGGGATTGTCGGTCGAAGCCGGCCGCCCGAACTGATCCGCAACTCTTTGCGGCTCCCCCTTGTCCGTCCTATACTGAAGGCTGGTGCGGAGTGTCTCGTCGCGACGAGACGGGTCCCCTTTGGTGCAGGTGGAGGCAATGAGAACACTCGTCATCGGCACGTCTCTGGGTGTGGCGCTGGCACTGCTCGGCGATCCCCATTCCCTTCCGCACGCGGAATCCCTGCCCGATCCGGCGCGGGCCCCGTCCGCAACTCACGCCCCGTCGATCGAGTCGCCTGTCCTCACGCGGGTGGTGACACAGTATTGTCAGGTCTGCCACAACGACGCGCTGCTCACGGGCAACGTCTCGTTTCAGGGGTTCGAAGTGGAACGTGCTCCGGATCAGGCGGAGACGGCGGAACGCATGATCCGCAAGCTGCGCGCGGGCATGATGCCGCCGCCCGGGATGCCGCGCCCGGCAGGCGACACCCTCCAGGTGCTGGTGGAAACGCTGGAGCAACTGGTCGACGACGCGGCGGCCTTCCGCTCCAATCCCGGAATCCGCCGCTTCCAGAGGCTGAGCCGCGCGGAGTACGAGCGCGTCATCCGGGACATGCTGGATCTCGAGATCGACGCCGGCCGCTGGCTCCCCGCCGACGTGCTGCTCGGCAGCTTCGACAACCTGTCCGCGGCCCAGGGGCTTTCGACGACCCTGCTGGCCTCGTACATGCGCGCCGCCACCGAGGTCAGCCGCCTCGCGGTGGGGAACCCGGACGCGGTTTCGTCCTCGTCGAAGTACACCAACCCGATCGAGGTCTCGCAGCACGCGTGGGATCACATCGAGGGAACCCCGTTCGGCACCCGCGGCGGGATGGTGGTCACCCACGACTTCCCCGCTGACGGTGAATACGTCCTGACGGTGGAAACCCTGTTCGGACAGGGCACCGGCTTCGAGGACCTCGACATCTCCATCGACGGCGAGGGCGTGGCGGTCATTCCGATCCCGCACAACGGCGAGTTCAGCGTGCCGCTCAACACCGATCCCGTCTTCGTGCGTGCCGGTCAGCGCCAGGTGGCGGCGGCGTTCGTGCGGCGCATGGACGGTCCCTACGACGACCGCTTCAGTCCGTTCGACTGGTCGTTCGTGGGCGGCGAAGACGCCCAGCAGTGGGCCAACTACGGCATCACCGCGCTCCCGCACCTCTCCAACCTGATGATCACCGGGCCCACGACCGTAACCGGCGTGTCCGACACGCCGACCCGGGACCGGATCTTCTCATGCCGTCCGTCGTCCGCGGCGGATGAGCGTCCCTGCGCAGAGTCCATCGTCGCCAGACTCGCGGAGCAGGCCTATCGGCGCCCCGTCACCAACGAAGACATGCTGGGGCTGATGGCGTTCTACGACCAGGGATCCGCCGACGGCGGGTTCGAGATCGGCGTGCGCACCGCGCTTCAGGCACTGCTCGCGAGCCCCTCGTTCGTGTTCCGGCTTGAGCGGGAGCCATCCGGGATCGCGGAAGGCGAGAACTACTACCTGGGCGACCTCGACCTGGCCTCCCGGCTCTCCTTCCTGCTCTGGGCATCGGCACCGGACCAGGAGCTGCTCGATGTCGCCGCCAGCGGCCGGCTGTCCGACGATGACGTGCTCGAAGCGCAGGTACGGCGCATGCTCGCCGATCCGCGCTCCGAGGCGCTGGGAACGCGCTTCGCGCATCAGTGGCTGCGCCTGCAGGACGCCGCCAAGAACAACCCGGAGCCGTATCTCTATCCCGACTTCACAGGTCAGCTGAGCGACGACCTGGTGCGGGAGACCGAGCTCTTCTTCAACCATCTCGTGCAGGAAGACCGCAACTTCCTGGAGTTCTTCAGCGCCGATTACACGTTCCTCAACGAGCGCGTGGCCCGGCACTACGCGATCGAAGGCGTCACCGGAAGCGACTTCCGTCTGGTCACGTATCCCGACGACAAGCGCCGCGGCATCCTCGGCCACGGGAGCGTGCTTCTGCTGACCTCGATGTCGGCCCGAACCTCTCCGGTTCTGCGCGGGAAGTGGGTCATGGAGGTCCTGATGGGCACGCCTCCGCCGCATCCTCCGCCCAACGTCCCCGCCTTCGACCAGACCGCGGGAACGGCGGACGGCCGCCGCCTCACCACTCGGGAGCGGATGGAGCGGCATCGCGCGAACCCGACCTGCAACGCCTGCCACCGCTTCATGGATCCGATCGGCCTCGCGCTCGACAATTACGACGTGACCGGCCGCTGGCGCATCCGCGAGAACATGGTGGCGCTGGACACGCGCGGCGACTTCTACGACGGGACCCCGATTACCACGCCGGCGGAACTGACCCGGGTCATCCTCAAGCGCCCGGTCCCGCTCGTGCGCAACTTCACGGCGCATCTGCTGGCGTACGCGATCGGCCGGCCCGTGGAATACTTCGATCAACCGACCATTCGAGCCATCGCGAACGACGCGGAGGCCGCGGGATACAGAATGTCCGCCTTCGTTCTGGGAGTCGTGAAGAGCGATTCCTTCCGGATGAGACGAACCGAGGCGACCGCAGACACGGAAGCCAACCAGGGAGTGTAAGTGACCATGAACTTCATCACGGGAAAGCACCTCTCTCGCCGCACCTTCCTGCAAGGGATGGGCACGACGGTCGCCCTCCCCCTGCTGGACGCGATGGTCCCCGCAGGCAGGTTGTGGCGCGACCGCGCCGCCACCGACTTCACGCGCTTCGTGGGCATCGAGGAGTCGATGGGGTGCGCGGGCGGGAGCGACTGGGGCGACCAGCAGTTCCTGTTCGCGCCCGAGAAGGTCGGCCGCGACTTCGAGTTCGTGGCGACCAGCCAGCTCAAGCCGCTGGAGCCCTTCCGCGAGTACCTGACGGTGATCAGCAACACCGACTCGCGCATGGCGGAGGCGTACCGCGCGGAGGAGATCGGCGGCGACCACGACCGCACCACCGCCGTCTTCCTGACCCAGGCCCATCCCAAGCAGACCCAGGGATCGGACGTCTATCTCGGGACCTCGCTGGACCAGCTGCATGCACGCCGCTTCGGCCAGGACACCGCGCTGCCCTCGCTCGAGCTCACCACCGAGTCGATCGACCGCGGGGGCGGATGCGCCTACAACTACCACTGCGCCTACACGACCTCCGTGGCGTGGGCCTCGCCGACCCAGCCGCTTCCGGCCATTCGCGAGCCGCGCGCGGTCTTCGAGCAGCTCTTCGGCGCGGGTGACTCCGCCGCCGACCGCGCGGCCCGCCGCCGCACCGACCGCAGCGTCATCGACTGGATCGCCAGCGAAGTGGCGCGCCTGAAGAGAGAGTTGGGGGCCGTCGACCGCCGGGCCATGGACGAGTACCTGACCCACATCCGCGAGCTGGAGCGTCGCATCGAGCTGGTCGAGGAGCGCAACAGCAGCGGCGAGGAGCGGGCGATGCCCGAGGCTCCTTCCGGGGTTCCCGATTCCTGGGAAGAGCACATGGAGATCATGTTCGACCTCCAGCTGCTCGCGCTGCAGACGGACATGACCCGGGTCATCACCTTCAAGATCGGCTTCGATCAGTCGAACCGGACCTTCCCGCTGAGCGGCACCAACAAGTCGATCCACGGAGCGTCGCACCACGGCAACGTCCCCGCCGACATCATGGACTTCAACCTCATCAACACCCACAGGCTGAGCCTGATGGGCTACTTCCTCGAGAAGATGAAGAACACGATGGAGGGTGACGGTTCGCTGCTGGACAAGACCGCGATCGTCTGGGGCTCGTCCATGGGCGATCCGAACCTGCACAACCACCGCCGCTGCCCGCTCATCCTGATGGGGCACGCCAACGGCGCCCTGGAAGGCAACATGCACCTGCGGGCACCCAGGGGGACGCCGATGGCCGACGTCTTCGTGAGCCTGATGCAGGGCATCGGACACGACGACATCGCTTCGTTCGGCGACAGCGTGAGCCCGTTCCCGCTGACGTTTCCGAGAGGCGGCATCGCCGACGCGCTGCGGGAGGCGGGATCGTGAGGGCCCCGGACCGGGCAGCGCGACGCCGCATGGGGCTGTTGGGCGCGACCCTGCTGCTGGTTTCGCTCGCCGGCTCCGTTGAGGCCCAGGATGCGGGGCTGATCGCGGCGGCGAAGCAGGGTGACGCGGATGCGGTGCAGGCGCTGCTCGCCGGAGGCGCGGACCCGAATCCGGCGCGGGGCGACGGCATGACCGCGCTGCACATGGCTGCGCTCGAGGGGCACGCCGATGTGGTGGCCTCGCTGCTGAAAGCGGGCGCCGAGGTCGGCGCGACCACCCGCATCGGGGCGTACACGCCGCTCCACCTGGCCAGTCAGGGCGGGCACGGCGCGGTGGTGCGCGCGCTCCTCGAGAAGGGCGCGGACGCAACGCTGGCGACCACCAACAGCGGGACCACCCCGCTCCATCTGGCCTCGCGGGTGCTGGACGGCGAGGAAGCCGTCGCGGCTCTGCTGGAATACGGCGCCGAAGTGAACGCGCGCGAGGGCTCCGTCGGCCAGACCCCGCTGATGTTCGCGGCCGCCTACAACCGGACACCCGCCATTCAGGTGCTCCTGAAGCACGGGGCGTATCCGAACGTCGCCACCAGGGTCGTGGACGTGCTGCGCAACGTGGCCATCGACCGCGAGGCCAGCCAGCTCCTGCGCGACCGCATCGAGGGGCTTCGCTTCCAGGCCGCGCCGGGGACGGAACCCGAACTGACCCCCGCGCAGGTACAGGAAGCGATCGCCGCCCAGCGGGAGTTCCTGCACGCCGACCACTCGCAGCGGGACCTCGACCCCGACGATCTCATCCAGTACCGGGCCGACTATCCGGGCGGCCCGCCGCTCGCGCGCCCCCCCTACCGGGAGACGCTTGTGGGCATGACCGGCGGCATGACCGCGCTGCTGCACGCCGCGCGCGAAGGGCACGTCGAAGCGGCCCTCGCCCTCCTGGACGACGGGGCCGACATCGACCAGGTCAGCGGCGACGGCACCAGCCCGCTCCTGATGACCATCCTCAACGGCCAGTTCGACCTGGCCATGGAGCTGGTCGAGCGCGGCGCGGACCCGGACCGGGCCGCCGATACCGACGGCATCTCCCCGCTGTTCGCGGTGTTGCAGACCCACTGGGCGCCCAAGTCCAACTACCCGCAACCGCGCGCGCACGACAACGAGCAGACCGAGTACCTCGAGTTGCTGCAGGCGCTTCTGGACGCGGGCGCGGACCCGAACGTCCAGCTCAACACGCATCTCTGGTACTGGGAGTTCGGCCTCACCAAGATGGGCATCAACCTGGAGGGCGCCACGCCGTTCCATCGGGCCGCCTTCGCACAGGACATCGAGGCGATGAAGATGCTGGCCGCCCACGGCGCCGACCCCGACATTCCCACGCGCTGGCCGGCGGTCGGCATGCGTGAGCGCCGCCAGCAGGACGGGCGGCAGCAGGAGGATTCAGGCCTTCCCTGGATTCCCGAGGGGTCCTACAACGCCTATCCCATTCACGCGGCAGCCGGCGGCGGCTGGCAGGGGCTCGGCGCATTCAGCGTGCGCAGCGTCCCCGACAACTTCCTCAACGCCGTCAAGTACCTGGTCGACGAGCACGGGGCGGACGTGAACCTGGCCGACTCGTGGCTGTACCGGCCGATCCATTACGCCGCGGCCCGGGGCGACAACGAACTCATCATGTACCTCGTCGAGCAGGGAGCGGACGTGACCGCCATCACCCGGCTGGGTCAGTCAGCAGCCGACATGGCGCGTGGGGGCCGTTCGGGCTTCTTCGTGCGCGTCGCCTACCCCGAAACGGAGGAACTGCTGGTCAGCCTCGGCTCCAGCCGCGAGTGCGAGCACACCCACTTCCTCGACACCGGCGACTTCTGTGAGGGTCTCGGAGTCTTCGACCCGTGGAAGGAGAAGGGGATTCCGCAGACGACGGAGACCGTGGTGCCGCCACCGCCTCCTCCGGGAGGGAATCGGAGGTAGGCCCCGGCTAGTCCTCCCAGCTCACCGCGTCCCCCACGTGGATGCGGGCGTCACTCAGCACCGTACAGAAGACTCCGCCACGCCAGTCGGGGTCGAGGGCGTCCCGCAGCCCGGTGAGCTGTTCCTCCATGATCGTGCAGGGCCGGGTCTCACCGCGCACCTGAAGCACGCACTCGCCGATTCGAATCCTGCGGTCGCGGGTGTCGGCCAGGCTCACCCCGCTCACCATCAGGTTCGCGCGCCGTAGAGTTGGATCGACAGCGGTGCCGAGTTCGTCGTTGAGCGTGTCGAAGACTTCCTTCTCGATCAACGTGACCTGGCGCCGGGTGCGCCCGTAGTTCGCGTCGCCGGCAAGTCCGCCTCCCGCTTCCGCGGTGGCCTCGGAGACGGCGCTCATCTCGCCCCCACGCTGCCGCTTCAGCCAGATCGCCTCGAGTCTTCCGCTCATCCCCATCGCTCCTGTCGATTCCGTTCCGGTTACTGGATATGTCGTGGTTTCAACGGTTTATCGTCGTATCCGGTTCCGGATGAACCGTCCTCCGCTCCTCGGCCCGGACCGCTCCAGAATACCCTATCGGGTCGCTGAAGGCGAGGGGGATTCCTGCCGGTCGGGAAGCCGACCACGGCGAAACCCGAGCCCGCGCCGATCGCCAGCATCGAAGTCCGTGCCGAAGACGTCCCGGTCAGCCATGGACTCGCCCGGGAGCCCGGGTTTGGAATGCTCCATGAAGGGGATCTCAAGCCAACGACGTGCGGCCGATCGGTGGCTTCGGACCACCGATTCGTGTCCGCCGAGAGCCTACCGTCAACACGGAGACCATGGACATGACCCCTCGACGCAAGACCCCAGGACGCCTCCCGATGGCCGCACTGTCCCTGGCGGCCGCCCTCGCCCTGCAGACCGAACCGGCGGTCGCGCAGTTCGCCGATCACGCCGAACCCGTCGGAGAGGAGATCGTCGATGGGCGTCCGGACCGCGACTCCGACGGCGTCTTGATCTGGTGCTGGCCGCTGCACTGGCTCATCTACTGCTGGACCAGATAGCAACGCACCCGATGCCGGTGCGGTCCAGCAGCCGGTGGCGGCGGTCGTCCTGGCCGCCGCCACCGGCGAGCGCGGCCGCCCGCGGACCGAGGTGGGAGTGCGCCTCGGCCGCGAATGGCCCCGCCTCAGTTCGCCGGCACGGCCTCCATCAGCAGGCGCAACGCGTCGTTGAGCGCCCGCCCCCCCGGTCCACTGCCAGTGTAGTGCCCGATGCGCACCACCACCATGTCGTGCGTGGGGATGATGATCGTGCTCTGGCCTCCGGCGCCCGCCATGCGGAAGGCGCTCGTCGGGATGGGGCGGCTGCCGTCGCCGTTCACCCAGAAGAAGGCGCCTCCGTACACCGGACGCCCGTCCGCCACCCAGGCGGGGGCGAGCGTGGACGCGTACTCCACGTATCCCTCCGGGAGAATGCGCTCGCCGTTCACCACGCCGTCCTGCAGGTACAGGTTGCCGAGCCGCGCCCAGTCGCGCCCGCTGCCGAAGCCGTATCCCTGGAGCAGGAAGTTGCCGTAGGGATCGGTCATGGCGACGAAATTGCGCATCCCCAGCTTGTCGAAGAGATGCCGCTGCGGGAACTGATGGTAGTTCTCGCCCAGCTCCCCTTCCACGCCCAGCCGGACGAGGTAGTTGGTAAGCACGGGATCGCAGTTCCGGTACCGTCCCACTGTGTCGGGCTCCCACTGCTGGTCCTTGCCGGCAGCCCACTCGAACGAGTTGACGGTGCCCGTATAGAGGTACAGGTGGTCGGGGTACCCGATGTTCGGGTCGTCGCCCGGATCGCCCAGGTTGCGGCAGCGCAGCCCGGATGACATCCGCATGATGTCGCCGATGCGGATGGCCTGGCGCGGGTCGCCTTCGCCCTGCCACTCGGGTATCGGCGCGGACTGCCAGAGGTCGTAGACCCCCTTCTGGATCAGGATGCCCATGAGCGTGCCGGTGAGGCTCTTGTTCATGGACCAGCTCTCGAGCGGCGTGGTGTGGTCGATGCCCTCGCGGTAGCGCTCCGCCAGCAGACGGCCCCGGTGGGTCACGACGAAGGCCGCGGTCAGCGCCTCGGGGGGCGCGAAGGCAGCCTCCACCGCCTGCGCCACCTTGTCCATGTCCACGTCGGCCGGGAAGGGCTCGTCCGGAAGCAGGTCGCCCAGCGGCCAGGCCGTGGTCTCGGCGTCCGGGAGGGTTGAGACCACATCAACGGTCTCGTAGTACGGCTCCTCCTCGCCGATGGGGAGGGCGAGACATCCCTGGTCGCCGTGCAGCTTGGCGGAGCGCACCGTGCCGTCCGGCAGGGTGAGGTGCACGCGCTGGTTCTCGTAGTCGACCACCCGGTCGGTCACGGCGCCGCGGTGCTCGCGCTGCGCAGTGAAGAAGCCGGTGTGCTCGGCGGCGAAGTCCGGGTCCAGCCCGGACAGAAAGACGTTGGAGCACAGGATCTTCGCGAACCCCGCCGTCGAATGCACCACCGGGTCTCCCGGCGGCAGCGCGTACTCGCCGGGAAGTTCGAGCTCGGCAGCGCGGGCGAGGAGTTGCGCTTGCGGATCGCCGTCGGCCGGTTCGGGCGCGTCGTCGGCCGGGGCGCAGCCGGCGGCGAGGAGCGTAAGGAGGACGAAAGACGGGATAAGGCGGTGCAGCATCTTCATGACTCCGCTGGAAGGATGTGGAGACCGACCATCGGCCGAACCATCGAGAGATTCACCATACGAATCGGCTGCCGAGGCAACAAGAAGACCATGGCGACGCACCCGGCGGCGCTCCGAGACGGTTCTTTGCCGCGCCCGTCGCGAGACGCTAATCTGCATCGTGCCACCGGGCTTCCGCGGTTGTCGCCGGAACCCCGTGGATGAGGAGTAAGCGTGTGTTGGATTTTTCTGGTTCCTCGGGCACCCCTGCCGCATCCTTCCTCCCTTTCCGCCCCGCGAGCCTGTCCCCCAGGGACCCGCCGGCTATCCCGGGCGACCTGACTCCTCCTCTCACAGGACGTAGGCCCACGCGCCGCCCCGTACGGACATCGGCGCTCGTCCGGGTCTGCGCTTCCGTCCTCGAAGGACTCGTGGTTCCCATCGACATGTACCTGCCGCTCGCGCGTCTGCGCAGGGCGTGATCGCGGTACATCGGTTTCCACCCACAACCCGGAGGTCCGCATGAATGCAGACGCCCGTTTTTTCTCCATCGCCGGTGTACTGGGGGCACTCCTGTGTACGCCAGGGGTGGAGGCCCAGAACCTTCCGTCAGCGCCGACCGGCGGAGGCTCTCCGGTGCTGGAAGCCGAAGCCGCCGTACGGCCACCGGCGCTCGCGGTCCGAGGCCTTCGCCCAACGCCCGTTTCGCGCTCCCTGGTCGGGAGCATCACCGGCTCCGTGACCGCGGCGCGCGACCAGACACCGCTGGTCGGCGTCCAGGTCTACATCCCCGACACCGGGATCGGAGCCCTCACCAACGCCCAGGGAAGGTACCTGCTCATCAACGTGCCCGCCGGCCCGCAGACCATCATGGCGGAGATCATCGGTTACGGTGCCGCAACTCAGACCGTGACCGTGGTCGACGATGAAGTGAACATCCTTGACTTCCAGCTCGCCGAGAGGGCAATCGAGCTGGACGAGGTGGTCGTGACCGGCACGGCGGGAGCCCAGCAGGTGCGAGCGCTCGGCAACACCGTCGGCAGGGTCGACGCCGCCGATGTCCAGCGCATCGCTCCGCAGCCCAACCTGGAGAGCATGCTCTCCGGAAGCGTCCCCAGCCTCACCGTCGCCACCGGCGACGGGCTTATCGGCAGCGGCTCGAACATCCGCATCCGGGGTGCCGGCTCGCTGGCGCTTTCCTCCCAGCCGCTCATCTACATCGATGGCGTGCGCGTGAACAACGACGCGGCCGGCGAGACCGGCATCACGACCGGAACCCGTCGCCGGAATCCTTCGAACCGCCTCAACGACCTGAGTCCCGAGATGATCGAGTCGATCGAGGTGATCAAGGGGCCCGCGGCGGCGACCCTGTACGGGACCGAAGCTTCCAACGGGGTCATCAACATCATCACCAAGAAGGGAGCCGAGGGCGCCCCGGTGTTCACCCTTTCGACCCGGGTGGGAGCCAACTTCTACCAGGATCCGAAGACGCACTGGCCGGGCAGCTGGTTCACCTGCCGGGGCACGGGAACCCACGGGTGTACGCCCGGTGAAGTCGTGCACGTGAACGTGTTCTGGGAAGACTATGTGCGGCACGGGCTCGAGCACTTCCAGACCGGCATTCCGCAGGGGTATACGGGAAGCGTCTCCGGGGGATCGCAGACCCTGCAGTACCACTTCAACCTGGATTGGGATGCCGACCGGTCGCCCATGCGCACCAACTGGCAGAATCGCCTGACGGGACGCACCAACCTCAACTGGACGCCGCGCGACGACCTGACCGCACAGTTCGGCCTCGGGGTCATCCGCTCCGAGATGGAGTCTTCTGCCGCGCGCCAGCCGGCCCACACGGTCGGCTTCCACTGGTCGTGCCCAGGCGCCGGATGCGAGGAAGGGACCGGCCTGCCGAACGCCCTCGACGGTCCGTTCCGCGGCTACATCGCCTACCTGCCGGAGCTCTTCGAGTCGCACATCGACGGCGGCCAGGACATCAACCGCAACACCTTCAACCTGCAGGTGACCCACAGGCCCATGGAGTGGCTCACCCACCGCCTGATCGCAGGTGTCGACTACACCGAGAACAGGGGTCACGTGACGGTCAAGCACCTGCAGGGAGGCGTCGGCATCAGCCCGCGCCAGGGGCGTGCGGAGCGCGAGTTCCAGACCACCCAGTTCCTGACCCTGGACTACTCGGGAACCGCAGAGTTCAGCCCCATGGACGGGCTGTCGCTCAATACCTCTGCGGGCCTCCAGTACTATGACCGTACGTCCGAGTCGCTCTACGGGCGTGGCGACCGCTTTGCGGTTCCGACGCTGACCACCGTGGCGTCGGGTGAAGTACGGCTGACCAGGGACCGGTTCCTCCAGAACAAGACGCTCGGCGCCTACGTGCAGGAACAAGTCTCATGGGAGGACAGGCTTTTCCTGACGGCTGCCATCCGCGGCGACGACAACTCGGCCTTCGGATCGGACTTCGAATTCGTGGTCTACCCGAAGGTGAGCGCGAGTTGGGTACTGTCCGAGGAGGAGTTCCTGATCGACAGCGACTGGCTCAACTCGCTGCGGATCCGCGGCGCGTGGGGCCAGGCGGGCCAGCAGCCGGACATCTTCGCCGCGGCGCAGCTCTATGCGCCGGTAGCCGGCTACAGGGGCGAGGCCGGCGTGACTCCTCTCACGATCGGCAACACCGCAGTCGAGCCGGAAGTGGGAGAGGAAATCGAGATCGGTTTCGATCTCGCGGTCCTCGACGATCGGCTGGGGATCGAGTTCACGTACTACGACCAGAAGCGCAAGAAGGCGCTCATCCGCCTTCCGGTGCGCCCATCGACCGGTTTCCCCGGCACCCAGTTCCGCAACCTGGGAGAGGTCCGCAACTCCGGGCTCGAGCTTGGCATCCAGTGGGACGCCTACCGCGGCGACGCCCTGGGCCTCCACTTCGGACTCGCGCTCTCCACCAACTCCAACGAGATCACCGACATGGGTGGCCTCGGACCGCAGCGCCTGGAGGGCATCAACTCCTCCACCGGATGGGCCGGCCAGCGTTTCGTGGAAGGATTCCCCGTCGGAGCAATCTTCCTGCCCAGGGTGCTGTCGGCTACGGTACAGAATCCCGGGCCCAACACGGGTACTGCGACCAACATAATGTGTGAAAGCGGTGCGATCGCATGGCCGGGAACGAGGCTTACCCGGGGTGGCGGTGCCGCGGTTCCCTGCGACGCGTCGAATGCGCCGGAGGTGTTCTGGGGCACACCGATTCCCACCCGGGAAGCTTCCTTGAGCACGACCGTGACGCTGTTCCAGAACCTGCAGTTCTTCTCGCAGTTCGACTACGTCGGCGGCCATCACGTGATCGACGGCTTCACCGCGGCGGCGCACAGCTTCTTCCGCAACACCAGGGCCATCCACGAACGGACAGATCCGATCCTGCTCGGCTACGACGCCCTGGGCGCGATCGGCAGCAATCAGAGCGGTCTCTTCGACGCCAGCATTGTGAGGCTGCGCAACGTCTCGCTGAGCTACACGATTCCGGCCGAAATCGCCGGGTACATCTCCGCCGACCGGGCCACGCTCACGTTTTCCGGGCAGAATCTCTGGATGCCGTGGCGGGCGCAGAAATACGGATTCGGTCAGGAAATCGTGGAGCCTGAAGCCCGGACCAGCGGTCGCACGAGCACGGATCCCGGCGGACTGGCCGCCTACACTCAGGACGCGTTCCCGCTGTTCAAGCGCCTCCTGCTCAACCTGAGGTTGACCTTCTGATGGCGGCGAGGGCGAAGGGACCAGGACTGTTGCGTAACACTGGAACTGCGAAGGAGGGCAATTTGATGAATAGACTGAAAGACGCGCCGAGAGCGCTGAGATTCGTACTCATGCTGGTGTCGATTCCTCTTGCGCTCACGCTTGAGGCGTGCGATACCGCCGAACTCCTGGAGGTCGCACTTCCGGGCAACGTGACCGCGGTGGACATCGAAACGCCGGATCTGGCCGGGACCATGAGGGTGTCGGCGATCGGCGATTTCGAGTGTGTGTGGGACAGCTACGTCGCCGGCGCGGCGGCGCACTCGGACGAGTACATACAGTCGTCGGGGAACTTCAGCTCCCGGCGGCAGATGCTGCGGGACATTCCGCCGGACTTCCCCCGATACGCGACCGACGGCTGCCAGGCCAACTACGGCCTGTTCACGCCGATGCACACGGCTCGCTTCATGCTGGAGAGCCACTTCAACCGGCTGCAGACCTTCAGCGACGCCGACGTGCGCGACCGCCAGCAGTACATGGCGGAAATGCGGACTTACAGCGGCTTCGTCTATGTCGCCTTCGGCGAAGGCTTCTGCGGCACGCCGCTGGACGCCGGCGACAAGACCTACACTCCGACAGAACTGCTGCAGATCGCGGTGGAGCACTTTACGGAGGCACTCTCCATCGCCGGAGGCGCGGGGCTCAGTCACCTTGTGAACGCCGCCCGGGTAGGGCGCAGCCGGGCCAATCTGGGGCTGGAGCAGTATTCCCAGGTCATCGCGGATGCCGAACTGGTTCCCGAAGGGTTCCGCTTCGACGCGACCCGCGAGGACGGCGACGCCAGGCGTGAGAACAAGCATTTCGACGTCAACCGGCTGGAGACCAACCGGGTGGGCACCGTGGCACCGAGTTTCCGCGACCTGAGGTGGAAGGGCGAGCCCGACCCACGCGTGAACATCATGAACACCGGCTTCATCGGCCACGACAACGCCACCATCGTGTGGCGTCACGACAAGGTCAACTCGTACGGGGACGATGTTCGCATCGCCTCATACGAAGAGGCGCAGATGTTCATCGCCGAGGCTGCGGCCCTGATGGGCGACCTTGCGCGGGCGCGTTCGATTCTGAACGACTTCCACACCAGGGCGGGGATTCCGCCCATCCTGGAGGAGGACATTCCCACCCAGGACGACGTCATTCGGCAAGTGATCGAGGAGCGCCGCCGCGAGTTCTTCGTCGAGGGCGGCCACCGCCTGCGCGACCACCTGCGCTGGCGCGGCACCCGGTTCGAGGTGCCGATGCTGGGTGAGCCCGGCTCCGACCACCCGAACGGAGTGGACCAGTACGGTCAGTCCTACGGGAGCACGACATGCTATCCGGTGGCCTCGGTGGAGCTGACGTCATGAGAAGTCCGAAGAGCATGGCAGGGTTACTTGAGAGAATCACTTTCGTGAAGGGGGGCCGCGCGGCCGCGGCCCTCCTCGCTCTCTCCCTTCTGCACGCGTGGATGCCGACAGCCGCGGCGGCCCAGGAATACGATCCCGACTACCTGGCGACCTATTCGATCATCGCCCGCGATCCCGCGACCGGTGAACTCGGGATGGGCGTCCAGTCCAAGGCCTTCGCCGCCGGCAACCGGGCCATGCACGCAAAAGGGGGCGTGGCGGTCATCGCTCACCAGGCGTCCGCCAACCCCATGTACGGCGCGATCGGCATCGATCTGATCGAGCGCGGCTACAGTCCGCAGGAGGCGCTCGACATGATGGTGGCGAGCGACGAGGGACGCGACCGGCGGCAGGTGGCGATCCTGGACATGCAGGGTCGCACGGCTGCCTGGTCCGGAACCGGCGCCAGTGACTGGAAGGGTCACCGGTGCGGCCGGGACTACTGCGCTCAGGGCAATATCCTCGTCGGTCCCGAGGTGGTCGACGCCATGGCAGCTTCCATCGAGTCGTCGACCGGTCCGCTGGCCGAGCGGCTGATGGACGCGCTCGACGCCGCTGAGGCCGCGGGGGGCGACGCGCGCGGCAAGCAGTCGGGCGCGATTCTGGTGGTGGCCCCGCGCGCGGGGAGCGGGGGATTCAGCGACCGGGTCGTGGACATCAGGGTTGACGACCATCCCCGGCCGCTGGAGGAGCTGCGGCGCGTGCTCAACCTCTTCCGGTCGGGCCAGATGGTGCGCAACGCCAACGCGAGCCTGGCGGGGGGTGACCTGGAGGACGCGCTCGCCACAGCCACCGCCGCGCGCGACAGGTCGCCCGAGAACGACAACGCCTGGGTGGCCCTGGCCGCCGTACAGGCGCGCATGGAACAGCCGGGAGACGCGCTCGAATCTCTCCGGCGGGCGGTGGATTTGAACCCCGGACGGATGCGCACGCTGCCGCGCGACCAGAACTTCGTGAGCCTCCACGGGAATCCGGAGTTCCTGCGCCTGGTGAGTGGCGGCGATCCCGGGCCGCCCCCCGACCTCGAGGCCGTCGGGGATCCAGGGGCCCTGCGCGACCCCGAGGCCGCAGATCCGCTCGGCGACGAAGACGTCTCCACCTTCTCGATCATCGGCTTCGACCCGGAGACGCAGGAGCTCGGGGTCGGAGTCCAGTCGCGGGCTTTCCGGGCGGGGGCGATCGTGCCGTACGCCGTGGCGGGCGTCGGCGCGATCGCCACTCAGGCGTCCGCCAACCAGTCCTACGGGCCGCGTGCCATCGAGCTCCTGCAGGAGGGCAGGACGCCCGCGGAGGTAGTGCGCATCATTACGGATGAGGACCCCGGGCGCGACGTGCGCCAGGTCGCGGTGATCGACACCCAGGGACAGGTCGCCGCCCACACCGGAGCCGACCGCGTCGCCCGGCCCAATCAGTTCGCGGGTCACATCCTTGGCACGAACTACTCGGTGCAGGGCAATACGCTGGCGGGCCGTCAGGTCATTGCCGAGATGGCGCGCGCCTACGAGGAGACGGAGGGTGAGCTGGCGGAGAAGCTGATGGCGGCACTGGAGGCCGGTGAGGCTGCGGGCGGCGACACCCGGGGGATGCAGGCGGCCGGGATCTACGTGGTCAAGCCCATCGATGGCACCCGCACGACCGACAAGTGGGTGGACATCCGGGTCGACGACGCCGTGGATCCCTACCGTGAACTGCGGCGTCTGCTGAATATCAGCCTGGCGCCCCGGCAGGCCGAACGCGCCGAGGAGCTGATGGCCGAGGGTCACGCGGAAGATGCGATCGAGGCGCTTGAGCGGGCACTCGCCATGTATCCGCACCGCGACAGCTATCTTTTCACCCTGGCCGAGTGGTACGCGGAAGCCGGCCGCGACCGGGACGCGCTCAACTCGCTGCGGGCGGCGATCCGCATTCGTGACATCTGGAGAGGAGAAGCGCGCGCGAGCGCAGCGTTCAATGGGCTACGCGACACCGAGGAGTTTCGCCTGCTGATCTCCGGTGAGAGGTGACTATCGGGATGAAACCCGCCCCCGTACGGGCTCCGCAACCCTGTTCACGGGTATCATCGACATCGAGTTCAACGCGAACGACCAAACCGGGGCTCATCCCCGAGGACATAAATGAGTGCATGCAGCGGGACCGCGTGGGGCTGGCAGCGTCCGATCACCCGGACCCTGCCAGCCCTCGTTTTGATGGCGGGCTGGTTCCTGGCTCCGGAGCGCGCCAGAGCCCAGGAGCACGGCTCGGTGATCGGCGTGGTGGTCGATGAAGCGAACCTCGAACCCGTCGAGGGGGCGCTGGTGGCGCTTCACGACTTCAGTCGGCGTGCCCGAACGGACGAAGAGGGCCGTTTCGAGTTGACGGAGGTGCCGGCGGGTGACGTGGTCATCCGCATCGAGGAAGGTGCGTTCATCTCTCTCGTCGAGACACTGGAGATCACGCCGCTGGAGGCCACCCTGGTCCAGTTCCGCCTGCACCGCATCGGTGCGATGCTGGATCAGATCGTCGGCACGCCGGATCCCCCGAGGCGCGGCAACCGTCGCGGCCACTCGGAATCGCAGATCTCCGGATCGGACGCCGATGCCCAGGGCGTCCAGACCGCCGCCGATCTGCTGTTGCGCAGCATGCCCGGCCTCAGCGTCAGCCGCGAGGACGGAATGTCGGGAGCCGGTCTCCGGGTACGGCTTCGCGGCGCCAAGTCGCTCTATACGTCGGACCAGCCCTCGATCTACCTCGACGGAATCAGAATCGATGCGGGCGGTCCGGGTCAGGCCATTCGGGCGCTGGACCAGATCCCGGCTACATCTGTCAGGCGCATCCGCATCCTGCGGGGCCCGGCCTCGGCGTCCCGTTATCCCAATTCCGCCTCCGGCGTGATCCTCGTGGAGACGGAGGTGCCGAAGTCCGGCGGTTAGCGGGAACTCCGCCCCGATCCCGGGCTCTTCCCGTACCCCTCCCACCGCACTAACCTGACCCCTGTGGGGCCCGGCTTCCGCGGGTCTCCGCAAGATCATGAACTGTGGGGAGGCAGGCGTCCTGGATTCCTTGTTTTCCGCCGGCGACCCCGTAAACCCTTTTGTGATCTTCGGGCGCGCGCATCTTCTCTCGCTGGCCGTGCTCGCCGCCTTCGGCTACATGGCCATTCGCCTCGGGCAGTCGGGAAGCGAAGAAACCCGACGCCGCATCAAGCGGGGCATGATTGCTCTGCTCCTCGTCACCTTCGTGGAAGGACACTTCTGGTTCGCATTCCACGGCGAGTGGGCGGTGGTGGAGCGCCTCCCCCTGCACATGTGCGGGGTCATGGTGTGGGTGAGCATCTACGGCCTCTGGACGGACCGGCCATGGACCCGCCCACTCATGTACTATCTGGGAGTCGCCGGGGCGATTCAGGGGGTCCTCCAGCCGGACAGTCCCTACGGGTTCCCCCACGTGCGCTTCGTGGCCACCATGCTCTCGCACACCACGATCGTGGTCGCCGGATTGTGGGTGATCGTCGTGGAAAAGTACACGCCCGGTCTTCGCTCGACCCTCTGGACCCTCGCACTCCTCCACCTCTACGCGGCGGTCGTCTTCGTCTTCAACCTGCTCGTGGGCTCGAACTACCTCTACATCGTTGAAAAGCCGGAGTCCACGTCGCTCATGGACATCTTCCCGGAATGGCCCTGGTACCTGCTGGTCCTGGAGGGGCTCCTGCTGGTCATCGTTGTCGGCATGTACCTGCCCTTCGCACGCCTGCGCAGGGCCTAGCAAACGACTCACACCTTAGCCCGCCTCCCTGCCAGGGGCGCGGGCTCCGCAGCACCTCAGTATCCCACCCCCAGCGCCCCGCACAGCCAGCGCTGGAACGGCGCGGCGTCCCGGCACAACCGGGTGAATTCATCCAGGAACCCCTCGGACGAGACCGTTTCCTCGTTGAGATACGCGACACCGATGAAGTCCTTGCGCCGGAGATCCACGATGAGCGGATGGTCCACACTGAAGCCCTTGGGGGCGCGGATCAGGGAATCGCCCTCAAGCTCGAACGACGCCCGAAAGCCCTCGTCCCGGGAGGCCCGCAGCCACGCATCCGGGTCTTCGTCGATCGCTTCCCGGATCTTCCGCAGGGCGGGACCACCAGGCCGCCAGATGCCGCAGCCCACGAAGACGCTGCCCGGCTCCAGGTGCAGGTAGAACCCGGGCGCGTGCGCGTCCTTCGCCGCCTCATGCCGGAAGTGAATGCCGGTGTGGGTCTTGTACGGGCTCTTGTCCCTGGAGAAGCGCGTGTCCCGATAGATGCGGAACAGCGAGCCGCCGTTGGCCCGGGGATCCGCGCGGAAGCGGGGGCCGATGCGCGCAAGGAGGGGTCCGAAGTCGGAGATGAACCGGAGGGCCGGCGCCTTCACGTCGCCCTCATAGCGTGGCTTGTTCGCCGCAAACCAGTCGCGGTTGTTGTTTGCAGCGAGTTCGGTGAGGAAATCGAAGGTCGCGGGCGTGAAATGGGCGCGGTTCATGGGCGTGACGGTATTGGATGGAGATGGAGGCTGAGGCATAACCTAACACGGTGGTCCCGCGCCTCGGGTCAGTGCCCCGTCAGGCCCGGCCGCCGGAGCGGGCATCCCAGCAGGCCCGCATCCGTGCGATGAAGCGTCCCGGCTTCTCCGCATAGACCCGCCCGCCGATCGTGATCGCGGCCGCCTCCAGCTCGCGTGCCAGACACCCTCCCGCCGCCAGGACGGACTCTCGCTCGTGCTCGCTCCCCGCGAGTCCGGGCGACTTCGAAAGCAGGGCGCGAAGCTGGTGCAGATCGTGATGATCGCCGAGCAGATCCCCCAGCCTGCGTGCCGTCCCGGCAGCGCCCGCCAGGACATCGGGCCCAAGCCCGACCAGCAGCTCCAGGTGGTGACGATGGTACTTGACATCCTTGCGCCACTCATGGAGAGCGGTCGCGGTCGCGCCTCGGACCGCTCCGCGGAGGCCCTTGCGCCCGCGTCGATAGGTCGCGCGCAGGCCCGGCTCGATGGTCTCGAATCCTCCTCCTGCCAGCGGCCATCCCGCGATCCGCTCCCGGGCTTCCGCCAGGCCTTCGATCAGCACAGCCAGCACATTGGCGTCCCTGAACTGGAGCCCGCCGCGAGCCGAGTAGCGGGCCTCCAGCTTCCGGCGCAGGGTTGCATCCGCGGAGTCCCCAAGCCGGTCCAGCGTCTCGAGAGTCGCCTGAGCCTCGCGCACCCCTGCCAGCCGCCGGGCGGCATCGCGATACCAGCGGTTCTCCCGGCGGAACGTCGGCCCCAGCCGGCCCGCCACCAACCGAAGCAGCGCGCGAATCGCCTTGAAGCGCTTGCGCGCGTCGTGAACCCCCTCGAAACGTCCCTCGCGGGCCCCGTCGAGCGCCCTCATGGCCCGGTCAACCTCCTCCCGGGCAACGCGGCGGATCTCCGCCGCAACGTCCCGGTGAAGCCTTATCTCGAACGCCATGCGAGCCCCGCTGTTCGTGCGCACCTGCTACGGAAAGGAGAATGCGGACGGAATCCCGGATCGGACAACAGTCCGGGCTCCCAGAGGCGTCTCCGCCATCGTTGACACGCCATCCGGGGCTGGGCAGATTCGACCTGAACAACCCTGTCCGGCGCGTCCGGACGGGCCTGTCTGCGCAATCCCAGCCGAGAGATCGATCGATGGCCGCTGCCCGTCACAATCCCCTCCTTTTCTACGTCCTGCTGATCGCCACCTTCGTGATGTCCTACGGAGTGATCTGGTTCGTCGTCAGTGCCAACGCGGCGTCAGTCGGCATCACCCTGGTGGGTGCCGCGGTGGTGTTCCTCACCGGCCGGAAGATCTGCCAATGAGGGTCGGGGCACGCATGCCGCGCGCGATGCCGGTCGTGGTCGGCGCGCTCGCGCTCGCCCCGCTGTCGGCTGCAGCCCAGCAGGACTTCTCGCAGGTTGAGATTCGCACCGAGCAGGTCGCCGACGGGCTATACGTGCTCTTCGGTGCGGGCGGCAACATCGGTCTGTCGGTGGGAGACGACGGGGCCTTCCTGGTCGATGACCAGTTCGCCCCGCTCACCGAGAAGATCCTCGCGGCGGTGGCGGAGGTCACCGATCAGCCCGTGCGCTGGGTGCTGAACACGCACTGGCACGGCGACCACACCGGCGGCAACGAGAACCTGGGCCGCGAAGGCGCCCTGATCGTTGCGCACGAGAACGTGTACCGCCGCCTGAATCCCGCCGAGTTCGCCGACCTGGTCGGGCGCTCCCAGCAGGTTGCGCCGGAGGGGCTGCCCGTGGTGACCTTCAACGACCGGGTCAGCTTCCACTGGAACGGCGAGGACATCCGCGTCAACCACATGCCCAACGCGCACACCGACGGCGACGCGCTCGTGTTCTTCACCAACGCCGACGCCGTGCACATGGGGGACACCTTCTTCAACGGGCGCTATCCCTTCATCGATGTGGACAGCGGCGGGAACGTCGATGGGGTGATCGCCATCGCCGACTACGTGCTCGGGCACACGACGGCCGGGACGACCATCATCCCCGGGCACGGCGAGATCACCGACCAGAACTCGCTGCAGGCCTACCGTGACATGCTGTCTACCGTGCGCGGGCGGGTCAGCGGCATGATCGACGACGGGATGACGGAAGACGAAGTGGTGGCAGCGGCCCCCACCTCCGATCTGGACGCCACCTGGGGCGAGAATCCCGAGGGCTTCGTGCGCGGCGTCTACGTCAGCCTCACGGGCAACTGAACCCAAAACTCACGCAACGCCAGGCCCGCGCGCGACTCCATGTGACCCGCCTGGACCGCGTGCCGAAATTCATCCCCCGGAGAGAAGACGATGACACGACGCACTGGAATCGCGATCGCAGCAGCCGTGGTGCTGCTGGGCGGCTACTATCTGCTGGCCGGCCGCCAGGGCGCCGCACCAGCCTCGCCTGAGAGCGCGACCGGCGGCGTCGGGCAAACGGCCGACCTGGGCCCCGCCGACGGCCGCGACCTGCCCGGCCAGGACACCGGTCGAGTGGCGGTCGGCGATGCCGCCCCCGACTTCTCGCTACTCGCCTACTCGGGCGACGTGATCAGCCTTTCGGACTTCCGCGGGCAAAGGAACGTCATCCTCGCCTTCTACCGCGGCCACTGGTGACCCTGGTGCGCCGGTCAGCTCGGGGAGCTGAGTGAATTGCTGGACGCCGACCAGGAAGTGGCCGCGGAGATCCTCGCCATTTCCGTGGATGAACGCCCGGAACAGCAGATGATGATCGACCGGGTGGCCGCCGAACAGGGCCGCACCATCGACTACCATATCCTGGCCGATCCGGACCACGCCGTGATCGACCGCTACGGCCTCTTCAACGCCGACAGCCGGCGCCCGGTCCCTCACCCCGCCGTCTACGTCATCGACATGGAAGGCGTCGTGCGCTGGAAGTTCATCGAGGTCGACTACCGCATCCGTCCGAGCAACGAGGACGTGATGGCGGCGCTGGCGGAGATCGGCTGAACGTTAGTCCTCTCCGAGCAGCTCCCGCATCTCCTCTTCCGTGAGGCCGATGCTGTCGAAGTCGATGTCCTCCTCGGGGTCGCCGGGACCGGGAGGAGGAGGGGGCGCGGAGCCGCGGGCGGCTGCGGCGGATGTGACGCCCGGTTTCGAGACGGCTGGCGTGGTGCGGGATGGCGTCGCTCCGGCTGCCGGTGGCACGCTGGCCCCCGGCGCGGCCTGAACTCCCGTCGCGGCGTCCTCGCCCTTCCTCGACGTCCTGCGCTTCTTCAGTGGCTGCTGCGAGATCGGTCTGCCCCACCACGAACCCAGCACCTCGGCCAGTTCCGTCGTGTCCCGGCTGCGGAAGAAGTAGCTTCGTCCCTTGACGGGGCGCAGGTGAATGCCCGGGCCGATCAGCCCGAACGCGAGCGGAGGGCTCCGCAGGATTCCGCGGCTCCGCCAGGCACCCAGGCCGCGCTCCAGGGCAATCTCGTCGATGTCCCCGGCCTTGAGGATGCGCGAGCGCCAGGCGCGCGACTTGATGCGGAGGTGGTCCTCGAAGATGAGCAGCTTGCGCGGGGATGATGTCAGGAGCAGGGCCGTCGCCACGAGTCCGACGACCAGCATCCCGGCGATGGCGGCGTGCTGGATTGCATAGTCGTCCACGGGGATGAGCCAGCGTTCCACCGCCCACCCGATCCCCGCCGCGGCGATGCGTCCCAGAGCGAGCGTGACCGCGATCAACCCGAGTGCGTACGCGGTTCTCAGCACCACCGGCAGCCGGAAATGCGCGACGTAGCGGATGTCCTTCATCCGGACGGGCCTGGTCAGCGCCCACGCGACCACCTTCAGGGTGATCCAGATGAGCACCGCCACCGCGAGCACGGCCATCCCCTGGCTGACCGGCTGTGTTCGCGACACCGACAGGACCCGGCGTGACTCGTCGAAGGCGTGCGCCGCGAAGGACGCGACCTGGCTCTGGCTCAGGTTCTCGTAGAAGGAGAGGACGTCGGGGAAGTCGGTGAAGGTGGCCGGGTCGTAGAAGACCTGGCGGGTCCAGGTGTTGAGGGACTCCGCGGTCTGGTTCGCGCCGCGAAGGCGTTCGATCACCGCGGCGCGGTCAGCTTCGAACTCGGCCGTGCCGAGCGAGCCCGAACGCAGGTACTCGATCTCTTCGTCGATGATCGCGCTGGCGAAGTCGTAGTCGTCTTCGTCGATGCGGCTGCTCACCTGCAGGTAGGCTGCCGGCCCGCGCGTCACCAGGTTGGCGCTCGCGCCGTAGACGGCCTTGCGCTCCCCGTAGCGCAGGCGCTGGTTGAGCCGGCGGTTCAGCAGGTCGCGGACGAACATCGCCGTCAGCAACTCGTCGGAGTTGGCGTAGAAGAGCTTGTGGCGCGACAGGTAACCGGCCGTCGACTGGAACCCCCACTGGTACGTGGACCGCCCGCGCCCCGGATCCTCGGCCGTGGTCGCCCAGCGCTCGACCGGTCGTGCGGGGAATGATCCGAAGGTGCGCTGCGCGCGGTCGAGCGCCTCGTCCCGGTCGAGGTCGCCCACGATCGTGACGGTCATGACCGCGGGCGAGTAGTACCGGTCGTAGAAGCCGCGCAGATCCTCCGGGGTGATGCCCTGCAGGCTCCGCCACATGTCCGGGAAGGGGGCCCGCAGCCGCTCGATGCCGAACTCGCGCTCCCAGAAGTCCGGGAACGCGAGCCAGCCCGGGTTGAGCGCGGCCACGAGGTGGTCGAAGAACTCGCGCGGCCGGGCGCGGATCTCGTTCTCGACCGGCTGCCGCCCGCGGTCCACCACGGCCGGGTCCATCTCGTGCGGGGAAAGAATGCCGGCCAGCCACTCGATGGCGAACAGCCCGTGCTCCCGGCCGATGGTCACGTAGTACCAGGTGCGGTCGCGGTAGGTGAAGCCGTTGCGCCGCCCGCCGATCCCTTCCACGGCGTCCTTGATCTCCTGCTCGGTGCGGCCGTCGTGGTCGGAGAACAGCATGTGCTCGGTGAAGTGGGCGAGCTGCTCCTTGCCCGGGGGATCCGCGTCGGACCCCACCGGCACTCCCGCGCTAACCGAGACGTTGGGCGCGCCGGGAAGCTGCTTGAACCAGATCTTGACGCCGTTGGAGAGGAAGTGGGTCTCGAAGCCGGCAAAGGGGTTGGAGGTCTCCTGACCCGCGCCTGGTCCCGCGCCAAACAGCACGGCCAACGCCAGGCCGACGGCAACCGACCCGGACCGCACACCTTCCATCCTGGCCTGGAATCAGCTCGCGAGCGTGCGCTCGAAGTAGGCCTTGAGCCGGTCCCATGCATCCTGTGCGGGTGCGGTACGCAGATCGGGATCGTCGTCCACACGCAGCCAGAATCCGTGGTTCACAGCGTCGTAGATGTGGACGTCGTTCTCGATGCCCTGCGCGCGCAACGCGTCCACGAACTGGTTCACCTGGTCGGGCGGGGGGCCGGTGTCCATCTCCGCGAAAGTGCCGTACACCTCGTGGTCGATCCCCGCCAGCACCGCCGGATCGGTGACCAGCCGCCCGTAGAAGATCGCGGTGGCGTCGTGATGCTCGCCCCCCAGCGCGTAACTGAGCGCGATGCCGCCGCCGAAACACCACCCCATGGTGCCGATGGCTCCGGTTACGTCGTCGCGCGCGCGCAGGAAATTCACGGCCTCGTTCAGGTTGGCGATGACGGCGTTCGGATCGGCGTTCGCCTCCGCCATCAGCGCCCGGTTCTCGTCCGGGTTGGATCCGGTGCGGCCCTGGAACAGGTCCGCAGCCAGCGCCACATAGCCTTCATCGGCCATGGCGTCCGCCACCTGCCGGACCCGGTCTACCAGCCCGTTCCACTCATGGATCAGCACCAGCGCCGGAAAGGGGCCCTCCCCTTCGGGCACCGCTAGGTATCCGCGTGTGGCCTCGTTCCCCGCGACGTAGTGCACGTCCTCTCCGCGCGGTGCGGGCGCGGTGCCGAGGATCGCGGCCGGAAGCCCGCCATCATCCGTGGAGCCCATCTCGACGCGGACTTCCATGCCGCCGCCATCGGAGCCCTCGCCGCCCTCCGAGGCCGGCGCACAGGCAAAGAGCATGAAGAGGAGGCCGATGCCGAGGATGCGTGATGGATGGAGCGTGACGGCGTTCATCTTCCCTCCCTGTGGATATGACTGCGGGGACGACCGGCAGGAATGGAAACTACGGCAGGGCGCAGCCCTCCGCGACGTTACCGGGGCACGGTGCGCTCTCCCCGGTACTCCACGTGAAGCCGGGGCGTTCGTTCGTTCACGCGAATCCACATGCGTACTTCGTCGTACGGAGGCTCCGGGTTTCCGAACCCCATGCGCCATTCTTCCCGATGATAGTTGTAGACGAAGTACTCGCAGTCGGACTCGTAGACGGGCCGGTGCGCGTTCCTGCGTGACGGCAGCTCGCCCTGCCGCTCGAGGCCGGGATACGTGCGCTGGATATCGCGGGCCAGGAGATCCCAGATGGTCTGGCAGCTCTCGAGGGGCATCACCATGACGTAGGCGCCCTCGACCAGCTCGCCGGTCTCGGGATGGAAGTAGTAGCCGGCGAGGGCCTGGCGCCCCAGAAGCCGGGCCTCCGTCGAGTAGATGCGAAGCCCTTCGCGCTCGCCCACCTGCTCATTGCCGGCAAGCTCCGGAATGTCCTCGACCCGGCTGCCCCAGGGGTGTCCCCGGAAACCGTCGACGATGGGTTCCTGCGCGGCGGCGGGAAGCGCGGAGGCGGCCAGAGTTGCGACGAGGACGATGCGGCGCATGTTGTAGGGCATGTTCACAAGCTAGCGCGTTGACCGACGGGGAGCGACCGCGCGTGCCCGCTGCATCGTTGCCGACCTGACGCGACACCAGGCAAGCCCCCAAACCGCGTCGCGTGGTAACCTGCGCTCCCGCGCATCAGTCGGCGTAGTCCTGACCCTCCTCATCCAGAACTTCCTTCATGCCTTCGAGATAGCCCGCTTCGCCCGAGGACTCGATGGACAGTTCGGCGTTGAGCTTCGCGGCCACGACCGGGATCGGGCGAATCTTCCGGCCCGCCTGGAGCACCAGCAGTTCGTTCATGCAGGCGCGCTCCAGCTGATAGAGCCAGAGCATCGCCTTCTCGAGGGTGTCCCCGACGACGAGCACCCCGTGATTCGCGAGAAAGAGCACCCGCTTGTCGCCGAGCGCTTCCGCCATGCGCTCGCCTTCGTCGGACTCGGTGACCAGCCCCTCGTATCCGAAATAGGCGCAGTTCCCGTAGAAGACGGCCGCGTTCTGGCTTCCGCGCTCATCCAACCTCCATCCGTCGATCGAGGCGAGGGCGGTACTCCAGGGGGCGTGGACGTGCAGCGCGCACACGATGTCGGGGCGCGCGCGCTGGATGGGAGCGTGGATCGCCCACGCGCTCACGTTGAGCCGCCCTTCCCTGCCGAACGGCGTCCCCTCCGGGTCCACCTCGACGAGGCTGCTCGCCGTCACGCGCGAGAAGTGCGTCTGCCCGGGCGTGATGAGCAGGTGTCCGGGCCTGCCCGGAACCTTGCAGCTGAAGTGGTTCCAGGTGCCCTCGTGCATGTTCTCGTGCACCACGATGCGATGCACCGCCGCGAAATCGACGCGGCACCGCCGCGACACGCGGGTCTCACGCGCTACAGCGTCCGCGCCGACGATCAAAAGACCAGCGCCTCCAGCGCGACGAGTATTCCCAGCGCCGCGCTCACGATACCACCCAGTTTGATCGTCATGCGGTGTTCGAGAGCGCGCATGTCGGCACGGAGCGACGCCTCCATCTTCTCCAAGTCCTCCCGCAGCGACCCCTCCGTCTTCTCCAGATCGCCCCGCAGTCCGGTGATCTCGCCACGCAGTGCCGCTTCGGTCTCTTCCAGATCGCCGCGCAGTCCGGTGATGTCGCCGCGTAGTGACGCCTCGGTCTTCTCCAGATCGCCGCGAACCCCGGCTATCTCGCCACGCAGCGATGCGTCCATCCGCCGCATTTCACGACTGAGCGCCACTTCGGTTTCCTTCACATGGCGCTTCGTGGCCAGGCTCTCGTCCACACACTGCGCGAAGGTATCCACGAGCACGCGAGCCTGATCCTCGCTGAAGCCCGCTTCCTGCCGCAGTCTGGTGGCTGCGCTGAGCGTGTCGAAGGCGATCATGATCTCCCTAATGTTGCCGCTTGTTGCCGTTATTGCCAGAACGCGGCCCCCGAGGCGGAGCCGGCGAGCAGTGGCGATACCAATCTCGCGGTCGTTCCCCGGCGTGCGAATGGCGACCGGGGACGGCAGGGAGCCCGATTCGCGGGTCCGCGCTCTTGCCGGTGCGCCCGCGCGCGCGCACGATCAGAAAGGATCTGCGGAACCGCCCCACAGCCGCTTGGAGGTGTCCGATGAGAACATCATCGACGTCAACGTTCGCGCTCGCCCTCGCCGTCATTCTCTCAGCAGGCGCCGGAGAGGCCGCCGCCCAGGGAGAGAACATGCTCGACATGATGGAGTTCGAGCGCCCCATTGCGGCTCTGGACAACATCTGGATCGAGGAACTGACCATGCTCGAGGTCCGGGACGCGCTGCGCGAGGGCACCAACACCGCCCTGATCCTCACCGGGGGCATCGAGGAGAACGGGCCCTACCTCACGACCGGCAAGCACAACCACGTGCTGCGGGTCATGGGCGATGCGATCGCTCGGCGGCTGGGGAACACCCTGGTCGCGCCCATCGTCACCATCGAGCCCGGCAACCCCGAGACCGCCAGCTCGCCCGGCGGCATCCGCTTCTCGCAGGAGACCTACCAGGCGGTGCTGCGCGACATGGCGGTCAGCCTGAAGGCCCAAGGGTTCACGCGCATCTTCATGCTGGGTGACAGCGGCGGGAATCAGCGCGGCATGGCCGCCGTGGCCACGGAGCTCTCGGAGAGATGGGCGGACGAGGACGTCGTGATCGCCCACATCCGCGAGTACTACAACTACGGGGATGTGCTGACATATCAGCGGGAAGTCCTCGGGATCGATGAGGATCCCCGGCTGGAGGGTCTCCACGACGACTACTACATCACGTCGATCATCATGAACGACGACCCGCAGCATGTGCGCCTCCAGCAGCGCATCGCAGCCGACAAGGCGTCGATCAACGGGATCAGCATCCTGCCAGCCGCGCGGACGATCGAGCACGGAAAGCGGCTGATCGAGTTCCGCACGGATGCGACCGTGGAGGCGATCCACAGGGTGCTGATGGCGGCTCGTGGAGGTTGAGGCCTGCCATTTTGGCAGAGTCTTCGGTGTTGGCTGCCTCAGAAGCCTTCATCTTCTGACATTCTGGCAGACTTTTCGAGATTACCGGCGCTTCCAATCCAATGGAGCCATGACCATGTCCGCATCCCGCTTGACCGCATCCGTGGCCGCTTCTCGCATCATCGCGCCCGCCGGCGCAGCTTGTTTCGCGCTGGCCGCAAGCCTGTTGCTGGCCGCGACCCTCGCGCTCCCGGCCGTCCCGCTCTCCGCCCAGGAGGTCCCGGAAGACCATCTGAGCGGCCTCCGCTTCCGCCACATCGGGCCGGTGGGCAACCGGCTCGCGTCGGTGGTGGGGGTGCCCGGCAACCGGAACATCTATTTCGCGGGGGCCGCGAGCGGCGGCATCTGGCGCACCGAGGACGCGGGGCTCAACTGGGAGCCGGTGTTCGACGACCAGCCGGTGCACTCCATTGGCGCGCTCGCGGTAGCGCCCAGCGACCACGCCATCGTGTGGGCCGGGACGGGGGAGTCGTCGATCCGGTCGAACGTCTCCATCGGCAACGGTATGTGGAAGTCGACCGACGGCGGCGACACCTGGGCGCACATGGGGCTCGATGGGACGGGGCGGGTCGGCCGCATCCTCATCCATCCCGCCGATCCGGACATCGTCTACGTCGCAGCACTCGGGCACGCGTACCAGCCGTCCGAGGATCGGGGCGTCTACCGCACCCTCGACGGCGGCGACAGCTGGGAGCGGGTGCTCTTCGTCGACCCTGGGGCGGGCGCATACGAGATGGTGATGGACCCGAACAACCCGCGGAAGATCGTGGCCAGCATGTGGGACCTCGACCTCAAGACCTGGAAGCGGGACAGTGGAGGCCCGGCGAGCGGCATCCACGTGACCATGGACGGGGGCGACACCTGGCGCGAGATCGAGGGCAACGGCCTCCCCACGCGCCGCATCGGCAAGATCGGGCTCTGCATGTCGGCGTCCGATTCCGACCGCATCTACGCCCTCATCGAGACTGGAGACGGGGTGCCCATCGACGGCGAGGAGACCGATTCGGGCGAGCTCTGGAGCACGAGCGACGGGGGCGACAGCTGGCGTCTCGCCTCATACAGCCATGACCTCGCCACGCGCCAGGCCTACTACACGCGCTGCGGCGTGGCGCCCGACGACCGCGACGAGGTCTACTTCCTGTCGTCCAGCTACAGCGTGAGCCGGAACGGCGGCGAGACCCACGAGACCACCAACTTCCTCTTCGCCGGGGACGCGCCGGGCTGGGACCACCACGACATCTGGAGCGACCCGCTCAACGCCGACCGGATCGCCGTGGCGCACGATGGCGGATTCTCGGTCAGCGAGAACCGGGGGCGCTCCTGGTTCCGGGTGCAACTGCCGATCGCGCAGATGTATCACGTGACCGCCGACAACGCGATTCCCTACAACGTGCTCGGCAACCGCCAGGACGGGCCTTCATTCCGGGGGCCGTCGAATTCGCGGATGGGCGGTCTGTTCTCGAACGGACGCATCCCGCGCGGGGAGTGGCGCGGCGTGGGCGGCGGCGAGAGCGGATTCGCGACCCCCGACCCGCGCGATCCCAACATCGTGTGGTCGAGCGCATCCGGGGCCGGGGCCGCAGGCGGGATCGTGGTGCGTCACGATGTCGCCAGGGGACAGTTCCGGGACGTCGAGGTGTGGCCCATGTCCACATTGGGATGGCCCGCGGAGGACATGCGCTTCCGCTTCCAGTGGACCTTCCCGCTGCTGCTTTCGCCGCACGACCCCAACACCCTCTACGTCACCAGCCAGCACGTGCACCGCACCCGCAACAACGGGCAGAGCTGGGAGGTGATCAGCCCCGACCTCTCCACCAACGACAAGTCCCGCCAGACCATCTCCGGAGGATTGACCCCGGACAACATCGGCGTGGAGTTCTGTTGCGTGATCTACGCCTTCGACGAGTCCCCGGTGCAGGCCGGCGTGCTGTGGGCGGGCACCAACGACGGGCTCATGCAGGTGAGCCGCGACAACGGCGCCACCTGGACCAACGTGACCGATAACATCCCCGATCTGCCCCCCGACGGTGTCGTGCGCAGCATCGACGCCTCGCGCTGGGACGCCGCCCGCGCCTACATCACCATCGAGCACCACCAGGTGGGCGACTTCGAGGCGCGCGCCTACCGCACCGACGACTTCGGCGAGAGCTGGACCCGGATCACCGGCGGGGTCGACAACTATCCCGTCGACTATACGCGGTATCTTCTGGAGGACGCCGTGCGACCGGGGCTGCTCTATCTGGGAACCGAGAGCTCGCTCTACATCAGCTACGACGATGGCGACAGCTGGCAGCGCTTCATGCCGGGCCTCCCGCCGACGCCGTACTACGGGATCTTCCAGCAGGAGCACTTCAACGACCTCGTGATCGGGACCTACGGGCGGGGATACTGGATCCTGGACGACCTGGGTCCGGTCCAGCAGCTGACCGACGAGATGGCCGCGTCGGCCGCGCACCTGTTCGAGCCGCGCGACGCCTACCGCTTCCGCCCCGTCACCGAGCCCGCGACCATGCTCGACGACTGGTCCGACGGCGAGAACCCGGAGGGCGAGGCCCCGCTGACCTACTGGCTGGGCGAGGGCGCCGGCACGGTGCAGCTGCGCATCGACGACAGCGCCGGAGAGGAGGTGACCACCCTGGACGGCACCAGCAGCGCAGGCTTCAACCGCGTGTGGTGGGACCTGACCGGGGACGGCCCGACCGAGATCCGGCTGCGCACGAAGCCGCTCTACTCGGACTGGGTCCCGATGCCGGACGAGGGCTATCGCGTGGGCGGGATGGGCTTCGGCGGCGGCGGCGGGCCGCTCCAGCCGCCGGGCACCTACACCGTCACACTGGTCGTCGACGATGAAGAGATGGGAAGCCAGCCCCTGACCGTGCTGAAGGATCCCAACTCGGAGGGCACGCTCGCCGACATCGCCGCGCAGACCGACCTGGTGCAGGAGATCATGGCCGACCGCAACCGCGCCGCGGACATGGTGAACCGCATCGAGCTGCTGCGCCGCCAGATCTACGATCTGCGGCCGGTGCTCGAGGAGGAAGAAGGCGCGGAGGATCTGATCGAGGCCGGGGAAGCGCTGGACGCGGCCCTCATCGAGGTGGAGCACGAGCTGATCCAGCTGATCGACACGGGGAGCGACGGCGTGCGCTGGCCGTCGAAGATCGTGGGGCGGCTGCGCTACCTGCAGGGGGCCGTGGCCACGGCGGACTTCCGGCCGACGGACCAGCACACTGAGGTGTCCCAGGTGCTGAGGGTCCAGTTGGGCGAGGTGGAGGAGGCGCTTCAGGAGGTGCTGGCGGAGGACCTGGAGAACTTCAACCGGATGCTGCAGACGAGGATTGGGAGGGTGATTACGTAGGAGAGGGGACCCCTTGAGGGGCGGGATGTAGCCTTTGTCTCGGGGTCGGTGGTGGCGGTGCCGCCTTGCGGGACACTGAACGTAGGAGCACTCTTACCGAGCTTGGATCCCTGACACCGATCTGACGTATACCACCGAGGCCGACTTGAACTATTGGCTCAACCTCTTTTCCCCTGACACGTACGATACGTTTTCTGCAACTGACCGGTCGATCTCTGGGTTTCGAAGGAACCAGTTAGGCCGAGCGCAGAAGATCGTTCCAGGTGATCGATTTGTCTGCTACATGACGAAGCTGTCACGCTGGGTAGGCATCCTCGAGATCGTTGGAGGTCCCTCCATCGACACCACTCCAATCTACTACGAGGAGGACGACCCGTTCGTGGTCCGATTCCAGGTTCGACCTCTAACTTGGTTGACGAAGGAAGATGCCGTGCCAATCAAGGACGACAAGGTATGGAACCAGCTCTCGTTCACCAAGAACCGCGAAAAGGGTTCATCAACTTGGACGGGCAAGCTGCGGTCAAGCTTGACCAAACTCTCCGAATCCGACGGACAGTTCCTCGATCAATTGCTCCGAAGGAGGGAGGAGGGTGGGTCAAGGACGGCGAATGGCGGAGAATCGTCGACGAAAACGATTGCCCAGTCCATTCAGATGCAGGCATTGCTCGCCCGTCTAGGTGCTCGATGGGAATACGATATCTGGGTCCCTCAAGGCGACAGAAAAAGGGTCGCCGAGGCGATCAGCCAAGAGAGTTCTGTGCAATTTCTCAAAGCACTTCCACTAAGCTACGATCACAAGACCATCAAGACCATCGAGCAGATTGATGTGCTCTGGCTCCAAGGGAGTGCCATCGCGCGTGCGTTTGAGGTCGAGCACACGACAGCCGTGTATTCGGGCATTCTCCGCATGGCAGATCTGTTGGCTCTCCAACCGAATATGAATATTAGACTGCACATTGTTGCACCGGAAGCCCGCCGAACGAAGGTCTTTTCGGAGATCCGCCGACCTGCGTTCTCTCAGCTTAATCATGGCCCGCTGGCGGGAAGCTGCACGTATATTCCCTACGGTGCAATTAAAGAGATCCTTAACGAGCCTCTTCTAGACTATTTGGATCCGAAGATCTTGGAAAAATATGTGGAAAAAGCGGACGCGGTCGGATAGGAGTTTTCGGCTGGCTGAGCCGCGCTAAGTCACCCCGACCACCCGACCTCTTCGAGATCACTGTTACGGCCGACGGAGGCAATGACGCTCATCTCCGAACCGATTCTCATTGGGGCGCTGGAACGGCGCGATCCTCGGCTTCAACTTAAGCTGGTCTAGAGGCCCGAACGGTCTTTTCGTCCCATGATTCCAGGATAAATGTGGCCAGCGTGTGAGCAGAGTGTACGGCGAGACGGGCGTGGCGAGGTTTGAGGCGATAACGCATTCCCCCTCGCCCGTGGGCAGTGCCCGCGTGTGTCCGAAGGGCAGCTATTCCATCTACGACTGAACTCATACCTGACAGAATCCGCTTCAAGTCGTCATCCTGGATTTGACCGGGACTGAAGCCAAGGTGACCGGATACCACCTTCCAAAGCGGCTTTATGGTCGGCTTCTTGGGCGATACTAAGTCATGCTTCTCAACATACACTTTAAATACTGCTTCCAAGAGCGCGCACGCAGCAGTCGCCGCTGCCGGGGGGTCCGATTCTACGTGGAGAAGCGCTCGCTCGAACTCTTCAACAGCAGATCCCGTGTCCCTGTCTTGGAGGACTTGTCGCAGAGATCTGGAAGGTGCTGCAAGAACTCTTCCGTTGGCTATCGATCGGACCCGGCATCGCCACGGGCCGTCGAAGTACGCCTGCAACTCATCGCGAGCCAATACTAGGTTGAGATCCTCCAGCGCTGCTGAGCGTCTGGCTAGGTCCGACACATACTGAGCAGGATCGAGTAACTCTTGAATGACTTTGAGCAGTGCATCCGATGGCAGGTTGCGGTCCGACGCAGGCAACTGGTTGAGATGCTCCAGAACTCCAACAACCCACCATTTTCTGGTGGTTCCGTCGTGGCGGTAATCCAGGTTGCAGTTGTAAAAGAACTCGGTGAGCTGGGAGCTTGTTCGGTACCGGAAGTTGGCCCAAGTTTCGGACTCATTGAGTCCACCCGACGCACCGCAGATTATCTCCGCGAGCCTGTTCAGTGTGCGACCCGATAACCGCATTGCATCCTCCGAGGCGTGCCAACACTATTCGGTGCTTCCAGACAATTGATGAGGCCGACACCACGCGTCATAGCAGTCGGTCCCAAGCTCCTTCATCCATTTGGCGCCAAGCGTCAGCAGCAGCAGCCTGAAACTCGTTTTTCTGAGTGGTCAAGTCGAATATATCGTCGGTCAACCTGTCGCGAATCCAGTCTCGCATGTGACCTTCGCCGTTCAGCCCGCCTGGAGAAGATGAGTATCCCACAATCATGCGGACCGGACGACTCTGGTAGGCAGACCTGATCCTCATAAAGCGCGAGACCAAGGCGTCCGCCTCCTTTCGCGCGTTGGCAGCTGCCAGGTTGACCCCGTCGACAAGTAGTACTCCATGATCCGTCACGACGCCTCTTCGAACCCGTTCTTGTGCGCCACCGAACGCCGAGACGCGGGGCCTTGTCGGGATTCGTTGAGCCCACTCGCCAAGGGCACCAGACAGGCTTGTATCGATTCGCTCCGCGCGTTGTCGATGGCTCTGCTCCGGCTGTACCACCGCTTCGAACAGAGTCTCGATTCCCTCCGATGGCTCGTGCATCCGGTCCATCGCTTTCGGTGGGTCAAGCCGGACTGCCGTTGAGAGAATCTCGGAAACAGCCCTCCAGAACCTGTCGCTGGTGGGTTTCACTGGCCCGGGCTCATATGGCACTCGTCGAGAGTCCGCCCAGCGCTTGATCTGGTTTCTCGTGATTTCCATGAGCTTCCGGACCGAGCCATCAACGCCCTTCACCCTCTCGTCCGAGGCCAGCCATCGCCATCCATACCATGACCGAGTACTCTGCCAAGCGACAACGCCAACGGGAACGGTGTCGTTGCGGTCGTCATCCAGGCTGATCCGGATCACAGAGTAGCCGTGCAGGATCGGATTAACTGAGGTCGAATGCATACTCACCTCCCGGGTTGAACGAAGCTACCCGTCGCCAATGGTCCTTGCGAGCCATCACACCAAGCTTGCGTATCCGGTGGACCAGAAACCCCTCAAGCAGGCTGGGATCTACGCCGGCCCCATCATACCACTCGTCATGACAAGCCTTTAGGAACTTTGGTACCTCGGTCGCCAGAGTGGCAGTCTCCGAAAAACACGTCTCCACCAAGCTTGTTCCACCCTCCAAGAGGACGCGTTCCGTGCCCTCCAGCATCTCAGCTCCGAGGTCATCGAAGCGAGCTTGCAGGCTTGGAGGATCGATCATCGCTGAAGGGTGGAAGAACGCATCGCTCTGGTCGATCGGGATCAGGTCGAAGCCCCCCGCGCCTGGTGCGGTGCGAGCCAGCAGGACGTTGCCATGAGTTTGTCGGTCCGGATTCCCCAAGATGACATCGGCGAGGTAGAGCCGAAAGAGATCCGGTGGATCCGCGAGCTCATCGACCAAGTCAGCGTTGAACTCCACTTCCTGTACCCCGCGACGCATCAGCCTTGTGCCCCAGTGTCGACCTGGCCGAACCGGCTTGACGAACCCGTATTGAGCAGTAAGGTCTCGAGCGAACTCTTCTCCGATGACAACGCAGAACGCGTCAGCCATACGGAACCCGCTCGCGAGAAGAAACGCATGTGACACCGCTTCAGCGATGCACACCGCTGTCGATTCGGCATCGCGAGCGAGCTTCGTCCGCACCGTGAACTCTTCGTCGTCCTTCCGGCAGACGAGATCGACCGGCTTCCACCGCGTCTTCATCGGCCGCTGGGAGATCGCGCGAATGGCGTCCAGGTCGGGCGGGGTCAGCGTTTCCTCCTGCCGGGATAGGTAGTTTCAAGTCCCGTACGATCAGATTAGAACGTGGCGGAACTGCAACATCGGCTCACGTCCGGTTCCGACCATTCCTGCTCGACGACGTGTTCAACTGCGCCCGCTTCCGCACATCTCGTGGGGCTACCGGCGTGTGAACAATAGCGGGGCCTTCGCACTTCGCATGGGCGAGGGCTTCGTTCAGGGACTGGATCAGGCCTTCTCCGAACGTGGTCATCGCCTCTCCTTTCCTTGTCGGCTGACGCATCGTAGCCCAACGGGGCAGACACGCAACCCCGCGCGTGGATCACCTGAGGCTGGGCTCGCCAGCAGCGGCCTCCGTGGCAACCGCGAATTGTCCACCCCGTCCCCACCGCCGTAGTTTGCTCGTATCCCCGTTGGAATTCTGCCGGTCTGGGTATCCGGGGCCGGTGAAGGTGGATACGCATGGCTGAATCGACACCCGCAACGCCCCTCCTCCGACGCATCCTGCGCGAGCCGACGTCCCATTTTGTGCTCCTGGCGGCCGTGCTGTTCGCCGCGAACGCGGCGCTCGAGTCGTGGCGGGGCAACGTCATCACGATCGATCGCGTGCAGATCGAGGTTCGGATCGCGGAGCTGGAAGCGCTGCGTGGCGCTCCGCTGAGCCCGGAGGAGCGGCTGCTCGTCGAGGAGGCGTACATCGACGAGCAGGTTCTCGTGCGCGAGGCCCTCGACATGCGGCTCGAAAGCGATCGCAGGATCGACGACATCCTCGTGCAGAAGATGCTGCACGTTCTGAGCGGGGACGTCATTCAGCCCACCGAGGACGAGCTCAGGGAGTTCTACGAGGCGAACCGGGCGAGCTACACGCCGGAGTCGACGCTCACCATCGAGGAGGTCGTCATCGCCGACGGCTCGCCCGCAGCCGGAGACTTGGTGGCGCGGCTGCGGGCCGGCGCATCCACCCAGGAGCTCGACGAGAACCCCGGCGTGCGGGCGTCGGTGTTGCGCGAGGTGACGGGCGGCGATCTGAGGAGGCTGTTCGGGCCGGTGACCGCCGAACTCATCCTCAGCGCGAACACCGAAGGCTGGATCGGGCCGCATGCGACGGTTCGCGGCCAACACTGGTTCCGGATCGTCGAGCAGACGACTCCCGAGCTTCCGCCCCTCGACAGCGTGCGCGAGCGCGTCCGTCTCGACTGGGTCGCCGACCAGGAAGCCGCCAGACTCGAACAGGCGGTCATGGGGCTGCGTGAGCGCTACAACATCGTCATCGAGGAGGCGGAGGGGCGATGAAGGCCGCCGGACTGGTAGTGGCCCTCGCGCTCTTCGGCGCATCCCCGACCCCAGCGCCCAGCCGTGTCGCGGCCCCGGCCCCCCTCCCCGCCCACGACGTGGACGTCACCTCGGTCGCCCGCGTCTACCTCGACCAGATCGACGACACCCGGTACGTGTTCTCCATCGTCGATACCCAGGTGTCGCCCATCCTCGACCTGCGCGGGGTGTTGCCGGAGCGCTGCACACCGATTCGCTCGGAGGCCGCGGGGGTGCTCGTGAGCGCGGGCTTCGCGTTCGAATGCGCCTCCGAACTGAACTTCGACGACAGCCTGGAGCTGCCCTGGTCGCTGGCCGGCGTGGTCGCGCTGGTGCGCTGGAGCGACGGCACCGAAGCTTCGGCCTACTTCCGCGGCGACGGCCGCTCGGTGCCCGTCCGGCTGGCGGATCTGCGCGCCGGGGGCGGGACGACCGGCCGGCTCGCGGGCACGTACTTCATCCTCGGGGGGGAGCACATCCTCTTCGGGATCGATCATCTGCTCTTCGTGCTGGGCCTACTCCTGCTGGTCGGGGGATTCTGGTCGCTGGTCAAGACCATCACCTCCTTCACCCTGGCGCACAGCATCACCCTGGGGCTGGCGGTGCTCGGCTACGTGCCCGTGGACCGCGCGCCGGTCGAGGCCGCGATCGCGCTCTCCATCGTGCTGCTGGCCCGCGAGATCGTGGTCGGGCGCCAGGGCCGGAAGAGCCTCGTGCACCGGTATCCGTGGCTGGTGGCGTTCGTCTTCGGGTTGCTGCACGGGCTCGGGTTCGCCGGCGCCCTCGGCGAGATCGGGCTAAGGGCGAGCGACGTTCCGGTGGCGCTCCTCTTCTTCAACCTGGGCGTCGAGGCAGGGCAGCTGGCGTTCGTCGTGGCGCTGATCGCGCTGGCGAAGATCGCCGGGCGGGCCAGGGGAATGGCTGTGCAGCGGGTCGAGCCTGCCCTCGGGTACGCCCTGGGCGCCTTCGCCACCTTCTGGTTCCTGGATCGCCTTCCGGCGCTATGGGGCGCGTAACGATATCGGAGGAAACCATGCGTCGTTTGCTGACTGGCCTCTTCGTGCTCTCGCTGTTCGCGCCAGCCGCGCGCCTGCAGGCTCAGGACTCCGCTTCGTTCGACGTGCTCATCACCGGGGCCCGGGTCCTGGACGGCACCGGAAACCCCTGGATCTACGCCGATGTCGGCATCCGGGACGGGATGATCGCGGCGGTGGGCGACCTGGCCGATGCGCCGGCCGAGCGGGTCATCGATGCTCAGGGCAAGGTGATTGCGCCCGGCTTCATCGATCTTCACTCGCACGGCGCCGGAGGTCTGGCATCGCCGGACGAGCGCCGTCGCTCCGCCGCCAACCTTGTGACCCAGGGCGTGACCACAGTGGTCATCAACCAGGACGGCCGGAGCCCGGTGGACATTGGTGAGCAGAGGGCGCTGCTGCAGAACCTGCGCATCGGTCCCAACGCGATCCTCATGGTGGGCCACAACTCCATTCGCGCGGAGGCCATGGGCAACGACTTCCGGCGCCTCGCGACACCCGACGAGGTTGAGCGGATGCGGGACCTCGCGCGCGCCGGGATGGAAGCGGGCGCATTCGGGCTGTCGGCGGGTCTCGAATATGTGCCCGGCCGCTGGAGCAACACCGACGAGGTGATTGCGGTTGTGGAGGAGATTGTGCCGTACGGCGGCGTGTTCATCGAGCATGAACGCAGCAGCGGCACCTCACCGATGTGGTGGCGGCCGAGCCAGGACGAAGCCGGCCCTCCGACCATGCTCAACTCCATCCAGGAGACGATCGAGATCGGCGAGCGGACCGGCGCCACCGTCGTCGCGACGCACATCAAGGCCCGGGGCGCCAACTACTGGGGATCGAGCGGCGCCATCATCGCGGCCATCCGTCGGGCCCGGGACCGGGGCGTCGCCATCTTCGCGGACCAGTACCCGTACGCGACCAGCGGAAGCGACGGCAACGTGAGCCTGATTCCGGAGTGGGCAGTGGGCGCGGACGAGGGGCCGCCGGGCGGTGGTCCGGGCGCAGCGCCCGATTACGCGGAAGCCTTGCGCGCGACTCTGGCCGACCCCGAGCGTGCCCGCATGCTCAGGCAGGACATCGCCTATGAGACCGAATTCCGGGGCGGCGCCGAGAACATCGTGGTCTTCGACTATCCGGACCGCTCGCTGATCGGCAAGAGCGTCGCCGAAATTGCAGCCGAGCGTGGGATCTCGACCGTCGAGGCCGCGATCCAACTCCAGTTGGAAGGGCTGCGGGATCGCCGGGGCGGCGGGCGCCTGCGGAGCTTCTCCTTCTCGGAGGAGGATATCGAGAACTTCACCGCGCAGCCCTGGGTGGCTACAGCCTCCGACGGCGGCATCTCCCTGCCGGAGGACGGACCTGCCATCCACGCGCGCTACTATGGCACCTTCCCGCGCAAGATCCGGGAGTACGCGCTCGACCGCGGCGTCCTCTCCGTCGAGAACGCGGTCCGTTCGATGACCACCCTGCCCGCCCAGATCCTCGGGCTCCGGAACCGCGGCCAGGTGCGGGAAGGCTTCGTGGCCGACGTCGTTGTGCTCGACCTGGAGCAGATTCGCGACATGGCCACCTTCACCGACCCGCACCAGTACGCGACCGGGATCGACTACGTGCTCGTCAACGGCAGCTTCGTCGTCGACGGGGGCGCACCGACGGGACTGCTCCCCGGAATCGTGATCACACCCACCGAGGGCAGAAGGCCGCCCGCCACGGACTGAGGCCTAGCGGCGACTCGACCCGTCCGCCCGCACCGCCCCCGGCCCGCGGATCACCCCTTCATCCCCGACGACCTCGATAGACGTGCCGAACGGCTCCGAGAGCGCGGCCAGAAGCGTGAGAATCCGCTGCGCGTCCTCGCCCGACGCCGCCACCGGCCGGCCACGCTGCGGGCGCGGGAGCCCGTAGCCCAGGACCGTCGGCACCAGCCGGATCTCGTACAGCTCTCCGTCGCGATAGTCCGAAACCGCCACGACTCCGTCCCACCAGTAGTCCGCGGCTGGGCGCCCGCCCCCGGACGCCACTTCCCGGCCATCGTAGAAGTCGGACGGAAGACCCCGGAACGCGTCCACGTCGTAGCGGGCGTAGTTGTCCCAGGGCTGGAACGGCGGGGTCTCATTCTGGAATAGAAAGTCGTCCAGGGAGTAGAATATCGGCTTTTCCTGATAGATCTCGATGCCGCGCAGCACGTGCGGACCGTGCGCGTAGAAGGCGTCGGCCCCGGCGTCGATGGTGGCCCGGGCGAAGGTCACCAGCGCGTCCGCAGGCACATAACTGCCCTCGTTGCACTCGTCCTGATAGAGGCCCAGGCACCCCGGCTCGTCTCCGGCTCGGCTCGGGATGTAGTTGTTGCCGCCCCCCTGATGGGTGTGGCTGGTCACGACCACCCAGTTGGCCTGCCGGCGCGCGTCGCGGACGGTCGCAAGCAGCTCCTGCAGGTCGCCCTCGTGCGGGGTCGTGATGGTGCGGTAGCCATCGCCGGGCTCGAAGTTGCCCTCGATGCCCCCTACCTGCGCGCGCGCTTCGTCCAGGCTCTCGTAGACATCGCCCGGCACCACGTAGGTCGTCTCGAAGCGCATCGGCGCGAGCCCCGGCCGGCCGCGCATATCGGGACGCTGGTGGCCGGCCCTCATGTGCTCGGAGAAGCTCGAGGACACGGCAATGAGCGCCACCCGGCCATCCATCGTCTCCAGGTAGGCGGGCGCCCTGGCGAGCGCCAGATTCTCGCCCGAGCCCGCGACCTTGATCCCCGCTGCTGCAAGGGCTCGCTGGGTTGAGCGCATCCCGCCCGCGCCCCAGTCCATGGTGTGGTTGTTGGCGAGCCCCAGCATGTCCAGGCCGATCCAGGAGAGGTCGTGAGCCAGATCCGGGTGCCCCGCCATGTACGTGCCGCCGCTCTGGGCCGAGGGGATGATGTCGGGGCCGTACTCGTGCAGCAGCATCTCCATGTTGCCGAAGCCCACGGTGGCCCCGCCGATCAGGTCCCGCAGCTGCAGAAACTCGGGCTCGTCGTAGGGCCTCAGGGCCCGCGTGATGATGAGGTCCCCCACCATCGCCATGGAGATATCCCCTTCCCCGTCGCGATGCTGGGCTTCGGCGGGCAAGGCCGTCAGAAGAGGGAGAATGAGGAGGGAGGCGCCGAGGGCCCGGCGCGTCAGGATCCCGACTCGGGCTGAAGTCGATCCGCGCATGTTCACCTCCTGCTGCGGGAATGAGCCGACTTGCAACAGTGAGACTACGCCACGGCAGGTTGCGGGGGCAAGCCGAGGAAGGGCGGTTCGCATGGGATGCCCCCCGGGTGCTACGTTGAAGCATCTGCCCCGCCTCAGGAGGATCCCATGCGGTACCTCGTCCTCTCCCTCCTCCTCGTATTCTCCCTCGAAGGCTGTGCATCCACGGGCAGCGGCCCCGGCGCCTCCCGCAACCTCATCACCCGCGCACAGATCGAAGAGTCGCAGGCGATCACCGCGTACGACGTCATCCGCGCGCTGCATCCCCAGTGGCTTCGGGCCCGGGGACAGACCGTGGGCCTCGCCAATGCGACACCGGTAACTCCGACCGTCTTCATGGACGGCACGCGCATGGGCGAACTCGATGTCCTGAACGCGTACCAGGTCCGCGACATCGAGGAGATCCGCTATCTCGATCCGGGCCGGGCCGCGAGTCGGTATGGGATGGGGTTTCCGAGGGGCATCATCGAGATCATCTCGCTCAGGCGATGAACGGTCTTCCGACCGAGGTGACGACCCGTGCCTGACTCCGGGTGCGGCTGGCGGGCGGCGCACGGTCGCGGACGACGGACGGCGCAGGCCGGCCGCGCCGCAATCTGCGCGGTCGCGGGCATCCTCGCCGCGTGCGGCATCTTCGACACCACCTCACCGTTCGATGGCGACGGCAGCAACATACCGCCCGTTCCGGAGGACGCCTTCTGCAGCATTCCCGAGGAACTCGTCGTCTCCGGGGGCGTGGGCCGGGACGGCATCCCGGCTCTCCGCAACCCCTCGCTGGTGCCCAGCTACCACGCCGAAGCCACCTACCTCGAGGAGGCAGACCGGGTGATCGGGATCGAGGCCGACGGGCGGTTCATCGCGGTGCCGCACAACATTCTCTGGTGGCACGAGATCGTGAACTTCGACGACTTCGGGAGCCCGTTCGCCGTCACCTACTGTCCCCTCACCGGGTCAAGCATGGTCTTCGACCGCTCCTCCGTGGACGGTGTCGATTTCGGCGTCTCCGGCCTCCTCTTCCACAACAACCTGATGATGTTCAACCGCCGCAGCGACGGATCCCAGGAGTCGCTCTTCCCGCAGATGCTGCGTAGTGCGCGATGCGGTCCGCTGGACGGCCAGCCGCTCGAGCTGCTTCCGTCGATGGAGATCCGGTGGAAGGCCTGGAAAGACCTGCACCCCGAGACCCTGGTTGTCTCGGGTATCCGGGCCCGCGGCGGGGATTACGAGCACTACCCCTACGCCGACTACGAGGTGGTCGACAACGCCCGCACGCTCTTCCCGCACCCCGAGATGGACACGCGGCGCTCTCCCAAGGAGCGCGTCCTCGGCATTCCGCGCGACCACGGACACGGAATGGCGTATCCGTTCATCGTGCTCGAGAGCAGGGGCGATGTCGTGGTGGTGCACGACGACGTGCAGGGCTCGCAGCCGGTGGTGGTTTTCTGGTCCACCCCGGCGCAGACCGCAGTGGCTTTCGAGCCGGCGGCGAACGGTCAGAACCTCACCTTCGAGGTCCGGGACGGCGGGTTCTTCGATGTGCAGACTGGCAGCAGATGGACCCTCGGAGGTCGTGCCGCCGATGGCCCCCTGGAGGGCGCGACGCTCGAACCGGTGCGGGAGGCCTACGTGGCCTTCTGGTTCGCGTGGGCGACCTTCCACCCGAACACGGACGTGCTTTCGGGCCCGCTCCGGATCTCCTGAACGAGAAGATCCGGCCGGCCGGGTCCAGGCGGGCAGACGGACCGGACATGTTCGCCGATTCCTCGGCGCTGCATCTACCGGAACTGCATCGTGGCCGCGAACTCCATTCGTCCGTTCGGCGCTGGACGGACCGCGAAGTCGGTTTCGATCCCCAGGCGCTCCCGAAGCCCCCGGTTATGATCCCTGGCAGTATCGCGGGCCGACGCCACGCTCCATAATCGGCCGGCCGCCCCCACGAGGAGCCCGACCACGATGGCCGCATCCTGTCCGGCGGTACAACTGCTGCCGCCGAAGAGGAAGTCACCGCAGCCGATATACACTCCGAAACTGACACCGACGCCTGCGAGCCCCACGACGTTTGGCAGTATGCCACGCTTCCAGTTGCCGGCATAGCTGTGGCCAACCGTGGGTAGCAGCCATTCGAGGGCTGCCGCGGTCGCTGGGCTGCGGTGCTCGTCGAGGTAGGTGTTCCACGCTGCATCGTTTTGCGTTTGCGCCGCGGCGGGTGTGGCAACCGCCACCGCGAGGGCTGAAAGGACTATACGGGTGTTCATAAACTGGTGGGGTCGAGGGTAGCATGGCGGATGGAGCGGCTTCCCGCACGCGCCAGTCAGGCCGCGGACGCTGGCAGCGAGCAGGCTGGTAGCGCCACGGCGGCGGCTGCGCAAACCTCCTGGTGGATGGATCGCTGCAAATGCTGTTGCTCTTCCATAGTCTCTTTCCTGGGTCAACTCAGGGTCATCGGATCCCCGTTCGGTTAAACTGCCCCGCCGCACTCGTCGCCCCGCAGCTCGCTCCTCCCTGGTGATCGGCGATGCCCCGAAGCCACGCCTGGAACGCCTGATTGTCCGGGGAGCACAGCCGCGTGTCATTCCAGTGGAACAGCTCCAGCGGCACGTTGATGAGATCCTGCGGGAGCGCCCCATCCATTCCGCTGTCGCTCACGTCCAGCTCTCTCAGGTTGGAAAGCTGGCCGAACTCGGGGGGAATCGAACCGTCCAGCCAGGTCATGTCCGAGAAATCCACCCGGGTCAGACTCTGAAGATTGCCGAGCTCCAGCGGGACCACCTCCCTGAAGCCGGTGTCGCTCAGATCCAGCAGCTGGAGCTTGTCGAGCTTGCCGAGCGCCGCCGGGATGGAGGTCCCCGATCCCAGGAACGTGTTGTCGCCGAGATTCAATTCTTCCAGTTCGCGCAGATCGCCGATCTCCGCCGGCAGAGCGCCGTTCACGCGATTGTCGCTGAGGTCCAGCCGTTTGAGCTTCTGCAGATGGACGAACTCCCGGGGGATCGGACCCCACACGTTGTTGCCGGGAAGGCTGAGTTCGATGACCCGGCCGTCATCGTCCGTCGTAACTCCGTGCCAGGTGCCCAGCGGCCGGTCGGTCAGCCAGTTGGTGTCGATGCGCCAGTAAAAATCGCCACTGGTCCCTTCGTAGAAGACCTCCAGCGCCTCCCGGTCCCGGGAGCGGGTCCCCACGTTCACGTTGACGCTCTGCGTCGCGGCAAGGCCGCCGGGGTCGGTCGCCGTCACCGTCACCGTCGCACTTCCGGGCGCGACTCCCGCGATGGTCAATGTGCTGCCGGACACGGATGGCACGGCGACCGCGATGCTGGTCGAAGTCGCGGTATACGTGAGCGCGTCGCCGTCCGGGTCACTGAAGTACAGCGAGGCGTCGATCGTCACCGTCTGTCCGGCCGGGACCGTCTGGTCGGGGATCGAGCCGACCGGCTCCGGCGCCTGGTTGAGGCGCTGAACCGTTACGGCGGCCCCCAGTTCCACCGACAGGCCGCCGGGGTCGGTCGCCGTTACCGTGACCGTCGCGCTGCCCGCCGCGACTCCGGCGATCGTCAAACTGCTCCCGGATATGGAGACCGCGGCGACCGCGATGTTGGATGTGGTCGCGGCATAGGTGAGCGGGTCGCCGTCCGGGTCGCTGAAGTACGGCGCGATATCGACCGTCGCCGTCTGGCCGGCCGTAATCGCCTGATCGGGAATGGAACCGACGGTCTCCGGCGCCCGGTTGGAACGCTCGACGGTCACCGACACGCTCTGCTGTGTCGAAAGGCCTCCGGGATCGCTCGCCGTCACCGTCACCGTCGCGCTGCCCGCCGCGACCCCCACGATCGTCAGCGTGCTCCCGGACACGGACGCCGAAATCACGCTCGCGTTCGATCCGCTCGCCACATAGGTGAGCGCATCGCCATCGGGGTCGCTAAAATACGGTGCGACGTCGACCGTGTTCGTCTGGTCGACGGCCAGTGTCTGGCCGGGAATGGAGCCGACCGGCTCCGGCGCCTGGTTGGAGAGCTCGACGGTCACCGACGCGTTCTGCGTCGCCGACAGGCCTCCGGGATCGCTCGCCGTCACCGTCACCGTCGCGCTGCCCGCCGAAACCCCCACGATCGTCATCGTGCTCCCGGACACCGACACCGAGACCACGCTCGCGTTCGATCCGCTCGCCCCGTAGGTGAGGGGATCGCCGTCCGGGTCGCTGAAGTAGGATGCAACGTCGACGGTCACCGTTTCCCCAGCCGTCAGCTGCTGCGCCGGGATCGCGCCCGTAGCCACGGGCGCCTGATTGGTGGGCTCGACCGGATCGGGAGCCCCATCGCCACAGGCGGCGGTCCATGTGATCGCTCCCAGTGCGATCGCAAGCGCGAAAGCTCGGCTGAGGTATGGCATGGTGTGCATGTCCCGGAGCGCTGGCGTCATCAGATGTGAGATCGTCCTATCTCTCTGTAAGGGTTTTCACGATTCTATCGCGATACTCCGATCATCGCCGATTACACGAGCGAGTTCGCGCCAAGGAATCGTATCGAGGAAACACACGCACCGACATCCCCTCTCTGGGGGATGCCAGGAAAGTTGTCCATCCTGGTCGGGCTTGCTGCAGCCGGGAACGGCGGCGGGGGATCCCGCTGGTAGCCGCTTGCGGTCTTCTCCGCCAGCCGGCGGATCCCCTGACGCCCTGCAGCGACATAATCCTCTGCACCAGCTCGGTTTGACCGCGGCAGACCCATTGGACGCACCGCCGGGCAGGTGTTGGAGACGTTTTTCAGCCCGGGCATCCCCGGCGCGGAAGCATGGAGCCGGTGAGCTAACGATCATGCAGTGACGTGCATGCGGCGTTCGTGGGGAACGCAGGCGCGAGCCTCAGTTTCCCTCGGTGCTGCCTTGAGGGTGAAGCATCCGTTCCCGATTCCCCAAGCGGTCCTCCCGCCCAGTAGCGGGTGATCCGCACGGAGGAACTGACTCTCAACGGTGGCTTGAACACCCTCTTTCGCCAGCGTCCGTGGAGTTCGGCTTCCCGCTATTCGGATGGTGTTTTCCCGCTCTTTCAGTGCACCGGATGAGATGCAGCCTACCGGCAAGAACGGCAGACCGTGCAGTCCCGGTTGAGCTTAGGTTATGTCTTGCCGTGATCCGCGCCCCGGGCAGCCCACCGTAACGTCAGGGTTCGGCCGCCCGGCCTCGGCTTCGGATCACGGAACCTCCATTCGGATCCCCGGACATCAGCTCGGATCCCAGAACAGCCGCGTGTTCCAGGGCTCCGGTCCCAGCCCCTGGGCCGACTGCGCGGCCGACAGATTGGAGTTGTTCACTGATTCCTCGCTCTGCGGATACGGCAGCCGCACCGGGATCAGGTTGTTGTTCAGGTTGTCGGGACCCGCCACCAGGCCGGGATGGCCGGCGCGCCGGAAGTAGGCCCACGCCTCCGGTCCCTGATCGTAGAGCGCGAACCACATCTGCTGGGCGATCTGGGCCAGCTGGGTGTCCATGTCGGAGGCGAACGCCACCATCGGCTGCGCCAGGTAGGCGTCGATGTCGTCCGACGAGATGTCGTACGTCTCCATCGATGCCCGGATGCCCGCCTCGTACAGGGCTCCGGCATCGCCACCGGCATACCCTCTCACCGCGGCCTCCGCCTGAAGCAGCGCCACTTCGGCGTACGACTGGATCCAGGTCGGCGTGTTGGGCCGCAGGAACCACTTTCCGACCCGCGACACCTGCTCGAACTCGATCCCGTGGCTGTCGCTCATGCCGTTGGGCATGCCGCGGAACTCGCCCGTCTCCCTGGCGGCATCGGCGTAGATGGAGAGCCTCGGGTCGTTATGCTCGATGAGGGCGTCGACCATCGCCGCGCTGATGCGGAAGTCGCCCGGACGGGCGATGAACGCCGGGGCCATCGGGTTCTCGTTGGGCGGAGAGCCGATCCACGTCAGCCTGGCCTCGTCGTCCCGGCTCTCGAACACTCCCGCCGAGATCGCGCTCGAGGCCTCCGACGCGCTCATGAGGCGCATCGCCATGCGCAGCCGCAGCGAGTTGGCGAACCGCTGCCACTTGTACATGTCGCCTTCGTAGATGAGGTCCGGATTGCCGACCGTCCCGCGGAACACGTCGGGGAAGAGCCCGCTCATGGGAGCGATCTGGGAACTGGCCGCGGAGAGTTCGGCGACCAGGGCGCTGTAGATGGACTGCGCGTCGTCGTAGGACGGCGTGATGTTGTTGGCGGCGAGCCCGCCCAGCGCCTCCGAATACGGGATGTCTCCCCAGAGGTCCACCATGTTGTGGAACATCCACGCGCGCAGGATTCGCCCGACCGCTTCCTGGTTCGCCTGGCCTCTCTCGGCGGCCTTCTGGACGACCCCGTCGAAGTCCACCAGGGCCCCTGTGTAGAGGGTGGCCCAGAGGCCGTCCGAGAAGCTGCCGTCGATCTCGTAGCGATCGATGGAGCCGTACTGGAGGCGCGCGTAATGCTGCACCCAGACCGAGGCCGTGCCCCGGTCGAAGCCGGTCCCCAGCAGACTGGTCACGGCACCTACGATGCCCGCGGGCAGCAGGTACTGAACGCCCACGTCGGTGGGCGCGTTGGGGTTGGTGTTGATCCCCGTGAAGTCCTCCGTGCAACCGGAGGCCCCCAGGCCGATCGCCACGATCAGACCGGCCGCGAGGCTTCTGTGTGTCATTCTCTTCGTATTCATTCCCGGTCTCCCGCTCGATTCAGATGTCTTCGGCATCGTCGCTTTCTTCCGTCTGGACATGTTCGCCACCTCAGTGCACGACAGAGATGTTGATGCCGAAGGTCCGCGGCGTCGGGAACTGCTTGTCCTCGATGCCGGCGAGATTCGCTTCGGTGACGCTGCCCTCGATGGCGGCGGTCTCCGGATCGATGTGGGGGATCGCGGTCCACAGCCACAGGTTGCGGCCCACGAAGGTGATGCGGGCCTGCGACACCGGGAGCGCGTCCAGGTACGCGGGCGGCAGATCGAAGGCGATCGCGACTTCGCGCAGCTTGGTGTAGTTGTTGTCGAAGAGCCACTCGGTATCCACGTCGTCCAGGCGCGTGCCCAGCGTCCGCGGCGACACCGCCACCGTGTTCGCCGATCCACCCTCGGTCACGCCGGGGAAGACGACCGGGCCCCGGCCGGTGACGCGGTCCGGATCCCAGTCCCTGGGGGTCGGGTTGGCCGACTCGTACAGCACGCCGGTGCGGTAGCCGAGGCGGCAGGATCCGCAGAAGATCTGCCCTCCGCGGCGCGTGTCCACTTGGGCGCTCACGGTAAAGGAACCGTAGGAAAGCGTGCTGCGTACGCCGCCGATCCAGTCCGGCTGATAGGACCCGATGATCTCGGAGGACCCCCGGATCGGAAGCCCGTTGGAGCCGACGATGATGCTGCCGGCCGCGTCCCGCCTCCACACCGGTCCGAAGAACACCCCGTACGGATGGCCGGGCCGGGCTTCCACCGCGCCCCGGATGCCGCCGGCACGCCCGATCACGATCGACTCGAGGCCGGGAGCGAGTTCAAGCACCTCGGAGTCGTTCTTGCCGAAGTTGAACGACATGTCCCACGCCAGCCCGCCGGGCCGGTTCAGCAGGTCGACGGTAAGCAACGCCTCGATGCCCTTGTTGCGCACCGAGCCCGCGTTCAGCACCTGGCGGTTGTAGCCGCTGGCCTCCGACACGTCCACCGCGAGGATCTGGTCGTTGGTGGTCGAGTTGTAATAGGTGAGGTCGAGCGCGGCGCGATCGAACCAGAAGCGGAGGTCGGCGCCGATCTCCCAGGACCTGGTCTCCTCGGGCCTGAGGTCGGCATTGGGGATGGTGTTGCTCGTCGTGTAGCCGGGGATGTTGCCGAACTTGTCGACCTCGGAGTAGACCGAAGTGAGCTGGTACGGATCCGCGTCGTTCCCGACCTTCGCCCAGCTCGCCCGCAGCTTCCCGTAGGAGAGGAAGTCGGAGTCCATGTTGAGCGCGTCGGTGAAGACCAGGCTCCCCGAATAGGACGGGTAGAAGTAGGAGCGGTTGTCCTCGGGAAGGGTCGAGGACCAGTCGTTGCGGGCCGTGACATCGACGAAGGCGAAGTCGCGGTAGCCCACGGTGAACAGGCCGTAGAGGCTGTTTACGTGCTTCTTCTCGATGACGTAGTTGAGCAGCGGGGGCGCCGCCGAGTTGCTCACGTTGTAGATGTCGGGGACGTTGAGCTTGCGGCTTCCCGCCTCCTGCAGGTCGAAGTCGTTGCGGCGCATGTTGGCCCCGCCGCTGACGTTGAGCGAGAAGTCGGTGGTCAACTGCCGGTTCGCCGTGACCAGCGCCTCCAGGTTGGTCTCCTGGTGGAACGACGCCGCCTCCACGAAGCCGCCCTCGGGCGTGTCCTGGGAGTAGAAGGGGTAGACCTCCTTGTTGGACTGCTCGAACCAGTCCGTCCCCAGGCGCACGCGGGCGTTCAGCCAGTCGCCCGCCAGCTGGTAGTTGCCGGTGACCTGGCCGAGGACGCGGTTGCGCCGGTCGTCGTTGTTCCGGTAGTGCTGGACCCAGTAGACGTTGTCGTGATAGTTGTGGTTCCAGTTGGGGGTGAGCACGCCGGAGTTCGGATCCCACTGGGCGTTGGCGCGCTCCATGCGCTTCGCGTCGACCTGACGCTGGAACCAGTTGAAGATGTGGATCGCGTAGTAGGAGCCGTTCCCCGGCGCGGGCCGGTTGTGCCCCTGGGTCTGGGTGTACTGGAAGGAGCCGTCGAGGTCGAAGCGCTCGGTCACCTGCACCCCGGCGTTCAGCGCCAGCTGGGTGCGCTCCAGTTCGTTACGCGGCGCCATGCCGGTCGCGTCCATGCGCAGCGCCGAGAAACGCACGTTGGAGCGGTCGGTGGCGTGGGAGATGGCGAAGTTGGTGGTGAGGTTGTTCCCGGTCTGGAAGTACTCCCGCACGTTCATCGGGGAGGGAAGCCAGGGCTGCGGGACCCCGCCCGACCACCACTGGGGATAGAGGCGCCCGTCGAGAGCCGGGCCCCAGCTCTCGTCCACGCCGTCGTTCTCGCCGCCGCCCCGCCCGTCGACCCAGTTGTAGCCGTCGTCGGTGGCGCCGCCCCCGTAGATGTTCTGGTACTTGACCATGCGCAGCGGCGACTCCACCACGAAGTTGCTGCTCGCCGTGATGGTCGTGACGCCGAGCGCGCCCCGCCCCGACTTGGTCACGATCTCCACGACCCCGTTGGAGGCGCGCGACCCGTACAGCGCGGCCGCGTTGGCGCCCCGGAGCACCGTGATCGACTCGATGTTCGCGGGATCGATGTCCTGGGCCATGTTGCCGTAGTCGATGCCGCTCCGGTTGCGCACCACCGCGCCCCGGGTGCCGCCGTTGGCGGCCGTCTCGCGCCGGCTGTTGTCGATGGGCACGCCGTCGACCACGATCAGCGGCTCGTTGTTGCCGGAGATGGAGGCGACCCCGCGCAGGACCATCTTCGAGGTCCCGCCCAGCACCGCCGGCGGCGTCACCACCAGCCCGGCCACCTTGCCCGCCAGGTTGCTGATGACGTTGTTGTCGCGCACCTCGACCAGCTCATCGCCGTCGATGCCCTGCACGGAATAGCCCAGGCTGCGCTCTTCCCGCGTGATGCCGAGCGCCGTAACCACGACTTCCTCGAGCAGCAATGCTTCGCTCTCAAGCGCGAAGTCGGCCACGGCTGCCGCGTCGGCGGTGACCGTGACCACCGCGGTTTCGGTCACATAGCCGAGCCGCTCGACCTGGATCGTGACCTCCCCCACCGGCACGCCGGGGATGAGGTAGCGGCCTTCCGCGTTGGTCGTGCCTCCGATCCCCTGCCCCACGATCGACACCTGGACGGCATCGAGGGGGCCCAGCGTACCCGCGTCCGTGATCACGCCGGTGACGCTGCCGGTCTGCGCGCTGAGGAGCGACGGGGCCGTCAGGAGCGCCATCGCCAGGAAGGCGATCGGCACTGTCCATACCTTGGAGTGCTTCATGATTGACCTCCTTGCAAAGTTCTAGCCGCCCCAGCGGTAGCCGAATCCCACGCTGAACGACGTGTCCAGCTGCGACTCGTCCAGGACGTGGTTCTGGTAGGTCCACGTGGTTGCGTCCGCGAAGACGAACGCGTTCGATTCCAGGAGGAACCGGACGCCCGCGCCGAAGACGCCCGTGAATTCGGTGACGTCGTACGCGTAGCTGTTCATGTCCTGGCCCTGCCGGTCCACGACGACCAGCCCGCCGCCCGCCAGGACGTACGGCTCCATGCTGCCGCCGGTCATGAGCAGGACTTCGACGCCGCCGCCGTAGTACTGCCGTCCGAGATCGACCGACTCGTTGATGCCGCCGGTGTTGTCGGTTCCGGACTTGGAGGTGAGGCTGACGTCTCCGCGGATCGAGATGCGCTCGTAGAGCTGAAGCGCCGCCCCGGCACCGAAGCGGACGCCCATCCCGTACGAGACCGCCCGATCCGCGTCGTAGCCCGCGGGGTTGTTGATGAGTCCGCCGTGGGCGGAGAGGGAGAAGCTGCTGACGGGTTCCTGCGCGTCGGCGGGCTGGGCCGCGAACGCAACCGCAAGCACTGCGAGGACAAGTCTCCGAACACCTGACATGGAGCCCTCCTTTACTGCTGTCGAGGCAGGGACCTGAGCTACCGGGGGGGCCGGCGGGTCGAGCCTCGGGGAACTTCGAAAACCCGTATTATGGGCTGATCGCGAGTTCCGCGTCAAGCGGTCTTCGGGTGTCGTGCTGCCCGAACACGCGCGCTATGTTTGTCGGAGAGCGTGTCGGGATGCGCTCTTCACACCAGCCGGGGACGCGATGCTGCCCATCCTCCTGAGCGCCCTCACCGCGGCGCCAGCGATGCAGGAAGCACAGGCGGCGTATGCCGGGACTGCGGGCGAGACCGAGGTGTCGGTGCCGCGCCTGGAGCAGGACGCGGACATCGACGGGTTCCTGGACGAGCCCGCCTGGCTCGCCGCCGCGGTGCTGACCGGCTTCTCCCAGTACGAACCCGTGGACCAGCGACCGGCCGCCGACACCACCCGGGTCCTGGTCTGGTATTCCCCGACCGGCATCTACTTCGGCATCAAGGCTTTCGACGCCTCGGGATCGGTCAACGCCACGCTCGCCGACCGGGACCGGATCGAGGGCGACGACTACGTCCAGCTTCTCCTCGACACCTTCGACGACCGGCGCCAGGCCTTCCTCTTCGGCGTCAACCCGTTCGGCATCCAGCAGGACGGCAACCGCACCGAGGGAGAGCAGGGACGGGCCAGCCGGGGCGTCGAGGTGAGCGAGACCAACCTCACCCCGGACTACGTCTTCGACTCGAGGGGCAGGCTCACCGACTACGGCTACGAGGTCGAGATCCACATCCCCTTCCAGAGCATCAGCTACCAGGCGTCCGACGTGCAGAGCTGGGGCATCAACGTCATCCGCAAGGTGCAGCACTCGGGGTACACCGACACCTGGACCCCCACGCGGCGGGGCGCGGCATCGTTCCTCGCCCAATCGGGGCGGCTGGTGGATCTGCGTGACCTCACCCGCGGCATGGTGGTCGATTTCACCCCGGCGGTGACGGCGGCGCTGAACGGCGCGCCCGACGGTGGCGATGCCTGGAGCTACGGCTCGGACACGGAGATGGGGGGCAACCTGCGGTGGGGCGTGAGCGCCAACCTGACCCTGGACGCCACCGTGAACCCCGACTTCTCACACGTCGAAGCGGACGTGGGACAGGTCTCGAGCAATGAACGCTTCGCCCTGTTCTTCCCCGAGAAGCGTCCCTTCTTCCTCGAGGGCATCGATCGCTTCGACGCTCCGAACCGGCTCATCTACACGCGCCGGCTGCAGAATCCGGTGACGGGCGTCAAGCTCACCGGGAAGGTGGCCGGGATGAACATCGGACTGCTGTCGGGCATCGACGGGGCGGTCACGGGCAGCACGGGCGTCGACTCGAACCCCCGGTTCAACGCGCTCAGACTGCAGCGCGACATCGGCGGGCAGTCCACGGTCGGGATGGTCTACACGGACCGTGTCGTGGGGAGCGACTTCAACCGGGTGGCCGCCGCCGACACACGCCTCGTCTTCGGGGGCGTTTACACGATGTCCCTGCAGGGAGGCGCAAGCTTCACCCGGTCGGGAGGAACGACCACCGAGGCGCCCATCTGGGAGGCGGTCTTCCAGCGCACCGGACGCCGGCTGGTGCTCAACTATCGCATCAACGGCATCCACCCCGACTTCGAGACCCAGGCCGGCTTCGTCAACCGCCCCGGCGTGATCCACACCCGGACCAGCAACAGCGTGAACTTCTACGGAGGGCCGGGCGCCCTCGTCGAGCGCTGGACACCGGGCTTCAGCACGATGGGCTGGTGGGGCTACCACGGGTTCGGGAGCGACGCGCCCGAGGAGACCAAGACCTTCCTGTCGAGCACCTTCCAGCTGCGCGGCGGATGGTCGATGCGCGTGAGCCACGGGTGGGAGAGCTACGCCTTCAAGCCCGAGTGGTACGCCGACTACGGGGTGGTTCGACCGGGACCGGCGGGCGCCGACACGGTGTTCTGGGACGCTCCCGGCCGCATCACCGACGTGCGCGGGTGGATCACGAACGTCACCACGCCCGAGTTCTCCACGTTCTCGGCCAGGGTGGGCGTCAACGTGTGGCAGGACGTGGGGTTCGCCGAGGCGCGGGGCGTGTGGCTGTTTCGCCCCAACGTGACGGTCAACTGGCGTCCCACCGACCAGTTCCGCCTGAACTTCCTGTACAACCAGCTCACTCTCGACCGCCGCTCCGACGGGTCCAACATGTCGATCCAGCGGATTCCCCGGCTCTCGCTCGAGTACCAGATCTCGCGCTTCCTCTTCGTGCGCCTGGTGGGCCAGTACGATTCCTTCAAGCGTGATGCGCTCCGGACCGGCGACACCGAGGAGCCCATCTTCCTCCTCGACGCGGCCACGGGCGGATGGATGCCCTCGCGGGCCACGGAGGACAACCAGTTCACGGGCGATGTGCTGCTCTCGTACCGCCCGACCCCCGGAACCGTCGTTTTCCTCGGCTACGGCGCCGCGCTGGACGAGCCTGAAGCGTTCCGGTTCCGGCGCATGGCCCGGGGCGAGGACCGGTTCTTCATGAAGCTGAGTTATCTGTTCCGGCGGTAGGATGGCCTGAGGCGCCGGCCCCACGCATAGTTTATGAGCGTGTCCGTGGCGGAGCGTGTCCCTGTAGCAGGTGAATTCGTAGGATTGGGAGCGCGCGCGCTTCCCGGCTGGAGGATCCCATGAACCGGTCCCGTTGCCTGCCCCCCGGGGGCAACATCTCGATTGCGGATGTCACGAATCGCTAGCCGCCGCGAATGGGGATGGCGAGTTCCGGCACTCGCCCTGCTACCCGTCGTGTCGCTCGGATGCCAGAGCGACGGCGCGTCGCGCGAGGTCCTTGCCACGGCCACGCGGGAAGCCCGGGCCGCCATCGAAGCCTATGTGGATGCGGTAAACGCGCTGGATGTCGACTCGGCAGGCAGCTTCTATTCGGCCTCGGGCGACTTCAGGTGGCTTGAAGAGGGCGTGATCCGGTACCGGTCCGCCCGGGAGTCGCGCGAGTCGCTGGCCGGATTGGCGCAGATGGCGTCGTCCGCCACCCTCACCCTGTCGGACCTCACCGTGGCCGCGCTTGGCCCCGAGGCGGCGGTGGCGACGTGCAACTTCGTGCAGGAGATCGGGATGGACGGCGGGTCCGGCTTCTCCTTCTCGGGAGCGATGACGATCGTGCTCCGCAAGGAGGATGGCCGCTGGCTCTTCGTCTCCGGTCACACCTCGTCCTCACCGGCCAATTCACCAGTAAATCAACAGTGAAGCTGTTGTATATCACCAGTAGACACCAGTACAGGCACCACCATGGCGACATCCCATAGCGAGAACCCGGTCCCGACAACACTCGCATCCCGCGGCTCCCGCCATCTGACCCGGCGCGAGTGGCTGGCCGGAACAGGAGCGGGTACGGCCGCCCTGCTGCTCGACCGCGACCCCCTCCGGGCGGCGGCGCGGTCCGGCCCGAGGACGCCCACGCAGCAGGCCGCCACAGTGGTATTCACCAACACCACCGTCGCGAACCCCGACACCGTCCAGGACGACGTGGCGCTCGCGGTCGAGGGAAGCCTCATCGCGGCCATCGGCCCCACCGACGAAGTGCTTGCGGCATACGCAGGCGCCGAGATCTACGACGGGCGCGGCAAGGCGCTCTTCCCCGGCCTCATCAACTGCCACGCCCACATGCGGGCGGTCGTGGCCCGCGGCTTCAACGAGGACTTCGGCTTCCCCAACACCGCCAACCTGGCCGTCTCGCCCGCGAGCCTCCTCCGGGGCGACGAAGGCAACCTCATGGTGCAGGTGGCCGCGCTCGAGGCCATCACCACCGGGACCACCACCATAGTCGAGTTCACCGGAAACGTGCAGCGCCAGGCCGGGGTGCTGGCCAGCTCCGGCCTCCGTTGCGTCCTCGCCGAGGGAATCCGCGACACCGAGAACGTGCCGGGTCCGGTGTCCACCCGTTCGATGGCCCGGTCGTTCAGCGGGACGCCTCGCTTCTCCGAAGCGCTCCTCGACGATGGCATGCAGCGCATCAGCGACCTCTTCAGCACCTGGCACGGCGCCGAGGACGGCCGCATCTCGGTCTTCCCGGCGGCTTCGCTCACCGAGACCTCGTCGCCCGAGCTGCTGCGGGCGGTGCGCGATTTCGCCGAGACGCACGACGTCGGCTACACCATCCATCTGAACCAGAGCCGTGCCGAATACGAGTTCATGGTCATGCACCATGGCATGCGCCCGTCGGAGTACCTGGACCGCTACGACTTCCTCGGCCCGCGGCTGTTCGCCGCGCACGCCCGCTACGTGAACGATGCCGAGGTGGCGCTGCTGGGAAGGTCCGGCACCATCATCTCGCACCAGGCGGGGATGGCCGCGAACCGCGGCATCAGCCCGCCGATTCCGGCGCTGCGCACGGCTGGCTGCCCCATCGCGCTCGGCACCGACAACAACACCAACGACGTCTTCGAGGTGATGCGCACCGCCCTGCTCATGGAGCGCATCCGGCGCAACCGCGACGGCGACGAGGTGCCCGGTCTTCAGCCGCAGCCCGAGGACGTCCTGGCGGACGCAACCCAGGGCGGCGCGCTGGCGGTCCAGCAGCCGGACGCGCTCGGGACGCTGGAAGTGGGCAAGAAGGCCGACTTGCTCGTGGTGGACACGCTGAGGCCGCACCTCGTGCCCGCGGGGCGCATCATCTCCGCGCTGGTCCACTGCGGCCACCCGGGCGACATCGAGTCGGTCATGGTGGACGGCCGCTTCGTCATGCGCGACCGCGAAGTCCTCACGATGGACGCGGACGCCATCCTGCGCGAAGCCGACGCGGTCGGCCGCAGGATCTGGGGCCAGGTGCTGGAGGCGAGCCCGCTGAACGTGCCGAGGCTGGCACGCGGCTGAGAGCGGGGCCGCGCGCGGGCTGAGAACGACAGCCGCGCGCGGCCCGGGCTACTCGTCCTGGAGCCCGCGATCCGACGGAATCGGGTTCAGCCCCTCAGGTGCTCGTTGAAGAACGCGATGGTCCGCTCCTGCGCGAGGCTGGCGGCTTCCTGGTCGTAGCGTGGCGTGGTGTCGTTGTGGAAGCCGTGGTTCGCGCCTTCATAGACATGGACCGCGAACTCCTTCCCGTTCGCCTCGAGCGCCTCCTGGTAAGCCGGGTAGGCGGCATTGATGCGCTCGTCCAGACCCGCGAGCTGGATCATGAGGGGCGCCTGTATCGAGGGCACGTCCCCCAGGGCCGGCGCCGACCCGTAGAACGGCACGCCCGCGCCCAGATCCGGAAGCCGGACCGCGAGCTGATTCACGACCCCGCCGCCGTAACAGAACCCGACCGCCCCGACGCGCCCGGTGGTCGCCTCGTGGTCCCGCAGGAACCGAAACGCGGCCACCCAGTCCTCCATCATCACGTCCCTGTCGAGCTGCCGCTGCATCTCCCGGCCCTCGTCGTCGTTGCCCGGATAGCCCCCCAGGGGCGTGAGCGCGTCCGGCCCCAGCGCCACGAAATCGGCCGCGGCGAACCTGCGGACCACGTCTTCGACGTAGGGGTTGAGGCCGCGATTCTCGTGGATGACGAGGACCGCGGGCCTGGCCTCGGTCGCGCCGGCGGGCACGGCCATGTAGCCACGCATGGTCCCCGAGCCGTCCGGTGACGGATAGGTGACGTACTCCTGCCGGATCCGGCCGTCCTCCGGCTCCACCTGCCGCGCCCACGCGTAGTTGGGACGAAGCGCCTCGAGGACCGCCAGGGCAGCCGCGCCGCCGCCCAGCACCTTCCCGGCCCCCTCCAGGAAGTCCCGGCGCTGAATGAACCCGTGGACGTAGCCATCGAAAAGGGCCAGCACCTCCTGGGGGAAATCGCTTGCCTGCTTTCTTGTGGTCATTGGAGTCCTCCGCAAATCCTGTGATGAACGTGGTGCGCTCCGGCCCCGGGTTGGGGCTGCCCCGGCCGTTCCTGCCGCGGCTCACGCGCGATGACGGCCTCGGGGAATCTATCGGGTCCGGACCACCTCGCGCACGGAAGTATCCGGGCGGACTCCCCTCCCGGTGCGTCCCGAATTCACATCCGCGTGTCCCATCGTGCCATTGACAGTTTCGGAGCCCGCGATTCGGCGGAGTCCGAGACCCCGCGCCTTCCAGCCCGCCAGAGGCGCTCGCGGACTCGCTGGCGGCATTCGCAGGCGGCTTCCTCATCAGATGGTCTCCCAACCCCGTTTCGGCCACTACAGGGCACCCTGAGAGGCCGTTCCGGGTGCCGTTATATTAGTACGTAACTAATTGTACAATATGATGTTGGGAGGATTGATGATCGCATCTGAACACCTTCTCTACGACACTCGCCGGAAGCCTTCTCCGCGGCCCGCGATGGTCCGGGAATCGATTGGCGCTCGGCCCGATGCCAGCGCCGCGCCGTCCGATTCCGAGCCTTGCGGCGACGACGAGGAACTCTCCAGGCTCGGCGAACGCATCGCGGAACTCGCCGCGCAGATCAACGCCGCCGAGTCCCAGATGATGACCCTTATCGCGGCCTTCGACCGCCGCGGCGGCTGGAAGGACGGATTCGGCTCCTGCGCCGAGTGGCTCGCCTGGAGAACCGGCATCAAGATCGGCCCGGCGCGAGAACGGGTGCGGACCGCTCGGGCACTGGAAAAACTACCCCGGACGGCCGAGGCGCTTCGCGAAGGGAGCATCTCCTACACCAAGGTGCGGGCGCTCACCCGGGTTGCGACCCCGGAGCGCGAGGCGGAGCTGCTCGAGTTCGCGCGCGCGGGCTCGGCCGCGAAGCTGGAGCGGACGGTGCGCATGTGGAAGAAGCTGTCGCGCGATGCGGAGCTGACCGCCGAGCAGGCCCGGCACCGCAGCCGCACCTTCTCGGTCTTCGTGGATGGCGACGGAATGTACGTGGTGAGAGGGCGGCTCGAGCCCGAGGTCGGGGCGATGCTGATGCGCGCGGTGGAGGCGTCGTCGGATGCGCTGTTCCGGGGCGAGGATGATGCGGGTGCCGGGAGTCGTAGGAGCGAGAACGGCGATCCGCGCCCCGAGCCGAAGCAGCGCCGGGCGGACGCGGTGGGTCTCCTGGCGGAGCGGGCGCTGGCGGCGGGCTTCGGGAGCGGCGAGTCGAGTGCGATGCCGGACGATGGATCGAAAGCTGGTTCAGGCTCGGAGCGTCACGTCGAGTCCGGAACCCGGGCGGAGCGCTACCAGGTCATGGTCCATTGCGATGCCGCGACGCTCGCGGCCGAGGGCGAGCCCGGACGCTCGGATCTGGACGGGATTCGCGTTTCCGCGGAGACGTCGCGGCGCATGGCGTGCGATGCGGCGGTGGTCGCGATGGTCCATGCGAAGGACGGCTCGATGCTCAACGTGGGGCGCCGGACGCGCACCATTCCGCCGCACATCCGGCGGGCGCTGGAAGAGCGAGATCGAGGATGCCGCTTTCCCGGGTGTGGCTGCCGGTTTACCGAGGCGCATCATGTCAGGCACTGGGCCGACGGGGGCGAAACGAGCCTCCGGAACACGCTGCTCCTCTGCCGGCGGCACCACCGCGCGGTTCACGAGGGGCGGGTCAAGGTATCCGTGAACAGTGACGGGACGGTGTTGTTCTTCACACCGAAGGGAAGGATGCTGGTGGACGCGCCGAGAGCGCGCGAAGGGGCTCGCGCAGCCGCGAGCCTGCCGCCGGTCCCATCGGTTCATCACGGCGCCCCGCCGGAGGGCACAGGTGCCACGCTCTCCAACGGCGCAGCGCTCTATCGCGATTCAGCCATCCCCTGGGGAATCGAGGCCGCGGCCCGCGAAGCGATGGACGAGTCTCCGGGGTGAGCGCCGCGAGGGCAGCCGGCCAGCGGGGCTGATTCAGCTCCTCGAAGGCGTCACGCGCAGCCTCCTAGCGCGCGCGACCGGAGGGTGGTCCGGGATCTCGATCTCCACCTCGATTTCGTACAAGCCCGGCTTCGGCCACGGGATGTCCAGCGTGAACCAGTCGAGAACGCGATCCTCTCCAGCGATTCCCGTGCGGATCCATGCGAGATCACCGGATGGGCTCCGCCTCGACCGGCCCTCCACAATCGTACCATCGACGGGATCACGAATCCGCACGGCGACCGAATACGCCAACTGGCGCCCGGTGGGAAGCGCATTCAGCGAAGATCTGGACGGGTATACCTCGAAGAAGACGCTTACTGGCTCGCTCTCTCCGAAAGTCAGATCCACGGCAGGGTCATGGGACAGATCCTGGCGGTCTGCGGGATAGGCACCTGCATGGCTCACGGAACGAGCGAGCACCAGGTCGGACATTGTCACCTGATCCTCGGGATAGTCTTCTATCGCCAGCCGCCGTCGCGCAGCGCTCTTTACGCTCTCGTCCTCCGACAGCATCTCGATATTGTAAACATATTCGCTCTCCGTGAACGGTATTCTGAGCGTCACATTCCGGTTGTCGAATCCGACGAAGGCGTCGGCCGTGAGCGCGAAGATTTCGCCCTCCAATACCCGGGGCAGGACGAATACACCTGTCCGCACGGGTACGCGCCGGGGGGAAACCGTGTCCCCGGGGATCTCCGTGTAGAAGTCCGCTTCAGCCGTCGATTCCCGGCCCTTGAACCGCGCCACCTGATGCGAAAGGTCCGTGACGGCAAAGTCGTACGTCGAAGGCTCGATGGACCGCAGCTCGAATGCGTCATTGACACTGCGGGAAGACAGGCGGAGATCGGGCTGCCCCATGCGGCGCATGAACAGGAATGTCGGCCGGTTCGCCCCGTACCCCCAGAGGACGGCTGCAAGTGTATCATTGGCCGCTTGCACTGCGATGGCGAGGGAGTTCCTGACGCCCTCCGGGACGGGGGGCATCGGATCGTTGGGGCTGAGTTCCGTGATGTGCAGGGGATCCCCATAGCGGATGAGAATCCTGCCGGCATCCGATGCCGATCCGGCGACGCCCCGGAGAAGATCGGCGAACCACAGTTCTGCGAGCGTGACTCTCGTCAGGTGCTCCAGTCGTCGCTCGTTATGGTGCGTGAGAAACAGTGGATCGGAAACCTTGAGCAGAAACAGGCTCCAGGCCCTCACTTCGCTCGGCGACCCGGAAAGGAATCTCTCCTGGTTCGCGGGAAAGACGCTCTCTGCAACATCCAGGAGCACTGCCGCGTCACGCTCGGACATTCGATCCAGCGACTCGGCGAAAAGGCTGTCGGCCCGCGTCTCCAGTCCGCCGCGCCAGGCGCTCGCGCCAAGGTAGGCCAGCGACCAGCCGCTCCGGTTGGTCGCCACGGCATGCCTGCGAGCCACGGTATCGTATTCCTCCCATCGCGCATCCCGGGCAAGATCCCCCAGGAGCGACCTGGCCACCCCATCGAGGTGCGGGGCCAGATCGAAGGCGCGTTCCAGGAACCGCCATCGGCGCCCGATGAGGTCGGCCGGCCTGCGGACAAAGCCGCCGAACGCATCAAGGCGGTCCCAGTAGTAGGTCACGTTCCAGCAGATTACCGAAGCGTCGGCGCACCGCTCGTAGCGCGCCGCAGCGGCTCTGCCTCCGTCGACGCGAAAGGATCCGTCCATGATTCCCGTGGACAGCCGAGTTGCGAGCAGCAGCAGAAGCTCGGCCTCCAGTTCATCCGCGAGACCGGGGAATATCGGTTCGGGAGCCTCCGAGACGCGCCGACCGAACTCCCTGACCGCCCCGAAGGCGCCCGCTCTCAGCCGATCTCTCTTGAACTCCAGCACGGCGTAGGCGGCGAGCGCCTCCTGGTGCGGGAAAGGCGGCTCGGTCACAAGGTCCGCCACGAGCTTCTCCGTGACATCCAGCGCCCGGATGCTGTCGAGACTCGTCGACAGCAGCACCCGCAGTTCGGGAGAAGCCATCACGGCACTGAGGTACGCCAGATAGCTCCTGTCCCGGGTGGACAGGCCGTAGGAGGCTGTGCCTGCGTCGCCTGCCGGCCTGTCCGGCGCCGCCGAATACCTGAGCGCCGTCGTTACCGCAGCTATCGTGTCTCCAGCGGCGTAGAACTCGCGTGACCACTCGCATGGTTCGCACTGCTGCCCCTCGGATTGCCCCGCCGCGGCAAGGCTGAACACCAGACCAGCAAGGAGAAGCAGAATCAGCCCTCGCCCCCCTCCCCGAGGCGGCGCGCGATGCGGTCCAGCTTCGGCCCGATGGACGACATCACGGCCGCGAACAGGACGAGCGCCCAGCCCGCCGAGAGGATGAGGTGGCCACCGACGAGCATTCTCGCGCCGACCGACACCGGGACGACGCTCGTGAAGTCCTGGCCGAGGGCGGTGAAGAACGCAAAGGACCACCAGTCGGTGATCCCGGTGCCGGCGCCGGCAAACGACCCGGGGACAAGGCGCTCCAGCGTCCCGTAGAAACCCGCGAAGACGGCGATGATCGTAATGTAGCCAACCGCAAACCCGCCGATCGGCACCCACATGACCCGCAGGTAGGCGGCGAGCTGACCGTACACTTCAAGCCGCGGACGGAGCCAGACGGCGGCGGCGCGCCCCAGAAGAAACGAGACCAGTGGAATCACCACGATCGAGAGGACGATGGTCAGGACGATCCACGCGACCGCGGCGACGCCCCTCAACCCGACGTCTTCCCGGATCACCCCGAAACCGAACAGCAGACCCAGCAGGACAGGAAGGGCAATCGCACCGAGGACCAACAGCCGCGGAGGCCGCACGTCGTCCCATCCCTCGCGGCGCCGGCTGAGGAGGCCGATCAGCAGCGCGGTCCAGGGCACGGCCACGAGAGGGAAGACCGCCAGGAGTGGCGCCAGGTCGAAATCGCCAACGACCAGCGCGGGGATGAACCCCAGGCTCAACAGGGCGGCCAGGATGAACGTCTCCCGGATCACATCCCGATACCCGCGGAGAGACGAGCGGCCGAGCCCATCGATCAAGCCGACCGCCAGAGGGAGCAGGGGCGGCAGGATGATGCCCCAGCCGACACTCAACGCCCCGCTCAGGAACGCCGCGACGACTCCGACCGCCGAGCCGATCAGGATACCGGTCCACGGGTGACTCCCGGATCCCCCGCGGAGACCGACGCCAACACCCACGGCAACCGCAAACCCCGCCCCCAGCAGAACGTCGGTGTGGTCCCCCGTTATGGCGTAGCCGAAGGTCACGACTACAAGAGCGATAACGGCCGTAATCCGGACGGCCAGCCAGATCAGGCGGCGCTGCATTTTCTCCCCTGAAGGATGTAACCCCCGGACACTACCGCTCCGGGTCCGAGACCACCGTCGGACCCTCTCCCTCCTCCAGCGTCTCCAGCACCTGGCGCCACTCGAACTTCTCGCCGATGCCGCGCACGTAATAGTCCATCCAGGCCTTCTCGCTCACGGCCTTGACCAGGCGGTTGCGCGGGTCCGGGATGCCGTGGCTGCGGCCGGGATACATGAAGAGCTCCGTCGGCACCTCCAGCTTCTTGAGCGCCATGTGCAGCTCGACCGACTGCGGGCTCGGCACGCGCGGGTCGCCCTCGACCACGTGGATCATGGTGGGCGTGACCGCGTTCGTGATGTACTTGAGCGGGGACTGGTCGAAGTAGGTGTCGAAGTCCTCGTACAGGAAGCCGTCGCCCACGTAGAACTGGCGGTTCCGCTGCACGTCGCTCTGGGCGTACATGCTGATCCAGTTCATGGTCCCGGCGCCGGAGCTGATCGCCTTGAAGCGGTCGGTCCGGGTGAGAATCCAGTTGGACCAGTGGCCGCCCGCGCTCCATCCCAGCGCGCCCATGCGCTCGCCGTCCACGATGCCCTCGGCGATCAGATGGTCCACGCCGGTGATGATGTCCTCGTAGCCCATCGTGAAATAGTCGCCCACGATGTCGGTGCGATGCGCGTTCCCGTAGTTGCGCGAGCCGCGGTAGTTGGGCTTGAGCACGGCGTAGCCCGCGCCCGCATACACCTGCGCGTTGTAGCCGCCGTTGAAGCGGAGGACATCGGCCGACGCCGGGCCTCCGTGGATGGCGACGATCAGCGGATAGCGCGTCCCTTCCTCGTAGCCCACGGGGTAGACCAGCACGCCCCCGACCATCTTGCCGTCCGACGAGCGCCAGTTGACCTCGACTTCCTCGCCGAGGGCGATGTCGCGGATCTGCGGGTTCACGTCCACGAGCTGCGTCCACGCCGAGCGGTCGGGCACGTCGTCCACGCTCGCAACGGTGAACACGGTGGGCGGGGTCTCCGGGTCGCTGTAGCCGATGAGGATGGTGCCCGTGTCGTCGTCGCGGGACACGGAGAGCGCGGCCCGTTCCTCGGTCAGTTGCCGCACTTCCCCGCTCTCCACGTCGAGCGCGTGCAGCTGCGTGGTCACCGTCACGCCGGCGTTGAAGTAGATGGTCTCCGAGTCGCCGGACCAGAACCCGACGCTCGAGCTCTGGTCGAAGTCCGCGCCCAGCTTGCGGAAGGCGCCCCCACGGTCATCCACTTCGCGGATGTAGACGCGGTTCTCGGTCATCGAGTAGCGCTCCATGTCGTCCGGCGCCGAGAAGGCGATCCAGCGCCCGTCGGGAGAGAAGCTCATCCCGCCCTCGCCGATCTCGTAGTTGTCGGTGAGGCGCTCGATCTCACCTGTCGCGATCTCCTTCAGATAGAGATCCGCATAGAGCCGCTGCGCGGTGATGTTGCGCTCGTAGCGCTCGGGCGAGCCGCCCGTGATCCCGATCCAGCGGCCATCGTCGGAGAGCGTGAAGCTGTTGACGCTGTAGGACGCATCGTTGGTCTCGCGCCGCTCGGTGGCCGACGCGACGTCCACGCTCCAGAGACTCGAGAGCGGGGTGACGGCGTTGCGCACGTCGACCGTGAAGCCCATCTCACGCCGCTTCACCTCGTCCTCGTCGAAGGAGTCGGGGCGCGCGAAGTAGATGCGGCTCCCGTCCGGGGTGAAGTCCCACTGGTCGACCCCGGCCTCGCCGTCGGTGAGCTGCTCGGCTTCACCGCCCACGAGGTCGGCGGCCGGCAGCCGGTACAGCTGCTCCCGGTCGCTCTCGCCGGAGCGATACACCAGCCACTGTCCGTCCGGGCTGAACGCAAAGCCCGACACCCCGTCGGCCGCGTCGGTGACCTTGCGGGCCTCGCCGCCGTCGTGGCGCATCATGTAGAGCTGGTTCTCGTTGCCGTCCCGGTTGGACGAGAAGACGAAGAACGACCCGTCCGGGGCCCAGGCCGGGCTGGTCTCGTTCCTGTCGTCGGTGTAGGTGAGCTGCCGGCTCGACGGGACGCCTTCGCCGAGCGACACCAGGTGGATGTCGGTCTGGGATTCCGCCGCTTCCCAGTCCGGGGTCGTGACGGTGTACAGCATCCACGCCCCGTCGGGGCTCGGGGTCCACGAGCCGGCGCGCTTCAGCTCCTGAACATCCATGAACGTGAAGGGGCGCTGCTGCGCGGCCAGCGGCGAGCCGAATGCCGCGAGGGCGGCGACGGAGACGGTGAGGGCGACGGATAGGAAGCGCATCTGAACCTCGCGGGCGAGGGGAAACTGGAGTCTTCATCATACCAACAGAGATCGAGGTCGGCGAGGACGGAAGGGCTCTGATCGCTGTCGCGGGGGTATACCCCGTACCCTCGCTGCAAGCCAGGAGATCTCAATGCCTACAGCGATCGGCACACGCGCCTTGTCCACGTTGGCCCTGACCGTGCTCGTAACCGGCTGCGGCGCATCCCTGGGACGTCAACTGAGGGACGATATCGGGCGCGCCACGCTCCGGGACATCCAGCTGCACGTGCCCGAGGTTCTGGCCGACCACGGCTATACGATCAATCAGCGCAGGGAGACGCGCACCCGCATCTACTACGAGACCCGCTGGCTCTACCGGGCTCCGTTCGAAGACGAAGTCGAGCGGGGCGTGCAGGAAGTGCGGACGAGGTTCATCGTCCAGGGGCGAAGGGGCGGATCGGACTTCTACGACGTAGAGATCAGCGTCGAGAACGCGGTCCGGGGCATCCTCCCCAGCGGAGACTGGTCCCCGCTCGCCACCCCCGACTTCGAAGATCACATGAGAAGCGTCTCCGACGAACTCATGATGAACATCAACGCGGGCGTGCGGATTCGCGGAGGGGCCTGACTACCTCAGGCTCCACCCGGCAGCCGTGCCCGGATTCCCCTCGCCACCGAACGAGTAGACCTCCAGGCTGAGCGCCTCCAGCTCCTCGGCAATCACCGGCATGTGCAGCGGGGTCCCCATGCGGAGCGTCCCGAAGCCGCGCTGGTCGAAGTAGTCGAGCCCGCCGGACTCGAAGAGCAGTTCCATGCTCTTCTCGTACCACATCGCGAAGAGCAGGCTGCCGCACGCGCCCGTGATGGTCCGGGGCACGCAACGGTCGCCCGACACCCCGTCGACCGTGGCGGGCGGGAGCCCCGCAGCCTCACGGCTCGGGTTGATGTAGGGGAGCGCTGCCTCCGGCTGGCCCATCCTGATGTGGGCCTCCGCCATCAGGAACTCCATCTCGCGCACCGTCAGCTCGGGGATGAACCCGAAGCCCGAGTCGGCCTTGTCGCGCCACTTCCAGGCCCGGTACGGCGTGACGAACCAGATGCCGCGCTGCGCGTCTCCGAAGAGCGTGCCCGGAATCTCGACCAGGGTCCCGGAGGCGTGGGGATCCCCGGGCGCGTGGATCCGCTGATCGTCCGTCTCCACGTGGACGGGGAACCTCTCCCTCGGGCCCGCCGCCTCGTAGGCCTGCCACTGGCCGGACTGGTCCGCGGGACCGACGAAACGGACGGCGAGGTTGTGGGGCAGGTTGTAGGCGTCGTCCCAGACGTCTCCCGGCGTCGTGTTGATGCCGTAGTCGGACGTCACTCCGTCCTGGGCGAGACTCATCACCTCCGACCAGTTCACTGCGCCGCGCTCCTCGGGCGTCCGGGCGACGGTCGTCATCAGCCGGGCCTCCCACGAGTTGATCATGCGGACCAGGTTGTCACTCGAGACGCTGGTGCCCATCCACCCCGCGGGAATCGTGAACGAGTTGGAGCCCGCGATCTGCCGGGCCGCCTGCAGGTAGCCCCTCGCGGCCTGTGCAACCTCGCCGTAGGGGCGCAGATCCGCGCTCTCCACCGCGGCCTCGGTGTCCACGGTCTCGTCGATGATGAAACCCTGGTCGAAGATGTTGGCGATGTGCGCGTGGATCAGCCCCTGCATGAGCTTCGCGAATGCGAGGGTCCGTTCCGTGTCCGCACCGCCCGCTCCGATCTGCAGGTTGCTCTCCTCGATGACCAGCACCCCGTCGCGGATCGCGGCGAGCGCCTGATTCAGCTCCATCCAGGGGGCGCGCAGCGAACGGCCCCACTGGTAGCCGATGGCGTTCGTGAGGTTGATCCGGGGCTGCTGGTTGTTGTCGGAGGCGAAATGATTCGCCGCCGCGGACGCGATGACCTCGGAGGCGCTGCTGAGGGCCCGCACCATGGCGAGCTCGTCGCTGGCCCCGTGCACCTGGTCCCACCAGGTCGAATAGGTGCCCGCGATGAGCGACTCGATGTCCCCCGGCTCGGAGAGCGCGCGGTCACGGTCGGGCTCGTTGGGATTGACCACTTCCAGGTCGCAAGCCGAGACGGCGACCAGACTGACGGCAGCGGCTAATGTCAGGGTCTGCAGTTTTGACGGTAGGAATCTCACCTCTCACCCTCCTGCTCTACGAGTCCGTGTGTCGAACGCGCTTCCATGCCGGCTGTGTTGCCCGGTCGTCGCGTCAGAACACGAGCTCGACGTCAATTCCGATCTGCCGGTAGTTCGGGTAGAAGTACTCGTCGATTCGGCCGATGGCGGCGGAACCTCCGAACGTCGTCTTGCCCACTTCCGGATCGTGACCCTGGTATCCGGTGAAGGTGACCAGGTTGCGGCCGGCCAGGTTGACCGTGGCGCGGTCGAAGCCCACCTGCGACATGAATCCCGGGAGGCTTCCCTGGTCGAACGTGTAGCGCACCGACAGCTCCCGCAGCTTCACGAAGTCGCCGTCCTCCACGTACCAGTCGTTCCGGTTGTTGCGGTCGTACAGGAAGGCGGCCCCGTAGTACGGAAGCGGCTTCTTGAGCTCCTCGGGCTTGCCACGCTGATCGATCGCACCGACGCCGCTGCGGGAACCCCACTGGCGGGTCTGGTTCATGATCTGCGCCCCGAACTCGCCCTCGAAGAGGAGCGTGATCCCCATATTGCGGAACTGGAAGTCCTGCAGGAAGGAGACGTTCAGGTCCGGCTGGGACGAGCCCAGCGGGCGGGGCGTGTTGTCGAACCGGTTGTGCTTGATGGGCATGCCCCAGTCGAGGGTCGTGCCGTCGACATCCCCCGTGGTGCCCCAGAGGGACTTCGCGGCGCCATCCCGGTAGTCGTTGCCCGCGCCCACGTAGACGAGCAGGCCGTCGTCGTTGACGTCGAACTGGTTGCAGTCCATTCCCCCGGGCAGTTCGCTGCAGCTCCTCAGCCAGTTGGAGCCGTAGAACGCGCCCAGCTCCTCCCCTTCCCGCACCATCATGCGTGCCCGCAGGTCGCGGAACTCGAACGGCGGCACGTTGAGCTCGGTGATCTCCTGGCGGGTGCGGTCGAGGTTGAGGCGAGCCGTCCAGACCAGGTCGGGACGCTCCACGAAAGCCGCCTCGATCGAAGCCTCATACGTGGTGGACGCCACGGTGCCGGCGTTCCGCCACTGGGACTCGAAGCCCAGCGCGGAGCTGAGCGGCACCAGCAGCAACTGGTCCTTGACCTCGAGGTCGACGTAGTTGAGCTGCACGCGATACCGGTCGGCGACCATCATGTCGACCCCGTATTCCTGCTCCGTCGCCAGTTCGGGCTTGAGCGAACTGTTGCCGAGCAGCTTGGGGATGATGCGCCCGCGGTCGACCGCGTAGGTCTGATACTGGTAGGAGAAGCCGGGACGGCCACCGGCCGTGCCCCGTGAATAGCGAGGCCTGAACTCGGTGAGGAAGTCGAGCGGCCACCACTCCTCCTCCGCCATCCGCCACGCCGCGGAGACCCGGTAGTAGCTCTGCCAGCGCTCGTCCGGTCCGAACAGCGAGCTTCCGTCGCGACGGGCCAGGAGGTCGAGGATGTACTTGCTCTTCCAGGTCAGGGCGGTGATCGCGAACAGCCCCTGCGAGCGAACCGTTTCCGCGTGCGAGCGCGTGTACAGTCCGGTCGTGAGAAGCCCCATCTGCGGCACCCCTACGACCGAGAAGGTCGAGCCTCCCGCCACGAAGTTGTCCGAGGACGTCTCCTCCGCCAGCCAGCGGAAGCGCGTCCGTGTGGTAAGGTCGCCGAAGCTGTGCTGGATCGACGCCGTGACGTTGCCGTTGATCTCCTCCCGGACGTCCTCGAGCCGGAACATCGCCCCGTCCAGGGGAGGCCGCGGGTAGGCCCTCTTCCACGGGCTCGGCGTGATGTTGACCTCCTTCAGGTTCGTGCGGTCGTAGGACAGGTTCCCCTGGAACGACAGCCACGAGAACGGGGAGTACTGTGCGTCCAGGGCGCCCATGACGCGAAGCCGGTCACGGGTCCAGTCCTGGTTCTCCAGCTGATAGAACGGGTTGGTCCTCCTGCTGATCAGGTCGCCGATCACATGGAGGTCGCCGTCTTCGTCGCGGGAGAAGAGGTCGGTGCCGGCGCGGTAGTGATCGCTGCCGAGAAAGAGTCCGCGCCTGGCCGAGCCCCCGGAGGCGGTGGGATCGCGCGGCTCAAAGCCCACCAGATCGGTGAGGTCGCTCAGGCCCGCCCGCTCCTGCTGGAAGATCACGTCCTGCTCCCGCAGCGTGACATACGAACTCAGCGAGAACTGGAGCTGATCGCCGATCGACTGATCGAGGTTGAGTCGAACGTTGGTCTGCTCCGCGCCATTGTGGAACTGCATGACTCCCTCGTCGCGCTGGTACGCGGCCGAGGCGCGGTACTGGGTGCTTCCCTCGTTCCCGGACGCCGATACGTACGTGTTGTAGGAGTTGCCGGACGACAGCATGTGGTCCCAGACCGAACCCCCATAGAGGTTGGGTGGGACCGGCTGGTCCTGGAACGTCGTCCACTGGTCGCGGCCGCTCCCGCCGGGCCGGCCGAAGTTGTCGTTGAGCGCGTACGACCCGGTGCTGAGCTGCTGGTTGCGGTTGTGGAGGTCGAGCTCGTTGCCGCTGCGGTCGAGGATGGCCGTGCCCGCGGCGTTCATGCGGTATTCGTGGGACTCGGTCAGCCCCATGACGTACTCGATGTCGTTGAACTGGTACTGGCTGCGGATCGTGAACTCGTGGGTGCCTTCCCGCAGCGAGGCGCCCCGGCGGGTGGTCACCTCCATGACTCCGGCCTGCGCCCGCGAGCCGTACAGCGAAGCCGCGGCGGCCCCTCTGACGATTTCGATGTTCTCGATGTCGTTCGGGTCGATGTCCGCCAGGGACCCGGTCGAGATCACACCGTCGACGATCAGCAGCGGGGCCTGGCTCTGCATGATGCTGGTGGGGCCCCGGAACTGGATGGAGGGCTCGTCGCCGGGCTGGCCGGTGCCCTGGATCACGCGGGTTCCCGCCGTGCGACCCTGGAGCAGACTCGCCACGTTGAGCGCCGAAGCGATCTGCGCGTCCTCGACCTGCACCTGGTCCACGGTGAAGGCCAGCTCGGTCTCGGGGGTGGCGCCCGCAACGCCGGTCACGACCACGGCGTCCATCGCCAGCACCCGCGACTCCAGCAGGAAGTTGGCGACCACGGGGGCCCCGGTAGTGACGTCGATGACCTGGGCGTCGGTCTGGCGACCGATGAGTTCCGCCCGGATCTCGTACTGGCCGACGGGCACGTTGGGAAGCGCATACGCTCCGTCGGCGTTGGTCAGCATTCCGAGTTGCAGCTCGGGGATGTGGACCTGAACCGTGGCGATGGGCTCGCCGGTGTTCGCGTCGGTCACCGTTCCGGTGACGGTCCCCACCTGCGCCGCGAGGCCACCCGCGGCCATCGCCAGCGCGGCCCCGAGAACAACCGCCGATGACCAGACCCTTCTAACGCGCGCTCCGTCCATGATGAGCCCCCACGTGCAATGCACTCAGACAACCCGCGAGGTCCGGACACGCCCGGAGGCGTTCGGACCAACGCAAAAAGCCGCGCAGGCGCCGTGAGCAGGTGGACCTACCCCGGGCCAGCGCGGCATGAATTACCGCCATGTTCCAGCTTCCTTCCCAGAATGTACTACGTACCGGCAGACTACGCCGCGCCCTGACTTTCTGTCAAGCGAAGGACACCCGGAGGGGGACGATCAACGGCTGAGGTCCGCGGGGCACTGCGCGATGTTGTTGAAGTCTCGGGCCGTGGTCACGCGGATGATCCCGGCGGTCCCTCGGGGACCCGCGATCAGAGTCGCGGCAGGGCCTCGGAGAACACGGATATCGACGATGTCGCGCGTGTCGATGTCTCCCAGGTCCCCGCCCGAAACATATCCGTCGATGACCAGGAGCGGCTGCGCTTCCACCGGCTCGGGGTCCGGCGGGCGCCGCTTGGTGGTGATCTCGATCACGCCGCCCTGGGCCCGGGAGCCGTAGTGGGCTGCGGCGGCTGCACCCTTGAGAACCTCGATGCGCTCCACGTCCATGGGATCGATCCCGGCCGTGCTGTGCCCCGCGATGATCCCGTCCACGACCACCAGCGGTTGCTGCTCCGCCCCGCCCAGGGTGGCGGGACCGCGAAGGAGAATGTCGGACTCCTGGCCGGGAAGGCCGCTTCCCCGCACCACCCTTCCGCCGGCCATCCCGCGGAGAAGGTTGGCGACGCTGCCGCCGGCCGTCGCGGTCCGAAGCCGGTCGCCGCTCAGCTCCTCCACCGAGAACGGGAGCTCGGCGCGTGAACGCTCCGCGGGCGTGCCCGTGACCACCAGTTCGTCGAGCGCGAAGGCGCGCGGACCCACCTGCACGGTGACCTCGGTGGCCTCCCCGGGTTCGACCTCGACGGTGCGGGCCGCCAGTTCGCAGCCCAGCGCGTAAACCAGCAGCCGGTGCTCGCCGGGACGAACCGCGGCCAGGTCGAACCGCCCCTCGGCGTCGGTGTCCGCGCGCAGTCCCAACTCGGGAAAGAGGACCTGGACCCCGGGCACCACCGGACCACCGCTGTAGACCACCTGCCCGCTGACGCTTCCCGGGACCTGCGCGGAAGCTTTCTGCGGGAGCAGCGCGAGAAGTGCGATGCTCGCGACGAACGGGCTCAGCCGCTGGAGCGGGCTCATGTCCCGCAGCCCCTCAGAAGTTCAGCAGCAGCGCCGCAGTGAGGATGCGATCCTTGTGCGTGAGGTCTTCCCCGAAGCGGGTGAACGATGTCTGCAGCTGCCGGAACTCCCCACGGAGCCCCAGGCGGCTGTCCGCTCCGAAGCGGGCTTCCACCCCGCCCGCATAGCTCCACGCGCCGTCGAATCCACGCGCATCGGGTCCGCCCTGGGGGTCGAAAACCCACTTGTACGACTTCCATCCCCCACCGACGGCACCGTAGGGCGAAACCGTCATCGCCCCTGCCGCAAGAGGAAGACGGACCACGAAGTCGCCCTGAATGGTCCAGATGCGCGGATCACGACCCGATACGATCGACGAGCGTCCGTCGGAGGCCCCCAGGGTCCCGTGCTCCGTCGACAGGGCGTTGACCTGCACGCCCATGTGGCGATGGAACCAGAAGTTCAAGGCACCCCCCAGCAACGAGGTGGCGTCAAACCCACCGCCGTCCCGGAACCGGGTCGTGGGATTCATCTGTCCGAAGATCAGGCCCACGGATACGACATCGTCGCCCGGCTCGGCCTGGCCCAGCGAGCCGAACAGCTGGGCGGAGAGGTCGCTGGCCGGAAGGGCGAAGAAAGAGAGGAAGGTGACCAACACGACGCGCTTCATATCGCCCTCCATGCCAAGAATGTACCGCATTCGCAGAGTACGCCGCGGACGAGCGGTTTGTCAAAGACGCGGGAACGAGACGGCCCCGGGCGAAGATCCCGACGGATCCTCCTCCCGGGGCCGGAAGACTCGGCGCCGAGGCCGGGTAACGTCAGCCGCCCGGACCCGACCTGCTGGCGTCCGTGGCGACCGCCGGGAGGCGCACGAAGCCGATGCCGCGCGCGTCGTCCCACTCGACCACCGTGCCGTGCGGCTCGGAGGCGTCGATCAGGTCCTGGATGATTTTCCTGCCCAGCTCGCGGTCCGCGAACATCGGCCGGCCGCGCACGGTGGCGGGCTGCCCGAATCCCAGCGAGATGGGGTGCAGCTCAAGGTTCACCAGTTCCTCGCCCCGGAAGGTGGGCATCGCAACCACCGACTCCCAGATCTCGGCACGCGCCGGGAAGCCGGTGGTCTCGTTCTGGTAGCGGGTCGCGTTGAAGTCGGCGACCCAGGCATTGGGTTCGCCCTCGAGCCCCAGGCCGGCGTAGTTGTCGTACGGCAGCCGCAGCAAGGTCTCGTTCTGGAAGATGAAGTCGCCCAGGGAGTAAAGGATGGGCTTGCCCTGGTAGATGTCGATTCCGGTGAGGTAATGGGGTCCGTGCCCCACGAACACGTCCGCTCCGGCGTCGATCATCGCGTGCGCGAACTTCTTGAGGTACGGGCCCTGGTTGTGGGCATGGATCGTCACCACCACGTACTCGGCCAGCCGCGAGGCGTTGTTCACGACCGCCGCGATCTCCGCCATGTCCACGGGATCCGGGTCGCTGTCGATGCCGGACTCGTCGCCCGGATGGAGCGTGGTGCCGAACACGTTCAGGGGCTCGCCGGGAGCGCCCAGATCGCCCTGCTGCCCGAGCGCCTCCAGGTCCATGCCCTGGAGCGACTGGCGCAGTGCTTCGAGCTGGCCCCTCTCCACATATCGCGTGGTGATCACGCGCAGCGGGTTCAGGCCGGGACGTCCGCGCACCCCGCCCTTCGCCGGACCGGCGACCGAGTGGGGCGGGAAGGCCGACGACACCGAGATCAGCGCAACGCGGCCGTCGTGCGTCTCGAGGAAGCGTGCCTCACGGGCCTCCGCAAGGTTCTCGCCCGTCCCCGCGGTGAGCAGCCCTGCCGCTTCCGAGTGGCGGCGGGTGATCCGGTGCCCGTCCGCGGAGTAGTCGCCCGTGTGATTGTTGGCCATCGACACCATGTCGAACCCGGCCCAGACCAACTCGTTGGCGAGATTCGGGTCGGCGCGCATCCAGGTGCCGCCGCTGGAGGCGGCCGGATACGGCTCATAGTCGTGGAAAAGCACCTCGAGATTGACGAACGAGGCGTCGGCGCTGCGAACGAGCTCGATCATGTCGAGGTACTCGCGTTCCTTGTAGGGGGAGAGCCGGCGCGTGATGATGGCGTCTCCAGTGAGCGCCACCGTGAACATTCCGTCGGCGGACAGGCTTCCGGACGGGTCCTGGGCGGTGGCCTCCGCGGGGCCCGCGAAGGCCAGGAAGGTGATCGCGCCGAAGATCGCGGCGCCGATGAACAGGGATCGTTTGAGCATGCCACTCCTCCTGAAAAACGGGTCGATGCTCGGGTGCCGGTTGGCCCGGCTGCCTCGGATGGGCATAGTAAAGGCGGGAGGGGTGTCTTCGCGAGTCGGACGCAAGGCCGCCTGAGCGAGCACATGATCCCTCTCGACCGGACCTCAAAGGCACTTGGGCGGATGCCGATGCTCGGAGTGACGACATTCCTGGGGGCCATCTGGCTCTGGCTGCTGCTGGTCGCACGTCACCGCCTGGAGTCCGGCAGGCCGCCGAGCCACCCCGAAAGCCGCGAGTCCCGGGGATGGGTCCGAGCGGCGCAGGCCGTGGGCGGACTGTTCGGGGGATTCCTGGGTTCGTCGTTCGGAGGTTTTCTGGAGGTGATCGGCCTCGCCGCGGCCCTGGCGATCTTCTCGGTCGCCATCGTCCCGCAACAGAAGCGAATCTGGTCGGGCACGGTCCGGGATCGCCGAATCCCGGCACCCGATGACGAAGCCGAACAGGCGTGGGACGCCGATTCCGTTGATCGGATCGGGCGCGCGTAGCATCGCTGCATGACACGCTGCGCGGCCTGACCTCGCGCGACGGTTGACGGGATCCGGCAGCCTCGCCACCCGCCGGTTCCACCGCAGCTGTTGAGCTGCAGGTGTTAACCGGTTGCGTGCATCGGACGTTCTACATGGTGGAGAAAGGATCCCCGGCGGTGGAGAAACGGAATCCCCCCGCTCCGGCAAGATCCGTTGGAGGATGGCCCTGCAAACACGAGATGAGAGGTGACAGGTGAACTGGAGCGCGATCGAGGACATAGTGATGACGCTGGGGCTGTTCGCAGCCGTCGTGGCGATCATCTGGCTGAGGGCCAGGGTGAATCAGGTCAGGCTGGCGAGGCAGGCCGAAACCCAGCAGCAGTTGCTGGCCAAGTTCCAGTCGGGCCGCGAACTCGCGGAGTTCATCGAAACGGAGGACGGCAAGCAGTTCCTGGGTCAGTTCGAGTCCGACCCGAATCGCATGATCCTGGTCGTTCTTTCCGCGGGAATCGTCTCGACCGTTCTGGGGTTCGGCCTCCTCCTGCTCATGATATGGGAAAACGGCTTTCTCTTCCCGGGCGTCGGGACGACGGCGCTCGGCGTCGGTCTCATTGCTGCGGCCATCATCTCGAAGAAGCTGTCGGACCAGTGGCGCCAGTAGCGAATGCATGAGGACGAGGCCGCGTTCCGCCGGGTCTACGAGCGTACGGCGCCGCGGCTTCGAGCGTACCTGCACCTGGCCGTGAAGGATTCGGCGCTGGCGGACGACGTTTTGCAGGAAGCCTACTACCGCCTTCTCCGCGCTGAAATGAAGGACGCAGCCATCGGTCAGGTGCGGTCCTATCTGTACAAGACGGCCCGGACGCTGGTTGCGGACCATGGGCGGAGGGTGGGTCGCGAACGGAAGCGCCGACAACGATGGAATCCGTCCGCTTCGGAGAGCCCCAGGCATGACCTCACGCTCGACATGCAGCGGCTCTTCGCCCGGCTCTCGGAGAGGGAGCAGACGCTTCTCTGGCTCGCGTATGTGGAGGGTGCCAGCCACCGGGAGATCGCGGCTTCGCTGGGCATGGGGGCGAACAGCGTCCGTGTCGTGCTGTACCGGGCGCGCAAGAGGTTGGCGGGGATTCTGGAGGGCCACGGGTGGGGCCCGGAGGAGGTGGCATGATTGCGGATCCATGTCCCAGGGAGGAATCCGTGCTGCACGCGGCACGGGCGGGAAGATGGAGCGATGGGCTGACGGCTCACCTGGGGCGATGCGACTCGTGCCGGGAAGCCAGCACGGTGATTCGATGGATGATTGAGCTCGGCCAAACCGTGGGCTCGGGAACGGCTCTTCTGCCGGACCCCCGCCTGATCTGGCTCAAGGCCCGGATTCGCCGGCGGTCCGAGGCGTCGTGGCGGACACTGCTTCCCATAGGGATTGCGTGCGGGGCGTCGGCCATTGGATTGGGAGTGATCGTCGCACCCCTTCCGGGGAATGCCTGGAGGTCGCTTCGGGAGTGGCTGACGGGCGCAGGCATCGCGGGGTGGGAACTCCCGAGCCTCGCGTCCCCCGGGTCACTCGCGATCGCGTGGATGCCCGCGGCAGTCCTGTTGATGCTGCTCTTGTTGTTCACGGCCAGCGAAGCGTAGGCAGGCAGCGCTCCGGTCAGCGCATCAGCGCCTCCAGCTCCTCCGGCGATCGCGGCAGCGTGGCGGTCAGCACCTCGGCGCCGTCGTCGGTCACCAGGATCACGTCCTCCACGAAGACCGCGATGCCGATGTCGTGGTTGTAGTACCACGGTTCCACGGTGAACACCATGCCCGGCGCGAGCGGCTCGTCCATGAGCGCGGGGTCGCCCGCGGAGAGGCCGATGTGGTGGCCGAAGAACGAACCCGTCTGCATGTGGGGCTCCTCCTCGTCCGGGATCGCCTCGTAGGCCACGGCGGTGAGTTCGCGGAGGGTGACGCCGGGCCGGATCGCGGCGATGATCGCATCGGCGGCACGCGTGCTGACCAGCAGCTTCTCCCGCTGGATGTCCGTGAACGTCCCGTTTACCGGGAACGTGCGCCCGATATCGCTGATGTAGCCGTCCACCTCGCAGCCGACGTCGAGGATGACCAGGTCGCCGTCCTCCATTCTGCGGTTACGGCGGTCGTAGTGGGCGGCCAGCACGCGCCAGGGCCAGAGGCTGTTGGGACCCGATTTGATGATGGGCGTGAAGGGCAGCGCCTGGGATCCGAAGGTGCGGCAGGTGTTCTCGAACTCGCCCTGAAGCGTACGCTCGTCGACCCCGGGACGGATGCGCCAGGCGACCGACTGGATCCCCGCCATGGTCGCATCGGCGGCGATGCGCATGTGATCGATCTCGGCGGGGGTCTTGATCATGCGCAGGCGGGCGACGACGTCGTAGGCGTTGACGAGCTCCGCTTCCGGATGGTCGGTGCCGAGCCGGAGGATCAGCGACGCCGTCGCATCCAGGCTTCCGATCAGGGGGACGGCCGGGGGCGTGATCTCCCCGGTCGAGCCCGCGTTCACCCGCAGGGTCGCTCCGCCACGCACCCGAAGCCGGAGGAAGTCGGCGAACTCGGCGATGTCCCGGTATTCGTCGATGCCCGCGATGCTGCGCAGCTGATAGTCGTCGAGGAGCGGGCGCCCGGGGAAGTCGTTGGGCCGCCCCGGATTCTCGAAGCGGGGATCCCGCCGGGGCAGGAAGAGGATGGAACGGTCCCGCTCGGCGTCCAGAACCAGCATCGAGTGCACGACTTCGAGGCCGGTCAGATACCAGAAGTCCTCCAGCTGGCGGAAGGTCTCGCCGTGGGTAAGCCCGTCGGAGGAGGGCGTGAGCAGGAGCCCGCCCCCGCTGGCGCGCAGGCCGTCCAGGATGCGCGCGCGGCGGTACGCGTACTCCTGGGCCCGGAATTCCAGCCGGGTCCAGTCGGTGTAGCGCTGCTCCGGGGTCTGGGCAGCCAGGGGCGCCGCCGCGACCGGGACGCCTCCCTCCGGGCTGGTGCCGACGGACAGGGCGGGGCTCGCGAATGCGAGAATGAGCACGGTGACACCGCGGCGAAACACTCTGGCCGACATGATTCACGATCCGTTGTCGAAGACTGATGCGGTTGCGGGCAACTTGGCAGCCGGGGCGAGCGCCGTCCATGGCGCGCGGCACCGCGGCAGCCGAACACCGACGAGTCGGTGTGTGTCCGGCAGGAGGGAGCGGGCGTCCGAAATCGGCGTCCCTGCGCCCCTACTCCACCGCGCGGGAAGACGGTACACTTTTCCCGTCCTTACACACTATCGTCCGAGGATCACTACGATGGACGACCTCCGATTCCGAACCCGTCAGGCGTGCTCGCGCTCCGGCCGCACGTTCTCCCGCTGCTTCCGTGCGCTGTCGGTCTTCGCGGCGCTCGCCGCGCTGCTCCCGCTCGCGCCCGTGGCAGACCCCCACGGCGGTGCGCTCCATGCCCAGGAATCCGACACGGACGATCCGGCCGAACTCAACTCCGGCCTGCTGTCGTCGTTCAGGTGGCGGAGCATCGGGCCCGCGGTTGCATCGGGGCGCATCGCCGACATCGCCATCGACCCGACCGACCGCAGCACCTGGTACGTGGCGGCCTCCTCCGGGAACCTCTGGAAGACCACCAACGCGGGCACCACCTGGACGCCCATCTTCGACGACTACGGGTCGTACTCCATCGGGGCGATCGCGCTCGACCCGAACGACCATCTCACCCTCTGGGTGGGTACCGGCGAGAACAACGGCCAGCGCTCGGTGGGCTACGGCGACGGCGTCTACAAGTCGGTCGACGGGGGGCGCTCGTTCACGAACATGGGACTCGAGACCTCCGAGCACATCGGTATGATCGCAGTGCATCCCGACGACTCGCGCACGGTCTTCGTGGCGGCGCAGGGGCCGCTCTGGAACGCGGGCGGGGAGCGCGGGCTCTACCGGACGCGCGACGGCGGCGAGAGCTGGGACCTGGTGCTCGAGATCGACGAGCATACGGGGGTGAACGAGGTCTACTTCGACCCGCGCAACCCGGAAGTAATGTACGCGTCCTCGTGGCAGCGGCGCCGGCACCAGTGGACCATGATCGACGGGGGTCCCGGTTCGGGCATCCACAAGTCAACCGACGGCGGTGAGACGTGGCGGGCCATCAACCGCGGGCTCCCCTCGGGGGACAAGGGGCGCATCGGGATGGCGATCTCGCCGATCAACCCGGATGTGCTCTACGCGATCGTCGAGGCGTCGGGGAACGACGGCGGGACCTTCCGCTCCGAGAACATGGGCGAGAACTGGAGCCGCACGTCACGCTACCAGTCGACCGCGCCGATGTACTACCACGAACTCTATGCCGACCCGCATCGCTTCGACCGCATCTATGCCATGGACACGTTCCTGGAGATGTCCGACGACGGCGGCGAGACCTGGAGCCGGCTGCCGACCCAGAGCGTGCACGTCGACCATCACGCCCTCGCCTTCGACCCGGACGACCCGGAGCATCTGATTCTGGGGAATGACGGAGGACTGTACGAGACCTTCGACTTCGGGGAAAACTGGAGCCACTTCACCAATCTTCCTCTCACCCAGTACTACAAGGTCGCGACCTCCAACGACGAGCCCTTCTATTACGTCTATGGCGGGACGCAGGACAACAATACCATGGGCGGGCCGTCGCAGACGCTGGGGGGCGGCATCCGCAATTCGGACTGGTATGTGACGCTGGGGGGCGACGGCTTCGATCCGGTAGTGGATCCCGAGAACCCCGACATCATCTATTCACAGCTGCAGCACGGGGTGCTGTCGCGCTTCGACCGGGGGAGCAAGGAGCGGCTGGACATCCAGCCCCAGGCCGACCCCGGCGGGCCGGCGCTGCGCTGGTACTGGGATGCGGGGCTGATCATGTCGCCGCACGACAATCACCGGCTCTATTTCGGGGCCCAGATCCTCTTCCGGAGCGACGACCAGGGCTCGAGCTGGCGCGCGATCTCCGGGGATCTGTCGCGCGACATCGACCGCAACCAGCTGGAAGTGATGGGGCGCGTGTGGAGCGTCGACGCCGTGGGCAAGAACCGGTCGACGTCGGTGTTCGGGCACATCGTGGCCATCTCCGAGTCCCCGCTGGTCGAGGGACTCATCTATGTGGGCACGGACGACGGACTGGTGCAGGTCACCGAGGACGGGGGCGAGACCTGGCGCGAGATCGCGAGCCTGCCGGGCGTGCCGGACACGAGCTTCGTGCACGATGTGGAGGCCTCCCTGCACGATCCCGACGCCGTCTTCGCGGTGGTGAACAACTTCAAGCGCGGCGATTTCCGGCCCTATGTCCTGAAGTCCGAGGACCGCGGGCGCAACTGGACCGCGATCACCGGCGGGCTGCCTGACAACAGCCCGTCCTTCTCCATCGTTCAGGATCATGTCGAGCCCGACCTGCTTTTCCTGGGGGCGGAATTCGGGGCTTTCGTATCGGTGGACGGGGGCGAGTCGTGGATGGAGTTCGACAGCGGGCTGCCCACGATCCCCGTGCGCGACCTGGAGATCCAGCAGCGGGAGGGCGACCTGGTGGCGGCGACCTTCGGCCGCAGCTTCTACGTCATCGACGACTATACGCCGCTGCGCGAGCTGGCGCGGGGGTCGCAGCCCATCCTCGCTTCCGCGGGTCACCTTTTCGAGGTGGCCGATGGCGACATGTACGTGCCCTGGAACCCGGGCGGGGCCAACGGCGCCGATTTCTATGCGGCTGACAATCCGGAGCTGGGCGTGACCTTCACATACTGGGTCGGCGAGACGCTACGCACACGGCGGGCCGAGAGGCAGGCCGAGGAGCGGCGGGCCGCGGGCCAGGGCGAGGACACCCCGTATCCGTCGTGGGAAGAACTGATCGAGGAGGACCGCGAGGAGGCGCCCCGCGTGTACCTGACCGTGCGCGACGAGGGCGGGCAGGTGGTGAACGTGGTCAGCGGCTCGACGTCGCGGGGCGTCCACCGTGCGGTCTGGAACTACCGCTACCCCGCGTACACGCCCGTCACCGGCGGAGGTGGAGGAGGCGGTGGTTTCGGCGGCTTCGGGGGCGGCAACGGGCCCATGGCGCTCCCAGGCAGCTACACGGTTTCCCTGGCGCAGCGGGTGGACGGCGAGGTGACCGAGCTGGGCGGCCCCGTCCCCTTCGAGATCGCCCCGCTGACCAGGCCCGCCATCGCGGCCCAGGACCGGGCGGTCGTGCTCGCCTTCCAGCGCGAGACCGGCGAGCTCCTGCGCGCCGTCACCGGTTCGCAGCGCGCGGCCGCCGGAGCCGCCCAGCGAATCGGCACGGTCCAGCAGGCGCTCGAGCGCTGGCCCGCCGCGCCGGCCGGGCTCATGGGGGAGGCGCGCGCGCTGGAGCTCCGCCTGCTCGACCTGCGCGAAGCGCTCGATGGCTCGCGCACCCGCACCTCGCGCGCTGAGCCCGACCTGCCGGGAATCGCCGGGCGGGTCAACCAGGTCGTGCGCGGACACTGGAACGGCACTCACGGACCCACGGGCACCCACCGGGAGCAGTACCGCGTCGCGCGCGAGGCGTTCAGCGCCATGTATCCCGAACTGCAGCGGCTGGTGGAGACCGACCTGCCCGCGCTGGAGGGGCGGCTGGAGGAGGCGGGCGTGCCGTGGACCACCGGACGCGCGCTGCCGAGCTGGCCGCCGGGAGGTTAGATCTCCCTCAGCCGATCATTTGCCGGCTCCCCGAACCGCGCTTCTTCAGGAGCGCGACCGCGACCGCGCGCGCGTCGTCGAGCGTCCTCACGACCTGCTTCCTGGGCACGCCGCCCAGGATATCCAGAGTCCTGAGCGTCTCGGCCGGCTTGCCCGAGAGGCCCATCACGATGACCTCGGTCTTCTCGCGCTCGGCAACGTCCAGGAGCTGCAGGATGAGCATGGCCGCGCTGTCGTCGAGGTAGGACACGTTGGTGAAGTCGAAGATGGTGACTTCATGCTCCTTGATGTCCCCACCGATCACCGCGACCAGCTTGTGTGCCGACGCGACCGTGAAGCTTCCCTTCAGGGCGACCAGGCCGACCCGGGCCGAGTACCAGTCCATGACCGACGGATCCTCGTGCTCGGCGAAGAACATCTGATCGAGGAGGGGCACGGACACCACGCTGTCCAGCTCCAGGCTCTCCAGTTGCTGTGAATGGGCCATTCCGGCCACGATGAGCCCGATCGCGACGCCGGTCATCAGGTCGACGAACACCGTCAGCCCCAGCGTGACCAGCATGACGATCATGTGCTCGCGCCGGAGGTGGTGGATGCGCGCGAGCATGCGCCAGTCGATGATGTCCCATCCCACCTTGATCAGGATGGCGGCGAGGACGGCGTGGGGAATCGGCTCCACGAACTGGCCCAGTCCCAGAAGAAGACCCAGGACCAGCGCCGCCCGCAAGGCGCCGGACACCGGGGTGCTGCCCCCGGCCCGGATGTTGACCACGGTGCCCATGGTCGCTCCGGCGCCCGGCAGCCCGCCGATGAGCCCGGAGGCGATGTTGCCGATGCCCTGCCCGACCAGTTCCCGGTTGGCCTCGTGGCGGGTGCCGGTTATCGAGTCGGCGACCAGCGATGTCAGGAGGCTGTCCACCGAGCCCAGGATCGCGAGGATGAGCGCCGGCTGCACCGCGCTCACCAGAAAGCCCAGGGATGGCGTGGTGAACTGAAGGGTCGGCAGGCCCGTCGGGATCTCGCCGATGACCGGGATGCCTCCCAGCCACAGGACTCCCGCGGTGGTTCCCACGACCAGCGCGACCAGCGGGGACGGGATCAGCTTCGCGTAGCGCTTCGGCCACGCCAGGCTGGCTGCCAGCGTGAGAACCCCGATCGCCACGGCCGTCGAGTTCGCGGTCGCGAGGGCCTCCGGCATCGCCCGCAACGCGCCCATCGGCCCGCCGGCAGCCGGGGGCAGCCCGAGGAACGGCATGCTCTGAATCAGCATGATGATGATGCCGATCCCGGACATGAAGCCGGACACCACCACCGCCGGCGTATAGGCCACGAAGCGCCCGATCCTGAGCACGCCCATGGCGATCTGCAGCAGCCCCGCCATGATCACGACGATCATGGCCTCCGCGAGCGTGGCGGAGTGCGTAGTGAGGATCGCCGCCATGGCGACGGTCATGGGCGCGGTGGGACCGGAGATCTGCGAGCGCGTGCCGCCGAACACCGCCGCGAAGAAGCCCACCGCGATCGCGCTGTAGAGGCCCGCGGCCGCTCCCAGCCCCGAAGCCACACCGAAGGCCAGCGCAACCGGAAGCGCCACGATGGCGGAGGTGACCCCACCGAAGAAATCGCCGCGCAGCCTGTGATAGTCGTATCTCATGCCGCCCCTCGTTCGGCCTTCGCGATCACGCCCAGGAAGTCTTCACCGTAACGCTCCAGTTTGGTTTCGCCCACCCCCGTAATACCAGCCAGTTCCTCCAGCGTGTCCGGCCGGCGCTCGACCATCTCGCGCAGGGTGGCGTCGTGGAAGATGACGTACGGCGGCACGCCCTGCGCGCGCGCAAGCTCCAGCCGATGGGCGCGCAGCGCCTCCCACAGCTCCTCATCCCATGTCGCGGGATCGGGGGGTGGTTGCTCGGCCCGGGGCTTGCGCTTGCGCGCGGCAGCCGGCGGGCGCGCGTCCCGCCTCATGTGCACCGGCGTCTCGCCCCTCAGCACGGGCCAGCTCTCGTCCGTGAGCCGGATCGAGCCGAATCCCTCCATGTCGACCCAGAGGAATCCGCGGGCGACCAGCTGGCGGAACACCGAGCGCCACTCGTAGGGGCTGAGATCGGCGCCCACCCCATGGGTCGGGATGCGGTCGTGCCCGAAGCGCTGGATACGGTCCGTTTCCCTGCCCCGCAGGACATCGATGAGATACGCGGCTCCAAACCGCTGCCCGGTGCGATACACGCACGACATCGCTTTCTGGGACGCCTCGGTCGCATCCCAGGAATCGACGGGCGTCAGGCAGTTGTCGCAGTTGCCGCAGGGCTCGGGCAGGGTCTCGCCGAAGTAGGCGAGCAGAGTCTGGCGGCGGCAGGTGGTAAGCTCGCAGTAGCCCAGCATCGCATCCAGCTTGCGCACCTCCAGTCGCTTGCGCGCCTCGCCCGCGTCCGATCCCTCCACCATGCTGCGCAGGGTCACGACCTCCTGCAGCCCGTACACCATCCACGCGCTGGCCGGGAGCCCGTCGCGTCCCCCCCGTCCCGTCTCCTGATAATAGGCCTCGATGCTCTTCGGCAGATCGAGATGTGCCACGAAGCGCACGTTGGACTTGTCGATGCCCATGCCGAAGGCGATGGTCGCCACCATGACCACGCCCTCCTCGCGCTGGAAGCGGTCCTGGTTGCGCCGCCGCTCGGCAGCCCCGAGCCCCGCGTGGTACGGGAGGGCGTTCACGCCCTCGCCCTGAAGCCATTCCGCGGTGGCGTCCACCTTCTTGCGCGAGAGGCAGTAGACGATGCCCGCGTCGCCCCGGTGATGCTGGTCGAGGAAACGCCGGAACTGGGCGCGCGCATTGTTCTTCGGGACCACGCTGTAGCGGATGTTGGGGCGGTCGAAGCTACTCACGAAGACGGGAGCGTCCCGGAGCCCGAGGCGGTCGACGATCTCGCGCCGGGTGAGCTCGTCGGCGGTGGCGGTGAGCGCGATGCGGGGCACGTCCGGAAAGTGCTCGCGCAGCGCGGAGAGCTGGAGGTACTCGGGGCGAAAATCGTGTCCCCACTGCGACACGCAGTGCGCCTCGTCGATGGCGAAAAGGGACAGGCGGGCCTGGGCCAGGAGGTTCAGCGTGCGCTCACCGAGCAGGCGTTCGGGGGCGACGTAGAGCAGATCCAGCTGCCCCGAGCGCACGCCGGCTTCCGCGTCCAGCACCTCCCTGTACGAGATGGACGAGTTCAGGCAGGCGGCGCGCACCCCCAACTGTCGGAGCGCCTCGACCTGGTCGCGCATCAGGGCGATGAGGGGCGAGACCACCACTCCCGTGCCCTCGCGCACGATGCCGGGAATCTGGTAGCAGAGCGATTTACCCCCGCCGGTGGGCATGAGCACCAGGCAGTCGCCCCCGTCCACCATGTGGCGGATGACTTCCTCCTGCTGTCCCCGGAACCCGGAGTAGCCGAAGGTGCGCGCGAGGACGCTGCGGATCATCCCTGCGCTCACCTCAGCATGACCAACCGAACGATCCGGCCCGGGTCAGGGATGGCCGAGTTCCGGGAACCCCGGGGGCGGGCGCCGATGGCGCGTCCCCTGCTCGTACGCGAAGGCGAGGCGGAAGAGCAGGCCCTCGTCCCAGGGGCGCGCCAGGATCTGTAGTCCGGCGGGGTGCGTGCCCTCGGTGAATCCCATGGGCACCGTGATGGCGGGCATCCCGGTCGCGGGCGCGACGCGCTGGCTGTTGTCGCCGCTGTACTCGTCGTTGCCGCGGTCGATGTGCGCGGGCGGGCTCAGCCAGGTGGGATAGACAACGGCGTCCACCCCGGCGGCATCCATGGCCTCGGTCAGGTCGGCCAGGTAGCCCTGCCGCTGCTCGTTGTCGAGGTAGTCCGGGCAGGGCGGATCCCACTCGGCCGGGGGGACGTCCAGCGGCATGCCCTCCGAACGTCGCAGACCGCTCTCCGCGTCGCCCCCGAATTCGCCCGTTTCGAGCACGGCCAGCACGTCGGTGAACGGGGCCGCGTCTCCCAGCGACTGCAGGTAGACATGCATGTCGTAGCGGAAGCGGCGGCACGACATGCCCTCGCGCTCCAGCTGCGCCTGCACGTCGAAGCCGAGCGGGTCGACGATCTCGGCGCCGAGCCCGGCCAATTCCTGCAGGGCGGTCTCGAAGACGGCGACGACCTCCTCGTCCGCGTCTTCGGTGTCGACCAGGGCCCGCAGGACCCCGATGCGCGCACCGTCGAGGCCGTTCGGGTCGAGGAAGCCGGTGTAGTCGTCCTCCTTGCGCCCCCGTCCCGCCTCCGTGTAGGGATCGGCCGGGTCGTAGCCCGCCACCACGTTGAAGAGCCGGGCCACTTCCTCCACGGTGCGCCCCATGGGACCGGCGATGTCGCGGTCGAAGGCGAGCGGCACAACGCCGTCCCGGCTGGTGAGGCCGATGGTCGAGCGGATGCCCACCAGCGCCAGGCGCGAGGAGGGGCCGCGGATGGAGTTGCCGGTATCGCTCCCGAGCCCGATCAGGCCGAAGCTGGCCGCGACCCCCGAGGCGGTGCCCCCGCTCGACCCGGCCGGAACCCGGTCCAGTGCGTAGGCGTTGCGGGTGGTGTCGAACGACGAGCTCACCGACTGGCGCGGGCTGAAGGCCCACTCGGCCATGTTGGTCTTGGCCACCACGATGGCGCCCTCCTCGCGGATGCGGCGCACCATGAAGGCGTCGTCGGGCGGCACGCTTTCGGCGAGCCCGATCGAGCCGGCCGTGGTCACCATGTCGTGGGTGTCGAAGTTGTCCTTCACCAGGACGGGCACGCAGAAGAGGGGGCCCGGCTCCTCGCCGGCGGCGAGCGCCGCGTCCAGTTCGTCGGCGCGGTTGAGGGCGGCGGGGTTCACCACCGTAATCGCGTTGATGCGCTCCTCGTAGGCTTCGATCCGGTCGAGGTGCGCCTGCACCACCAGGCGGCAGGTGGTCGCGCCCGAGAGGATCGCCTCCTGCACCCCCGAGATGGTGGCTTCCACCACGTCGATGGGGGCGGGGGCGGGGGCATCGCAGGTGGTTCCGGCCAGTGCGGCCGCCAGTGCGGCGGCCTTGGCGTATGATCGTCGAGCCATCACTTGATCTCCTCCAGCACTTCCACGTTGCGCAGACCCTCGCGCGCGTCGACCGCCGGGGGGCGCCCGTTGCGCACCGCCGCGGCGAAGTCCGCCAGCTCGCCCACGTAGGGATTCTGGACCACGTAGGGCACCATCCCGGCCCTGGTGAAGACCGTCCCCGCGCCCCGCGGCCCCAGGGTGTGGTTGCCGATGACGTATCCCTGATCGCCGTAGACCTCGACGCGCGAGGGCGACTCGAACTGCACCGAGGAGCAGAACTCCGCGGTGGCCCCCGACTCGAAGGTCAGCGCCACCAGCGCGGTCTCGTCACGGGGCCCGCCCCACACCGCGTTGCTCGTGGCAGAGCGCACCTCCACAACCTCGCCGCAGCCCGGCACCATGAACCAGCGGATCATGTCCAGGCAGTGGGTGCCCACCCCGGCGAGGCTCCACCAGCGGCCCACATCCGACCCCGCGCGCCAGTTGGAGTCGTCGGGCGCGGGCCAGGTCCATTGCACCCGCATGTGCCGCAGTTCCCCGAGCGCCCCTCCCCTGATGAGACGCTCCATGGCTCGATGGCCCCCGTGCCAGCGCAGATGGTAGGCGACTCCCACGGTGACGCCCGCGGCCGCGGCGGCCTCCACCACCCGGCGCCCGTCGGCCGAGGAGGTCACCATCGGCTTCTCCACGAAGACATGCTTGCCCGCCGCGATGGCCGCCAGCGCCTGGTCGGCGTGCAACGCGTCCGGCGTGGCGACCAGCACGGCGTCGAGTCCCGGATCGGCCAGCATTTCGTCCAGGCGGTCGTAGCCCGGTTCCCGCGACCTCGCCCGATGGCGTCGCGCAAAGTCGGCGGCCCGCCCGCGGTCCCGGCTCAGCACGCTCCACAGACGAAGCCCGGAGGCCGAGGCCAGAGCCGGGGCCAGCTGGGTCTCGGAGATGCGCCCGGTTCCCAGCAGCGCCACGCTGAGGGGCTTCGGCTTCATGCCCATGTCAGCGGACCGCCATCATCTGGATCTCCACGCCGAGGCGGCCCACCAGCGGAAGGCCCGCCACGGTCGGCTCCGGGGCCCCCTCGGGCATCACTTCGCCCAGCACCTCCAGCACCGCTTCCGCGTCGCGCACGTCCGTGAGGTACACCCAGACGTTGGCCACGTTGGAAAAATCCAACTCAGCGGCTTCCAATGTTGCATTCAACCTGTCCAGCGTGTTGCGCGTCTCCGCCGGAATGTCCTCCCCGGCCGCAAGCATCCCCGACAGCCACAGCCGCTCGCCGGTATCGATCGCGGGCGAGAGCGGCGCCCGACCGGGGCCCTGTCCGGCGGGACGAACCACCGCACGCGCGTCGGAAGCCTCCGCGACGCACTGGATCTCAACCAGGAAGTCGGAGTTCATGAGCCCACCGCGGACGGCCGCGCGGGCCGGAGGATCGTCCGCGGTCACGAACTCGCGGTAGGCCTCGTTCATGTCGCCCCAGAGACGCACGTCGTCGAGGAAGACCTGACAGCTGACCAGGTCCCCGTAGTCCATGCCCGCCGACTCGAGGATCATCCCGATGTTGCCGAACACGCGCCGGGTCTGCACCTGCACGTCGCCTCGCACCGGCTGGTAGGTATCGGGATCACGGCTCGTGGCGCCCGCGACGAACAGGACATCGCCCGCCCGGATCCCCCACGAATAGGGCAGCGCGGGCGACTGCAGCCCCGACGGAGAAATGACCTCGGTGTCGTCCGGGGTGGCCACCGCCGAGATCTGAATCAGCGCGCCCACGTCCGGCAGGTCGGCTTCCACGGTGGCGCGCGTGGGCGCATTCTCCGCGAAATAGGTGCGATAGACCCCGTTCATCCCCTGGAAATGACGCGTGTCCCGGAGGAACACGTTGACGGCGACGACATCCTCGTATCCGAGCCCGTGCGCGTCGAGCTCCATCCCCAGGGCATCCAGCGTGGCCGTGGTCTGCTCCTCGATGGTGGTGAGGACGCGGTCGCCGTCCGAGGTCCCGGTGATGTTGGACAGGAACACGAGTCGGGGCGTCTGCGCGGAGGCCGCGGGCGCGCACGAGAGCGCGAGCGGAAGGGCCAGCAGGACGATCGGGAGAAGGCTCGCGGGTCCGGCGCGGACGCGCGATCGCGGGCTCCGGACATGCAGATGGCGCGAGGCGGAAAGGTTCATCGGGTGACCTCCGGGATGGGCGATGGCAGGCTCGCAGTCCTGATGGTAGCCGCAGCGGGCGCGCGCGCAAAGGGAAGGTTGGGAAGTCGTCCCGGACGCCCATCAAGGCGCCCCATCGCCCATCCGCTTGACTTGATCCGGCGCGCTCCCTACATCCAACCCCACATCACCGCCGGGACCTTCCGGGACGGCCATCCACGCCTCCCGGCGTGCTTCGTTTTCCCGACGAGGCACGGTGCGAGGCGGCACTGTCGCGGAGGATCGGGGGGCGCATGGCAGACTCGACGACGCAGGATCAGGGCATCGCGCCGCGCCTCCTCAACATGGAGCGCGGCGAACTCCCTCTCGCCGTCCTCTCCGCGGTCTTTTTCTTCTTCGTACTCTGCGGGTACTTCTTCCTGCGGCCGGTGCGCGAAGCCATGGGAGTGGCCCGCGGAATGGACGAGCTGCGCTGGCTCTTCGTCGTCACCTCGATGGTCTCGCTGCTGGCGGTGCTGGCCTTCGGCGGGGTGGTGGCGCGCATGAACCGGCGCCGCTTCATCCCTGTGGCGTTCCTCTTCGTGATCGCCTGCCTGTTCGTCTTCTCGGGGCTGATCATCCAGGACGTGCGGGCCGGCGGCGGACTCATCGGCACCGATGCCGAAACCGCCCTCGCGCGCGGCGTAGGCTACACCTTCTACGTGTGGCTGACGGTGATCAACCTCTTCACCACCAGCCTCTTCTGGGCCTTCATGGTCGACATCTTCGACGTGGACCAGGGGAAGAGGATGTTCGCCTTCATCGGCATCGGCGGCACCCTGGGCGCGCTGGCAGGGGCCGAAGCCACCAGCATCATCAGCGGGATGACGGAGTCGTCCTACCTGCCCGCCGGGCTCATGCTGCTCGCCTGCGCCTGCTACTGCATCGCGATCGCGACGATGCTGTGGCTGGACCGGAGGGCGGTCCGCTCGCGCGCGTCCCGCCTGGAGGCGCTCCCGAAAGGTCGCCGCGATGCCGCCGCGCCCGACGGCAGCACCCGAATCGGCGGCACCTTCTGGGAGGGCGCCAAGGCGGTCGTGGCCTCCCCGTACCTGCTCGGGGTCGGGCTCTGGGTGGTGTTCATGGCCATCTCCAACACCATGATCTACTTCACCCAGGCCAACATCATCCAGGAGGCCACCGACACCTTCAGCCAGCGGGTGGGGAGCTTCGCCAACTTCGACTTCCTGGCCCAGTTCGCGACCCTCCTGACCCAGATCTTCATCACGACGCGCATCATCAGGAAGCTGGGCGTGGGCTGGACGCTCGCCATCCTGCCGCTGGTGACGGTCGCCGGGTTCGCGGTGCTGGCGGTGTGGCCCGTGTACGGGGTCATCCTGATCTTCCAGGCGGTGCACCGGGCAACCCGATATGCCATCTCACGGCCCTCGCGGGAGACGCTGTTCAGCGTCGTCACCCCCTCCGAGAAGTACAAGGCGAAGCCCGTGGTCGACGTGTTCCTGTATCGCGCGGGGGATGCCACCGGCGCCGGGATCGACGCGACCTTCGCAGCCCTCGGCATGACGCTGGCGCTGGTGGCGGCGTCGACCGTGCCGCTGGCGGGCATCTGGATCGCGCTCTCCATCGGGCTGGGGCGGGCGCAGGCCAGGCGGGTCAGGGAGTAGGGCGCGGCTCCAGGTTACAACCCGAAGAAGACCTTCGCCGCCACCTTTCGGAACACGCTCCGGGTGAGCAGCCCGGCTTCGAGCGCCCGCGCCACCGGAAGGCGGTCGTAGCCCCAGCGCGCGGCGTGCTTCAAGGCCAGTCCCGGGTACGCGCGCCGCACCACCGGACCGGGATGCGCCCCGCCTGCGAGATGGTCCGCCAGCGCGTCTCCGGCGATCTTGCCGAACCGCCAGGCGTGGTGGATGCCTCCGGCCGTCAGCGGGGACACCATTCCGGCGGCGTCCCCGATGAGCATCACCCGGTCCCCGTAGAAGTTGCGCAGGAGTCCCCCGAAGGGGATGACGCCGCCCCGCTTCTCCACCACCCGGTTCCGCGACAGCCCGAGGAGGGGGTCGAGCTTCGCGACGAACCCGGGCAGGTCGGCCTGCCGGTCGCGGTGCAGCGCCAGCCCGACCTGCGTCGTCACCACCCCTGGCACCACCCACCCGATGTATCCCGGGGCGAACTCGGGGTCGATGAAGCAGTGCAGGCAGTCGGCGACGCCGTCCACGGGCTCGAATTCCCATTCCACCCCCTTCAGGAGACGGCGGTTGCGGTCGAGGCCGAAGCTCTCGGCGACTCCGGAGCGCGCACCATCGGCTCCGACGAGGAACCGGCAGGTGACCCCGGACCCCTGGAGCAGCAATCGACCTCGTCCCGGGGTCACGCCCCGGTATCCTTCTCCAAACCGGATCTCGACACCCGCGCGCCGCGTCTCCCGGGCCAGATGGCGCATGAGCCGGGCGGTATCGGTGGCCATGAAGAAGTACCCGTTCCGCTCCAGCTCGATATGGTCGTGGGCGGGCGTGTAGACCCTGACCCGGCTGATTCTCCGCACCAGCGGGGCCGGCACTTTCCACTCGGTCCACGCCTCATGCACGAGAATCCCGGTGGTGTGGATGCGGGCGCCGGGTTCGGACTGCCGCTCCAGCACCAGGACCGAGAGGCCGCGCCGGGCCGCCTGGCGCGCGCACGCGAGGCCGGCAAAGCCGCCCCCGGCCACCACCACATCGTAGTTCTCCGGCAAGCCATCTCTCCTGTTGCGAACGGCGCCGTCGGAATCATGCATCATGGCGCCCGGCGCGACACCGCCACAGAAGATATGTCACGGAGGGTTCCGGGTTCCTGAAACGGCTTGCGGCGACCTCGCCGCGTGGGCCACCTTCACCCCGTTCCGCCATCCCGCCTCACCGGCGCTCGTTCCCAGGAGCCAGCCATGAACCCGCACAGCCGCCCTCGACCCTCTACCCGGATACCGGCGATCGGCCTGTTCCTGACGCAGTTCTGCCTTGTATCGCCGCTGTTCGCCCAGGATTCCGGCGATGGACTCGACATCGACCGGGGGTACATCCTCCCCGACCAGGCCATCCAGGACCTCTTCGCGACCGATCCCAACTACGCCACCCTGGACCACGTCAGCCCGGACCGCGACCACTTCGTCATTCCGCTCTCGACCGAGCTGTCGACGCTTGAGGAGGTCGGAGAGGAGACCCTGCGCCTGGCCATGCTCGAGCTCCGGGCCGCCACCGACCGGCCCTGGCACCTCGACATCTACGGGCTCTACGGGTTCCGCTTCTATTCGCTGAGCGAGCGCTCGTTTACGGATGTGGAGCTTCCGGACGGGATCTACGTGAGCGACCTGATGTGGTCTCCGGACGGGGCGCGGCTGGCGTTCCTCGCGCACCTGGAGGAACGGACCGAGGTCTGGATCGCGTCGGCCGGGGACGGCAGCGTGACCGCGGCGGGGGACGCGCGCGTGATCGCCAGCCTGGGCACCTCCTCCGGGGGTCAGGGATCGGCGCCGTCCCGGATGCTCCAGTGGACGCCCGCAGGGTCGATCATCACCCTGGCGGAGCCGGCGGACCGCGGCGCCGCACCTCCCGCGCCCACCCTGCCCGACGGGCCCGTCATCCGGCACACCCGCTCGGCGGCCACGCCCACGCGCACGATGCCCTTCCTGCTCGAGGGCGACCACGACTCCGACCTGTTCGAGTACTACACGCGCAGTCAGATCGTCGAGCTGGCGCCCGGCCGGACTCCCCGCCCCATCGGGGACGCGGGGATGTACCAATCGGTCTCGCTGAGTCCCGACGGACGCCACCTGATCGCCACCCGCGTCGAGCGGCCTTTCTCCTTCATCGCCAGCTATACCAGCTTCCCGCGCGTGACGGAGGTGCTGGACGTCGAGAGCGGTAATGTGCTGGCGACCCTCGAAGAGCGGGAGCTGCGCGAAGGCCGGGGCGGCGGCCAGGGCGGCGGCCCGCGCGACTGGCAGTGGCGCCCGGACGGGGCCGGTGTCGCGTACCTGCATCGCGCCGCCCCGGACGATGACGCCGGCTCGGACGCGCCGCGCCCCGACCGCATCATGCTGTTGCGCGCGCCCTTCGGCGACGGGGACGAGGAAGAGGTGGCGTCGAGCGACGATCCGATCACCGAGGTGACGTACTCGCTGGACGGCCGCCACGCCTTCGCCTCGGTGCGCCGCGACGGAGAGGACGCGCTCGCCCACTTCGCGCTGGACGACGGGGCCGAGGGCAACATCATCGTGCCCTTCCACGACCCCGCCGACGCGGTCTCGCTCCCCGGCGACCTGCTCACCGCGCGCACCGCCAACGGGCTCGACCATGCCTGGATGTCCTCCGACGGCGGGAGCGCCTACCTCAGCGGCGGCGGGTTGAAGGAGGATTTCCGTCCGCAGCCCTTCGTCGACCGGGTTGCCCTGTCCGACGGATCCACCGAGCGGCTCTTCGAGGGGTCGCGCGACAGCTTCGACCGGCCGCTGGTTCCGCTGGACTCCGACCTCGAGCGCATGATCGTCAGCCGCGAGGGCAGGAACACCTTCCCCGACAGCTATCTCTGGACGGGGGGCGGCGAGATGGAGAATCTGACCCGCAACGTTGACCCCTTCCCCCGGCTCACCGCCGCGCGCCGCATCGATTTCGAGTTCACGCGCCGCGACGGCCTCGAGATCCAGGGCCGCGTTTCGCTCCCCATCGACCATGTCGAGGGCACCAGGGTGCCGGCCATATTCTGGACCTATCCCCGGGAGTACAGAAGCGAGGGGGCTTTCAACAACGCCACCATCCGGGCGCGCAACCACAACGCCTACACCCGTCTGACCTGGCTCCGCTGGTCCGACATATGGCTGACCCAGGGATACGCGCTTGTATATCCGGATATTCCCATCGTCGGCGAGAACTATAACGACTACTATATTTCAAATATGGTAGACGGGATGTACGCCGCGATTCGCGCGGTCGATGGCCTCGGGGTGATCGACATGGACCGGATCGGGCACGGCGGCCACAGCTACGGGGCCTTCGCGACCGCCAACTTCCTGGCCCACACGCCCTTCTTCAAGGCGGGCATCGCCGGCGACGGCGCGTACAATCGCTCGCTCACGCCGATGGGCTTCCAGGCCGAGCCGCGCGACATCTGGGAAGCGCCCCACGTCTACATCGAGATGTCCCCCTTCTTCAAGGCGGACCAGATCAACACGCCGCTGCTCCTCTACCACGGCGCCGACGACAACAACTCGGGCACCTATCCCATCCAGTCGAGGCGCTTGATCCAGGCGCTCACCGGGCTGGGGAAGACGGCGGCGCTCTTCGAATACCCCTTCGAGTCGCACACCCCGCGCGCCATCGAGAACAACCTCGACATGTGGGCGCGCTGGGTCGACTGGTTCGACACGTACGTGAAGGGAGAGGGAGCCGAGACGCGACCGGTGTCGGAAGGAGGATCGACGCGCTAGTCACATCGCGGCCATGACCGCGGCCGAAGCTGGACCATCTGCCGCGACCCGAGCCCGGGCATCGCCCGCGGCGGCCACCAACAAACCGGCAGGGATTTGGGGGAGGAGGAGATACCGCATGGCATCGCACGAAGGCGGGTCCGGGTCGACCGTTCGCTATCAGCCCGACGAGAGGCCGCCGTGGCCGCTGGCGGCAGGGCTGGCGCTCCAGTACAGCATCCTGGCGCTCGGGGGCGTCGTTCTCACCGTCGCCATCGTGCTGCGGAGCGCGGAGAGCAGTGACGCGTACCTCGCCTGGGGCGCGTTCGGCGCGCTGATGGTGAGCGGTCTGACCAGCATCGTCCAGGTCATCCGGCTGGGACGCCTGGGGTCGGGATACGTCCTCATCATGGGCACCTCGGGCGCCTTCATCGCCGTCTCGGTGGCCGCGCTGGTGCAAGGCGGCCCCGCCCTGCTGACGACGCTCGTGATCGCCTCGTCCCTCTTCCAGTTCCTCCTCGCCGGGCGCCTCTCGCTCCTGCGGCGGATCATCACGCCGACGGTCGCCGGAACCGTGATCATGCTGATCGCGGTCAATGTGATGCCTTTCCTGTTCGATTTTCAGGACAACGCCCCACCCGGCGCCTCGCCCCTGGCGGCGCCCGTCACGGTTCTTTCCACGCTCGCCGTGACGCTGGCGGTGATGCTCAAGTTCACGGGGCCGGTGCGCCTCTGGGGACCGATCATCGGCATCGCGGCCGGGTGTGTGGCCGCCGCCTCGTTCGATCTGATCGATACCACCGCGCTCGCGCAGGCCGCGTGGGTGGGCGTGCCCGCAGCCGGCTGGCCGGGACTGGGCCTCGATTTCAGCGCCGCCTTCTGGGCGATTCTTCCCGGCTACACCTTCGTCACCCTCGTGGGGGCGATCGAGACCGTCGGCGACGCGGTGGCGATCCAGCGGGTGTCATGGCGGGAGCCGCAGGCCACGGACTACCGCGCGGTCCAGGGAGCGGTCGCCGCCGATGGCCTGGGCAACCTGCTCTCGGGGCTCTTCGCCACCGTCCCCAACACCACCTACTCGAGCAGTGTCTCCATCGTCGAGATCACGGGAATCGCGGCAAGGCGGGTGGGCGTCTGCATCGGATTGATCTTCTGCGCGCTGGCCTTTCTTCCGAAGCTGACGGCGCTGCTGCTCATCATCCCCGATCCCGTGATCGGCGCCTACGCCATGGTGATCATCGCCGTGCTGTTCGTGCTGGGGACCCGGATCGTCCTCCAGGACGGAATGGACTACCGCAAGGCCACGATCGTGGGGGTCTCGTTCTGGGTCGGGGTCGGGTGCCAGAGCGGCGAGATCTCCACGGCGGCGCTGAACCCCTTCCTGCAGCAGCTGCTCGGCAACGGCATGACGTCCGGCGGCCTGACGGCGCTCGTGCTGACGGCGTTCATGGAGTTGACCGGACCGAGGCGGGTGCGCATGCAGACTACGCTCGATGTGCAGTCGCTGCCGAAGATCCAGGAGTTCCTGGAGAGCTTCGCCAGCCGCAAGCGCCTCGGGGCCGAGACCGGGCTCCGGCTGGGGCACGCCGCCGAGGAGACCCTGCTGCTGCTCATCGAGCAGGGCGAGGGCAAGGCGTCGGCCGGACAGCGGCGCCTGCGCCTGACCGCGCGCACCGATTCGGGCGGGGTCGAGATGGAGTTCCTGGCCGCCAGCGGCGAGGGCAACATCGAGGACCGCATGGCCGTGCTCGGCGGGCGCGCAGCAGAGGAGCCCGGTGAGCACGAGATCTCGCTGCGGCTACTGCGCCACCTCGCGACATCGGTCCATCACCACAAGTACGAGGATGCCGATATCGTGACGGTGCGGGTCGATCCGGCCAGGGCCGGGGCATAGTCGTCGCTCGGGGCGGGTGGAGCGTGCGCCCGCTCAGCGCATCCTGACGGTCGCCCCGACGCCCGCGAAGAAGTCCTCGGCAGCATCGTTCAGCCCGACGCCGACCCGGATGTCCCATTGCGAATCGTCGGCGGTGAGCCAGGTCAGGCCCGCGTTGAGGTAGTGCTCCTCCGGGGCATCCGCCCCCCTGGGCAGAAACGCGTACCATTCGCCGTACACGCCCCCGCGCGTTCCGACACCGGCGCCCGCGACCGCCGACTGGGCCCACTCGGGGTAGCTGTCGTCGCCATCCGCGACGGCCAGGTTGACCTGCGTGCTCCCCGCCAGGGAGAGTCCTCCGGGCACATCCCAGCTGTAGACGAGGTTCACGCCCGGCAGTACGCGTCCGCCCGAGAACTGCGTGCTGCCCGTCGGCAGGGTCATCTGCGGCAGGACCGCGAGCGCGGGAAGGCGACCCGCCTGCCGGGTGAGTTCGACCTTGGCACCCAGGTAGAGGTCTTCGATTCCGGTGTCGCTGGCTCCGCTTCCCTCGGAATCCACGCGGGTCACCGGGCTGGCCGCCACCCGGAGTTCGAGCCAGTCCGCGGCCACCCCCCCGCGCAGCAGCAGTTCGCCCAGCGTATGCGTCTGGACCGAATGGCCGCCGGACCAGTCTCCGCCGAACGTGTAACCGAACTCGATCTGGAGAACCCCCCGGCCCACGGTGGATGCCGCCTCCGTGAAGTCGGGGCGGTCGGGGGCCAGCTCCTGTGCGGATCTCTCCGCCGGGTGCCCGAGCAACGCTCCAGCCACCAAGGCGGCGAGCAGACCCCTGAAAACCAGTCGAGTTGCCATGGCATCCTTAAGGTAACCCGCTAGTTTTCCGACATGAACAACGTCATCGGGGCATCCGCCGGCAGCCGCAGCCTTCGCACCATCCTGCGAAGCTCTCTCGTCGTCGTCGCCCTGGCCGCCTGCGGCGACTCCGCCACCGAACCGCCCCTGGGATCCCCGGCGCGCCGTGCCGCCGCGCTCGCCATCTCGCCCGGGTCGGCGACGCTCTCGTCGCTGGGGGAGACGGCCACCTTCAACGCGACCCTGACCGACCAGTTCGGCGCGGCCTTCTCCGGCACGGTCGGGTGGTCGAGCAGCGATCCGGCCGTGTTTACCGTGACCCCCACCGGAGTGGTCAGCGCCGTCGCGAACGGGTCGGGTACCCTGACCGCGTCACACGAGGCGCTGAGCGCGACCGCCCAGGTGGTGGTGGCGCAGGCCCCCGCGGCCGTCGTGGTCGTGTCGGGGGGCGGGCAGGAGGGGATGGCGGGCAGCACGCTCGCCGAGGCCGTGGTGGTGCGGGTGGACGACGCGGGCGGCTCGCCGGTAGCAGGCGCCACCGTGACCTTCTCGGCGGCCGACGGGCACGGGTCCGCCGACCCGGCCACCGCGGCCACCGACGCGGCCGGCCTTGCCGGCACGACCTGGACGCTGGGCAACGCGGCCGGCGCCCAGACCCTCACGGCGTCGGTGGCCGAGGGAGTGTCGACCGACATCCGCGCGGCCGCCGGAGAGCTCCCTTCCCCGCCCGACTCGGCCGTCTACAGCGTCGTCTTCAACGCCACCTGGAGCATCGCCACCCACCCGACCGACTACCCGCGCGGCGCGCACTTCTCGCCGCTCATCGGGGCGGTGCACAACGACGGCGTCCGCTTCTGGGCGAGCGGCGAGACCGCCACCCCCGGCATCGAGAGCATGGCCGAGACGGGCGGGACCAGCACGCTCAGGTCGGAAATCCGCGCGCAGATGCCGGCCGCCGCGCTCTCCGTCATAAGCGGATCCGGCCTCGGCACCAGCCCGGCCCGCACGACCATCTCCCGCGTCGTCGTCTGGACGGACTACCCCCTCGTCACCCTGGTAACCATGATCGCCCCGAGCCCCGACTGGTTCGTGGGCGTGTCCGGGCTGTCGCTGATGGACGAGTTCGGGCAGTGGGCGGAGGAGCTCGAGGTCACCCTCTACCCGTACGACTCGGGTACCGACGACGGGACCACCTACACCTCCGCCAACGCCGACTCGTCGCCCAAACAGCCCATCCACAGCCTGCGCGGCGAGGCTCCCTTCTCGAACGCGCCCATCGGAACGTTCACGTTCACGCGAGTCGGAGGATAGACTCCCGCGCCCGTATCCACATCCGAGCGCCCGCGCCTCTTCCCTCCGGCCTCACCTTCCGCGGCCCCGGTCCGCATGCGCGCGCCCGCGCATTCGGGCTCGGGTGCAGATCGGGGCCGCAGTGAGTATTCTACCGGCGCGGATGCGGCCACGCCCTCAGACCCCAGCTGACCCGACGTCATGACTCGGAACCAGAGCAGCCACGGAGAAAAGCCGGGCCCCATCGCCTACATGGCGAGCAACAGCGTTGCCGCCAACCTGCTCATGTTCGGAATCCTCGCCGCGGGCCTGGTGTCGCTGGCCGGACTCGAGCTGGAAGCATGGCCCACCGTGCCCTTCAACCAAGTGGAGGTGTCGGTCGCCTATCCGGGCGCCACGCCCGAGGAGGTGGAGGAGGGCATCGTCGTCAAGATCGAGGACGAGGTCAGCGGGCTGGACGACGTGAAATCCGTCCGGTCCGTGGCGGCCCCGGGCATGGGCTCGGTCAGGGTGGAAGTGCATTCGGGCACGGACATCAACGATGCCCTGGCCGATGTCGAAGCGGCGGTCGGTCGCATTCAGACGTTCCCGGGCGAAGCCGAGCGGCCCCAGATACGGGAGATGACCAACGCCCAGAGCGTCATGCGCCTGATCGTGTATGGCGATGCGACCGAGCGGACGCTGAAGGAGATCGCCTACCGCATCGAGGACGATGTCGCCGCGCTTCCTACCGTCTCGCAGGTCGAGACGAGCGGCGTGCGCAACTACGAGATCTCGATCGAAGTGCCGCTGCAGCGGCTGAGAGCCCTCGGGCTCACGCTGACCGATGTCGCCAATACCATCCGCCGCAGCTCCCTGGACCTCTCCGCCGGCAGCATCGACACGGAGCAATCGCAGGTCCGGGTGCGCACCCTGGGGCAGAGCTACGATCAGCAGGACTTCGAGGAGATCGTCCTCCTCAGCGCCAGTGACGGCACGGTGGTCCGGCTGGGCGACATCGCCGAGGTGCGCGATGGATTCCAGGACCTGGATCTGATCGTCCGGCACCAGGGTCTGCCCGCCGTCTTCATCGAGGTCTCGAGGGCCGACGGCGAAAAGGTCATGAGCGTGGCGGGCGCGGTTCGCGAGCACGTCGCCAACGAGGTGGCCCCCGCACTCCCCGACGGGGTGGGCATCACAATCTGGAACGATGAGTCCGACGCCTTCGAGGAGCGCGCCGCCATCCTCATCAAGAACGGCCTTCTCGGGCTACTGCTGGTGCTGATCGCCCTCGGGCTGTTCCTCGAACTCCGGCTCGCGTTCTGGGTGGCCGTCGGGCTCGGGGTTTCGGGCGTCGGCGCCCTGGCCGTCATGATGGCGTTCGACCTGGCGATCCACGCGGTCTCGTTGTTCTCGTTCGTCCTCGCCATCGGGATCGTGGTGGACGATGCGATCGTCGTCTCCGAGCACATCCACCTGGAACGGATGAAGGGAACGCCGGGCGTCGTCGCGGCGATCCGGGGCGCGCGGCGCATCAAGGTGCCCCTGATCTTCGCGGTGCTGACCACCATCGCCGCCTTCTCCCCTCTGCTCTTCATTCCGGGAGGCGTCGGACAGACCTGGAAGGCGCTGCCCACCATCGTCATCGCCATGCTGGTGATCTCGCTGATCGAATCGCTGCTGGTGCTGCCCAACCATCTGTCGCACCACCTTCACGGCCCGGACTGGACGCCGCGGACGCGCCTGGAGCAGCGCGTGGCCCGGATTCAGGGTCGCGTCGATCGCATGTTGGGAACGTTCGTGCAGGGCCCGCTGCATCGCGCGGTGAGCTTCGCCACGGATCGACCCGGATTGACGCTCTCGGGCGCGGTCGCACTGCTCATCCTCTGCGTGGCCCTGCTGCCCGCCGGCATCGTTTCGTTCACCCTGGCCACGGAGGTGGAAGGGGATTTCGCGACCGCCACACTGGAAATGCCGGACGGGACCACGGCCGAGCGGACCTACGAGGTGGCACGGGAGCTGGAGGCGGCCGGCCACCGGGCCATCGAACGCATCTCCCGGGATCGGCCCGCCGATGCGCCGCCGCTCCTTTCCGGCGTCACGATCACCGTCGGCCAGCGGCCGCGGGTCGAGGGAGGAGGACTCAGTCCCAATCCCAACCTGAACCCGGAACCCAATGTCGCCACCATCGCGTTCAAGCTCCTGGACGCCGAGCACCGGCAGATTCCCACGGGGGATGTCGTGCAGGTGTGGCGCGAGGAGGTGGGTGACCTGCCCCATGTGCGCGGGATCACCCTCAGCGCCAAGATCTACGACCTGGGCAACCCCGTCGAGGCCGTGCTCTCGCATCCCGATCCGGAGCGCCTCCCCGGCATCGCGACCTCGGTGGTGGGCGGCCTCCAGCAGGTGGGAGGCATCCACGACATTCGCTCCGACCACACCCCCGGCATCCCGGAGATCCAGCTCGGCCTCCTGCCCGAGGCGCGAACCCTGGGTCTCACCCTCGACGACCTCGCCGGGCAGACGCGGGCCGCGTTCTTCGGCGCGGAGGCCCTGCGCGTACAGCGGGGCCCGGAAGAGGTTCGCGTGTACGTGCGGCTGCCCGAGGAGCAGCGCAACTCGATCACCGACATCGAGAACTCCCTGGTGCGCACGCCGACCGGCGCCGAAGTCCCGGTGAGCCGGGTGGCTTCCCTGAGCTCGGGCAGGTCGCCGACCGCCATCCATCGCCAGGACGGCCAGCGCGTCGTCAGGGTCTCGGCGGATGTGGATCCGGCGGTCATCTCCGGCGGACAGGCCAATGCCATCCTGGAAGACAACATCCTCGCGGGGCTTGTCGCCCAGGACCCGGAACTGACCTACACCTTCGGCGGTGAACAGCAGCAGCAGCTGGAATCCATGAACGCGCTGGGCCCCGGGTTCGGGGTCGCCATGATCCTGATCTTCTCGCTGCTGGCGATCCCGCTGCGCTCCTACACCAAGCCGTTCATCATCATGGCCGTCATCCCCTTCGGGTTCATCGGGGTGATCCTCGGCCACTGGATCCTGGGGGTCACGCTGAGTTCGGAGTCCTTCATCGGGATCTTCGGCCTGGCCGGCGTGGTGGTGAACGACTCCCTGGTGATGATGGACTTCATCGACCAGGAACTGGAGGAAGGGCTGCCGGCGCGAGCCGCGATCATCGAGGGCGCCAAGGGGCGGTTTCGTCCGATCATGCTCACCTCGCTGACGACCTTCCTCGGCTTCACGCCCCTCATCCTGGAAGACGCCATCCAGGCGCAGTTCTTCGTCCCCTTCTCGGCGTCGATCGGCTGCGGCATCCTCTTCACCACGGCCATCCTGATGTTCCTGGTGCCCGCGCTGTCGTCGATCCGCCTGCGTCTGATCACGCGCCGGGGCCATCTCGATTTCCGCACGGCTCCGGTGCCGGAACCGGCTGCCGTCTAGCCGGGGCCCGAGCTACCAGTCCGACGATTCCTCGTCGTGAAGTGCGGTCGGCAGCCGGTACGAATACCTCAGCTCCTCGAAGCCGGCGAAGTTCATCAGGGCGTCGAACCGTGCCCGATCCTGTTTCGCCCCGAGGCCGGGCAGCGCCTTTCGGACGATGCGCCGGGCACGATGCTGGATCCGCATCCAGGGAATCACCCTGCGTCTGCGACTGGGAAACATGAAGGAATCCGCGAGCTCGTCGCCGATCAGTTCCCGGGACGCCTGGGTCACGACACGGGCCATTTTTCTGCGCTCGGCGGGCTCCTCGACACCGATGATCACGGGCGCGCTGTTCACGATGCTGTTGGCCATGATGATCGCATCCAGGTCCGCGGGAGGTTCGCACATGGAGCCGATTTCGAATGCCCGGCATGCCGAGGCGAAGTCGTGGAAGAGGATCTCCTCGGGGATGCCGATGAGCAGTCCGGTGTAGCGCCAGACGTGGATGTAGGCTTCCCGCTCCTCGTCGCTGAAATCCCCCCCCAGCGTGCCCACATGCTGCATGAGGCGACCGGAAAAGGCTGCGCCGGCCAGGAGCATGTGCGCGGCGCTGATCGGTTCTCCGAGCCGTTCATGGTCCCATTCATCCGACTGGTTGATCAGGTATCGTGACTGCGCATGCACCAGCCGGACGCGGAGCGTGAGCCTCCATCCGTCCCCCCCGGGCTCCATTCCCCCCGGAAGGTACTGCTCGACCAGCTGCATGCCGTTCTGCTTGAGGCGCCGCACACCCGAGTTGGTGACGCGTCCCCGGATCCGGAACGACTTGCTGATCAGGGTGGAGAACCCCTCGACGATGCTGCCGCCCACCAGGGACGCGAGAACGATGTCGGAGTTTCGCAGAAAGGCGCGCGAGGCTGTCCGGGCGATGCCGGTGTCGAACCAGTCGGGCACGGTGGTGGAGTACTCGAGGAACTCGACGAGGGAATCGGGGGCGCCCGTCTGTGGTGCGTGCGGATTGTCCAGTGCCTGTGCCAGCGTCTGGTGCAGCTCCCCCGGATCCAGAGCCGAAAGATCCCGGATGACGGCATCCGCCAGCGGATCGCCGACCATCGTGTTGCGGACGTAGCCTTCCGCAAGCTCGGGATCGCGCTGGCGGGCGGCCTCGTATCCCGCGACGTAGGCAGTGGGAACTTCCAAACCCTCTCCCGAACCGACTCGCAGCGACGGCTGGCCGATCATCGTGTTCCGTGGATGGATGCGCGTCTCAGACCGGTACCTCGCACACCTTCTCGGCGATGCGGAACTGCAGCTTCCTGCTCGGCTTCATCGACGGGAAGGGGCTGACGCGGTGCTCGTAGTTCTTCGGCGCCACCTCGAGCGTAAAGTGATGCGCGATCATCAATACGTTCACCATGAGCTGCAGTTCCATCCACCGGAACCCGAGGCATCTGTGTGTTCCCACGCCGTACGGCGCATATCCTGGACCACGGTGCTCGAAACGCGGCGCCAGATAGCGCTCGATATCGAACTCGAAGGGGTCGGGGAAGACATCCTCCATGTAGTGCGGGGCCGTCTGGGCGATGGTGATGCGCGCCCCCACCGGTAGTTCGTAGCCCTCCACCACGCACGAATTCATCACGTTGCGCACGGATGCCGGCACGATCGGGTACATGCGCAGACACTCGGCCACGAAGCGCTGGGTAACGTCCACCGCTTCCTTCGTGAAGGCGTCGCCACCGGGATCGCCGTTGCCGAACAGTGCGTCGGCTTCCGCCCGGATCCTCGAGTAGTACTCGGGCTGTGAGGCCATGGCGTACAACACGAAGCTGAACGCGTCGCCCAGGTATACGCTGGCGATCAGCGCCGCCGACAGCGCAAAACGCAGGTTCGACTCCGGTATCAGTTGCGGGTCACTGGCGTTGATGCTCAACAGGTCATCCGCGAGGTTCCGCGGACAGCCGGCCCGCTGCGCGGGCGTATGGACGCTCTGGACACGGCTGAGGAGCGTGTCGATCGCCTTCGCGCGACGCTTCATTCCCGGCGTCTTCAGCGTGAAGGCGGGCAGGATCTGCAACATGAAGACGTTGAGCGCCCGCTGCTTGTACTCCATCAGATCGTCGAAGATGTCCTGCGATTCGACGCTGACGGACATGGGTGAGATCTGCGCGTTGATCATCCGCCGGCACATGTGTCGTGCGGGATACGACTCGCCGACCTTCCAATCGGCCATGTATCCGCGGGCATATCCGAAGAGCTGATCCAGTTGGCTTTCCAGCCTCCTGCGCGAATACGCGGGCGCCATGGCCTTGCGAAGACGAAAATGATCGGTGCCGTCCAGGGCGGGAAGGACACCCGCCGCACCATAGGCCTTCTCGAAGTCGGCAAAATAGTCCCTGGCGCGGAGGTACATGCGCCCGTGGCGATTCACCCACTGGTTTATCTGTGGCCCGGCGAGGAAGATGAGGGGTTTCGCGAACGGCACGCGGAGCCGGAACACGGGCCCGTGTTCTTCGGCCAGTTCGGCAAACAGCGCGGGAAGGTTGCCGGTGCGCGCCTGGCGGATGCGCAGCAGATCCAGAAGCGAGACGTCCGGAATGCGCTTCGTCAGCCGGGAGCGCCGGCGCAATGGGCGGGAGCTGCGCACGGCCAGCGCGATGGCCCGCGCGATCAGGTCCATCCCGGCGTAGAGCTCGATGTTCGCTTCCGCGAGCTCGTACTCGTCCGCGTCGAGCATGGTCCGGAACCCGTCGCAGTAGTGGACGAGCCCGATGATGGCGACGTCGCGGGGCTCCGGAATCTCGTCGTCGAAGAGCGCCCTGAAGATCCGGCCCTTTATCTCCTCGCCGGCCCAGCCGTCCACCAGAGGATACCGGCCGGTGCGGGTGACCTTGTGGGACAGGCTCCAGTAGCCGCCGTCATCGGACTCGAAGATGCCCCTGGCCACGAGACGGTCGATCGCCGTGTCGATGATCTCCTCCCCGTGCTGGGCGATGCGTTCGACCCAGTACTCGGGACTGTGGACCTGTTCCGACCGGGCGATCTCGTCGAGCGCGGGATCGAGCATCTCGTCCCCGGTCGGCGTCGGGTCGGTCAGCATGATGCTTTCCAGGTCGGAGTCGATGCGGTTCTCCAGCGAGAGTTCCATCAGCACCCCGCCCGCGAGCGCGAACGACATCTTCCACGGCGGGATGGGGAGGAAGTAGCCCGACTCGTCGACATGCAGAAGAAGAAGGAGTTCTTCCGGGAATCTCATGTACCGTTCCTCTCCGGCAGATGCACGGATCCCATGCGATCCGTCCACTCGCGGCTTGGACTGCTCCCTTGCTCTAGAGCTAATTGCGGGTAGAACTGACGGCAATACAGGCGGTATTTGCCGATGGGGCCATCGGCCCGGCAGAGACGCGGCGGGGACTGGTAGCGTTTCCTTTCCCAGATGACCACGTCCTCTGCGACGTAGCGCTTCTCTTCGTGCAGGACAACGCGGTTCATCAGCCGGTTGCGGAGCTTCCTCGGCAGGAACCCCAGACCCACGATGAACCGCCCTGGCCTCGGGACCTCCCGCGTCTGGCTGACCAGCGTCAACTCGACGAACTCGCCGTCGACGGGGGTCGAGAGCACCCACAGCCTCGAGTCCATGCCGATCGTCTTCTCGTGGAATTCGACGAACGAGTAACCCAGCCCATGGACGTGGGTCACGGTCGATACCTCGGAGACGACGTCGATCAGCCCGGCGACGGTGCGGACGTTCCTGAAGTCGAAGCAGCTCTTCAGATACGCGCCGTCGATCGAAAAGGCGGTCGGCTCGACATCGTGGTAGCCGTGCGTGTACTCGAGATGCTCGACGTCCACGGAGTTTTCGGTCGTCTCCTGGGGATGGCCCCGGAAGCGCATGGTGGTGGAGCGCAGCCCGCTCCAGTCCGCGCCCGTGGGCGGCTCATCCGGCAGATCCCACTGCGGCGCCCGCCCGCCGACACCATACCAGGCGAAGACCATGCCGAGGATCTCCCGGGTCTCGTAGAGCTTCAGCTTCGCGGCCCGCGGAGGCGGGGCGTTGGGTGTCGCGACGCACTGGCCGGTGGTATCGAAGGTGAACCCGTGGAAGGGACACACGAGGCAGCCGTCCCGGATGGTGCCCCCTGCCGTTGGCCCCAGGTGCGAGCCCAGGTGGGGGCAGAACGCGTCCGCGACGCAGACGCGGCCCTCGTCGTCGCACCAGGCGACGATCTCCTCGCCCATCCAGGTCTTCTCGACGGGCTTCTCTTTCAGCAGCGTGTCGCGGGTCGCGATGAGGTACCACCCCTCCGGGAACGGAGGAAGTCGATCGACGCGGCGCGGGATCCGCCCGTTGGCTTTCGTGATCATGTGGCTCCGGGTTGCTGAGGTGTCGATGGTGGCACCGGGGCTCATGTTACTTAAGCTAACTGCTTTCTTATTCCTCCGTTACGGACTCTTCAAATGTCGCGACAATAGCGCGATTTGGCAAACCGGGTCACCCGCGCGATTTGCCTGAACGTCACGCCGAACTCACCGTCATGTGGATGTTCAGCCGCGACGCCTGAGGAGGCGGCTGGCGAGGCCAACTGATCGTACGAGGTGGACCAATGTCCGAAATGAATCGACGCACGTTTCTCGGCACCGGCGCGGCGGCCGGCGCTCTGGTCGCACTCGGCGGCTGCGACGCTCCGGACGGCGACTCCGGTTCGGATCGCGGTGGCGCGGGGCAGGAGAGCGCCCCGGGCAGCGTGCCGGATTTCGCCCTCGACGAGATCACGATCGACGCGGTCCACGAGGGCATGCGGACGGGAGAATACACCTGCCGCTCGATCACGGAGATGTACCTCGACCGCATCGAGGCGCTGAACCGGCAGGGGCCGCGGCTGTTCGCGGTCCTCGAGGTGAACCCGGACGCGCTCGAGATCGCCGACGCCCTCGACCGCGAGTTCCAGGCCTCGGGCCCGCGGGGGCCGCTGCACGGCATCCCCCTTCTCCTGAAGGACAACATCGATACCGCGGACGGCATGACGACGACGGCGGGGTCGACTGCGCTCGCCGGGTCGATCGCGCCGCAGGACGCCTTCGTGGCCGCGCGGCTGCGGGAGGCGGGGGCGCTCCTGCTCGGCAAGGCGAACATGAGCGAATGGGCGGGCTGGAAGTCGTTCGAGTTCGGGGCGTCGGGCTGGAGCGGCCGCGGCTGGGACGGCGGCCGGGGCGGCTTCTGCAAAAACCCCTACGCGCTCGACCGCACCCCGGGCGGGTCGAGCTCCGGGTCCGGGGCAGGCGCGGCGGCCAACCTGGCGGTGGCGACGATCGGGTCGGAGACCGACGGCTCCATCGTGGGCCCGTCTTCGCGCAACTGCCTGGTCGGCATCAAGCCCACGATCGGGCTTCACAGCCGGGGCGGCGTCATCCCCATCGCGCACAGCCAGGACAGCACCGGCCCGATGGCGCGCACCGTTCGGGACGCCGCGATCATGCTCGGAACGATGGTCGGCGTCGACCCGCGCGACCCGCTGACGGCCGCGAGCGCGGGCAACTTCCTCACCGACTACACCGGAGCGCTGGACCCCGCCGGCCTCAGGGGCGCCCGCGTCGGCGTCCTGCGGGAGTATGCCGGCTTCGACAGCCGCGTCGACGCGCTGTTCGAGGAGGCGCTCGACGTCATGCGCGCGGAGGGCGCGACGGTAGTCGACCCGGTCACGCTTCCCGGGGAACTGCGCTTCGGCAACGAGTACGAGATGGAGGTGCTGTACCACGAGTTCAAGGCGGACCTGAACGCGTATCTCGCCTCGCTGGGTCCCGACGCGCCGATCAAGTCGCTCGCCGAACTCATCGAGTACAACGAGGCGAACGCCGACCTGGAGCTCGCCCTCTACGGGCAGGAGCTTCATGTGCGCTCCCAGGAGCGCGGGCCGCTGACCGACCAGCGCTACATCGACGCGCTGGCGGCGAGCCACCGGCTCTCGCGCGAAGAGGGGATCGACCGCGCGATGGCCGAGCACCGGCTGGACGCGCTCGTCGGGATCACGTCGGGGATTCCCGCCATGCAGGACCCGCTCGACGCGTCGGGCGGGGGCGGGGGCGGATGCTCGACGCCCCCGGCCATGGCGGCCTATCCCAACATGTCGGTGCCCATGGGGTTCATCCACGGGCTCCCGGTCGGGATGTCGCTCTGCGGCCGGGCCTGGAGCGAGGCAACGCTGATCCGTCTCGCGTACGCCTTCGAGCAGGCGACGAACGTGCGGCGACCGCCGACGTTTCAGGCGACGGTGCGGGTGTGAGGGAGGCCGGTTCTTAACGGGAAACACGAAAGTTGCGCTTTTGATTTTCCCGGTTAACCGTGCCGAGATCGTTGACTACCACTGAGGGAGCTCCATCATGACTCGCCTGGAGCCGGTCCACCCCGGCGAAGTGCTGAAGCACGACTTCATGGAACCGTTTGCGTTGTCGTCCAACGCGCTCGCCAAGGCAATCGGAGTGACACCGGCGCGAATCAACGAGATCGTCCGCGGTCGGCGCGGCATCACTGCAGAGACCGCCCTGCGGCTTGCGCGGTATTTCAGAACCGACGCCCAGAGTTGGATGAACCTTCAGGATCGGTACGAACTCGCGGTGGCCGAGACGCGTGTGGGGGGCGCGCTGGCGACGATTCAACCGCGAGATGTGGCGTGAGGCCGTGCTGAGTTCATCCACCACCCTTCGCATTGAGGAGAGGCAATGCGCGCGGTCGTGATCGACTCGGTGGTGGAACGAAAGACGCCCGGGCTGCCTCGGTTCGTCGTAGTCCCTGCGGCCGCCCTGGGGAGGTGGCAACTTGCCGGCACGACGGTCGTTCACGCACGTCTGAACGATGTCGACCTCGGGCGCAGGAGCCTCAAGCACTGGGGCGCCAGGGATTGCTGGTTCATCGACCTCACTGCAAAGCAGTGTTCCGCGGCTGATGCCGACACCGGCGACCGCGTACGCCTGCAACTCCGGCTGGCCTCGACGGAGCCACCTGACGAGTTATCCGCCCTGATCGCCTCGGATCCCGGAGCGCGGAGCGTCTGGGAGGGCTTCAGTCCGGCCCGGCGCCGACAGCTGTCTGAACACGTTCGCGCGGCCCGAAGAACGGAGACCCGGTTGAGGAGGGCGAGGTTGGGGTTGCTGGGCAGGTAGTGGGTGTCCTTCCGCCCGCTCCCAGAATTCTCCGTCCAACTCGGGGATGTCGCGGAAATCGGTGTCCTCGTCCTTCACCGCCGCGATCTGCTCGGGAGTCCGGGGGCTATCGTGCTACGGGTGTGAGATGGTGGCGGAACAGGGCGGGGACGTGTCTGTCTTGCGGGTTGAGCGGCGAGCATACACCCTCTCGGGGCAGGTTCCTGATGGGCTTCTCTCAGCGCGGGTTCCCAGGACATGGTTGCGCCCTTTGACGCATTGCGCGAAGTCGCGGTAGTCGACTGTGAGACAACCGGCCTCGATCCCGAGCAGGACCGGATCATCAGGCTCGCAGTTGTCCTCGTGGATCTCGGCGTGCACAGGGCCGAAGCCCAGACTTGGGAAGCGACCATTAGCCCGCGCGTGCCGATCTCCGAGGAAGCATCCGGCGTGCATGGGATTGCCGACGGCGAGGTGGAAGGGCTGGGCACCTTCGGGGACATCGCGCAGTCGCTCACCGACTTCATCGGCGACCGTCCGCTGGTGGGGTTCAACGTCGGTTTCGACAAGCGGATGCTCAACCCCGAACTCAGGCGGTACGGGTTCAAGTCCTTCCACAACAGGCGGAGTTACTGCGTCCAAGACACGCTGCATGGCATCTGGGGATACGCGCCCACGCTGTCCAATGCTGTCGCGCGCATGGCTCTCACCGATTTCCTGGACAAGCTGCACGATCCACTGACCGACGCGACAGCTACCGCAACAATGGCCGGGATGATCGCTCGGCTGTCCAGCGACCAGGTACGAGACGCCCCGGGCCACAGGTGGACCGCGCACCCGCGCGCAAATGACCCACCCACCGAAGACCAATTGAGCTACATCAGAAGCATGGGCGGAAGCACGTTCGGGGTTCGCACCCGCGAGCAGGCGGGCGATGCCATCGAACGCCTCGAACACGAGCCGGACGACAGCCTCGACGAAGACGACGAGTCGCCCGGCTGCCTCCCGCAGTTGGTTGTAGCCCTTTTTCTGGTCGTGCTGGTCGCCATGTGCTGATGCCGATGGAGTCTCAGCGCCTGATGATTGCCTCGGCCTGAGCACGGAATCCGGCAACACCCTTGTTGAGTACTGCCGGAAGCGGCGAGTGCACCGTGAGGGTCGCCGCGAGGTCTCTGTTGATCCAAGCGATGACGTCGAGCAAGCGCTGATGGCGCCGGTCGAGTTTCCGGTCCCAAACCGGCTCATGATGAGAAACCCGGTTTCGCAGTTCGCGGAGCGGGTCCAGAGCGTGGAAGATCTGGCTGCGTGTGCGCTTGGGTTGGGCCAGATGCGGAAATCCCTTCGTCGCAAGTTCAGGCCAGAGGCGCGGTCCGCCTGCACGACCCTGTTCATATGGCCTCTTGCACAGGCTTACCCAGAAGCCAAACCCCAGGACTGAGACGAGCCGACCCGGGGTCATCGGTCTCTTTCTGGTCTTCAACGTATTTTTGGCCTGCTCGATGGCCTCACGCTCCCGATCGGCAAGCAGGGAGGGTTGAGCATCGAGCCAGCACGGGACGACATCGAAACTGAGCGCAGTCTCATCGACGATTCGTCGGGAGACGGCGAAGAGGTGGTTTCGGAGAGTAACCTCAAGGGTGTGAAGGGCTGGCTGGAGCGTGCTACAAAGTGCCAGGTTCCACAGGTACCTGGCGACGCCATCGATCTCGTCGGTGTCCTCGGGTAATGCGTAGGCGCTCAACCGTTCGTCCGAAAGAGCGCTTCTGAGGCTTGGGATCGTTAGCAAGAAGGCTACTTGGAGTTGCGGTAGCGGGGGGCGGAAAGCTGGTGGCCGCCCAGCACGCGCGCAAGGTTACGCTATTGATTGGTGGCGAGGGTGGCGGATCGCCCTAGGGAGGCGAGGCCGTCATCTGCAGCGAAGGATCTCGGCGGAGTCTTGACAGAGAGTCGGGACGACGTTGCGCCTCGGGCGGACGTTGACGATACTTCATTTGTAATTCCTCAGGTCGTCCTCTACTGCACAAGCCTTCGGGCGCAGCACGACGCTGAGGTAAGGGCCCCGAGGCAACCGACCTCGGGGCTCTTGTGTTAAATGGCCCGCCCAAGGTTTAACCCGAAACGGCCCGGGTAGCATCCCCGTACGTTCACTCCATGCAAGCTGGAACATCGCCTGGCCCCGCCCTCGCCCGGCTGTCCCGCGTGACGCACCGGTACGGCCCGGTTGTCGCGCTCGACGGGCTCGATCTGGAAGTCCGGCGGGGCGAGGTGCTGGGGGTGCTTGGGCCCAACGGCGCCGGCAAGACCACAGCCATCAGCCTTCTCCTCGGGAGCCTGCAGGTGCAGGAGGGCGCGGCGAGCGTCTTCGGCTTCGCTCCGGGGGCGCCGGAGGTGCGGGTTCGGCGGGGCGCGATGCTCCAGATCTCGGGCATCTCCGCGAATCTGATCGTGCGCGAGCATATTGAGCTGTTCCGCGCATACTATCCGGCACCGCTTCCGGCTGCGCGCCTGCTCGCCATGGCGGGCCTCGAAAAGCTCGCCCGGCGCCGGTACGGAAAGCTCTCCGGAGGTCAGAAGCAGCGGGTGATGTTCGCGCTGGCGCTGGCCGGCGATCCCGAACTGCTGTTCCTGGACGAGCCCACTACGGGGCTCGACGTCGATGCGCGGCATCGGCTGTGGAGCGAGATCCGGGGCCTCAGGGAGTCCGGGCGCACGACGGTCCTCACGACGCACAACCTGGACGAGGCCGACGCGCTCGCCGACCGCGTGGTGGTCATCCACAACGGGCGTCGGATCGCGGAGGGCACCCCTGCGGAGATCAAGTCGCGCACGGGGCGTCTCGTGCGCTGCGTCACCCGGATCCGGCCCGACGAGGTCGCGAGCCTGCCCGGCGTGATCGAGGCCCGGACCCGCGGACGGCATCTGGAGGCCCTGACGACTCAGCCCGAGGACCTGGTCCGGGAGCTGCTCGCGCGCGACGAGGAGTTGGCGGATCTCACGGTCGTGGCCGCCGGGCTCGAGGATGCGTTTCTCGCGCTGACGCGGGCCACCAAATGACCCCGGGCCGACGCTTCCGGATCTACCTGCTGGAAGCACGCTTCCAAGTCGTGGAGACGCTGCGGGAGCCCATGTTCGCCATCCCCACGCTGACCTTCCCGCTCATCTTCTACCTGTTCTTCGGCGTGATCATGGGCGCGCGCAGGGTGTCGCTGGCCGTGCCGACCTACGTGCTGGCGACCTACGGCGTCTTCGGCGTCCTGGGCCCGGCGCTCTTCGGCTTCGGGGCCGGGCTCGCGAACGAACGCGACACCGGCGTCCTGCTCCTGAAGCAGACCACGCCCATGCCCGCCGGCGCCTACCTGTTCGCCAAGGTCATGGCGGCGCTGATCTTCGGCGCGGTCGTCGTGGCGGCCCTGTTCCTGATGGCCGCGCACGCGGCGGGGGTCGCCCTCTACCGCTGGCAGTGGTTCGCGCTGGCCGGGGTGCTGCTCGCGGGCGTAATCCCGTTCTGCGCCCTGGGCCTGGCGATCGGCGCGTGGGCGAGGGGACGCTCGGCCGTCGCCGTGGTCAACCTCGTCTTCCTGCCCATGGCCATGCTCTCAGGGCTCTGGCTTCCCATCTACATGTTCCCGGATGTCATGCAGGACATCGCGCTCGCGCTTCCCGCCTATCACCACGCGCAGCTCGCGCTCAAGGTCATCGCGATGGACGCCGGACAGCCGGTCCCGATGCACCTCGCGGTTCTGGTGGCCGAAACGCTCGTCTTCCTCGCCGTGGCGGCGCTCGGGTTCCGCCGCGCGGACAGTTTCTCGATGAGGAGATCCCGATGAAGAGCGCACGTCATCTCGTTGGCCGCAGCCTGACCTGGCTCGTGGTCGGCGTCGCGGTCTTCACCGGCGTGCTCGCGACGCTGCCGGTGCCGCAGGCCGCGGAGGACCCGGCTCGGGGCGTTCCCGAGGAGACGTTCGCGATCGTGGACGTCACGGCCTTCGACGGCGAGGCCTTCCGGGAGGGATGGGACGTGTGGGTCGAGGACGGAAGGATCCGGCACGCCGGCCAGAGGCTCGACCTGCCCGACGACCTCCCGCGCCTGGACGGGCGGGGCCACACGCTGATCCCGGGGCTGATCGACGGCCACGTGCACAGCTTCCCGTCCACGCTGGGGGACGCGCTGCGCTTCGGGGTGACCACGGTGCTGGACCAGTCCACGGATCCGGCCTTCGCCGCGGCGATGCGGCCCGCGCGCGAGGAGGTGGGACGCGGCACCGGGGCGGACCTCTTCTCCGCCGGCATGACCGCGACCGCCCCGGAAGGGCACGGCACGCAGTACGGGATCCCCGTGGAGACGCTGACCGGCCCGGACGAGGCCGCGGAGTGGGTGAGGGCGCGCAAGGCCGAGGGCTCCGACTGGATCAAGATCATCTACGAGGACGGCAGCGCCTTCGAGATGGAGATCCCGTCGCTCGATGGAGAGACGGTCGCCGCGGTGATCGAGGCCGCACACGCGGAGGGACTCGCCGCCGTGGTGCATGTGAGCACCCTCGAAACCGCTCTCGAAGCGATGGCCTTCGGCGCCGACGGCCTGGTGCACATATGGCGCGACGAGGTCGTCTCCGAGGCGGATGCCCGGCGCTTTGCGGAGGCGGACATCTTCGTGGTGCCGACGCTTTCGGTCATGGTTCCGGCCGAAGACCCCGCCGTGGTGGAGCTGGTCCGCGAGACCGACGAGGCAATGCTCTCACCGATACAGCGGCAGACGCTCGCCGCTCGCTTCCCGGGCGGCCTCGCGGAGGGCGGAGACGTGGCGATGGAGAACGTCCGCAGGCTGCGCGCGGCCGGAGTGCGGCTGATCGCGGGCACGGACAGCCCGAACCCGGGAACCGGGACGGGAATCTCCATGCACGGGGAGCTGCGCCTGCTCGCGCGCGCCGGCATGGGAAGCGCGGAGGCGCTGGCGGCGGCGACTTCGGTGGCGGCGGACGCGTTCGGCGTCGCGGAGCGCGGCCGGATCGCCGAAGGCCATCTCGCCGACCTGGTGCTGGTGCGCGGCGACCTCGAGGAAGACGTGTCGCGCAGCCACGACATCGTCGCGATCTGGAAGGACGGGTACCTGGTGGATCGTGCTGTCGGCCCCGCGGGCGCCGGGCCTGGGGCCGAGATCGCGTCCGCTCCCGCCGAAACCCTGGTCGCGGACTTCGAGGACGGGTTCGAGGCGAGCTTCGGTGAATGGGACGTGACGACGGACCAGATGAGCGGCGGCTCCTCCAGCGCCAGCGTGGCCGTGCGGGACGGCGCCCTGGTGGTCACCGGCGAGATCGCCCCGGGAGTCGCCTTCCCCTGGGCCGGCGTGATCTGGATGCCCGGCGAGCAGCCCTTGCAGCCCGTGGACTTCTCCGGCCGGGAGGCGGTCCGCTTCCGCACGCGCGGGGATGGGCGGCAGTACTCGGTGATGCTGATCAGCAGCGCGCAGCCAGCGGGGCCGCCGCCTACGGTGACGTTCGTGGCCGGCGACCAGTGGACCGAGGTGGAGATTCGGCTGGAGGATTTTCCCACGGCCACGCCGGAAGTTATTGCGGGACTGGCGTTTGTGGCGGAGGGGCCGGTGGGGAGGTTCGCGTTCGAGGTGGATGAGGTGGAGGTTAGGTGATATCGGCGCCGGGGTTCCGGCCCGGCTCGGGGCCCCGGGCAACCGACGGGGCGGGCCGAGCCATCAAATGCATGGCTGGTGGAAGGCACTCAAACATGAGGACACAACCAACCATGATCGACCCGGGATCCCGTGGCCGCGCCGGGGCCAGGCAATTGTCACTGCTGGTTGCCGCGTTTTTCTCGTTCAGCTGCGACCAGGAGCCGCGGACCGCGACCGACATGCAATGCGACCCCCATCCAGAGGACATCGCCATACGGGACTTCGCAGGCGCGTTCACCCCCCTTGAACCTCTGGTGTTCGGCGCTACCGGCCCCGCCGCCGTGCTATCCATCAGGACTCTGAGTGTTTCGCCGTCCGGCCAACTCCTTCTGACAGACAGCCGCAGCCTGAACCTGAAGGTTGCCGACGGCGAAGGGCGGATCGTCCAGGTGATCGGGGGTGAAGGCGAGGGTCCCGGCGAATTCACGGCTCTCATGGGCGCCGTCTTCCTGTCAGACGACCGGATCCTGACCCTCGATGCCGGCAAAGTGCTCGCGACGCTTTTCGACGCGACGGGCGAGGTCCTGGGCACCTTCCCGCTTCAGGACCAGTTGGACCCGAGAACCGTGGTGGCCATCGATGAGTCCGCCTTCCTCATCGGAGGCATGGTCAGCACCCCCGGGGAAGAGAATGACATGGCCAGGATCTATTCCCTCGACGGAACCAGCTCGGAATCGTTCCTTCCCGCCGACCAACTCCTCTTCGATACCCGGATGGTCGTCGATGGTGTTTGGGCGGTCGCCCTGCCGGGCGGCTCGCTGGCCCTGGGGCTCGATGTTACTCCGGCGGTTCATCTGTTCTCCGAGACCGGCACGCACATCTGCACGCAGGCGTCGGAGCCGCCTGAGTGGTCGCAGTTGTTGCCGCGCGACGAGCCGGTTGCCATGGATCAGGCGACGCGCGAATGGATCCAGCAAGCGACCATGACCATCGGCGCCGCGCATGTCGGCGGCAGCCTGTACAGGCAGTACCGGAGTTCCGGAGATAACGGCGTGTCGTTGCTTGCCGAGTATGATGCCGATCTGAATCTGCGCAACCTCTACACCGCGGTTCCGGGCCGGTTGGTCGGGGGCGATGACGAAACGCTGTTCTTTCTTGGCGATGAGTCGGTTGATGAGACACGAGTTCGGAGATTTCGAGCGTCGCAGTGACAATAGGTCATCGACGAGACCCTCGCGCTGAGCCAGAGGGCCTCTGCCCTTGCAATCCGAGGCAAACCCTCGTAACGGTTGCTTTCCGCCAGTTGTTGGTCCCCTGGCAGGGCGGAGAACCCTTCAAGAGGATGTGGAGACCTATATGACACCCCTGATCGTTCGCGTCGCGCCCTTGTTCCTGGGGACCTTGTTGGGTTGGCACAGCGGCGATCCACCAACCCGTCCTGTCGTCCCCGGACCTGTTTCCGCAGAGATCGAGAAGGGCGACACGTTGCTGTTCGAGATCGGGGTCATTACAGGAGACCCGAACCAGATATTCGCAAATATCCGCGACGTCGACGTGGACGGTAATGGGAACATCCTGGTTCTCGACGATCAGGACTTCAGTTTGTCCTGGTTTGGGCCGGATGGGCGTTTTCGCGGCAGGACCGGACGTGACGGTGGCGGCCCCGGCGAGTTTCGAGCCCCTGCGGATTTGGCCGTTAGCCCAGCGGGTCAGGTTTACGTTTTGGATACAGCCCGAAGGATCTCGGAGTTCGCGCTGGGCGAGGAAGGCCTGGAGTTTATTCGCAGCTTTCCGGTTCCCGTCTTCGGTAGTGGCATGTGCGTTGTCGACGGTCGTCTCGTTGTGCTGGGCGTGGCCGATGGCACACCCAAGGTCTACATCCTGTCAGAGGAGGGTGAAGTCATCCGGTCGTTTGGAGCAGGCTTTCCCCGCCAGCTTCCTCGTGGCCTGGAGAGGTTCACAGTTTTCTTTGACTCCAGCAATGGGCGGGGCCATGTCCACTGCGCAGGAGGGGATGTCTTCGCGATTGCCAGTGAGCGCCTGGGCATCGTGCGCTGGTTTTCTACACAAGGCGACTTCATTCGTGAGGTAACGATCAACGGATTCAGCCCCGTCACGTGGACGGCGAACCCCGGCGGTGGTCTGTCAATGGGAGTAGACCCAGCAACTGGCGTTGCCAACACGCTCAATCACTTGTCAGGTGGAGGACCCGGCCAGATCGTTGCCACGATACACGGAGCATCAATGGAGGATATGGAGGGGCAGCTCGATATCTACGTGCTCGACTCGACGTCCGGCCAACAGTCATCTTCGATCCCATCGGAGGCAGTTGCTTCAGCATATGCGCACGACCGGCTCTACAGTTTCGTTCGCGACCCCTATCCCAAGATCCTGGTTCAGACAATTCCACAATGGTTGCGGCGGCATTGAGACGTAGGGTATCAGAAGGCCGCGCCGCCCGCGGTCCTCTAGAAGAACGCTCCGTCCAGCAGGTGCAGCCTGAGAACGGCTTCGGGGCCACCCTGCCTGCCGCGACGCAGCCCTCGGGCCGCATCCAGCCGAAGGAGGCCGTCCATGAAGACGAGTCCGGCGCCCAGCGCGTAGAAGTCCTCGCCTCCGGATGAGGCCCAGTCGGTGAACAGGGAGAAACGGAGGAAGCGGATCTGCCGCTGGAGATCCAGCCTGGCCATGCGGATTCGAGATGCCCGCACCGCTTCCGCGTGGCCTCGCAGCCAGTTTCCGCTGCCACCGATGCGCCACAGGTCCTGGACCGCCGGGTCGCCCCACACGCGCGCAGCCGCGGCCTGCATTCCCAGCGACAGGCGGGAGGGGAGCGGGATCAGCAGCGCTCCCTCGACGACCGCCCTTACATGCGGGTTGTCACCGGCGCTAGCTCGGACGCTCGCGCGGCCGCCCCGTCGCGGGTACGCGGCCACAACCCTCACGTACCGTCATGCGGTCTCAGGTTCGCAGAGCACCTTCAGCCGCAGCTTTCCCCGACCGGAATGCCTGAGTCAGCAGTAGTCTTCGTTCACGCGCAAGTAGTCGAGGATGAATCCATCTAGACCCTCGGAGAGCCCTTGCATGATGAAGCCCGCATCCCCGCCGTGTGTGCCAAAGCCGAGGCTTTCCCAGGTGAAGCTTCCCCGCTCCAATCCGGTCATGTCGTCACGGTTCCACTTCGACAGCTGTATCTGCCTCACGAACGCCAAGCCATCGTCAAGCGTGAGGATGTTCACCGCCAGATGCGGAACACCCTCGCGTGAAGTATACAGCCGAGCGGCCCGCAAGCGACTTTCCACCATCGTTCGGACGCGCTCCTCGGTGAGATCGATCTCGTCCGCCTGGTCGCCCTGCACATACACGCTGATACCTAGCGACTGGCACCTAGTGAAGAGTTGGAAGCGGTCGACGTTTTCGGAGACTGAACCCCACCGAATACGGCCCGCGTTCAGAAGGTTCCGACAGTCCGTCGCATCCCTTCCGACGTGATCACCGTTAAAAGTCCATGCTGCGGCCCCACGATCACCGACGAACCGCGTATCGTCGCAGACGCCGTCATTGGCCCACTCGCTGGAGTCGTCGCCGAAATCACCCGCGCCCGAAGCCGTTTGCCCCGCCAGCGGCCCGGCGAGCACAAGGATTGCCAGAGCAAAACGGGATAAAGACATTGGGTCCTTCCTCCTCGTACCTGTCTCCGCAGGCGTTGTTTTCGCCTCGATGCTCGCGTGACCCTTGAAGATCAAACGCCTTCTCCGCTTATCGACAGAGTAGCAGACCAGTCGAGCAGCCGCTAGGCGTGCCCCGTGCCCCATGTCGTCGTCGAGCGGGTGTGGTCGGGTTGGATCTCATCCTTCTTCCGTAGGTCGTCGATAGCCGAAATCCATCGTGGCCCTTGAAGTCGCTGCCCCGGCCTACTACGATCCCGTGCCGACGTGGTGGCCAACGGCAACGGAGGCTTCACCACCTGCTAAGGGAGCTCCTCAAGAGCCGGAAGAACACGACCTCAACATTGAGCGACTACGCGTTCTCTATGCCACCAAGGATCAGCCTGAGGCGGCTACTGACCCACGGGCTCTTTCCGCGGGAGGCTCCGCAGTGCTTCGTGGCCACATCCTACGGTGAGGTGCTGACTCTCGACAGCGCCGACATCCCGACCGACATGACAGGCCATAAGGACCGGAATCCGCGCCCCTTGGCACGTCACAACCTCGCGCGAGTGGGTCAGTTGCGTCGTCCGTTATCCGTACCACATCCGGCACGCTACTTTGCCCTGTGCAGCGAAATCATCGCCGAATGGCAGCGCCTTAGACAGCTCATGGGGCGGAGCAGGCTCTCCGTGTCGATACCGACGCTGACCATGGATGATGATGCCGATCGAGCCATCATCACCGAATACGGACCGCCAGACTATCCGAGGCTGCGGGCTCGGCACCGACGGAACGCCCGGTATCTCGTCTACGCGGATGTCCAGAGGTTCTATCCCTCCATCTACACGCACTCCATCGCGTGGGCCGTAGAAGGCAAGCGGGAGGCAAAGGGCGACCGGTCCTGGAAACTATTCGGGAATAGACTGGATGGCCTTTCGAGGAAGATGCAGGATGGTCAGTCTCTGGGCATTCCCATCGGTCCGGACACGTCCCGCATCTTGGCTGAGGTCGTCTTGAGCGCCGCGGATTCCGACTTCCAGGAGGAATTGGGAGGACGGATTCGGGGCTTTCGCGCGGTCGACGACTACGAACTTGCGTTCCAGTCTCGCTCGGACGCAGAGAGGGCGCTGGCCACACTTCAATCCATGCTCCTGAAGTACGAACTCCAACTCAACGAAGCGAAGACGCGCATTGCTCGTCTACCCGATGCGCTGGAGGACTCGTGGCCACGGCGGCTCGGGGATGTCCGGCTCCGGAGCGGACGCCGGCAAGTTGGCGACCTATTGACGTTGTTCAGCGTAGCGTTCCGGCTGGTGAGGACCCATCCTGACAAGAGTATCCTGCGCTACGCAATTTCCATTGCCAACCGAGCCGAGATCGACGAGGATGCGTGGCCGGTCTACCAGCATCTTCTCCTACAGTGCGCGGCGTCGGAACCCGGAACGCTGCGATACGTGACAGCTGAACTCGTACGGGCCCGCGACCGCGGTAGAGACCTGGATGTGGACGGCATCCGTGAGCTATCCACCTATCTGGTTGGGAAACATGCTCCTTTGGGACACGGCAGCGAGGTAGCTTGGGCGCTGTGGCTTGCGATCGTGCTGCGCATATCGCTTCCTGCAGAGGATCTGGATGTCCTCAGCCAGGTAGAGGATCCGTTCGTGCCAGTGCTTGCCCTCTTCGCTGAGGAACGAGGGCTAATCTCAGCCCGGCAACTCGACAAGACTTGTTGGGAGAAGCTAGCGACGAACGAGGGGCTTGACAGCAGCCATTGGCTTCTTGCTTACGAGGGTGCGGTTCGTGGTTGGCTTGCGCCGGATACCGCCCAGCTGGTTGAAGACCATCAGGTCTTTCGATGGCTTCGCAGGAACGAAGTGAGCTTCTTCGATGGCGCGGCGTCGGTTGCCGCGCTCAACCGATGGAGCGGACGGTCGGCTTACGGGGATCTATCGGATTCCGGGCCTGAACCCAACACGGCGGGAGAGTTTCCTTTTTGATCGAGGGCCGGTGACCGGATTCTCGAAGGCCGTACCCAAGCGACCCATCAACCAACACCGTGATGGGGCTGATGGCGTAGCATGCGCCCATGAGGCTGAGGAAGGGGTTCGCCCACCGATCCCGGCGCGGGGGGTATTCTGGCGCTCGGGCCGGTCTCGGCGTCGGCAGGTACGGCCTAGTACAACTCCTCGGAGACGCCCGAGCTGAGGATCCCTCAGGGCGCGGGACTCCCGCCATCCAGTAGCGTTTCTCCCGCTGTCGCGGCACGATCCAGGGGAGTCCAGTCCAACGGCAGGAAACGCAGATCGTGCAGTCCTGGTTGGTTTTTGGACGATGCCCCCCCGTGATTCAGGCCTCAGGTGTTCTGCCGTTGTGTATCACAGCCGACGCAGCACTCGCCAATCGACGCAGAGAGAACAGGATCGACATCCATGGTGTAACCCTGCGGCTGTATTGCCATGCTCAGGCCAACGGCCTTGTAGTAAGTAACGAGGGGAGCGTGGTGCTGATCCCTACGCCTCCCCACCCTCTACATCGAATACCTCGGAGAGTTGTCGAGCCATGTCGGCCCGCGTTTCCGGATCCGCTTCTTCCTCGATGAACGAGAGCAGGATCCAGAACATGCGGTCTAACACGGTCAGGACGATTCGATGGTAGGTGTCTGGTGCCGGCTCAGTGTGGATGAACCGGATAGCGTGATCCACGACCAAGCTGATGCCCTCAAGCGGGCTGTCGTCGCTCTCGGCCTTCCCGGCCCCGCGCGCCATCGCCGTCCAGCGTTCCAGCCAATGCTCCACGGTGTCGGACACGGAATAGACGGTCGCGCGTCCGCCGCGCTCGATCCGGAACCGCGAGTCGGACCTCAGCCAGTTGGGCATTCCAGCCTTCTCAAGCGCCCGAGAGATTGGGTTTACGCCGGGGTCCTCCAGCACGACCAGGCTAGCGTCGCCAGAATGCGGATCGATCCAGATTCGGTCCAAGTCGTTGTCGACTGAGCTGAGTTCGCCCACGAATCGCCTCCTCCAGCAGTGGTATCGGTGCGAGACGTGTGTGTACTGGGTCAGCTGCGTTGGAGTCGGAACCTCCATCCGAGGAAGGTCCATAGGCGTTTCGTCTCACGATGAACATGACACCGAGCATGCGGCGAGGCCGCTTCCCGGTCAAGAACCGTGTCAGAATCTCTGTGGCGGACGGGCCGGAAGACTCTCAGTTCAGCGCGTGACTCGACTCGTGGTTGATGGTGTCGAGCATTTCGCTGTGAATACCTTGCCAATCATGGTTGAGATTGACCGTCCGCGCTTGGATGCGGAAGCCCTCAAGACGGATATCGGCCCTGAGGGGTTCGTCCACCTGCGGGTACAGCAGAATGCCCTCGTGCTTTGGCCCCTGGGGCTGTGTGGCCTCCCGGTTCCTCAAGTATGCCAGGAGCTGGTACAGGTTGGGGGAGTGCAACTTACCGATGCGGGACCCACCCCGGCCTGACACCGGGCTGCTGTAGTACTTCGTGTCCAAGATGATTCGCCGTAAGGGTGACTCCAGGATGACGTCCGCCTCCATGACAGGGATTCTCGACCGATCTGCGGAAGTCGCGCCGCTGCTGCCTGCCCAGGCGATCCGACGCCCTCCGCGGTTCACGCGATAGACATTCTGTTCGCGGCGATAGAATCCAGTTACAAAGTCCTCGAAGAGACGCCACATCTGGGCCTCATCACGCCGAAAGTCAACGAATCGGACATGACCGGTCTTTTCGTCCACGACTTGACTCTCGTACAGGAGCTTGCAAACGGAGAGCAGGAATTGGTAGAGCCGCCGGTTGCCGCCAAGCTGGAGCCGACCAAAGGTGTTTCGGTTGAGTCCAACGGGGGACACCCCATCCATCCTCGTGTGCGCCGACCGCACCTCCTTCCGGATGTGGTTGTCCAGCCCAGTCTTCCCGGAAAGCAACCTACGCAACGATGTTCGGAGGATACGATTCGACAAGATGTCCACCGAGAGCTCTTCGAAATCGCAGGCCGCTCGGCCTCTTGCCCGCAGCGCACGCTTGGCCATCTCGCTGACCGCCAGCTTGCCGCGAATCCCCGCGAGATCCTCCCGCCTTTCGACGTAACCTCGATCAATGCCACGCCGCACGAGGTGGTTGACCCCGCCGGCAAGTACCTTCCCCAAGAGGTCTTGTGGAGCCGACAGGTGGCTGAGCGCGGATAAGCGCGCGACATCACGGTCCTGAGCACGTCCCCACGCGTAGCAGAGGAGGTAGTAAACGTTGAGGATCGGGATGTTCTTCAAGGCTCGCCGTTGCCACTGAGTGTCGCTACGGCCTTCTCGACATCATCGGGCGAATCGAACCAATACTCCCGGAGAAGCGGTTCGATTTGGGTATCAACGATGTGGGTGTACCGGGCTTCCGAAATGCCCTCTCCATCGTCCGGAACGAAATAGCTGTGCCCGATCTCGAAGCCAGGACCGAGTTCGGGGTCCTCTTCGATCTTCCGGTTCAGCTCCCCCATGCGTTCAACGATGCGGGTAACGAGGGTCGGTTCGGTTCCGTTCAACTCCAGGTACCGTTTGAACTCTGGCCGGCCGTATCCCGGCTCGAGCGTCTCGAAGGCAAACCGTCGGCGAAGCGCGTAGTCCACGAGGGCTAGCGACCTGTCGGCGGTGTTCATCATTCCAAGGATGTGAACGTTCTCCGGGACGTGGAACCACCTGTCGGAATAGGTGAGGGAAACGGCGAACTTGTCGCTACGTTTGTCCGCTTCGATCAGCATGAGAAGTTCGCCGAAGATGCGCGAGAGATTGCCGCGGTTGATCTCGTCGATGATGAATACATGCGGTGTTCCTGGGTCGTCTAACGCGCGCTGGCAGAAACGGTAGAAGACGCCATCCTTGAGGTCGAACCCACCGTCGTCCGTGGGTCTGTACCCCTGAACAAAGTCCTCGTAAGCATAGGATTGGTGGAACTGAACCATGCCGATGGGATCAGAGTTCTTGTAGCCAATCAGACACCACGCAAGTCGGCGGGCGATGAATGTCTTACCTGTCCCCGGCGGTCCCTGGAGGATGAGATTCTTGCGCGTGCGGATTGACTCGAGGAGACGTTCGAAGCGGTCACGAGGGAGGAAAAGGTCCTCGTGCGCATCGTCGATCGTGTAGGGTTCGAGCGCGCCCACGCGGCGTAGGATGGCGTCAGCTGCACGACGAAGCTTGCCTCGGTCGATCTTCGCGAACTCGTCCCACACCACCTTGTCCAGCTTACTGCCCTGAGGCAAGCCTTGCCCATCGTATTCCGGATCGAAGGGCAGGAAGTTGCCAAGCTTCATCGCGACACCGTTGGGATTCCTAAGGTATCCCTCTTGATCGTACGAGGGATGAACGGGGAATCCGTTGAGCAACGCGCTGAGCTTTTTCACTCCTGGGTGGGTCTTGCTACCACGGGCACGTGGTTCACGGAAGTACAGATCCAGCGCCAGAATCAATTCGTCACGACACCAGTTCGGGCTTCTTGGCATAGTACGACGAGCCTCCATCCTATCGGGTCTTGGACCGCATCGGCGGTCTCCTCTACGTTGTGAGCGATAGGCTCATCTCCCGAAAAGCTAGCAAGGCCCCGCGCTGCGGACCATCCCGTTTGTCGTTCGCGTTCGCCGGCGAGTCTCGTAGGTTGAACACTTATTCCGACGAAGTCGACCACCAATTCGGGGCGAAGCTATCCACCTGTGCCAAGCCGTCCACTCATTCATTGTCGATCACGAGCTCCCCCACGCCGCCCCAGCATCCGCGCCCAATCCGGTTCCGGCCGCAGCACCCTCGACGACCCCGTCGGCGGATACAGCGCCGCCTCCAGACGCGCGTCGTCCTCGTCCGGCGGCGGCTACGACGCTCCACCGCCGAGAGGCGTGTCCGGTCCGAGACAGTCTGCGGCGTCGGCTTCCGCGATCATCGAAGTCGCCGGAGGTCGGTAGCCTGTTCGGTCCACCTCGTGATGACCGCAACGTACTGGGTTGGTCGAGCGGCGGCAGGGCCGCGGCCCGCGAGGAGGTCGCACTGCTCAACGACCACCGAGACGCCGCCACACCGATTGCTCCGGCGGATGCATCCTTCGCCCAGAGGTACGCTGTTCCCACAGCGGTTTCGTTCACCCTTTCCGATTCCCGGTCGCTGCAATCGCGCGGGATGCGGCGACCTGCGGGACTGAGATACGTTAGATTACGTGCATGTTCCGTTTCATGCGACCGGAGTTCCATGATTCTCGTCATCTCGTGAGCCAGCGCCTGAATGACCGAACAGAAGAGTCTTGATCTCGGTGCGGGGCCGTCCGCGCCAGGGCGGCTGCATGACCTCTGGGCCCACTCGCCCGCCTGGGGCTGGCGTGTACCCTTGACTGTGGGTGACAACCGCAGAGGCCTGATGGAGGTCGCGGCGGATCATGGCTTTAACGTGCTTGGACCGGGCGGGACGGGAGTGCAACGCGAACGGAATGTCGCCGGTTTCTCGGTCCCGTCGGCAATAGAAGCGACGAGGGTGCGGTCGATGGTTGACATGCGCGAGACCCTGAAGCACCTGACGTTGGGGACACCCTTAGCTAACTGCTAGCCAGACGGAGACACAGCCGTGTCCGAACGTAAAATGGACGGCTCAGAGAAAACGAAGAGTTACCTCCTCCCGTGGGGCACGATTAACTCGATTCAGCGCGTTCTCAACGGCCGCAGGCTCTGGGCGCGGGTGCTGCTCTGCTTTGTGGCGCTTTTCATCGTCCTGGCTGAAGTGGCGGAAGCCCAGAACCGGGTGCGCGTGCGAGGCTACTTTCGCCGAGATGGTACATACGTACAACCTCACTACCGAACAGCTCCCGACGGAAACCCTTACAACAACTATTCCTTCCCCGGAAACTACAACCCCAATACGGGTCGGATCACGCCCGGCGATCCTTTGAACTATCTTGAGCAATACTACCGCGATCGAGGCGGTCTTGACATCACGACGAGTGTACGAGCATGGACCACCGCAGACGGTGACCTCAGTGCTCTTCCGTGGCTCCCTGACGAAGTCGTGTCCGAGGAGTTCGACCGGTCGCGTCAGCATTGCGCTCTCGTATACCCCTCAGCCTCAACTGACATGAGTGCTTGCGAGGAGCGTCAGTTGCGGGCGCTATATGTCACGGCGCTTCCGGACTACTCCGACCTTCTTCTTCAGGAGGTGGGTCGCAGCGCCCGTCACTGCGAATTCGTCTACGGAGACGATCGCGCTGGGTTCTACAACTGCCTCAACCGTCAGGTGTTCGGCCTCGACCAGCTAGGTGCCGACTTCGAGACGTCAGACGCTGAAGATGAGCAACGTGCTAGGGCATACTGCGAATTCGTGTACGGTGACAATCGCGCCGGAGCTGCGGCTTGCCTGCAAAGACAAGCGAGAGGTCTTGGCGGCGAACCACCCAGCGGCGAAGGAATACCGAGCGCGGAATGGCAACGTGCGACCCGCTACTGCGAATTCCTCTACGGCGACAATCGCGCCGGCTTCACAGCCTGCTTGGAACGGCAACAACGAGGAATGCTCCGCGGTGCTCCGAGTCTCGTGGCCATCCCGAGCGCGGAAGCGCAGCGCGCGGGTCAGTACTGCGAACTACTCTACGGCGACAACCGGGCGGGAGCTTGGGCCTGTCTGGTGCGGCAGCGGGACGGGATCTCTCGTTACGTTAGGAACGGCGCGATGCAACTGTCGCCCTCCGCTAGCAGCCGATCCTATTGCGAACGTCTCTACGGTGACAACCGGGCAGGCTATTGGTCCTGTGTCGCGAGGCGGTAGCTCGAGATGCGCCATCCATGGGGTTGTACATCGTTTAGTGTCCGCCGCCTCGTGCCTTCCTTCCGGCTAGCCATGCCGAACGAGAGCTATCGGGCACGCGGTCCCGCCGATGGGATCTCCGGATCACGCTTGATAGCAATCACCTTCGTCCGTCCCGTTTCCCAGACTCCTTGGATCACGCGCTCCAAGATGGCCGACTGACCCACCGAGGTGCCAACCCAGGAACGCGACACTAGCTGAACGAAACCGGAGTTGCTGAGCCAGCGTCCGACATTGGAATGTGTCAGCAGGTTCCCGCCTCTCGGGCCTCTTAACCTCCCCGAACGATCTAGACGTTTCCACAGGTCGAGCGGAAGGTAAAGTCCGGGGAACAACTCCTTGGACGTGGGGCGGAACGGCCTTCGGGTGAAGAACTTCAGAAAGAAAGGGTTGCGTGAGAACCGAAACCCTGCTGGGTCGCTCTCAGCGTCCTCATTCCTGATGTGCTCCCAAAGAGCGTTCATGCGTCCAATCTGCTTCATGAACCGGTCACCCGGCTGCCATCGGAATCCAGCCCCGCCCTTGATAGCTTCCATCGCCTTGTATTGGACCATCGCGAACGACCGGTAGGTCTCGTTGAAGTAGATCAGGTCCACGCCTGTCTGCCGTTCAAGAGACCTATTGTTCGCCATGATGACGGTCATCCTATTCCCGCCGTCCCCTTGAAAATGCGCGACGGCCGGATGCGAACGGCGGATCAGATCAAAGCCCGGCAGCTTAGAATAATCCTCCAGAAGCACGTCGTCCTCCAGAGATCTCGCTTCTAGCATTCCTTCAAGGAAAAACCGGTCTCCCTGCTCAACGCCGGAAGGATGCCACGCAACCAAGGGATCCAAGGGGATGCCCCCGATCCGCAGAGCAACGTTCAGAGCATCCTTCTGAAGCGCGAGAGTATCTCGCACTCGCGACTGAAATCCCCAAACGCTGTCAGCCTCCATCCCGCGGATCGCCAGATGCTCGGCAACGACGTCGTCCGCTTCAACCATGTAGTCAAGGAAAGCATCGCTCGTCTTGGGTGGTAGAACACCACCCTGTTCACCCAATCGCCGCTGTAACGGCGCCCGAAACCGTGCTGAGACGGCGCTGACAATCTCTCCGAACGAGAATCGCCGGGTAAGTTGCTCCAAGTGACGTAAGTGTAGGCGCACGGCGTCCGTTGCTGCGTCGGTTCCCCGTCGTCCTTCCGCAATGTGTGTAATCGCTCCCTCGTGGAAGGAGGCGAACACCACCAAAGGGCTGCGTCCGGCACTGAACTTGGGAACCGCCTCCGAGATCTCCCTCGACGAGCGGTTCGCGGCCCACAACAACGGCTCGCGTCGGTGCTGGGCAACTCGCAGAACATAGGTTTCCAATCGTACCTCACGCGGCTGACGCCAACCCGTAGCCCAAGCACCTCCGATGGCTTGGGGATGTTTTCGGTCTCTAACAACTTAGCGGAGGGGAAAGGACCACGCCGAGCACACCCTCGCCAGAATCCTTGCGTTCTTCAAGACCGGTGGCCATCCAGGTCGCGGCCGTCGCCTCGGCTTGCTTAGTACCGCTCCAAACGCCCGCCACATTCTCCTGGGTGACAAGTCTGGCACCGAATCACTCGACCGGTCCTTGACCTCGTCGAAGTCTCTCTTCTACAAGCTGGTGCCCGAGCCGACGGGCCACTTGGCCACTGGTTTCGCCGCCCTGCGCCGCGATCCAGAGGTCGTGAAGGTCTTCTCGCGCCAAGACTACAACATCGTCACGCGCGGCCTTCTCCACCTCGACCTTGGACAGCGCCGCGCGCGGTCTGCCTGTCGCAAGGACCGCAACCACTTCGTGGTCAGACAGTTGGCTGCGTACTTCCTCCGTGCGAGCGATGAGCTTGCCCAGCTTCCCGCCCCCGTCCGGTGGACCGACCGTACATTCGATCGCAAGAATCGTGGAAGAACCGGGATCATGAGCGAGGTGGTCTACAGCGTCTCCCATCCCCTTCTGAGCGCTCAGGGAATCTACTTGGAACCCCAGGAAGATGAGGAGCAAACCGACGGCGGCCTCGAACTCCTTCGCATTCCGCCGTTTCTCGCCTCGCAGCCTCTCGAGGAACGCGTGACCGCTTCCATCGAAGACATTGTGCGCTCTCATCCGCGGGTTGGAGCCCGGCAGGGGCACGGACACGCAGTCCACGCACCTGTCTCCGATGAGAATGAAGAGTGTAGCGGTGTCATCGCCTTTTCGAATCGGAACATGCAGTTGAGAGTGGAGACCACATCCCTCCTGCTTCCATTCGTGTTCACCGAGCTTGGTTGATCCGTGACGAACAGGCTCTCCCGCCGTCCCCAGGGTCCAGACAAGCTCAGCCTTCGCAACAAAGACATTCGCGGCAGCCCGCAGGGCTACGGTGAGGCGTTCCGACGGAGACGCTACACGCTCGCGATCAAAACGCACGGCCAGGGGCGCGATCAGCTCGACGACAGTAGTGTTACCTTGGATCTTTAGGCCCCGGGGCCGTGCACAGAACCTGCGCACTAGGTCGGGCAGGCCATCGTAGGCGTTCGGCCCGCTCCGGATTATGCCGTCCAACTCGAACGGATCGTGGCCCGCCTTCATCACGACATCGAAGATTGAGGAACCATAACCCACGAGCGTGTGACCGCTCCACAGGTCGTACTCGGCAGCCTGGTACGAGGCGGCCAGCTCGCTGAAGCTGTATCTCAGATCCAACGGAGGCCGATCCGACTTCGGGACGTATCTGACGAAGCGCGGGCGCAGCTTCGTCATACCACCGACGATTCCGCGCACCACAGCGGGCAAGTCCGCAATGGGACGAACGACTTGCCAAGCCCGGAAGCCTCTTCGGTCGACGGCAGAAAGTCGCGGCACCGACCGAGGCATTCGGTGGTCCAAGAACGCTCGAGTGGCGAGGTTGACCCACTGGCGACCGCTGCGGACAGCACAGAAGCGCAAATCCACCGACTTCCAGAACCCGGAGCCGTCTACCAGGTGCAAGAAGCGATCCGCAGCTCCCTCAGTTGCGCGTGAGCGTTGTTCCTGTGACATCGCCCGTTCCCTTGCGTCTCAAGACTCGCCCTCAATGATTGACCAGACTCGATGGTAGCTTGCCCCGCGCTCGCCCATCACCTTCGTCCAATCGCTCACGTCGGCTGCTCTGAGCCGACTACGAATCTGGTGGAGCGGTTCCCCTGCTTTGACCGAAAGACCCGTCGCGAGCGCCGGCGCCGCCGTCCTCGGCACCCCTAGCAGCCTGAGGGCGACGGCCTCGTCGCTGTTGACGCCGTAGTACACCCGCGCTGGCAGATTACGGAGGCTTCGCTGCTCGTCGGAAGACAACTCATCAAGGGTCTGTCCCAGCGTGAGTGTCTGAAGCGCAGAGAGGCCCCACGATGCAGTTTGGGTTAGCCTCCCGAATACGCGCTGGCAGCACTTGGTCATCGCCTTAACGGGATCGGTTGCGGCTCTATCCACTTCGCCGGGTTGGCCGAAGAACTCGGTGGCCATCTCCGTGAGCGGACGCCCCTGCACCCAGGCGCAGATGATCCGGGCGAGCTTGTCTCCATTCGGACTTGTACCGCCAGTGACATCTCTGAGCGGATCTCGCAACTCAGGGACTTCCAGGAGGAGCCCCATCATCCTGCGAAGGTCGTCCCTACGACCGGCAAACAGCTCGGGCGACCATACGTCTTTGGGCAGCTTCTCCTGGTCGAGCCTTGCCAGCGTGGCATTGACCGACTCCCAGGAAAACCCAGTTGCATCGACGAAGCCTAGCGGCTTTCCCTTGATTCTCTCAGCATAGGCGTACACGCCCTCCACCAGTCTGTCCGCCCATCCCTTGTGGCTCTTGCGTAGCGACTGGAAGCCAAGAGTGCCTCGGAGAACCTGCTCGACCTGCGCCGCAAATTGTTCATGATTCCCGATCTGACGGTAGGTGTGAGCCAAGTATTGGACAAATGCAGACCAACCGGGCTGATACGACAGCGATTCCAAACGCAGTAGGGAGCCGGCTTCGGCCGCTGTCTGTACCATCTCGATAAGCGTCGAGTTGAGTTCGCCTACTGAAGCATCTATGAACTCCTCAAGCACTTGCTGTCTAGCGTCATCCTTGGCAGCAAGAGCTACAACCCCAAGGTCTCCCTGATCCACGCGACCTGCTCGTCCGGCAATGTTCCAGAAGTCCTCGGGAGGCATGTCTCTCCGGTATGGCCACTTCCCGAACCGATATTGGTGGCTGGCAAACACGACACCGGACACCGGAAAATTCACGCCTTGAGCAATAGTGGTCGTTGCAACCAAGACCCCCAGCCGATCGTTCTCGGTCAGCCACTCCACGAGAGCGCGTGTGTCCTCGGACATTCCCGCATGGTGAACACCGACGCCATATTCAAGCAAGCTGGCTAGCGGAAAATCCTGTCCCATTTCGTCGCTGAGGAACCGTTTCACGTGTCCCAACTCGTCACCCTCTAGCGTCCGCTTGTTCTCTTCGGTTTTCAGTGTATTGGCGATGCTCCAGGTTGCCGTCGGAGTGTCAGCGAGCACAATGACAGTGCCACGCTTCTGAAGGATTTGTGCGGTTGTTGCTGCGATCTTGCCCGGCGAGTCCTTCACTTTAGACCAGGCCAGGCCGAGAGGACGCGGCTCGCCGATGCGAATCTGTTCCGGGACGTCGAGGGTGTTGCGCGTCGTGTGTCGAGTGTGTAGGGACAAACTGAACTCGCCTATATGACTACCTCGGTCCACTCGGACGATCGCCACTACTCGGTCGTTCGGGGTCCAATCGACTCCCATGTCGATGCTCTTGTTGCTGTCAGGGGAAAGCCAACCAGCGATCTCTGCGCCGTTGCGGATGAAGGGCGTCAACAAGAGGAATTGCGCATAGCGGCACTCGCGGTTGATGGTCGCCAGCAGGAGCTCCAGCTTGAGCCCGCGGGTCTCGGAGGCCAAGCCGTGTGCCTCGTCGACGACGACCAGCGTGAGGGGACGGCCAATCTCGTTCTCCCATCCCCCGCGCAACATGAGATCCAGCTTCTCAGGTGTGGTCACGAGGATCCGGAACTGCTGTCCCCGGTCGGTCTCGGTCAGCATCCCTGCTTCCAGACCATCCACCTCCAGTGCCGGACTTACTTTTTCTACGACCGTCCCAAGGCGGGAAAAATCGCGGCGAAGGCGCGTGGTGAGCTGATTCACGAGGGCTCGCGTCGGGGCCAGATAGGCAACCCACCCGTTCTCGTAGTCGAACTGGTTCAACGCCTGGAGGATCCGGAACTCGGCGATGAATGTCTTACCGCTTGAAGTCGGCAAGCTTACTACGACTGAGCGGTGGCCAGACCCGAGCAGGCCCTCTTCCCTGAGGGTCCGCCTCTGGGGCGGGAGCATCTCGAAGATCGGACGTCCTCGCCCTCGGGCCGTCAGCGACTCGACGAATCGGGTGACCCTACTGTTCACCGCGCGCGTCACCGTCCAGATGCTGTTGTCCACCATCACGCGTGCGGTGCGAGCAAGGAGACGTGACAGCGTCTCTAGCTCGACTAGGTGGCCACGAGCAGACGCGCCAATTGCTCGGTCGAACTGCGCTTCGAGCTGCTCGCGAACGTCATAGTGGCCATCGACTGAGCCCTGCCCGACGTAGGCGCCCAGGATTTCAGCAGCCTTCGCGAGATGGTATTGGGCCATGAGTTCCCACGCCGGTTGCGCATCCTGGCGAGCCTCGGCTTCCTTCAGGAATGCCGGTTCGATTGCTCGCTGTGCTTGGCGAATGACGACGATTCGTTCCTGAATAGCATCTAGATCGTCCCACCCCTTTTTTCGCAGCAGGCGCAACCACACGTATAGGATTGATGACCAGACTCGGACTCCCCAGTCGCCCGAGTCGGGCGAAAGAGCCGGAAGCTCGGTCTCCGTGACGATGCGACGGAAATCGACGGAGCGGTCACCCAGCACCGCGATACACCCCAACCGTACGAGCCACTCAGCGGCGGCGATCGGCTCCTCCGGCCATGCCAATGTTCTGGCGATCTGGAACGTCTCCTCAGCGACAGCGCGGAGTTCATCCACACGCCCCTCGTCATCCAGGGCATCGAATAGCTGCAACTCAAGCGCTTTCGTGACGAAATGGAGATCCTGATCTTCTGTTGCTGGAGCAGGTCCACTCAGAGCATTAGTGAGCCTGCGTCGACTCACCTCCGTCGCAGTCTGGCTCAGCCGCTCCTCGCCAACTGCGGTTCGAAGCCAGGTCGCGGCTTTCATGTCCCACCCGCATCAAGCAGAGCCGGCCATCCCTCGATGGGTACAGGCAGATACCAGGCCGTGATTTCGATGCGTGTCGACCTGCCAAGACTCCCTGCGAGCGCCTTGGTCCGGGAAGTCACGTCCAGTTCATTGGGCTCTGTATCGCGAAGCAGTATCCCGACCAGAAGGACTTCCTTACCGCACGACTGGACATAGCGCTGAGCCGCCGCCAGATAGAGCGCCCGGTGCTCGGCAGATTCGCATCGCGCGCGAAGCCACTTCAGCAGTGCGAGCTGGATGTCGAGGCGCGTTGCTTCTTCCTTCAGCTGCCACGCCATCCCCCCACTTCCGTTCATCACCTGGGGGGGCGTTCTAGCGTCGGAGGATGTCTTTACCTCCCCAATGAGCAAGAAGACGTCTTCGCCCTCCTTGCAGAAGCCAACCAGGTCCGCGCCCGGCAGACTGGCCCTTGGCGTCCGGCGGTCGCGTACGAGATTCCAAGGCCAGCAGATCTCACGCGTCTCGTCGTCGGCAAGGACGCACTCTGCCAAGGCCTCTCCAATAGCCCATGACTTCTCCTCAGGTACGGCTCGGAGGAGATTCTCCACGAACTCGGTCGCCATCCCTGTCGTGGCCATACCGAGCAGCTCGGCCGCGAACGGGTCGTGGGCTTCATCGTCCTTTACCCGCGCACCCACGCGGTCCGCCATGTAAGACCTGAAGCGGTCCTCTTCCGAGACCTCGAGGCCGCACCACTGAGCGGAGCCCGCCGAGCCCGAGTAGCGTAGCTCTGGCGAAAGCGCGGTGACCAAGGCTATGCGCCTCCGGCCAAGCTGGCGCAGGAATCCGGGGCCCCAACCTCGGCGGGTGCGCCTGCGGACACGGGATACGATGCCCGACCGGCTTCACGATCTCCTCGCCATCCGGGGAGCGCGCGCCTGCCCAAATCTCGCGAGTGCTCCATGAGTGTCCCCCGGATCAACGGATGAACAGGGTTCCGCTCACTTCAGGGCCTCCAGATAGAGAACGCGAGTCGGGGGTCGGGTGAGGTTCGAAGAACGCAGGGACACATACGGTGGGAATCTGTGTCGTCTTCCGCAACCCTGCACCGTGCTCTTCCGGACCCGAACGACCCCACGCTGCACAGGCAAGAGCCCCGACGCGCACCCATGGTCGCCGAGGACCGGACGCTTCAACCCGATGTACGTAGTTCCGACGCTACGCAGTGGATGATGTCCCACTCGACTGATGCTGGCCAACCCTCTAGCGGCTGGCTTGTCGAGTTCTTCCCGACATCCACCGGCGGCAACTCAACACCTCCCCTCCCCCAACCCAAACCTCTCCACCCCCCACTTCCCTTCCTCCCCCAGGCAGAAGTCCGCCATCACCCGCCCGATCACGCTGCAGAACTTGTAGCCGTGGCCGGAGAAGCCGGCGGCGATGAACGCGTCGTCCATGGCCGGGTGGCGGTCCAGGATGAAGTGCTCGTCGGGGCTGGTGGTGAACATGCACGCCACGATGCGGCGGGTGGGGCCGTTCGCCTGCGGGAAGTAGGCCGCGATTCCCTCGCGCACGCCGGCTTCGTCCTCCGGAGAGCATTCCCGGTCCAGGCGGTCCGGGTCGGGCACGGGCTGCACGCGAAGATGATACTTGCCGATCTTGAATCCCTCGCCGCGGTCGCTGGGGAAGCCGTAGTAGCGCCCCAGCGGGGCCTGCAGCACGAAGATCGGGAACCGCTCCGGCTCGAACGGCGCCGCGTTCAGGGGCTCCGTCCAGAGCATCGTCTGGCGCTCGGGCTGGCACAGGGGCGCGAGCTCCGGCACCAGCCGGCCCACCCACGCACCGGCGGTGAACACCAGCTTCCCGGCCTCGTAGGTGCCGTTGGCCGTCTCCACCCGGAAGCCGGACGCGCGCTTCTCCCACCTGCGCACCGGCGACTCGGTCACGATCTCCGCGCCCAGCTCCCGCGCCGCGGCGGCATGCGCCCGGATCGCCACCTCCGAGCGCACGTAGCCGGCGTCCGCCTGGTAGATGGCCCGGAGCGATTCGGGGATCCGGTAGCCGGGGAAGCGCCGGTTGACCTCCGCGCCGTCGAGCTCCTCGAAGGGAATGCCGTGCTCGAGGCACGAACGCCGGGAGTTCTCGACCTTGGGGCTGTCGGGCGGCCCGATGTCGAGACCGCCGGTCACCACGAGGATCGACTCGCCCGAGACCTCCTCCAGCTCCCTCCAGTATCGATACGCGGCCCGGAGCAGCGGGACGTACCGGGGCCCCTCGGAGTACGCCAGGCGGATGATGCGCGTGGACCCGTGCGAGGAGCCCAACGCGTGCGGGACGGTGAACTGCTCCAGGCCCAGCACCCTGCATCCGCTCCGCGCGAGCTGGTAGACCGTGGCGCTGCCCATCCCGCCCACGCCGATCACGATGACGTCGTACATGCTGTTCCTTTCCTCCGCATCGGGGCCCCGAGACGCCTGGGGCACGCGCGGAACTTATCGCGAGCGTGGAAGCAAGAGTACAGCACGCCCCCGGTTTGCGGAACAGCGGATGGGGCTAGTGCGGACGGCGCAGCGCACCTTCTCGTGGTGGCAACCTCCTCGGCTCCGGCGACGGGATGGCCTTGCTGGCGTTATCAGTAACTGATAACCTTTGCCGATGACGATACCTGACAGGGATCCATATGAAGACACTGAAGATCGGCATCGCTGGCTACAACCAGATGAAGGCACGCACCATGGCGATTGCCCGCGGGGAGCACGCGCCAGCGAAGGGTGAGCCCAAGGTCTGGTTCACCTCGACCGAGAGCTTCGCGAGGCTGCTGTCCGAGCACAACCGGCATCTCTTGGAGCTGATCGACCGTGAGCGACCGCGTTCGCTAACGGAGCTTGCGGCGCTGGCCGGGCGCAGCAAGTCAAATCTCTCGCGAACCCTGAAGACGATGTCTCAATACGGACTCGTGGAATTGCAGAAGGGCGCGCGTGGTACGCTGGTGCCTAGCGTGCCCTACGACCAGGTGAGACTCGATGTCTCATTGACGGGGACGAGGGGTGAGTCGGTCGGTGTCAGGCCGTGATGCGATCCGGGTCCCGGGCCTGATCGCGGGCGGCAACAGCTAACGTTTTCTTGATCGCAAACCCGCCAGATCACTTGTAAATACCACAAGTTATTGATCTGCAATAGCTTGCTTTCTTGACGGGTGTTTGATCGGCGGTCCCTTTCCATTCATGTTATGAATGATTATCATTCACGCCATGAATGATTCTCTGCTTCCCCGGGCCGTTTCCGGCGCCCTCGACGCCATGATGCGGGTCATGCCCGCAGTGGTCGTGGCCGGGGCCCGCCAGACGGGAAAGAGTACGCTCGCGCGCGCGTTAGGCCAGCCGGTCGAGGCAGCCGCGCCCCCGCGTGCGGCTCCCGGTGCCCGCCGCTACCTGTCCCTCGACGACCTGGACGTACTCGATCTCGCCCGACGAGATCCCGATGCGCTCGTTCGCGGCACGCGGCCCGTAACCCTCGACGAGGTGCAGCGCGAGCCGGACCTCCTGAGCGCCGTCAAGCGAGAGATCGACCGGGAGCGACGACCGGGACGCTTCCTCCTGACCGGGTCCGCCAATCTGCTCCTGATGCGGCGGGTGTCGGAGTCATTGGCGGGCCGCGCCAGCTACCTGACCCTCTGGCCGATGACGAGAAGGGAGCAACTCGGCCTTGGCCGGTGCGGCATCTGGGAGAACCTAGTCAAGTCTCCTGACCAGGATTGGCTCGATGTCGTGGCGGAGCACCCCGGCGATCCGGAGGACTGGCGGGCGCTCGCGCGGCGCGGCGGCTTCCCGGTTCCCGCCGTCCATCTCGACACTCCCGCCGAGCGGGCGATCTGGTTCGACGGCTACGTGCGGACCTATCTCGAGCGCGACCTGCAGGCCCTTTCCTCGATCGCGGCTCTTCCAGACTTCCGGCGACTCATGCGCGCGGCGGCCCTGCGCATCGGTGCGTTGCTCAACCAGACGGAGGTGGGCCGGGACATCGGCCTCCCGCAGCCGACGGTGCACCGCTGGCTCAACCTGCTCGAGACCTCCTACCTGCTCGTGCGGATTCCCGCGTATTCCGTCAACCGCACCAAGAGGCTGATCAAGGCTCCAAAGCTGTACTGGAGCGACACGGGTCTGGCGATGCACCTCTCCCAGGAAGCCGAGCCCCGGGGCGCCCATCTGGAAAACGTCGTACTTCAGGACCTGCTGGCGTGGCGCGATTGCCGAACCGGGCGCGCCGAAGTGCTGCACTGGCGCACGACCACCGGAGAGGAAGTGGACTTCGTGATCGAGGCGGAGGGGTCGGTGCTCCCCATAGAGGTCAAGGCCACCAAGCGGCCCCGCCTCCGGGACGCGGCCAACCTGCGTGCGTTCCACGCGGAGTACGGCCGGACCGCGCGCGCCGGCCTGCTCCTGCACGGCGGCGACTCGGTCGAGTGGATCACACCCTGGGTGCTCGCGGTGCCGTGGTGGAAGGTGGTTTGAGAGAGCAAGCCATTGCCTTCCATCGGCGTAGGCCACACCCTGAAGTCAGGCTACGGCTTCTGTTGCCGATGGGGCCCTCGCCGTTTCACGACTCGCGATGAGTCCCGTATTGCAATGAATGATGGTATCTGGCTAGGTGCCGGTCTGGTACTCGCCTGGTTGAGCTTGGCTGCCTTGTGGGAGTGGTGCAAGGAGCGTCCCAAGATCCGTCAAGTAACTCGAAAGCGACCACGCCTCTTCGTGGCTCTTTCTTTCGCATCCGCGTTGGTCTTTACGATCGTCCTCGCAAGGTTCTTGGATTGGATTGAGGCTGCCCTAGTAACAATGCTTGGGGGTCCCCCCTGGCTGTGGCCGACGGTCATGGCGATTGCGCTCTTTTTCTTGGCGCTTTTCCTGCTCGTCCTAGTGGATCGTGCCATCAAGGCTCCGCACAGTTGATGTTCTTGCATCGCGTCGTGACCGCTGCGAAGTAGTGTGGTGCATCCGTTCCTGAGGCTCGCAGGGTGTCACGCGGCCGGGCCATCGCGATGGACCTGCCCTAGGGTGGATTCCATTCACTGGCGAGGTGGCATCTCCACCGCCTCCCCCGCGTCCGGGCGCAGCCCTCCGCGTAGAGCTGCGCGTTGAGCGCGGGCACGCGGTCGGCGAGGCTGCTGCATGTGCTCGTCGCCTGTGGCACCCGAACTACGACGACCACAGCGCCTTCTCCGAACCGGTCGAGGTGAGCGCGCTGCTCGGCCCGAGCGTCGAGATGCACGGCATGACCGGGCTTGACGGTTGCCCGGGACGGTGCAGTATCATTCCTTATACTTGCTCCCCGCCCGACACGCCGAGAGGCCTCGGGCGGGGTTATTTTTCGTATGGCTCAAAGAGCGGGGAACCTCCCGCCAAGCGCGCAGTCGCCTTCGTGGACGGCCAGAACCTGTTCCACGCCGCCCGCGAGGCTTTCGGCTACGACGAGTGTCTAGACCGACGGGACTACCGCGCTAAGCGCCAGGGATCGTAGACTCTCCCTCCTTGCCACCAGGCGGCCCGCCTCCGGGACGCGGCCAACCTGCGTGCGTTCCGCGGTGAGTACGGCCGAGCCGCGCGCGCCAGCCTGTTCCTCCACGGCGGCGACTCGGTCGAGTGGATCACCCCCTGGGTGCTCGCGGTGCCCTGGTGGAGGGTGGTTTGAGCAAGTTCTCCGTTGCGCACGGCCAGAAAGTCGTAGCAGCCGCGCGACCGCGTTCGCATCCCGCACCCTTCCCACATTCTCCGGAAGCGCAGCGGCCATGTGTCGATTAGCAATGCGGCCATGTGTCGGTTAGAGGCGCGTCCATGTGTCGATCAGCCGATGCGCTTACCTCTGGCTGGCCCTACCGCCCCGGCATCTCCACGGCCTCTCCCGCGTCCGGGCGCACACCCTCCGCATAGAGCTGCGCGTTGAGGGCGGGAACGAGCGTCTCGATCAGCGCGTTCAGCTCCGGAACGGTCTCGCCCATCACCTCCCACGCGTGGTCGACCTGCCACATGTGATCCTCTGTCGGGTGCACCGAGGCCTGTTGGATGGCCCGGGCAACGCCCGCATTCTGGCGAGCCTCCGAGACATCTTCCTCGATCTCCTCCAGTGCTTCGCGGATGGCCTCCAACTCCTCCTCAATGCCCTCGGGGGGCGCGTCTGCGCCGTCGATGAGTTCCTCGGCCGCGTCCAACTGTTCCTCCAGGTGGTTGATGGCCTGGGTCGCGTCGTGGATGGGAACCGCCAGCCGGTGCAGGCTCATGAGCGCGTCCTGGCGGGCCATGCGGTCGGACATGGTCATGGGACGGCGGGGATCGGCTTGGATCTCGACGGTCGTGGAGAAGGTCTCCCCGCCGACGTCCATGCTCACCGTATAGACGCCCGGTAGCGCGACCGGACCCTGGGGCGTGCCGCCTCCGAACGGGCCACCCCCTCCCCCGCCCTGCTGGCCATCTGCCTCGTAGGGAGCGTCGAAGCGCCAATCCCACACCACCTCGTTGACGCCGGGCTCGCTTGCGGCCTCAAGGGTGCGGACGTGGTTGCCGTCGGAGTCGGTGATGGTCAGGGCGAAGGCTTCCGAATCTTCATCCGAGCGCCCCGCCGCATCATCGCTCTCGTCCGCGTCCTGTCCCGAATCTCCATCCTCGGGCCCATCGCCGTTCCCATTCCCCCCTTCCTCATCGTCCTCAGCCGCCATCGGCGCTTCCCACGCATCCCGCAGGTAATACCGGATCAGCGACCCGCGAGGCGGATTGGGAGCCTGGTAGGTCGCGCCCTGGAAGGGCCAGTCGCCGCGCTCCGCCCACATGATCGTGGGGCGCGCCTGCGGGAACACCCGGCCCGCCTCGGCGAGCATCGATTCCGACAGCTGCTCCAGCGGGGTCACGTCGGCCAGGATGTAGAACGAGCGGCCGTGGGTGCCCACCAGCAGGTCGTTGTCGCGCGGGTGCACGAGGATGTCGTCCACCGGTACGGTCGGCAGGTTGTTCTTGAGCTGGACCCACTCCCCGCCCCGGTCGACCGACACGAACACGCCCGTCTCGTTGCCCACGAAGAGCAGGTTGGGGGCGCGGTGATGCTCGGTTACGACGTTCACCGACCAGCCGTCGGGCAGCCCGTCGGTGATGCGGGACCAGTTCTGCCCGTAGTCCTCGCTCACGTACACGTAGGCCGCGTAGTCGGCGTTCCGGTGGCCGTCGAAACTTGCATAGACGCGCCCCTCGACGTGGTGCGAAGGCTCGACCCGGCTCACGTAGGTGCGCTCGGGGAGCCCGGGGATGCGGTCGGCCACGTTGGTCCAGGTCGCGCCATCGTCCCTGCTCACCTGCAGGTTGCCGTCGTCGGTGCCCACATAGAGCAGCCCCGGCGCCAGAATCGACTCCGCGAAGCTGGTGATGTTGCCGTAGGTCGAGATGCCGTCGTTCACCGACATCTGCGGCTCGGAGCCGGCCACGCCCATGATCTCGAGTTCCTCGCGGTCGATCTGCTTCGTGAGGTCGACGCCCCCGACTTCCTCCCACGACATCCCGTAGTCCCGCGAGCGCATGAGGAAGTTCGCGCCCAGGTAGACCGTCGCGGGATCATGCGGCGAGAGCTGGAGCGGCGAGTTCCAGTTGTAGCGGTAGGTCTTGGCGGTGTCGCCGTTCTCGCGCGGGCCCGTGATGGGCCGCATGGGAATCTTCTCGCCGGTGTTGAGGTCGTACCGGTTCATGTTCCCGTGCTGCGACTCGGCGTACACGATGGTCGAGTCGGTGGGGTCGACGATCGCGAAGAACCCGTCCCCGTACGCCACCTCGTACCAGTCCTGGTGGCCGATCCCGTGGAACGAGCGGGTGTTGGAGGGCCCGCACCAGGCGTCGTTGTCCTGCAGCCCCCCGCACACGAAATACGGATCGCGCATGTCGTGGCCGATGGCGTAGAACTGGCCCAGCGGCAGGTTGTCGAACATGCGCCAGTGCCCGGTGCCGTCCCAGCTCGCTGCCACGCCGCCGTCGCTCCCCAGAATCAGGTGATCCGGGTCCGCGGGGTTGATCCAGAGCGCGTGATGATCGACGTGCACCTGGGTGGCGCCGTCGCTGCGGAAGGTGCGCCCGCCGTCGTCCGACACCATCAGAGCGCCCCCGAGCACGTAGACGCGGTCCGCGTTGGTGGGGTCGATGCGCACATGCGAGTAGTACATCGGGCGCGGGTTGGTGTCAGACATCTTCTCCCACGTGTTGCCGCGGTCGAGCGAGCGGAAGAAGCCGCTCCGCGACGGGCCTCCGCCCCCTCCGAAGCCCTGGCCCGGGCTCCGCGGTTCGGCCTCGATCAGCGCGTACACGATGTTCCCGTCCCCGCGGAACACCTCCACCCCGATGCGTCCCTTGTCGCCATCGGGGAGTCCCTCGGTCAGTTCCGTCCAGGTGTCGCCCCCGTCCAGGGTGCGGTAGAGCCCGCTTCCCGGGCCGCCGCCGTTGAAGCCCCAGCCCGTGCGCCGCCGCTGGTACATCCCCGCGAAGATGGTGTTGGGATCGCGCGGGTCCATCGCCATGTCGATCGCGCCGGTGTCCTCGTTGATGTAGAGGACCTTCTCCCAGGTCTCGCCCCCGTCCTGCGTGCGGAAGACCCCCCGCTCCTCGTTGGGCCCCCAGAGGTCCCCGACCGCCGCGACGTACACGATGTCGGGATCGCGCGGATGGATGAGGATGCGCCCGACGTGCTTGCTCCCCTCAAGCCCCATGTGCCGCCACGTCCTGCCGCCGTCGACGGACTTGTAGACGCCGTTCCCCCAGCCCGACGACTGCCGGTTCTGCGGCTCTCCGGTTCCGACCCAGACCAGGTTCGGATTCGACTGGTCGAGCGTAACGTCGCCGATCGAGCTCGTGGGCTGATCGTCGAAGAGCGGCGTCCACGAGGTGCCGTGGTTCTCGGTCTTCCAGACGCCCCCCGTGCCCGTGCCGATGTAGAAGATCTGCGGCTTGGACTCCACCACCGCGATGTCCGCGATGCGCCCGCCCATGAGCGCGGGCCCGAGCTCCCGATACTGCAGATGCGAGATGACCGTTTCGAGCGCGGACTGGGCGTGGATGTGCCCGGATGGGAACATCGCGGTCCCCGTGAAGAGGACGGCGAGGGTAGCCGCGGCGTGGAGGACGCGCCGGCGGATCGGAGTCGAGCCGCGCCGGGTCGAGCCGCGCCGGGTGTTTAAAGTCGAGTTGCGCTGGGTCTTCATGGCTGGTATTCCGCTTCTGGAGAATCGACAACCCGCGTGCCGGCACGGCGCCGGCATGCAACCTGCACCCGGCTGGCAGCGTACTTGAATCCATGCCTGCGACACCGCAGGCGAAGAGGACGGGAAAATACGGAATGGTTCCCAGGAACGCGATTGCAAGGGCCGTCTGGGTGGCCTGGATGCGCGCCCGCCTGGTCGGGGAGTGGCTTCGGACCGGGGTCGCGTACCGGCCGCTCTCACCCGACTCCGTCGCTGACCCCTACCCGCTGTACCGCAGGCTGCGCGAGCGCGACCCGATTCATCGCAGCATCTTCGCCAACCAGGTCGTGGTGTCCCGCTACGCCGACGTCGACCGCATCCTCCGGGACCACCGGACCTTCGGCAACGACTTCAGCAGGGTGACCTCCTCGGAGGGCTCGCTGGCAACGCGGAAGAAGCTCACGCCGAGCATGCTCGCGCAGGATCCGCCCGACCACACCCGCCTGCGCAGTCTCGTGAACCGGGCATTCACGCCCCGCCAGGTGGCAGGGATGGAGGACTACATCCGCGCAACGGCGCACGCGCTCCTCGACCAGGTCGGGGAGGCCCGGGAATTCGATCTGATGAAGGCCTTCGCGGTGCCGCTTCCCACGATCGTGATCGCCCGGATGATCGGGGTCCCCGAGGGCGACCTCGACCGCTTCAAGGTCTGGTCCGACGATCTGGCGCGTGCTCTGGAGCCCTTCCTCTCACCGGAAGAGGAAGAGAAGGTGTACCGTGCCGCTCAGCAGTTCGCGGCGTACTTCACGGCCATCATCGAGCAGCGCCGCCGCGAGCCCCGCGACGATCTCGTCTCGCGGCTGGTCGAGGCCGAGGACGCGGGCGACAAGCTGACCGCCGAGGAGACGAGGGTGATGCTCCGCCTTCTCCTTACGGCCGGCAACGAGACCACCACCAATCTCATCGGCAATGGGGTCCGGGCCCTCCTGCGGCACCCCGACCAGCTCGCCCTGCTCAGGGAGCGGCCCGAACTGATCCCTTCGGCGGTGGAAGAACTGCTGCGCTACGACACGCCGGTCCAGCTGGACATGCGCGTAGCGCTTCGGGACCTCGAGCTCGGCGGGCTGGCCGTGAAGGAAGGAACGCTGGTCACGCTCCTGATCGGATCCGCCAACCACGATCCCGGACGGTTCCCGGAGCCGGAGAGGCTGGACATCACCCGGTCGGGCCAGCCGAACATCTCGTTCGGGCGAGGCATCCACCACTGCCTCGGCGCCCCCCTCGCCCGGCTGGAGGGACGGATCGCGCTCGAGGTGCTGCTGGAGCGATTCCCCCGGCTCGACTTCGGTACGCGTCCGCCGAAGTACCGGCCGAACATCGTGCTCAGGGGGCTGGAGCACTTCGACGTTCGGGTGGGCTAACGGGCCGCCTCTCCTCCAATACAATCCACTAGCGGAAGGAGCCGGATCGCGTCCCCTCATCCTGTATTACATCATGTATGATTGATGTATTATACTTGTATGGCAGCGACCGCCAGGCTTGGGGCTCAGAGGATCGATGCACAACACGGCTCCCGCTCAGAACACCTTCATCCTCCGGATCAGGGCACCTTCATCGGCAGGATGATCGCGGAGGGATGGGTCGCATTCCGCTGCACTGACAGCACCGGCACGCTCCCGTCCCGGGGATAGCTCAGGAAGGTGTCGGCGTCCGCCCCCGCGATGGCAACCCGGATCCGGTGGCCTTCCCGGATCAATACCGAAGTCGCCCACAGGTCGAAGCTGATCTCGGCGACTTCGCCCGGCACCAGCGGCATCGCATCGGCGCGCAGTTCGGAGCGGTGCGGGCCGTACTTGCGGTAGAGCGGCGCATCGTCGGTGACCGCGCGCATCAACGCCCGCAGCTGTCCCTCGGTGATGTAGCGCACGGTGCCGTCCGGGGCGACATCCTCCAGGTAGACGATGAACGCCCCGTCGGCCTCGTTCGAGGCGACGTGCAGCGTGACCACCGGATGGCCCGTGATCTCCGTGTCGGCCTGCATCGGGGCGCTGGTGTAGGTGAGCAGCCTGGCGTCCTCGTCGCGCCGGTCCCCGTATACGACATCGCCGCCGCCGCCGTTGGTGTACCAGCGGTTGCGCGTGCCCGTGGTCGCCGTGAAGTCGACGGTGTAGGCATCCTCGCCCTCGGATTCGGATGGGGCGTTCCGCGTCAGCATCCCGTCGGCGCCGAAGTGCCAGGTTACATCCTCGAAGCCCGCGGGAGGCCACGTCTCCGTACGTGTCCAGCGGTCCGCGCCGAGCGTGTAGTAGTTGATCTCGCTGGGTGTCCGGGCGGACCCGCCCTCTCTCAGATGCTCGTCGAAGAATGCCACCAGCTCCGCGAAGCGCGCGCCCGCGTCGGGAGTGACCGGTGTGTCGTCCGGCCTGAACGGATCCGCGTCGTTGCGGGCGCCGTGGTCCCACGGCCCGATGAACACGTGCTGGGGGTTTGAGATCGTGTTGTAGCGCCCCAGCGTGCCGTTCACGGTGGCGGCGTCCTGCCAGCCTGCCCGAATGAACATCGCCACGGCCGACTCCTCGATCCGGGGGAGATGGCCCGAGGGGCTGCGCCGGTGCCCGACATTGGTCTCGTCGTAGCGGCCGAAGGGATCGTCGCGGAACTCGTATTCGAGCGCCGCCCCGAAGGGCACCGTGTTGGCTTCGTGCTCGGCCACCGCAGCCGCGATGAGGGCGCCGTCCGGGTCCGCATCGACCGGTTTGACCCCGGTGACCTCTCGCCGCAGTTCGTCGCATTCGGGGCCGCTCACCCGGGAGAGCCCGCAGATGTCGTTCAGGTCCTGCATGCGCGTGCGGTTCGACCAGCTCTCCAGGAAGCCGACGGTGAGCACGCCGCCCGGGAAGACCAGGTGCCCGAAGTTGTCGAAGTCGTTGAACAGCGGCGCGACCGCCTTCACGGCCGGGTGCCGGTTGACCGCCAGCATCTCCGCGGTATTGCCCGCGTACGACACGCCGTAGGCGCCGACCCGGCCGTTCGACCACGGCTGCGCCACGATCCAGTCGACGACTTCGCCGTAGTCGCGCCATTCGTCCTCGGCCAGCTCGAAGCGGCGGATGCCGAACGAGGCCCCGCTCCCGCGCGCGTCGACGAGCACAAGCGCGTATCCTGCCCCGTTCCAGCGCTCGGCCTCGTCGAAGTTGGAGTCGCCTTCGACCGGTGCGTCGACGAATCCACGGGCCCGCCAATAGCGGGTCGCCCGGATCATGGTGGGGAGGCGGGTGCCCTCCTCGATGCCTTCCGGCAGCCAGACATCGACCGCGATGCGCACGCCGTCGCGCATGGGGATGTGGAGCGCCTGGTTGCGCTCAAGTGTGCTGGCCGGGCCGATCGCCCCCGCCCCGGTGGAAGGGGCGTCGCCGCAGGATGCGGTGAACGCGAGGAGAGTCAGTGCGAGGGCCGAGGGCGCCGTGGCAGTCAGCAGAGAAGAGGGGCTTGGATCGTTCCGGCGTTTCATGGGGCAGACTCCCGAGACTGGCGGGCCGCTCTTCCTGGTTGGAGAAAGCTACGCGCCCGTAGTGTTGCAAACTACTGATTGCAAGATTATCGTACTTTTATGCATATGCAACATCGTAAGCGCATCGGTCGTCGGCTCAGAGTCGCCCGCGACCGAGCCGGCCTGACCCAGCAGCAACTGGCAGACAGCCTCGGCCTGAAGCACCGTCAGATCGTTTCCAGGATCGAGGAAGGAGAGCGTTCTCTCCACGCGAATGAACTCATCATGGCGATGGACGTTCTCGGCGTGGACCTCGACTACTTCACCGATGCCTTCCGCCTGGAGGGTGAAGGCGAGTTCAGCTTCCGGACGAGTCCGGATGTCTCGCGTGAGGTCATCGACGGGTTTGAACGCCGCGCCGGTCGATGGATCGCCATGTACCGGGAGCTGTCCCGGGAGCAGGGCCAAAGGCCGCGGTGGCTTGGGCATACGGTCAACCTGAAACGCACATCCTCGTTCGAAGATGCGATGGCAGCCGGCGAAGCGGTAGCACATCGCTTCGATGTCGGGCGACGCCCTGCGGAAAGACTGCGGACGGTCATGCAGGACGACTTGGGGATTCTCGTGCTCGATGTTGATGCCCCACACGGCGTTTCGGGAGCTGCCTCACGCATCCCGGGATTGAACTGCGTTCTCATCAACCGCCGGGAACCCGAGGGACGCCGGAACTTCGATCTGGCCCACGAACTGTTCCACCTGCTCACCTGGGACGCGATGCCCCCGGAGCGAACGGAGGCGGTTGAAGTGCCGCGCCGAGGGAAGGGATGGCGCACGGAAAAGCTGGCCGAGAACTTCGCCGCAGCCGTCCTCATGCCCGGAGAAATCGTGCAGGAGGAATGGGCATCCCGATCGCCGTCGGCCGATCCGCACGACCTGCTGAAGGAGGGCGCGGCCAGATTTCGGGTCTCCGCTTCAGCTTACAAGTGGCGTCTTCGCAACCTCGATTTACTCTCGCAAAGGGAAACCGACGCGCTGGATGACGGGCGGCTGATCGCGAGTTACCCATCGCGCTGCGATGCGCCGACTCCCTCCCTGTTCAGCCGGCACTTCGTCAAGCCGATAGCCATCGCGCTGGATACGGGACGTCTCTCGGTGCGGCGGGCGGCAACCATTCTCGATCTGTCGCTTCGCGAGCTGGCTGCACTGCTCCAGTCGTACGGCCACGAGGCGTACTTCGAGGCGTAGGGCCGGTGGCGCACAACATTATCCTCGTTGACACGATGATTGTCATCGAGGCGGTGGACACGGGTTGCTGGAATGCCATCACCGGTCAGCGGCAAGTGGTCACGGTCCCAGCGTGCGAGGATGAGTTGCTTCGGGGCGATGCCTCTGCTCGCGGGTACATCACAGTCGGAGCAGAGGAAATCGCACGGATGACGATTCAGGCGGTCCTACCAGCCGCCGCTGTGAACCTGCGACTCAGGTATCCCGACGCCGATCGGCTTGATCGCGGCGAGCGGGATCTGCTGGCCTTGGTCACGACGATCACCGACGAATTCGACTTGTGCAGTTGCGACAGGGCGGCCGTGCGAGCCGCTCATGCGCTCGGCTGGCTCGACCGCGTCGTATCGCTTGAAAGCGTCGCCGCCAGCGTAGGCGCGCGACCCAGCCGCAGCTTCAAGCGCCAGTACACCGACGTGTTCCTGAGTGCCTGGCGGACGGACCTACGGCTCGAAGGCGACCTCTAGCTTCGCTCAATGTGCGCATCCCACAACGACATCATCCTGCCGCAGCCTGGGCGCGGACCGGACCCCCACCCCACCTTGCCATCCCCGCGGTCGCGCGCCGATTATGCTCCCCGTCGCAAACCCGCAGGGTGCCTGTAAGGCCAGCGTGCGGGCCTATTCCTCCGAACCGTGAGTTCAGCCCCCCATGCCTCCCTCCCCGACGCGGCAGGACCTCCGTTACCAGGCTGACGAAACCCCGGCGTGGGGCGTCTCCTTCGGGCTCGCCTTTCAGTACGTGCTGCTCAACATCGCGGGCATCGTCATCACGGTGGCGATCGTGGTGCGGGCGGGTGGCGGAAGCGAGACCTACCTGACCTGGGCCGCGTTCGCGACGCTGATCGTGTGCGGGATTTCGACGCTGCTCCAGGCGAGATCCCTGGGAAGGATCGGGGCCGGCTACATCCTGCTGATGGGCACCTCGGGGGTGTTCATCGCGGTGTCGGTCGCGGCGCTGCAGTTGGGGGGGCCGGCGCTGCTGGCCACCCTCATCGTGGTCTCATCGCTCTTCCAGTTCCTGATCTCCTGGCGCCTCTCGCTGCTCCGGCGCTTCATCACCCCGACGGTGGCGGGCACGGTGATCATGCTGATCGCGGTCACGGTCATGCCCATCGGCTTCGACCTGCTGTTCGTGGCGCCGGAAGGGGCCGCGCCGGCGGCCGCTCCCCTCACCGCCCTGACCACGATCGTGATCACCGTCGTCGTCATCCTCCGGGCCCGGGGGGCGCTCCGGCTGTGGGGATCGGTGATCGGGGCGGTGGGTGGCTGCCTGGTCGCCGCCGGGTTCGGCACCTACAACATGGGAATCGTAGGCGAGGCGCTCTGGATCGGGCTGCCGACCGCGGGATGGCCGGGCTTCGACCTGAGCCTGAGCGCGGGCTTCTGGGCCATGCTCCCGGCGTTCATCTTCGTGACGCTGGTCGGCGCCATCGAGACCATCGGCGACGGCATGGCGATCCAGCGGGTGTCGTGGCGCGAGCGGCGGGCCACCGACTTCCGCGCGGTGCAGGGCGCGGTGGCGGCGGATGGTGTGGGCAACCTGCTGTCGGGCCTGCTCGCCACGGTCCCCAACACCACCTACTCGAACAGCGTCTCGATCGTCGACATCACCGGGATCGCGGCGCGCCGGGTGGGCATGTGCATCGGGCTCATCTTCATCGCGCTTGCGTTCTTCCCCAAGGCCACGGCGGTGCTGCTGGCCATCCCGGACCCTGTCGTGGGCGCCTACATCATCGTCCTCATCGCCATCCTGTTCGTGCTGGGCGTGGAGATGGTCACGCAGGACGGCATCGACTACCGCAAGGCCACCATCATCGGCGTCTCGTTCTGGATCGGGTCCGGCTTCCAGAGCGGCGCGATCCCCTCCGAGTACTTCGGCTGGGCGGGCTCGCTGCTGGAGAACGGGATGACTTCGGGCGGGCTGACCGCGATCCTGCTCTCGGTCTTCATGGAGCTGACCGGGCCGCGGCGGCGGCGCATCGAGAGCGGGCTCAACATCGAGGAGTTGCCGAAGATCCAGGACTTCCTGGGGCGTTTCGCGTCGCGTTCGGGAATGACGGAGGAGATGGCCAACCGGCTGGACCTCGCCGCCGAGGAGACGCTGCTGGTTCTCGTGGACCAGGCGAGCGACGACGACGAAGCGCTGGGCGAGCGGCGGTTGCGCGTGACGGCCCGGGCGGAGGCCGGCGGCGCCGAACTCGAGTTCCTCGCCGTGACCGGGGAAGGCAACATCGAGGACCGCCTGGCCCTGATCGGGGGCCGCGCAGCGGAGGTCCCCGTGGAGCGCGACGTCTCGCTCAGGCTGCTCCGCCACATCGCCACATCGGTGCACCACCAGAAGTACCATGACACGGATATCGTGACTGTGCGGGTGGATCCGGTTGGGGCGAAGGCCTGAGGCCTGACCGAGGGCAGGCGCGTGGAAGACTCTCTCCCTCAGGAATGGTGGCAACTGGCCATCGGGCTGGGCGCTCTGCTGATTCTCGCCGTTGTCGCTGACTGGATGAAGTCGCGGGTCCTCAACAAGGCCGTCGGGAAGGTGGCCGCCGAGACCAGGATCGCCCTCGACAAGAGCCTTTTCGACAAGAACGTGCTCAGCCGGCTCGCCCCCATCGTGCCGGCCCTGGTTGTGTACTACGGCATCGTTCCGGCCCTGGGCGTGACCCGCGCCGAGGCGGAGGCGGGGCTCGAACCCGCCTATCTGATTCTCTTCTGGACCGCGGTCCGCCGCCTCACCGCCGCCTACATCGTGCTGACGCTCGCGAGAACTGTCTCCGCCTTCGTGGGAGCATTCCACCACATCTACATGCGGGCGTACTCGGAGTCGATGGCCAGGCCGATCAAGGGCTACATACAGGTTGCGACCCTCGTGATCTATTCGATCGCCGGAGTTCTGATCGTCGCCACGCTTCTGGGCCGTTCCCCTCTCGTTTTTCTGTCCGGGGTGGGGGCGCTGGCGGCCGTGCTGATGGTCGTGTTCCGGAACACGCTGGTATCGTTCGCCGCGAGCATCCAGATCACCTCCAACGACCTCCTGCGCATCGGGGACTGGGTGGAGGCGCCGCAGGTGAACGCAAACGGGACGGTTGTCGACATCGACCTGCACACCGTCCGGGTGCAGAACTGGGACAAGACGATCTCGACGATTCCCACGCAGAGATTGATCGCAGAATCCTTCAGGAACTGGCGCGGCATGGCCGAATCGGGAGGGCGGCGCATCAAGCGGGCGATCCTCATCGACGTGAACTCGGTGCGATTCCTCGAAGACGACGAGGTTCGCGAGCTTTTCCGGCGTGAGCGGCTAAGGGCCTGCATCGGGGACAGGCTCGACGAGAGCGTTTCCGACGCGTCGCGACCGACGAACCTGGAACTCTTCAGGGCCTACGTGGAGGGATACCTGCGGGCGCATCCCAAGACCCACAAGGAGATGATCCTGATGGTGCGGCAGTTGGCGCCCGGCCCCCACGGAGCGCCGATCGAGATCTACTGCTTCTCGAACGACACGGAATGGCTCGCATACGAGGCCTTCCAGTCGCTGATCTTCGACCACCTGTTCGCGATCCTGCCTGAATTCGGCCTGCGCGCCTTCCAGGACCGCTCGGGGAGCGATCTGCCGCGGAGACCGGAACCGCTGGCGTCCGGGGCAAACCCTGACGTTACGTGAGGGTTGGCGGGACGGCTGCCCCTGCCCGGCGGCCTACCCCGCGCGCTTGAGCAGCCTTCCCGGCCGCGCGTCGGTCATTTCGCCGTCGTCGATGACCAGGGTGCCGTTCACGAACAGGTAGTCCACCCCCTCCGCGTAGCGCATCGCCCCCGAACCGAACTCGGCCATGTCGCGGAGCTCGGCCGGGTCGAAGACCACCAGGTCGGCGGCCATCCCGGGCGCCACGATGCCGCGGTCGTACAGGCCGAGCCGATGGGCTGCCAGCGAGGTCATGCGCCGCACGGCCTCCTCCAGGGTGATCACCCCGTCCTCGCGCACGTACTTGGCGATCACGCGCGGGAAGGCCCCGAAGGCGCGCGGGTGCGAGCTGGCGGTCGATGCCGGGTTCACCGGCGAGGCATCCGTGTCGATCATCACGAACGGCGCTCGGAACGCGGCCCACTTCTGCTCCTCGTTCATGCTCAGCGGGTTCACGCTCACGCCGCCGGCCTGCACCAGGTCGAAGAAGGCGTTCCAGGGATCCGTGCCCAGCACCTCCGCGGCCTCGGCCACGGACCGGTTGATGACGCCGGGATCCACCTCGTCCGACGCGGCCACGATGAGGACGTTGTTCCAGTCCATCCCCACATGCTGATACCAGTTCTCCCACTCGGAATCGGTCTCGACTTCGGTCCTCAGCTGTGCGCGCAGCTCCGGATCCGAGAGCGTCTCCAGAAAGGCCTGGGTGCCGCGCGCGTAGTGGCGCGGATGCAGGAATGACCCCAGCCCGATGCCGTTCCGGATGTACGGATATATGTCCGCGGTCACGTCCATCCCTGCGGTGCGCACGGAGTCGATGAGCGCGAGCGCGTCGTCCATCAGCGGCCAGTTGCGCTGGCCCGCCGCCTTCAGGTGGTAGATGTGCACGGGCACGCCCGCGCCCTCGCCGATGGTGATGGCCTCGCGCATGGCCTCCAGCACCGCGTGGCTCTCGTTGCGCATGTGCGTGAAGTAGACGCCGCCGTACTCGCCCGCGACCGAGGTCAGCGCGACGAGTTCCTCGGTGCTCGCATAGATGGCGGGCGGATAGATGAGGGAAGTGGACACCCCCACGGCCCCATCCTCCATCCCCTCGCGCACCAGCTCCCGCATTTCCTCGAGCTGTTCGGGCGTCGGGGCGACATCCTCATCGCCCAGGACCACGCGCCGCACCTGGGTGAGGCCGACGTCGTGCACGACGTTGATGGGGATGCCGTAGCTCTCCATGATCGCGAAGTACTCCGAGTACCTGCGCCAGCGCAGTGTGTCGCCGTCGATGACGGGCGGGTTGCGCTGGGTCTCGGCGCTCTGGGGCGCGGCCGAGCCTCCCTCGCCGGAGAGATACGTGGTGATGCCTTGGCGGAGCTTGCTCTCGGCGCTCGGCGGATCGGTGATGAGCACCAGGCTGCCCTGGCCCATCATGTCGACGAAGCCGGGGGTGACGACGCGATCGCCCGCGTCGATGGTCCGCGCGGCGGCGCGGCCCGAGAGGCGGCCCACGGCGGCGATGCGGTCCCCGCGCATCCCCACGTCCGCCCGGAACCAGGCGTTGCCGGCGCCGTCCACCACGCGCGCGTTGGTGATCAGGACATCGAAGGGAGCGTCGGCGGAGGAGGGCCCTTCCCCTGTTTGCATGCAGGCGCCCGCCGCGATGCAGAGAAAAACCGTGACAAGGGAGACCCCGCAACGGGATGAAAAGCGTGGGCGGCGTTCTTCCATGGGATGGCCTCCGGATCGTTTGCGTTACCCGGACATCGTAGAGAACGGGCGCGGAGCCAGCCAGACCGGCATGCTGTACTGGAGGTGTAGTAGAGAAGACGACGCCATGCGCTACCTCTGCAGGAGTCGCCAGTGTTGCCGGGGCGAGCCGCGAGCCTGATGGGCGAGCTGCTCCGGAAAGCTCCGACCAGCCGTTGTCCTTGACCGACCCAAGTCGACAGTATTCAACACCAGATGTCAGCTACCAGCCCCAATCCGGATTCGGCGCAGCACGACGCCCTGACGTCGCTGATGGACGAAATCCGGGGGGGATCGGAGCCGGCCCTTGGGCAGTTGATGGACCTGTGCTGGCCCGAACTGGTGCGCTACGCCGCGAGTCAGTTGGGCGATGTCGACCTGGCGCGGGACGTCGCCCAGGAGGCCTTCATCCAGGTCTGGGAACGGCGGCGCGGATGGCGTCCGCGGGGCTCCGCGCGGGTCTACCTGTACCGAATCGTCCGTCATCTGGTCATCGACGAGAAACGCCAGCGGGCGGTGCGGCGGCGCTGGCGGGACCGGCAGGGGCGGGACGATGCGATGCGGGGCGGACAGGCCGCGACCCCGGCCGACGTGCTCGACGCCAGGCTCCTGGCCGACAGGTTCCGGGCCTCGGTGGCGTCGCTGCCCGACCGCCGGCGCGAGGTGTTCGAGCTCGTGTTCCAGCGGGGCCTTTCCCACGCGGAAGCGGCCGCCGTGATGAACGTTTCGGCGCAGACGGTGGCGAACCAGATGTCGGCCGCGCTCAGGACCGTTCGCCGGGCGGTAGCGGGTGTCGATGGGTGACGTGGAATAGTAGGCGCCGGCGAGCTGTGCGCTTGTCCGGTGTAGGCCACCGGTTCCCGGTGGGAACCACGGAAGGATCGAAAGAGATGGACGAACTGCTGCTTCGATATCTGCGCGGCCAGACGACCGACGAGGAAAACCGGTCGGTCGAGGCGTCGCTCGGCGAGTCGCCGGGCGCCAGCCGAGAGATGCACGACCTCCGCCTGCTGGTCGAAGCCGCGCGCGCAGCCGATCTGGAGGTGGAACCCGGCGCTCCGCCCGCCACCGACCTGGTGGTCCGCAGGGCCGAAGCCCGGAGGGCCGCCGCCATTCGGCGCGCAGACGACCGGGCGCGCAGCCGACGCGCGCGCTCCCGTTTCGGCCTGTTCGCGGGCTGGGCCACCGCGGCCGCGTGCGCGGCGGCGGCTCTGCTCATCTGGAACGCCCGGGCCCCGGCCCCGAGCGGCACGGACGGGGGCAGCCTGGCGTCCCAGGAATTCATCACCGCGCCCGGCGAGACCGCGATGGTCCGCCTGGGCGACGGCAGCGTGATCCGCCTGGGTCCGGGCAGCCGGGTGCGCAACGTGGACGGATCCGCCCGAGCCGTCGTCCTCGAGGGCGAGGCGTTCTTCTCCATCGCGAGCAACCCGGCACAGCCGTTCCGGGTCACCACCGCGGCGGGCACCGCGCGCGTCCTCGGAACACGCTTTCATCTGGTCGCCCAGCTCGACGAACTGCGATTGGTCGTCGTCGAAGGCACGGTCGCGCTCGGTACCGCGACCGAGGAAGTCCAGGTCGGCGCCGGGCAGGCGGCGAGCATCATCGAAGGCCGGCCCGGCCCCGTCACCGCGGCGCCCCCGATCGAGGAGGCGGCCGCCTGGCTGGAGGGCTTCGTCATCTTCCAGGACACCCCTCTGGCCCTCGCCCTTCGGGAAGTCGAGCAACGGTACGGCGCGGAAGTTGCGGTCGAAGATGCCGTGCTGCTGGAGCGGACGCTGACCATGTGGTTCACGTCCAAATCCCTGGACGAGGTCATGACCGTGATCTGCAACGTCATCGACGCCCAATGCAGCATCGGCGACGGACGGGTTCGGATGCGGCTGCGCAACGCGGACGAGGGTCGATGATCGCGGAACGGCATCGCGGGATCCGCCGGAGCACCTCCCTGGTGATCGCGGCCACACTCGTCCTCGCCGCCTCCTCCCCTATCCCCTCCTCCCTCACCGCCCAGGACACCGAACTGACCGCACTCAGGGGCGAGATCGGGGTCGATCCCGAGCCCGGCACCCTGCTCGCAGCCGTCGCCCGGCTCTCCATCGACCCGATGCCGCTCTCCGAAGCTCTGGTTCAGCTCGCCGAGCGTTCCCGGATCCAGATCGCCTTCAGCCCCAGCCTCCTCCCGCCGGACCGCGTCGTCGACTGCGACTGCGCGACGAGAAACGTCGCGGGCACGCTGGACGAGTTGCTGGCCGGCACCGACCTGGGCTACGTCGAGCTGGGGTCCCAGGTCATCATCGTGCCCCGAGCGCCGCGGGAAGCGTTGCCCGTGGATGCGAGCGTGAGTGGCAGGGTGCGCTCCGACATCGGGATCCCGGTGGCGGGCGCCACGGTCCGTCTCAGGCTGCTGGCGGATACCACCGTCCAGAGCGTGACCGGCACCGACGCTCTCGGGTTCTTCGCGTTCCGCGATCTCGTGGCCGGCCGGCATCGTCTGACGATCGGCCGCATCGGCTACGGGCTCCACGATCAGGAGATGGAGTTGACGGCGGACGCCGATCTCCAGATCGAGATCTCCCTCGCGGAAGAGGCAATCGAGCTGGATGCCGTGGTCGTCGAGGCCCGGCGGAGCCGCGAGCGGGCACGTTTCGAGGAATCCGCGGGAATCACGGTGCAGGAACTGAGCGTGGCGGAGCTCAGGAACATGCCGGGGTTCGCGGAACCGGATCCGATGCGGGCCGTGAGCGTTCTCCCGGGCGTGACCCGGGTGTCCGACTTTACCGCCGTCCTGAACGTGCGGGGCGGCTCGGGCGATCAGAACCTCATCCTGATGGACCGCCTGCCGCTGTTCCATCCCTACCACTTGCTGGGGCTCTTCTCGGTGTTCAACCCCGACATGGTCGGGCGGGCCGAGCTCCGTTCCGGGGGCTTCCCGGCGGAGTACGGAGGCCGCGCGTCGTCCGTGCTGCTCGTGGAATCCGACGTGGGAGACGGTACGCTGGGCGTCGATGCCGGACTGGGTCTGATCTCCTCGCGCGTGGCGGTGCGAGGCGGTCTCGCGCCCGGGGTCCGGGACGGGCTGGGGCTCGGCGCCGCGCGCTGGAAGATCTCGGCACGCCGCAGCTACTGGGACCTGGTGACCAGGCTGACCGGCTCCACGTTCCCGTACAGCCTCGCGGACTTCCAGGCCATCTTCGAAGGCTGGACAAAGGGAGGCGACCGGGTGCGCATCAATGCGTATTCGGGACGCGACAGGATCCAGCTTCGCGAGCTCGAGTTCATGTTCACGAGCCTGGAGTCCGTTGTGGACGATGTTGCCGACAACCAGGACCCGGGCTGGGACGTCCGATGGCCCTGGGGCAACGACGCCGTAGGCGCATCCTGGACCCATCTCATGCCCGAGGGCGGGACGCTCGAGGTCCACGGCTCGTACTCCCGCTTCGGAGCGCGGTTCAACTTCACGGACTACGAAGACACGCGTTTGGAGACGGAAATCGGCCAGTCTTCCCTCGGGGCCGATCTGGAGCTCCGTCCCACGTCGCGCACGCGATGGAAGTCGGGGTTCGCGGCCACCCACCGGGAAAGCCGCAACGTTTCCGAGGGCGTTCCGCCGAATTTCCAGAACAGCGAGAGCAGCGGCTGGGAGTCGGGCGCGTACACGCAGCTGGGCTGGACACCGAACCGGCAGTGGCTGCTCGAGGCCGGGCTGCGCTGGGACCACTGGCGACCGGAGGACGGCCGAACCACGGGCACGCTGTCGCCGCGCGTCGCCGTCAAGCGCTTCCTGGGCGACGGGCGCTGGGCGGTGCGCATGGCGGGCGGACGCCACGCGCAGTTCCTGCACTCCCTGCGGGACGAGCGGATGCCGATCGGGCTGGATGCGTGGATCCTGTCGGGCGAGCACGTGCCGGCGCTGATCTCCGATCAGGTCCAGGCGGGCGTGGAGGGCTTCTTCGGCGAAGACCGCGAGTGGTTCGCTTCCGCCGAAGGATACTTCCGCACCTACGACGGAGTCGTCGAGCAGAACTGGACCGACGATCCCGCTGATCCGGCGGACGATCTGCTGGCAGGCGAAGGACGCTCATACGGGCTCGACGTCATGGTCCGAAAGGACGCGGGGAAGACCAGGGGTTGGGTGTCCGCGTCTCTCCTGAAGGCCACGCGGACGTTTGCAGACACGGACGCGGGCCTGGTTCCGGCGCCCGTCATCGAGTTTCCACCGATCTTCGACCGGTTTCTGGAAATCGACGTGGCCATCCAGCGCGATCTGCCCTGGGGCCTGGTGGGCGGCCTTCGCTGGAACCTGGGCACGGGCACGCCCTACACGCGTCAGCTGGCGAGATTCCGGAAGTACGAGCAACGGCTCACCGATCTGCGCCTCGACTACGCGGGCAGGACCTCGGTGCTCGGACCCAGAAACGGGGCCCGGCTGCCCGCCTACCACAGGCTGGACGTCAGCTTCCGCAAAACGCTGCGCAGGGGCTGGGGCAGCCTGTCGCCCTACCTCGGTGTGATCAACGTCTACAATCGCAGCAACGTGCTGTGGCACCAGCGCCACTACAACGGCGGGAACCTCAGGAGCATCGAGAACCGCATGCTCCCGATCCTCCCCACCATCGGCCTGGACGTGTCGTTCTGATGCGCGCCGGGGCGCGTTTCCTGCTGATGCTTCCGGCGATGGCGGCCGGTGCTGCCGGCTGCGACCTGACCGATGTCCGGACAGGGTCCGGCCACAAGATGCTCGTCGCCTCGGCCACGGTCGTGCTCACTGTCGACCCCGCCGAACCGTCGCGGATCAGCACCCGGGCGGTCGCGCTGGTCAGCGAGGCCTATCAGCAGGTGCTGTCGGAGGTGCCGGGCGCTTCCGTGCGCATCACCGGTGCGTCGGGACGCTCCGTGTCGCTGGTGCAGGAGGAAGAACCGTTGGGGGCGTGCACGGTGCTGCCCGAGGATCTGTATGGGACGGACGGGCCCCTGGGGCCGATCGGCTCCTGCCACACCGCCACCGCGGCCTCCGGCCTGTTTGCGCCCGGTGAAGAACTCACCCTTGCCGTGACGACGCCTGACGGAAGCGTGCTGGAGGGGACCAGCCGCATGCCCGACGCGTTCGCGCCGCAGGGTCTCTCGGTCGAGGACGGCCGCTGCCGGGTGGAGCCCGGCACCGGCTATCGCTTCGTGTGGCCTCCCGTGGACGGCGCCTGGGCCCACGTCGGCGAGGCCGAGATCACCGGACTGAGCCCCGGCCTCTGGTCATCGTCCGATCCGTTGTACCTGCCCGTCACCGTGCTCGGCCGGGGACGCGACGTGACCGACATGGTCTTCCCCGGGGATTTCCTGCTCGAGTTGCTGTCCGGCGTCGACAACGTGGAGCTGCATCGCACGCTGGACGCGGGGCTTCCCGGGGGCGCGCGCGCCGAGGTCACCATCGCGGCCCTGGACCGCAACTGGGCCAACTGGATCCGGGAGGGCCGGCTGAACATCAACGGGGAGACCGTGATTCCTTCGGTCTTCGGAGACGGCACCGGGATGTTCGGAACCGCGGTGCGCTGGAAGGTCTCGGTGGAGTCGCGCGCGGCGGAAGGAGCGGGGGACGTTCCGCTGTGCGGTCCGGGGGTGGCGGGCTGATGCGGGGCGGGCTGGCGCGGAAAGGGCACGCGCGATGCGAGCTGACGCGGAGGGCGGCCCTGCTCGCGCCGATTCTGATCGCGGCATTTCTCGCGGGAATCCCCTCTCAGCCGCTCGCCGCGCAGGACAGCCAGGACATCGCGCGGCTGACCGGCGAGGTCGGCGTCGACCCCGCGCCCGGCAGCCTTCTCGCCAGCACAGCACGCCTCTCCATCGAGCAGGTCCCGCTCGCCGAAGCGCTGGTCCGGCTCGCGGAGCGTTCCCGGGTGCAGATCGCCTTCAGTCCCAGCCTCCTCCCGCCGGACCGCGTCGTCGACTGCGCCTGCGCAACGAAAAACGTTGCGCGCACCCTGGACGAGTTGCTCGCCCGCACCGACCTGGGCTATGTCGAGCTGGGTTCCCAGGTGATCGTCGTGCCCCGGGCGCCGCGGGATACATCGCCGCTGGATGCGATCGGGGGCGGCGACGCGGGACCGGAGGTCGCGGTCGCGGCGGCGGATGCGCCATCCGATGCCCAGGCCTCGGGAGAGGCAGCCGACTCGCTGGTGTACCTCGACGAAACCGCCCGCATCCTGATGGAGGGTGCGCGCGCAGCCCGCGCTTCCCTGCTGTCCGAAATCGAGTCCTACACGGCCACGATCAGAGAGCGCCATTCCGTCGAATTCTCGTGGCTGGTCCGTGACCGTCCCCTGCTGCGGCGGGAATCCGCTACGCGCGTCCGCTGGTCGAGGAACGAGCCCACCGTCCTGCGGGTGCTGGGAGCCCGCATGGAAATCGGTGGCCAGCGCTTCAAGCCCGGCCGACCCGAGGGCGTTGCGGCGCGTTTTGCCGCAGATCCGCTCCGCGATCCGTTCGGCCTCTTCGTCTTCTCCGGCATGGGGGCCCGCGCCGAGGAATCGTGGTTTGTGCCATCCGTGACCCCTCTCGACGACGACGCGGAGCGATTCTACCAGTTCCGCTCGGGAGACACGATCTCGGTTCACTTCCCCGGAGGATCGGTGCAGGCGGTGAGCGTCACCGTGCACCCCCGCGCGCAGCACCTCGGGCTCGTCTTCGCCGTGTTGTGGGTCGATCCCGAAACCTTCGGGCTGGTGCGGACGATCTATCGTCCTGCGAAGTCCATCGATTCGGAGCTGAGCTTTCGCAAGGGGAACGACTCCCTGCTGGACATTGACGGCATATATCAGGGCAGGGCGCTGGGTGATATCGAGGCACCATCGCCGCCGCGTCCCGGACTGTCGGGACGGATATTGAATTACGCACTCAACGCAGCGTTGAGCAGTACCCGGGTGGAAATCGGCGTGCCCGTGGCGGTCGTCGACTACTCCATGTGGAACCTCCGCTACTGGCTTCCGAGGCGCGCGAACTTTGCACACTACGCCATCGGCGGAGACGAATGGGACACCGACGACTCCGATAGAATGACGGCGCAGATGTTCCACGACTGGGACTTCGAGATAGAGGAGGTCTCGACGGGTTCCGGGGATCGGCGGGATCCGGTGCCTTCGACGGAGGTACTGGTCCGATCCTGGCGCGAGGAGGGAGATACGGTTGTGGTCAATGACGGCTCGCAACCCGACTCCGGCACCGTGGTGATCAGGCCACGCGAGTGGCGGGCGCTCGCCACCAGCGATCTTCTGCCTTCATCGATCTGGGAGGAGCGGGAAAGCGGACTCTACGGGGTCATGATCGACGAGGCCGGAGAGGTTCTGGATTCCATCGGCATCGCCCGCGGTGCCGACGACCCGGAAGGCGCGGACACGGATCAGGACATCAGCCAATGGCATTTCGAAGCGCCGATACTGGCTCCGAGGCTCCTGCGCTACAACACGATAGAGGGCCTGTCGGTGGGCAGCCGGCTGGTCCGCGATTTCCCGTGGGGACGGGGCGCGCTGACCATGCGGACGGGAACGCGACGGGCCGAACCCAGCATCGACCTGGCCGCGGAATACGGCCGGACCGGCCCGCGCGTGCGGCTCTCGCTCTACCACACGCTGCGGAGAGCCGGAGGAACGGTGACCGCACAGCGTCTGCCACGATGGGAATACGCGGCCGCCGATCCCTCCACCTATTACGTCGTCCGGGGGGCCGCCATTCAACTCCTCCCCCCCAGGACCGACCGATCCTGGACCTCGCTCACCGTGTTCTCCGAGACCAACACCACCCTGGACGGCGACGCAAGACGGCGTCACGGAGTCGATCTGTTCTGGAGGCCCTGGTGGGGCGGCCTCACCGGACGCAGGGTGAACGGGGGTGCCGACATCTCGCTGCGGGGACTGGTGGGCGACTACCCCAACGTGCGCCTGTCGGTCACGGGCATGCTGGTCCTGCCCCTGCCGGCCGACCTGTCGCTGGCGCTGGAAGCGGGTGGCGCGCGCATCGAGGGGGACCCTGCTCCCGAAGAGATCTGGAGGCTCGGGAGTTCCGGCGACTGGCTGCGTGGCTATCCCCAGAACGTGCTGAGCGGGAGACAGGTCTGGAGGAGCCGGATCGAGCTGCAGCGAAAGGTCAGCCTGGTCGCGCTTTCGGTCTTCCACGACTGGGCGAATGTTGACGGAAGGAGCCTGCAGTCCGCGGGGTTGGGCGTGTCGGTGTTCAACGGCTTCCTGCGCGCGGACCTGGCACGACCCCTCGCGCCCTGGTACCGGGAGGGGACCCCGGTCCCGGGAAGGCGACGCGCGGGCATTGACTATCCACACGAACCCGGGTGGCAGTGGCACTTCCGCGTGCTGGCGCCGTTCTGACAGGGACCCCCTTCAGGATCGCCCGGGTTGTAACTGGTATGGACATCGATCTGACCCGCCAGAGGCTGGAGGAAGTGGAGCGCCAGCTGGAGGAACTGGAGGCGACAATAGACGCCCAGCGGGAGCGGGCAGTTGCCGCCCGGGAGCGTCAGCGTGAGGACCACGTCCCGGCGGGCGGGATCATCACCCGCATCCTGTACGAGCTCTTTCGGCCCCGGGGCTAGGAGCGCGCGGATCGGCCTCTCCACGTCCCCGGGCGCGCGGATGGGAAGACGGGAACTCCGGACCTTGGCGATGCCGTCCCGGTGACGCATGTTGGAGCCCATGGACCAGACCACCACCGTCCGTCCGCCCGCCCAGGCCGCCGCCTACGGCGGGCCGAACTGGCCCGCCCGCGAGTCCTCGCTCGCCGACGAGCTGGGGTCGGTCTGGTCGGCATGCGGGATCGACAGCGAATACGCGACCCTGAGGGCGGTGTTGCTGCACCGCCCGGGTGCGGAGCTCTTCGAGGTCGCGGACGCCGACGAGCACCTGATGCTGGAGGCGCCGGATGCCGCGCTGTGCGCGGCGCAGCACGACGCCATGGCGGATGCCTACCGGGCAAACGGCGTGCAGGTCGTGTACGTGGACCCTGCCGGCTCGGGCGCCGCGTTCTCGCGCCCCAACCAGCTCCCGCCCCCCAACCAGATGTTCTGCGCGGATCTGTTCGCGATGACGCCCTCGGGGGCCATCGTCGGGCGTCCGGCGTCAACGGTGCGCGCCGGCGAGGAGCGCTGGATCGCCCGTCGGCTGGCCGACTGCGGGGTGCCGATCCTGCGCAGCGTGGGCGGCACGGGCACGTTCGAGGGAGCGGATCTGTGCTGGCTGGCCCCGGGCGCCGCGATGATCGGGCGGGGCCTGCGCACCAACACCGAGGGCGCCGCGCAGGTGGCGGCGACCCTGGCCGAGATCGGGGTCGAGACGCTGGTGGTGGACCTGCCGCACACCTCCATGCACCTGATGGGCGAGGTCCGCTTCGTCGACCGCGACCTGGCCTTCGGCCGCCCCGGCCGGATTCCGTGGACCGCGCTGGAGGCGCTCGGCAAGCACGGCTACGAGGTGCGCTTCTTCCCCGATGACCATGAGATGGTGCGCGGTTTCGGGCACAACTTCGTGACTTTGGGACCGCGGCGGGTACTGATGCCCGAGAGCTGCCCCATCCTGCAGGCAGCCTACGAAGATGCGGGAATCGAGTGCGTCACCGTGGAATTGGGAGAGATCCACAAGTGCGCCGGCGGGATCGGGTGTCTCAGCGGGGTGATCACCCGGGAGCGGGTCGCGGGGTGACGGACGGGTCCAGCCCCGACCAGCCGGGCGAGCGGCTCGAACTCAAGCGCCAGCTCGGGGTCTGGAGCGCGGGCGCGATCCTGGTCGGCGCCATCATCGGCAGCGGCATCTTCGGGGTTCCCGCCGAGATCGCCCGTGAAGCCGGCTCGGTAGGCGCGATCACGCTACTCTGGCTGCTTGGCTCGGCCATCACCGTCTGCGCGGCCCTCAGCATGTCCGAGCTGGCGGTGATGTTCCCCCGCTCCGGCGGCACCTACGTGTACCTGCGCGAGGCGTACGGTCCCATGCCGGCGTTCGTCTTCGGATGGACGCGGCTGCTGCTCATCCAGCCGGCGGTGCTGGGCGGCATCGCGCTCATCTTCGCGGCCTACGTGGACGCGCTCTTCCCGCTCACGGAAGTGGGCGTGCGCGTGGTCGCCGCCATCGCGATCGTCGTGCTCGGCGCCACCAACGCCCGCTCGGTGCTCTGGGGCGCGGCCGTCCAGAACGTGACCACGTGGGCGAAGGTGCTCGCCATCGTGGGCCTGTCGCTCGCGATCTTCCTGTTCGGCGACGGGAGCACCGGGGCGCTCGCCGCCGCGCCCGGTCTCGCGCCCACGTCCTGGGCCGGCGCGGGGATCGCGCTCATCGCGGTGTTGTGGGCGTACGACGGGTGGGGCGAACTGCTCTACATGGCTGGCGAGGTGAAGGACCCCGGGCGCAACCTCCCGCGCGCCCTGATCGGCGGCTCGCTGGTGGTGGCGACCGTCTACGTGCTGGTGAACGCCTCCTACCTGTGGGTCATGCCGGTCGCGGAGCTTGCGGTCTCGGAGCACGTCGCCTCGGACGCGGCCATCCGCATATTCGGGCCGGTGGGGGCGTCCCTGGTGGCGGGACTGGTGGTGGTGTCCACCTTCGGGGCGCTCAACGCCACCCTGCTGGGCGGGCCGCGGGTGTTCTACGCGCTCGCGGAGGACGGCCTTTTCTTCCGGCCCGTCGGGCGCATCCATGCACGCTGGGGAACACCGGCGGCGGCCATCGCAATGGTGACGGTGCTGGGGGTGGGGTACGTCTCGGTGAGAACCTTCGCCGAGCTGGTCCAGGTCTTCATTCTGGGACTCTGGCCGTTCTACATCCTGGTGGTCTGGGGCGTCTTTCGCCTGCGGAAGGTCAAGCCCGATCATCCACGGCCCTACCGCACCTTCGGCTATCCCTGGGTCCCCTGGATCTTCCTCCTGGCCTCGACGGCGATGCTGGTCAGCGCGTTCATCGGCGCTCCCGGCTCGACGCTCTTCAGCTTCGGCATCATCGCGGCGGGCGCGCCGGCGTACTATCTCTGGCGCAGCCGGACATGACCGACACCGGGACACGTCGCTCGGAGCAACTGCCTGAAGGAAAGATCCCGCCCCACCTCCTCCGAAAGCTGTTGCGCCGGCTCGGCGGTGGCGCCGGTCTCGATCCGGGACCCGCGTCAGGCGAGGATGCCGCGGTTGCCGCGGTCGGGAGTGAGCCGCGAATCGTGTTGGCGGCCGATCCCATCACCTTTCCGAGCGCCGAGCCCGGCTGGCACGCGGTGGTGGTGAACGCGAACGACGTGGCCGCGACCGGGGGAGAACCCCGCTGGTTCCTGTCCTCGATTCTCGTGCCCCCCGGGACCGATGCGGCGCGGATCGTGCAGATCTCGAACGGCATCCGGGCCGGCTGCCGCGAAGTCGGCGCGGTCCCCGCCGGAGGCCACACCGAGATCACGTCGGCCGTGCGTCACGAGGTGGTTGCCGGGGCCATGATCGGGGTCGCCAGCCCGGAGCGCGTGAAGCCGAGCGGCGGGGCACAAGCAGGCGACCTGCTCGTGATGACCAAGGGCATCGCGATCGAAGCCACCGCCATCATCGCGACCGAGTTCGCGGAGGCCGTGAGCCGAAGCTTCGGCCCGGAGTTCCAGGCTCGATCGGCTGGCTTTCTGAGGGATCCCGGAATCAGCGTGGTACCCGAAGCCCGTATCGCCGCGCGCGCGCCGGGCGTCCACGCGATGCACGACGTGACCGAAGGCGGCGTAGCGACGGCGATCCGGGAGATGACCGACGCGGCGGAACTCGGGGCGATCATCGAGGAGGCGAAGATTCCGCACTTCGACGAATCAGCGCGACTGATGAGCCGCTACGGGCTCGACATCCTCGGCGCCATCGGCTCCGGGGCGCTGCTCATCGCATGCTCGGAGGCGGGGGCGGACGGCCTGCTGCGTCGCCTGGAGGACGCCGGCATCGCCGGATGCGTAATCGGCCGGTTCGTCCAGCCCGCGCAGGGAACCCTTCTGTTCGACGGGACGTCGCCGAGGGATCTGCCGGGCTTCGAGACCGACGAGATCACGCGTCTTCCCTGACGACCTCTCGGAAGGGGGCTACGACGGCTTCCGAGATCTTCAACGTCACCCTCGAGCTACTGCGCCGCCTCTACCCTCCCAGCACGTTGAACTGCCGGGTGAACTTGACGATGAACGACCGCGCCAGCGGACCGCTCTCGACGAAGTGTCCGCCATTGGGGTTGAGCCCATCGTGGAAGTCGAAGCCCTGCACGTTGTTGTAGACGATGAAGAGCCCGGTTCCGGCCGTATTCAGCCAGCCGAAGCGAAGGTTGGCGGACCATGCGTCGATCTGACTGGAGCGCTGGATCAGCGACTGCACGTAGATGCGCGGCGTGAAGAAGTAGCCGAGGTTCAGCCCCAGCAACACCGTCTCGAACTCGCCCTCGGGCAGATTGATGTCGAAGTAGTTGATGCGCGCGGAAGTGCTGAACGACGCGTTGGGCCGGAAGGTGACGGAGCCATCGCCACCCCACCGACTGCCGCTCAGGAAGCTGCCGATGTTGGTGCTCGCTCTCATCGACAGCCGGGCGGACGCGTTCGTATTGAACACGAGGTTCGTCTCCCAGCCCCGGTAGGTCCCCTCGGGCACCACAACGTCCGTGCCGCGAATCTGGAACGGCTGGTAGAGCCCCTCCGTGACCAGGTTCATGCCGGTGTTGATCTGCGCACCCGAGGGCCACTCCCAATGTACGTCGATGTGCAGAAAGCCCGATTCCTGGAAGCCCTTTTCGACCCCGGTCTTGCGGCTGTGGAAGGTGTTGTAGAGGACGTGCGGCCGGACTTCGCGGAGCCACGAGGGCCGGATCTTGTACATGACGAAACCCTGGTAGTACCGGAAGCCCCGGCGCGGCAGGAAGCCCGCCTCCGGGTTGAATCCCTCGCCGATCTCCCGCACGCTGGCGTTGATCTCGAGGTCCCGGCTGGTCCAGCCTGTCGCGAGATCCCAGGCGTACTCGTCGCCGGCGGTTTCCGGCCCGGCGGTCCTCGACGCGAAGCTGCTGAAGGTGATCGCTTCCCCGATACCGAGCGCGCCGTCGAGAGCATAGGTGCGGTTGAAGTCGCCTTCGAGTCCGCCCTTGTTGATGAACAGGCCGCCGATCCTGGAACGATTGGGCAGTTCCCTGGCCACCCGCGCCACCGAGTACCCTTGCGGGTCCTGCAGGCCCTCGGCTCCATCGGTCTCGATGTGCAGCAGCCCGACGTTCATCCCCGCGGTCCGCCCGGAGAGCCGCGCACCCCCCTTGATCGGTACCGGCTGACCGTCCGCGATGCCGATGGCGCGGCTGAAGAACAGGTCCGCGCCTCCTCCTCCGACGTTGAAGAACCCGGCATTCTCAAGGAAGAACGGCCGCTTCTCCGGGAAGTTGAGACGGAAGCGCGTCAGGTTGAGCTGCTGGTCGTCGACCTCGACCTGGGCGAAGTCGGTGTTGTACGTCACATCCAGTGTGAGCCCCTGCGTGACCTGGAACTTGACGTCGCCCCCGACGTTGCCGTCCTGACCGAAGCCGGTCTCCGTGGTGCTGGTGTAGTCCCGCGCGGTCGAGCCCAGCACGTACGGAGTCATGGTTGCCAGGCGCTGGAAGGGAGGCCGCAATCCTTCGAGATCCCCGGCGTAGTTGAGGCGATACAGGTTGAACTCGCGCGGCACCGGGGTCCAGAACGATTCCTCGTTGAGACGCCGGATGCGGCGGGACACGTTGAAGCCCCATGCCTCGGCGTCGTTCCCGTAGCGAAGCGTGTTGAAGGGGATGCGGAACTCGGCGTACCAGCCTTCGCCGTCGGTCGTGGTCGCGACCGTCCAGCTGCCGTCCCAGTTCTTGTTGAAGCCGCCGCCGGATCCCGACTGGAAGCGCTGCCGGGAGTTGAATCCGCCGCCGCCGAAGCGGCCCCCGCCCCGTCCTTCGTTGGCGACCTGGCCATCGTACTCGATGCCGGTGGGAGTGGTGCCGAAGATGAAGCCGTTCTGGTCGTCGTTGTACGTGTCCAGAACGAAGACGATGGCGTCACTCTCGGTCACCTCGAAGTCGCGGATGCGCTCGCCGTAGGTGATGTTTTCGGGTTGGCTGTCGAACGCCCACACGCCGACGTAAAGGGCCTCGGCGTCGAATACGACCCGGACCTCGGTGCGCTCGCTGGCGGGCTGCCCGTCCATGGGCTCGCGCTGAGTGAAGCCGGTCATGACCTGGGCCTCCTGCCAGGCGGCCTCGTCAGGGCGGCCATCGATCGTGGGCGCCTCGGTGACCTCCGCCGCGGTGGCGATCACCGGAAGCGTGACCCCCGAGCCCCCGTTGCCCGGATCCATCTGCGCGTTCTGGGCAAACGCCGGGCCGGCTGCCAGGAAGGCGGCAATGCCGAGCGGCATGGCGATGACGGAACGGCGTGCGGCGAGTGTGGCTCGCGCGACCATGCCCGACTCCGAAAGGTTCTGCGCTACCATGGATCCGCCTCCGTCCTCAGCCCTCTTCCTATTCGCTGCTTCTGCTCGCCCGCCACGCGTCCAGCGAGTACTTGCCCGGGCCGTTCGCGAAGAAGAAGAGCCAGGTGAAGCAGTAGAACATCGCCAGCTCGCCCTGGTTAATGATCGGCCAGAAGTCCCGCGGCAGGTGCGCGGTGAAGTAGGCTACGGCCATCTCACCGGCGAGAATGAACGCGACCGGGCGGGTGAAGAGTCCCGCCGCCAGCAGCAGACCTCCGCCGAACTCCAGGATACCGGCGACACCGAATCGGCTCAACAGGGACTCCACCTGGTTGCCCCCGAGCCATCCGAACAGCTTCTGCACGCCGTGCTGCATGAACAGCAGTGCCGCGACTACGCGAAGTACATTGTGCGTCAACTCGTTGAGCTTGCCGCGATTGGTTTCGCTCATGACTCGGCCTCTTTGGTGTCAGGGTGGTGACTGCCGGTCGAAGAAGCGGTCCAGCTTCCCGCCGAGCCCTCTCTTCATCCTTGACCGACCCGCAGCGAGCCGTTTTCGCTGACGGTCTTCCAGCTTTCGGCGCCGTTTCGCCTGCCGTTTGGTCTCCCCGGGAAGCCGGAAATCGATATCCACTTCGCCAAGCACGGCCATGCAGTTCAGCCGCACGATCGGGCGCTCGACGCCGGGAGCCGCCGGAGTGGGACGGCCCGGGTCGACGCTGCCCAGAATGGCCGACCCGGCACATTCCACCTGGAGGCCCTCCGGAGCGATGATCTCGACCGAGCCGAGAATCGCCTTGACGTCGAATTCGAATTCACCGGAACCGAGGGCCGCATCGCGCAGATCGAGTTCCACCGATCCGAGGGTGGCGACGACCTTCGTCTTTCTCGCCGGAAGCCAGTGACCCGTCCGCTTGGTTTCGCCCAGCACCGCAACCGCCGAATCCGTATCACGCCGCGAGGCCCGCTCGCCGTATGCCTGTCCGGCCTCCAGGTGGCGCCCCGCCGCCACGGGCGAAGCAGCCGACGGACCACCCTCGCCGGCCGGAGCCACCTGCAGGCGTTCCACCACGGCCTGGATCCCGGACAGGTCGTCGGCTTTCTCAACCCGGCTCACGAACTCCTCGAACTCCTCGAGCGAGAGCCGGTCGTGGGCAAACTGCTCGCTCAGGATGTCGACGGCCTTGCGGCGGGCGTCGTCCAGGGACGAGAGAGGTCTGTTGGATTCCACCAGCTCTGCAACCTCCGGGATTCGTCTTGACGCCCTGGAGCGGTCAGCCCTCGAGCGGCGGCGTCCGCGCCAGCAACGCCGCGATCAGAATGACCACATGGGCGACGGTCAGTTCCCGGATTGCGTTGCGGCGCAGCGGCCTTGCTCCACCGACGCCCCAGAGTCTCGGCGTCAGCACTCTCCAGTTCACGGCTCCCAGGATCAGTACGACCACCACCAGTCCGACCTTGGTCAGCAGGATGCGTCCGTATCTCGTCGAGAACAGGGCGTCGAGTGACGCTACATGAAGCCACGATGCCAGAACGCCCGTCCCGATCAACAGGGCGCCCGCGATGAGCGCGACCTGGGAGAAGAGCGGCAGGACTTCGGCCAGCAGGGCGTTGCCCCGACCCGTCTCTCGGCGTTCCCTGAGTTCGGCGATGAGCACGAAGAACAGACCCCCGATCCAGCTTCCCGCGGCGAGGACGTGGAGGAAGTCCGCGGGGATCGAGAGCCAGCGCAGGCCTTCCGTGGCCGCCGCGTGACCCGTAAACGCGGGAAAGGCGCACATCGCCCCCGCAAGCGAGCTCGCCACGATCCAGGCCGCGCGCCGGGCCTCCGACCCCCTGCCGTCCGACGCCGCGAAGAGGAAGGCCACGGCCGTCACCAGCGCCCCGATCGCCAGCAGTCGCCAGCTCAGGCCCCAGTTCGTCGCCAGGAGCACCGAAGCGTCCTCCTGCCATGGCACGAGCGGATCGCGAAAGTCGCGAAGCTGTCGCCAGAAGAGGAGCCCGGCGCCCGCCACGAGCGCCGTCGAACCCACCAGTCCCACAGTGCGGGCCGCCGCAATGACGGAGTGACGCCGCCGACCCAGAACGCGGGGCGCAATGAGCCAGCGGCTGGACGCCGCCCCCCATGCGGTGATCAGCCCGGCAAGGTACAACCAGCCGACGAGAGCGTCGGTGATGGGCCGGACATCGAGACCGGCGTCTATGGAACCTGGACCGTGAAAGGGATCTCGCCCCGCACGACATGGCCGTCCGCGGCCATCGCCCGCCAGGCGATCGTGTAGCCGCCTTCTTCAAGGGTCCGCCCGACCGCCAACCTGTACACCTTGTCGTCCTCGGAATCGGGGATCGCCGGGCCGGTCTCGACCGCCGCATCACCGGCCATCAGGCGTACGGACGTCGAGTTGTCCTGGGGAGCCTGCGTGAACCACAGGCGCAACTCCTCGGGCGGAGCCACCGTTGCCTCCGCGGCCGGCTCGGACTTGCTGAGCGAGAAGTGAAGCGCGCGGTGATCCACGGCGCCGTTCAGCAGGAGAACCAGCAGCGCACATCCCGCAGAGGATACGGCAGCGGTCCGGCTGAATCTCATTCCTACCCTCCCAGCACGTTGAACTGCCGGGTGAACTTGATGATGAGGGAACGGGCCAGCGGCGCCCTGTCGTAGAAGCGTCCGGCGCCGTCGTCCAGGAAATGGATCTCCTGGAGGTCGTTGTAGACGATGAAGAGACCGGTCCCGGCCGTGTTCAGCCAGCCGAAACGAAGGTTGGCGGACCAGCTGTCGACCTGGTTCGAGTACTGCACCAGCGACTGCAGATAGATGCGCGGGGTGAGGAAGTAGCCGAAGTTCATCCCCAGCAACACCGTCTCGAATTGCCCTTCCGCCAGGCTCACGTCGTAGTAGGTCACGCGCCCCGAGGTGCTGAACGACGCACTGGGCCGCAAGGTGACGGAGCCGGTGCCGCCCCAGCGGCTGCCGCTGAGGAAGCTGCCGGCGAAGATGCGCGACGTCGCCGACAGCCGGGCGATCGGATTGCTGTTGAACACCAGTTGCGTCTCCCAGCCGCGGTAGGTTCCCACCGGCACCGTCACGTCGGTGCCGCGGATGTTGAACGGCTCGTAGATGCCTTCGGTGACGAGGTTGGCGCCCGTATGGATCTGCGCCCCCGAGTGCCACTCCCAGTGGGAGTCGATGTGCAGCCGCGCCGATTCCTGGAACCCCCTCTCGACCCCGCTCTTGCGGCTGTGGTAGGTGTAATAGGAGACGTGCGGCCGGATCTCGCGCAGCCACGTGGGACGGATCCTGTACATCACGTGGTACTGGTAGTACCGGTAGCCCCTGCGCGGCAGGAAGCCCACCTCCGGGTTGAACCCTTCCCCGATCTCCCGGACCTGACCTGTAAGCGAAAAGCTCCGCATGTTGAGGTTGCCGGAGAAGTCCCAGGCGTACTCGTTGTTGCCGGCTTCCGGCCCGTCGGTTCTGGCGACGAAGGAGCCGAAGGACAGTGCCTCCCCCACGCCCACGGAGGCATCGACCGCCTGGGTCCGGTTGAACTCGCCCGCCGGTCCGCTCTTGTTGATGAACAGGCCTCCGACCCGCGAACGATTGGGCAGCTCCTTGGCGAGGCGTGCAACCGAGAACCCGTTGCCGTCCGCCCCGAGGTCGCTCACGCCGTCGGTCTCGATGTGCAGCAGCCCGACGTTCAGCCCTGCGGCCCGGCCCGAGAGCCGCGCGCCCCCCTTGATCGGCACCGGCTGGCCCTGGTGGATGCCTATGGCGCGGCTGAAGAAGAGGTCGGCGCCCCCGCCGCCCACGCTGAAGAAGCCCGCGTTCTCGAGGAAGAAGGGCCTCTTCTCGGGAAAATTGAGGGCGAAGCGGGTGAGGTTGAGCTGCTGATCGTCGACCTCGACCTGGGCGAAGTCGGTGTTGTAGGTGAGGTCCAGGGTAAGGCCCTGGGTGACCTGATATTTGACCTCGCCCCCCACGTTGCCGTCCTGGCCGAACCCGGTCTCGGTGGCGCTGGTGTAATCGCGCGCGGTCGAGCCCAGCACGTACGGGGTTACCGTGGCCAGACGCCGGAAGGGAGGCCGCAGCCCCTCGAGGTCTCCCGCGTAGTTGAGGCGATAGAGGCTGAACTCCCTTGGAACCGGGGTCCAGAACGACTCCTCGTTGAGACGCCGGATGCGCCGGGCCACGTTGAAGCCCCAGGTCGACACGTCGTTGCCGTAGCGAAGTGTGTTGAAGGGGATGCGGAACTCGGCGTACCAGCCCTGGTCGTCGGTCGTGGTCGCGACCGTCCAGCTGCCGTCCCAGTTCTTGTTGAAGCCGCCGCCCGATCCCGACTGGAAGCGCTGCCGGGTGTTGAAGCCGCCACCCTGGAAGCGGCCGCCGCCGCGGCCCTCGTTGGCGACCTGCCCGTCGTACTCGATGCCGGTTGGGGTGGTGCCGAAGACGAAGCCGTTCTGGTCGTCGTTGTAGGTATCCAGCACGAACACGACGTTGTCGCTCTGGCGCACCTCGTAATCCCGGATGCGCTCGCCGTAGGTGATGTTGTCCGCCTGGCTGTCGAACGCCCACACCCCCACGTAGAGCGCATCCGAGTCGAACACGACGCGGACCTCGGTCCGCTCGCTGGCGGGCTGCCCGTCACTGGGCTCGCGCTGCGTGAACCCGGTCATCACCGAAGCCTGCTGCCACACGGACTCGTCTAGGTACCCGTCGATGCTCGGGCTCTCCGTGACCTCCGTGGCGGTCGCGACGATCGGCAGGGGCCCTCCGGACGCTCCGTTCGCGGGCGCGGACTGCGAGTTCTGAGCGAGCAGCGGGCTGGCGGCCGGGAGGGTCAGGAAGGCCAGGATACACGCGGACGGGGCGGGACAGGATTTCATGACGTTCCCTTACCGGATTGGTGGCGGCGTAGCTCTGTAATTTCGCAGGAACGGCGGGCCTTCGCCAGAGAGCGGCGGCGGCTTGCGGGCGCTCGTGACCCGTGCCGGTGTCGTCACCGGGAAGCCCGGCGCACTACACGGACAACCGACGGGATGAGAATGCTTACCGCCGCGGTCCGCCCCGCCAACGACGCGGCGGCCGCGGCCGTGACCCCCACCCATCCGAAGGCCTGCACCAGCAGCGGGAAGCCCACCGCGATGCAAACCACCTCCGTGGCGGTGGCGAGGGTCACCGGCCGGGTGCGGCGGCCCTTGATGAGGATCCCGCGCTCCAGCGACAGGAACGCCGACAGGAACGGCAGGGGGATGAAGAGGATGGTCGGCAGGATGGCGAAGGCGGCCAGGTCGGGGGTGAGGCCGGAAATGGTCTCGAACCAGACGCCGGAGAAGGGGGTGAGCCCGAAGACGGCGAGGCAGCCGGTGGTGGCGAGCCCCAGCGACACGGCGAACGCGCGCAGCGGGACAAGCTGCTCGTGGCGCTGGCCCAGCAGGGCGATGGTGACTTCCTGGTAGGCCAGGCACACTGCGCGGAAGATGAAGGTGAGCGAGCCCACCACCGGAAAGACCGCCAGCGACTCGACCGGAGCGGGCGCCCGCCCCATGAAGAAGGTGAGCAGCGGATGGGCCGCGAAACCGAGCAGCGAGGTGAGCGCGAGCGGGTAGTAGAAGCGGGAGATGATGCCGTAGTTGAGGGTCCCCGGACCGGCCGGCGAGGTGTGCGCGAGGACGCGCGCCACGGAGCCGCGCGCCATCCAGCGGCTTGCCGCAGCCTCGGTGCACACACCTGCGGTCATGGCTCCGGCGGCAACGAGCGTGCCGGGGATGCCCAGCCGGGCCAGCACCAGCGCCGTCAGCGCGATGGCGGAGATGCGGGTCACCGTCCCCGCGGCGACCAGGCGCGGGCGCCCGTCGCGGATCAGCAGTCCCTGGTAGAAGCGCCGGTAGCCGATGGCCGCCGGCCACGGTACAAGCAGCCAGAGGGCATCCTCGACGAGCAGCGCCACCTCCCCGGGAAGCGCGAGCACCTGGAGCGAGATGAGGTCGAACACCGGAGGCAGGAGCACGAGCAGGAGCACTCCCGTGGTGCCCGCGTTCAGAAAGAGCGCGAAGCGCCTCAGCTTGCGGAAGCTGTGCGCGTCCTCGGCGAGGGCCGTGGAGGTGGTCATCAGCATCACCACCGGGGACTCCACCAGCATCGCGATGGCGAAGGCGACGCCGTAGGCCGCGAGGTTGATCTTGGCGTCGGGAAGTCGGGCGATGACCGCGGCGAGGAAGGGCCCCTCCACCGCCATCATCAGCCATGTGGCGGCGAGAGGCGCCCAGAAGAGCAGGATGGACCGCTGGGACAGCGGCGCGGAAACGCTCAACGGGTCTCGAAGCGGGTGATCTCGCCTTCGTATTGCAGCGTGAGGCCGATGTCGTCGAGTCCCTCGAGCAGACACCGGCGCCGGAAGTCGTCGATCTCGAAGCGGAGGCGCCATCCGGCGGCGTCCGCGACGGCGCAGGCCTCCAGGTCGACCGCCAGCGCGTAGCCCGGATTCCCGGCGGCGCGCGCCAGCACCCCCGCGACCTCCTCCTCCGGCAGCGCCAGCGGCAGGATGCCGTTCTGGTAGCAGTTCGACTCGAAGATGTCCGCGAAGCTGGGCGCGATCACCACCCGGAAACCGTAGTCGGCGATTGACCAGGCCGCGTGCTCGCGCGAGGAGCCGCAGCCGAAGTTGCGGCCCGCCGCCAGGATGGCGGCTCCGGCGTACCCGGGCTGGTTGAGGACGAAGTCGGCGCGGGGCGAGCCGTCGGGGTGGAAGCGCCAGTCGTTGAAGAGGAACTGCCCGTAGCCGGCCCGCTCGACGCGCTTCAGGAACTGCTTGGGGATGATCTGGTCGGTGTCCACGTCGGCGCGGTCGAGCGGCGCCACGATGCCCTCGACGCGGCGGAGCGGCTCGATGGCGTGGGTGGTAGCGCTCACATCTGGCTCCTCACGTCGGTGAAGCGGCCCGCCACCGCGGCGGCCGCCGCCATCGCCGGGCTCACCAGGTGGGTGCGCGCCCCCCTGCCCTGCCGCCCCTCGAAGTTGCGGTTGGAGGTGGAGGCGCAGCGCTCGCCGGGCCCCGCGATGTCGTCGTTCATCCCCAGGCACATGGAGCAGCCGGACTCGCGCCACTCGAAGCCGGCGTCGCGGAAGATGCGGTCGAGGCCCTCGGCTTCGGCGGCCGCCTTGACCGCGGTGGAGCCGGGCACCACAAGGGCGTTCACGCGCGGGCTCACCTTGCGTCCGCGCGCGACCCGCGCCGCCTCCCGCAGGTCCTCGATGCGCGAATTGGTGCAAGAGCCGATGAAGACGCGGTCCAGCTCGATGTCCTGCATGGGCGTGCCCGGCTCGAGCCCCATGTAGGAGAGTGCCCGCTCGGCGGTGGCCCGGCTGTCCGGGTCGGCGAGGTCGGCCGCGTCGGGGACGCACCCGGACACGGGGACCACCATGCCGGGGTTGGTTCCCCAGGTGACCTGCGGCTCCAGATCGGCCAGGTCTACCTCCACCACCCGATCGAAGCGCGCACCCGGGTCGGTGCCGAGGGTCGACCAGCGCGCCACCGCCTCGTCGAAGGCCTCGCCCGCGGGCGCGTGCGGTCGCCCGCGCAGGTAGGAATACGTAGTCTGGTCGGGCGCGATCATGCCGGCGCGCGCTCCCGCCTCGATGGACATGTTGCACACGGTCATGCGGCCCTCCATGGAGAGCGCGCGGATCGCCTCGCCGCGATACTCCACCACGTGCCCCGCCCCCCCCGCCACCCCGATGCGGCCGATGGTGTGGAGGATCAGGTCCTTGGCGGTGAGCCCGGGCCCGAGGCGCCCGCGGTAGCGGACCTCCATGCTGCGCGGGCGCTCCATGAGCAGGCACTGGGTGGCGAGCACGTGCTCGACCTGCGAGGTGCCGATCCCGAAGGCGATCGCCCCGAAGGCGCCGTGGGTGGAGGTGTGGCTGTCCCCGCACACGATGGTCATGCCCGGCCGGGTGGCGCCCAGTTCGGGACCGATGACGTGCACGATGCCCTGCCGCTCGTGGCCCATGTCGTAGAGGGTGATGCCGTGCTCGGCGGCGTTCTCGCGGAGCGCCTCGATCTGGCGGGTCGCCACCGGGTCGGCGAGCGGGAGGGAGCGGTGGGTGGTGGGCACGTTGTGGTCGACGGTGGCCAGCGTGCGCTCCGGGCGGCGAACCGCGCGGCCCGCCGCGTTCAGTCCGGCGAACGCCTGCGGCGAGGTGACCTCGTGCACCAGGTGCAGGTCGATGTAGATGAGGTCGGGGCGCCCTTCCTCACGGCGCACGACGTGCTGCTCCCAGACCTTCTCGAACAGGGTGGTGGGCCGGGCGTTCATGCTCGGTTGGTGACCGCGCCCTCGGACGCGGACGCGACCAGGCGCGCGTACTTGCGCATGACGCCGGTGGCGGAGCCGTTGGCGGACTGCGCGGACGGGCGCCAGTCACTCGCCCGCTCGCGGATCTCCTCGTCGGTGAGGTCCACCGAGAGGGTGCGCGCGGCCACGTCGAAGGTGATGGTGTCGCCGTCCCGCACCGCCGCGATGGGTCCGCCGTCCACCGCCTCGGGCGCGACGTGGCCAGCCATCAGCCCGTGGGTGGCGCCCGAGAAGCGGCCGTCCGTGAGCAGCCCCACAGAGGGCCCCAGCCCCGCCCCGGTGAGCGCCGCCGTGACCGCGAGCATCTCCCGCATGCCGGGCCCGCCGCGCGGCCCCTCTCCCCGGATCACCAGCACGTCCCCGGCGGAGATGGCGCCGGCCTGCACCGCCTCGAACGCGTCCTCCTCGCAGTCGAAGACCCGCGCCGGGCCGCTGTGATGGCCGCGCTCGGGGCCGGCCACCTTCAGCACGCACCCGTCGGGAGCCAGGTTGCCCTTCAGGATGAGCAGGCCGCCGTGAGGCTTCACCGGGGCCTCCACGGACGAGACCACCTCCTGCCCGGCCGCCTCGGCCGCACGCGCCGCCTCCTCCGCCACCGTGAGCCCGGTGACCGTGGCCGCGCTGCCGTCGAGCAGCCCCGCGCCCAGCAGGCGGGCCGCCAGCAGCCGCACACCGCCCGCGGCGTGCATGTCGGTCGCGACGAAGCGGCCCCACGGCTTCATGTCCGCGATCACGGGCGTGCGCGCGCTAATGCGGTCGAAGTCCTCCAGCTCCAGTTCCACCCCCGCCTCGCGCGCGACCGCCAGCAGGTGCAGCACCGCGTTGGTCGAGCCGCCGGTGGCCACCGCCAGGGTGACCCCGTTCGTCATGGAGGCGCGCGTGAGGATCTGCCGGGCCGTCACCCCCCGCCGCACCAGGTCGACCGCCAGGCGGCCGCAGTCGCGCGCGACCCCCGCCTTGGCCGGATCGGTGGCCGGCACCGAGCCGCTTCCCATCGGCGAGATGCCCATCGCCTCGAAGACGGTCGCCATGGTGTTGGCGGTGAACTGACCCCCGCACGAGCCCGCGCCCGGGCACGCCGCGCGCTCCAGCTCGTCCAGGTCCTCCTCGCTGATGCGCCCGGCCGCGCACGCCCCGATCCCCTCGAACACGTCCTGGATGGTGACGTCGCGCCCCCGGTACCGCCCCGGCTGGATGGACCCGCCGTAGAGCATCAGACTGGGCAGATCCAGGCGCGCCAGCGCCATCACCGTGCCCGGAATGGTCTTGTCGCACCCGGAGATGGCCACCACGCCGTCGAACCCGTAGGCATCCCCCACCAGCTCGATGGAGTCGGCGACCAGCTCGCGGCTCACCAGCGAGGCCTTCATGCCCGCCGTGCCCATGGTGATGCCGTCCGAGATGGCGATGGTGTTGACCTCGAGCGGCATGCCCCCCGCCTCGCGGATTCCCTGGCGCACCGAGTCGGCGAGGTCGCGCAGGTGCGCGTTGCACGGCGTGGTGTCGGTCCAGGTGTTGGCGATCGCGATCAGCGGCCTGGAGAAGTCGTCGTCCTCCATGCCGACCGCGCGCAGCATGGAGCGCGCCGCCGCGCGGTCCCGCCCGGCGACCAGCGCCTGGCTGCGGAGGGGCAATTGTCGCGGATTCATCCGCGGCCTAGAGCCATGCCATGTGGGCGCGCAGCTTCTCCCCCACCGTCTCGATGGGGTGCCGGGCGCCATCCCTGCGCATGCGGTCGAACGCATCCTGTCCCCCGCGCGCCTCCTCGATCCACTGGCGCGCGAAGGCTCCTGACTGCACGTCGGCCAGGATTTCCTTCATCGCCGCGCGCGAGGCGTCGCCCACCACCCGCGGCCCGCTCACGTAATCGCCGTACTCGGCGGTGTCGCTGACCTCGCGGCGCATCCCCTGTATCCCGTGCTTGTAGGCCAGATCCACGATGAGCTTCAGCTCGTGCAGGCACTCGAAGTAGGCGAGGGCCGGGTCGTAGCCGGCTTCCACCAGCGTCTCGAAGCCGGCCTGCACCAGCGCGGTGAAGCCCCCGCACAGCACCGCCTGCTCCCCGAAGAGGTCGGTCTCGGTTTCGGCCGCGAAGGTGGTCTCGAGGATGCCCGCGCGCGCGCACCCCAGCCCGGCCGCGTACGCCCGGGCGAACTCGGTCGCGCCGCCGCTGGCATCCTGATGCACCCCGTAGAGGGCCGGCACCCCGCGCCCCGCGACGAACTCCTCGCGCACGCGGTTTCCGGGGGACTTGGGCGCGATGAGGATGACGTCGGTGTGCTCCGGCGCCACGATCTCGCCGTAGTGGACGTTGAAGCCGTGGGCGAAGACCAGCGTGTCCTCCGGATTCAGGTGCTCCTCGACCTCGGCCTCGTACACGTCGCGCTGGATCGTGTCCGGAATGAGAATCGAGACGACCGTGGCGCCTGCCGCGGCGTCGGCAACGGAGGCCACCTTCAGTCCGTCGGCCCGCGCCTTGTCCGCGGACGAACTTCCCTCGTAGAGACCCACCACGACGTCGGCTCCCGAATCCCGCAGGTTCAGGGCGTGCGCATGCCCCTGGCTGCCGTAGCCGATGACGGCCACGGACCTTCCCTGAAGGAGTTCGGTGGAGGCCCCGTTGCTCCCCATCGTCGTTTCACTCATCTGCCGGTATCCTCGTCTTTGCGCGCCCGTGCGCGCGATCCGAATAAACGTGAAGAAGCGGTCCGCGGATCCTGCGGACTACCTGTAGATCCTGTCCGCCGATCTGTCCTGGACCCCCCGGGACTCCCCTGCTTCGCCCTCTCCTCCCTTGATCCTGCGCAGAATGGAGAGCAGCGCTTCGTCGGTCACGTCGATGCGGCGCTCCGCGAGATCCGTGCAATAGCGGGACGCCTCGGCCATCTCCTCGTGGGTGAGGTCGTGCCCGAGCTTCTCGTAGCGGTGCCGCAGCGCGTGCCGCCCGGAGTGCTTGCCCAGCACCAGCTGCGTCGGAGGCGCGCCCACGGTTTCCGGGGTCATGATCTCGTAGGTGGCCCGGTCGCTCAGCATGCCGTGCTGGTGGATGCCGGCGGCGTGCGCGAAGGCGTTGTCGCCCACGATCGCCTTGTTCGGCTGCGGCATGACGCCGATGGTCTCGCTCAGCAGGCGGCTCGTTGGATAGAGCTCTTCCGCGTTGACCTCGGTGAAGTGCTCGTTGATGTCGGCGCGCACCTTGAGCGCCATCACGATCTCCTCGAGCGATGCGTTGCCCGCGCGCTCGCCGATGCCGTTGATGGTGCACTCCACCTGCCGCGCCCCGGCGTCGAGCCCGGCCAGGCTGTTCGCCACCGCGAGCCCCAGGTCGTCGTGGCAGTGCACCGAGAGCACCACCTCGTCGCCCAGCCCGGGCACCTTGGCCACCAGCTCGCGCAGGGTGTCGCGGAACTCCGCCGGGAAGGTGTAGCCCACCGTGTCCGGGATGTTCACGGTGGTGGCGCCCGCCTCCACCGCGGCGGTGATCACCGCGCACAGGAAGTCGAGATCGGTGCGGGTGGCGTCCTCGGCGCTGAACTCCACGTCGTCGGTGAAGCGGCAGGCGCGCTCGACCGCCGCCGCCGCCCGCTCCAGGCACTCCTCGCGCCCGATGCCGAGCTTGCGCTCCAGGTGGATGTCGGAGGTCGCGATGAAGGTGTGGATGCGCGACCGGCGCGCCCCCTCCACCGCATGTCCGGCGCGGTCGATGTCTCCCGCGGTGGCGCGCGCCAGCGCGGCGATCACCGGCTCGCGGATCTCGCGCGCGATGGTCCCCACCGCGTCGAAGTCGGTGTCGGAGGCGATCGGGAACCCCGCCTCGATCACATCCACGCCCAACTCCTCGAGCTGGTGCGCCATGCGAAGCTTCTCGGACGGGGTCATGGTACAGCCCGGGGACTGTTCGCCGTCTCTCAGAGTGGTGTCGAAGACCGTGATCCTGGCCATGTGTACTCCTCGGTAATCGGTACTGCCCGGAGCAATGGTAACAGATTATGCCCGGGACAGGGGATTGCGATCGCTTGCAGCCGGCATCGAACCCGCTACGCTGACTGCTCCGGTACGTGAGGGATCAGTGCCAGTGCGTGAGGATGATCGCGAAGATCATCAGGCGGACCAGGTCGAACCCGGAGTTGATGGCGACCAGCCCCCACTTCTTCCCTTCCCACGCCACCCGCCCCATCTGAAGCGGAAGGAAGAAGCCCAGCCAGGGCCAGAAGGCGCCGTTCCAGGCGTAGACCCAGGGCACCTGATCCGGACCTGCTCCCCACGCGGAAGGTCGCACCAGAGCGACATAGTGGGCGAGCACGAACACGAGAAGGAATGAGCCCAGCGCGTAGATGACCATCGCCTTGGTCATCCCGCCCTGGGCGTCTTCACCCTCCATTCCCATGTGCCGGGCCCAAGCCTTGCCGAAGAGCGGCCCGAACCAGAGGAATCCGAGGGGCATCGCGACGACGACACAGACGAGGATGGCCAGGTAGTTGACCGAGACCGTCGGTTCCATGCGCTGTCCCTCGCTACTGCGCGTTCGTCATTCTCATGCCACCGGGAAACTTGCAAGGGATCACGCTTGCGCCGACTTCGCAAGGCTGGCGGGGATGGAAACGGCGGTGTGATGCCGGTGATCATGTGAACTTGTACTTCAGATTATCATGATAATCCGGGGTAGCACTCGGATCGTCGGAGGTCGGAGCGGTCTCGGAGACCCGACGGGGGTCGGGACCGGAGCCTGGATTCAGCGGCGAGAAACGGGGGAGCGACAGCGTGAAGGTGGGCTTGGTGGGATTCCCGGGTTCGGGGAAGACGACCGTGTTCAATGCGATGACCGGTCAGGACGCGCCGGTCGGATACGGGGGCGAAGTGCGCCGCGCCGTCGTGGCCGTTCCGGATCCCCGGGTGGACTGGCTCTCGGCCCTGTACCGGCCGAAGAAGACCACCTTCGCCAGCATCGTCTTCTGCGACATCCCCGGAGAACACGGCTCCGAACAGCGCGGGCTCTCGACCGCGGCGCTGCAGCAGGTGCGCGACCAGGACGCCCTTTGTCTGGTTCTGCGCGGCTTCGACAACCCGGCGCTCGAGCACGCCCCCGATCCCGCCGCCGAACTCGGGGCGTTCCACGCCGAATGCGTCCTCGCCGATCTGGTGTTCGTCGAACGCTGGCTGGAGCGGGCGCGCAAGGAGGCGAAGCGCGGGCTCGAGGTGGCGGCCTTCGAGTGCATGCGGGAGACGCTCGAAACGGAACAGCCGCTGCGCGTGCTCCCCGAATCCGAACTGGATCGTTCGCTGCTGCGCGGCTATTCGCTGGTCACCGAGGCGCCGCTGCTCGTCGTGCTCAACCGCGACGAAGACGACCTGGGGGAGTCGCGGCCGGATGAACTCGGGGACGCGCTGCCGGATGAACTCGGGCAGGCCCTGGCCCGCATGGGCGCCGGGGGCATGTCGCTCTCGGCCAGCCTCGAGGCGGAGATCGCGATGCTCGAGCCCGCCGATCAGCAGGAGTTTCTGCGCGACATGGGGCTGGCCGAGCCCGCCCTCGACCGCTTCATCCGCGCGGCCTACCAGCTGCAGGACCTGATCTCCTTCTTCACCGTGGCGGGGCCGGAGGTGCGCGCCTGGACGATCCGCGCGGGCACCGATGCGCGAGGAGCCGCCGGGAAGATCCACTCGGACATGGAACGCGGCTTCATCCGGGCGGAGGTCATCCCCTGCGATGTCCTGGAAGAGTACGGATCCGAGCAGGCGGTGAAGGCGGCGGGACGGCTGCGGGTCGAAGGCAGGGACTACGTCGTGCAGGACGGGGATGTCCTGCGGGTGCTCTTTAACGTTTAGGGGTCCGGGGATGAATCGGCCCGTGCACCGGGCGCGGCGAGGCGGCGGGAAGAGGACGAGCGTGAAGCCGACGTCTGGAATACCCAAAATGAGTAGAATCCGTAAATCGACCGCGTCTCTCGCGTGGGTGTCCCCGATGGCTGTGGCGGCGTGGACGGCCTTGCTGGCCGTGGCGAGCACGGCTGGCGCCCAGGCGCCGTCGCGCGCCGAACTGCTGGGGATCGCGCGCGAGGTGGTGCAGGGGGCGGCGTTCGTGTCGCTGGCGACGCTGGACGAAGAGGGCTTTCCGGCCGTGCGCGCCATGGACCCGCTTCCGCCGAACGACGACTGGGTGGTGTGGTTGGCCACCAACCCAGGGAGCCGCAAGGTGGATCAGTTGCGCGCCCGTCCGCAGGTGGCGCTCCACTATCTCGCGGAAGGCGTGCCGGCGTACGTCACGCTCATCGGCCGGGCCCGCCTGGTCGACGACCCGGAGCTGAAGGCCCGGCACTGGAAGGAGTCGTGGACGCCGTTCTACCCGGACCGGGACCAGAGCGTGCTGCTGATCGAGGTAACGCCGATTCGGCTCGAGGTGGTCTCCGAGGCGCACGGCGCACCGGGCGACCCCGAAACATGGCGGGCCCACGTGGTGGAGTTCGGGAGCCGGCGGGAGGGCTGCACGCCACCCACGCAGCTCGAGCGGCAGCTTCTCGCAGATGTCCCGGGACACAGTGCGGCAATGCCAGGCCAAGCGGCTCAATCGTCGACGGCTTCCCGTGCGGCAGCCTCGATCTCCCACGGGATGGCCGAGTCGCGATAGAGCGCGGCCCCGTTGGACAGGACAGCCCGTTCGCCCGTCGGCGGGGCGCCGGAATGTACCGATGGGACGGGAGGCAGGGCTGGCCCCGAGCGTTGCTCCGCTGAATCCGCCCGGGATCGCTGCTTCGGCGCGTCGGCCAGCATCTTCCCGCGGGGCGTGAAGAACAGCACTGTCCCGTCGGCTGCCACCGATACCTTCACCCGCCCCTCGTGAACGGCGCGGTGGTGCCGCCGACAGAGCAGCACCGTGTTTCCGAGGCTCGTCTCGCCGCCGTCCGCCCAGTGCTTCACGTGATGCGCCTCAGTAAACCGGCAGCCACACCCCGGAAAGCGGCATCCACGGTCGCGCTCCTCCAGCGCCCGCCGGATGTGCGGCGGAATGGTACGCGTCCGGCGCCCCACGTTCAGCATCGACCCGTCCTTCGCGTGCACCATCGCGACCACCGCAGCATCGCACGCCATGCGCCGCGACGTTTCCGCGGAAACCCGGATCCCGTCCAGATCCGAGCGTCCGGGCTCACCTTCCTCCGCGAGTGTCGCGGCATCGCAATGCACCATGACCTGGTAGCGCTCGGCCCGGGTGCCGGACTCGACTCGACGCTCCGAGTCTGCACCGCCTATCGATCCATTCTCCGGCGTCGCACTCGACTCGCCGCTCCCGAAACCCGCCGCCAGCGCCCGCACGGCGCGGTGGTGCCGCCGACAGAGCAGCACCGTGTTTCCGAGGCTCGTCTCGCCGCCGTCCGCCCAGTGCTTCACGTGATGCGCCTCAGTAAACCGGCAGCCACACCCCGGAAAGCGGCATCCACGGTCGCGCTCCTCCAGCGCCCGCCGGATGTGCGGCGGAATGGTACGCGTCCGGCGCCCCACGTTCAGCATCGACCCGTCCTTCGCGTGCACCATCGCGACCACCGCAGCATCGCACGCCATGCGCCGCGACGTTTCCGCGGAAACCCGGATCCCGTCCAGATCCGAGCGTCCGGGCTCACCTTCCTGCGCGAGTGTCGCCGCGTCGCAATGCACCATGACCTGGTAGCGCTCGGCCCGGGTGCCGGACTCGACTCGACGCTCCGAGTCTGCACCGCCTATCGATCCATTCTCCGGCGTCGCACTCGACTCGCCGCTCCCGAAACCCGCCGCCAGCGCCCGCTCCGCCAAGAGGCCCACCGCATCCGCCCGCCGCTGCTTCGGCTCGGGGCGCGAGTCCGTCCTGTCGATTCGCGGGTCGCGTGCCTTCGCCCGCGCGCGCGCATCCGTTGCCCCATCCTCGCGCCGGAACAGCGCATCAGACGCCGCCTCCACCGCCCTCATCAGCAGCGCTCCGACCTCGGGTTCGAGCCGGCCCCTCACCACGTACATCCCGTCGCCGTCCACGAAGACCGAGAACGCGCGGCTGCGGTGCCGGGCCTGCTCGGCCGTAAGCTCCGCGTCGCGCGACAGCTTCTTCCACATGCGCACCATCTGCTCCAGCTTCGCCGCCGAACCGGCGCGCGCGAACTCGAGCAGCTTCGCCTCGCTCCCGGGCGTGGCCACGCGCGTCAGCGCGCGCACCTTGGCATAGGAGATGCTCCCCTCCCGCAGCGCGTCGGCCGTCCGCGGCAGCTTCTCCAGCGCACGCGCGGCCCGGACCCGTTCGCGCGCCGGGCCGATCTTGATGCCGATCCGCCAGGCCAGCCACTCGGCACAGGAACCGAAGCCGTCCTTCCATCCGCCCCGGCGGTCGAAGTCGGCGATGAGGGCCATCATCTGCGCTTCCGCGGAGTTGATGCGCGCGGCCAGCTCCGCGATGCGCTCGCCGAGCCTGGCGAGGTCGGCGGCGCTCCCCTCGGGCGGGGGACTCGAGGGTGCTGAGGTGGCATGGGACCGTCCATCCCTCGGTTCCCGCACTATCGCGGGCCACGGGAGAGGCTTCTTGCGCGTTTCGTAGAGAACGTCCGGGGATGCGATCATCATTCCTCCCAACATGCGATTGTACCATGACTTACGTACAAATATAACGGCCCCGGAATCGGCTTCTCAGGATGCCCTGTGGTGGCCGAGACGGGGTTGGGAGATCTCCCGGGAAGGACCGGGGCTGCGAAGGCCGTCAGCGCGTCCGTGAGAGCCCTTGGCGGGCTGGAGAATCCGCGATACCGGACTCCGCAGAATCGAGAGCTCCAAAGTTGTCAATGGCAGATTGGGACTCCGCCATGTGAATTCGGGACGGCCGCCCGCCGGTCCCGCAGCGGTGGGGGCGCCAACCAGGTCAATGGCACATTGGGCCACCGCCCTGTGAATTCGGGACAGCCGCGCCGCTGGTCCTCCAACAGGGGCATCCGAACCTGCACTTCGGATTCCGCGATGGCAGGGCGTGGGACCGTAAGCGAGGCGAAGGGGCCTTCTCAGCCCGCGGCGCCCCTCGCACGCCTGAACTTCCGTCGGTAATGCCGGGTCCAGATGACGATGGCCGGAACGCCGACGACCGTCGGCAGGATCCAGGGGAGGATGGCGAGCGGCCCCTCGATCTCCCAGGCCCACAGCCGCTGCGCCCCGAAGACGATGAACGCGGTGTGGAAGGCGATGCCGCCGCCCAGCATCGAGGCAAGGTGGCTGTAGAACCAGCCCATGCGTTGGCCGCCCGGATCGCGCATCAGGCGCAGCATGCGTCGCCCCGTAAAAAGGCCAATGGGACTCATCGCAAGCAGGACCGGCGACACTTCGGACCATATCGCAAGCCCGAATCCGACGGCGATGACGCTGCCGGAGATCGAGGTCCACGCCAGCGCCTCATGTGCGGGGGTACGCAGCTGCTCGGGCGCCCTCCGGGTCGCCAGCACGCGCAGGCCCTGCCGCACCATGACGAAGGTCACCACGCCCAGGTAGCCGAGCAGGACCGCGAACCCGTAGGACCCGGGTTGCTCCGCGACGCCGATCCCCATGTACCGGTAGGAGGCGATCCGGCCCACCGCCGCCGCGACAGCTGACAGCGTTACGACATACGCGCACCAGGCGTAGACGCGGCCCGCCCTCACATGCGCCCGCCCACCCTTGCGGGCGAATACCGGAACCCAGAACGCGGCCAGCCCGACGAAGCCGGCCACGACGTGAACCAGGAGGAGGGCGTCGAAGAGCAGGTTGAAGACGGTCATGAGCGGCCCTCCCCGGATCGGGCCCCCAGCCGCTGCTCGATCGCGGTCAGGGTCTCGTCGCACCAGGCCACCTTCGACGCGATGGAGTGGATGCCCATCCGAAGCGTCGCGAAACGGTGGAACCCGGCATCGCCGTAGCGCTGCGGGTCTCCGTGGGCGGCGATCACCTCCTGCTCCAGCGCCTCCAGCTGCGCCAGCCAGCGGGCCAGGTGGTCCCGCAACTCCTTCATGAAGGCGCGCGTCTCGCGGAGATCGCCGACCGCATCCATGAAGTAGAGCTGGGCCAGGTATGCGAACCGCTCCGTGCCGACCGCGGGGCCGCCGCGCAACCAGCGCAGCAACTCTTGCCGGCCCCCGTCGGTCAGCGCGTAGACCTTGCGGTTCGGTCCCTTTGGCGACGGCTCGATCCGGCTGCGGAGCATGCGGCGCTGCTCGAGACGCTTCAGCGCCGGGTAGATCTGGCTGAGCTCCGCGGACCAGAAGTGCCGGATGCGTTCGCTGAAGGCGCTCTTGAGGTCGTACCCGGTGGCCGGATCGCGCAGCAGGCCGAGGAGGATGTGATCGAGGCTCATGATCGGGGCAACTCGCGGCAGGAGCCCGACGCGGAGGACGCGGTCGGCTGATGCTATATCAGTGTCTATATACCTACTATATCGATGTTTCCATAGCGTGTCAAGGGGTCACGCTTGCCGCGCTACTGGCGCGCACGCCATCGGATGCCGAATTTGCCAGTGTTGATCGACGCACGTCCCTCCGGAGGAAACCCATGTCATCGACCAACCGAGGAAGCTTCGGGCCCGGCTTCGTCCTCGCCGCGCTGCTTGCGCTGACGACAGCGGTGCCCGCGCACGCGCAGGAACGCGGCAACCCGGACGGCGAGTGGCGCTTCCAGAGCGCCGACTCCTGGGGGACGCGCTACTCCCCGGTCGACCAGATCGACGCCTCCAACTTCGGCGACCTCGAAGTGGCCTGGGTGTGGCGGGCCGACAACTACGGGCCCGAGGTCGACCCGCAGATGAAGTCGACCCCGACCTACATCGACGGCATCCTGTATACGGTGGCGGGACAGCGCCGCACGGTGGCCGCCATCGATCCCGCGACCGGCGAGACCATCTGGACGTACCGCGAGCCCAACACGACGCGCTGGGAGCGATCGATGCGCCAGAACTACGGCAAGGGCGTGGCGTACGGCGAAATCGATGGCCGGGGCGTCATCTACTACACCTCGCCGGGGTACTTCCTGCACGCGCTGGACGCGAAGACCGGCCGGCACCTGGAGGGTTTCGGCGAGCCGGTACCGGTCGAGGACTTCCCCGCGACCGGCGTCGTCGATCTGCTGGTGCCGCTGCTCGACGGCTGGGGGCCGTGGGAGGAGTATGAGGGCGAATACGATGCCGACTACGGGATCCCGCGCGAACTCGGCTTCATCACCACCTCGTCGCCGCCCATCGTGGTGAACAACACCGTGGTGGTGGGCAACTCGGCCGAGCAGGGCTACAACCAGACCCGCGTCGAAAACGTGCCCGGCGACATCCTCGCCTTCGACGCGCGCACCGGGGACCACAAGTGGAAGTTCCACGTGATCCCCCGCCCCGGCGAGTTCGGCCACGACACCTGGGAGAACGACGCCTGGATGTACACCGGGGACGTGTCCTCGTGGGCGCCCATGTCGGCCGACCAGGAGCGGGGCATGGTCTACATCCCCACCAACCCGCCGACCATCGACTACTTCGGCGGCTTCCGGCCCGGCGACAACCTCTACGGCACCAGTGTGATCGCCCTCGACGCGGAGACCGGCGAGCGCGAGTGGCACTTCCAGACCGTGCACAACGACCAGTGGAACTACGACCTCCCCAACGTGCCCATCGTCGTCGATCTGGAGGTGGACGGGGAGTCGGTCCCGGCGGTGATCCAGACGTCGAAGACCGGGCAGATCTTCACCTTCAACCGCGAGACCGGCGAGCCCGTGTGGCCCATCGAGGAGCGGGACGTGGTGCAGACCGTGGTGCCCGGCAACTGGACCGCCAACACGCAGCCGCATGTGACCCACCCCGAGCCCATGGAGCCCTTCGGCCTGGCCGAGGACCAGGTGATCGACTTCACGCCGGAGCTCCGCGCGGAGGCGCTCGAGGTTCTGAGCCGGTACCGGGTGGGCGGGCCCTTCATGCCGCGGCTCTATCCGGATCACAACGAGGACGTGCTCGACAACATCCGCTGCTACGGGGGCCTGAACATCACCCACCCCGCGACCCTCGATCCCACCACGGGCATCCTCTACGCCGCCAGCTCGCGCAACTGCAGCGGCGGCATGGTAATGCTCGGGATCGACGCAGACGACCCGGAGAATCCCCGGACCACCGGGACGACCATCGCGCAGTGGGTGGCGGGCCGTGGGGGCGCGCTGCCGCGGGTGCAGGGGCTGCCGATTCCGAAGCCGCCCTACAGCCGCATTTCCGCCTACGACATGAACACCGGCGAGCGCCTCTGGTGGATTCCCGTCGGCGACGTGCCCGAGGCGGTGGCCAACCATGCGGCGACCCAGGGCGTGGACCTGTCACGCGCCGGGAGCGGGGCCACCTCGATCCAGATCGTGGCCGGGGATCTGCTGCTGGCCACCGAGGGATCGCGCGGGCCACCGGTGCTCAACGCCTTCGACAAGATGAGCGGCGAGTTCGTGGGCGAGGTCGAGATGCCGGGCGCTGGCCAGTACGGGATGATGACCTACAGCCACGAGGGCCGACAGCACATCGTGGTGCAGGTCGGAGCTCCCGGACGGCTGGTGGCGCTGAGGCTGCCGATGTAGGGGTCAGAGCCGTCCGGCGTAGCGCTTTATCCAGGACGCGCGGCGGCCGTCCGGTGGAGTGATCGGTGGTCCCGGAACGGTCATGGTGCCGCGGCTGACGAAGACGGCGGCGCCACCCACCCGAACGGCGGTGATCCGGCCGGCGACCTTGTCGACCTCCACCCCGATGAGGCTGGGCCGGCCGATCTCCCCGCCCTGTGCGACCTGCCAGGTGAGGGTGCCGTTCAGGCGGCGGCTGGCGTCGCCCAGATAGCCTCCAAGCACCGCGGCCGCCGAGCCGGTCGCCGGATCCTCGGGCACGCCCGACCCGGGGGCGAACATGCGGACACGCACGTCCCCACCGTAGAGGTGGCACACCAGGTACACGTGGTGGGCCCACGAATCCGCGAGCATCTCCTGCCAGAGGGCCGTGTTCAGGACGGCACGGCGGAGGGCGGCAATGGTGTGCACCGGGATGACATGGAAGGGGAGGCCGCAGGACATCATGGCGGGCGTGAGCGGGCGGGGGGCCTCGCCGCCGAGGTCATCCGCCTCGAGGCCCACCATCGCGGCCAGCCGCTCCAGCGAGTGCGGCGACTCGCGCCGCTCCGGCAGCATCGACGTCGTGAACTGCGCGGACACCGGACGGCCGCCCCGGTACTTCACCGATACGGGCACGAGGCCGACGTTCTCTTCGAGCACCAGGTCGGCGTGTCCGTCCGCGGTCCGGCGAATGCCGCCCCGCCGCCGAACCGGTCGCGTGCTCGCCAGATAGATGGCGGCCCCGACCGTGGGATGCCCCGCGAACGGTACCTCCACCTCGGGGGTGAAGATGCGCACGCGCGCCGTTCCCTCCGGCGTCTCCGGAGGCCCCAGAAACACCGTTTCGGCAAGGTTCATCTCGCGCCCGATCTTCTGCATGAGCTCCGCCGGCAGATGGGCCGCGTCCGGAAACACGCCGAGCGGGTTGCCGCCGAAGGTTTCCTCCGTGAAGACATCGAGGGTTCTGAAGTCGAGTTCCATGCCGAGCCACCCATCCGCCGAAGTTCACGAGACTGCCTACCAGAAGACGGAGAACCACACTATCTTACACGCCCTGCGGCTCTCCGTCAGCGGGTTGACGGGGCGTCAACTGGGCCTGTAGCTCAGTCGGTTAGAGCGCACGCCTGATAATCGATCAAAAGCGGGCCGTGAATCACGGCAAGAAATCTCCTAAGTTCAATCAGGACTGCACGATCTGCGCTTCTTGCCGATGGATCTTGTCTGGTTCAACCGGGCCGAAATAGCTGGAAAACTGCACCAAATGGCGGGCATTCGGCGTGACCGCTAACCGGTCCAATGGTAGTGTCTCTGGTCGCCGCGGGCTTCTCGCCAGCGCGGAAGCGGCTGGACCCGGCGGAGGCAGTCAGATCAGTGCCGCGAACATCGGGTTCGTTACATCATCCGGTTTCATCCGCCCATTGGGCGTCTCACGCTTCGGCTTGCCGTGTGGTGCGAGTGCGAACCCAGCCCACACGACCACCGCCCCATCGATTCCTGTTCCGCCTCACCTCATGGTTGCGTCATGGGGCCGCCGTACCCGATCCGTCCGTTACTGCCGCCGCGTCGACAGGTGATCCAGGTCGAGCGGATCGCTCTCGACGTAGTCGCGGCCGGTCAGGTCATCCAGATCTAGGACCACGCCGTCCACACTGACGAAGCGCTCGAATGTTGACCGCGGCTGTGGCAAAGCTCTTAGGCAGTGCTCCCAATCCTGGGTTTCGAATGCTGGCTCGTCGTCATTGCGGATGAACCAGAACATCAATTCCACGGCGTCGGCGTCCCAAGATGGGGCCGCTCTCACTCTGATTTCGCGGAGCGCTCGGAGAGCACGCCCCTCATCGCTCTGCTTGTCGTGTTTCTCCAACATCTGGTCCTCCAGCGGTCTAGCGAACTCCACGAAGTCATTGGGGAACGCCGTCCTCGCTCGCTTGCGTGCCAGTGCCAGGGCGAAACGACGCGCGTCCCCGTCCGTCCGACACCCCTCGATCCGCTCCCAAACTGCCACAACTCCCTTCTCGACCGTCATCACTCGGTCGAGGTCGGCCACGAGGCGGCGGTCTGCCACTCCCGGAATGAAGCCGTAGCGTGGCCTTCGACCCCGCTCGATCTCGCGGAGCACCCGATCATCTACCTGGACCAGCGGGCTGACCTCGGCGAACGGGCGATCAACGCAGCTTCGGACAAGGTCACAGGTCTGCGTGAGGACTGCGAAACCACGCACGAGCGTCTCGGCGTACTCGACCCCTTCGACGACCGCCGCTTTACCGTCGTCGGTCAGTGGGTCTTCCATGTTTGTCCGAAACAGAAACCAGTCGTCCCCGATGACGCAGTCGCCCTGACGCCAGGTCGCGATTCTCTGATCGACCTGGCCACTGCCGGGATCGTCAGCCACGCCCACGCCGCTGGCCCCTTGCGGTTCGAGCGGCGCGTGCACGCCCTGGTTCCTGGTGTACACGGTCGCTCTTCGCGCCGTAGAGCTGGTCGGGCGGGAGCGGCTTACGCGCAGTCTGGGCCGCTGTACTGAGCTGGGTTAGCACCGGGACGAGGCGCGTCCGCCCTCGACCAAGGGCGACACGTGCTTCCTGAAACCGCTGGTCCGCCAACATTTCAAACGCCGTCGTGCCCTCCCGGGCATCAAGCAGAGCCGCACGCGTGCTGCGTGCTGTGCCACGGTTAGCATCTCGGACAACATCCAGCACACGCATGAGCCGTTCATGGTTGCTGGCGTTCAACGACTTCCCACTGGCCCAGAAGTGGACGCTCCGACGCGATACCCCGAACAGCCCAGCGAGCTGTTCCCATGTCAGGCCAGAGATTCGACGCAGCTCAGACACGGCCTTACGGGTGGCCTCAGTCTCGTTCTCCACCTGTGTCGCCACCGGGTCGTGGCTTGTTCCGCTGGCGGTCGTGGCGGATTCGTGTTTGTACGGTGCGTCCCAGACGGTCGTAGGCTCTGCGGACGACGTGCCAGCGATCGACAACGCGCCGCCGACCGTGATCACCAACAGCGAGGGACGATCCCGGACACCGGCGAGACCGGTAAAGGATGTCGTTCCGTCACTTACGGGCGACTCGCGTAGCGTGGACTCCAGATTCATGGGTCACCTCCGTATCGTCGCAGAAACTCGTTCGTTACCGCCCAGCGGAAGATGCTATAGATGCGTTCGGCGAAGCCTCGAGCCTGCTCGACCACCGAATCGACGTCGAGTTGCCGGCTGCCTGCCTGAAATGACTGGAAGGCGTCGGTATCCAAGATCCAACTGCGCTCGTCGATAGCGTCCAGCGCACCAGGGTCAATCGTGCTTCGGGGCGCCAGCAGTCCCCAGCGGGCGGTAATCTGACCCGCGTTACCGGGCAGATGGAATAGGTTTTCTGAGACGGCGTGCTGAGCACGTGCGGCGAGTGGGGATACGAGAACGCCCGCTACTTCCGGGCGAACGAGCTGGGGAAGAGAGGTCAGGTTCTCCCCGGACACGCGATCGATGTAACGCACGCCGAGGCGGTCCAATACCCGCGGATCGACGTGCTCCTTGAGTGCTTCCAAGACCTGCTTCAACCGCTTCATGAAGTCTTCGCGGCTCGTGTATTTCGTAGTCTCCAGCGCGAGGAAGTCGGGTGCCAATGTGACACGCCATGCCCCTCTTGCTTCGGTGAACCGCCATAAGGTGTTCGCGCGTGTGTCCACCACTCCCTGTGAGCCCAGGACGACGCTGCGTCCCTCCTCAGAACGCAGCACCGGGTAGAACTCCCGAATGGCCTCCTGAAACGACGCGATGAACTCCCGCTTCTCCAACGACGCGATGAGCGGAAAGCGCACTTGGGCGATGACTCGTACCAGTGGTGGGTCGGTTAGCGGTACCTCGGGTGGGGGTGGTCCCGCCAGAGGCGTGTCGGCAGTATTCACGTAACGGGCTCGTCTCTCGATGAACGGCGTGGCTATGCGGTGGCTCGCTAGAGTATCATACCGCACAGCGGTCCATTTGTGAAGTAGAGTGTGAAATAAGCCCGGAGGGTTGCTCAGCTCGCGGTCAGAAAAACCGTGGATGGGGGCCAGTTGGCGTTCTACGGCCTGGACACGCACCCTCACTTCCGAGCTACATCGTATCCACCGTCCCGTGGCCGTCCCACACTGTTGCACGCGCGCGGCCACCGTGTTACGTTGCATCACAACGAGAATACAGGGAGCGAAACCATGGCAGACAAGGGAGAAGCCAGCTTGTCGTTTCGGGCGAATGCGGCGGATCTAGCATCGATGCTGGCCATCGGCGAGCACATCACCGATTTGACGCGAAACATCGATCCTGATTCCTCCGTGACGGGCACGCCCTCTCGCGCTGGGATCATCAGGTATGCCATTCGACAGGTTGGTCATCTGGTTCAGACACCTGCTGGGCGGAGGGTGTTGACCTACGCGGGGCGCAAGGAGCTTCGGATGTATCGCCGAGCGCAGCAGACCGCCTTTGGCGGCTGGTGGCATTGGGTTGAGACGTGCTCCGGGTGGCCTACGACGAACTTCCTTGAGCAACTTGACCGCCCGCCGGCAGATGCCCTTTGCCGTACGTGCAGAGCATTGGAAGCGAACGAACAGAGACACAGTTAGACAACGAGAAGGAGTGCAACATGCCGCAAGGACCTGGAAACGGCGATGGACCCAACGGACCGACGGGGATCGTCAAGGAGCTGACCGTTTACATCAATGCTCGGTCGGTGCTGTGGGACGAGCCGACCATCAGTTTTATGCAGGTGGTCGAAGAGTGGAACAAACTGGACCCGGATCGACACGTGATCGGTGACCTTCCGGGGATCAACTGGACGGCGCAGGATGGAACAACCGGGATTTTCTATCCGTCGGATGAACCAATGTCCGTGGTTGACGAACTGTCGTTCAAGATCGACGACTCCTATCTCGCCTAGGGGGAAGCTCGTGTCTGAGCATGAATCACTGGCTCGTCGTGAAGCGGAGCGGCGTGGGTGGACCATCGAGCGTCGAACCCTAGAAGCAGGTGCACTAGGTGTGCCTTGCTTTATCGCGCCGAATACCGCAGGCACGTGTGACATCTGGGTAGGTACCGCATCAAACAAAGATGAACTGAAGGCAAGCCACGACTGGCAACAGGGTGCTCCGCACACGGCCAATGTACGAGGGCTTTCCGATGGTCGATTGTACGACCGTTCTGGCCATGAGTTTAACAACGGCGTGATTGGGCGAGCTGATTCCGGCCTTGTTCTTTCGATCAAGTTGAAAGGCCGCGAGTATGAGGACGCGTGGGAAGCACTAAACAATTACGTTAAGCAGATATACGCGCTGTTTCTTGGTCGATCCGCATCGAGTCAGGATGCGCCCCCACGCCCTTACACGTTCGATGTCCTTGGTGACCAACTCCCAGAAGCGGTGGAGTGGAGGGGTCTGGTAGCTGAAGAGCGCGTGGCCATCGTCGGACTTGGCGGTGTTGGCGCATGGATAGCAGACTTTGTCATCAAGGCCGATGCTCGAGAGATTCATGGCTGGGATTACGACTGCATCGAACCCAAGAACATACTTCGCATGCCCGGCGGACTTGATCCACGTGTCTGGATCGGCAGATCAAAAGCCGATTGGTTCCAGGAGACCTACTCCCTCACCCACACTAACGTTCATGGCCACAACGTGAAGGTACTCCCTGGCAACGTGCAGGAAGTCATCGAAGGAACCACGTTCGCTTTCGTAGCCGTGGACGACGCTGACCACCGGATGTTGGTATGTGACGCGCTGGCCAACGCGCGAATCCCGTTCGTTGTCGCAGGACTCTCGCTAGTACGTAAGGACAAGCGCGTCAAGGTTTCCATGCGGATAATAACCGCCCATGGCGGTGTGTCCTCTTGGAGGGAGGCAATCCCTCAAGTTGGCCAGGCCGGACAGGACGACTACGGAAGCCTCGATCTACCCGACGTATACTCGATGGCGGCGGGCTGGGCAGTTCAGGCGTGGCGAAAGGTACGCGGGCAATTCTGGCAAGAGAAAAGGGAGGAGTGCCTAGACTATAGTGTTAGCGATCAATCTCTCATAGTGCGAGGGATCTAAAATGCGCTTTTGGAGATGGAGGAAGCGAGAGACATGTGATTCTCATCCTAGCCATGTTGTTAGGAACCGACGATCGGTGGTGCTAAAGCCAGTGTTTGTTGAGACCATCCCACGACTATCCGAAATGGAAGCAAGTACACTCTATGTCAGCATGAGGTTCGCCACTCTTTCCCATTTATGTCCATGCGGGTGTGGTCGTTTGGTCGACGTGACGCTGGACCCTGCGACTCGTAGCCTGACCTACGATGGTGAGTATCTAACCCTAAGACCTTCGATCGGGGTCAAGTTCCCATGCGAAAGCCACTACTCGATCATTCGGAATACAATCAAGTGGTACCCGCCGATCTCGGAATCGGAAGGTACGTGGTACAACAGCATTAGGAGAATATGGAGCTAGACATGACCTCTGATGTCTTCCGGCCTACCGATGCGTTGATCCGCTCCACCAGGACGCATAGCCCGATGACGTTTCCTTGCTCTTGGGTCCGGGTGCGCGCGTCCGGCTACCCATAGGCCAATAGCCATGTCCGAATACACCGCTACGCAGATTCCTAAACCCAGTGATGAACAGGCCTTCGAGCGCTGCAATGAGATCTTGTGGCGCTGCGTCCTTGGGGACCGTTCAGTGCGACTGCATGGCCGCCGGGGGCAGGCGCAGCACGGGGTAGACCTTACAGGGCTGCGCGGCGACCAACCAGAGAGAATCGTTGGTGTCCAGTGCAAACTGAAGAGTGAGGGCCAGAGGCTCACCGAGGCCGAAGTCAGAGCCGAGGTTGAGAAGGCGTTGACGTTTTCGCCGCCGCTCTCAGAATACATCATCGTTACCACCGCGCCCGACGACGAAAAGATACAGAAACTGGCGCATCAGCTATCCATTTCGGCGAGTGAAAACCGAGGTTTCCCCCTCAAGATCCGCATCTTGGGTTGGGGTAGCCTCGAACGCGAGATCCGGCGACATCCCGATGCACTCAAGGCCTTCGACCCATCCCACACCGGACAAGATGATCGGATTGAGCAACGCCTCGGCGATCTGTCTGGAAGCATGGAAGTGGTCCAGGCGCAGATGGCGGTGGTCCACCGTGCGGTAACACAGGGACACACACTCAACCCAATAGTCACCGAAACAGCGGTCTACTCCATCCTCGATCGCCAGATCAACAGTTACGCTGAGCTCGTGTCTTCCGACCCGAGTACCGCGCTCCGCCTACTCAGACAACTGGAAAGGCAACTCGATGACGACGTGAGAGCCAATATACGGTTCAGGGTTGCGGCCAACATCGCCGCTACACAGTTCAACCTCGGCGACGAAGAAGCCGCCGCGCAGGGCTTCATCGCTGCATACGAGTTCGACCCCGGCAATCGGAAGGCGATCGCTCACAAAGCGCTCGGCCTGCTTCTTCAGAGAGACTGGACTACACTCAGGTCCTTTGCCAACGCGCAGCTGTCGAGGCAGCCCGATAATGCTCAGCTCGCCGCATACCATATCCGAGGGATGATAGCCGACCCTATGGTCACCGATCCACTTGACCACGTTCCTGAAGCCGTCCGGGGAAGGCCTGAAGTTGCCGAGGCTCATGTGTTGTGGCTCATGGATCGGGGCAGCCAGGGGGCTTGGTGGGACGCAGCCATCGCCGCTCATGAGGCGCACCCCGATAGTGACACCCTTAGGGAAACATACGCCAGCGCACTTCTAGAACGAACCGTCTCTAAGGTCGACCATCTTGATCGGCGGAGCTTCACCGAAGATGAGCGCAACGATGTCAAGACAGCTGTCGGAATCTACGAGAGCCTCTGGCCTCAGCTTCGCGACGACCCTCGTCGTGCGCGTGAGGAACCGGTATCCGTCCCCATCAATCTCATCGTGGCGTATCGCTTAGGGCACCAGAGCGAACAAGCCGTAGAAACCGCCCACGAGGCGCTTGCTCGTTTTCCAGGGAACACTGACGTGGCCAAGGCTGCTGCTTCGGTCCTGATGGAACAGGGCGAGGGCACCCAAGCAGCAAACCTCCTCTCCAGACTCGAGATGGACCACGAGACCGTGATGATGCGATTCGGTATCGCCATGGCCACCGAAGACTGGGACACCGTCTCAGACCTCGTCGACAATCACTTGGCCTTCTTCCCCGAAAATGAACACGACATGGCTCGTGCGGCACGGGTACTTGTCGCGCTGAACGGATTGCCCGGAAGCGAGCGGCGTGAGGTACTCGAAGCTGAGCTAAAGAACTTCCAGAGCGATGTGCGTGCATTGATCGCTCTTGCCCGGAACGCCCGCGAACACGGCTTGGGCGATATCGGTAACCGCTATTTCATTGCGGCTGGAATGGCTTTTGACGGCGGAGACGACGGTCTCCGAGCGCGCGTCTCGCTCGCAAGCGAAGCGTTGGCACGCGGTCAACCCAACGTTGCTGCGGATCTGTTGACCGACCATCTGCCGCTCGATGAAGGCACCTTCGAACTTCGGCTGCTAGCGCGGGCGCTGGTCTTCGATTATCCGATACGGGAGCGGGCCGTACGGTTCTTCGAGGATCTCGCCCCTGAGATTCGGAGTCTACCCGATTTCCAGACGCTCCAAGGGATTCTCCATGTTAACCGTGGTGCCCCGGATGATGCAGTGGGCCCCTTCTCTGCGGCGTTCGAACTGGAACCGTCGATCGACAACCTCATGACCCTGGTTGAAGTCTATCACCGAATCGGAAACACAGATGCCATTGCAGCGCTTCTGCAGAGGGAGGGAATCGATGGGCTCCCGGGGTCAGCTCTCGCTCGTGTTGATCTTGCGCATCTTCTGCTTTCCTTCGGAAGCGACACAGACCCATTGGAGCTCGGGTACGAGGCCGTTATTGAAGGACTGGCACAGGCAGATGTGGTAAGAAAGTTCCTGGGCCTCATCCTGAGGGCCGGCATGGAATCCGCGCCGTCGCAGATCGGCGATCTCGATTGGGTGGTTGCCATAGGCACTTGGATCCGGCTGACCTCGGACCGCGATGAAAGCTATGAGTCACTTGTGGGCGAGGGGGCAGACAGGCCCTGGGGGGCTAACGCCGAGCCCACGAATCCATTTGTCGCCAAGTCCCTCGGACTCAAGGTCGGCGATTCGTTCGAGCATGTAGCCGCATCCGGGTTGCGCGAGACGTGGACCGTCAAGGAAGTGAAGCCCCGTTGGTTGCAGGCTCTCCACTACCTAGGTAATGATTTCGGCCGACGATTCCCGGACGCCGATGGCTTCTTCAGCATTCCCATCGCTGAGGCGGACATAGAGCCGGTACTGGAGCAGGTACGACGCCATAGCGAGGCGGCGAACCGCCGGGCCGACCTGTACCTCATCGATGGTTTTCCCATCGCCCTGGCCGCTGGCAAGACACCGGGCGGCGCCATCGCATTTGCTGATTATCTGGCTTCGATCGGCAAGGATCTACGGGTTTGCTACGGCACCAAGGACGAGTTTTCAGACGCACTTACACTGATAGGGCACAATCGGCGATCCGGTGCTGTTCTCGATGCGGCCACCGCCTGGTTCGCTGCAGGACTCGGCGTGTTCCCTATCCTCGAGGAGCGACTTGGTCCTCTGGCCATTCCGCGTAGCGAATTCGGGCGCATCCAAGAGATGGTGGCCCATTTGGGTAGCGTGCATGACGGTGAAACCATGACGGTGACGTATCGGGACGGTCAGTACGTCCAGCACGTCATCACACCGGAGGTGCAAGCTCTAAGGATAGAGGAATTTCAGTCCCGGCTGGCAGCGATTGAGGAAGCGTGCACAGTCGAATCCGTCGTGATTCCCGATGAACTATCCGACTTTGGCGATCGCTTGCTGAAGGCCCCATTCAGGAACGCTTTTGTCCCTGCGGTAGTCGCCCGCGGGCATAGACTGCTCCTCGACGAAGATATGGTGATGCGGCAGTGGGCCGATCGAGCATTCGGGACCAAGGGCGTTTGGTTGCAACCCGTGCTGTTCAGCGCTCTGCAAGCCGGGACCATGGATTGGAAGGACTACTGCGAGGCCCTCGTACAGTTGGCTGCCTGTCGACATGGCTATGTGTTCACCAGTACTCAGGTGCTTCTCTCAGTGTTCGAAGATGATATGAGTACAGAACTCGTGAAGCTACAGGCTGTATGCAACTATGTTGGGACGCCCAATGCCGATAACATCTCACTTATCAAAAGCGTCGCCGAATTCATTAATGCGATCTGGAGTGCTGCCTCAACCACTGATGTCAGGGTAGAGACCGCCACGAACCTTGTCTTACGCGCGTTGCTCGTCCGCGATGGCGCTGAGGTCGATGCAGAACGGACTCAAGAGCTTGCCAAGAAGCTTGGAGACGTTCCGGGGACGTACTTTGCTAGTTGGTTGAGCGAGGTGGCCGACATGACCCAATCGCAAGACGATGGCGGAGGAGGATCATGACCTCTTCTGCACAAGTACGGTATCGGAACACAGGGGACGCGAATCACGGTAAGGAATCGTGTAAGTTCAACTGGGACCGCACGAACTCCCTTCTAGGCTGAGGGTAGTATCCCCATAAGGAGAATTGGCACGGCACATGCCGACGAGGATGACAGGGGTCCCGGACGACTACTTGACGCCCCAAGATCTTGCGAGATGCTCGTCCAACGGGCGATGGGCTACGCAGACGCCGACCCGACACGATCCTTGGACTGGCGGACTGGATTCGTGGTGGTCGCGGCCGACTCCCTGCCCGTCCACGATGCCTTCGTTTTCGACGCTAGGTTGCGCGCGACGGTCTCCGCGGCAGCCGACGACCCGTTAGGTTTGAGGACCGCTAACGATCCCCCCGAACATTCCGGCCGACGACATGAGCAGCCCGCAGCCCACGGATTCGCCCGACCTGCTCAGGCCCAACCTTCTCCCCTCCACGAGGCGAACCGGACGCCGCGGAACGTGCCCCAAGAGCATCAGGCGCCCAGCTGTGTGCTCCTCCCCCTCTCCCGGCGCCCGGTGTTGGCCTGTATGAGACAGTACGGTCTCCCGCGAGCCAATGAACCGACCAGGGTGACGAGGACTGATGTCAGTGCATTCGCTTGACGATCTTGCGCGCGCGATCGATGACGCTTCGGATGCTCGTGATGAATCTCTGCTACGCCGACTTGGCACCGTCTGTGAAGAACAATTGGGTGCCGCGACAGGCGGTGATCGCGTTCGCCTTCTCTACTATTGGTCGAATACGCTTAGTTCGATCATCGACATCAAGCGCATTGACCCACACTACAATCGGCGCTGGAATCAAGAGGAAGGTGTTGAGAACATCCTGCTGCTCCGCCGAGCAATCAGGGAGCCATCGTTTGCGACCACCAACGCTGTTGTTGTTCGCCAGATACGCACGAATCTCGCCAACCGCCTTGACGCGGTGGGTCGTCCGATCGCGGCCAATGAAGAACGCCTGCGAGTATTGAGATCGGATCCTCATTTCGCCAAAGCGCTCGCTGGACAAGCCCAGGGCATTGCCTTCTATGCTGCCCAGCTGTACGACATTGGCCACATATGCGTATTGTTGGCCGCTGCACGATCTCTTTTCGAGTCGGCACTTGACGCGACAGCGTTTGGGGAGAGTGGTGACCGCGACTCTTTTGCACCCCGATTGCGAGAAGAACGGAAGCGCATTGCAGATGATCTTCGTCGACATGACTTCGACGAATGCTATGATCTAAACCAATGGTCTTTGGGAAACACCGACGAGGAACGCGCGTATCGGGGTTGGTGTTTGCGCGAACGTCTATTCTTGAATCCACTCAACGACGCATACACAGACACCGTAGCCGCTACCGACGTGTTGCACCTACCAAGCCGATGGAGTGGACGCCCCCTCCCGACGGCATCGCGATGTGCCAAGATGGTACTGAGCGATTTAATCGGACCATCTGAGGGAGGAGGCATCCACATGGAAGAGGTTAGCGTCATCGGGATCGATCTGGCAAAGCGCAGTTTTCAGGTGCACGGGGCGAAGGCGGACGGGTCGGTGGCCTTCCGCCGGAAGCTGAGCCGCGGGAAGGTGCTGAGCTTTCTCGCCTCGCAGCCGCCGTGCACGGTGGCGATGGAGGCGTGCGCCGGTGCCCACTACTGGGGCCGGGAAATCGCGGCGCTCGGCCACGAGGTGCGGCTGGTTCCGCCGATCTACGTGAAGCCGTTCGTCAAGCGGCACAAGTTATGTTGAATGACACATAACTTGTGATATGTTGCGGTCCAGATTATGTGGCGGAGCGCCTGTGTCGTCCTGCGGGGCCTGAGAAGTCTCCATCCTTCTGCAACATAATTTTCTGATTCTCGTTCGTTGGCGATGGTCATGGCTCCACTTCCCAAGGAGGCACGATCATGTTCGAGGATCTGTTCGTCGACCCGCGCACCATATCCGACCTTTGGTCCGCACCGCTGCTTGAGGAACGGCTGGTCTACCTCAGGCACTGTGCGCAGTCGGGGGCACGGCCACGCACATTGCGCAGGATCGCGGCTGCTCAGACCTGTCTGGTTCGTCTTCTGGATCTGCGTGAAGCCGAGCGCGTGGGCATACCCCGGATCGAGGCGGTGGCCAGGCAGTGGGCACAGCGTGGTGGGTCCCGATCGCTTGACCGCTGCATGCAGCCGGAGACACGTCGGGGCTTCGTCGGCCACGCACTGCGGTGGCTGCGCTTCGCCGGTCTGCTCGAAGAGCCTTGCAGGGCTCGACACGCCCACGACGACGAGGTGGCGGTTTTCGGGGCGTGGATGCGCAAAGAGCGAGGGTGTTCGGAAGAGACGATCCACGGTTGCCGCAAAACGGTCGATCGCTTCTTTGACTGGCTCGACGAATGGGGCATCACCCTGGATGTGGTCGGAATCGCCGACGTCGATCGGGCTGTCGCGCGCTGGCACGCCCGCGGCTGCAGCCGGATCACCGTCCGTGGTTACGCGCAGCGTCTGCGCACGTTCTTCCGGTTCTCCGAACGCCGGGGCTGGAGCACACCGGGGCTGGCCGATGGGATCATGCCGTCGCGGTTCCATCCCGGTGAGACGGTCCCCAAGGGGCTCAACCGGGACGAGGTGCTACGCCTTCTCGCAACCTCCAAGGGCGACCGGCCGGCCGATGTTCGCGACCGTGCCATCCTGATGGTACTGATCGGGTATGGCTTGCGTTCGGGCGAGGTCACCGGCCTCAGGCTCGACGATGTGGACTGGGCCGGGGAAACGCTGCGGGTACGCTGCCCCAAGCCGGGGCGGACACACCATTACCCGCTCTCCCGCGGGGTCGGCCAGGCAATCGTGCGTTACATCACCGAGGTCCGTCCCCGACGGCCCCGTAGGACGCTGTTCCTCACGCTGCGAGCTCCGATCCGTCCGCTGAGTTCGAGCGCGATGTCACAGGTGGTCAGGAGACGCCTCGATCGTCTCGGGATCATCGGCAAGCGTCGCGGTCCGCACGCGCTACGCCATGCCGCCGCGCAACACTTGCTCGACCAGGGCCTCTCATTCAAGGTGGTTGGCGATTACCTCGGCCATCGCAGCATCTCGTCCACCGCGGTGTACGCCAAGGTGCAGCTCGGCACCCTCCGCGAGGTCGCCGACATCGACCTGGAGGGCCTGGCATGAGTCTCCGGGTTGCGGTGGACCACTATATCGCCTGGCGCCGGGCCCATGGCGCGAAGTTCGACGCGGGTACGCACCTCCTGCATCAGTTCTGCAAACATGTCGGTGGGAACACCGGCTGCGGCGCCATCGCCGAGGAGGACGTTCTCGGCTTCCTTGCCGGCAGAGGACCGCTTACCCGGCGCCGGGCTGTCAAGTACAGCACGCTGGCCGGCTTTTACCGCTACGCGATCAGCCGCGGCTACGCCACCAGCTCGCCGCTGCCGCCACGCGACGATGAGCCACGACCACCGCCCTCGGCACCGCCTTACGTATACTCCCGCAACGAGTTGCAGAGGCTGTTCGGCGCCATCGATGTCACCCGGCAGCGTTCGGTCCAGCTCGGCTCCGACACCCTGCGGGCGCTGCTCCTGCTCCTCTACGGCGCGGGGCTGCGGTTGGGCGAGGCGCAACGCCTGACTCTCGAAGATGTCGACTTGCCCGATGCGTTGCTGACCATCCGCGACGCCAAGTTCTACAAAGCCCGCCTCGTGCCTGTGGCCCCGCGACTCACCCATGCGTTGAGGGCCTACGGCGCCAGGCGCGCACGACGCCCGTTGCCCAAGGGTAGGGCCTCGACCTTCCTCGCCAACCGCAACGGCACGCCCTTGGCCAAGAGCACCATCCACGGCGCGTTCGCCAAGTTGCTCAAAGCCGCAGGAATCGGGGCTGCCAGCGACGGACGGCGAGCTCCGTGCCTTCACTCCCTGCGCCATGCCGCGGCCGTTCACCGGCTGGAGTCCTGGTACCGGCAGGGCGCTGATGTCCAGCGGTTGCTGCCGGTGCTCGCCACCTGGCTCGGCCACGCCGATCTCAACGGCACCCAAGTCTATCTGTCCATGACGCCCGAACTGCTGCATCAGGCTTCGGTCCGCTTCGACACCTACGTCAACGGAGGAGACCATGAGTAGCCCACGCACCCTCGGCCCCTGGCTCCGCCGCTTCCTGGCGGAATACATCGTCACCGAGCGCAACCTCGCCCGCAACACACAGAAGAGCTATCGCGACACCTTCGCTCTCCTGCTCCGGTTCGTCGGCACCAAGGCCCGCAAGCCGCTCGAGCGGCTTGCGGTACAGGATCTCACAGCCCGGCGCGTGCGGCAGTTCCTCGACCATCTCGAAAGTGACCGCGGCTGCTCCGTGCAGACCCGAAATCAGCGGCTGTCCGCGATCCGTTCCTTCGCACGCTTCGTCGCCAGCCGTGATCCCCTACATCTCGAGTGGAGCGCCAGCATCCGCGCCATTGCCTCGAAGAAGGCGACACCGCAGCCGATCGGCTGGCTCAGCAAGACCGAGATGAGCGATCTGCTCGAGGTCCCGGACCGCCGAACGCCGAGAGGCCGGATCGAACACGCACTCCTCCTGTTCCTCTACAACACCGGGGCCCGCGTCTCCGAAGCGACGGGGCTCGTCGCCGGAGACCTGCAGATCGGGCGGCGCCACGCGGGACACGCGCTCGTCAACATCCATGGCAAGGGCGGAAAACAACGGCAGTGTCCGCTGTGGCCGCGCACCGAAGCCGTGCTCGCCAAGCTCGTGCAGGGACGGGATGCCCGCGATGCCGTCTTCCTCAGCCGGCAGCGAAGGCCCTACACCCGGTTCGGCGTCTACCGGCTCGTCGAACGCTCTGCGGCCCGCGTATCCTCCCTCGCCGCAAGGAAGATCACGCCTCACACGATCCGTCACACCAGCGCCTGCCACCTGCTCCAGGCCGGAGTCGACCTGAACACGATCCGCGCCTGGCTCGGTCATGCCAGCCTCAATACCACCAACATCTACGCCGAGATCGATATCGAGATGAAGGCAAAGGCGTTGGCCCTCTGCGATGCGCCCCAGCCCGGGCCGGATCGCCCGTGGAAGACGAGCAAACGGCTGATGACCTTCCTGGCCGCGCTCTGACTGCGAAAAATTATGTTGCAGAAGAATGGGGACTTCTCAGGCCCCACGGGACAACACAGGCACTCCGCCACATAATCCGGACCGCAACATATCAGAAGAACGACGCGGCGGACGCGGAGGCGATCACGGAAGCGGCCGAGCGGCCGACCATGCACTTCGTGGCGGTGAAGACGGAGGCGCAGCAAGCGCAGGCGCTGCTCTTTCACACGCGTGACCTGCTGGTGCGCCAGCGCACGCAGACGATCAACGCGCTTCGGGGTCACCTGGTCGAGTACGGCATCGTCGCTCCAAAGGGCAGAGCCCGGATCGGGCAACTGGCCGCAGTGCTCGAAGACGGGGACTCGGGCCTGCCGGAGGCGGTCGTCGAACTGGGCTGGCTGCTGTTTGGGCGGATCGACGAGCTCGATGAGAAGATCGACGGACTCGACCGTGAACTCCTGCGGAGGGCACGGGAGGACGAAGAGACGGCTCGCCTGATGACGATCCCGGGCATCGGGCCGGTCACCGCGATGGCCATCCAGGCCTTCGCGCCGCCGATGGAGAGCTTCCGGCGCGGCCGCGACTTCTCGGCCTGGCTCGGCCTCGTGCCCCGGCAACACACGACCGGAGGCAAGCCGAGGCTGGGCCGGATCTCAAAAATGGGCCAGCGCAACCTCAGGCGGCTCTTGGTCACGGGAGCCATGACGGTTATCCAGCACGCGGTCCGGCGTGGCGAGATCATGGATCCGTGGCTGGGCGGGATGTTGGCACGCAAGCCGAAGAGGCTGGTGGCAGTGGCGCTCGCCAACAAGACCGCGCGGACGGTCTGGGCGCTGGCCACGAAGAAGGAGACCTACCGGGTTCGCACTGCCGCCTGAGCGGGCGGAGAAAGGAGAAAAAGCCGAAAAGCAAAGACGCTGTCGGGGAGGTGTGGGCAGCAGGACGCAGAAACGGGTAAGGGCAAACGGTCGACAAGACGGGATCGGAAAAACCAGTGTATGCTGAAGGGCCTCATGAGCCCGCCAAGCCGATTTGGATCCGATCTCACGCACACCATACGGGCCCGCAGCCAAACAAGCGCTGCATCAAGAGGCCGGACATACGACAGTACTTGGCCCACTGCCACCAACTCGGTTCTGAATCCGCGCTTGCCCAACTGGGGGCGTCCACATACACACATACCCAATCGATGAAGTACCGCGGTTTCCGGCGTACTTCAATCTACTGAAACAGGAATTTGTAAGTGCTCGCTATCGCCTATATCGAGCACTTCTCGGGCGTGATCCGGAATTTGTAATGAGGGACGTCCTGATGCTCGACAGTGGCGAGGGACAACTCTTGGGTCACTATACGGACAATTTGAAGGCGTCGTTCCGATCTGCCTATGCGGTGTTCGATAAGGTGGGATTATTCCTGAACGACTACTTCCGTCTAGGGCTCAAGCCCGGTAAGGTTACGTTTCGTAATGTTTGGTTTGAGAGTCCGGGGCGCGGCACGCTGAACGTTCGGTCGGAATTCGAGAAACAGTGGAACTGGCCATTGCGCGGGCTCTACTTTCTGTCAAAGGATCTGTTCGACAGTGATTTCAAGGAAGTTGCTGAGCCGAACGCGTTGAAGCTCTCACAACTGAGGAACCTGGCGGAACATCGATTCCTGAGCTTTCACCCTCTCGTAACAGAATCCGGTAACGATACGCATCAAGTTGTCTCGATTGAGGAGTTTGAGTATAGCGCGCTGCGCCTACTCAAGATGGCACGCGAGGCGCTGATATACCTGTCTCTCGCAATACATCGAGAAGAGGGGCTCCGTGAACGACCAACTACCGACAAGGGGACTTTGGGCATCCCTGTCGTTTCTCAGCCTTTCCGTTCGTTGGATCTGTTGCGCTCCGGTACTAGCGCGCTGGCGTGAGCGACACTCTCCCCCATGAGTGCTTCGCGCCTCGCCTTACGAGGTTGGCCGCATGCGGGACCGGCAACGGTCGGGTAACGGCCCCGGCGCTCGTCGGACGGGAGCTCGGACACGCGAACTAGCACTCCGTCTCTCAGTTCCGGTCTGATCACTGTCGGGCGTCCCATGGCCGCGCCAATGCCCTTCAAGACGGCCGGAAGACCGCACGCTGCACAGCCAAGAAGCCGACGGACGCTAGGAGCTTGCGCCCCAGAAAGTGAAGGGGATGGGAAGATCTGGGCATGTGACCGGGCGGGGACGGTGCGAAAGGGGGAGGAGAACGGCTGGAGCGGGCGGGGCTGACGGGGTGGGAGGGGAGAGGGTGTCGTTCGGCGGTTCCTGGGCGATCCGTGAAGCCGGGCGGCGGCGGCTTGCTGTCAGCTCCAGGCTGCTCATGCCGCCTGGAGCGTGTGCAACCGCTTGATGTTGAGGGCCAGGCACACGAGGGTCCATTCGGCCTGGACCTTCTCGAGGCCGCGGAAGCTGAACCGTCGAAAGCCCAGCGCCTCCTTGATCCAGCCGATGGGTACCTCGGCCTGCCACTTTCGCCGCGCGTACTGTCGTCGGCCCTCGTCCGTTGCCAGCTTGGCGGCCATGCGCGCTCTGGCGGGATACTCCTCCGGATCGACCTTCGCCGGCGCCTTGCCCTCGCGGCCCAGCGCCACATGCGCGTCAACGCTCCGCTCCTCCAGTTCCCGGAGGTCCTGCTCGTTGCCGTAACCGGCGTTCGCCAGCACCTGATCGGGCGCGTCGCCGCACACCGCCGCCACTCCATCGATCATCGGGACGAGCTGGCCCTGGTCGCTCGCGTTGTTCGTCACCCCGGTGCCGACCACCAGCTGGTTCTCCCCCTCCACCGCCATCTGCGCGTTGTAGCTCTGCTGGAACCCCTCCGAAGACGTCTTCATGATCCGGCTCTCCGGATCCGTGAAGTTGCTCTGCGCCTTCTCGTCCGGCTCCCCGTACTCCCGCTTGTAGGGACTGCCGCCCTTCGGGTTGCGCTTCTGCCCCGGCTTGCGCCCCCGCGCATCATCCGCCGCTCTCTGCTCAGCCTCCAGGCGCGCCTTCGCCGCCCGGATCGCCGCCGAAGCGCTCGTCCTCTTCTTCGTCCACCGCCTCGGCTCTCCCCACCACCGCCTCGATCTCCGCTTTCAGCGCCTCGGTCTCCGCCTCCAGCTGGGCCTCCTCCTTCACCATCCGGCCGTAGCTCATCGCCTTGCGCTTGCTCGCGTTCGCCCGAACCTTCGTCCCGTCCACCGACACCCGGCCCAGGCCCGCCAGCCCCATGGTCCGCGCCAGCACCACCACCTCGGCGAACACCGCCCGGAAGTCGTCGAGATGCCGCTTGCGGAACTCGCACAGCGTCCGGTGCTTCGGGAAGTTCCCCGCAGCCAGCATCCGCAACGCCACGTCCTCCTCCAGCCTCTTCGCCATCTTTCGCGACGAGAACGTGCCCGTCGCATACGCGTAGATCAGCACCTTGACCATCATCCGCGGATCGTACGGCGAGTTGCGACGCCCGTCCCCGCGGTACGGCGCGTAGAACGCGCTCAGATCCACCGCGTCCACAAGGTCGCTTACATGGTGCGCCAAATGACCCTCCGGCACCCACTCCCGAAGATCCGGCGGCAGCATCAGAATCTGGTCCGGCTGGTACGGTCGGAACGTCGTCCCCATTTGACACCCCCCTCGGCTGGCCCCAAACCTGTCGCCTTGCTCTCGCAACCCTCTAATAATAGCCGCTACGGTTTTCTGCGGCGCAGCCTCCTAGCGCCGGTTGATGAGCTGGAAGAACAGGACTGCGCCGCTCTGGGTCACCGGCAGGTAGCCGATCTCGTCGACGACCAGCAGGGCCGGGTGAGTCAGCGTCTTCAGGCGGCGCTCGAGCCGGCCGGCGGCCCTCGCCTCCTCCAGGGAGTTCACTAGGTCGGTCAGCGTCCCAGAGTAGATCTTGCGCCCGCTTTCGGCCGCCGTGATTGCGAGGCTGATGGCCAGATGGGTCTTGCCGACCCCGGGCGGGCCGAGGAAGACCACGTTCTCCCGGCGTTCGATGAACCCGAGTTCGTGCAGCGCGTCGACCTGCTCGCGCTCGATCGAGGGCTGGAAGGCGAAGTCGAAGTCCGCCAGGGTGGGTCGACTCCAGGAAACCCGCAAATCGGCCCTTGGCATGGGGCTTTGGCAAGGGTTACGTTTTCACATGCTTGCGAAGCAGACAACGTGTCCTGTTTGCCTAGAAATCGGAGCGCCGTAGCGAAATGCGGAAGCCAAGGACGGCGCCTCAGGCCGGACGTGTTCGACGTCAACTGCCCGAGATGCGGTCGGTTCAAGATCACTCGGAACGCCATCAGAATCATTCACGACCGCTACGAAGATCGCCGGGGGTCGATAGCTGCCCTAGTCATCCCGCGAGCACACGAAGGGATGGTGATCGGACAGCGAGATGGCAGGGAACCGGATCAAGCCGTCCACGGGCCAGTGCTAGGGGGGAAATCATGAGCGAGACGACGAAGGATCCGAAGACCGAAAAGCCCATCGACTTCAAAGCCGTCAACCCGCGCTACCAGGGCGCGATGGCGAGCGATGTCGTGCGTGCGCTCGTGAAGCCGAAGGTGCGTGACAAGCTGGCCAAGCAGTGGGAGAAGAAGCCGTGAAGGCGAGCGGCAGGAACTAGGACGGGTGCCCGAGCAACGAATGATTTCATGAAACAACACGCGGGGGAAGACATGCAATCCTGCTTTATCTATTGGGACAACTCAAACATTTTTCATGCGGCTCAGTACCTTGCGGAAGACCGCGAAGCTACTCCTGCGGCCCGCTTCCGAATCCGTATCCATTTTGAGAGCCTATACCGGCTTGCCCATGCAGATCGGGAAGTCGAGAGAGCGTACGCGGCCGGATCGATTCCACCACAATTGCAAAGTCTGTGGAATCGGCTTGAAAACCAAGGCGTTGATGTGGAGTTGTTCGACCGCGTTCAGGCTGAGTATGGCGAACAAGGAGTGCCTGACCAATTTCTCCAACTGAAAATGCTGGAGGACGCATTCGATTTCAACGGCAGTCCTGGTACTGTGGTTCTGCTGAGCGGTGATGGAGCTGGATACCGGGAAGGCAGAGGTTTTCACAGCACTCTCGAACGGATGCTCAGACGAGGCTGGCGAGTCGAAATCCTGTCGTGGACACACTCATGCAAGTTGCGGATGCGTCAGTGGGCAGAGAACAAAGGCGTATTCGTCCCGCTTGAAGATTTCTACCAATCAATCACATTCGTACAAGAATCAGAGCCGGGCTATCAGCATGTAGCATACCGACCGAACGAGCCCCTCGATCTGTCGAATCGCCCGCTGGCAGTCTAACAACTAGCTGGGCCAAGCAAATGGGAGAAGGAGTCAAAAAAGCAAATGAACAAAGAAGCTCGCCTACACCTCATCGACTGCTACTTGAAATTGATGCGGCTCCCGTACTTCGATAGCGAAGGAAGGGAACGAATCGATTACGAAACGTTCGACCAATGCGCAGATGCTATTCGCACGCTGGCAAGCGAATCCAATCTACTAGAAGAATGGGACGATGAATGGCTCCAGACCAAGCTCGCTGAAAGGACGGCATTGAGCGATTTCGGGGGAAAGACATGACGAAAACTCAGGAGATGTGGCAACGCGTTCGATGCGAAGAAGCGCACGCAGAGCGACGTGAACGGGATGCTGACCAGCTTCTAAGCCATGTTCCCATCGAGCATCGACACGAGGAGCACTGTACGCCCGATTGGTGGAGTAAGCGCATGGTTGAACACAAAGGACAAAGCGCGCTGGCCCTTAAACATAGAGACAACGCTTGGCGGATTCGAACGCAGATCAGGAGGACTTGAGGCCGTCAAATCAAGCGTATAGACCCCCCAAGTTGCTGCCCGCAGCATCCCTGGCCGGGCTCCCGATCAAGACGGGCCGACTGCCCGGACGATGAGGCATGCTACGGACCGACGTGTAGTGTGACGACAGAGGAGAATTGGACACAAGTGGACGTCTTCGTCAGCTGGGCAGGCCGTGACAAGCCGAACTCCTAGACCGTGATTGGGACATTCAGACATGGCTTGCGAATCCCCTGAAGGACCGCCATCCAGCGGGGTTTTACTTGCGGACCTATGAGGAGAACTTGAACAAGTTCCTCAAGCCGCGTTGATCCATAAAGTCAACCACAAGGATTGTACTCGGATGACGATCTAGGAAGCTTAGTCGGCAGACGGCCTTGCGTTTCGGTGACGCCCCCCCTACCTTTTGGTGCAAGTGGGTAAACACCTCAACAACCAGATGGAGCCAGATGGAGGAACATTGGGGGGTGACATGGGCAAATGGAAAGTCATACTAATCGCAGCGGGAGCTGGCGTTCTAGGTTTTCTTCTATCATCTGGGCTGGTCTTTTTGGGGTACAACCTCGGTGTATCGGCGTCTGAACAAGTCATTAGTCTCATGGAGGTTCGGCATGAGATTCAGTCGGAGATGGTCGCAAACCTAGAGGAGCAGCTTGAGCTTTGCGGATGCTAATTGGCCCATGGAGAACGCAAGAAGAACCGGCATGAAGTGGAGTTGCCCCGCTATGACGGACACCTTTCCATTTGGGCCAACCGAGGAGGTGTGCGATGGCGGGAAGCAGGAAGGGGCGGTATCCGCCCGAGTACAGGGAGCGGCTTGTGGAGCTCGTGAGGGCGGGACGTAGCCCGGCGTCTCTGGCGCGCGAGTTCGAGCCTTCGGAGCAGACGATCCGCAACTGGGTGAAGCAGGCGGATCTGGACGAGGGCCGCCGCGGCGACGGTCTGCCCACGCAAGCGCGCAAGGAGCTGAGGGAGCTGAAGCGGGAGAACAAGCGGCTGCGCATGGAGCGCGACATCTTGAAAAAAGCCGCGGCCTGGTTCGCGAGGGAGAGCGGATCGATCCCCAGCGGGGGTATGCGTTCATGAAGGCGCACCTGTACCGGTCCCGGTTTCCTGGACAAGTGGACGGCTTAGACATCAAGCCGCCCTCCGGCTGAGCTTCTCGCGGGCACGGGCCGGGGTCATGTACCCGTGCCGCTGCAGGAGCCAGCCGTTGTTGTAGCGGTCGATGAAGGCCCCGATCACCGCTCTGGCTTCCTCGAGGGTTCCGAAGTGGTGCAGATGGATGCACTCCTCCTTGAGCGTGCGGATGAAGCGCTCCGCGACGCCGTTGCACTCCGGTTCGCCCACGTAGGCGGGCGTGGAGCGGATGCCGAGCCATTTGATCTCGGCCTGGAACTGCCGGGCCCTGTACTGCGGGCCCCAGTCGTGCCTCAGACCGAGACCCAGGGCGATCGCCTTGCGGAAGCCGCCCATGTGGGCTCGCACCCCCTGGCGTACCGGCTCCAGCGCCGCCCAGCGGTCGCCCTTCTTCGCGACGTGCCAGCCGACGACCTCCGAGGTGCAGTGGTCGACGGCCGCGAAGAACCAGCACCAGCCCTCCGCCTTCGTCCAGAACCGCGACGCGTCCGTGCCCCAGAGCTCGTCCGGACTCTCGGTCCGGATCCGGCCGCTGTGGGTCCGGTCCCCGCGGGGATGGCCCCGCCGCACCGGCGCCAGCAGCCCCTGCTCCCGCATCAGCCTCAGCACCCGGTTCTTGCCGACCCGGATCCCCCTGGCCGCCAGCCGCGCCCTCACCTTCCGGTGGCCCTCGCCGAGGAACGGACTCGCCTTCAGCACCGTCCGGATCTCTTCCACCAGCTCCTCGTCGCTCAGTGCCGTCTTCGGGCCCCGCTTCCCGGGCTGGCGGCCATCGGATGTCTGTGGCTCGCAACGCGTAGACGCTCGAACGTGCCACACGCCATGTCTCGCACACCATCGTCAGCGGATAGGGACGGTTCGTCGCCGAACTCACCCGTCCAAGCGCCTCAAGAGCTTCCTCAGCTCGTCCCCGTACCCCCCTTTTTTCGAGCAGCTCCGCCTGCAGCTCGACCCGCATCGTCATCTCCCCCAGCTTCGCCCGGGTCCGCATCAGCTCGCCTCCCGGCCGGTTCTTCTTCTTGAGGCCCTGCTGGCCGCCTTCCAAGAACTCTCGCCGCCACCGCTCCAGCTCCGGCGCCGCAACCCGAATCTCCCGGCTCACCTCGCCGATGTCCTCTCCCCGCAGCAGCCGCAACACCACCTCGGCCTTGCGCCGCGCGCTCCACCGCTTGGGGAGGCCGGCCGGCCTCCCCAAGCGGCCCGCGTTGTCCCGCTCGTCCGTACTCCGAGACATCCCGTGCCTCCTCTCTCCTGGACCCCGGAAGGGTTGCTAACCTACTGTCCAGGGAAATCGGGGGCACTATAAAGGAGAGGAGAAAGGATGGGAGAGCGAACAGAAGCCGGGAGCGAAGCAGCGAGAACGGGATGGGGGGACGCAGCTAACTCGTTCAGCACTTCTCGTGATGACGGAAGTGTAGCTTACGCCGAAGGATGGGTCCGAGGTGCCTTTGTGAAAGCGCTTGGGATTCTGCGGGGAATCGGCGTCCCTGCAAGACGCATCGAGCAGCTGGCTAAGCTGGAAGCACGGCTCCCACCAGTTGATGGATCGTATTGCACCGAGTCCCCCAAGAGAAGCGTCCCGTAGGTTCCTCTGGAGACACGATGTCTGAAACCCAACAGGAAGGCTGTCAACGAGACCAGAATGGGTGAAGCACAACAGGAAAGCTGGGCGGAGGTGAAGCCTCGCCGCCCAGGGCAATCGGGTGGGGAGCCGACGTTATGATCGGCAACTGGGCCTACATGGTCATGGCGGCGCTGGCGTGGAACCTGAAGAGCTGGTTCGCCATGATGATGCACCTGAAGTCCGACCGCCGGAAGTACGTCGCCATGGAGTTCAAGCGCTTCATCCGCGAGATGATCCTGCTGCCCTGCCAGGTCATCCGCCGGCCCGGCAGACCACGCTGCGCATCATAGGCTGGCAGCCCACCACCGACCGGCTGTTCAGCACCTGGCGCACGATCGAACGGACCGGCTTCGGCTGACGCCGCCCCTACCCCTCTCCCCTCATCCCGCTACCACGCGCGTCCGCAGGCACCGGTGTCTCCCGTGGCCAAAATCACCCGGGACACCCCGGGACCGCGCACTCAAGAGACTCCGTTCATACCCTGGCAAGCCCGAAAAACAGCCCCATGGAAGCCGCCAGGTCCGCCTTATGACAACTTGCACAACCGAAACTCGCCGACCGGACCCTACTCGCTTGTTTTGGGACTAGTTGTTGCGCTCTGGGCGTGAGTTGTACGCGAGGTTGATCGCTCGACATCTTCCCCTCCTTCGGTGTCGGGTTCGAGCGGGCGCTCCCGGCGACCACCGGGGCGCCCGCATTTATCAATTTCCTACGAGAAGCCGAAGAGCACCGACTAGACCTAGAAGCTTTCCGGCGGAACGACCGGATCCACGATGACCACACGCCTGCCACGGTCGGCTTGTGCCTCGTGAACCCTTTTCCGGTATTGAACCGCCTTGTTGAAGTGGTAGACGCTGATCCACTTCTTCGGTTCCTGTTTCCGGCGGCAGTAGGACATCAGGTCTGGTGCGCGCGGGCTCCCGTTCCCCACATGGATCATGGTCTGCGTCTCTGGATCTATTCCCCATTCGTCATTCCCGGCGCGGAAGGAGGAATCAACCCAATCCGGGTTGCCGCAGGGAGCGTGATAGAGTCCCAGGTTGTGTCCCAGTTCATGCGCCATCGTCCATGCATCGGGACCGGAGACGCTGATGTAGCCTCCTCCGAGAGCAGCGAGCCCACCGATGCCTCGAGCAATGCCCATCCAGTAGCCGGTGCCCCCGCGCGCCTCCCGGGCTTCTTCTACAGAGAACAAGCTGGCGGAGTTTACCGGGTCGCTGCTCGCGACGACTAGCTGTGAAATGGGCAACGTGCTACGTATCCCTCGGAGGAGCCGATGCTGCGGGTCGGCCGCGACGCTGTCCACAAGTGCGATCAAGCTGGAGTCTGGATGATCGGCACGAATCACAGGCACGAGGGTTAGATGCAGGGGTTCCATGTCCTCTACCCACACGCCTTGCCGGCCGAAACGCTTGGGGATGCCGAGCCTTGCGAGATCGACTCTCCCGCGCGGGTCGATGGTTAGTTCCACTTCGAGTCCGGGGACGATGAGGTGGCCCGGAACGATGGCGTTCACGCTGTTATTCAGGTCCCCCATGTCGTCGCCGTAGAGTTCGCGTCGGATGCCACGGCTCCCCGGCTCGGCCGTCACGGATCCCACTTGTCTGCCCCGATGGTAGAGGTCCAGCCTCGCGCCCGGCAGTATGTCGCTGGGCCGGGCGGTCCTAGAGGTGTAGAACACCCTGAGCATCGCATCTTCCCCAGCGAAGAGCGCGGCGTTGGCTTCGAGCGATTGTACGCGCTGAACGAGGTAGAAGTCGGCACCGGGCAGACCGCTGCATCGGGTTATCAGACTCCGGCGCGTCAGGTTCTGGATCCATGACCAATACTGTCCGGGCAGACATACGCCAGTTCCCGAGACATCTATCGCTCGCATGTTCGGTAGACGGGTGATGGACTCCGGCAAGGGACCATGAAGGTTGGGGAATTCGATTAGTTCCAGGCTCGACATCTGCTTGAGATTGCCGAGCTCTTCGGGGACCGTTCCGGTGAGATTTCCCCCTACCAATAAGATCCTGGTGAGATTGGTGGCTTCTCCGAGGCTTGCGGGCAGTTCGCCCGTGATGTTCCCTGTCAGGTAAAGAAAGGCAAGTCCTTTCATGTCTCCCACCGACTCGGGAATGCTCCCATTGAACGGTCTCAGCTCGAGTCTCTCAAGGTTATGCAGACGAGTCGCAATGAAATCGGGGAAGGACAAGCCTTCCGGCCGTTCGCCCGTAATGTTTCCTGTCAGGCGCTGGAAGGCTTGGTCTTCCGCGCGCCGGTTTCTGACGACAAGTCTTCGCAACTCGGTCAGGTGTTGCATCTCTGGCGGAAACGGTCCGGCTATGCTGTCTCCCCAGAGATCCAAGCTGCGCAACCTTCTGAGCCATTCGATATCAGCAGGTATCCTACCAGACATCCCCCGTACGTACAGCGTGTCGAGGTCCTCGAGTTGGCCGATCTCTTCGGGGAGTGGTCCCAAGGATGTTCTGCGTTCCGACCGCAGGTCCAGCACCCGCAGGCTGGTCGCGAATCCGATCTCCGGCGGGATGGATGTCCCGCGATTTCAGGCGGCAGAGTGACGGGGTGCCCGTAGACCATCAAGTTCTCCAAGTGTTCGAGCGTACCCAGTTCGGACGGGAGGTCCGCACCTGCAAGGCACACCGAAAGCGTCTGGAGCTTTCGGGCGTCCGCCAGCTCCGCAGGGATACCGAGCGACGGGCTCCCGACGGCGGAGCGACCGTGGGGCCCGATTTCGCAGATCCTGAGCACCCGCAATTCGCTGAGCTGCCCGATCTCGACCGGCAACACCCCTGATCCTACCTGAAAGACAGACCAATTCCCTTCAGTAAGGATCAGTTCCGTAACGCGACCCGTGCTGTCGGTGGCTACGCCTTCCCACTGCCACAGCGGCAGATCCGTCAGCCAGTTCCCTCCCTTGATCGACAACGCTTCTGCGATCTTGGCCAGGATCTCGCGGTCGGTGAGCGAAGCGCTGCCGCTTGCCGAGACGGAACGCGCAGCATCGCTGGCGACGGCTGCCTGATCGGTAGGGTATGTTGGTTGGTCGGTGCTGCACCCCTGCGAAGCATGAAGCAGGACTGCAATGGAAATCAACTTGGTAGCGCTGGACACGGGCAACCTTCCCTTTTCATGTGGACCTGCCCCGCTTTCACGGACAGTTGATTTCTGTGGTTGATGGTGTCTGAAATGAGTTCTCTTGTCCCCTCCCACGGGGGTTAGAGAGGGTGCGGGCCGTCGGTCGGTCGGGCTCTTCTCGCGCACCGGCAGCAGCTCGTGGAAGGGCACGGCAAGGTGGTGGTTCTCGACGAAGGCCTTCTCCTTGAAGTGAAGCCGTGGCAAGAACCCCTCCCGTGGCGCGTTCGAAGCATCGTTGGTGATCCGCCCTTCGGACGAACACCCCTCAAACCTAGTATCTGCGTGACGGGTGCGCAGGGCCGCCAAAGCGGGACAACCCGGTTTGAATGGCGGGAAATGTCACCCGTCGCTGACACGGTGCATCTCCGAGAATCAGTCTCGGTCGCGAACGTGTGAAACCCGACCAAGTCCGTCAAGCCAAAGGTCGTCTGAAGACGCTCCGCTCGGTAGGTAGCGCCTACCGCTTCAAGCTGGCGGAAACCGTAGTTCAGCGATGTGTCCGTGCCGACCCGCTGAAGCCGCGCTCGCGAGGCAGCGGCGTTTCTTGGGGCGCGAGACCGGTGCGGGGCGACCTGCTACATTGAAGTCATGAGCCGCGATGATGTGACGCCCTACCGCCTCGCCGGGCGCGGCGACGACGTATCCGAGTTGCGTGCGAGACCTGCGCCGCCGCCGGTTCAGCCGCTCGGCGATCCGAAGGAATCGCCCCTTCCCGCCCCGATTCATCTCCGCGCCTACTGACCGTGGCCCTACGCAAGTCCCACCTATACGCCTCGCTCTGGCAGAGTTGCGACCAGCTACGCGGCGGGATGGACGCCTCGCAGTACAAGGACTACGTCCTGACGCTGCTGTTCATGAAGTACGTGTCGGACAAGTACGCGGACATCGACGATCCGTATCCCGACATCGTCGTGCCACCGGGTGGTGGCTTCGGCGACATGGCCGCGCTCAAGGGCACGAAGAACATCGGCGACCAGATCGACACGGTCATCAGCCGACTCGCCGACGCCAACGGGTCACTCCTCAAGGGCGTTATCGACCAAGCCTCACCAGTCGATGGGATCACTTTTCCTCAGGCGGACATAATACTCCTGTTGTCGAGTTGCCGGAAGGAACGGCCTGTTACCTTCTCTCGACCGCCGTCAACCTTTCTCAGCCCATCCAGCCGGAGAAGGCCATGAAGTCCGGAGCCAGGTCAGCATACCGATTCGCCCTGTGCGCTGCGGTCGCCACGCCACTCCTCCTGCTATGGGTCATCGGTGCCGTCGGCCTGATCGGGGTTGAAGGCAACCCCTTCGACCGCATCTACGGAGGCGTGGTCGCCGTTGGCGTCGTCGGGGCCATGATCGCCCGCTTCCGGGCACGGGGCATGGCGCGCGCGCAGACATTGGCGACCGTAATCGCCCTGGCCATCGGCAAGCAGCACTCCCGGGTCAGTTCGGTGGTCGAGATCCTGGGCCTGAACGGGTTCTTCGTCGTGCTCTGGGTCGTGTCGGCCCGGCTGTATCATCCACGGCCGCGCACGCGCAGGAAGCCGAAGCGGTTCAGTCGGGATGAAGTCACGCCGAGCGTTCGCGGCGCGCGTCGGCGTCGACCGTCCTGTGCGGCCGACCATCGCGCTGTCCGGGCGTTCGGCGGTCTTGCCGGTCGTCCTCGTGGTATGCGGCTTGGCCTCCGCTTGCATCCTCGAAAGGCCGAGTGTGGAGCATCCTGTCCCCGACAGTCTGGCCAGCGAATTCAATCCCCGTTTGGTAGTCGGCGCTTGGACGAGCCATCGGACCCGGGAGCCGTGGGGCGCACGGCGGCCGCGTCTTCCAGGGCACCCATCCCGGTGAAGGGAGATGGGTGGCGAGGGAGGTTGACGTCAGCGGACGAACGCACGGCGGGTTACCCGTTATCCTTTGGACGGACCGCCGCCTCTGCCGTCGTGGCGCCGGGGGACGGAAATGAGGCAGGGGACGGTGGGAAGGGCCGTGACGCGGTCGGTTACGAGGGGCGCAGCGGTTGGAACCCGAGCGAAATCAAGGATGGAGTGGGCGTTCTGCATGTGGTCGGAGCGGATCGGCGCTCCTTGACCGCTTGGAGGTTCCATGCTAAAAATGTCTGAGCGCTCTACAATGATAAAGCGAACGGGGAGACCGTTGTCGGTAGTAATGTCCAGAGCCCGGGTTCTGATCGGCGCGCTGATAGTTGCGTTGGTGTGGGTGAACGGGTGCGGCGAACAGGATGTGGCCGCACCACCTGAGCCTGCCCGTGCCACGGCAATCACTGTGACACCAAGGACCGTGAACCTGATGGCAATCGGAGCTACGGCTCAGCTCACCGCCGTGGTGTGGGACCAAGGCGGAAACCCGTTGCCGGGAGTATCGGTGAACTGGTCTACAACTGACCCATTGATCGCGACGGTCGATACAGCCGGTCTTGTGAAGGCGGTCGGGGTGCCCGCCGCCGACAGCGCCGCCCGTGTGTCGGTTACGGCATCGGTCGGAAGCGTCATGGAGGTGGTCGCCGTTTCTGTTCGGCAACGGGTGGATACGGTCGTCGTAACGCCATCCGCTCCGACTTTGCTTGAGGGCACGGTCTTGCAGATGGCAGCCGAGGCAAACGATGCCAATGGTTATCCGATCCCGGACACCCATGTCTCGTGGGCGTCGAGTGACACTTCCGTGGCTTTCGTGAGCGATTCCGGGTTGGCAACCGGAGTGCGGGAAGGTGAGGCGGAGGTCACCGCCACCGCGGGCGGTGTGGTGGGTAAAGCGCAACTGTCCGTCGGGTCCAATCTGGACCGGGCGGCGCTGGTCGCGCTCTACGAGGCAACGAATGGACCGGGCTGGTATCGTCAAGACAATTGGCTCACCAACGCCCCGGTGAACGAGTGGTACGGTGTTACGGCCGACTCGGCCGGCCGGGTCGTGGAGATAAGGCTGTGGCGGAATCAACTTGCCGGGTCCATTCCCGCCGAGCTGGGTAGCTTGGACAACCTCACGATCCTGTCTCTCGGCCGAAACCAGCTCGAAGGAGGAATCCCACCCGAAATTGGGGGTCTTGCCGGGCTTACGTACCTCGGGCTGGGAGAGAACCAACTCACCGGTTCCCTTCCTCCCGAACTCTACACCCTCACGGCTTTGACGAGTTTGGGTCTGTGGGACAACGCATTCGAAGGTTCGATCTCTCCGGATATCGCGAAGCTAAGCCATCTGGAAACACTGAGGGTGGAGCGCAACGCATTTGCCGGACCGATTCCTGCGGAGCTGGGTCTGCTGACAAGACTTCGACTTCTGACGCTCGGAAGCCCTGAGCACATCGGTCCGGTCCCCTCAGACCTCGGAAACCTGACGAACCTGGAACGTCTTGAGTTCGATTTTACCCGAGGACCATCGAACGCCTCCGTTGGGCCGATTCCGCCGCAATTCGGCAACCTCACCCAGCTACGAGAATTGCGCCTAAGAGGAGGGTTTGCCGGACCCATCCCGAAGGAGCTTGAGCGGCTTGCGAACCTGACAGTGCTTCGTATCAATTCCACTAGCCTCCGTGGCTCCCTTCCTCCCGAACTTGGCAATCTTGTCAATCTCCAAACGCTCGACCTTAGCAGGACTGGGATCAAGGGATCCATTCCTCCTGAGCTGGGCAAGCTCGCCAAACTGATGACGCTGAACCTTCGCGACAACACTCTCTCGGGTTCGATTCCTGCGACACTCGGGGCACTCGCGAACCTGCGATATTTGGATCTCGGCTCATCGGAGGGTGTTGGCAATGTGCTGACGGGGGCGATTCCGCCGGAGCTTGGCAGGCTTCCCAATTTGACCTCACTTGATTTGAGTTACAACAGGCTGGCGGGTCCGGTACCCGACGACATGTTGCGGCTTGAAGAGCTGGGAAATTTCACATTCTACGGCAATCACGGTCTGTGCGTCCCGGGCACGCGGCCGTTCGTGGCGTGGTCGAAAGCCATACACAACTTCCAGGGACCATTCTGCAATGATTCAGACCACGCTGTGCTATCGGCGTTGCATGGAGCGATGGGGGGTGCCGGCTGGGAAAATGCCGAGAACTGGCTGGGTGACAGGATTCTGGCCGATTGGCATGGCGTAACGGCGGATTCTCTGGGCAGGGTGACTGAACTCGATCTCAGCGAAAATGGTCTCACTGGGGACCTTCCGGCGAATCTGGATTCTCTCGCTGAGATGAAGGCCTTGGACGTGAGCAACAATGCGATCGTTGGCCGACTTCCAATCACGCTGACGCGTGTCCCGCTAAGCACGTTGCGCTACTCCGGAACGGAGTTGTGTGCGCCTTCGACACCATCGTTCATGCGTTGGCTTGATGGAATTGTCACACACGAGGGAACGGGGATCGAGTGCCTTCCGATGCAGCAGCGCGAGATTTTGGAGGCACTGTACCACGCGACGAGTGGTTCAAGTTGGCGGCGCAGTGATAACTGGTTGACGGACGCACCCGTCGGCGAGTGGTATGGTGTACAGGTGGACTCGACCGGACAAATCGTACGGTTGGATCTCGGTGGCAATGGCCTCCGAGGAACGATGCCTGGGGAACTGGGGGATCTTCGAACACTCCAGCGCCTCAGTCTCGAGGAGAATTACCTGAGCGGCGCTCTACCACCGGAACTGGGTGCCCTGACGAACCTCACAATGCTGGATATGTCCGCAAATCACCTAACGGGTCCGATTCCGCCGGAACTTGGCAACATTGCGGATTTGAGATCGTTGCTTCTGAGTGGCAACGCGTTGACTGGCTCCATTCCCCCCGAACTCGGCCAACTGCGATTGGGTCGGCTATGGCTGCACGGGAATCGGCTCACAGGTCCCATTCCTCCCGAGTTCGGCGATCTTGCCAATCTCTGGGAACTCTTTCTCAATGGCAATCGCCTGACGGGAACTATCCCCCCGCAACTCGGTCGGCTTTCGCACCTGACTCGGTTGGGACTTCATGACAATAAACTCTCTGGACCGATTCCACGCGAGCTTGGTAACCTTGATAATCTGTCACGACTCAACCTCTACGGGAACGAACTGTCGGGTCCTCTGCCGGAGGAATTCGGTTTCCTGACGAATCTTTCACGGCTCAATCTGGCCGGAAACGCGGGACTCGTGGGCAGATTGCCAATGAGCTTGACGAATCTACGTAGTCTTCGGACGTTGCTGGCGGATCGGACAGGGCTCTGCGTGCCGGAAGGGTCGGGCCTGAGGCCATGGCTGGATAATCTCGCTACCTGGAGGGTTGCTCTGTGCCGAAATGCTGAGAACCGCGCCTACCTCGTGCAATCGGTGCAGTCGTTTGGCTTTCCCGATCGCGTTCCCCTGGTTGCGGGAGAAGAGGCGCTTCTGCGTGCCTTCGTTACTGCTCGTCGAGCCTCAATTGCGACGATGCCATCGGCGCAGGCACGATTCTATGTGAATGGTGTGGAGCGGTACGTTGTGGACATTCCCGCAAGCCAGCAAATAATTCCCGAAACGATCAACGAGAGGACGCTTTCAGGATCGATCAACGCGGCGATCCCGGCCGTAGTCGTCCAACCAGGGTTGGAAATGGTGATCGACGTGGATCCGGACAACACACTCGACCCGGCGCTGGGTGTGGCGAGGAGAATTCCACAAGAGGGACGCCTGGCGGTCGAGGTTGTCGAAATGCCCGAAATGATGCTCACGCTCGTTCCTCTGCTATGGGAGCCGGAGCCCGATTCGAACCTTGTAGACATCGTCGCCGAGATGGCGGGGAATCCGGAAGGCAACGACAGGCTCAAGGATACCCGAACCTTGCTTCCGGTGGGCAAGCTGTCGGTGCGGGCACATCCGCCTGTGATGACGACAAGCACCGACTATGGCGACATGGTGCGGGAGATAGCCGCAGTCAAGCAGTTGGACGGTGTTGAGGGATACCATATGGGCATCATGTCCCATGTGGGAGGAGGAGCGGCATGGGTTCGGGGTCGCACGGGCGTAGCCTGGCCCGACTCCCATGTCATCGCCCATGAACTCGGTCACAACATGAGTCTGTTGCATGCACCGTGTGGTTCGTTCGAGGTTCTCGATGGCCCGGATCCCGACTACCCGTATTCGGATGGAATTGTCGGTGCGGTCGGCTATGATCGTAGTGGTGGAGGGCGGATCATCCCGTCCGCAACGCGCGACCTGATGTCCTATTGCGACCCATATTGGATCAGCGATTATCATTTCACAAAGGCGCTTCGCCATCGGTTGGCGAAGGAATCGGAGTCCGTGGCCGCCCGAGAACCGTCCGTATCAACCACATCCCTCCTCATCTGGGGCGGGATCGACGGAGCGGGACGCCCGTACCTGAGCCCCACCTTCGTCGTGGAGGCACCACCCGCGCTCCCTGACCGCAGTGGTGATTATACGATTGCCGGACGTACATCCGTCGGAACCGAACTCTTTTCTTTCGCTTTCAGCATGCCCGTGATCGCCGATGCGGAGGAGGAATCCTCTTTCGTCTTCGCGGTGCCGACGCGGCCAGCATGGGCAGGAATCCTCGCATCGATCACGCTCTCGGGTCCATCGGGAACGGTCACGCTGGATGGCGAAAGCGACCTGCCAATGGCGATCATAAGGGACCGGAGAACCGGTCAGGTGCGAGCGATCCTGAGAGACGTTGCGCATCCGGATGCGGCACAGGCGGAAGCGGGGGAAGTGCTCGGTTTTTCCGCGGACGACCGTCAGGTGCACTTCAGTCGGGGGATGCCGGATTCGACGGCGTGGAGGCGGTAGCACCCACGACGATGTTGCGGGATCTGGTCCGCCGGCAGTAGCAACGAACGCCCGGCGGGTCGGAACTGCGACACCAGCAGATGCCGCTCCCCGATCGTCCTGGAGGCTCCGGTTTCGCGGCACCGCGTACCGGTCCAGCGATGTGCCCAGGACCCCCACCGTCCTGCCGCCCTCGGCCATCGCGGTCCCGTGGGCTACGGTGTCGATGCCCAACGCCAGCCCGCTCACCACCGTGACGCCGTGCGAAACCAGCATCCCGGTAATTCGCCGGGCCAGTTCCAGGCCCTCGGACGACGCCCGCCGGGATCCCACCACGGCGATGCGAGGGCCACCCTCCAGCAGCGACGCATCGCCTTGGAGGAATAGCTGGCGCGGAGCGGCCTTCAACTCGAACTCGTTGAGCGGTCCGAGCACGTCGCTGGGTGTCACGGTCCGTGATTGTGTCACTGTCCAAGCTCCGGGTTCATGCTCCGGTCATCGCTGCTCCAAGCATGGCGAAGACCTGATCGCACTTCCGAACCGACCAGGCGGGACCCGATTCCGGGACACGGGAAGTCGTCCGCCCGTATCGGAGTGGACTCGGGGCAATCCATAACCCAACTCGGGCAGGCTGTTCATCGCGTCGGTGCCCTCCATGGCGAGGCGGTCGATCCAATCAATATAGGGGGAGGCCGTACGGTAGCGACTCTTCGAGCGAAAGGCTCGCCCGCCGCCCGTCGCCGTGCGTCCCAGCCCGCGATGTACGACGGACCTCGTCCCAGGACCCGCTTCTCCGGTCCTCCGTTCCGGCCACTCCGGCCGTGTTCCGCCCCACGGGGACCGACCGTGTGGCCGAGCCTCGCATCGCGGCTCCGGGAGTTACAGCGGGGGTGTTTCGCCGCGCCATTGGCGGAGCCGTCCAAAGAGTCCCGTACCTTATCGTGCATCTCCGTACCTTATCGTCACTTAGGAAATTTCTTAACAGTTGCGGCCCTTGCATTTGCATCATCACCGTTTTGGCCATGGATACGCTGGATCGGTACGGCCATGGAAACGCTGGAAGGGCGGTTCAAGACGGAAGTGAGCGCATTTCTGGTTCGCACGGGCATGCCGCCGACGACGTTCGGAATGAAAGCCGTGGGCGACCCGAATCTGCTGCGCCAGATCGAGGGCGGACGCTCGGTGACGCTGCGGCTGGCGGACCAAGCTCTGGCGTTCATCAACGAGTACGGCAAGGAGCCGGGCACGGCGCGGGCACCGCCACACCGCCGCCGAACCCGAGGACCCGCGCCGGAAGCGAGCAGGACAAGGAGGGATCGAGCGATGAGCGAGGAGTCGACGGAACAGAGGACGAGCCCTCCGATCCGCTTTCTGCGGATGCCGGAGGTGGTGGCCCGAACGGGCTTGGCGGCGAGCACGATTCGCGACCGGGTGGCTGCGGGGCGCTTCCCGCAGCCGGTGTCGCTGGGTTCGCGCGCGAAGGGCTGGATCGAGGCCGAGATCACCGAGTGGAGCCGCGAGCGGATCGCGGCAAGCCGGGGCGCCGCGGAAAGTGGCGCCCGCTGACCCCAAGAGGGAGGAGAACGGAATGAAGAAGCTGATGAGAGCAACCCGCGCGACTGCGTGGGCCGCGATGTGGCTGCTGGTTCCCCGCAGGCTGTGGGCGCAGGGGACGAGTCCGTGGGTGGACGCCGTGAACGAGCTGCAGACGCAGTTCACGGGACCGATCGCGCGCGGGCTGTCGCTGATCGCGATCGTGGTGGGCGGTCTGATGTTCGCGTTCGGCGAGGGCGGGAGCAAGCGCACGCTGGCCGGGATCATCTTCGGGATCGGGATGGCCGTGGGCGCGGTGAACTTCCTGGGCTGGCTGTTCTGATGCGGGGACTGAGGCGCTGGCCGGGCTACGCGGCGCTGAACCGTCCGCTGACGGTGCTGGGCGTGGAGCGGCGGCTGTTCCTGCTGGGCGCGACGCTCGCCGTCGCCGTGTGGAACGCGACGGCTTCGCTCGTGGCGGGCGGCGTGGTTTTCGCCGGCTGCTACGCCGCGGGCTGGCTCGCGGGCCGAAGGGACCCGGCCATGCTCGCGGTGCTCCGGGCGGCGGCGCGCTACCCCGCGCGGTTCGATCCGGGCAAGTGGGCGGACGAGCCGTGGCATGTCCGCATCCGGCTGGGTGACGAATGAGGGTCGCCGAGGAACTCCGGGCCTACGAGGCGGCGGGCTCGCTGGCGGAGGAGCTGCCCTACTGGGGCTGGCTCGACGGTGACCGCACCTGCCTGACCCGTTCGGGCGAGTTGGTCGCGGCGGTCTCGGCGCGGAAGCGGCGCGAATTTCTGGCCGGGCGCGTTCAGCGGCTGAGCGCCTACGCCATCTGGACTCAGGACCCCGGTCTCCGATCGGTCGCCGAGAGTTCCCGGTCGGGCATACTCGCGCGGCTTGCCGGATGGCGGAAACGCCGCAGGAGCGCGCCCACCTACCTCGCCACGGAGATCGAGGCGGCCGCGGACCGGTTCCGGGCGATGATCGAGGCGGGCCGCGCGCTCGTCGCCGAACACACGCCCATCGAGATGCTGGGCGCGGTGGGAGCGTCCCGGCTTCTCTCCGAGCTGGTCAACCGTCCCGGCACCTTCTGGGACGGCGCGACGGGGAGCGGCATGAACTGGCGTCTCGCGGTCTCCGAGCTCGAGGCCGAGCGCTCGCACCTCCGGCTGGACGGCGAGCCGGTGGTCCTCTACTCGCTCCTGTCGCCGCCCGGCCAGGCGCACGCGAACATCCTCCGCGAGCTGTACTGCCTGGACGCGATGACGACCGTCTCGCTCGAATGGCGGCCCTTCACGGTCGAGGCGGCGCGGAGGCGGATCCGAAGCGCACAGCGCCACTACTTCTCGCGCCGCTACTCGATGATGGCGCACGCGCAGGACGCGCAGGGCACGGCGGCGGCGATGGTCGATTCCGCCGCGGCGGCAGAGTCGGACCGGCTGGGAGCGGCGCTCGTCGAGCTCGAGGCCGATGGCGTGGCCTACGGCGAGGCGTCGCTGACCGTCGCGCTTCACGGCGACCTGGAAGAGATCGAGCGGCTGGACGGCGACGTGCGCCGCCTCTTCGCCGCGCACGACGCGAAGGCGATCCGGGAGGGCTGGGGCCAACTCGCCGCCTGGTTCGCGCGCCTCCCGGCCCAGCCGCGCAAACGGCAGGTGCGACGTGTGTTCGTTTCGGCCGGGATCGCGGCGTGCCTCGCGCCCGTGTTCGGGCCGCCGAGGGGCGAGAAGAAGAGCCGCCATCTCGGCCGCGAGCCGCTGGCCGCGTTCGAGACGCCGTGGCGCACGGCGTACCGCTACGACCTGTTCGCGGGCGATGTCGGCCACACGCTGATCCTTGGCGCGACGGGATCGGGCAAGAGCTTCGCGCTCAACTTCCTGCTGGTCGAGGCGCTCAAGTACGACCCGCGCGTCCTGATCCTGGACCTGGGCGGCTCGTACCGCTGGTTGACCCGGTTCCTGGGCGGCCGGTACCTGGAGCTCGCGCCCGACGAGACGGAGCCGACGCTCCGGCTCCAGCCGTTCGCGCTGCCCCCGACGACGAGGACGTTCCAGTTCCTGACGGGCTGGGTGCTCCGGCTCCTGAAGTTGGGCGGGTTCGAGGCCGGTGGCGCCGACACGAGCGAGGTCCGCGCGCGGGTCGAGGACCTGTACGCGCTGGGACCGGAGCGCCGGACGCTCAGCGTGCTGGCCGGTTCGCTCCCGGTCGCGATGTGGCCCGCCCTCAGCCGCTGGACGGAGGGCGGCGCATGGGGCGCGTTCTTTGACAACGCCCCGTCTGCCGAGGCCGACATCGAGTTCCGGGACTGGCAGGTGATCGATCTGGCGGGCGCTGCGGAACACTCGGACCTCTGCGAGGCGGCGCTCTCGTATCTGCTCGAACGGATGCGCCTCGAGATCGAGGACCCGGCCGAGACCGCGCGGCTCAAGCTGATGGTCGTGGACGAGGCGTGGCGCTACATGCAGGACCCCGCCGTGCTGAACTACCTGGCCGAGGCGGCCAAGACGTGGCGGAAGAAGAACGCCGCGCTCGTGCTCGCGACCCAGTCCGCCGTGGACGTGACCGGGACGCCGGGGGCGTCGGCACTTCTGGAGTCGATCCCGACCAAGCTGTTCCTCGCCAACCCCGAGTTGCCGGAGGAGGCCGGGGCGCTGTTCCGGCTGAACGAGTCGGAGGTCGCCCGGATCCGGGAGCTCACGCCGAAGCGCGAACTCTACCTCCGCCGACCGGACGAGGCGGCGGTGCTCCGCCTCGAAGTCGATCCGGAGAGCTACTGGCTCTACACGTCGTCGCCGCTCGACGCCGAGAGGCGCGCCGAAGCCGTGGCGAAGCACGGCCTGGTCCGGGGGCTCGAGGTGCTCGCGGGCCGAACCCATCCCAACCCACCCACGGAGAGGACGTGAACACCATGAGAGCAACTCCCACCGCCGCGATCCTGCTGGCCGTCGTCGTCGTCCTGCTTACGGTGCTTCTGACGGCGCTCCCCTGCGATGCGGCCGCGCAGCAAGCGGACGGCGGCGAAACCGTGCTTCCGGTGCCCGGCGAGGGCGGAGACCGCATCCACCGGCTCCGCGCGCGCGTGCGCCACACGACCCTGATCGTGCTTCCGGCCGGGGAGCGGATCCTCGACTTCGTGGTCGGCGACTCCGAGTACTGGCACCTGACCGGCGCGGCAAACGTCGCGTACCTGAAGCCCCTGGCCGAGGGTGCCGCGACCAACGTCGCGCTCGTCTGCGAATCCGGACGCATCTACTCGTTCCTCGTCACCGAGCACGCCGAGGAGCCCATCCACCTGGTCTTCCGGGTCGAGGCGGGCGCGGAGGCGGCGGGCATGTCCGGCGCCCCCGGCTTCGTTGCCCGGAGCGAGGTCGCCGCCTACCGCGAGGTGGCGGCCGAGGCGGCCGAAGCCGCGCGCCGCACGCAGGAACAAGCCGAGGCGGGGATCCTCGCGGCCCGGCGGCGGGCCGAAGCGGAGATCGAGGCGCTCCGCGCCGAGTATCCCGCACGGATTGCGTTCGAGTACCGCCTGGACCGGGCCGCCACGCGGCGTCCGTTCCTGGTCGAGGCGATGTGGCACGACGGCACGTTCACCTACATCCGCTCGCGCGGCCGGGAGTCGTTCGCGGTATACGAGCTCAGGGACGGCGAGCAGGCGGTCGTCCCCGTGCAGTTCGCCGGAGATGGTCTCTACATCGTGCATCATGTGATGGGCGATGGCTGGATCCGGATCGGCGAGGAGCGGGCCGGTTGGCGGTTCGAGCCCCGGGAGGGCTCGAGATGAGCCGCTGGAAGCAGTGGGTGAAGCAGCCGGCGGGCGCGCTGCCGGACGGCATCGTCACGAAGGCGGGAATCGCCCTGATCGCGGTGCTCGTCGCCGGACTGCTGTTCTCGTCGTCGCTCGCCGGTCCCGGTGAAGACGCGGTCGCGACGGGAGCGCCGAGCGAGCCGCGGGCGGTGAACGACAGCCAGGGCCGGTCGTTCGACGAGGGCATCCGCGGCGAGAGGGAGCGCGAGACCCAGCGGGCCGAATCCGAGTCCCGCGACCGTTCGGCGAGCGACCGGGAGGCCGAAGCCCCCGACAACGGAACGTCCACCGATGTCGATGGCGCCGGGGGCGGTCGAGCCGCCGGCATGGGCCAAGCCGAGTTCGAGCTTCGCGAAGCGCTCCGGCTGGAGGAGGTCGAGCGCCGGACGCGCTCCCTGCGCTCGTTTCCCATCGCGGAGTCCCACCGGGATCCGAGCCGGGCTTCGGATGCGGCCGCGGCGTCTCCCTTGCCGCCCGAGTCTCCCGATGCGGCGCTCGACGGGGCGCTCGCGTCCCTCGGGCAGTCCCTGGCCGCCCTGGAGGCCGAGATGGCGGCCGGACTGGCGGGCGCGGGGCTGACGCCCGGCGTGGGCGATGCGGCGGCACAGACGGAGCTTCCCGCGTCCGGCACATCCGAGTCCGGCCGCCTGGTCCGGCCGCATGACCCGCCGGGCTGGGAACGCATCCACGAGGGCACGTTCCTGGAGGCCGTGCTGGTCACCCAACTGTCGGGCGAGTTCCCCGGCCCGGTGCTCGCCATGGTGTCGGCGCCGCTGTATTCGGCCAACCGGCAGCGGGTGCTGATCCCGCGCGGCTCCCGCGCCCTCGGCACGGCCCGCGCCGTTCAGAACCGCGACCAGAGCCGCCTCGCCGTCGCGTTCCACCGGCTGCTGCTGCCGGATGGAAGCTGGATCGGCCTCGAGTTCACCGGGCTGAACCAGGTGGGCGAGAGCGGGCTCAGGGACGAAGTGAACCGCCACTACCTCTCGACCTTCGCCGCCGCCGGAGCGGTCGGCGCGCTGAGCGGGCTCACGCTCGCCGGGGCCTCGCCCTACGGCCTCCGGGCGGGCGTCGGCCAAGGACTCGGGGGCAGCGCCACCTCGATGCTGGACCGGTATCTGAACCGTCTGCCCGAGATCACGATCCGCGCGGGCCACCGGCTCCGGATCTGGTTCACCGCGGATGTCCTGGTCCCCACCCCGAGCCGCACCCCACACCGATGACACGAAAGGACCCGTCCATGCGCCACCGCATCCTCGTCCCCGCTCTTCTCGTCCCGCTACTGACGCTCGCGGACCCCGCTCCCGCGAGCGCGCAGTTCGATTTCGGCAGCTGGTTCCAGCGGGCCACGATCATCGCGAACCAGATCACGCAGATCTCGCACCAGGTCACCCAGATCCGGTCGATGGCCCGTCAGCTAACGGAGCTCGAAGACCAGCTCGACCACATGGAGCGCGCCGCCAAGGGCGAGATCGACGCGCTGCTCCGACCGTTCTCCGACCTTGCCGCCGATCCGGTGGGTCTGGTGCGGAACGGACTTTCGTGGCGGTCCGACTTCACCGGCCCGGCACGGGGGACGGTCGACGCCGTCCGGCGCTTCGGGACGGGCGGTTCGTTCACCGACCTCTGGCGCGCCGCACACGGAACCGCCAACCGGGTGAGCGAGGCCGACATCCTCGCGCTGTACCGGAACCTCCCGCCGCAGGCGGCGACTCGGGCCGCCCAAGACTACCGCCGTGCCCGCGAAGCGGCGGACCGTCAGCGCGTGCTCGACTACGCGGCGCTGGACGCGGCCGCCGCGCTCGCCGAGACCGTCGAGAGCGCGCGAAGATCGTTCGGCGGCCTCACCGCCAACGGCAATCTCTCCAACACAGCACTCCAGCAGGCCGGTGTGGCGGCGGCCCTGAGCCAGGGGCGCATCAACGCGGCCGCAGGCCAAGTGCTCGCCCACCAGGCCGCCGTGGACGCGAGCCGGGCGCGCGAGGCCGAACTCGCCCGCCTCGAATGGCTTGGCCGTTGGGCCGACGGTCGGACGCGCGCGAACGCGCTGGCGGTGACGATGCGCGACGCGGCCTCGCTGAACCGGGCCGCGCTCCGCGACGGGCTCCTGTTCCGCATCCCGTCGTTCTACCGGTAGGGGCGCGCCGGCCATGCAACTGCCCCCGCAGTCCATCGACCCGAACGTCCCCACGCAGATCCCGCCGGATCAGCTCCAGGACTTCAAGAGCTTCCTGGACATCGTGCTCGACTCCGTCGTCGGTGGAGCCGCGCCCGACATACAGGCCGTCGGGCTCCAGCTCTGGGGCGGCCTCGCCGCCGTCATGGTCGCCTGGACGGGGCTCAAGATCGCCTTCAGCGGCACGTTCCACCCCTGGGAGATCATCAGGCTCGTGATCGGGATCGCGATCCCCCGCACCATTCTCCACTACTACGCCGTCCCGATCCCCGGCGTCGGGTTCACCTTCCCGGCGATGATCGCCGGAGGCGGGATCTGGCTCCAGAACCTGTTCCTCTCCGACGTGGTCTCGGCCGGGTACGCCGAGATGACGGCGCTCGTCCAGGCCTACGGCGCGCACCTGAGCGCGGCGTGGTCGAGCGGCAACCTCCTGTCGGTCGTGACGGCGGGCGTCACCGTGCTCTTCTCCTCGCTCGTGTCGCTCGTGATGGGCGCGTCGCTCGTCGCCAGCCTGCTGGCGCTGTTCTGCGTCACCTACGCGCAGGTCATCTGGGCGCAGGTCGCGCTCGCCATCGCCATCCTGCTCGGGCCGGTGCTGATCCCGTTCCTGCTCTTCGAGCCGCTCGCGTTCCTGTTCTGGGGATGGTTCCGGACCATGATGGTCTACGCGCTCTACGGCGTCGTGGCCGGAGCCATCCTCCGCGTGTTCATGGGCGTCGGCATGGGCTACGTCACGACCTACGCCGAAGCGCTCATGGGCACCGGCACCGCCGATCCGCTCGAACTCTGGCTCTGGGCCGTCGTGCTCATGCCGCTCGTCGTCTGCGGCCTCATGGCCGGTCTCAAGGTGGGCGAACTCGCCTCGATGCTCGTCTCCGGCTCCGGCTCGTCCGGGTCCGGGTTCATGGCGCTCGTCATGCGTGGAGCGGGAGGCGCGGCCGCACCCGCTTCCGCCGCCAAGCCTCCCGTCTGAACCGCAGGAGACCCCAATGATGAAAAGAGACCGTGACGCCGGGCGCGAGTACGCCGAGATCTGGGGCGAGGCCGTGCAGGCCAACCGCAAGCTTCGGACGATCCTGATCTACCTGTCCGCGAGCATCGTGCTCGGCGTCCTCGTACTGCTTCGGATCGCGGGCGCCGAGCCGCCCAGGCCCATCGTGGTGCGGGTGGACGAGGTGGGCCGCGCGGAGGCGCTGGCCTACGAGGCCGCGACAGCGCAGGCCGATCCGCTCGATCCGACGACGAAATACTTCCTGAACCGGTTCGTCCACGACTTCCACTCGCGTCGGCGGGCGACGGTCGAGGAGCACTGGACTCGGAGCCTCCGGTTTCTGTCGACTGATCTCGCGAACGCCGCGTTCCAGAGGGACGGCGCGGAGGTCGCTTCCACAGCAGCCGGGACCGCCGAGGTCGAGCGCGAGGTCGAGAACGTCGTGCTCCGCATCCATCCCGCGCCCGAGCCGCCGCACGGCGCGACCGCCGACTTCGATCTGGTGCACCTGCGCGGCGAACAGGAGATCCGGCGCGAGCGCTGGTCGCTCACGCTCCGGTTCGAGTTTCTGGATTCGCTCCCCAACGAGCTCGTCGTCCACAACCCGATGGGGCTCCTCGTCACCTACATGCGCGCCGACCTGGCGCTCGTGAGCGGGGGCTCGCCGTGATCGCGCATCTCAAGGGGCGCGAGAAGGCGCTCGAATCGTTCGGCTGGACGGGAGCCAGGGCCGAGTGGATCGCCTTGGTCTGCCTCCACAGCGGCGTGTTCACGCGCGCCCAGCTGCTGGATCGGCTCCGGGTCCACCGCGGCACGGCGCGCCGGTTCGTCCGCGCGATGACCGCACGCCGCCTGGCCGCCGAGGAGACGTTCGAGGGGCGCAAGGTTTGCCGGATCCACTCCCGGAGCCTCTATCGGGCACTCGGGGCCGAACACATCCGCCACCGCCGCTCCGCTTCGACCGAGGTGCTGACGCGCCGCCTGCTTTCGCTCGACTACGTCATCGATCACACCGGCCTGCCGTGGCTGCCGACCGAGGCCGAGAAGGTCGGCGCGTTCGAGGGGCTTGGGCTGGGTCGCGCGCTGCTGCCCGTCAGGGTGTACGGCACGGGCGCGGCCACGACCCGGCGCCATTTCCCCGTCAAGCTGCCCATCGCCATGGACTCCGGCGGCGCGCTGTTCGTGTACGTCGATCCCGGTCACGACACTTCGACCGCGCTCCGGTCCTGGGGAGCCGCGCACCGGGGGCTCTGGGAGGCGATCCGGGAGCGTGGCCGACCGGTCGAAGTCGTCGCCGTCGGTCGGAGGCGGCGGGAGACGCAACGGGCGCGGAGGGTCATGCGCGGCTGGGCCGAGGACACCGGCCCCGCCCTTCCGGTCGCCGCGATCCGGGACGAGATCGCCCGGATCAAGCAGGCCGTCCGCGGCATGGACGAAGCGCTGGTCGAGGAGCTCGGCGGGCTCCAGGGCTGCCTGGTGCGGATCGTCGAGCTCGAGGACCGGCTCGCGTCCGCGCGTCCCGGAAAGGCGATCGACGGCTTCGCCACATGGCGTTCGAGCCGGATTCCCGGAGGCATGGTTTGACCCCGGGTTGCCGAATCCCCGTGCCGCACGGCGATGCGCCATCAGACATCGGGGGTCGCGGTGCACCGGACCGGCCGGGCGACGGTGCCGACCGCCGGCGCCGCATGTCGCCTTCCGCCTTGCGGTTGCACCACGGCCGCGGGCGCGGCGGAGCCGCGCGGGAATCCGCGGCCGTGGCCGGAGCGACCCCCCTTCCGCGATGCCTGGTGCGGCATCGGGGCGGGCCGGGATGGTGCACGCCCATCCCGCCCCCCACGGGGGATCGCTCCGGCCAATCAATCCTTCCAGGAAGGGAGTCCGACCGATGAGGACATCCACGCTCGTCATCATCGGGGCCGCTCTCGGCGCGGTCGGAGGCCATGCGCTCAGGGCGCCGTTTCCGCCCACCGGCGGAAACCTCTACCTCGATCTGGTCGCCCACCACGATCCCGGTCTGCACGCACTGGTCCGCGTCTGGTACTACGCTTGGCCCGCCGTGGCCGTCGTGCTCGCCGGCTCGTTCGCGGTCTCGGTCTGGCGGGTCTGGCTTCAGCCGATGGCCGGGCTGCGCCGCCAGGGGAGGCTGCCCGAGTGGCCCGCCTCGCCCAGGGACGAAGCGCCTTCGCTCGTGATCGGCGAGTTGCACCATCCGACCGTGCCGCGCGAGAGCGAGCGGCCATCGTGGCTCGTCATCCCCGAGAAGGGGCTCTACACCGGCACGCTCATCGTGGGCGCCGTCGGCACCGGCAAGACCAGCGGCTGCATGTACCCGTTCGCCCGCCAGATCCTCTCCTGGCGGGCCGGAGATCCCAACCGTCGCGCGGGCGCGCTCGTGCTCGAAGTCAAGGGGGACTTCTGCCATCAGGTACACGGCATTCTCGAGGGCGCCGGGCGCGGGGACGACTACCTCGAAATCGGGCTCGGCGGGTCGCTCCAGTGGAACCCGCTCGACGATCCGCTGCTCGACTCCTACTCGCTCGCCTACGGCGTGGCCTCCCTCATCAACCAGCTCTTCGGCAAGTCGCGCGAACCGTTTTGGCAGCAGGCGTACACGAACCTCGTGCGGTGGATCGTCGAGCTGCACCGGCTCCTGCCGGGGGGCTGGGTCACGCTCCAGGACGTGTATCGCTGCACCGTGGACGCGGAACTGTTCGCGTCCCGAATCGCCGAGGCCCTGAGCGTGGCCGACCGGGTGTGTCCGGTCCGCGCCGTCATCACAGACGACGATCTGGCCGAACATCCCAAGGGACTGAAGAAGTGGGCTTGGGAGCGCGTGCCCGGCACCGACAGGACCGCCTGCCGGCTCGACGCCGAGCTCCGGGACCGGCTCAAGGAACTGAAGATCGTGTACCGGGCTGAACCGAGCGGACACGGCGCGGCCCTGGAACTGAGGGAGCAGGTCGAGGCCGTCGAGCGCTGGTACCGCAAGGACTGGATGGCGCTCGACGCCAAGCTCCGCACCTCGATCGTCGAGGGGATCAGCGTCTTCCTCTCGCTCTTCGACCAGCCGGAGGTCGCCGGCGTGTTCTGCCCGCCGCCCCCGGGAACGGGTGGCGAGTCCGGCGCGGGCACGGTTCCCGATGGAGACAAGGAGGACGCGGCCGCGCAGCCCGTGCCCGGACTGCGCCGGAGGTTGCCGCCGCTCGCCGAGCTCATCGACGAGGGCAAGGTCCTCGCCCTCAATATGCCGGCGGGCGCCAACCCGGCCTTGGCGCGCGCGATCGGCGTGCTCCTCAAGAACGCGTGGATGCAGGCGCTGCTCCGGCGGCCCGCCGAAGCCGCGCGACGGCCCGACCGCTACATGCGGCCCGCCGTGTTCATCTGCGACGAGTATCAGGCCTTCGCCACGGTCGGGCAGGACGACCCGTCGGGCGACGAGAAGGCGTTCGCGCTGACCCGGCAATGCCGCTGCATCCCCATCGTCGCCACGCAGTCGATCTCCTCGCTCCGCTCGGTGCTGCCCTCCGGCGAGGCGTGGCGCACGCTCGTCCAGACCCTCCGAACCCGGATCTTCCTGTCGCTCTCCGACGAGTCGTCGGCCAAGATCGCGTCCGAGATGTGCGGCTCGGTCATGAAGACCCAGCCCTCCTACACGTTCAGCGAGACCACGGGCAGGCCCGAGTTCTCGCTCCTGTCCGGACGCGCGGGCGGCGGGCGCGGCACCATCGGCGCGAGCAAGTCGTTCCGGCGGCAGAGGGAGCCGGTGTTCACCCCGCGCGAGTTCGCGCTGCTCGCCAACTACCAGGCGATCTGCCTGCCCTACGACGGCGTCAAGTCTCTCCCGGCGCGGCGCGTCTACCTCAAGCCCCACTATCTGCCCAAGGAGACGGGCTACTGGCGGCTCCGCGAGGAGGGCCGGATATGAAGCGCGCCAGCGGCGTCGGCCATCTCATCCCGTTCCTGCCGGGATTGGAAGCCCTGCTCGAAGACCCCGAGGTCTCGGAGATCATGATCAACGGACCCGCGAACGTCTGGGTCGAGCGGGCCGGGCGGCTTGAGCCCCATGACGCGCCCGAACTCACCGCGGCGTGGCTCCACCGCGCGGCGATCCACATCGCCCGCCCGCTCGGGCTCGATCCCGCCGCGAGGCCGATCCTCGACGCCCGGCTCGAAGACGGGTCGAGGGTCGCGATCTGCACCCCGCCCGCGAGTCCCGTGGTCGCGATCACCATCCGCCGCTTCGGCGGCCGCGCGTTTTCGGCCGAGGACCTGGTGCGCCTGGGCTCGCTGCCCGAAGACATCCTCGAAGCCGCTCGCAGCACGCTTGCGTCCCGCCAGAACATCCTGGTCTCCGGCGGCACGGGGTCGGGCAAGACCACGCTCCTGAACGCGCTGATCGAACTCCTGCCGGAAGACGAGCGGATCGTCGCCATCGAGGACACGCTCGAACTCAGGATCGACCGGGCGAACTGCCTCCGCTTCGAGGCCGGAGCCACCCTCTCCGAGACGCCCGTCGAGATCCGCGACCTGGTGCGCCACGCGCTCCGCCACCGGCCCGACCACATCGTCGTCGGCGAGGTCCGGGGCGGCGAGGCCGCCGACCTGCTCCAGGCGCTCAACACCGGCCACGGCGGCTCGCTCACCACCATCCACGCCAACAACGCGCGCTCCGCGCTCTCGCGCCTCGCGAGCTGCGCGATGCAGGCCGGGGACGCGCTGCCGTGGGAGGTCACCTGCCGGGGCGTCGTCGACGGGATCGCGCTCGTCCTGCACGTGGCCCGCCGCGGAGGCCGGCGGTTCGTCGAGGACGCGCTCGAGGTTTGCGGCTACGACGCGCCCACCGGCCACTGGGTCACCGCGCCGCCTCGAGCGGGGCCCGGGACGCAACCGGAGAGAAGAACCCACACCCACCCACCGAAGGAGGTGAACCCATGACCTGGAACGGCGAAACCATCGCCATCGAGACGTTCGAGGACTTCGACCGCGAGCTCGCCCGCGACGGCGGCGAGACCCTCGAAGTCCGGGCCTACCTGGCCGAGGAGTACGGCCTCTTCCCCGAAGAGGTCGGAACCGAGGAGGAGATCGCGGCCGCCTGGGACGACCCGCACGGCGGGGAGGTGGACGGATGAACCACGACGAATACCACCGCAAGTTCGCCGACGCGATCATCGAACAGATCAGGCAGGGCACCGCGCCGTGGCAGAAGCCGTGGGCGCCGGGCGAGCGCGTGCTCCCCATGAACGTGGACACCGACCGTTCCTACCGGGGCGGGAACAGCCTGCACCTGGCCGCCGTCCAGCAGGAGCAGGGCTACGGCGACGTGCGCTGGGGCACCTACCGCCAGATCCAGGCCCGGGGCGGACAGGTCAGGAAGGGCGAGCGCGGCACCCGCATCCTCTCCTTCCAGGACAAGAAGCGGATCGCCGTCACCGACGAGCGCGGGCGGCCCAGGCGGGACGCCGAGGGCAAGCGCATCTACCGCTATGAGAAACTCAAGGCGCCATTCGTGCGCCAGTACACCGTCTTCAACGCCGAGCAGGCCGACGGGCTGCCCGCCCGCGCGAACCCCACGCCCGAGCCGCTCTGGAAGGTCCATCAGGAGGCCGAGCGGGTCATGCAGGACGGCGGCGTCCCCGTCCGCCACGTCGCCGGCGACCGCGCCTACTACCACATGAAGCGCGACGAGATCGTGCTGCCCGAGCGCGGCCAGTTCCCCTCGGCGAACCACTACTACCAGACCGCGCTCCACGAGCTGGGACACAGCACCGGCCACAAGGACCGGATGAACCGCGAGACCCTAATCGAGGGAATCGACGGCGGGTTCGGTTCGCCCCAGTACGCGCGGGAGGAGCTGCGGGCCGAGATCAGCGCCATGATGACCGGCGAGCGCGTCGGCGTCGGCCACGACCCGAGCCGGGGCGCGGCCTACGTCGAGGGCTGGATCCAAGCGCTCGAGGAGGACCCGCGCGAGATCCGGCGCGCCGCCGCGGACGCGCAGAAGATCTCCGACTTCGTGCTCGTGCGGCACCGCGAGCGCCTGGCCGTGCGCGACCCCGTCGCCGTGGCCGCGGTCCGCACGCCCGCGCAGGGACCCCAGAGGATCGTCGTTCCCGTGCCGAAGCTCCCGGTCCCCGAACGCAGCTTCGGACCGAGCCGCTGATCCGTGAGAGGAAGAGAGACGTTCGGCCGCACGGCCGAACCGGACCCCCGTCCCGCCGCGCCACCCAGCCGCGGAAAGTACCGAATGCGGAACGGCCATCGCCGAGAATATGCCGCGGGCCGGGACGGCGGGTCCATCTCCTTCCGCGAACGATGCGCCGGAGCGCTCACCGACCTCGGCGTCCACGGCACCCTCTCCTACCGCGACCTCGCCGAGGCCCGTTTCGGCGGCCATCCCTACACCACCCGCCGAGCCGTGAACGCGTGGATCCGCGAAGGTCTCGTGAAGGAAGCCATCGCGACGGGACCCAACGGCAACCCGTTCAAGGTCATCGCCCTCACGCCCAGGGGCGCGGCGGAGGCCCGGACGACTGCCGCCAAGCGCAGGCTGGATCCGCGACAGCGCATCGAGGCCGCTCCGCTTCAACGTTCCCAAGCCGCGCACGACACCGGCGTGTACCGGGCCTGCACCACCGAGCGGGAGCGGCTTCGCGAGCGAGGAGCCACTGTGCGCCGCGTCCGGCTCGACCGGGAACTCAGACGCACGGTCGCGCGCGGCAGCGAGTCCGCGCGCATCAAGTACGGCAAGCGCGCCGCCGATACCGAGCGCCACAGAATCGCCCGCGAACTCGGACTCCCGGTCGACGACCGGGGCCGGGTCCTCTACCCCGACGCGCAGATCGAGTACGAGGACGCCGACGGACGGACCGGACGCGTCAACATCGAGGCCGTCTCCGGCGACTACCGCGAACCGGCCGTCCGCGCCAAGGCCACCGCCGGGTTCGCCATGCACGCCAACGGTCCCGCCGCTGCCGCGCTCCTCCGCTCGCTCGGGTTGAGCTCGGGCGACAACGGCTCCTGGCTCAGGGGACCGGTCGACCGCGACCCGGCCACAGTCGAACTCTGACCACAAGGAGCATCACGATGCAGCCCTGGAAGATCAGCGCGGGACTCACCGCCGCCCTCGCGGGATCGGCGCTCCTGCTCGGCGGGGCCCGCCTCGATTACCTCGTCGCGCCCCACTGGCCCGCGATCCTCGCCGAACACGGCGTCGACCTCGCGCTCCACGCCATGCTCGCGCTCACTGCCGCGGCGGCCACGATCTACGTCGTTGCCCGCGCCACCGGACTCGCCGACCTCGGTAGCCGCATCGATCTCGCCGAACGGTCCGTGCGGCGCGGCGAGGGGGATCCGGGTCTCGAAGACGCGCTCCGGCAGGATGAAGAAGGAGACTGGCAATGATCCGGAAGGCCGCGCGGAAGAGCAAGCCCGCATCCGTCGAGGGCCTGCCCGCCGACTGGCGCAGGCAGGCCAAGTCGCTCCGCAGGTACGGCGGCGAAGCACCGGCCGTCGCCATCGAACGCTGCGCCGACGACCTCGAAGCCACGCTCCGGGAGCGCGACGAGACGACCCTGTCGCTCGTCGAGGCCGCGCGTGAGAGCGGATACTCGCGCGACCATCTCGGACGCCTGGTGCGCGACGGCAAGATCCCCAACGCCGGACGGCCCAACGCGCCCAGGATCGCGCGCAGGCACCTGCCCCGGAAAGCCCCGGCCCAAGCGCCACTTGCGGAAGCCCCCCGCCCGCGCGAGCGTTCAAACGTGCAGATCGTGCAGTCCATCATTGAGAGAGGAATCGAATGATGGCACGCGCGAGACGTGGCCGGCGGAGCTATAGCGCCGGCGAATGGGGCCGGAACCGGGTGAGGGTTTTTCCCGACCGGAGGACCGGCATCATGCAGGTGCAGTGGTGCGAGGACGGGCGTCGGCTGACCCGGTCGCTGAAGCACCGCGACTGGGCGCTGGCGAAGCGGCAGGCCGACGAGATCGCCGCCGGGCTCGCCGAGCCGTCGGCCGCGGACGACGCCGAGCCCGAGCCGCTCACGCTGAAGACGCTGTTTGACATCTACGGTGAAGAGGTGACGCCCACCAAGGGGTGGAAGGCCCGGCGCTCCGACCGGGCCGCGATGAAGATGTTCCTCCGCTTCTTCGGGAAGCACCGAAAAGCGGCGACGCTCTCGCAGCGTGACTGGGACCGCTTCATCCGCGCGCGATTCGCGGGAAAGGCCGGCGGGAGCGGGAAGCCCGTCCGCGCCCGGACGATCGAACGGGACCTCAAGCTTCTGCTCGCGATGCTCAACTGGGCCGTGAGATCGAGAGACGAGGAAGGGAGGCTCCTCCTCGAGTCGAATCCCCTGAGAGGCCTCAGGCCGCCCAAGGAGAAGAACCCGCTCCGGGTGACGCTCACCCAGGCCGAGTACGAGGCGCTACTTCGGGTGGCCGGGGACGTGGACTGGCGGTTCCGCGTGGCTCTGGTCCTCGCCCACGAGACGGGACATCGCATCGGGGCGATCTGTAACCTTCGCTGGTCCGACGTCGACGTCTCGGCCAAGACCATACGGTGGCGCGCCGAACACGAGAAGACCGGCTACGAACACCGGACGCCGATCACCTCCATGGCGCGGGCCGTTCTGGTGGAGGCGCGCAGGCGCAATCCGGGGATCGGCGACGCGCCGGTGATGCCCGCGCCGAAGGACCCTTCGGCGTGCATGTCCCGCTGGCTGGCGAGCGGATGGTGGAAGAAGGCCGAAGGACTCGCGGGGCTCGAGCCCAGGCGGGGCCGCGGCTGGCACTCGCTCAGGCGCAAGTTCGCGTCCGACCTCATGGATCTGCCGCTGAAGGTGCTCTGCGAGCTGGGCGGCTGGAAGACCGCCCAGACGGTCCTCCAGTGCTATCAGAAGCCCGACGAGGACCGCCTCAGGAGGGCGCTAGAGGAGTACCGGGAGGCCGGTTTCGGGTCCAATTAAGCAAACATAAACTGCAAACATCGGGACTCCGAAATCGCGTAAGTTCAATGGGCGCTGCAGGATTCGAACCTGCGACCTCCTGCTTGTAAGGCAGGCGCTCTGAACCAACTGAGCTAAGCGCCCTGGATGAAATCCAATGGATTTCTTCAATCTCCGGTCCGATCGACGTCACGATCAGCCCGTTCGGAACGTCGCGTCCGCGAGGCTGCTCCGCCAGCCGCCGATCCGGTTGCGCGTGTGGCGGTCGCCTGCGGTCAGGCCGGGAAGCGTCTTGCTCTACCGGGCCTTTATCTCCGTGTCCCTCCGGACGACCCCCTCCACGCGTCATACCGCATGCGCAGGGTTCGGACCGGATTGGCATCCTCGTGGGGCAGCGTGTTCGTCGGGATGGCGGAGATGTAGAGGTGGTATTCCCCGTCGTTGTAGGGCGCGCGCAGGTTCTCGGGATGGTTGTCGGCGAATTCGCCCAGCGTGTTCTCCGGGTCCGCGGCGAGGATGTAGGCGACGTGCGAGGTCTTGCCGTTGCAGTCGGCGTAGGCCTCCGGCAGGGGCTCGGTCTCGCAGGTGCAGCGGCTGTCCCCGCCCAGTTCGTCGGCCCTCTCCATGGCGCGCATGACGCGGTCGATGACGTCGTCGCTGCCATCCTGCATGATGCGCGCGGACTCGGTGAGCGCCTCGGTGGTCGCGATGATGTTGCCCTGGACCGAGTACAGGATGTTGTCCGAACTGCGCCCCTGGATGTCCAGCGACACGGGCCGGTTGCCCTCGCCCGAGCGTCCGGCGGTGCGGCCCTGCATGTCGATGATGCCGAACTGCCGGCGCTCGATGTCGGGATCCTCCTCCAGCATGCGGATGATCTCGACGGGATCGGTGCCGTTCTGCAGTTCGGCGAAGATGAGCTTCTGGTTCTCGTGGGTGCGGTCCACGCCCGCCTGGGCGGCGGCCACGCCTACGCCGGGGACGACCACCGCCTGCAGCAGCTTGAGCTGGTCGGGCCCCGTCGCCGCGCATGTGGCGGAGGCGATCACGACGCGCCCAGTGCTGAGATCGATGGCGATGATCGACCAGGTGGCGAGCGCGGTGGAGGGCACCAGGAGGATGAATGCAAGAGCGAGGAGCAGGCGTCTCATGGGACCCTCCGCAGACGTTGTGTGGAACACCGGAGCCCGGATCCCGAGTCCCCGGCGGGGGCGTACTCGCGGCCTGCGGCTACTGTGAACCGCTGCGCGCCGGCCGCATGCTCCGGACCGAGATGGTGGTCTCGTGCAGGCACGGCGAACTCTCGGTTAGGACGCCCTGGACAACCACTTCCGTCCCCATCTCCCAGTCCCCCTCCTCGCCCTCCAGCGCATAGACGTCGCCGAACTCCCCGAACAACACCGAGCAGGGCTCGCCCACGTGAATGAGCTGACCCCGCCGGGTCAGGATGCCGTTCTCGTCGGTGGCGTGGAAATAGTTGGAGAGGGCAAGCGGCCGGAAGTAGAAATCGAAGACGATGAACACCGTGGGGCGGTCGAGGTGCGCCCACTCGGGAACCGTGACGGCCATGTCGATCCGGCCCCGCTCCGTGGTCAGTTCCTGGCCGATCTCCTCGAAGCCGAACTGGGCGGCGCCGAGCCCGATCCGGGTCGGGGTGATTGCGGGCAGTCCCCCGGTGTTGATGCTCACGCGGGTTCCCGCGGGACCCGTGCGCGGGCGGATCGACTCAATGCGGCGCGACGGCGCATGGCCCTCCACCACTTCGGCCTGCGCCGCGGCCTGGCGGGCGTCCGCGAGACCGAGCACGAGGAACGGGATCGACATCGCCAGACGTGCCGTCAGACGGACGCGCGCGATGGGGGACGGATTCGGAATCTGGTACATGATCATCCTCCTCGCCGAAGGCTTCGGCGGCACGAGGTCAACTTGCTACATCGTACTCCAGAGGAGGGGACCGGTCCAGTGGAGGAAGGGGTCGGCCGATCTCCGGGGGTCGCAGGGATTCCGGTCACATCCGTTCGCGGCCTTCGTTGAGCGATTGCGGTGGTGAAAGGCGGGGCTGTTGGACGACCGCCTCGTCCCGGCGCTATCCTACCTGTCGCAGCAGAGGAGGTGGCGCGGCAGTCGAGAACTGCGATCAGGCGCTTCGACCGCAAGGCGGCGTGTAGCGCGGAGACCGAGATGACCCGAAACCGACAAGTTCCCGGGCAGGTGGAGCACCACGAAGGGATCGTCACGGTGCGTGGCGGTGGCAGGCACCGCGCGTGGAACGGGATCGAATACAAGACGGGAATGTGGGCCGAGAACGTGGGTTCAGGCGCGCTCTCGATGAACGTGGCGATGATCCCGCCCGGTGGCGTGGCGCGGGCTCACATCCATGTGGACTTCGAGGTGATGCTCTACATCCTTCAGGGCAACGTGCGCCACGAGTTCGGACCGCAGCTTGAGAAGACGCTCGACAACGAAGCGGGGGACTTCATCTTCATCGAGCCCGGCGTGCCGCACGAAGTATTCAACCTCAGCGATACCGAGCCGGTGTTGGCGGTCGTCGCACGCTCCGACGCGCGCGAGTGGGAGAACATCGTCGACTTCAAGCGGCCCGAACCCGGGCCGGATGGGGGTTAGCCGTCAGCCCCCTCGGGCCACCTCCTCCGGACCACCGGGGTGCTTCCGCGTCGTGAACTAAAGGACGAGCGCGAGCGGCAGCAGAACCAGGTAGCCGAGAACCAGAAGCAGGGGAGCCGCGGTGATGGATCCCTGCGCGAGCAGGGCATAACCCAGGACGATGACCACCAGCCCGGCGAGGCCGAGGATGCCGTTCTTGCGCGAAAAGCGCAGTGAGTCGGCGTCGCGTTGACGGTTTCTCTCGCGGCTACGGGCCGCCCGGCGGTTGGTTCGCTTCCTTGCCATGGCTTCCAAGATCCTGTCGGTCGCGGGGCGGGTCAAGCCAGAAGGCGGGATCATTCGGGAGTTCGTTGGCGCGCAGGCGCGCCATGCGCCAACGTCCGCGGCGGCGGCGCACGACCACCATGACGGCGAGCAGTGTCCCCAGAAAGGCCCAGAAGACGAGCGACTGGGACAGCACCAGGAGCCAGCCGTAGCGCCGGCGCACGTATCGGCCCCAATCTTCCTCGAACTGCCCGCTGGTGACGCCGTAGGTACGACGCAGGGCCGCCTCGAAAGAGTTGCCCTCGCGCCAGCGGGACAGGAAGAGCTCGAGCCCCCGCTCGCCGCTGGACGCCACCAGGTACTCGACGGCGGTCGCCGAGAGCATGTAGGCGACTTCCGCGGATGCCCGGTCGCTGGGCCACCGCAGGGCGAGCGAGTCCAGCGGGGGCGTGCGGCCTCCCGCCATGGCGACGCGCAGACGCCACCCCTCGGCCGCGTTCCATCCTCCGGAGGCCCATTCCGCGTACCCCTCGGAGAACCATCTCGGGATGCGCAGGCCCCGCAGGTACTCGTGCAGACCCAGATGCGCCCATTCGTGCCGCGCCACGCGCCCCTCGCTCCAGCCGCGGGTGCGGTCGTCGACGTACATGGGAAGGACGATGGTGCCGGTGGAGGGAATGGCCAGACCCGCGCTCCATTCCGGGACCTGACCGCCGGCAAATTCCAGGAAGTCGGCCTCGGACGCCGCAAGGTAGACGGTCGCCGTGTCGGGGAGGCCCGGAGGCAGGCCCGGCAGGTCCGGCGCGTTCAACAGCAGGTTCAGCAGTCGCTCGGCACGCAGGGAATCGCCCGAGGCGTAGTGCATGGTGATCCCGGATCGCGTCAGGGTGGAATAGACCGAGGCATCCTGATCGGGGGGCGCATCGCGGGGCGGCAGCGGCAGGAGCGCCGAAACGCACAGGAGGAGGATTCCGGGAAGGGTCATACGGATCACCGGTGCGTCCTCGCCCACTCCGCGACTTCGGCCAGGTCGGGAGGGAGGGGCGAACGAAAGCGCATTCGAGTTCCCAGCAGGGGATGGGTGAAGGAGAGGGCGCATGCGTGCAGGAACTGGCGCCGAGTCCGGCGCGCCACCTCCTTCGCCCAGCGCCGGGCGGGCCCCGCCACCCCCCGCTCCCGCCCCGCCCCGTACACGGGATCGCCCACCACCGGGTGCCCGATGTGCGCCAGGTGCACCCGGATCTGGTGGGTGCGCCCGGTCTCGAGGCGCACATCGAGCAGCTCCGCCGCCGCCCAGCGCTCCCGTACCGCCAGGTGGGTGACTGCCCGGCGCCCCCCCTTCACCACCGCCATGCGCTGCCGGGCCCGGGGATGGCGGCCGATGGGGGCATCCACCGTCATGGGGGTGTCGCGCAGGTGCCCCCAGGCGGCCGCGAGGTAGGTGCGGCCCACCTTGCGCGCGGCCAGCTCGGCGGACAGGCCGTGGTGCGCCGCGTCGTTCTTGGCCACCACCAGAAGCCCGGAGGTGTGGCGGTCGAGCCGGTGCACGATCCCCGGGCGCAGCCGCCCCCCCACCCCGGCCAGGTCGGCGACGTGGTGGAGGAGCGCGTTCACCAGGGTCCCGCGGGGGTGGCCCGGCGCCGGGTGCACCACCAGCCCGGCGGGCTTGTCCACCACCAGCAGCGCGTCGTCCTCATGGACCACCGCGAGGGGGATGTCCTCGGGAACGAGGTCGACCGGGTCGGGCGGCGGGATCTGGACCTCGACACGCTGCCCGGCCGCCACCGGCGCCGACTTCCTGGCCGGCCGCCCCTCCACGTGCACGAAGCCCTGCTCCACCAGCCGGGCCGCCCGCGTGCGCGACAGCTCAAGGTGGCGGGCAAGCCACGCGTCCAGGCGCTCGGGGCGACCCTCGCCGACGGTGAGCGTTTCGCGCCGAACGAAAGTCCCGGAGCGTCGCGGCGCCATCCGACGGCCGGCTACTTCCCCGCGCGTGCCAGCGCGATCGCGGCGCGGGTGCCGTCGAACGCGACTTCCCTGTGGCTGGTGTACGCCTCCGGCGCCCCGTCGCCCTCCACCCCCACCACGAGATCGACCGCCAGGGTCTCGCCCGCAATGAAGGCGTGGTGGCGGGCCGCGGCGGCGCGCACGCCTTCCGGGCCGGAAATGGCGAGCCGGATGCGGTCGGTGACCTCGAGGCCCGAGTCCTTGCGCAGCCGCTGTACCCGGTTCACCAGTTCGCGTGCGAGCCCCTCCGCGCGCAGCTCATCGTCCAGGGCGGGATCGATGGCGGCGGTGAAGCCGTTGGCCGCGCGCACCACCAGGTCTCCACGCGCGACTTCCGCCACCTCGAGGTCGTCCGGGCCGAGCGGGTGTTCCCCCCCGTCGACCGCGATGGAAACCGCCTCTCCGCCGCGCCAGGCGCGCAGCTCCGCCTGCCCGAGGGCGCGGATGGCCGCGGCGGCCGCGTTGCTGTGCCTCTGGAAACGCGGCCCCAGCGCGCGGAAGTTGGGACGCGCCTCGAGACGCACCAGATCGCCCGCGTCGCGCACGAACGAGACCTGCTTGACGTTCAGTTCCTCACGCAGCACCGCCAGCACCTCGTCCCGGAGGGCGACGTCGCCGGGCACGGCCGCATGAAGCGTCCGCAGCGGCTGGCGCACGCGCACCCCCGCCTGCTCGCGAGCGGCCCGCCCCAGCGTGACGAGCTGGCGCACCGCATCCATCTCCCGCTCCAGGCGATCATCCAGGCACGCCGCGTCCGGCTCCGGCAGGAGGGACAGGTGGACGCTCTCGCCCCCGGTCAGTGCCCGGTGAAGCCAGTCTGCGGTGAAGGGCGCCGCCGGGGCGATCAGCAGGCTCACCGTGCGCAGGGCGAGGTGCAGGGTGTGGAACGCGGCATCGGCATCGGCGGCTCCGGTCTTGCCCCAGTAGCGCGGCCTGCTGCGCCGCACGTACCAGTTGGAGAGGTCCTCGTCGACGAACTGCGCGACCTTCCGGTACGCGGGGGTGAACTGGTAGTTGTCCAGGTCGGACCGCACCCCGCCCACCAGGCGATGCAGCCGCGAGAGCATCCACCTGTCGAGAAGCGATGCCTCGCCCGGAGCCGCCGGCCCTTCGACGTCTTCGCTCCGCGCCCGGCCGCCGTTCCCGGATCCGGCGCCGCTCTCATCGGGGGATGGCCGGACGTCACCACACCGCCACCCCTCCACGTTCGCGTACAGTGCGAAGAAGCGGTACGTGTTGAAGAGAGTATCGAAGAACTTGCGCGCCACCTCGGCGATGCCGCGCTCGTCGTAGCGCTTGGGCACCCACGGATTGCTCACGGTGACGAAGTACCAGCGCAGCGGATCGGCCCCGTACGCGCCCACCGCCTGCCAGGGGTCGACCGCATTGCCCTTCGTCTTCGACATCTTCCGGCCCTCGGCGTCGAGCACCAGGTCGTTGACGAGGACGTTGCGGAACGCCATCCCGCGCCCCAGCATGGCCGAGATGGCCATGAGCGAATAGAACCAGCCCCGGGTCTGGTCGAGTCCCTCGGAGATGAAGTCGGCGGGAAAATGGCCCTCGAAGGCGTCGCGGTTCTCGAAGGGATAGTGCCACTGCGCGTAGGGCATCGCCCCGGAATCGAACCACACGTCGACGACCGGGGAGGCGCGCCGCATGGTCCCGCCGCACCCGCGGCAGGGCCAGGTGACCTCGTCGATGAAGGGCCGGTGCGGGTCGAAGTCCTCGCCCAGCGGACCGGCGCGCTCCTCCAGCTCGGCCAGGCTGCCGATCCACTCGGTGGTCTCGTCGTCGCAGTCGCAGACCCAGACCGGGAGCGGGGTGCCCCAGTAGCGGTCGCGCGATAGCGCCCAGTCCACGTTGCCGGCAAGCCACTCGCCCATCCGCCCCTCGCCGGTTTCCGGCGGGTACCAGGCCGTGTCCCGGTTGATGGCGAGCATCTTGTCCTTGAGCGTCGAAGTGGCGGCGAACCAGGATTCGCGCGCGATGTAGAGCAGCGGGGACTGACAGCGCCAGCAGTGCGGGTACGAGTGCGCGACCCGGCCCGCCCGGAGGAGGTTGCCGCGGTGGTCGAGTTCCTCCACCAGCAGGGGATCGGCGTCCTTGACGAACATCCCCCCCACCAGCGGCAGCCCTTCATGGAAGCGCCCCGCGTCGTCGATGGAGCGCATCAGGGGCAGGCCGTGGCGCTGGCCGGCCGCGTAGTCGTCCGCGCCGAAGGCGGGCGCAATGTGCACGATGCCGGTGCCGTCCTCCGCGGTGACGAAGTCCTCGAGGATGATGCGCCAGGCCGCATCGGAGCCCTGGGGGACCGGCACCACCTCCAGGGGCCGCGCGTAGCGGACGCCCTCAAGCGAGGCGGCATCATGCTCGCGGATGATCCGGGCGTCCTCGCCGAGCACACGCTCGACCAGGTCCTTCGCCACGATCACGCGCCGGCCCTCCGTCTCCGCCTCCGCGTAGGTGAGGTCGGGATTGAGCGCCAGCGCCGTGTTCGAGGGCACCGTCCAGGGGGTGGTGGTCCAGGCGAGGAAGGCGCGTCCCTGCGGGTCGGCCTCCCCTTCCCCGGTCAGAAGAGGTGCGAGGAAGAAGAGCGACGGATCCTCCACCTCGCGATAACCCAGCGCCACCTCGTGCGAGCTGAGCGCGGTGCCGCAGCGGGGGCAGTAGGGCACGCTCTTGTGGCCGCGGTAGAGGAGCCCCTTCTTCGCCAGCCGGCTCAGAATCCACCAGACCGACTCGATGTAGCTGGTGTCGCAGGTGACGTAGGGCCGCTCGTAGTCGAGCCAGTAGGCGATGCGCTCGGACAGCGCCTCCCAGTCCGCCTTGTAGGTGAAGACCGAATCGCGGCAGGTGCGGTTGAAGCGCTCGATGCCCACGGCTTCGATCTCGGGCTTCCCCGAGATGCCGAGCGTCTTCTCGGCCTCGATCTCGACCGGCAGCCCGTGCGTGTCCCATCCCGCGATGCGCGTGACTCGGCGTCCCTTGAGCGCCTGGTAGCGGCAGGCGAGATCCTTCAGCGTACGCCCGAGGACGTGGTGCAGGCCGGGGCGCGCGTTCGAGGTCGGCGGCCCCTCGTAGAAGACGAAGGGTTCGCGGCCCTCGGAGGCCTCCATGCTGCGGCGGAAGAGGTCCTCCTCGCGCCAGCGCTCGAGGGTCTGCTGCTCCAGTTCGAGCAGGGTGGCGGGCAACTCCGGATAGCGCATCGGGCCGCTACCCCAGCGAGGCGATGACCGCGCGGGCCACCGTGGTGAGACCGGGCTCCGCCTCCATGGCGACCCGGATGATGGTCGGCACATCGACCTCCTCGAGCGCGTCCGGCAGGCAGACATCCGTAACGATGCACAGGCCGCACACCCGCATGCCCATGTGACGCGCGACGATGACCTCGGGCACGGTGGACATGCCCACCACGTCCGCGCCCATGGCGCGCAACATGCGGTACTCCGCGCGGGTCTCCAGGCAGGGCCCGGTCACGGCCACGTAGACCGCGCGGGCGAGCGGAATCCCCTGGGCGAGGGCGGCGTCCAGGGCGACCTGCTGGAGGCCCCGGTCGTAGGGCTCGGACATGTCCGGAAAGCGCGGGCCCAGCGCATCCGCGTTGGGACCCACCAGCGGGTTGTCCCCCAGGAGGTTGATGTGGTCGTCGAGCACCACCAGCTGCCCCGCCGGCCAGAGCGGGTCCATCCCGCCGCAGGCCGCCGAAACCACCAGTGTGTCCGCGCCCAGCGCGGCCATCACCCGGATGGGGAAGGTCACCTGCTGCAGGGTGTAGCCCTCGTACCGGTGGAAGCGGCCCTGCATGGCCACCACGGGAACACCGTCGAGCGTACCCAGCAGCAGGCGGCCCTCGTGGCTCTCCACCGTCGAGACGGGGAAATGGGGCAGCTTCGCGTAGTCGATGGCACGCTCCACGGCGATCTCGCGCGCCAGGCCCCCCAGCCCCGTACCCAGCACGATCCCCGCCTTCGGGCGGAGCGTGCAGCGAGTGCGCACCTCCGCGACCGCCTGGTCGATGCGGGCCACCAGGTCCGCCGCAGAGGCCATGCCGGTCGCCGCGGCCGCGTCCGTCCGATCTCCGACCGGGCCCGTGGTCGCCGCCGTCGTCATGCAGCCGCCCCCACGCGCCGCGCGGGCGGTTTCGGCCGCGGCCCCAGCAGCGCCGTGCCGATCCGGACCATCGTGCTGCCCTCCTCTATCGCGATGCCGAAGTCGTTGGTCATCCCCATCGACAGATGCTCCCCGCGGTATCCCTCCAGCGAGCCGAGCTTCTCCTGCAGCCGGCGCAGGACACGGAACGCGGCGCGCAGGACGCTCTCGCGATCGGTGAACGGGGCCATGGTCATGAGCCCGCGCACAGACAGCCCCGGAAGCTCGGTGATCCGGTGGACCGCCTCCGGCGCCTCCTCGGGGGAAACGCCGCTCTTGGCAGCTTCCCCGGAGGTGTTCACCTGAACCAGCACCGGCAGTGGAGCGGCGCCGGCGGGAACGAAGCGGTCGAGGCGCCCGGCCAGCCGAACCGTGTCCACCGAGTGCAGCAGGTCGCAGATCCCGATCACCCGCGGGGCCTTGCGGCGCTGCAGGTGCCCGATCATGTGCCAGCGCGGTGCCGGTTGCGCCTCAAGCGCCTCCACCTTGACCTTGAGCTCCTCCACCCGGTTTTCGCCGATGTCCCGGATGCCGGCCCCGAGCGCCGCCTCCACCGCCGCCAGCGGGTGGCTCTTGGTCACCGCCACCAGGGTCACGTCGGCACCAGTGCGCCCGCTCCGGCGCGCCGCCTCCTCCATCTCGTCGCGGACGCGCGGCAGCGTCTCCCTCAGCCTTTCCGGATACATCGATCCATTCCGTCGCCGTTAAGCCAGTCGCCCACAAACCAAAGGAACCCCGCCGGAAGCTCCGGCGGGGTTCCTTTCCGGCTCGGACCGTCCGAAGCGACTAACGCGTCTGGAAGGTAATGGGAATCGCGATCCACACCGGCACGATCTTGTCCAGATTGAGCGCCGGGGTGAACCGGAACACGTTGGCGACGCGCAGTGCGGCCTCGTCGAGGGAGGCGTGTCCCGAGGTCTGCGCCACCAGCGTCCTTTGCACCATGCCTTCCTCGTCGATGAAGAAGTGCACGTTCACGGTGCCGCCGATGCCCGCGTCGCGCAGGATCGGGGGGTATTCCCGCTCCAGCGCGCGCTGCACCTCGCGCTCGTTGGTCAGGTCGGGACGGACTGTATAGGGCGTGAAGGTGGGCGCCGCCGAGATGTCGACCGCCTCCTCGTCCGGCGGAGGAGGCAGCTCCTCGACCGGATTGTCCTCGAAGGTGGTCGGCGCGATCGTGATGTCCTCGCTGATGTCGGCCGCGGCGATCACGGGGGTCGCGGGCCGGCTGATCGCCTGGGGCGGCGGGGGAATCTCGATCTCGGGCGGGAGCTCGATCGCCACCAGCTCCTCGGAATCGAAGGAGACGTCTTCCGCGGTCATGCTCGGCCAGAACATGAACATCACGAAGTGAACCACGGTCGCGGCCAGCACCGATCCCCAGAACCAGGTGTTGAACGACTTCTTGAAGCGGTCGTTCGCGGTCTCGTGGGGAATGGACTCCTGCTGCACTTGTTCAAAGTCGGTGTCGCTCATCGTCTCTCCCTCGTCATGCGGCGTTCCAGCTCGGTCGCGAATACCACGCGGACCACGTTTGCTTCCTGCAGTTCCTCCTGGACCTGGTTCACGAACTGATAAGGCACGTCCGTGTCCGCGCGCAAGGAAATCACCAGGCGCCGGTCCGAGGCCGCGTACAGCGGCGCTACGATGTTCGACAGGGTCGTCATGGTGATGCTGCGGTCGTTCACCCAGACGTCGCCGTTGCGCTCAACCCATACGTGGAGGATGTCCTCCCTCTTCTCGTCGATCTTCTCGCTGGCCGCCGCCGCCGCCCACTCGATGGGCCGCTCCTTGCTGGTGCGGAAGACGGTCGTGACCATGAAGAAGATGAGAAGGAGAAAAGCGATATCGGCCAGCGACGAAGAGGGGATCTCGTCGGAAGCCTTCGATTTGCGCGAAAATCCGCCCGCCTTGATACCCATCGGCTAATCCTCCAGCAGCTGCAGGGAAATGCGTTCCGCCCCGGCGCTCTGCAGGGCGTCGAGGACATCCACCATGAACCTGTAGGGCGCGTTCGGGTGGGTCTTGACCGCGGCGATCAGGTTGGGGTTCTCGGTGACCCCCTGGCGCCAGATGGCTTCAACGTCGTTGGCGCGCACCTGCTGAACCTGCGTGCTCTCGCCGCGCTTCACGTCCACCAGACCGTTGGGAAGGACCGAGAGGTGCAGGATGTTGCGCTGGCTCACCTGGACCTCTTCGGCGGACTCGGGAAGCACCACGGCCAGCCCGCTGTCCTTCGGGAAGACCGTGGTCACCAGAAAGAAGATGAGGAGGAGGAAGGCGATGTCCGCCATCGAGGAGGTGGGCACCTCGTCGCTGACCTTGGATTTCTTGTTCTGCAGTACGGCCATCTTCGATCCTCCCGCCGTTTGCGGCTGTTCCGTAATCCTTAAGTTACCAATCCGTTTGCCGTATCGTTCCCGTCACGCCCGCATCAGGCGGGCAGGCCCGGTGGGGGCGGGGAGAGCGCGGTGATCGGATCCCTGGCGACCACGGTCAACTGGCCGGCGTTCTCCAGATCCCAGGTGACGTTCAGGATCGCCTGCGTTCCCTGCTCCATGTCGACGATCAGCTTGTCGATGCGCGTGACGAAGAAGTTGTATCCGATGTTCACCGGAATCGCAATCGCGAGCCCGGATGCGGTGGTGAGCAGCGCCACCTTGATCCCGCCGGCGACCAGCGCCGGATCCACGCTGCCCGCGGCCTCGATCGACGCGAAGGCGAGGATCATGCCCGCCACCGTGCCCAGGAAGCCCATGAGGGGCGCCACGTTTGCGATGGTCGCGAGCACCACCAGACCGCGCTCCAGGAAGCCGAGTTCGATGGTGCCGACGGTGCTGACGGCCTGCTCGATCTCGCCCTCGCCCACCTCGCGCCCCTTGATGCGGCGCAGCCCGGCCATGAGGATGGCCGACGCGGGCCCCCGCTTCGAGCCTGCCGCCGCGATGGCGCCGTCGATGTCCCCGGCACGGGCCAGCTCGTCGACCTCCGCCAGAACCTTCGCGGTGTCCTTGTGGGCCGCCCACAGGGTCCAGAACTTGGCGATCATCACGCCGAGCGCGATAAGCGAGCACAGGACCAGCGGATACATCATGAATCCGCCGTCGGCAAACAGGGTCAGAAGTCCGAATTGGTCGTTGGCCACCGAAGCCTTCCTTTTGACTGGATTCGACCGGGATCGCAGAAGCCCGGGCAGACGGAACTCTAGCGGGCACGCACCGCGCGCGCTACTTCAGCAGTGCGAAACTATCTGCCCATCCGCCGGCCTGTCAACGCCGAAATCCCGCCAGGAGGCGACGCCATGAACGCCATCTTCCGCACCACCGGCCGGGACGCCGCGCGCGTCCTTTCCGTGATCATGTTCCTGCTCCTGCTCTCCGCTGGCAGCGCGGTTCGCGCGGCGGCCCAGGAGACATCCGATCGGCCGGTCTGGCGCCCCGTCATCCTCGGTACCGAGGCCATGGTCGCGGCGGAGCACCCGCTGGAGGCGCTGGCCGCCGAGGAGGTGCTGCGCGCCGGCGGGAACGCCTTCGACGCCGCGTCGGCCGTCTTCTACATGACGACGGTCGTGGAGCAGCACCAGGCGGGGATCGGGGGCGACGCCTTCATGGTCGCCTACCTCGCCGCCGAGGACCGCGTCCTCTTCGTCAATGGAACCGGCTACGCGCCCGCGCTCGCGACGCGCGAGTTCTACGAGGAACACGGGGGCATTCCCGGCGCCGGACCGCTGTCGACCGACGTCCCGGGCGCGGTGGGCGCCTTCGAGCTGGCCCACGCGCGCTACGGGAGCCTGCCCAGGGAACAGGTGCTGGCGCCCGCGATCCGCGCCGCGCGCCAGGGGCATCCGCTCGACTTCTGGGTCGCCGGGCACCACGAGCGCTCGGTGGAGAAGATCTCCCCCTACCCGGCCTCGCGCGAGCTGCTGATGCCGGGCGGGGAGCTGCTCGGAGTGGGCGACCTGTACGTGCAGGAGGATCTGGCACGATCGCTGGAAGAGATCGCGCGCGAGGGTGCGGACGCCTTCTACCGGGGGCGGCTGGCCCGGATGAGCGCGGATTACTACGAGGAGCAGGGCGGGCTGCTGCGCTACGAAGACCTCGCGGGCTACGAGGCGGAGGAGGCGGATCCGATCCAGGTGAGCTACGCCGGGCTCGACGTCTACCAGAGCGCGCCCAACTCGCAGGGCATCGTCATGCTCATGGCGCTGAACATCCTCGAGGGTTTCGACCTGGAGGCGATGGGCCACAATTCCGCGGAGTACGTGCATGTGGTCACGGAGGCGATGAAGCTGGGCTTCGCCGACCGGAACCGATACGTGGCCGACCCGCGCTTCAGCGACGTACCCACACGGGAACTGCTGTCGAAGGAATACGCGGCCGAGCGGCGCGGGCTCATTCGCATGGACCGGGCGATGAGCGTGGCGCCGGCCGGCGACCCACGGAGGATGGCCGCTGTGGCGGAGGGACAGGCCGCGGAGTACGAGAGCGCGGCGCAGGATGTCTCCCGGCCGGAGGTTCTCTATCGCGAAGACGGGGAGACTTCGTCGTTCTCCATCGCGGACCGCTTCGGGAACCTGGTCTCGGTGACGCACAGCGTGAACTCGAGCTTCGGCAGCGGGATGGTGGTCCCGGGCGGCGGCTACTTCCTCAACAACCGCATGCCCTACTACGGCCTCGAGCCCGACGACGTAAACGTGCTCGAGCCGGGCAAGCGCACGCGCCATACCATCAATCCGGCGCTGGCTCTGAAGGACGGCCGGCCGTACCTGGCATGGAACACCCCCGGGGGCGACAACCAGCCGCAGGCGATGCTGCAGGCGTTTCTGGCGGTGGTGCACTTCGGCATGAACGTGCAGCAGGCGGTGGAGGCGCCCACGGTCACCAGCACCGCCTTCCGCGCGTCGATGTATCCGGGGCGCATGCGGGGCATGCTGACGATGCCGGAGGTGCTCTACCAGGGGGCGGGCGAGGCGCTGGCAGCCCTCGGGCACCGCGTGGAGGTGAGCCCGCTGCAGCAGCCCTACCGGCAGGCGGCGTCCGGGGCCGGGGCGGTGAAGATGGTGATGATCGACCCGGAAACCGGCGTCATGTACGGCGGCGTGAGCCCGGCCAAGAGCGACTACGTGATCGGATGGTAAGGAGGAGAGATCCATGTCCCCGCGACCCCAGACGCCCGAACCCACGGATGACGAACTCAACGCCTACATCCTGACGCGCTATCGGCTCCTCGGCATCGACATCTCGGTGCTGCCGGAATCGGACGAGGATGCGCCGATGGACCAGGAGCGGCTGCTCGAGAACGGCCGCTCGATCCTCCGGCAGGACGTCGAGGCCGCCAACTTCCACATCGATCCCCAGTTCAACCTGCCGAACGCCTTTCCGGCGCCCCTGGTGGCGTGGACCGAGGAGGGAGGATCGTGAGCGGGGGCGGCGGCGGGCGGGCGGCGGGCGGCGGAGCCCGCGTGGCTTCCGCCCCCCAGGACGAGCGGGTTTCGCGCCGCTGGTTCCTGGAGCGCATGGCATGGGTGTCCTCCGCGGCCGCGGCCGGCACCCTGTTCTCGCGCACGCCAGCGGTCGCCAGCCCGCGAGGCCCGGCAGTGACACCGGAGGCCTTCGGGGCGGATGTCCGTCTGCAGGAGGTCGACGACCTGACGCAGCTCACCATGTCGGAGTCGATGACGCTGATCCGCACGGGCGCCCTCGACCCGCGGGAACTGGTCGAGGCGTACGTCGACCGCATCGAGGCCTTCGAGCGGACGTACCAGGCCTACGCCGACCGGCCGTCGCGCGAGACGCTCCTCGCGCAGCTGGACCGGACGCCCGACGATGAGCGGCGCGCCGCGCTCCGGGGCATGTGCCTCGCGCCCAAGGACAACTGCTACACGGCGGATCTGCTGACCGAGGGCGGATCGCTGGTGTTCGAGGGCTTCCAGCCGGACTACGACGCGACCTGCGTCTCTCTGATGCGCGCGGCGGGCGGCCTGGTCGTGGGCAAGGCGCAGATGGGCAACCTGGCGGGGGGCAGGGCCCGCGTGTACGGAACCACCACGCCGACCACGCGCAACGCGTGGACGCCGGACGACGTGCGCTACAGCCCGTCCGGGTCCTCGTCGGGCACGGGAACGGCGGTGGCGGCCCGCCTCGCGGTCGCCGGCCTGGGGACGCAGACCGGGGGCTCGGTCATCGGGCCCTCCACCGCGCAGGGGCTGACCGCCGTCAAGCCCACATTCGGGCGCATCTCCCTGCACGGCATCATCCCGCTCAGCTATACGCGCGACCACGTCGGCGTGATGGCGCGCGACGCCATGGACGCCGCCATCCTGCTCCAGGTGTGCGCCCAGCCGGACGCGAACGATCCGCGGACTCTCGGCCTGCCGCGGCCGCCCAATTACGCCATGGCAGCGACACCCTTCGGGGGCGACCGGCCCCGCGTGCGCTGGACGACCCGGGTGGGCGTGTGGCCCGAGTATCTCGACGGCGACAACGAGCGCGTGAACGAGCTGAGGCGCGACTTCCTCGCCGAACTCGAGCGTACTCCGGGCGTGCAGATCGTGCCGGATGTGACCCTGCCCGACGACTGGGAGGCCCTGACTTCACCGCCTCTGGGCGGCTCCCACGGTGACCCCACCGCCTTCTTCATCGAGCACCTGCGGGAGGACGTGCGCAACTTCGCCGACCGCCTGCCGCGCTTCCTCAACGGCATGCTCCAGAGCGCCGACACCTACGTGAAGGTCCAGCAGGCGCGCAACCTCCTGCGCCATCGCATGGTTACGCAGCTCTTCAACCAGTGCGACGTCGTGGTCACGAGCGCCGGCGGTTCGTTCGACGGGGTCGGACTGCCGCTCGCGTGCACGCCCATCGGCTTCGATACCGACGAGACCACCGGGGCGCGGGTACCGCGCGGGGTCACGCTCGGGGCGCCACCCTTTGGCGAGGAACGGCTGCTGGCGGTGATCGCGGCGTACCAGGCGGTGACGGAGTTTCATCGGGAGAGGGCGCCGGATCCGGCGGCGTAGCTGCGTTCGCGGGGTGCGGACAGGTGGAGCCTCATGCGCTTCCCCGATCGGCTAAGCCCGAGCCTTCCGCTGTCCCTGTACGACGTAGAGAAGGAAGCCGGCAGCGGCCAGGAGCAGCCCGACGCTGATGGGCGATGAGATGAAGATGAGGGGATCTCCGTCCGAAAGGATCAGGGCGCGGCGGAAGTTGGACTCGAGCATCGGGCCCAGGATGAGCCCGAGGAGCACGGGGATCACCGGGTAGCCGAAGCGTCGCAGGATGTAGCCCAGGATGCCGATGCCCACGGCGACGTAGATGGCGAACGTCGTCCGCTCCGAGGTGAAGGCCGCGACAACGGCGAGCGGTGCGATCGCGGAGAAGAGGATGCTTCGCGGCACGCGCGTAATGCGCGCGTACAAGGGAAGCAGTGTCAGGCCGAACACCAGGATCAGCAGGTAGCTGGCGAAGAAGGCGGCGAAGAGCGGGGCGATGAGGTCCGCGGACTCGGTGAAGAGCTGGGGGCCGGGAGTGATGCCGTGGATCACGAGGCCGCCGAGGATGACGGCCGTCACCGAGTCGCCGGGGATTCCGAGCGCCAGCAGCGGGATCAGCGCACCTCCGGTCACGGCGTTGTTGGCGACTTCGGGAGCGACGATGCCCTCGGGCGCGCCCTTGCCGAAGCGTTCGGGGTGCCGCGAGCTGCGGCGGGCTTCGCTGTAGGCGAGGAAGGCGGCCATGGCGCCGCCGGCGCCGGGCAGGGCTCCCACCGATGTCCCGATCACCGAGTTCTTCACGAACGGCTTCCATCCCACGCGCTGGACCTCGCGCCACCATGCGAACGCGCCATCAGAGCGGTCGGAAGAATGCTCGTGGGCCCGGGACGGGGGCCGGCCCGCCTGACGGAACAACTCGGTGAATGCGAAGATGCCGATCACGACCGGAATCAGCGGCAGACCGACCAGCAGGTTCACCGAGCCCAGGGTGAAGCGCGGCACCGGCACCAGCGGGTCGATGCCGACCGTCGAGAGCATCAGGCCGATGACCGTGGCTGCCATCCCCCTGGCGAGCGACTCGCGCGAGACGGTCGCGACCGCGACCAGCGCCAGCACCACCAGGGCGAACATCTCGGGTGACTGGAAGCGGAGCGCGATGCGCGCCAGCTGCGGGCTGAAGAGCACCAGCACCAGGCCCCCGGCCAGGCCGCCCACGACGGAGCTGAAGGTTGCGATGCCGATGGCGGTGCCGGTCCGGCCCTGGAGCGCCATCGCGTGCCCGTCGAGCATGGTCATCGCGTTGGCGGGCGCTCCGGGAATGCGGAGCGCGATGGCCGCGATCGAGCCGCCGTAGAGGCCTCCGGTGAAGATCCCGACCATCATCACGATCGCGTTGGCGGCAGAGAGCTGGTAGGTGAGCGGCAGCAGCAGGGCGATGGCCAGGGTGGCGGTGAGGCCGGGGATGGCGCCGATGGCGATGCCGAGCAGCGATCCGGCCGCGAGGGACAGCAGGAGGATCGGGTCGAGGAGGACTTCGAGGCTCATCCGAGCAGGCCTGCCGGCAGGCGCGCGCCGAGGATCACGCGGAAGAGGAAGAAGGTGAGGAGCGTCACGCAGGGGACGATAGCGAGGATCGTTCGTCGCCGGGCGCCGAAGCGCTCCGCGACCGTGCCGGTGTAGAGCAGGGTCGCGAGGAGGTAGCCCAGGGTCTGGAAGAGGGCGGCGTAGAGCACGGTGAGGCCGATGACGGTCCAGGCGCGGGTGGGGCCGGCGCGGCGGGTCCAGAGCCGGCCGAGGGCGGAGCCGGGGCCCGTGGAGGTCGGGACGGTGTCCTGAATGGTCGCGTGGGCTGCGCGCTCGCGACGCAGCCTGCGCCATCCGGAGACCGCGATGCCGCACGACAGGAGCGCGAGGGCGGAGGCCAGGCCGAGGGGGACGAGGGCGACGTCCGCATCACCCGAGGAGGCGAGCCCGCCGGCCCCGAAGCCGTAGGCGAGGGCGACGACGAAGAGGCTGCCGCCGGAGATGAGATCGGTTCGGGGAGAGGGGGCTGCGGAATCCGAAACGCGCTTTGCCCTGTCGGACTCGACCCCTTTCTGTTTCACGCGATCAGCGCCCTCACGCGATCCATTTCGAGACCGGGGCGTTTGCTTCCTCCAGCGGCTGGGTGACGACATCGAGGAGGAACGGGCCGGGGGCGGTAAGCGCCTGTTGAACGGCTTCTCCCAGCTCGGCGGGATCCTCCACGCGGTGCGCCTGCAGGCCGTAGGCGCGGGCGATGGCGGCGTGGTCGGAGTCCTTGAAGTCGACGGAGAAGTAACTGCTGCCGCGGCTTTTCTGGCCCGCCTTGATCCAGCCGTAGCCGGCGTTGTTGCAGACGATGAGGGTGACCGGGAGGTCGAGCCGCACCAGGGTCTCGAGTTCGCCGGCGGAGATGCCGAAGCTGCCGTCGCCCATGACGCCGATGACGCGGCCGGCGTCGGGTCGGGCGTAGTGCGCGCCGACCACGGCGGGAAGCGCGTACCCGAGGGCCCCGAAGGCGCGCGGACTGACGAACCAGCGGCCGGCCCGGGGGAGGCGCCACCAGGCGGAGAAGTACGGGCAGGGGGTGCCCGGATCGGCGAGGATGACGGCGCGCTCCGGGAGGCGCGGCAGCAGTTCGGCGAGCAGGCGCTCGGGGCGGATGGGTCGCTCATCCGAGGCGAACAGCCCGGCGACGCGGTCGCGGTGGGCGCGCCGGGCGGTGGCGATTTCGGCGGGGTCGAGGCGGGGGGCGGCGGCAGCCCGGTCGTGCAGCTCGGCGGTGAGGGCGGCCAGGCCCTCGCGGGCATCGGCCACCATGCCTGCGGCGAGGGGGTAGCTGCGCCCCAGGACGCCCGCGTCGACATCCAGCTGGACGAAGCGCGCGTCGCCCGGGCGGGGGAGGGTCCACTTCTCGGTGGTCACGGAGCCGGTGGAGCACCCCACGTAGAAAACCACGTCGGCCTTGCGCACCAGGTCGTGCCGCCAGGGCAGGCCGCCGTTGCTGCCGATCACCCCGAGGGAAAGGGGATCGGTCTCGGCGATGCTCCCCTTGCCGGAGACGGAGGTGGACACGAAGGCGCCCAGTGCGCGGGCGAGCTCGCGCACTTCGTTCCAGGCGTCCGAGCGCAGCACGCCGGCGCCGGCCACGATCAGGGGGCGGCGGCTGCGGGCGAGCTCGCGGGCGACGGCCCGCACCTGGTCGGGGGCGGGGGCGACCCGCTCGGCGGGGTAGCGGCCGTAGCAGCCGTCCCCGTGCACCGCCGAAGCGGGGACCGAACCGCCCTGGGTGTCGAAGGGGAGGGCGATCTGGCAGGCGCCCAGGCTGCCGGTGGAGGCTTCGCGGAAGGCCGCGCGCGTCATGCCGGGGAGGTCCCGGGGGGTGGCGGGGGAGAACACCCGCCGGGTCACGGGCGCGAACAGCGCGGCCTGGTCGAGGTCGGTCAGGGTGCCCACGCCCCGCTCGGTGGTGGCGATGTCGGAGGTGAGGCACACCATCGGCACCGACGACTCGTTCGCCTCCGCGACTCCCGGAAGGATATAGGTCGCGCCCCCGCCGCTCGGGCCCTCGCACACCCCTACCCTGCCGCTCAGCCGCGCGTACGCGTCGGCCATGAAGGCGGCGCTGCGTTCGTCGCGGGTGAGGATGTGGCGGATGGTGGGCGACTCGGCCAGCGCCTCGTACCACGGGAGCGAGGTGTCGCCGCACAAGCCGAAGATCGTGTCGACGCCCAGCTGCTCGAGGACGCCAACCAGGGCCTGGCCGCCGTTCACACACCCTCCAGCGCGGCCAGGAGACCCTCGACCCGCGGCGCGAGATCGTTCAGGTATTCGCGCACGGTGGTGCGTCCGCGCCACGTCGCGCCCACGGCGCCGGCGCGCGCCCACTCCTGGAACTCCGGCGACTCGGCGGCGGCCCGGCAGGCGCTTTCCAGCACGGCAAGCCGCCCATCGGGCGTGCCCGGCGGCGCCATCAACATCCGGAAGCTTCCGTACTCCAGGTCGTAGCCGAGTTCCGCGAACGTCGGAACGTCCGGCACCAGGGGACTGCGCTCCGGCGACATCAGCGCGAGCACCCGCAGTTCACCGCTGCGCACGTAGGACATCGCTCCGGGAAGGCTGGAGACGACGGCATCGACTTCATCTCCGAGAATCGCGCCGATCTGCGGACCGGAACCTCCCTCGTAGGGGATGTGCCTCAGTTCGACCCCCATCGCCTGCTCCATGGCTGCGGCATGCTGATGCCAGACCCCCTTCTGCCCGACGTTGCCGACGGCGATGGTGGCCGGACTGGCCCGCGCATCCGTCTCGAAGTCCGTCAGGTCCGCCCATCGATCTGCGGGAACGATCAGGGCGCTGGGATGCTCGGTCACCATGCACACCGGCTCGAGTGCCCTCCAGTCCACCGGCGCGAGGCCAAGCAGCTGGACGCTGAGCGCATCGTAGGTCACGGTCCCGAGCGTGTACCCGTCCGCAGGGGCGTTCTGCACGATGGTAAGGCCGACCGAACTCAGCCCTCCCGGGACGTTTTCGGTGACCACTCCGACCCCGATCTCCTCTTCGAACCACCTCATGAAGCCGCGCATCGCGGTGTCGGTGCCGCCGCCGGCCCGCCACGGGATCACATGGCGGATCTCGCGGCTCGCGTCGGGATACGCCGCCGATTCGTCGGCCGACGGCAGGCGCGCGACCAGCACGACCAGCATCAGCAGGGCAAGCACGATGAGGGGGATGCGGAGGGGCAAGGTCGGCTCTCGCGGTCGTGTCGTTCAAGTTTTCTCATCGGGCCCGATGCCCGCCGCCGGGCCAGCGACCCTGCTCTCGGAAGGGCCGAGGTCGGTTGCGGCGAAGATACCATCCGCCGCGCACGGATGCGAAGCGATCTGTAGACTGAAGGACCTGATCCAGGTCGTGGGCCTCATTCCCTGCCCGGTGGAATGTCGCCAACCTGGCGCTTGCAAGCCCGCACCCCGGCGCCATGGGAAGATCATCCCCCGATCATGGGTCAAATACACGATAACGCCACAGATAATCGTTCCATTGGCCACGTTTCATACACAAAAAATACCGTATATTCAGGGGATGTAGAATGTCCTCTCGCCGCATATGCCTGCGTCGCCCCGTTCGCTGGGGAATCGGACCGAAAGCAAGGAGAGACCCATGGGTCACGGCTTCTCCCGGCGCCCTGCACGGAGGACCTGCTTCCGAGCGCCACCGGGCCCGCTCGGCTACATGACAAACCTTGTTCTCCTTGGACTGCTGGCCGGGTGCGGCGGTGGCGGCGAGGACCCCGCGGCTCCGGATGGGAATCAGGTGACCTGCCCGCCCGGCTGGGGCACGGGCGCGTTCTTCCGGACGGCCACGCCCGCACAGGTCGCGGCATGCGTGGAGGCTGGTGAGAGCGTCAGAGCAAGGTCTGCCGACGGGGAGACGCCGCTTCATCTGGCGGGGTCGTACTCGGACGACCCTGCGGTCATCCGCGCGCTCATCGATGCGGGAGCCCGACCGGACGCGCGCAACGACGATGATGACACGGTGCTCTGTGTCGCGGTGGAGCGCAACGAGAATCCCTCGGTGATTCAAGCCTTGCTGGATGGAGGTTCCCAGCCGAACGAAGGTTGCCGTTGGGGATACGCGCCACTGCACATGGCAGCACGCTACAACGCAAGCGCCGACGTCACGGATGCATTGATCCGGGCCGGGGCCGACGTCAATCTGGTACCCCCGCCCACCTACGACGAGAGCGGGAATTGGATCGGCCAGCATGGCCCGCCTCTCCAGATTGCCGCGATCTTTCAGGAAAACCCTGCGGTAGTGGACCTGCTTATACGGGCCGGCGCAAATCTCAGGGACTCCCTGAGGCGGGCAGCTGGCTTGAACGAGGGTCCAGGGGTTCTGGGGATTGTGTCGATCCTTCTGGCTGCCGGTGCCGATCTCTCCGGTGGCCTGCATTCGTCGCTCTTCAACGCGGTGCGTGAGGTTACAGACCTCCTGATCTCGGCAGGCGCGGACCTCAACGAGGGAGTTGTCATGGAACTCATTCGGGGGCAGCCGATTGAAGGGGCGACCCCTCTGCATTTCGCCGCGGCCTCGCAGAGAAGCGCCAACCTTGCGGCGGTAGGAGCACTGCTTGAGGCCGGCGCCGATCCGAACATCCAAGACTCTACCGGCCGGACTCCGCTGGACTGGGCGGAGTCTTCGGCGAAGACGCAGATCGCAGCGCTGCTGAGGCAGCACGGTGGGCGCCTCAGCGGATGAGTGTGTCGAGGCCATGAACAGGGAGGTGTGAGATGCTGCCTCGACGGATGTCCGCCACGGGTGGACGCAGTCCTCCCTCCCTCCCCGTGAGACCATTGTGGTTCTGGATTCGCTTGATGCCCTGCTGGATGCTGGCCGGGTGCGGCGGCGGCGATGCCGCTCCGGCGGCTCCGGATGCGAATCAGGCTACCTGCCCCGCCGGCTGGAACACGGGGACGTTCTTCAGAAACGCGACCGCGTCGGAAATCGCTGCGTGCGTGGAGGCAGGCGAGAGCCTGAGAGCCCGAGACCCCGACGGAAACACGCCCCTTCATCTTGCCGGCGGGTTCAGTGACGGTCCCGCGGTGATCCAGGCCCTAATCAACGCGGGAGCCCGCCCAGACGCCAGAAACAACGACGACGCGACCGTCTTGTGCTTTGCTGTTGTCGAGAACGAGAACCCCGCAGTGATTCAGGCTCTGCTCGACGGAGGGTCACGAACATCCGAGGTGTGCACTCCATCTTTCTTCTCGCCACTCCACCTGGCGGCGATACACTCCAGTCCCGACGTGGCAGAGGTGCTGATTCGCGCAGGTGCCGATGTCAACGCCGAAGGCGGCACTGGCGGGACCAGTACCCCGTTGTTCCTGGCCGCCGCCTCCAACGACAATCCGGCGATGGTCGAACTCCTGCTGCGATCGGGCGCCGAGCTGAGGTGGGTGGCCCAGCATGGGGCGAGGAACGAGAACCCGGAGATCATACGAATCCTCGTGGATGCCGGCGCCGGGCTTTCCGGTGCTTTGCACCGCGCCGTCTTCAACAGGACTACGGAAGTCACGGAGGTCCTCATCGCGGCGGGGGCGGATCTGGACGAGCAACACGGGGAAGACGGGATGACCGCCTTGCACTGGGCAGCCAGAGCCGGGATGGCGAATCTGGCGGCACTGGAAGCCCTGCTTCGCGCCGGTGCCGATCCGAACGTCCTGGACGACACCGGCAGGACCGCCCTGGATTGGGCGGAGTCCTCGGGGCAGACGCAGATCGCAGCGCTGTTGAGGCAGCACGGTGGTCGCCTCGGCGGATAAGGGCATTCGCCGGCTGATGAGCCCGCTCTCCATGGCCGGAACCCCCTCGCGCGCGTAAACTGGCAGGACATTTCACACCCGCCGTTCCGCCTTTGCCGCGAGAGGTCGTCATGTCCGGCACCCGACTTTTTTCCGCACGCCTACTGGCCGTCTGCTTCGCGCTGGTTGCCCCGTTGTTCCTGCTGCCCGACGACGCGTCGGCCCAAGACGCCGACGCCCCGGTCAATGCCTCCGACCACCCGCTGCTGCGGCCCTTCTCGTGGCGCTCCATCGGGCCGTACGGGCAGGGCGGGCGGGTCGACGACCTGGCGGTGAACCCGGACGACCCACACACCTACTACGCGGGCTTCGCGACCGGCGGGCTGTGGAAGACGAGCAACAACGGGACCACCTTCGAGTCGATCTTCGACAGCTACGGAACCCACTCCATCGGCGCGCTCGCGGTCGCGCCCTCGAACCCGGACATCCTCTGGGTCGGGACCGGCGAGGCCAACAACCGGCAGAGCTCTTCGTTCGGGGACGGCGTCTACAAGTCCGAGGACGCCGGCAAGACCTTCACGCACGTGGGGCTGCGCGAGACGCAATCCATCGCGCGCGTAATCGCCCATCCCGCCGACGCGGACGTGGCCTGGGTCGCGGCCAACGGCCATCTCTTCGGCGCGAACCCGGAGCGTGGCGTCTTCAAGACAACCGACGGTGGCGAGTCCTGGAGCCATGTCCTCAGCGTCGACGAGAACACCGGCGCCACCGACCTGGTCATCGACCCCTCGAACCCCAACACGCTCTTCGCGGCCACCTATCAGCGGCGCCGGACGGCGTGCTGTTTCGTGGGCGGAGGGCCCGGAAGCGGCATCTGGCGCTCGGACGACGGCGGCGAGAGCTGGAGCCGCCTGAGCGGCAACGGCCTCCCGCGCGGCACCATGGGACGGGTCGCGCTGGCGATGACCCCGGCTGATCCGGATGTCCTCTACGCCCAGATCGAGGTTGCGGCAGACAACGAGGAGCCTCTCACGGCCGAGGAGCGGGCCGAGTGGGAGCGCCTGGACGACGAGGACGCGCTGCCTCCCGACCCGCAGTACAACGGCATCTGGCGCTCGAGCGACAAGGGCATGAGCTGGGAGTTTCGCTCGAACGAGAACGGGCGCCCGATGTACTTCAGCCAGATCCGGGTCGACCCGGCGGACCCGGACATCGTCTACATCGTCGATCTGCGCATCTACAAGTCGCGCGACGGCGCGCGCACGTTCGAGCAGCTGGACGGCTACGGGCACGTGGACCAGCACGCGCTCTGGATCAACCCCGGGGACAGCGATCACCTGATTGCGGGCAACGACGGCGGGGTCGACGTCAGCTACGACCAGGGCGAAACCTGGGAGTCGCTCCGGCGCTGGGCCGTGGGCCAGCCCTATCACGCGTCCGTCGACATGCGGCGCCCGTACTACGTGTGCACCGGGCTGCAGGACAACGGCAGCTGGTGCGGCCCGAGCGCGGTCCGGACCGGCGAGATTCTCTCCGAGGACTGGTACCGGGTCGGAGGCGGGGACGGCTTCTACACCGCCGTCGATCCCACCGACCACACCGTCGTCTATTCCGAGTCCCAGAACGGCAACATCCGGCGCCTGAGCCTCGCGACCGGCGAACAGGTCAGCATCCGGCCGCGCGCGCCGAGCGAGAACAATCCCGCGTCGAACATCGTGCCCATGCCCGATCGCGGCACCGAGATCCGCTGGAACTGGAACACGCCCTTCATCCTCTCGCCCCACAACCCCGAGGTCGTGCACGCGGGCGGGAACCGCTTCTTCACGTCGATGAACCGGGGCGAGACCTGGACGATGAGCCCGGATCTGTCGAGGAACACGGACCGCGACATGATCGAGCTCATGGGCCAGGCCAACGCGCTGCCCCGCTGCAACCAGATGGACCGCGGCCGGGAGTGCATCCTCTCGCGCAACGACGGCGTGAGCGCCTGGGGCGCGGCCGTGTCGCTCACCGAATCGCCGCTGGTGCCGGGGCTCCTGTGGATGGGAACCGATGACGGCAACCTCCAGGTGAGCCGGGACGGCGGGGCGAGCTGGAGGGAGGTTGGAGAGAACATCCCCGGAGGGACGAAGGGCTACTACATCTCGCGGATCGAGGCCTCGTATTTCGACGCGGGCACCGCTTACGCCTCCGTGGACGGCCACAAGAGCGGCGATCTCGCGCCCTATGTGTATGTCACGCGCGACTATGGTGCGAGCTGGGAGAATATCACATCCAATCTGCCGGCATATGGCAACGTGAACACCGTGCGCCAGGATCCACGCAACCGAAACCTGCTGTATGCGGGGACCGAGTTCGAGTTCTTCGTCTCGCTCGACGAGGGCGGGAGCTGGCACCGGTTCATGACCGGGCTCCCGGTGGTGCGCATCGACGACGTGCTGGTGCATCCGCGCGACAACGACCTGGTGGTGGCTACGCACGGCCGCAGCGTCATGGTCATGGACGACATCACACCGCTGCAGCAGCTCACATCCGACGTGATGGAGGCCGACGCCCACCTGTTTGAGCCGCGGGAGGCGGTGGCCTGGAAGCAGAACCGGATGCGTTCGCGTTCAGTGACGGGCGACAAGGTGTTGATTGGGGACAACGCGCTGCCGGGGACGGCGATTCATTATTGGCTGGGGGATGACACCGACGCGGACGATGTGAGTTTGACGGTTACCGAGGTGGCGACTGGGGAGGTGTTCCGGAATCTGGAGGTTACCGGGCATGAAGGGATCAACCGGGTGCAGTGGGATCTGCGGGGGAATGTGCCGGAGGGTCAGACCGGCGGCGGGTTCGGTGGGCCGCAGGCGCCGGTGGCGACGCCGGGGTTGTATCGGGTGACCCTCACCGTGGACGGGGAGGAGTTGTCGCAGATGGTCGTCGTGGTGGAGGATGTGTGGATGGACCAGCGGTAGAGGGCTCGCCCTCTTTGCACGATATTTGGTAGCCAATCATCCGTAATCGGGTCGAGCTGATAACGGTCAACGGCAAGAAAATGCAGATCGTGCAGTCCTGTATGACTTTAGGAAGCCTCTTGCCGTGATTCGCGCCAAGTCTGCTCCGCTCACCGTGTACATCCCGGCGGCGGCGTGGCGTTACTGGGCTTCTACTGACCAAGTGTCCTCCAAGCCTGCATTCTGCGAAATACGGCCTTGTTGATCCGAATTGACTTGTTGGGACATCCGCCGTAGGCGTGGATACCGATCACATGGCGTTTCCCTTTTGCAGATCGCCACGTAGGACTGCCGCTTTGGCCACCAGCCGTGTCAAGCATGTATTGGAAGCGCTCTTTGGAGACATCGGTGATCCGCCCGGCATTGTACCATTGCGTTCCAAACGGCTTATCACCGGGATAGCCACTATTGTTAGCCAGCAAGTTTCGTAGGGAATTGTCGCCAAGGGACGCAAAGCCCCACCACCCAGTCTTAGTCCCAAGCGGCTGGCCCTCCCGGAGAATAATGCAGCCGTAATCCTGGGTAATCCTCCGGTGCTTGGTCCATCCAGTGACGCTGTGAAACGTGGTCGCTATGGCCGATCCAAAGGGTCGGAGACGACCGTTCATGCCGGGCACCACCTCGATGGATCTGGCCCAACCCCGCTGACCCTTGTGAGTATACACGCAGTGACCCGCAGTCATAACGGTCCTCGGCGCAATGAACCATCCCGTACAGCGGGACTTGATGCCATCACGGCGAGTTATAATGAGTTGACAGATCATTCGCCATGGGATCGTCACAGTTGCGACGCTCCTACGGTCGTCTTCGCCGCACACACTCTCCTGTTGCTCTTGACTGAATTCAAGAGAACAGGAAGTCGGCAGCAAGAGAAGATCCTGTGCAAGGTGGGTCACATCGGTATTCCCGATTCCCTCGACCATGGCCCGCGACGGATCAAATCCGTCGACATCCTCCAGTTCCCCGCCGCCATGAGTCAATAGATCAAGCCCGTCCTGGAAGAGGTCGCCAGACTCCTGGCTCGTGTCAGAGCTAACCGAGTCGTCTCCATTCACATCGTCGTCGGAGCATTGGTCCTCGTGGTACGCGTCATCATGGTCTATCATCGTTGACTCCTGTCATTAGCTCTAAGGATATCCGGATGGGTACTCCGGCTGTAGAAGGGGGATGATGGTTGGGTTGCCGGCCCAGCGCAAAGGCTTCGTGATCGAGCCGAGTATCCTACCCGTGCGGCACGTACTCGAGCATGCGGGGACGAGACAGCCCGCGCGGCTCTGTTGTATTCCTCCCATCCTCGCATGGTGCCTCTCTCGAAGCGGGCTCCGCGGTTGCGCGCTGATGCGTCGGCGTCAAGGCAGAGGCCTTGGAGGCGACCGAGCCTTCGGGACGCGACCTGGAGCGACGTCACGGTCGGGACGACACCCGCCTCCACAGCGCTCCCGGAGCCACCAACGCGTCTGCCGTCTTCGAAACGAACCGACTCTGACTGATTGCCGGATGGATCGTATATCGTCCAAGTGCCGTGACGCTCGCCATTCACATAGGGGCCTTCAGCTCGGTCGCCATCGTCATAGAATTCGGTCCAAGTGCCGTGCGGCTCACCGTCTACGTATGGACCTATCCTGCGGACAAGGTCGTCGTCGCGACCCTCATAGAAAAAGGTCCAAGTGCCGCTACGCTCACCGTTCACTTGGCGTCCCTCCGCCTCAAGCCCTCCATCCCCGGAGCGCTGCCTGAACGGACCGTCGGGGCGCCCTCCCTGAAGACGCGTCTCCCAGATCTGAATGAGCTCGTCGTTCTGATACCATTGAACGCGTCCGTTTCCTTGGGCGAGGCCGTTCGAACACCCGCGGCTCCACGTTACCGTCACGCTCTCCCTAGGGTTAGGATTCCACAGGTAGCATCCGGGGAGGTGGGCCAGCTCCATCCAGCCCGAGTCGGGGGAGTAGACCTCCGTACAGATTCTTCCCTCCGGCAGGTTGGGCTCTGGTGCACTGACCTCCGCTGCGACCGCCGCCGCCACACTCCACCTCTCCCTCAGCAGCACTCCGTATCCGCTCCCGTGGTTCCGGCTACTGAAGCGCTGGTTGATCGTCGTCGCCTGGGCTTCGGCCGCATCGAAGTCCGTACCGAACCCCACGCCGAAGGCCTGGAACCTCGGGTCCTCCGGGTCCACGGTCATATCCTGGCGGATGACGCCCGTGTAGCCGACGATTACCGCATGATCGTCCCCGGGATCGGACCACGCGCACCACACCTCTGGATAGGAGCCGAGCTCAGAACTGAGCGCGCGCTCGACCTGGGCGCGCTGACCGATGTCCACGCCGGTCCGGTACACGACCTCCATGTCTTCCGTGTAGACCCTGCGGATCGGGTTGGTCGCGAGGGTCCGGGTTTCGCTCCCCACGCAGACGACCGCTTCCGAGCCGGACTGCGCGGCGGCGGAGAGGGAGCCGGTGGCGGGGGCAAGGGCGAGCGCCGGTAGGCCCAGGAGCCGGCGGTCGTCTCGTGCTGCTCTCATCATTCCCATGGCTCCTTGCTCCCAGCGCATTCGCGTTCGATGGCCATGTCAGTTGATGATTCGGACCACGCGGAAACCGGCGTTACTGTGGCGAGTTTCCAGAGGGGTTCGGGATCGCATGGCCGAGCGAAGTTCTTCCGGAGTGTCCATCCAACCGCCACCCCGTGACACGCGATCCGTGCAATCACCAGACTCCCAAGCGGTCCCATCGGCGGGTGCACCCGAATAGCGCTGGTTCCAGCAGTCCAGCGTCCATTCCCACACGTTGCCCAGCGCGTCGTACAACCCGAACGTGTTGGGCGGGAACGATCCGACCGGCGCCGTTTGGGAATACCCGTCCGAGCACGACGCCGTGACCCAATCGGGAGACTCCTGAAGAGCCGCGGCATCCGCGCCGTTCGCGTGCCGGCACTGCGCGGCATCGGTTTCGCCCCAATAGCGAGCCGTCTCCGTTCCGGCCCTAGCGACATACTCCCACTCCGCCTCGCTCGGAAGCCGATATGCTTCACCAGTTTCCCGGGACAGCCATTCCGCGTAGCTGCGAGCCTCCTCCCAACTCACGTTGATGACGGGACGCCGACCCCGGCCCCATCCCTCATGGTCCGGAATCAGTCCGCCGCATCCCCCTCCCCGGGCGCAGGCGTCCCATTCCTCGAAGGTCACCTCGTAAACGCCCACCGCGAACGGAGCGGAGAGGGTCACGTAGCGCTGCGGTCCTTCCACGATGACCAGCCGATGGCCCATCCCGACCTCAAGCCACTCTGCGTCATCCGTGGTCCATTCGATCGCCTCGCCTTCCTGGTCGTAGATTACCCTGAGCCTCCCCGCTTCCGACTCCGGCGACCCCATGATGAATGTCCCGGCGGGCACTACCACCATTTCTGGGCAGAATGGGCAGTCCCGGAAGACCGTCCCGACCGCCTGGGCGGCCATGGGGCTCCTCGAGGCCGCGAAGGCTACGCTCAGCAGAAGAGGCAACGCGATCCAAGCGCGGCGCAATCCAGTCGGCCGACAGCAACTGTCTGCGGTTCGTCGGGCTACGGTCGTCCCGGCACGGACGACGTTCGTCTCTACAGCGACGGGAGCTTGCACGACGAGACTACCCCTCCTCTTCGCAGCAATAGGCAGGTTGCTGAAGCCACGCTCCGAGTCAATAGAAGGGATACAGTTCGGCTCCGCAACGTCAAAAACGTGCGCCTATTGCGCCAATATCAGACACACCTGATCCTGGGCCGTGCAGCCGGAGAGGACATATCTTCCCTGATTTTGATTGTCTGGTTTTGACGTATTGTAGTCTGTTATTGCCGTACCGGATCTGGACCGATTTCGCCCAATACCGTGTTAAGCGAAGTAGTTTGACGAATGAGCAGGGCAGACCTGCGGAGGCTTTGCCGCGTCTTGATTTCGACGGTCGAGCGTGGCGTGTCCAAGCGGAGGGTTCAGCGATGACCTGGGTGACGGTTGTAGGAACAGAGGGGACGCTGGTCGCGGTGCTCGTCGCGACCGTGCTGGGCGGCGGTCGTCAGCCATCGAACGAACGGATGCGGCTGCTGGACGTTGAGCCTCCAGCGCCAACAGCCGGCGAGCTACCGCAGCCGGCAGATGACGAACAACAGGCGCTGAACTGCTACTGGACCTCCCCGGACTGGATACGGTCTGTGAGTGTCGCAGAGATCGCAGCGTGCCTTGCAGCCGATCCCGATCTGGAGGCGCGAACGGGAGCAACCCCGCACGATCCGGGCGGCGAGACGCCGCTACACCTGGCCGCTCAGCGTCCGGATGTGGTTAAGATCCTGCTGGAAGCCGGAGCGGACGTGCATGCGCAAGACACCGAGGGCTATACGCCACTCCATTGGGCGAGTGCGGCGGCGGCGGAACTGCTGCTCGCAGCTGGCGCCGAGGTGAATGCGCGAAACGTTGCCGGGTTTACACCGCTACATACGTTGTATAGTGAAGATCCAACCGTGGCGGAGGTCTTGCTGGCTGCCGGAGCGGATGTCAACGCGCGGACCGAGCAGGGACAAGCGCCTCTGCACTATGTCGCGAGGAACGTTACCAGCGCCGTGGCGACCGAGTTGCTGCTCGGCGCCGGAGCGGACCCCGGAGCAAGGGACCAGTTCGCACGCACGCCGCTGCACTGGGCAGCGGAGGGCAATGCGAACCCGGCCGTGCTGGAGGTGCTGGTCGCGGCGGGAGCTGATCTGAACGCACGGAACGTCAATGGCCGTACTCCTCTGTTTGCCGCGGCCGAGAATCCCCCCGCTTTCGCAGCGCTGGTGGCAGCCGGGGCGGACGTCAACGCGCAGACCGACGACGGTCGGACGCTTCTGCACGCCGCAGCGTCCGGGGAGGATCCCGCTTTGGTGGAGCTGTTGCTGGCGCTCGGTGCGGACGTCAACGAACGGGACGCGAACCGGCGAACCCCCCTTCACACGGCGGCGGCGTACAGCGGCTGGCGGGACCTCGGACGAGGCTTCGCGGAACTGACCAGCACGGCGGTGGTTGAGGCGCTGCTCGCCGCGGGGGCAAGCGTGGAGGCTCGCGACGATACCTGGGGGACGCCCCTCCACGCGGCCGTGCGCACCACACAGAACACGGCCGTTGTCGAAGTGCTGCTTGAGGCCGGTGCCGACCTGAATGCTCGGAACGCGTTTGGCGACACACCGTTGGATCAGACGAATCGGCGGTATCCCATGGCATTGCAGGCCGCGCTGCGGGCTCTATTGCAACCTCCCGGCGGCTAGCACGAGACTCGCGACGTGGACGACCTATGGCTTGGAGTGCCTCGGCGGACGCTTGGTCGCGATGGATGGAATCGTTCTCGCGGATGTTCCTGGTGCGGGATATCGCGGGACTGGGGATCGAGCGTCTCCCCCGCCGCCCTCCACAGCTTCTGGAGAATGGAGGCCCACGTTCACGGCCAGGCCTGGAACGCCTCGCGCCTGGCTCGCTCCATGGAACGTGGACCCGCGATCCGTCAACCGCTACCGCGATCTGCTGGAGGGCGCCTTCATGATCCGCGTCCTGCGCCCCTGGTTCGCGAAACTCGGCAAGCGGCTGGTGAAATCACCCAAAGTCTATCTGCGCGACAGCGGAATCCTGCACTTTCTGCTCGGCCTCGAAGACAGTCATGAACTGGCCGTGCACCCCGCATACGGGGCCAGTTGGGAGGGGTTCGCGCTGGAGCAGACATTGATCGCCCACGGCCAGCGTGACGCGTATTTCTACGGCACGCAGCGAGGAGCGGAACTGGACCTTTTCTTGCTGCGCCACGGCCGCCGCTGGGGATTCGAGTTCAAGTGCACCGAGACGCCCCGCACCACGAAATCGATGCGCATCGTGACCAGGGATCTCGAGTTGGAACACCTCTGGGTGGTCTACCCCGGCCAGCGCGAGTTCCCGCTCGCGGAGGGGATTACGGCGCTGCCTTTGACGCGCATTGAGAATCTGGAACTTCGAGCGCGGGCGTGAGCCGGATCGCGGGGAACCGAGACGGCATCAGGCCTACCGCCTGGCTCCCGCCAAGCTGGCGTAGGCGTCCCTCACAACCCCCTCCGCGAGCTTGCCGCGCGCGGCAAAGCTCCTCCTGCCGAGCCAGTAATCGGCCCACATCGCGTCCGTGGCGATCCAGTTGTCCCAGAGGAAGGCACCGTTGACGAGGCCCGGATAGCGGGTGCTGGTCTGGAAGAACGCCTCGAAGATGTTGGCCTGGGCCTCCTCGCCATCATCCAGTCCGTTTCGGTTCCGATCGACCAGTGTCTTGATCTCCGAGTGGCGTTCGCCCGAACTGGGGTCCGCTGGAGCTTCGACGACATCCATCGAGCCGTATTCGGTGAACACTATTGCCCGCCCGGGATTCCGGTTGGCAAGCGGCACCAGGTAGCCCTGGAAGATGGCCTCGTAGCTCGCCTGCAGTTCCGGCACACTCAGAACGGTGGTCGGGGCGCTCTCCGTAAGCGGAAACCATCCGCTGATCCCGACGACATCGAGGTCAAGATCCTCCCAGAGATGGCCAGCGCCCGATCCTCGACCGTAGTGGTCCGCGTACATGACCGTGCTGTAGTGCATGTTGTAGGTCAGCCGGCCGGAGTATACCGCACGCACGCGGGCCACCATGGACCGCAGTTCAGCCCCGAAGTCGTTGATCATGTAGCCCGGATCAGGCCGCGTGCGGAATAGCGCATCCGTCTCGGTCCCCAGGGAGAAGAGAGCCACTCCTGCATCCTCCGCCAGGGAGGCGAAGTGCTCGGCCTGCCGCGTATAGGTCTCCCAGAATTCGACCGTGAATCGCTCGTGATCCGGGTGGGTGGTCCGCCACGGCCAATTCTCCGGCTTGATTGGCCCCGTCGACCACTCGCCCGGCGGCACGCCGCCGGTGTGCGGAGGCGCCGGATCTCCAAGCTGCCCGCGGTGGAGAGGCCGGGCCGAAACCTCCGCTTCATGAGCCTCGAAAGCCAGGGTCATGTATACGTCGAACCCGTGTTCCCGGAACTCGCGGATGACTTGCCGGAGCGACTCGTCCCGCCAGGTCGGGACGTTGCGACTTCGGTCGATCTCCCGGGAGACCGAGCTGTCCATGCTGTCCTCGTAGTGAAGCGCAACCGAGATCAGAACCCAGTTGACGTGCATGCCCCGGAGCCAGTTGATGAACTCGCCGGGGAGGACCGGCCCTTGTCGGCCCCCGTCTTCCCAGGGCTGCACGACTTCACGGTTCGTTCCCCAATAGCCCGAGATCGCGATGGCCCGCATCGGGAAGTCGAAGATTCCCAGGCCCGGGCCCGGTTTGCGCCTGGGGGCCACCGTGATCTCTGCCGTACCGTGCGCGCTTCCCGCGGTGGCGGTGACGGACGCCACGCCTTCGGCAACGCCCCGCACCAGTCCCGAACTGTCCACCGTGGCCACCGACGAATCGCTCGACGACCAGGTGAACTCCGCGCTTTCGATTCGGTGCGCGTTCTCGTCGAAGGTCTCCGCGACGAGCCTGAGCGTGTCGCCCATCAACAACGTGCCGACTGCTGGCACGACCGCGACCATGGCCACTGCTTGCGCCACGGTCACCATTGCGGTGCTCGACGCCGAACCTGCCGCCGCCGTGATGGTGGCGGTTCCATTGGCCACCGCGGTCACAAGCCCCGTCGCGTTGACGCTTGCCACAGCGGCGCTGTCGCTCGACCAGGTCACGGCGACTCCGGACATGGGCCGGCCCTGCTGGTCGCACACTTCCGCCGTCAGTCGCGACGTCTCCTGGAGCGCTGTGAACACAACGTTCTCGGGCGTCACGACCACGGTCGTAGCCACGGGGGAGACCGGGGGAGTCGGCTCGGTTGTCGGAGCATCCCCGCAGGACAGACCCAGGGCAAGGACAGGAAGGAGCCGCAGTATCCCGTATCTAATGGCGATCACGCCATGCCCCCAGTCTGCCTTGGTGTCCTGAGCCGCCAGCGGGCTGTCGCCTGTGCCACGGCCCTCACTCCCCAGCCTCCGCCATGCGGTACCCAACACCCCGCTCGGTGAAAATGAAGACGGGGTTTGCGGCATCGTCGCCGAGCTTGCGCCGGAGCTTCTTCACGAAGGTGCGCACCGGCTCCGAATCGCTTCCGCCCGGGCGGTTCCAGATCCGGCGCAGGAGGGTGGGCGTGGTCACGACCCGGCCCGCGTTGACCGAGAGCACGCGCAGCAGCTCGAACTCGGTGGCCGTGAGCTCGATTTCGCGTCCCGCCAGGGTCACCTCGCGCCGGTCGTAACGGATGCGGAGTTCGCCCGACACGAAGGGATCGGCCTCGGGGCGCCCGCGCAACGTCGCCCGGACCCTCGCCACGAGTTCCGTCGGCGAGAAAGGCTTGACGATGTAGTCGGCGGCGCCGGCCTCTAGCGCCCGAGCCATGGTCTCGTCCCTGTTGTAGCCGGAGATGAAGATGACCGGCAGGTCGGAGAGTTCGGGAAGCTGCTCCATCAACTCGATCCCGTCCCCGTCGGGAAGCATCAGGTCGAGCAGCACGAGTGCGGGCTTCTCCGTCCGGATGAGGCGTGGCAGGTTCAGCGGGTCACCCGTCACGAGCGGCTTGAATCCGGCCCGCGTGAGGGCATCGCGAACGAAGCGCAGCGTCCGAGGGTCATCGTCGAGAACGAGAATGCGGGTGCTCTCGCGCTCTTCCGGGGCCTCGTCCGCGGCAGCCCCGCGACCGCCGCCGGGTGGCACCTCCTCCGCAATGGGCACGGTGAAGGTGAAGCACGCGCCCCGGTCCACGCCCGCGCTCTCGGCCCGAATGCGCCCTCCATGCGCCTCCACCAACCCCTTGCAGATGGCGAGGCCCAGCCCGTGGCGCACCGCCGCGTCCTGCCCGTCGCCGCGGGCGTGTTTGCTGAACAGGTGCGGCAGCCGCTCCGGCTCCACGCCCCGGCCTTCGTCGGACACGGAGATGGCGACGTGCACTCCGTCGCGCCCGGCCTCGACGCGGATTGGAGATGACTCCGGCGAGTGCCGGGCGGCGTTGGTGAGCAGGTTGTTCATGACCTGGACGATGCGCCGGCGATCGGCCATGACCGGAGGCAGGTCGGGCGGGAGGTCGATGAGGATGGCATGCCGGCGGCCGCCGCTCAGGAACGTATTCCGCGCGCGATCGACCAGGGCGGCCAACCCGGAGGGTTCCGGTTTGATCGACAGCGTGCCCGAGTCGATGCGCCCGGTGTCCAGAAGATCGCCGATGAGGCCGCGCATCTGGTCGGCCTGCTCGTCGATGATGCGGACGAATTCGCGGCGCTCGGCCGGATCCAGCTCGGGCGATGCCGTCAGCAGGGTCGTGCCTGCGCCCTTGATGGACGTGAGCGGCGCGCGCAGCTCGTGGCTGACCAGGCTGAGGAATTCGGTCCGCGAACGCTCCAATTTCTCCAGCGGCGCCAGATCCTGTGCGGTGACAATGACCGACTCGACTTCGCCGTCCTTGCCACGGACCGGAGTGGAGTTGATCAACGCCCTGACGCTCCGGCCATCGGGTACCACGAACTCGACCTCTTCGGCGCGTATCCGCTCGGCCCTGCCGAGTTGCTCGGTCAGTGGATACTCGCCCAGGACGATCGCCCGCCCGTCACTGAACCGACACGTCATCCCTTCGAGCACGTCCGCAAGCAAAGGGCCGAGACGCTCGCCGAGCGCCCTCGCCTCCCGGTTGAACACCGTGAACTCGGCCGTCCGGGCGTCGAGGACTGCAACGCCCACCGGCGAAGTATCGATCAGCGCCTCCAGGCGCGCCCGGGCCAGGTGTTCGTCCCGATAGGCGCGGGCGTTGGCGATGGCCACGGCCGCCTGTGACGCGAACAGCACCAGGGTTTCTTCGTCCGCATCGGTGAATTCCTGGCCTCCCTCCTTGTCGTCGAGGAAGAAGCTGCCGACGTGCAGGCCCCGGTGGTACATCGGGGTCGCCTGCAAGGTCCTGGAACGCCAGGTGACCGGCGCCAGACCCAGTGACTCGAGGTAGCGGGGCAGGTCCGCCACTCTCAGCGGCTTGGAGAGACTGCGCAGGTGTTCGTAAAGCCGCTGCCCCTCGGGCCAATCCAACACCCGGTCGAGTTCCTCTTTCGAAAGACCGGAGGAGATTAGGTCCTGCAGTCGTCCCCGGTCGTCCATGGTCATGATGAACCCGTACCGGGCACCCGTCAGCGCTCGGGCGCTGTCGACGATCTCCTGCAGAACGGTATCGAGGTCCAGGCTTGCGCTGACGCGCAGGATCGCCGCGGTCAGCCTGGAGATGCGCTGCTGAAGCGCTTCGTTTCTGCGCCTGAGTTCGTCGATGCCGTTCAACCTGCCTTCCCCGGCGACAAACACCATTTCGCCACAATAGCTCGCGAGTTCGCCACAACAAATTCACATATCAAATCGTTATATTGTGAATGGACTCGTTGTATAATGAGCCTGATGTGGCCTTGCGGCTTTCCGATCCTCGAAGGCGCCCCATGATCCCGCTGTATCACGAGTCGCGCGCCCTTCGGGAGACGGTCGAGCGGCTGCTGGCGGATGTCCGGCTGGAACCCACGGCGTCTCGTCGTGAGTTTGGTTCGCTCCTCGCCAACGCCGATGTCGGCATCATCGGTTTCCGCCGATGCTCCGCAAAAGATGTGCAGTGGCTCCGAACGGTGTCTCGTCCGGGACTCCTCGCCCCCTCGTGCGTTGTGATCACCCCGTTGTCGATCGGCCGGCTTCAGCGGCTCCGCGGGATCGAATCCGAGCGGCTTCACGTGGTGTGGGCCGAAGAAGTGGACGACCGCCTGATCGACGTGTTGGCGGAGATCGAACCCTGGCATGACGATCCGCTCCGGCTGCTGGGTCGACGGATGCTCGCCGCGAGTTCGCCGCACCAGTCGGTTACCGGGGCCATCAAGCGCATCTGCAACCTTTCCGGCCGCCATCCCACGCGTCCCGAGACGTCGGTCACAGAGCTGGCATCCAGCCTGGGCCTTTCGGCCGACTCGTTCCGCCGGTACTGGCGGGAAGGAACGCCCCTCACCTGCGGCCCTAAACAACTGTTGAACTGGACGGTGCTCCTGTGGGCGGTCCGACAGCGACCCCGGGTCAGGTGGGACACCATCGCCAAGCGGGCGGGAATAGGCAGACGTACGCTGGAGCGCTACGGCCAGCAGTTGGCCGGCTGCACGCTCGCCGAGGCGGGTCGGGACCCACGCCTCCTCAAGCGCCGGTTCCGGGAATGGGCCGCAAACGTCTCCGAGCACATGACAGAATCCGCGCCGGCGCCCGGCGGGCAGGCGCAACGCTGCGATCAGGCTCATTTATAGTCGCGTCCTCAGGTCCATGTGCACAGACGTCGGTGCCTCGTGATTGCAGGGCAAAGTGGCGGATGCGCTGGTCGGCTCGCAACGTCAGAAACCGACAGAATTACGACAATATCGCGCAGCTCTTGACATATCGACTGATCGTGCCTCTGATTCCGGGTCATTTTCCGTAATACCCTATTGTTTAGTAGGGTCATTTCACGCTCACTTACCCAGGAAAGGCGCCCACCCCCATGCCCATCTCCCCGGTCATCGTCATTCCCGGGATCACCGCTTCGGACCTCCACGACGAGTACGAACTGCCGCCCGAGGCCGTCTGGACCACGATGCTCAAGCGCCGCTACGACCGGGTCACGCTCCACCCGGAGGACCAGCGCTACGAGCTGCGCGAGCCGGCCCGGGTCATGCCGCGCGGCCCCTTCCCCCTCATCTACGAGGACCTGATCGAGGAGCTGCGCGACGGGCTTTCGGAGGACCAGCCGGGTCCCGTGCCGGTGTTCCCGTTCGGTTACGACTGGCGCATGCCGCTGGACTGGATCGAAGAGCGGTTGGCCGCCTTCGTGCGCGAGGTCATCGACAGGACGCTGCTCATGAGGCACTACCGGGACGACGAGGCGTTTCGCGCCAACCCGGCCGTGTCCCTGATCGGCCATTCGATGGGCGGGTTGATCATCGCGGGGTACGTCGAGAGTCTTGTCGCCGGGCGCATCAGGAGCCCCACGGGCGGCAGCCCCCTCGTCGAAAAGGTCGTGACGATGGGGACCCCGTTCCGGGGCTCGTACGAGGCCATCCTCAAAGTCGCCACCGGGACCAGCGAACTCGGGGACGACTCCGGCAAGGCCCGGGAGCGGAGCATGGCCCGGATGACCCCCGCCCTCTACCACCTGCTGCCGGAGTCCGCAGGACTGATCGCGTCGCACGGCGGCATGGCGGTGAACTTCTTCCGGCCGGAGGCGTGGCAACCGAACGTGGCCCGGACCATCGACCGGCAGGTGGGCGACTGGGACGTGTCCGGAGAGGAGCTCTTCCGGAGGATGCTCGACGAGGGACGGGCGCACCGGGAGCGCATCTCGGGGCTGCAGTTGGCTGATGCCGGAAATGACTGGCTCGCCATCGCCGGTGTCGATTCGAAGACCCGCGTCGGGCTCAGGGTGGTGCCCGGCGAAGACGACGCGCCGCGCTTCGACCTGCGGGGCGCGGAACGACGCAACGAGTGGGACTCCGACATCGAGGGCGACCGCCGCGACACCGGCGACGGCACGGTCCCGCTCGAGGGCGCGATCCCGCCCTTCCTGGACGAGGCGCGCGTGGTGTGCGTCACTCCCGGCGACTTCGGTTACTGGGAGATCCGCGACCGGGCGCTGTCCGCCGCGGCGGGCTTCCACGGCCTCATGCCCAAGATGAACATGCTGCACAGGCTCATCCTCCGCTTCCTGCTGGATCGGGGCGATCCCTATGGCAACACCTGGGGACGGCGGCTGCCCGGGGTTCCGGAGTGGAACCCGCCGCTGGAGCTGACGGAGAAGAACTGAGCGGGAACGGCGTTATGTCGCTCGGCTGTCGCGATTTGACAGGGTTCCGGGCGGGGGATACCGTCACCTAGCGATGTGTCCGCGACCCGCACCCGAACCCCCGCGCGCTGATGATCGCGTTGTATTATGACACACGTGACCTGCGCGACCGGATCGAGAGGTTGCTCGCCGACGCGGATCTGTACTCGACGCCGGACCGCGACGAGTTCCAGTCGTTCATCGCCGCGACCGACATCGGCATCGCCGCCTTGCAACGCTGTTCGACCTCCGATGTAGCCTGGCTCCAGGAGGCTTTCGCCCAGGGTCTGGCAAGGCCTTCCTGCATTGTGGTTACGCCGCTGTCGCTGGCTCGCCTCCAGCGGCTGCGGACGGCCGAGTCGCACCGGCTTCAGGTCGTGTGGGAGGAGGAAGCACACGACCACCTCAGGCCGACACTGGGCCGTGTCAATGTGATGCATCGGGATCCGCTTCGGCTTCTGGGGCGTCGCATGCTCTGGGACGGCTCGCTCCACTGGTCCATGGTGAAGGCGGTCGAGCGCGTCTGCAGGCTCTCGGACGAGTGGCGATCCAGCCCGCCGGCGAAATCGGTCCGGGATCTCGCGGAGGACATCGAAGTGCCCGCGGAGACCTTCCGCCGATACTGGAAGGAGAACATTCCGCTGCGGTGCGGTCCCAAGCAGCTCCTCAGCTGGGCTCTCCTCATGTGGGCGCTCGGCGAGCGGCCGAAGGCTCGCTGGGACGCCATCGCCCGCCGGGCCGGTGTGCGCCGACGCACGCTCGAGCGGCACAGCGCGCGCCTCGCGGGATGCACTCTCTCGGTCGCAACCCGCGAGCCGGTCCGGGTTCGGCGCCGCTTCCGGGCCTGGGTCTCACAGGTGTCGGACGTGAAGCCGCCCGTCGTCCCCCCGCTGCTGTCGGCCGGGCAGCGTACCCGTCCGGCGCGCGTCCAGCGTCAATGGGACGATGTCGTCGGTTCCCCCGGCTTCTTCGTCGCGGGCCGGCGCTGGACGGCGCTGCCGGGTTCACCGGGACGCCCGGACATGCCGGCGGACTTCGTTGCCCAGGCCATGATGGCCGGGCAGTAGCTGTTGGACCCCCTTCAGGGAGATGACGTCAATGAAGATCGAGCGCACGGGTTTGACCCTGTTGGTGGCCTTCGCCCTGGCGCTGCTGCCCGCCTGCGCGGCCGAAGGTCCGGGGGGTGGGATGGCATCGGAATCGTCGGGCCCCGTGGTCAAGGGGGGCGATGACCGGACCGGCGAATACGACGCCGTCCCGGGCTGGTGGAAGCCGGCGCCGGACCATGTGGAGCCGTGGGGCTGGGGTCAGGTCTCCGGGGTGGCGGTCGACAACCCCGACCGGATCATCATCGGCATCTGGGGAGACCGCGACGCCCAGGGGAACGAGCGCGAGGGCAGCACCAACTACATGGTTGCCGTGGACCGGGACGGCAACATCACCGAGAACTGGTCCCAGTGGGACTCGATCTTCAACAAGCCGCACCAGGTCTACATCAGCCCCTATGACCCCGAACGCCACGTGTGGGTCGTGGAGCGCGGGGGCGGCAGGGGCGTCAACATGCAGCTCCTCAAGTTCTCCAACGACGGCAGCGAGCTGGTAATGCGGCTCGTGGACCCGGATCATCCCCGGACGCGGGAGGAGGCGCGCGCCAACCCGCACCCGGACCCGTTCGAGTACGGTGACCCGTCGGTGATGGCCTTCCTCCCCAACGGCGACTTCCTGCTCGGCGACGGCTATTGGCACTCGCGCATCATCAAGTACAACGCCGAGGGCGAGTACCTGATGGAGTGGGGCGAGCTGGGAACCGGGCCGGGGCAGTTCGACCTGATTCACGGGCTCGCGGTGGACCGCAACCGCCGCGTTTACGTGGGCGACCGCACCAACAACCGCATCCAGATCTTCACCGAGGACGGCGAGTTCATCGAGGAGTGGCCCGACATCACCGACCCGGTGGGCGTGTTCGCGGACGAGCACGATGCCATCTGGGTCATCTCGGCCGCACTCAACCGGATCCTCAAGTTCACCATGGACGGCGAGCTGCAGTATCACCTCGGCGCCTACGGGGGCACCCGGGGCGGCTTCCCGGGCGGCCTGTCGCGCCCGCACCAGATGGACGTCGATCAGGAGGGCAACCTCTACATCGCGAGCTGGGACGGGGGCTGGATGGACAAGTACATCCCGAGGCCGGACGCGGACGCGGCGAAGCTGGTGGGGAGGCCGCTGGTTCTGGACCACTAGGGCTGGCGGACCGCCAGGGGTCGCGAGCCGTCAGGGAGTAGCGGACACCAGCGAGGTCCTTGGTGTGCCGGCGCTTGACGGGCTGGTCTTGATTCTCAATGTTGTATTTATTCAACATTGTTGATCTTTGAGCAGGATACAGCCCACATGTCTGTCCGACGCGGGACCACATCGTCCCCATCCGCCGCGGTCGAGGAGGCCCTGAGGGGACTGGGGCGCAACATCCGCATCGCGCGCCTTCGCCGTCGGCTGCGGATCCAGGACCTGGCCGAACGCATCGGCGTTTCGCGGTTTACGGTCGCGGATCTGGAGAGGGGCAAGCCGGGCACTTCGGCCGCCGCGTACTTCGGCGCACTCTGGGCTCTCGGCCTGCTCGACCAGACGGGCGAACTCGCCGACCCGGATCGGGACGAGGAAGGCCGGGTGCTGGAGAGCGCGCGGGCGCCACGCCGTGCCGCCCGTCTCCGGCGCCTCGACAATGACTTCTGAGCGCGAATGCTACGTCTTCGTCGTCCTGCCCGGGGAGACGGAGTTCACGGTCGCGGGCAGATTCCGCGTCTCGACAACCCGCGCGGGATCTCCGCTGGGTGAGTTCGTCTACGGGCGGAGCTACCTCGGTCGCCCGGACGCCGTCGAGCTCGATCCCGTGGAGCTGCGTCTCGCCGAGCGCGTGTACCGGACGGGGCGCATGGGGGGCTTTTTCGGCGTCATTCGCGATGCCATGCCGGACTACTGGGGACGCCTGCTCATCGAGAGGCGTTCCGGCAGTACGATGCCGGAGGAGTTCGATTACCTGATGCTGGGACCGGACGACCGCGCGGGTGCGCTCGGGTTCGGATTGCAGCTGGAGCCTCCGAGACCCCGGCGGCGATTCAACGCGGTAGTCGACCTTTCCCGGCTTCAGGCGGCTGCGGACGCGGTGCTCGCGGACAGGTTCGAGGTCACCGGCGCTGTCGCCGACCGCGCCCGCGAACTTCTTCTCGCAGGCACCTCGATGGGCGGTGCCCGGCCCAAGGCCCTGGTCGAGGACGGCGAAGCGCTGTGGATCGCGAAGTTCCGCCAGGAAAGCGACCGCTGGAACCTGCCCCGCGTGGAGCACGGCCTGCTCCGCCTCGCGCGGCGATGCGGGCTCGAAGCGGCCCGGAGCCGGGTCGAACGCATCGGTGACCGCGATGCGTTGCTGGTGCGCCGTTTCGACCGGGACTGGACCGGCGACGGCTACCTGCGCCACCGCATGGCGAGCGCGCTCACCCTCCTGCGCGCCGATGACTCGCCCACGGACCGCAGGCGCTGGTCCTACCTTTCGCTCGCCGACGAGGTCAGGCGGGCAAGCGCATCACCTCGCGAAGACCTGCGCGAGTTGTTCGGGCGAATGTGCTTCAACGCCGCAGCTTCCAACCTGGACGATCACCCGCGCAACCATGCCCTGCTGGCGCGGGACCGCAGCTGGCGCCTGAGCCCGGCCTACGACCTGGAGCCGATGCCGGTGGTTGCCGTCGAGCGACGTGACCTGGCCATGGTCTGCGGTCCCCATGGGCGGCACGCCAACCGGGCCAACCTGCTGGCAGCCGCCGGGCGCTTTCTGCTGGGGCGCGACGAGGCCAGGGCCATCTTCAGTCATGTCACGGAGACGATTCGCGGATCCTGGCGCGAGACCATGCGCCGAGCCGGGGTGAGTGGACGAGACTGCGACCGCATCCGGAGCGCCTTCCTTTACGAAGGACTGTTTCCGGATGCGGGATGAGCCACCACGGCCTGGCGGTCCCTGCATCGCCACGCGATCTCTCCCTTGCTCCTCGCCTCGCCGCGATCCGGCGTCCGAGCCCGCTTCCGAGAGTCTGGCGGCACCTGGATTTGTTCGTGCTGAATGGGATGCGTATCATGTCCTCCCCGAGTTGGAACCACCTGTCGGAGTGCAAGCCATGACTCGCCGAACATCGATCGTAGCGCCCACCTTTCTTTCCGTGCTGGCCCTCGGGATCATCCTCGCGCCCGCGCAACAGCTCGACGCGCAGACTCCGGGCACGGTCGCGCCTGCGGGCTCGATCGGCGACGTTCAGGGGCCCATCCTCAACGAGTTCGGAGAGGAGATCGTCGCCACCTTCTCGATCGTGGCGCGCGACCCCGCCACGGATGAACTGGGGATCGCGGTGCAGTCGCGGGCGTTTCGCGCGGGGGCGATCGTGTCGTATGCGAAGGCGGGAGTCGGGGCGATCGCGACCCAGGCGGCCGCCAACCAGACCTACGGGCCGCGCGGGCTGGAACTGCTGGAGATGGGGCTCTCGCCGGACGAGGTCGTGGAACACCTGACCGGGGCGGACCCCGGGCGCGACCGCCGCCAACTGGCCGTGATCGACGCGCACGGCCGGGTGCGCGCCTACACCGGATCCGGCACCAGCGCCTGGGCGGGGCACATCGAGGGCGAGAACTTCTCGGCCCAGGGCAACATTCTGGCCGGCGAGGCGGTGGTGCAGGCGATGGCGGAGGCGTTCGAGTCGTCGACCGGGCCGCTCGCGCTGCGCCTGATGGATGCCCTCGATGCCGGCGAGGCCGCCGGGGGCGACGCACGCGGCAAGCAGGCCGGCGGGGTGCTGGTGGTGAAGCCCATCGGCGACTCGGGCCGCACCACGGACCGCTGGGTGGACGTGCGCGTGGACGACCACGCCGAGCCGTTCAGGGAGCTGCGCCGCCTGGTCAACATGTCGGTCTCGCGCATCCACTCGCGGGACGCGCGTGAGTTGGCCGCCGAAGGCCGGTTTGACGAAGCCATCGCGGCGCAGAAGGAAGCCATCGCGATCGTGCCCGGGGAGGATCAGCTCATCTACGGGCTGGCGCGGCTGTACGCCCGCGCGGGCGATGCCGCGGGCGCGGTCGCCACGCTCGAGGAAGCCATCGCCATTGACGCGCGCTGGCGCGGACTGGCCGCATCGCAGGCCGATTTCGACAACATCCGCGGCAACGCGGAGTTCCGGAGACTCACCGGAAGAGACCCGGGAGGACAGTGACCATGAGATTCCAGAGGACAATGACCATGAGCGTTCGCGCATTCCGCCGTTTCCGCGCATGCCCTGTTTTGCGCCCATCCTCCGTTTTCCGCGCATCCTTCGCTTTCATCGTCCTTGCCACGCTTCCCGCCTGCGCCGGCGACGTGACGCTGGACGTAAACGCCGACGGGCTGCTGCGGGAGCGGAGCTACGTCAACCCGCGCTCGGCAGCCGATCCGGACGTGCCGCCCTTCAGCGCCGGCGTGATGGTGGGCAACACCTTCCACGTGTCGGGGACGCTGGGGCTCGGACCCGACCAGACCGTGCCCGAAACCGCCCAGGAGGAGGCCCGCAACGTTCTCACCAACGTGCAGAACACGCTGGAGGCCGCGGGGCTCACCATGGACGACCTGGTGTCGGTGCAGGTGTACGCCTCGGATGTCGCGGACTACGGGGCATTCAACGAGGTCTACCGCACCTTCTTCACCCAGGAGTATCCGGCGCGTGCGTTCCTGGGCTCGGGCCCGTTGCTCTTCGGGGCGCGCTTCGAGGTGCTGGGGTTCGCGGTCGCGCGATAGGGCTCAGAACGTAATCACCAGCTCCCGCATGCGGCGCTTGGCGGCCTCGTCCGGAAAGCGCCCCAGCGCCGAGTGCATGTTCTCCACGAGGTGCACCGGGTTCGAGGTCTCGGTGAGCGCGCAGGTCACCGCCGGGTGCGACAGCACGTACTTGAGTGAGAACTGGGCCCAGCTCTCGCAGTCGAACTCGGCCGCCCACTCCGGGAGCTGGTGCGGCGCAACCCGCCCGAAGTAGCTCCCGTTCATGAAGGGCCGGTTGGTCAGCACGGCCAGCCCCTGATCCTGCGCCAGCGGCAGGATCCTCTCTTCCGCGAGCGGCTCCATGACCGAGTAGTTCACGTGCACGAAGTCGAACGGCTCGCTGCGCATGAAGGCCTCCAGCCGCTCGAAGTTGCGGTACGCGGAGACCGTGACGCCGATGTAGCGCGCCTCGCCGCTGTCCTTCCAGGCGCGCACGTTGGGCCAGTGGACATCGAGGTCGCGCAGGCTCTCGACCTGAAGCAGGTCCAGGGTCGGGCGTCCGAAGAGCCGCTGCGACTGCCGCATCTGGGCGATGCCCGCCTCCTCTCCCTCGGTGTTGATCTTGGCGGCGAGGAAGAGGCTGTCCTGAAACCGGGGCCGGGTGAGGACCCCGCCGAACTCGCGGTCGATCTCCACGGTTCGGGGCGAAGTGTCGACCACGCGACCGCCCTGGTCGAGCAGCGTTCCGAGCACCGCCTGCAGCGGCTCCGTGCCCTCGGTGGGAATCTCGAGCACGGGCTTCGAAGAGCCGAAACCGACGATGGGAAGGCGCTCGCCGGTGCCGGGGATCTCGCGGGTGGGGAAGGCCTGTTGCGGCGGGAGGGCACGCGCGGCGGGCGAGGACGTTTCGGGCGCTTGGAGTGTCTCCGGGCCTGCGGCGCCTTCCCTGGCGGACATCCCCCTTCCTTCGAGCAGGCTGCGCGGGAGGGAGAGCACTGCGCCCAGCCCGGCGAGGCGTGTCAGGAAGTCGCGGCGGTTGGTGTTGTCGGATTTCATCTCGCCTCCTCTCTGGGGTCCACCAGGCTCGGTGCTGAGGGCACGCCCTGAAACAATGCGGTCAAACTTCACGGGCCGCCACCGACCGATCCATCTCCTCGTCCCGGTCATCCACTCTTCTGCGGGTCAGGCTTCCAGCAACTCGTCCAAGGCCTCCCGCGCGGCGGCCTCGATCTCCCAGGGGATGGCCGAGTCCCGATGGAGCGCGGCCCCGTTGGACAGGACAGCCCGTTCGCCCGTCGGCGGGGCGCCGCGATGTACCGACGGGACGGGAGGCAGAGCTGGCCCCGAGCGCTGCTCCGCTGAATCCGCCCGGGATCGCTGCTTTGGCGCATCGGCCAGCATCCTCCCGGTGCGCGTGAAGAACAGCACCGTCCCGTCGGTTGCCACCGATACCTTCACCCGCCCCTCGTGAACGGCGCGGTGGTGCCGCCGGCAGAGCAGCACCGTGTTTCCGAGGCTCGTCTCGCCGCCGTCCGCCCAGTGCTTCACGTGATGTGCCTCGGTAAACCGGCAGCCACACCCGGGAAAGCGGCATCCACGGTCGCGCTCCTCCAGCGCCCGCCGGATGTGCGGCGGGATCGTGCGCGTCCTCCGACCGACGCTCAGCACCGCCCCGTCCCTCGCGTGCACCATCGCGACCACCGCCGCATCGCACGCCATGCGCCGCGACGTTTCCGCGGAAACCCGGATCCCGTCCAGGTCCGAGCGTCCGGGCTCACCTTCCTCCGCGAGTGTCGCGGCATCGCAATGGACCATGACCTGGTAGCGCTCGGCCCGGGTGCCGGACTCGACTTGATGCCCCGAGTCCGAACCGCCCGTCGATCCATCCTCCGGCGTCGCACTCGACTCGCCGCCCCCGAAACCCGCCGCCAGCGCGCGCTCCGCCAGCAGCCCCACCGCATCCGCCCGGCGCTGCTTCGGTTCGGGACGCGGGTCCGTCCTCTCGATTCGCGGGTCCGTCCTGTCGGTTCCCAAGTCACGCGCCTTCGCCCCCGTGCGCGCATCGGTTGCCCCATCCTCGCGCCGGAACAGCGCATCGGACGCCGCCTCCACCGCCCTCATCAGCAGCGCTCCGACCTCGGGTTCGAGCCGGCCCCTCACCACGTACATCCCGTCGCCGTCCACGAAGACCGAGAACGCGCGGCTGCGGTGCCGGGCCTGCTCGGCCGTAAGCTCCGCGTCGCGCGACAGCTTCTTCCACATGCGCACCATCTGCTCCAGCTTCGCCGCCGAACCGGCGCGCGCGAACTCGAGCAGCTTCGCCTCGCTCCCGGGCGTGGCCACGCGCGTCAGCGCGCGCACCTTGGCATAGGAGATGCTCCCCTCCCGCAGCGCGTCGGCCGTCCGCGGCAGCTTCTCCAGCGCACGCGCGGCCCGGACCCGTTCGCGCGCCGGGCCGATCTTGATGCCGATCCGCCAGGCCAGCCACTCGGCACAGGAACCGAAGCCGTCCTTCCATCCGCCCCGGCGGTCGAAGTCGGCGATGAGGGCCATCATCTGCGCTTCCGCGGAGTTGATGCGCGCGGCCAGCTCCGCGATGCGCTCGCCGAGCCTGGCGAGGTCGGCGGCGGGCTTGCCGGCCTCGGGACGGGACGCCTCGGCGGACGCGGCTCGAGTGCCGTAACCGGAGCGCGCCGTGATGGAGTCCGGCGACTGGTCGTCGTCGCGGGAAGTGGCAGCGCCGGACGCGGAGAGTGCTTCGGCCGCCGGTAGGGCACCCCCCGGTTCCCGCACCATCGCGGGCCACGGAGAAGGCTTCCGGAGGATGTCGTAGAGAACGTCCGGGGATGCGATCATCGTTCCTCCCAACATGCGATTGTACAATGACTTACGTACAAATATAACGGCCCCGAAATCGGCTTCTCAGGATGCCCTGTGGTGGCCGGGACGGGGTTGGGAAACCTCCCGGGGAGGAACGGGGCTGCGAAGGTCGTCAGCGCGTCCGTGAGAGCCCTTGGCAGGCTGGAGCATCCGCGATATCGGACTCTGCAGAATCGCGAGCTCCAAAGTTGTCAATGGCAGATGGGGACTCCGCTATGTGAATTCGGGACGGCCGCGCGCCGGGTCCCGCAGCGGTGGGGGCGCCCAACCTGTCAATGGCAGATTGGGCCTTCCGAGTGTGAATTCGGGACGTGCTGGTCCGCCAGCGTCACGGACGCCGAACGAGGCCAATGGCAGATTGGCACGCGGGAATGCGAGTTCGGGACGGTCGAGTCCCGGTTGAACGCCCTACGGGCGCGCCAATGGCTCGCCGGGACAGCGCGGGGACGCCGCTACGGCTTCGTCGGGTTGCGGAACGCTCTCACGACTCGTCCGACGCCAGCCGGGTCCGCTCCCGCAGCAGACGCTGGTAGTCTTCCTCGGTCAGGTACGTGACCCCCACCCAGGCGTGCGACATCTCGTCCACCCCGCGCGCGCCGAACAACACCCACTGGTCCGGATCCGGGTTGATCGGGTTGTTGGCGGAGTTGTCGAACTGTGAGTGGAAGAGGAGCACGGTGCCCTTCGGCAGCAGCGGCTGTACGTCGTCTTCGTAGATGTAGGCGATCTGCCAGTTGTGGTTGTACTGGTTCACGCGGCTGAGCATCTCCCGGCGACCGTCGGGATAGATGGCCTCCATCGACATCGCCGTGCCCCGCATGTGCATGTGAGGCCGGAAGCTCTGCAGGAGCGCCGGCTGCTCGAGCACGTAGGCATGCTCCAGGGTCAGGAAGCCGTGCGGCGGGATGATCAGGTCGCGGGCGCGCGGGCCCGTCCTGAACGTGCCGTCGATAAGGTGCCGCTGTTCGCCCGATGACGACAGCTCGGGCTCGTATCCTGGAGGATAGAGCCAGACCCCGGCCTCCACCACGTCGTCCGGCACCGGGGTGCCTATCGGGAAATAGTGGAGCCCCCAGGAGATCTGCGCCGGCCCGGGAAGCAGGAGCTTGCCCATTCCGTCGGGCAACTTGTCCCAGCGCTTGCCGACGCCCATGCCGACCAGCTCCATCCGGTAGCCGTCCTGCACGAAGCGCACGTGTCCGTGGTGTACGACCTTGACGCCCAGCGGATACGAGGGCTTGAACTCCGCCGCCCGGATCCAGCGGCGCTCCGCGAGCCCCTCGAACTCCACGGTGTGGTCCCACCACTGGTCCTGGCCGTTGGCGACGACCGTGAACGGCTCTGAACGCACCACGAAGTCGGGCGGGCCCAACTCCGCCTCGAGTTCCCATTCATACGCGGGCGGATACTCGACGGGCGGCGGCATGTCGGCAGGGTCACCCTCGGGCGCGCCGGCGTCGGCCCATTGGACGATGGTGGCGATCTCGTCGTCGCTTAGCGAGATGTCGTTCTCGTACTCCTGGATCCCGACCGTCTTGTCGAGGTGCCAGGGCGGCATGATGCGCTGCTGTACGCGGTAGCGGATGAGCGGCGCGAACGGAACCGTCTGCTCGTAGTTGAGGAGCGGCATGGGGCCGATGCCGTCGGGCCGGTGGCACTGCTGGCACGAGCGCTGGATGATGGGCGCGACGTCGCGCGAGTAGGTGGGGGCGTCGTTGTCGGTCGCCATGGCGACCACGGCGCCTGCCGGACCCGTGTCCGCATTCTGGGCGGCGGTGGGTGTTCCCCGGGCAAGCCCGAGGACCAGCGGAAGGGCCACGAGGGCCGTATGGATCCGGAAGCCGCGAGTCATCGACCCACCTCCACATGCAGATACCCGTTGGTCCAGCAACACTGGAATTCGAACTCGGGTACCCGGTTGTACGCAAGTACGCGCACGACGTAGCTACCCGGCTCGCTGAAGCTCGCGTCCGTTGAAACCGCGGCACCGCCCTCCGCGCTCCACGCCTCATGGAGAACCTCGGCGTCGGGTTCGCCAAAGGCGACCTGGCCGGGGCCACGGTGCTTGAACCACTTGATGCGGATGGGCCTCTCGTCCCCGGGGAAGACGCCGTCACGATGGGTCCATGCCACGAGGCGCACGGACTCACCCGTGGTCGCGCGGACCGGCTCCGCGGAGATGCCGGCCGGGCCCTGGCCCGCCGGACCATCGCGCTCCAGCCGCAGCACCGGCGAGGAGCTCTCCCTGCCCGGGAAGACCCATCCGTTGATCTGGTACTGTGTGCTCCTGATGCGTCCCGGAACCGAATACGTGCGCCCGTCGTGGCGCAGGCTCCAGACCACGTCGCCGTCGCCGAAGTCGGACGGGACCTTCACCGTGAAGACGCCCCAGTGGCGGCGGTCGCCATCGGGGACGGGAAGAAAGTGTGTGGGCTGGACGCCATCGTAGATGGCGGGCTCGATGAAGTTGTCCGGGCCCTGCGGAATCTCCAGGACCTCCTCGGTGTTCACGTTGAAGTAGCCGAAGGAGAGGATATAGGAGGCGTCCGGCATCGGGTACCAGCCCTCGAAGACGGGGATCACCGGTCCACCCGAGGGACGCAGGAAGTCGAGGTTGAACTGGGTCTCGCCCGGCTCGGCGACCCTCTGCTGGGACGCACGTGGCAGTTGGGCTTCGAGGGGCAGTGCCGGAGCTGCGGCGATCGCAAGGCACACCGCCGCAAGAGCGAACACACGGTCGCTCGCGCCCCTTGCGACCCGGTTCCGCACTGACCCGTTCAGGCGCAGCATCTCCTCAGGGCTCGCTCAGCTTGAAGACGTAGAGCGCGTTGTGGCCCTCGGGGCTCACCAGCTCCGGGGTCAGGAAGGTGGGGATGCGCCAGGGACTGCCTCCGCCGCGCGCCGTCGCAACCGCGACGTACTGCACGCCGTCGACCTCGTAGGAAATCGGGTAGCCCATCACCGAGGTGCCCAGCCGGCTCCGCCACAGCACCTCGCCGGTGCGTATGTCGTAGGCGCGGATCCAGCGGTCGAAGTCGCCGACGAAAACAAGACCGCCCGCCGTGGTCAGCGCCGCGGTCAGGAAAGGCGAGCGCTGCTCGATGCTCCACACCTCGTCGAGGGTGGCCACGTCGTAGGCGGCAAGCTTGCCGAAGTTGCCGTCGGTGCCGGGCATCTCCATCCAGGCGCGGTCGCCCTGGTTGCCCCCGGAACCGGGCTCCAGCACCGTCTCCCGCCCCGCGATCTCCATGCAGCTCTGGCTCAGCGGGGTGACCAGGAGGCCGGACTCCGGGTCGTATCCGCTCGCGGGCCAGTTGTGGCCGCCTGCGGTCGAGGGACAGACCGAGAGCCACTCGTCGACTTTGGCGTTGGCAATATCTTCTCTATATTTTACAGCTCCAGTCTCATAATCGACATCCAAGATATTCTGATAGACGGTTTCCGTGAGGTCCAGGAACGCGCCGTCGCGCCGGTCCAGCTTCCAGAGGATGCCGTGCTTGCCGATTGAAATCACTGTGGGTTCGCCATTCACGTTCAGCAGCACGCGCTCGAGCGCCTCGTCCATGTCAAGCGACTCGCCGGGGACATGGATGTAGTACCAGGCGATGCTGCCGTCCTCGACGCGGAGGGCCAGGGTGGAGTTGGCGTAGGCGGTGGAGTCGGCGGTAGTGAGGCCACGGCTCGCGGCCACCCATGGTTTGGCCTGTGCGGTGCCGAAGTAGACCAGCCCGAGCTCCGGATCCCAGCTGCCCGTCATCCAGACATCGGCGCCGCCGCGCAACTCGAAGGGCAGGTCGCCCCAGGTGTCGCCGCCGGGCTCGCCGGCCCGGGCCACGGTGTGGGTGCGCCACAGTTCGCGGCCGGTGCGGGCGTCGTGGGCGGTGATGAAGCAGCTCTCCTCGTAGAAGCGCCCGCAGCCGTTGATCCCGTTGATGACCCTGCCGTCGGCGACGATGGGCCCGGTGCTGTTCGAATAGCCCTTCTCCGGGTCGGCGATGCGGGTCTCCCAGCGGACGGTTCCGGTGGCGGCGTCGAGCGCCACCATGTGGGCGTCGGCTGTGGCCACGTAGACCATGTCCTCCCATATGGCCAGGGTGCGGAGCTGTCCGCGCGGGCCGCCCTCGAAGCGCCGGCGGTACTCCCACAGCGGGGTGCCGTCGGCCGCGTCCAGCGCCTGCACCACGTTTCCGGGATTGCTGAGGAAGAGAACCCCGTCGCGCACCAGCGGCGCCTGCTGGCTGCGCCCGTCCTCCATCCCCCACGACCAGGCGAGCTGCAGGCGATGGACGTTCGAGGCGTCCACCTGGTCGAGCGGGCTGTACCCCCACGAACCCGGGCTGCCGCGCCAGTGCAGCCAGTCGGCCGCAGGGGGGTCGGCCAGGTCGGCGTCGGAGGCAGGGGCGGGGCGGGCGGGGCGCCAGGTGCGGGTGGTGCCGGTCGGGGTTTCGGTAACGTCGCCCACGCCGCCCGGTGGCGGTCCGGTCAGCGCGTGCGGCGAGTGGCCGGTGCCGGGGCGTCCGGGGGCGGGAGGGACGACGGCGGGCGGGGAGCCCTCTTGCGGGGACGAGGCGTCCTCTGGCCGGGACGCCCCGGGAACGGCGACCGGGGCCCCCGCGAGCGAGACTCCGCCGAGCACACCTCCGTTTTCCCTGATGATGTACGCCACGACGGCTTCGTACTCTTCGTCGCTCAGGGACTCGGGATCGCCCTCCGGCATGGTGGTGCGGATGTTCTCCAGCAGCTCGCGGATAGGCACCTCGCCCCAGAACCTGCGGAAACTCCGGCCGGCGAGCTCCGGGGCTTCGAAGTCACCGCGGAGGTTGGCCAGGTGACAGTCGGCGCAGGCGTCCCGGTACACGGCCGCGCCCAGCTCCGCCTGCTCGTGGGTGTATGGGGGCACGGCGTTTGCATCCGCGTCCTGGCCAGCGACCGGGCCAGGGCGCGCCGCGGCCGTGACGGCCAGTGCTGCCACGATTGGAAGGAGAGGCTTCATGTATCGCGCCACGCGCGCATCTCGCCTGCGACAAGGGTTGTGGGTTCCAATCTGAGGATGCCGCAGCCCGGCGAGGGATGCAAGGCGCCTCAGACGGGTCCCATTCATCCATCCCCACACAGGAGATCAACAGCATGATCAGACGAGGAATCCTGGCACTGGCGCTGACGGCACTGCCATCGGCGGCGTTCGCACAGGGAACCATCGAAGGAACAGTACGCAGCAACGACAGCGGGGCGGGACTCGGCGGGGCACGCGTCGAAGTCCCTTCGCTTGACATCATCGCATTCACCGGGCCCGACGGCAGCTTCACGATGGCCGATGTGGCCGCCGGGAGCCACACCATCGAAGTCAGGCTCATCGGCTACGGACTTCTCTCTGAGGACGTTTCGGTCACCAGCGGCCAGACCACCACGGTCGAACTGGGTCTCGACATCGTGACCTTCACACTCGACGAACTGGTGGTGGTCGGCAGCCGCACGCGCCCCCGGACGGTCACGGAATCGATGGTGCCCGTCGACGTGATCCCGGTCAACGAGATCGCCAACCAGGCCGAGACCAACATCGACTTCCTGCTCCGCACGGTGGTCCCGTCCTACAACGTCAACATGCAGCCGATCAGCGACGCCGCGACGATCACCCGTCCGGCCAACCTGCGCGGCCTCGCTTCCGACCACACCCTGGTGCTGCTGAACGGCAAGCGGCGTCACCGGGGCGCGGTCATCACGTGGCTGGGCGGCGGGCTTTCGGACGGGGCTCAGGGACCGGACATCGGTTCCATCCCGGGCCTCGCCCTGCGCCAGGTCGAGGTGCTGCGCGACGGCGCCGCGGCGCAGTACGGTTCGGACGCCATCGCCGGCGTGCTCAACTTCATCCTCAAGAACGACCGCTCCGGCGGGAGCGTCGAGGTCAAGCAGGGCAGCTTCTACGAGGGCGACGGCGATGCGCTCTCGGTCGCCGGCAACGTCGGCCTGCCCCTGGGCGAATCCGGCTTCGCCAACATCACCGTCGAGTACGGCAACCAGGACCCCACCGACCGCGCCATCCAGCGGGGCGACGCCGCCGGGCTGATCGCAGCCGGGAACACGGCGGTGCGCATCCCCACCGCGCAGATCTGGGGTTCGCCCAGGGTCACGGACGACCTGAAGGTCTGGGTCAACACGGGCTACACCTTCGACGACGACGAGCAGGCCTACGCCTTCGGCAACGTCGGGACCAAGGAGGTGGACGGCGGCTTCTTCTTCCGCAACCCCAACACCCGCGGCGGCGTGTTCAGCGGCGACGGCGGCCAGACGCTCCTGATCGGCGACGTGCTGGACGCCAGGGACGGCATCCTCGACGGCTCCGCCAACTGCCCGGTGGTCAACGTCACCAACAACGTCCCCGATCCCGTGGCGCTGCGTCAGGTCTTCGACGACCCCAACTGCTTCTCCTTCCAGGAGATGTTTCCCGGCGGCTTTACGCCCCAGTTCGGCGGCAACGTCTTCGACGCCTCCGTCGTGGGCGGGCTGAGGGGCCGCACGGACAGCGGCATCTCGTGGGACGCGAGCACGAGCTTCGGCAAGAACCAGGTCGACTTCTTCATCTACAACACGGTCAACGCCGCGCTCGGGCCACAGACGCCCACGAACTTCGACCCCGGCCTGTACAACCAGGAAGAACTCAACTTCAACCTGGATCTGGCCTACGAGGTGAACGACCGAACGCACCTCGCAGGCGGCTTCGAGCGCCGGGAGGAACGCTTCGAGGTGGGGCAGGGACAGGACGAGTCCTGGAGGATCGGGCCCTATGCCGCCCAGGGCTTCAGCTCATCCTCCAACGGATTCCCCGGGTTCAGCCCGCTGGCGGCCGGCAACTGGAGCCGCAGGAACACCGCCGTCTACGCCGATCTCGATCTCGGCAACGGCGTCACCGACAACTGGAACATCGGCCTCGCGGGCCGCTACGAGAACTTCTCCGACTTCGGCGGCCAGGCCACCGGCAAGGTGTCCGCGCGCATCGCGGCCACCGAACAGCTGTCGGTGCGCGCGAGCGCGAGCACCGGCTACCGCGCGCCGACGCCGGGACAGCAGAACACCTTCAACGTGTCGACCGTCTTCGACTCGGAGATCGGCGACCTGGTCAACCGGGGCACGATCCCGTCGACTTCGCGCGTGGCGCAACTGAAGGGTGGACGGCAGCTTGAGCCGGAGACTTCGTTCAGCGTCGCGGCCGGACTCGTGTACGAAGGGGGTTCGCTGCGGCTTACGGGAGACTACTTCCGCATCGCGATCGACGATCGCTTCGCTCAGACCAGGACCTTCAAGCTCACCGACGCCGAGGTCTCCCAACTGGTATCGGAAGGCATCACCAGCGCGAGCAACCTGGCCGAGTTCCGCTTCTTCACCAACGACTTCTCGACGCTCACCCAGGGCTGGGATTTCGTGCTGAACTACTCGCCGGAGGCCATGGGCGGGAACACCAGCGTCAACTTCCTCTTCAACTTCACCGACACCGAGGTCACGGAGCGTGATCCCGAGGTCGTGGACGACAACCGTGTCTTCCAGCTCGAGCAGTCGCTACCGAGCTTCCGCGCCTCGCTGAGCGGCGTGCATTCCTTCGGCCGGGTGCGCGGCCTCCTCCGGGGCACGTACTACGACGGCTGGTACGACATCGGCGACGAGCACACCTACCCGGGACGCTTCATCGTCGACGCCGAGATGGCGCTGGATCTGTCGGAGAGCGCGGCGGTCACGTTCGGGGTGCAGAACCTGCTCAACACCTATCCGGACGAGAGCCCGAATGCGCTGGGCGTGGGAGCACGCTATCCCGAGAGCACGCCCTTCGGCTTCAACGGCGGCTACTACTACGTCCGCCTGAACTACAACTGGCTGTGGGAGACGCGGTAGTCTGACGCGTCAGCTCTGATGAGCGCGGCGAACTGACCAGCTTCCGGATTGGCTGGTCGGCTCAAGGCGGCGGGAACGGAACCCCGGTGGACCCGGAAACGGGTTCGCCGGGGTTTCGGCTGCCTCAGCCTCCGTCCCGGGTCAGGCGCAGCACCTGGGGATGCTCGACGTCAAGCTCGTCGCGCCAGATGCCGAGGACGGCGTCCATGGTGATGTCGGTCACGCTGAAGCGGTCCGGCACCTCGATGGTTCCGAGCCAGGTGCCGTCAGCATCCAGAATGAGCCATTCCTGAGGCCGGTCCTGTTCGCTTGCCCCTCGATGAAGCTCCAGCCAGAACGCGCCGGACGGGTCGACAAGCATGTTGGCATAGGCGGGCCGGGTTGCGGGGGCGGGCAGCGCCTCGACTACGCGAACGAGCCACGGGGGCAGCGACATGCCGGGAGGAAGATCGACGTCGAGATGGGCATCCCGCTCCGCGGCGATCTGGGCGTCGGTCAGATCCAGACCGTAGCCGGGAACGCGCAGGATGCGGGTGACATTTCCCGCAGGGTCCAATTCCTCGACCTGCATCAGGTCCGAGGATCCGTAGAAGACCCGTGGCCCGAGCGCGGCTACCTGCGCAGCCTTGCCAAACAGGGCCGGTCCATCTCCGGCGTTATCTTCATAGGAGAACGAGTATGACTCGCGTCCAGGCCTCTCGCCGAGGCTGTCGATCGCGACCCCCTCCAGATCGAATCGGACGAGTGCAAGGGGCGGGCGTACCAGTTGGTTGGCTACCTCTTCCAATCCGGCCCACACGGTGGACTCGCCGAGCACGGTGCCGTCCCCCAGGGAATGGATGTCCTGGACATTGAAAGGCAGGGCATAGGTGCGGACCAGCTCCATGTCGGGACCCACCACGGTGACCCGGCCATCGTAGTCAAGCGCGATCACCGTGTCGGCCACGAACTTCACCCGCTGAAGATTGCTGAACTCGCCAGGGCCCTGCCCCGGCCCGCCCAGCTCGCCCAGGAACGCCCCCTCGGGCGAGTAGAGGCGAATCTGCTGGGTCGCCCGATTCGCAAGCACGAGAGCGCCGTCCGGGCGCTGCTGCAGGCCGCGGACGCGGAAGAACTCGTGCGGTGGGCCGCTGCCGGAGAGCGCGAGGTCGACGAGTGGCTCCGGATCGATGGTGAAGTGGCTGGAATCGCCCCACGCCGGACGCAACGCCTCAGTGATTTCGATTCCGGCGCTGTCGCGTTGGATTACAAGGGGCGGGCCCGAGTCTGCGTCGCTGCAGGCGGCGATGGCGCACAGAAGGAGAAGCGCCGCGCTTCGGCGATGGGCAGTTGAGCGTGAGGACATCGTCATTCCCTGGGCTTGGATATTGGGCGTCTCAGTTCCGGGTCAGTCGCAGCACCTGCGGATGCTCTACGTCCAGTTCGTCCTCCCGGACGCCGAGCACGGTTTCCATCGTGATATTCATGACCGTGAAGCGCCGTGGAACCTCGACAGTCCCCAGCCAGGTCCCGTCTACGTCCAGGACCAGCCACTCCCGCGGCTGATCCTGCTCGCTATCTCCCCGGTAGAGCTCGAGCCAGATGGCCCCCGAGGGATCGACAAGGATCTCGGCGTAGGCGGGTCGGGTCGCCGCGTCAGGCAGCTCTTCGGCCAGCATCCGGAAGACCGACGTCGATCCAGGCCGAAATCCCCCGAGGCGGGCATCGCGCTCGGCCGCCACCTGGGCATCGCTCAGGTCCAGGGGATAGCCGGCAATGCGAAGGATGCGCACAAGGCTCCCGGACATATCCAGTTCTTCCACCTGCATCGCGTCCGACGAACCCCGAAAGATGCGCTGTCCCAGGACCGCAATGTGAGACGTCTTGCCGAAAAGGGGCGGGGCCCCCGCGACCATTCCGTCTCGGGCGTACGCATAGCTATCGGTCCCGCGGGTCTCGCCGATGCTGTCGATCCGCACCCCATCCAGATCGAAGAGAATCAGCGGCTCCGCATGCCGATTCACCTCGTTGGGAGCATTCCCCTGCGGCCGCGGCGAATAGCTCTCCGTCAGGACCGTTCCGCCATCCAGGTAGTGAAGATCGTTCGTGAAGCGGGGGAGGCTGAAGGTGCGAACCACCGCCAGGTCCGGCGCGGCCACCGTGACGCGCCCGTTGCCGAGCGCGAGCAGGGTGTCGCCGGCGTTCTCGATCGCCTGCAGGTTTCTGAATTCGCCGGGACCGTCTCCCCGCCCGCCGAAGGACCCCAGAAACTCGCCGGTCGCGGAGAACACCCGCACTTCCCGCGAGCTTCCGTCGGCAATCATGAGAGAGCCGTCCGGGCGTTGTTTCATGCTGCGGGCGCGGAAGAATTCGTGGGGTGGGCCGCTGCCGGAGAGCGTGAGGTCGACGAGCGGTTCGGGATCGACGCTCCACCGGCTGGAATCGCCCCAGATGGGGCGCATCGCCTCGACGATCGCGATGCCGGCGCTGTCGCGGCGGACCACGGAGGGCGAACCGGATTCCTGACCGGCGGCAAAGGAGGGCGGCAATCCGCACAGCAGGAGAAACGCGGCACGCGGCAGAGCGGCAATCGAATGTGACGGCGTTGTCATTCCTCGTCCATTGACATTTCAGTTGCGCGTAAGCCGCAGCACCTGAGGGTGCTGGACGTCCAGTTCGTCTTCCCACACGCCGAGGACGGCGTCCATGGTGATATCCGACACCGTAAAGCGGTCCGGGATCTCTACCGTACCAAGCCAGGTCCCGTCGGCATCCAGCACCAGCCACTCCTGCGGCTGGTCCTGCTCGCTTTCTCCCCGGTACAACTCCAGCCAAACCGCCCCGGAAGGATCGACGCGGATGTCGGCGAAGGCGGGTCGGGTATCGGACGCGGGAAGGGCTTCGAACACCGCCCTGAGCGGATGTCCGGGCTCAAGTCTCTCAAGAAAGTGATCACGCTCTGCGGCGATTCGGGCGTCGCTCAGGTCTAGGGGATAGCCGGGAACGCGCAGGATGCGCACGAGATTCCCGGATGCGTCCAGTTCCTCCACCTGCATCATGTCCGACGCACCGTGAAACACGCTGCGTCCAAGGGACGCGATGTGCGACATCTTGCCGAAGTGCAGCCTCGCGCCCGCGCCCCCGGCCAGTGAACCGTCGTGGACGTGTACCGAAATCTCGGTCCCCCGAGTCTCGCCGATGCTATCGAGTTGCGCCCTCTCGAGCCCGAAAAGGACCAGGGGCTCCGGGCGGCGCACCAACCCGGTGAGGCCATCCCCCGGCAACACTCGCCTCCTGAATTCGGGCAGGATGGCGCCACCATCCAGGTAGTGCAGGTCGGTGGTGAAGAGGCGGTCGGTGGTGAAGCGGTCGACGTTGAAGGTGTGGACCACCGTCAGGTCGGGGGCAATCACCGTGACGCGCCCGTCGTCAAGGGCCAACAGGGTGTCGCCGGCCGCCTCGATACCGTCCAGATCTCTGAATTCGCCGGGACCGTCTCCGCTTCCACCGAAGAACCCCAGGAACCCGCCGGTCGCCGAGAACAGCCGTACTTCCAACGAGCTCCTGTCCGCTATCATGAGAGAGCCGTCCGGGCGTTGCTTCATGCTGCCGGCCCGATGGAACTCGTGGGCCGGCCCGCTTCCGGACAGGGTGAGGTCGACGACCGGATCCGGGTCGATACGCCAGTGGCTGGAATCGCCCCAGAGCGGCCGCATGGCCTCGATGATCTCGATGCCGGCGCTGTCGCGTCGGACCACGAGCGGGAGGCCGGCGTCCTGGTTGGTACAGGAAGCGATGCCGGACAAGAGCAAAGCTGTCATGCGTAGCAAGACCGAATCCAGGTGGATGAAGGATGGGTTGCGATCTTCCCGGCTGCTTCCGCGGTCGCCCGTGTGTGAGCATGCGTGGCAGGGGCTCACATTCCGCCCCGCCTCAGCCGCAGCACCTGCGGATGTTCGACGTCCAGCTCATCGCGCCAGACGCCGAGGACGGTTTCCATGGTGATATCCGAGACGGTGAAGCGATCGGGGATACCAACGTTCCCTAGCCAGGTCCCATCGGCGTCCAGCACCAGCCATTCCTGGGGCTGGTCCTGCTCGCTGTTTCCCCGGTAGAGCTCGAGCCAGAGTGCTCCCGAGGGATCGACGAGGATGTCGTCGTAGGCGGGCCGGGTCGCCGGCGTGGGAGAATCTTCGACCATCTGCCGGAGAAACGCGGGCATGGCTTCCGGAACCGCCTCGAAACGGGCTGCCCGCTCGGCCGCGACAAGGGCGTCGCTCAGCTCCAGCGGATAGCCGGGAATCCGCAGGATGCGCACAAGACTCCCGGACCTGTCCAGTTCCTCTACCTGCATCATGTCCGAGGAACCCCGAAAGAGCCGCCCTTCAAGGGTTTCGATGTGAGCCGACCTGGCGAAGAGGGACTCGGCACCCCCGAATTCACCGTCGCGCGCGTGCACGTAGCCCTCGCTCCCGCGGGTCTCGCCGATGCTGTCGATCTGCGTTCCCTCCAGATCGAGGAGGACGAGAGGCTGCGGGTTTCGGATCAGTCCGCTCTCGCCTTGCTGAGGCAGTATCGGTGGCCGCAATTCCGGAACGATCGCGCCGCCGCGAAGATGGTGCAGGTCATACGCAAAGCGATCGACGTTGAAGGTTCGGATCACGGCCAGGTCGTGGGAGGCCACGACAACGCGTCCGCGGCCGAAGGCGAGGAGGGTGTCACCGGCGTTCTCGACCCTCCCCAGGTTTGTGAATTCTCCGGGACCGTCTCCTCTCCCGCCGAAAGCGCCCTGGAACTCGCCGGTCTCCGAAAACACCCGCACTTCCCGCGAGTTGCGATCGGCAATCACGAGAGAGCCGTCCGGACGCTGCTTCATGCTGCCGGACCGGAAGAACTCGTGGGATGGTCCGCTGCCGGTTAGCGTGAGGTCCACCAGCGGATCCGGATCGATGCTCCAGAGGCTCGAATCGGCCCAGAGCGGCCGCATGGCTTCGACGATCTGGATGCCGGCGCTGTCCCGCTGGACGACGAGGGGCGTGCCGGAGTCTGTGTCGCCGCAGGCGACGATCGCGCACAGCAGGAGCAACGCGGCGCTCCGGGAACCGGCGGTCGAACGTGTCGGCGTGATCATTTCCGCTCCAAGGGGTTTCGGATGTCTCAGTTGCGTGTCAGGCGCAGCACCTGCGGATGCTCGATGTCCAGCTCGTCCTGCCAGTCGCCGAGGATGGCGTCCATGGTGATGTCGGATACCGTGAAGCGGTCTGGAATCTCCACGGTCCCGAGCCAGGTCCCGTCGGCATCCAGCACCAGCCATTCCTGCGGCTGGTCCTGCTCGCTTTCGCCGCGGTGGAGTTGCAGCCAGACCGCCCCGGAAGGGTCTACGAGGATGTCGGTGAAGGCGGGTCGGGTGTCGGAGGCGGGCGCGGCTTCGAACCCCGCCCGCAACGGCGAGGTCGATCCGGGCCGGAATCTGTCGAGAAAGAAATCCCGCTCGGCGGCGATCTGGGCGCCGCTCAGGTCGAGCGGGTAGTCGGGTATGCGCAGGATGCGCACGAGATTCCCGGACACGTCCAGTTCTTCCACCTGCATCGTGTGGTTCGAACCCAGTAATATGCGTTGCCCAAAGGTCGTGATGTGAGATGTCTTGCCGAAATAGGGGGGTACGTACCCGCTGCCACCTTCGTGGACGTGCACGTAGAGTTCGGGTCCTTGCATCTCGCCGATGCTGTCGATCCGCTCTCCTTCCAGATCGAGGAGGACGAGGGGCACCGGAGGCCGAATCAGTCCGGTAACGCCAGCCGGCGGCAACACCAGCGACCGCGGCTCCAGCAGGATCGCTCCGGTGTCCAGATAGTAGAGGCCGAGCGTAAAGGGAGCGATGGCGAAGGTCCGGATGACCGTCAGGTCGGGGGCGACCACGGTGACGCGTCCACCGGTATCCAGGGCCAGGAGGGTGTCCCCGGCATTCTCGATCACGCTCAGGTCCCCGAATTCGCCGGGACCGTCGCCGCTTCCACCGAACGACCCCAGGAACTCGCCCGCCGCGGAGAACACCCGCACTTCCTCCGAGCTTCTGTTGGCAAGCATCAGAGAGCCGTCCGGACGCTGCTTCATGCTGCCGGATCGATAGAACTCGTGTTCCGGGCCGCTGCCGGTGAGCGTGAGGTCCACGACCGGGTCCGGGTCGATGTGCCAGAGGCTGGAATCGCCCCAGAGCGGACGCATCGCCTCGATGATTGTGATGCCGGCGCTGTCGCGCTGGACGACCAGGGGGGTGCCCGAATCGGCGTCGCCGCAGGCGGCAAGGCCACACAGCAGGAGCAGGGCGGCAGGCCGGAGACGGGCCGTGAAGTGTGAGGACATTGTCATTCCTCGCCCATGGATCTCGGGCGTCTCAGTTACGTGTCAGGCACCCGGACCCGCCGTCGCTACCAGCTCCACTCCGGATCCACGGCCTTGACCACCATGCCGAGCGCCTCGTACTCGCGATCGGTGCGGTCGGGGGCGTGGGCGGCCGCGGAGCGGTGGCTCTGCACCACGATCACCAGATCCTGGGAGGGAATGATGTAGGTCCGCTGGTGACCGGCCCCGGAGGGGTTGTAGGCGTCCGGCGGAAGCTGCGGGATGCGCCCTCCCCTGCCCTCCTCGTCCGCGGTGTTCAGCCAGAAGAGGCCACCGTAGTAGGGCTCCGGCCAGGCGGGCGCGGGGGAACTCACGAAGTCCACGAACTCCTCGGTGAGGAGCCGCTCGCCGTTCCACATGCCGCGGTTCAGGTAGAGCATCCCGAACCGCGCCCAGTTGCGGGCGGTGCCGTAGTTGTAGCCGGTGAGCAGGAAGTTGCCGTACGGATCGGTCTCCATGATGAAGCGGCGGATGCCGATCTTGTCGAAGAGGGCCCGCTGCGGCCAGCTCAGGTACTCCTCGCCCAGCTCGTCCTCGACCGTGCGCTGGACGATGTAGCCGAGCGTCCAGGGGTCGGAGTTGCGGTAGCGGCCGACGGTGTTGGGGGGGAACTCGGCGTCGCGGCTGATCGAGAACTGGAAGGCGTCGATGGGCGCCACGTAGCCCATGCGGTGGTCCACCTGCCCCGGTATGAAGGACGCAGCCATCTGCTCGGGGGTGGCGCCCGAGTTGCTGAAGCGGAGGCCGCTCGACATGCGCAGCAGATCGGCGATGCGGATCTCGGCGCGCGGGTCGCCCGGGGAGTTCTGCCACTCGGGCACGGGGGCGGGCTGCCAGATCTCCAGATGGCCCATCTGGATGAGGCGGCCGATCAGGGTGGCGGTCATGCTCTTCGCCATCGACCAGCTCTCAAGCTGCGTGTCCTTGTGGATGCCGGGGCCGTAGTCCTCGGCCAGGACGCGCCCGCGATGGACGACCAGGAAGGCTGCCCGGTTGTCGCCCTCGGTGAAGAAGGTCTCGACGGCCTGGTCGAGCAGCTCCGCGTCCACGCCTTCGGGGAGGGGCTCGTCCGGGAGCATGTCGCCCATCGGCCAGGGAGTGGTCTCGGCGGCCGGGAGCGCGCTCACGACTTCCCTCGGCGTGAAGAAGACGCCGTCGGTGTCGGGCGGGAGGATCACGCAGCCCTGGTCGCCGAAGTGCCGGGCGCGGGCCGACACGCCGTTCTGCGAGACGGTGACGATGCGCCGGTTCTCGTCGATGTCGATGGCGAGGCTCCCGCTCTCGTAATCGTGAACCTGCTCCTCGGTGTGGAGCACGCTGCCGTAGAGCGCTTCGGTGCGATCGCGCTCCGACACCCAGATGCCGGAGCAGTAGCGCTTGGCGGGGCCGCTGAGGAGGTAGTAGAGGGGAGGACCGTCCGGGGCTTCCGCTGTGGCGGCGGCCGCGGAGCCGGCGTCGGCCTCGGCGCAGGAGAGGAGGGGCAGGGCAACGAACACGACCGAACCGACGACTGCGATGCTTCTCATGGTACCTCTTCTCCTCATTCTCGAAGCCTGGCGAAACGCCGCCATCCGCCAACATTCCCCCGGGCGTTGTGACCACGCAAGGAACAGCTCACAGGCGTATCCGACATTCCCGCCGCAGTGCGCCGTGGACACGGCATTCGTGCGGAGTCCTGCCGTTGACAAGGAAGAAACCGAGGATAGGTTCATATCCACGTCGTTAACTGTGCAAATGCACCTTGTCCCGATCGCGGAGGGCGAAAGCAATGGCACGCAAACCAACAAGTGAGACGATGCCAACGTCACACGGCGACTGCGGTGACTCCTTCAACCTCAGGGAGCTCGCCGGACGAATGGTCCGGGAGTCGAGCCCGGTCTACGGCGAAGGCTCCGGCCTCGAAGTGGTGCGCGAGGCCGTTGCGGAGGGGCTGCCGGCCGAAGCGGTCAAGCAGCTTCAAGCCGAGTTGAAGCGTTTCGGCGTTCGGCGTGCTTCCGAGTACGTCAACGGAATCGTACCCCGGGCAACGTTGCAGCGACGGGAACGTCTCAAGGAAGACGAAGGCGGTACGGTGCTCCGGGTGGCCTCCGTCATCGCGCTGGCCGCGTACGTATGGGGAAACGACGAGTGGGCTGCGGAATGGCTGACCTGCCGACACCCTATGCTGGGCGGCGCGCGTCCCATCGACCGAGCACTGTCCGAGGTCGGAACACGGCAGGTCGAGCACATTCTGTACTCGCTGCATTTCGGTCTCCCGGCCTGACGGTTGGACGTCTATCGAGTCCACCCTCGAGACTACCCGGCGCTGGGGGGAATCGGCGCCGGCATCTTCGGCGGACGCTGGAATCCGCCGGGCGTGCGCATGGTGTATGCCTCACTGGCGTACGAGGGAGCCCTGCTGGAGCAGATGGCGCACACGACGACAGGGAAAGTCCCGGCTGCCCAGTTCGCCTCTCGCATCGTGATTCCCGAGGAATGCGCCGTGCCCAGGCTGAGCGAAGCCGAGTACCCCGACTGGCGCAACGCTGCCCGGTCGCGCGCAATCGGAGCGGAGTGGGTGGCATCCGGACGATCCGTTGCGGTCCAGGTTCCCTCCTTCGTCGCGCAGCCGTGGGGCTGGAACGTGATCCTCAATCCGCTGCATCCGGATTTTGCTCGCGTGAGCGTGGCGGAAGTTGTCGATGTAGTTTGGGATGCACGTTTCCAGTGACACAGTCTGTTTCCGGAGGACTCCCATGCGCGTGATCCTGGCCAAACTCGAGTCCCGGCGTGGCGTCGCGATGATCGTCGCCACCGTCATGCTGATCGCCGTCCCGCTGACGGGACACGCCCAGACTCGCTCGCCCATCGACTCCGAAACCCGCTGGACGCTGGCGGGGGCGGGCGACGTGATCATGAACCGCCGCGTGATGCAGTTCGATCATCCCGGAGATCCCGCCTTCCAGGAGCTGGTCGACGTCATTCAGGGAGCGGACGCCGCCTTCATGAACCTGGAGCAGTCGGTCTTCCGCCTAGAGGAGTTCACGGGCTGGCCGGCGGCCGAGAACGGGGGCAACTACGAGGTGGGGTCGCCCGAGACGCTGAAGGACCTGGTGGACATGGGGTTCGACCTATTCAACCGGGCCAACAACCACACCACCGACTACGGGGTGGAGGGGATGCGCCTGACCGGCCGGCTCATGGACGAGTGGGGGCTGGTGCACGCCGGGGCCGGGGAGAACCTGGGATGGGCCAGCCGCCCGGGGTACCTGGAGACGCCCAAGGGCCGCGTGGCGCTGATCGGGATGGCGTCGACCCACACGCCGATGTCGCGCGCGGGACGGGCGGGGCCGACCGTGCAGGGCCGACCGGGGCTGAACGCCCTCCGGCTGAACACCCGCCACGAGGGATCGCCCGCGACCATGGAGGCGTTGCGGGAGGTGGCGCGCTCGCAGGGAATCGAAGTAGACGACGACGAGGGGGTGGCCGTGCGGGCATTCGGGATCACCGTGTATCCCGGCGACGAGGACCGCTCCGTGGTCACGCTGAACGATGTCGACCGGGAGCGGGTGCTGCACGAGGTGCGCAACGCCACCGATCAGGGCGACTACGTGGTCGCCAACAGCCATTCGCACGAGCCCGGCAACGCCTTCATGACGCCGCCGGACTGGATGGTCGAGTTCGCGCGCCAGGTCGTCGACGCCGGGGCGGCCACCTTCATCATCCACGGGCCTCACCAGCTGCGCGGCGTGGAGATCCACAACGGCCGGCCCATCTTCTACTCGCTGGGGGACTTCATCTTCCAGAACGAGACCATCGACCCGATGCCGTCCGACCAGCGCGACCGCTACGGCCTCCCGCTGGACCGGCTCGCCTCGGAGATCTACGACACCCGCTTCCAGGTGGACGAGGACGGCAACCCCACCACCGGCTTCCCGACCAACTCCCGTTGGTACGAGAGCGTGGTGCCGGTGGTGACCTTCGAGGACAGCGAGGCGGTGGAGATCGTCTTCCACCCCATCGAACTGGGCTGGAAGGCGCCCCGCTCGCAGCGGGGCACGCCGCGCATCGCCCCGGAGGAGCTGGGCCGCAGGATCATAGAGCACCTGGCGGAGCTGTCGCGGCCCTTCGGGACGGAGATTGTCTACGAGGACGGGGTTGGGGTGTGGAGGCGGTAGGGCCTCGTGCTCCATGACGCTTCATGAGCTGCTGGACGTTCACTACGGTGCGGATGGCGACGACGTATTGTGCCGAATCCTCGAAGGGGGTGCGGATCCCCACCTGCGAAGCGGGCCGGGCGGAGAAACGCCTCTTCACGTGGCCACCCGCCGGCGGCGCGCCGGGGCCGTGGAGATCCTCCTTGAGCACGGTGCCGACATCGACGCAGTGACGGAGGGCGGCAAGACCGCGTACGCACACGCCGTCCGGAGGGGATTCGATGAGGTCGCCGCACTGCTCACGAAACACGGGGCGAGCACCGATCTGAACGAAGCGGACCGATTCGCAGTGGTGATCGTCAACGGAAACCTTGTTGATGCACGGACGATCCTCAAAGCCTGCCCGGGCGTTGCCCGAACCGGCAACCCCGAGGAAGACCGGCTGCTGGCGGATGTCGCCGGCCGCAACAACCGGGAGGCTGTGCAGTTGCTGATCGAGGCGGGCGCGGACTTCACCGCGGCAGGTCTCGATTCCGGGACCCCCCTGCATCAGGCCGCCTGGTTCGGCCAGCCCGCGAACGGGCGTCTCCTGATCGGTGCCGGCGCGCCACTCGACATCTTCGACCCCGTGCACAAGGCGTCGCCAATCCATTGGGCCGCCCACGGCTCCCGTTATTCCGGCGGCGCCGAAGAGCGCCAGGATGCGTACGTAGAGTTGGTCGAGATGCTGCTCGGAGCCGGATCCAGCCTGTCCTACCCGGATGATCCGGACAGCGACGCATACAGGCACCGGCTCCTGCGAGACGCAAGCCCGTGTGTGCGGGAGGTATTGCGGAGAGCGATGGGCGGTTGCCGATGAGATTGCGGGTCCGCTCCCTCCCGCTTCCCGCCATAGCACACCTCCTTGGTCGAGCCAAATGGAAGGGTGTCTGTCATGGCGGGGCAACTCCACGCCGACTGGTTGCTACGGTCGAGTCGGGCGGATTCTGCTCGAAGTGGAAGTGGCCGCGAGAGCGTCCATCAGCTCAAGCGTGCGTCAACGGAGTGCGCGTAGTGCCGGCAACGCAACTCGGAACCGCGCGTCGATCTCCTCGTACAGGGCTTCCAGCTCACGCTCCTTGGTGCGGCGGGTCTTGTCTCGATCCGTACGAATGGCGTCACCCCGACGCCGGAGCACTGACGCTCCTCGTGCTGTGCGCCCAGCCAGAGTGCTGGCGCGACAGGCTGCGGGGTTCCTACGCGAGCCTCGAGAACAGGCACCTGACCTGGCATGTCCCTCCGCCCAATCTAGAATGGCGTAGAACTCGTTTCCAAAGCGGGTATAGGTGCGCGGCCGTGGAGGCTGCAAGCTGTAGATTCCCGTGAGCAGTCGGGCGGTCTTGGGAAAGGGCTTCGGACCGTTGGCCCACTCGTCCCACATCACTTCGTCCAGTGCCACCACCATCGCGTTACCGAGGTGCCCTGTCCAGCCCCTCACTACGGTCTGGACATGCAGAGGAGAGACACTCAACACGGTCCCCACACTTCGATATGGCAGGGGCGTCGACCGGTCGAAGTACTGGCGTTCCGCCGGCCAGTTGGCCATGTACGCGGGGATGATCTCATCACCGAAGAAGTTGCGGTTGGTGCGAATCTCGACGATCGGCTGCACCACGGCCGGAATCCAGCCGACGGCGAGGTTTCCGTGGATCAGCGACCAGACGAACCTTGGGCCTGCCAACGTCTCCCGCCCGGCAAACAGGTCCAGGGCGACCTCGGGGAGCTTGATGAACGCCGCCCCGATCTGAAACGGGACGGGTATGCGGATGTCAGTGTCTCCCGCGACATCGTAGAGGGTCACCCATGATGCCTTCTCGTAGTCGGTCTCGCCGTGATACGCCAGTTCCCGCGCCCTGCTGGAGCCGTTGAACGCCCAGGCGATACAAGACATGGTTGCCAGGCACGCGCCTGACCAGATCACCTTGCGCATGTGAGCACGCTGATCGGTTGTGCGCGGCGTTGTCGTAGGCACACTTCGTCGGGGCTTCCGAAAAATCTGATAGAGTTGGTCCAGCCCTTGGATCGCGGCGTTCAGGAATGGGACCGTATGAACGTACATCCGCCAGCCCCTGGAAGAGCCGATGTTTGCGAAATCGGACGAGACCATACGCGCCGCTCGCGCTGCCGCATACTTCGTGGCGCCAGCACGTCGCGCGCGCATGAACTGGTTGACGCGGGTTCCGGCTTCCGCGATCCACGCTGGGCGGGTTAGCACGTAGACCATTCGCGACCATGTCCGCCTAGTGGCGATTCTCTTTTGCACCCTTACCCTTCCGCTCTCGTCGCGGATGTCTGCCAGGTGCGTCTCGGATTCCACCAGCCCCGAATAAAAGCCTCCCTGCAACAGGTATTCACGCATCGGCTCCGAGCGACCGGTCATGAGGTCGCGAACGGCTTGAACTCCTCCGGCCAGCGTCCCACCGAACGGCACCTGTGGATACCGGCCCGCCACGAAGCCGGCCAGCGTGTCGCGGAAGAAATTCTTGACGATGAACACCGGCATAGCCGTGATCATCGTCGACACCGCGGCCTTGAACACGGCCAGCCACTGGATGACGGGAGGCATCGGAGGTTCATGAATGCTCGCCAGCATGGATGCGAGCGCACGATCATGGACCGCGAACCGGGTGCGCCGGAGGTCCAGGAGGACTCCGGTGGTGATATCCGGTCCAGATCGGTGTCGCCTCGCCTTCGTGGCGACCTCGCTTCCCCGGGGGTGGGCCGACAGGGTCTGAAAGAGCTCGGTGCGCGCCCGACAGGCGAGAGCATGGTGGATGTTGCGTGCGAAGGTGTCCAGGAGGGCGCTGGACAGGTCCGCGGGCAGCGGGCCCGTGTAGAGTGGACCGTCGTCCAGTTCGGCCGGGTGCCGCCGGGTCCGCCTAAGGGACGTCAGCAGGGGGACTCGCTCGCCAGTGAACGCGCCGGCTTCCGCCAGCGTCAGGTAGCGCATCTGCACGTAGTAGCGGAGCATGGCCCGGTGAAGCTGGACGAGTTCCTTCGCGAAGAGGATGATGTCTGGGTGTTCAGCGGCGTAGCCCATGAGGGCAGAGAGGTGCGCGTCCCCGTGGACTGCGGAGGCGCTGGGCGGGCTGTCACCGAACCGCGCCGCATAACGAACGGCCACCTCGAAGTGGTCGTGCCCCTTCGCGGCAACCGGCGCAACGATGGCACGGAGGCTGCGAGCAGCGTGCGGCAGGGCCAAACGTCCGGTAGAGTCAGCGTCCTCGCAGAAAGCCCCGAAGCGCCAGACGTACTGCGCGAGCGACCGGACGTGATTGATGTGCTCGAAGCGTTCGCCAATCGACTCGTTGCCGAACCACTCGCCGACTGTTTGCGCCGCGTGCCAGCGGTGAACGAAAAAGGTACGAGCAATACGGAGGCGCCGGTGCCAGGGAGGCCGCTGGTTCATCGTGGCAATGAGGATCGCGGTCTGAAGTGCAGCAGGCTTCCTCGACTGGTCGCTTCATCGGTTGCCATTCTCTGTACCATCGGTCTGGTCAATCCCTTAGGAGGTGTCCGCATCCAACCGACGCTACCATCCTCCCACTTCCCGCCTCGCTCGCTCCAGATCCCCTTGCCGATATCGGAAGCTGCCGCACCGAGCATTATAGCGATCCACTGATCGGTTGAAAGCTTCATAGTCCCATTCGCTCACAAGGTTGGTACGGTAGTTCTCGATTTGTCGATCCTCACGCACGCACCACCTCAATTGCGGCATGGATAGGATCAGGTCCGTGCCAGGGGGAGGCATTTCGTACCGAAGCTCCGGCATTGGTGGCGCCGATGCCGGTGCGCTTGAAGGCGTCCCTGATTCCTGGGAGGTGGACGCTGGCGCCGGTGTCGTACCAGCGGTGCCGGGTGCCTGCCTCGACACGGCGGGGAGGCCACCTTCCACCTCAGTGGGGGTTGACCCCGGCCGCGTGAATAACTCTCCCAAGAAACTAGCTGCGACGCCGATTCCCACGAACCAAAGGAGGCTAACGACACATCCGCTCCCCCCAGAAGTCACGTTGGACCTCTGCCTCAGGTAACTTTTGGCGAGCGCGCCATTGCGCATCATGTGCTCGTAGCATTCTTCCTCCACCGGGAAACCACTGTGGCGCGACTTCGATGCTTCGGAAGCTCTTGTGAAATGTGTGGTGATACGGGGGAAGAGTTCGGCCGCCTGCTTCTCGATGTCACCGGCTGCTCGGTTGTAGGCGGAGATGGCATGTCCGACCAGCATGCTGCATACCAGTGAGCCCACTGACACCAGTTCCTCGCTGTTGCAGAAGTCCCGACCGAACACCTTGGTTCCTTGCAGCCGCAGAGCTTCCAATAGGATGAGTGCAGACCCGTGCACGCCGCTGGTCGTGGATATGGCTTGGCGTACGAATTCAACCTGTTTCGCCGGTGGAGGCTCTTGTCTGAACAGGTTCCCGGACCGTTCTATCCAGGCTCCCAAGGCCTTGCGAACGCTCTCCATGTCCTGTTGTTTGCGCTGATCTTCTTCGATTTCTTGAACAGTGTCAAGATTGTCCTGAGCTCGCTTGCGGACAACCACTCCACATGCGATCTCCAATGCGAAGTGGACGAGGGATGATGACGCCTGTACTACTCCCAGCGACATCGTATCGGCACTTGCATGGTAGTTGAAATGCGCGACGGCGGCGTCCAGGAGTTGATCTGCGACACGGTCAGCGAGGGACGTATAGGCGATGTCTGTCGTCGCCACAACGGTTGCCAACTCGGGTAGCTGCTTCTGCGCCGCTTCCATGAGCACAGCCCCAGCTGTTGCAGCCTGGGATTCGTCGTCTGCCAAGGCAGCTGCACATGCTTTGACAGCTCTATCGAGCTTTTCGCGGGCAGCAGATGCGTACTTGGACTGCAGAGGTGCTGCTCGCGCCCCCCCAGCCTCGAGTGCTCGAATCAGTGAGCCGTTGTCGAGTTCGATGCCATACTTGTCGGCTTCCGCCACGAATTCATCGAGAGCTCTTCCGAATGCACCGGCGATGTCTTCCGGATTTCGGGCCGCGACATCATCGCTGAATGTGGTGCAAAGGTCCGACAGATCCTGGCTGGAAAGGCTTCCCACGACCCTCGCCTTCGCCCGAAGGCCGCGAAAGATGTATTCGGTGCGCACTGACTTGTCGCTGGGCCAGCCGCTCCTGGGCTTGATGCCGACCAGGAGGCAGAGTGTCCCGAAGTTGTTGAGGCTTGAGGCGTAATTCCGCGTGGGCAATCTCTCCTCAATTCGCTCCCATATTCGAAACGCTCCTCGGAGGTCTTGACGTCGAACGAGTGGAAGCGCGTGATCGTCAAGGAGCCCACTCCGCGTAAACCAAAAAAGGCCGTACCCGATTCGGTCGGTGGCGTCATGCAGCACTGCCAATGAGCGTTCGACGGTAGCCTGATTTCGACGACAACCTTCGAAGTACAGGTCGTCGTCACCGAAAGCAAGGGGGCCTACCAACTCCGCTTGAAAGCGGCGAAAACCGAAAATAACCCGCACCCAATTGGCAAATGACATTTTGATTTTTATTGATTTTAATAAAAACGGATATACCTCGCGCATTCCTCAGGATTGATTTATACTTCATCGTCGGTCACGAAACGAGCTACCGGAGGGCAACGATGGAGACGCATGGAGGAATCAGCCTGATGAAGTTGACGGAGCTGATCCCCGATGAAGCAGCGGCAGTGAAGCTATTCGAGGAGTGGGCATGGCCGAGCGGGGAAATCGCGTGCCAGCGATGCGGCAGCCTGGACGCCTACCGGGTGAAAGGCGGGAAGCCGATGCCCTACTGGTGCCGGGATTGCCGGAAGTATTTTTCGCTACGAACGAATACCGTCATGGAGGAGAGCAATCTGCCTCTACGGACATGGGCCTACGCGGTATACCTGGAACTCGTTAACCTTAAAGGAGTCGCATCGACCCGGATGGCGGAGCTACTCGGGATCAGCCAGCAGACCGCGTGGTACTTGAAGCACCGAATTCGGGAAGGCATGGCCGCTGAAAACGGGATGATCCCGAATCACGGAATCGTGGAGGTTGATGAGACCTTCGTGGGCGGCAAGGAAAAGAATAAGCACGCTGACAAGAAGCTTCGTGCGGGCCGCGGAACGGTCGGGAAGATCCCGGTCGTCGGGATGAAGCATCGGGAATCGAATCGCGTTTCGGCGCGCGTCGTGGACGCGGTGAACCAGAGCACGCTATGGGGTTTCATCTTCCGATTCGCGGGCGTGAACATCGAGATTCATACGGATGAGCACAAATCGTACCGAGGACTACCGAGGCATCGGGCCGTGAAGCACGGTCAGGGCGAGTACGTCGATGGCCACGTTCACACGAACGGAATCGAGTCGTTCTGGTCGATGCTGAAGCGCGGCTACATGGGCGTTTACCACTACATGAGCCCGAAGCACCTACAGCGATACGTGGATGAGTACGTCGCGCGACACAACATCAGGGAACTCGGGACGCTTGAGCAGATGAGGCGCGTATTCGGGAACATGATCGGTCGGCGGTTGAAGTATCGAGATTTGATCAGGTGATAGATATATAGATTGACATTGTCTTCGAGCATCACCAATGGCAACATTAGCACCGATTAATTCCCAATTGAAAGACATATAACCATAGGTACGGTCAACAAAACTTAGCACAAGACTAGATTGTGAGCGTAAGCGTGACGCCATATCCTCAGTACCTAAGACTAGATATTTACGCCAATCATCAATATCGGAGATTGTCTCTGACTGGAGAGATGGGGTGGACGCTAGCAACCCATTACCCCATCGTAGACGCACAACAGCTAAATGAATATTTCGCCTTGGATCATTTCTAGTGCCCTCAACCTCAACAGGTTTTGAGAACATAGCAACTACAAGACCTCCATCTGAACCAATGACGCACTGATAAAAGACAATGGCTGCAATAAATCCATCATCAGTAATGATAATAGACCTTGGACTTGTAGCTTTCCAAGAGTCACGATCACGTTCAGTGGACCAGCCTTCGTCTTGAGCTAAAGCAAGTGAAGAAGTTGACTGAATCAACGAAATGAACAGGATCAAAAGAAAAGAACGTCGCATGTCCACCCCCCCGTTAGCGCGGGTTCCGGCTCAACACCCACCACGGGTGCCGGGCTCTTGCTAACGCTACGGAGAGAACCAGTAGGCCCGGCCTATTCGCCGGAGCATCGGGTAGCTAGCCCTTACTCCTGCTTCATGGCTATTTTATTCGACCGGGAGCCCGACTCAGGGCTCGCCGTAGCGTCAGCGGGATTAGCATAACAGAGGGGTGGCAGATCGCGCAAGCGCACGTAAGAAAGGCGTTGAGGGGGTGGAATCGATCAGGTCAGCTTCGGCAGGTTTTCAACACACGTGGATAACTTGACGCCACGCATGGCTTGGGATACCCTTCAAGGGTCGAGATTTTAAACGAAAACGAGGGGGCATGGATGACCCAAAAGCTTACGGAGGATGAAAGGGTGAAACAGCTTCGGGAGCTTACCGAGAAGGAGGCGAAGAACCCGAAGTTTAAGGGGTCCAGCCCCGGAGAAATCTTGCGAGCGTTGGTGAAGCCTAAAAGGCCAAGGACGCCGAGTTAGACTAAACCGGAGAAACAATGTCAAATATGAATGGAGTTCAACAGTTAGCAGAGGGATTGAAGGCAGTAATAGAGGACGCTATCAATCCATTTCGTGAAGAAATCACAGGGAAGGTTGAAAAAGTAGCAAATGAAGTTACGGAGATAAAAGGAGAAATAATTTGTATAAACAAACGACTCGAAGGAATTGAAGGTGATATCAAGAAACGCATAGAGAAAAATTCTGAACTCGAAGGGAGGATAGAAGCTTTGGAGCATATGGTCTGAACATTACCGCAAAACCAAACGGAATCACGGAAGGCTTCGAAGCCTTGATTGAGAAAGCACTGGCCCCGCTTTCGGAGAAGATCGACGAGATTCACACAGGGGTTGATCGGAACTTCGATAAATTCCGAATGGAAATGAGCCTTGAGCTAAGAAGCTTCTCGAAGAGAATTAGTGACAAGGTAAGCCATTTTGAACAGAAGATCGATACCATAGATCACCGACTCAACGTGATCGAGCATCACAACAGGTTGAGTAATTGAGCATTGGCTACCGAATTTACGATGATGAGGTCACGGGCGGGGCTGTAATGCTCCAGACGGTGGCTTTCAAGCGGAGTTGGTAGGCCCCAAAGCAAGGGGCTGTCCCATCCGGAGATACGCCTTTATTCGCCCTTCTCGCTTAGCTTTTTCGCGCGTGGTACAATCAGCGGGAAGACCAATAACGTGGAACGGGTTGTCCAGAATCATTGTGAGGACCGCTTGGTAATCTCAAGCTTGTTCCCGACCGCCCTTGAGAAAGCAGAGGAAAGCGAGTATCGAGCCTCTGCGGTGGGGCGAAGATCCGATCCAAGATACTCCCGCCATTCCGGATGGTCCTCCCTGAGTCTGGAGCGGTCGAGCGCGAGTGCATGCACCAGATCTCGGACGTAGTGACTTTCGTTCGCCCGGATCGCCCCATCCGCTTCAACGAGTTGCACAAGGATATCGACGAGTACGGAAGCGTCCTCGTAGGTGAGGCCCTTCTCCCGAAACTCCTTCTTGGCTTCCTCCACCATACCCAAGGGATCGTCCGAGAACTCCGACTGGACGGACCGGAGGGCGGAATCGACTTCTTCGACGGGCTGTCCCATCTGGACAGCGATGGAGCGAAGACAAGACACCTCGGAAGCGTCGATGTCGCCGTCGCTTGCGATGCATCCGTACGCGATGCGAAGATACTCCGCCAGGAAAGGGTGTGCGTTCATTTCCGTCGGTCCTTTCGTGTCGGATGGCTTGCGAATCCGATCTGGCCCATCTCTCGTGGTCCACCCCGTTCCGGTTCGAACTCTCGTCGCATCGCCTCATATTCGGCGAGTTGGCGCGGCCCGACCGACGGCTTGGCGCGATGGATTACTTCCATCAGATGCAACATGCCAATGCGCTCGGCGCTACGGGTCAAAGCGTTCCTGGCGGCTTCGTTGACGAGGAATTTGATGTCGGCGCTAACCCGTCCCCTCGTCACGCGGGCAAGTTCATCCAGGTCGACGTCGTCGCTTACGGGTCGACGACTCAGGTGAATCTCGAACATTGCCCTGCGGGCATCATAATCCGGGGAACCCACGAATACAACCTTGTCGAAACGGCCGCTTCTCAGCGCTGCGGGGTCGAGCCGACGAGGCTGATTGGTCGCCCCCAGCAGGAACACGCCATCCTTCCCGCAGCCATCCATTTGAGCTAGCCATTCGTTGGCCTCACTGGCATATCCGTGGTGGAGGTCACCCGATCGCGAAGGTATCAACGCATCGACTTCGTCCAGGAACAGGACGCAAGGGGCTTCACCTCTGGCTTTCTCGAACAGTCGTCCGATCTTCTCCTGGGTTCCGTGCATGTAGATGCTGGCGACACTGGCAGGACTTATCTTCTGAAAGGGAAACCCCAGTTCCTCCCCAAAACGTTCCGCGATATAGGTCTTGCCGCAGCCTGGCGGACCGTACAACAGGAGTCCATTGGCGATGGGCACCCCAAAACGCTGATATCGGTCCGGTTCCCGTAACGCATTAATCACATCCTCAGTGAGGGTGTGCTTGAGTTCCTCCATTCCCGCGACCGCCGTAAACCCACGGCGAGCAGGACGCACAGCCTTGAGGGGTCTTGGCGAAACTGCGGCCGAAGTCGGTCGCTTCTCTTGCGGCTTTTCCTCCAGTGCCCCCAAGAACGACTTGGCATCCGGAAAACGGTCGTCCGGGCGAACGCTGAGAGCCTTCTTGATCGCGGCCAAGGCAGCGGGCTTGACGTCACCGCCGAGGGATCGCACCGGCATAGGTGGTGGCTTCTGGCGTGCGCGGAGTAGCAGTTCACGTAGGTTTGCGTGCTCCGGAAGGTCGATACCTTGATCCCACGGAGGCATTCCGAAGAGGGCGCGGAAGTAAATGGCACCAAGGGCGAACACATCGGCGGTGGCGGAAGACGTGCCTCCCTCATAGGCCTCGTTGGGCAGGTAGTACGGGTCCACGACCGACGGATGTTTGCCAGGACCGTCGCTCGCGCGTCGAGCATGGCCGAAGTCGATGAGCGTCGGCCAATCGTTCCGCTCGTCGCGGATTCCTAAGAGCATATTCTGCGGAATCAGCTCATTGTGAAAAACCGCATCTTCGAGGCGGTGGAGGTAAGCCACGACCTCCAGAAACTCCCGAATGAGGACGCCCGCATGGGCTGACGTGAGTACGAAATCCCGGGCCAAACGATCCTCCAAGGTCTCGCCGGGGACAAGTTCAGTCAGGAGATAAGGTTGATTCGCGGGCCCGACGATACCCGACGATTTCACGGCTGGAATGCTCGGATGGTCTAGAGATTCCATGATCGCCACTTCGAGAAGCTGTCCGTCGACGCCGAAACGGTCCTCAGGAGTTCGTTCCGGATGGAAAAGCTTGAAGAACCCGAGGTTGCCCGCTGCGTCCGCAACCCTGTACGTGTCGGCATTTGCGGCCTTCTTGACAGGGAACCGCATCCGCCACCCCGGGACCACTTCACTTCCTTTGGGAACGATCATCACAGTTGAGGGATTGGAGGACCGGTGTAGTCGTCCGAGTCCCGAACGACGAGTTCCCAGATGCGTCCGGCATGTGCCAGCAGTTCCGAGCATGGTTTGTTTGCCCCGAGAGCACGCATGCCCTGCATCACCTCTGCCTTTGCCTGACCCGCGTTCGTCCAGTTGATGCTCCCGAAGTTCCATCGGGCCCAGTTGATCAATTCCTTGGACCACTCGCAACGTTTGAGTTCGAAGAGCGACCGGCGCAGGTCTCGTACCAGCTCGCGAGCCAGAGACGGATCCTGCTTTGCTTTGACTTGGTCCATCCGGACACGCGCTTCGCGCATCTCTAGCCTGGAATCGGCGTAACCTTCCTCGGCGTTGGCTCTCTTCAAGTCGACCCAGGCTTCGTCCAATTCAGCTTCGACGTCTGACCACTCGTTCGAATCTACGAGGCGATATAGTGTTCGCAGCACGTCCTTCAAGTGCTCGACTCCTTTCTCCAGTGCGTCGCGATCAGAGCCAGCGCGATCTATCTCGCTTACGGCGGCAGAGATCTCTCGCTCGTGCTCGTCGACTGGGTCTGTTTCGGTGGCACCGCTAGCGCGCAACCGTGCGATGTGGGCTCGGGCCTCGGCGAGTTCGCGGTCGATCCAATCCGTATGGGTTGCCTTGCCTTCATCCGGGCGTTCCAGCTCGAATTCCTCGTCGAAATCGGGGAAGTCGACGGTCACTGTTTCAGGAATGGAGCTTGACGACTGCGTGACCAGGGTCAAGTCGAACTTCGTCCCCTCTGGAATAACACGGTTTACCTGCTCGCCACTCAGCTGGAAGTCGGTGACGTGATGACAGAAGATCGTGCGAACCTCGTTTGCATCGGCGCCGCCTTCGAAGACGCTGATCAAGAGCCGGTCACTTGGCATACCCGGGCGAATCTGCCGAGTCGTAGATAGTCCGTTCTTGATGCCAGTTACCGGAAGAGGTCTGCTCTTCTCGGCACCCTTCAGCGGTTCGAAGACCTGCTTTTCGCGGTCCTTCCCCCTGACTGCAATTCCCAAGCTGTTTGGCAACGGTGATCCGGTCAGCTTGGTGCCTTGGACAATCGTGATCTCAGAGGGGCTCGTTTCAACTCGAGTACCGTGCGGCGTCGAGACGACGAGTTCGAAAACGTTGGGTGAATTGCGTTCGAGAGCGACTTCCAGAAGCACTCCATCCGCGCTCAGGGGCTGTGTACCGCTCCGCCAGCCTCGCCGCCTCACTTCCACACTTAGATTCCCGAACCTGCGCACGTCGGAAGTGTCACGGCATTTCAGTGTCACGAATTCTTCGTCGTTGATCGACGTCGCTTCATAGCCCACATCGAGTTGGAGGGTTCTACCGGACGACGCGTCAGCGATGCTCGAGGCTCGAACCGTTTCGTCATCAAGCTCGACTGTACTGGCGTAGAAGGCTGCGCCGCATGCCACCACGGTCATCGGATCCCGGGAGGTATTCGGGGTGCGGACCTGTTCGGACAACATTTCGCGCAGGATCGGAGAGTAGGTAGGGCCACCTACAAGCACCAGCTCATCGATGTCACCGCCTTGAAGCCCATGGCGAGCCATCAACGTCTTCGTCTTGTCGATCGCGCGCTGGAACATTGGCTCTACGACGGGACGCAATTGGTGTCGCGTGATCTCGAAGTCGAGGTCGATTTCCGTACCGTCGGGTAGGACGATGTCTCCCAGATCAGACTCTACGAAATGGGAGTCGTGGTAGCTGAGCGTGATGTTGATTTCTTCGGCCCACCTTTTCAGGGCGTCTCGAAGTCGCGCACGCCGGCCCCGGTTTCCGGAGAGGATTCCTTCCACATCGTATTCTGATCGTACACGCTCCAGAATAACCTGGTCTACCACACGGAAGTCCAGGTCCTTACCGCCAAGATGGTTATCGCCCTCCGTGTCCTTCACCGTGATTTGACCATCGTCCACGAGAACCAATGCTGCGTCAAACGTTCCTCCCCCGAAATCGAAAATCAGCCACTTCTCGCTACTGTTCCCCCGCTCGTCCAAACCGTACGCCATGGCGGCTGCGACCGGTTCTTGGAGGAGTTGGCACTGCTCAAATCCTGCCAGTTTCGCCGCCCGGAGAGTCGCCTGCTGCTGAGGGACCGTGAACGCTGCCGGGATTGTCACTACAGCAGCGGGCGGCAGCTCGTCGGTTACGTAACCTCTCAGCTCCTTCAGAACTTCCGCGGAAAGCTCCTCGGAGCTCGAAGCGAACTGCGGAGCGATGTTGGGCACATAGACGTGGTCCGTGCCCATCGTCCGCTTAAATTCCACGAAGACGTTGGGTGTTTCGACATCGCGCCCGGATGCTCGTAAACGGTCTCTTCGTAGTTGGTTATAAGCTGTAATGCCAACGCGTTTACGGCCCTTCCGCCCGAAGGCGACCGCGCTCGGAGTGGTGTCCTGCTGAACGTCGCTCTTGATGACTACCGGCTTGCCACGTTTCATCCGAGCAATCGCAGAATTGGTCGTGCCGAGGTCGATGCCATAATTGATGCGATGGGATGCCATGGTGTTCAAGGGTTAGAGGCGTGCTACTGACACTCTTACTGCTGCGGTCTGGATTGTATCTTCACCAAAACGTATCTCTGGGCGATTCACCTGAGTGATCACCTTGCTTTCTGGAGCCATCTGATTATCTACGACGTAGTCGACTTCCATCAGCATACTACTGCTGAACCGCCTTCCCAAAAGTTCGGTCATTTCGTAACCGTGAGCCCTCAGGTTGTTCTTCACACGCCGCACGCATCCCACCAGCTTCTTGTGTCCCCTGATCGACGCGTCCATGGCCCGCAGGTTCTTCTCGATTCGGTTGATCTCGTTGCAAATCTTGAGTGGCAGGCCGTGGCTCGGCTCCGAGTCCCCCTGCTTGTCGTCGTTTGCGATGGCAGTCCGAATAGTCCCAAGCATCGAACTGAGCTCTTCCAGCGGTCGGAGGTGATCTCGCAGCAATTGGTGCTGTGCCCGCTCCCCATCTGCAACGGATTCCCCGCGGACTGCGTCGACACGACGAGCCCCATGCCACCAGACGGCCCCAACGGTGACCAGCAACAATCCCGAAGCCAGCCCCAGGAGAAGCCGGGTCCGCCGATCCCCGGACTGCCGCCGCTCGCGCTCTTCTTCGATCAGTCCGCTGGAAGTAGCCAATCTGTCGTTGAATGTGGCCGCCTGCTCGTCCATGCGAACCCTCAGGTCCCCAAGGTCCCTAGTGATGCCTTCTGTTTGGGCGCGCACGGTTGCCTGGCCACGCTCAGCGTCTATTCGGACCGAGCGGAGGCCTTCCTCAATCCGGGTTCGCGCGTCGCTGGCAACGGAGATGGAAGCGGAATCCACCAGTAGAAGCAGCGACCGCACCAGTTCGTCAATCGCATCCGCTCGCACCCCACGCTCTCGAGCGATTTCGTCAACTGCTTCGGCGACGGCGCGCTCCAAGTCTGCAATGACGGCTTGGGCCGAGTCTTCCGCGGCCTCAAGCGCGCGGATCCGATCCAGAATGATATCGAGCGTGTCGGTCGCCTGCTGCAGGTTCTCGAGATCCTGCCATATGGGCGGAGACTCGTCAGGCAAGACATCGGCTACAGTGAACGACGCTGCCCACGCGGATCCGCGCTCCGGGAGAGACTGGGCCTTCGGCATATCGGTTGACAGGCCCAGAGCGACCGCTCCAACGAGCCATGCCTTTGTTGTTGCGTCGAACAGTGGGTTCACCAAACGTGGCGTGTAAGGGAAAGGGGGCAGCTTCGATACGAGACTCTACATCCTAATGGCTAGCGGGCACACCCGAAATGGGAGGTCACTGAGTTGGCCCCTACCCGTTCCTCCCTGCTGGGTAGCCGAGGACCCACGTCGACCTTATCGCGCGAAGCTACCAGTTCCGATAGGACCATCCGAGAAGGTCCCGCAGCTCGCGCGAAGCTGCTTGTCCAGCAAGGCGCGGGGACACCCTTGCGCCCTGAGCCCCGATCTCTGCACCCTCCTCCCCTCACGCCACCGCACGCAGAGCAGGGCACCGCCCGATGCTACCAGCCCTCCTGCCAGCCGTCCCGCCTCCATTCGCAAGCTCCGGCACATAACCGACTCTCCTCCATCCGGCAGGAGCTCGAGGGAGCGAGGGGAACCGGACTGCGAATCAGAACTCGATCCTGATGCTGAGGACGATCCACACAATCACAATGGGGATGATCCACGCCAGCCAGAATCGCAGTCGACCGGTTTTCTTCGCATTACGCATGAGGGCTCTCCTTCGTCAGCAGCCAATGGGATCCGATCCGCCCTACCGCACCCGCATGTACTTGCGCAGCATGCGCGGCCCCACCTCCGCCCCGTAAACGTTGCCGAAGGCGTCGGCCGCCACCCCCTCGGCTCCGGTGGTGCCCCGCACGGTCACGTGCCAGTCGGGGTCGGGGATGAAGGAGGTCACCAGCCCGTCCACCACGCTGCCGATGCGGATCCCGCGCACCCAGCCGGCGTTGGGGATGCCGCCGCCGGTGGAGGACTCGGAGTCGGCCGAATAGAGCACGTCGTTGGCGTCGACGAAGAGCCCGCTGGGCCGGCCGAACTGGGTCCAGGTGTCCAGGTGGTTGCCGTCCTGGTCGAAGACCTGCAGGCGGTTGTTCTTGCGGTCGCCGACGAAGAGCCTGCCGCGTGAATCCATCGCCAGCGCGTGGGGATCGCGGAACTCGCCGTTCTCGGAGCCGGTGCGGCCCCACTCCATGATGAAGTCGCCCGCGCTGTTGAACTTGACGATGCGGTTGTTGCCGCCCGCGCCGTGGCCGTCGGCCACGAAGATGTCGCCGTTGGGCGCCACCAGGACGTCGGAGGGCTGGTCGAAGGTGTCGGGTCCGCTGCCGGCCACCCCGGCCTGACCCAGGCTCATGAGCAGCTCGCCCTCGGGGGTGAACTTGTGGATCTGGTGGCCGCGCCCCTCGCCCCCGCGCGCGTCGGTGACCCAGAGGTTGCCGTCGGGGTCGACGTGGATCCCGTGCGGCCACTCGAACATCCCCGCGCCGAAGCTGCGCAGCAGGTTGCCGTCGACATCGAAAAGGAGGATGGGATCGAGGTCGTCGTGCCCCACGCAGGTGTTCTCGCCGCAGCGCTCGGCCACCCAGATGTTGCCGTCGGCGGCGGGGTACACTGCGCTGGTCGAGCCCCAGGTGCGGCCCTCGGGCAACTCGCCCCACACGTCAGGCACGGCGCGGTAGGGGTTGGGCGCGTGGTTCTGGGCGAGGACGGGCATCGCGAAGGTGAGGGACAGGGCGAGCAGGAACAGCTTCTTCATCGTCTCATCTCCGGTCGGGGAAGCGAACTGGGCGGGTGGCCAGCGTCGTTGAGCTGAAGAGAAAATGTGGGCGATGGGCGCGCGCGCCGAAAGCAGCCCACCCGTGGTACGGAGGGGGCTCGAGGGATCAACCCCCGGGGCCGGATCCGCGCTCAGGGAAACCCTGGAGGCGGCACCCGGCGGCGCGTGGCCTGCTCGAACGCGTACGCCAGCTCGATCAGGCGAGGCTCGCTGCAGTTGGCGCCGGTGAACCCCACCCCGAAGGGTGCGGGACGCGCGTCGAATCCCTCCGGGAAGGGGGTCGCCGGCTCGTTGGGCACAAACCCGAAGGGCACCACCACGATCGGGGTGCCCGAGCGGGCGGCGAGACCGGCCCCCCGGCTGCCCGGGGTGAAGATCGCGTCCAGTTCGTGCTCCGCGAGCACTGCGTCGATGCCCCGGGTGCGGCTCAGCAGTTCGTCGCGCGCCATGTCGGCCTCGTTGCGGGCGCGGTCGGCCTCCACGTCCATCTCGTCGGAGATGTCGAAGCGCGACTGCCCGTACTTCGCGGCACCGGCGTTCGCGTGGTCGAGGTTCCACTGGCGCAGTTCAGTCAGCGTCGTCACGGGCGCGTCCGGGCCCAGGCTCGCGAGCCAGGCGTTGAAGTCGCGCTTGGCGCCGTACTTGAAGTTGACCGAGCAGCCCTGGTCGGAGCCCTTCGCCTGGTGGGCGCCCGCGCAGAAGCCCCAGGCGGCGAAGTTCGAGTCCGGGTCGGGGTGGGCGTAGCTGGGCACGTCGGCGGGATCCACGACCACCGCGCCCTGGGCCTCGAGCACCGCGATGGCTTCCGCCATGAGGGCCGCCTGCACCCCCGTGAGCCCGCCGCGGGTGCCTTCTTCGCCTTCCAACTGCACCGGGTCGTAGTAGAAGGCGCGCGGGATGCCGATGCGGGCGCCCTCGAGGCCGTCCGGATTCAGGAACTGCGTGTAGTCGCGCCCCGGGGGCGGCTCGCAGATGCCCGTGGCGGGGTCGTTGGGGTCGGGGGCCGCGCTTTCCATCCCGCCCAGCAGGATCGCCGCGTCGGCCACCGTGCGGGTCATGGGGCCGGCCATGTCGTGGTCGAGGGTGACCGGCGCGATGCCCCAGCGGCTGATGCGCCCCAGCGTCGGCCGGATCCCCACCAGCATGTTGGCGTTGGACGGGCTGATCACCGAGCCCCCGGTGTCGGTCCCGACGTTGCCGGCCCAGAAGCTCGCGGCAGTGCCGACCCCCGAGCTGGAGCCGCCGGTGCTGAGCGCGGGGCGGCCGTCGTTGGTGGCCGGGCGCGGGTCGCGGCGCGGGTCGTACGGGTTGTAGGCGAACCCGGTGAGGGCGTTGTAGTTGCCCGGCATCTGCCTGGGCGGGCCCGCCATCCAGTTGGCGAACTCGGTGAGGCCGGCCTTGGCGATGATGATCGCGCCGGCTGCCCGCAGGTTCGCGGTCAGGGTCGCCTCATAGGGTGGTATGTACCCTTCGAACGCCAGGGCACCCCCGGTGGTGGGCAGGTGGGTGGTGTGGATGTTGTCCTTGAGCGCAACCGGAATCCCGTGTAGCGGCCCGCGCACCTCGCCGCGCGCCCGCTCGGCGTCCAGCGCATCCGCCTCGGCCAGGGCGTTCGGGTTGACCGAGACGGCCGCGTTCAGCCGGTCCTCATACAGCCCGATGCGGACCAGGTACTCCGTCACGAGTTGACGCGAGGTGAGCTCCCCGCGCTCCATCGCCGCCTGCAACTCCGGGATGCTCGCCTCGACCACGGATAGGCCTGCCGTGTCCGGGCTCGGCGCGGCGCATCCCGACAACGCGAGCAGAAGCAGGGCCGCGGGCGCGTGAGGGAAGCGCCCGGATCGACGGACCGTGGGCTGATTCAGGACGCGGACGTGGTGTCGGAGGCCGCGCATGCCTTGCTCCGGCATGCCCATCTCAGAATCCGAGCGACGCCGTCTCCCGCCGCACGTCCCCCGCTGCGATCATCAACCCCGTCTCCGGGTCGCGCCAGGTCACGGTGGGCGCGCACGCACGCCAGTTCCACAGGCCCCAGGACTGCACGTCGTGCCCCATCGCGCGCAGCGCTTCCGCCGTCTCCGCCGGAATGCGGTCCTCCATGCGGAGCAGCGCGGGACTGCGGTTCACCTCGCTCCCCGATCCCGGGAAGTTGTAGCTGCCGAAGCGGGGCTGGTCCACGGCCTGCTCGGGTGACATCCCCCATACCACGACGTTCAGAAAGACCTGCAGCAGCGACTGCAGCTGCTGATCGCCGCCGGGGGTGGAGAGACCCATGAACGGCTGCCCGTCCTTCATCACCAGGAGGGGCGAGTTGGTGTTGCGCGGGCGCTTGCCCGGTGCCATGACGTTGGCCAGCTCCGGGTCCAGGTTGAACTGGCCCATGCGATTGCCGAGCCCGAAGCCCCATCCCGGGATCATGGGCGTGCCGGTATGCCCGTCGCTCTCGGTCAGGGAGAACAGGTTGCCCTCGCCGTCCATGACATTCAGGGACGAGGTGTCGATGGAGCGGGCCGACCCGTCCCCTTCCCCGCTCGCCATCCGCGCGCTCGCGTGCCCTTCGAACACGGCCCTGGCGCGCGCCGCTATTGAACCGCGGGCCGGCGCCTCCGCCATCACGAAGCTCATCGGCGCGCCGTCCGCCACCGCCGCCATCGCCGCCGGATCTCCCCACGGCGGCATGTCCTGAAACGCGCTCTTCTCGTCGATGAGCGCGATGCGCTCGCGCGCGTACTCCTTCCCGTACAGGCCCTCCGGCGCGGGCGCGAAATCCGGGTCCCCCACGTACTTGTGAGCATCCGCCATCGCCAGGTTGATCACCTGGGACAGGAGATGGATGTACTCCGGCGTGTTGTAGCCGAGCGCGCGCAGGTCGTAGTTCTCGAGCATGTTGAGCATCAGGACGATGCGCGGCCCCTGGCTCCATCCATCGCCCGTGTATACGTCGTAGCCGTTGAAGCTCGTGCCCAGGGGCTCCTCCCAGCGGCTCTCGTATCCCGCCAGGTCCTCGTAGCGCACGATCCCGCCGTGTTCACGGAAGAAGCGGTCGACATCGCGCGCCGGATCGCCCGCATAGAAGGCATCGCGTGCCGCGCGAATGCCCTCCGAGCGGCTTCCGCCCGCGGCCAGCGCCTGTTGCTCGGCCTCCATCATGTAGCGGATGAGCCGCCCCAGGTCGGCGTTGAGCATTAGGTCGCCCAGGCGCTGCTCGCCGACACCGTTCTGGAACCAGAAATCGCGGTTGTAGGGGAATGCGAGGATCGCCTCCATCTGATCCTCGATCATCCACTTCTGCATCTTGTAGAGGTGATAGCCCTCCTCCGCGATCCGCAGCGTGGGCTGCGCGGCCTCGCTGAAGCTGAGGGTGCCGAAGCGGTCGAGCGCGGCGAGCCAGACGTCGACGTCCGCGGGGATCAGCGCGTTGTTGATGGGCGACTTCCCGTGCTCCAGGAAGTAGTCGAGGGTGGCGAGCGCGGGCGAGGTCCCTGCCCCGACCCGCGTGATCACGCGGTCCTCGGCGGCGCTGTAGAGGATGAGCGGCGCGACCCCGGTCCATCCCGCGTAGTCCATCTTGAGCGCCTTGAGCGCCATCCCCGCGGTCACCCCCGCGTCGAAGGCGTTGCCCCCGGCCCTGAGCACGTCGTATCCGGCCTGGGTGGCCAGGTAGTGGCCGGAGGAGATCACCCCGTGGGTGCCCATGACCCGCGGCCGCATGGCCTCGACGTTGTCGGCGTCGTGGACGTGGCCGTAGCTGTTGAAGGGCGCGATGGTGGCGAAGACGCCTCCCTCCGCGCCGGACGTGGCTTCCTCCGCGGCGTCCGCCCCTGATCCGCGCCAGGCGACGAGTGCCAGGGCCGCGATCGCGACCACCAATACGAGATGCTTCATCGCGTCATCCTCCTGTTCCGCCGGAGATGGAGACGCGGCCAACTTCCGTTCGCCGCCCACAATCCTGAAGCTACTCCCGGGCACCGTCCGGGCAACCACGCCGCCGATCCGCGTTATCTTCCGTCCTCGAGCTGCCGTTCCCGGAAACCGAGGCCCGACAACAACGATTCGAATGCAGACCAAACCCGCAATCCACCCATCGGTCGCGGATGCCCGCGCCGTGTTCTTCGATTTCGACTTCACGCTCGCGGATTCTTCCTCGGGGGTCGTGGTCTGCATGAATCACGCGCTGGCCCGGCTGGGGCTCCCTCCGGCGCCGGAGGACGCCATCCGCCGCACCATCGGCCTCGACCTGATCACGGTGCTCGGGGTTCTCGCGGGCGAGGAGTGGAAGCCCCGGGGAGAGGAGTTCCTCGGGCACTTCACGAGGAAGGCGGACGAGGTCATGGTCGCCAGCACCGTATTTCTGCCCGGTGCGGCACGGGTGCTCGAGACGCTTCACGGCGCGGGATATCGGCTGGGAGTGGTGTCGACCAAGTACCGCCGCCGGGTCGAGGACGCGCTGGAGCGCGACGAGCTGCTCGGGTTTGTGGATGTGGTCGTCGGAAGCGACGATGTGCCTCGGCCCAAGCCCGCCCCCGACGGGCTGCTCCGGGCGGCCGGCGCGCTGGGCATCGCGACGGATGACTGTGTCTTCGTTGGGGATTCGGAGGTGGACGCGGGGGCCGCGCGCGACGCGGGCATGGGCTTCGTCGCGGTTCTGACGGGGACAACGCCGGCGGAGAAGTTCGCCGGGTATGCACCACGTGCCGTATTCGCCGGGGTCGGGGAGATCGTTCCGGGGTAACCGCCACGCGGGCGCCGTCGAGCACCCGTCGACCGAACGTCACCGGCGGTCTCTGGCGGCCGGCACTCTCTGGCGGCCGGCGGTCAGTCTCTGGCGGTCGGGCGTCAGGCTCGGCTATCGTGTCCCTTCATCGCCGACCCGCCGTTCCGGAGGACGCCATGACCCGCCTGTTGGACTGCCCCGCCCGCGTCCGCGCCGTCCCCTCGCCGGGAATGGCTCTCCCCACCCTCTTGTCGGCCGGCCTGTTGGCGGCGGCATCCGTCGCACCCGACCTGGCCGCCCAGGAGATCCTCATCAGCGGCGGCACCGTGGTCACCTCCGAGGGACGGTTCGACGCGGACGTGCGGGTGCGGGACGGGAGCATCGTTGAGATCGGCACCGGGCTGGCCGCGGAGGGCGGCGCCCGTACAATCGACGCCACCGGGCTGCTGGTCATGCCGGGCGGGGTGGATCCGCACGTCCACCTGGGGGGCAGCCGCCGCGACGACTACCGCACCGGCTCGCAGGCGGCCCTGGCCGGGGGCATCACTACCATCTCCAACTTCGCCTTCCCGGCCGGTGGGCGGACGCTCGCCCAGGCCATCGAGCGGGAGGCGGCCCTCATCCGCGAGCAGGCGATCGCGGACGTCATCCTGCACGCGGGCATCAACGACCCCGCAACCCAGGAAGGCCAGATGACCACCCTGGCCGCCGAGACCGGCCAGTCCAGCACCAAGATCTTCATGGTGCGGACCGTGTTCGACGCCGAAGTGCCCGACTACATGGCGACCATGGACGCGGCGGGGCGCGCCGGCATCATGACGATGGTGCACTGCGAGGACGGACCCATCCTGGCGCGCGCGGTGGCCGAACTCACCGCCGCGGGACGGACCTCGCTCGAGTACTTCCCGGACAGCCGGCCCGTAGTCGGCGAGGTGGTGGCCACCCAGCGCGCGGTCGCCATGGCCGAGGCCACCGGGGCGCCCATCTACGCCGTTCACGTCTCCTCGGAGGGCGCGCTGCGGGTGTTGCAGGATGCCCGGGAACGCGGGCTCAGCGTCTTCGTCGAGACCCGCCCCATCTACCTCCACTTCACGCGCGAGCGCTTCGAGGGCCCGGACCGCGGGCTCTACGTCGGGCAGCCGCCGCTGCGCGGGCAGCGTGACCAGGACGCGCTCTGGGCGGGCATCGCGAGCGGATCCGTGCACGTGCTCGGCACCGACCACGTCGCGTATCTGCGCGAAGAGAAGATGGACCCGTCGCAGACCATCTCCCGGCACCGGGCCGGCCTGAACAACCTTCAGGTGGTGCGCCCGATGCTCTGGTCCGAGGGCGTCGTCCAGGGACGCATCTCCGAGGAGCGTTTCGTGGCGGTGACCTCGACCAACGCCGCCAAGCTCTTCGGGCTCTACCCGCGCAAGGGCACGGTCGCGGTGGGCTCGGACGCCGACATCGTCCTATGGGATCCGGACGAGACGCGCACCATCCGCGACGAGGACATGTTCTCCGGGACCGGTTTCTCGGTGTACTCGGGGTGGGAAGTCACGGGTTGGCCCGTGATGACGCTCCGCCGGGGCGAGGTGGTCTACGAGGACGGAGAGATTCTGGCCGGGGCAGGCAGCGGGGAACTGCTTCGCCGCGGGAGATGGCAGGCGCCGTAGGGGCGCACGTACATCTCGCGCCGCTGGCTCGGCGTTCCTTCGCGGCGTATCATCGTGGTTCCTGCTTTCACCCCGATGCAACAGGAGGTTCGACCCATGCGCAAGGGAATACTCGCGTCGACCATCGCCGTCCTTCTGATCGCCGCCGGCGCCTGTGCCGAATCGGCCGAAGAGGCCCCGCAGGAAGCGGATGAGAGCGCCCCGGAGACCGGCATGGTGCGCGTCGTCATCTCCACCGAATTCGGCGACATCGAGGTGGACATCGACACTGAGAACGCGCCGGGGACCTCCGCAAACTTCCTGCGCTACGTTGACGCGGGCCACTACGACGGCGGCCAGTTCCATCGCACGGTCACGATGGACAACCAGCCCGACGACACCGTCCGCATCGAGGTGATTCAGGCGAGCGTGAACGAGGAGTTCGCCGAGCAGGGATTCGACCCCATCCCCATGGAGCGCACCTCGGTCACGGGGCTGCGCCACGTCGACGGGGCAATCTCGATGGCGCGTGGACAACCGGACAGCGCCACCTCCAGCTTCTTCTTCTGCATCAACGACCAGCCGTCGCTGGACTTCGGCGGCAACCGCAATCCCGACCTCCAGGGATTCGCGGCGTTCGGCATGGTCGTGAGCGGGATGGACGTGGTGCGCACGATCCAGGGGCAGCCCGTGGAGGCCCAGGCGCTCACCCCACCGGTGAGGATCACATCCGTGCGGCGCGCCGACTGACGGGAAGGGCTATTCGTCCACGATCAGGCCGGTGACGACATCGATCGGGCTCCTCCCCGGCAACTGCACGGTCAGGATCAGGTCGTACTCACCCGGCTCGACCTCGGGCAGGGTCAGCGCGATGGCGCGGAAGACCGTGCCCAACTGGTCCGGTCCGGCCTCCTCCCAGCTCAGCTCCAGGGGTGCCTCAGGGGTGGTGAGGCGCAGGAACTGGGTGGCGCGCGCGAGCAACCCGGGGTTCGCATCCTGCATGGTGATGCCGACGATCGCGCTCTCGCCGGTCTGGAGCCCGTAGACCTCCCAGCCCGCCACGAAGGGCTCGCCCGAACGAACGCGGGTTGAACCCAGCACCCGGGGCAGCGCCTCGTCGAGACTCCCCGGCAGATCGCCGGCTGGATCGAGCAGCACGACGTCGGATATGGCCGCGAGCCCGAAGGGCAGGTTCTCCTGGCGTACGCCGCCGCGCACCCTCCAGCCCCGGTCGTCGGCATCTTCCAGGACTTCCATGCCGAAGATGTAGTCGCCGTTGGGAACCCGGGCGGTCACGACACCCTCGCGTTCGCTGCCGCGCTGGTCGACGAGGCGCTCGCCCTCCGGGGTCAGCACGAACACCCCCGACTCCACCGCGCCGGCCACCGCGGGAGGCGGGGGCGGCGGGGCGGCGAAGGCCGCGAAGGGATCGGCGCCCGGCGCGATCTCGCGCACCATCGGCCGGGCGGGCTCCTCGGGAGGAGGAGGAGGCTGGTAGCCCGCCACCACCAGGAGCGAGTCGCCGCGGCGGAAACGCGCCACCTGCGCGTCCATGGTGGTGATGATGGGCGCGTACCAGGCGGCGTATCCGGTCCACGGCGCCCGGTCCTCGATCTCCCACGCGCGCACGGGAATGCCCGCCGGATCCGCGAGGAACGTCCCCCCGGGCATGAACTCGCGGCCGTGGGGCCGGTGGCGCCCGATGATGAAGCGGTTGTCCTGCAGCATGCCCGAGGCGGGCCGCGCCGGCCGGCCGCGCTCCCAGCCCACCTCGCCCCCGTAGCGGGCAACCAGTTCCTCCAGGTCCTCCTCCCAGGGAAGGTCGTAGGGGTTCTCCGCCGACTCGCGGATGCGAATCAGCGTGCGGCGGGCGTACTGCTCCGCCTCGCGGTCGTTGCCTTCGACCAGGTAGAGAGGATCTGCAAGCAGCCAGAGGCGCTGGCGCAGCGCCGCCTGCTCCGCCGGATCGGCATCCTCGAAGAGCTCGCGGGCCTCTTCGTCCAGGAGATAGTCGAGCGCCAGCCATCTCTCCCGCTCATCCTCGGGCATCCGCGGGATGACGTCGCGGAAGACCGCTTCCGCCTCGATGCTCCTTCCCAGCGACTGGAGCAGGTAGCCCTTGAGCGCCTGGCACCACCACTCGTCGTCGGGATGGCAGCGCTCGGTGAGGGCTTCGGCCCGGAGCAACTCTCCCTGCTCCCGCAGGTAGTAGACCCGCTGTCCCAGCACCCACTTGTCGCGCGGGAGGCGGGAAGCGATGCGGCCGAGCGTGCGCAGCATGTCCATGCGCGCCATCTCGACCTCGAGCGGAGCGGGCTCTACCGGGGGCGCTTCCCCGTCCCCGTGCCGGAGGCACATCCGCCCGACGAGAGCATCGCACTGGCCTCCGAAGCCACTCCACTCCGGCGGAAGCCGCTGTTCCCGAAAGCGCTCGAACTCCTTCTGCTCCTGCTTCGCCTCCTCGAGCAGCGCGATCGAATCGGCTTCGGGGCTTGCCGCCTCTTCCTGGGCAGCGCGGGCCGGCAGCGGTGAGACGAGGCAGATGAGGACGGCTGCGAGACCGGTTTGTCTCGCGAGGTCGCTGCGGCGGTGACTCATTGGCGATGGCTCCGTGAGGACGTGGCTGTCCCACCTTAGGATGCATGACCGGGACGAAGGGTTGACGTCGCTCCGGTGCGAGGCGCATTGGAAGATCCTGCTACCCGGCGTCCGGGTTTCGGGTTCGGCTCCATCGGCACGCAACGCAGATACCGGTCGGGTGCGCCCCTGTGCGGAGCATGGGGCCGTGGGCCTCGCGCATCGCCGGAGGCGGGCTCACGGACCTATACTCAGGACAGCAGTTCGCACGCCTCCCCATCCCGAGCCTCTCATGATTCCCATCTCCTCGCTTCCTCTGCTACTGGTCCTGGCTGCGCCTCAACAACTGCCGGAACCTTTCGAAACCCCATGGAACCGCGCCATTCCGAACATCGTGGAGCGCCCGGAAGGGGCGAACCTCTCGGTTCCACCCGGCTTCGTCGTGAACGTCTTCGCCGACGACCTGGCGGCTCCCCGACGGCTTGCGCTCGCGCCCGGCGGCGACGTGTTCGTGGCGGAGAGCCGGAGGGGTGTGGTCACGCTGCTGCGGGACGCCGACGGCGACGGGGTGGCCGAGTACCGCGAAGCCTTCGCGGAGGAATTGACCCGGCCATACGGCATCGCCTTCCACGGCGGGTACGTGTACGTGGGCAACAACGACGCGGTGGTGCGCTTCCGCCATGCGCCGGGCCAGACCCGGGCGCAGGGTCCGCCCGAACACGTTGTGGATCTGCCCGTCAGCAGCGATGCGCTCGATCACGACACCGCCGAGCGCCTGGGCATCGACATCAGCCGGACCATGGGGTTCAACCACTGGACGCGCAATCTCATCTTCGATCCGGATGGCGAGCTCATGTACGTGGCCGTCGGTTCCGCCACCAACGCCATGCCGGGGACGGACCCGCGCCGCGCCGCCATCAACGAGTACCGGCCGGACGGCTCGGGACATCGGGTGTTCGCGGGCGGGCTGCGCAACCCCGTCGCGCTCGCCTTCGACCCGGTGACGGGTGCGCTGTGGACCGCGGTGCACGAGCGCGACCATCTCGGGGACGACCTGGCCCCGGACTACGTCACCTCGGTGCGGGAGGGCGGCTTCTACGGCTGGCCGTACGCGTACATCGGGCCCAACCCGGAACCGGTCCTGAACGGGGCGCGGCCGGACCTGGTGGAGCGCACCCTCGTACCCGACGTCCTGCTTCCAGCGCACGCGGCCCCCATGGGCATGGCGTTCCACACCGGCGAGGGATTCCCCGAGGAATACCGCAACCACGCCTTCGTCGCGCTGCACGGATCCATCAACCGGCTCGATCTGAAGGGCTATTCGGTGGTGCGCATCCCGTTCGAGGGCGGACGCCCTGCCGGACCGCCGGAGGACTTCCTGACCGGGTTCATCGTCCGTGACGACGACGAGAAGGAAGTCTGGGGCCGCCCCGTGGACGTGCTTCAGGCGCCGGACGGCGCGCTGCTGGTCTCCGACGACGCCGGCAACCGCATCTTTCGCATCCGCTTCGCGGGATAGGGACTCGCGCGCTCCCGCGTTCGGAGGAGCAGTCGGACCGCGCGCCCTCTCGCAGCGTCCGCGCCGCCAGCTAGGGCAGGCGCAGCGCCCGTGCCAGGGCCCGCCCGGCGCTGCCGGCCGGTTCCCGAGTCCCCGTCGGCGCCCTGGGGCCGGCCCCCGCGATGGCTTCCCGCAGGCCCGCCCCGTCGACCCCCTTTTCGAGTACCCCCCGGCTCGCCACCGAAATCCGCCCCGTCTCCTCGCTGACCACGACCACGACCGCGTCGGTTTCCTCGCTCAGCCCGATCGCGGCGCGGTGCCGGGTGCCCAGCGTGCGGTCGGGAACCGGCGCCTGGTTGAGCGGCAGAATCGCCCCCGCCGCCTTGATGGTGTCGCCCGACACGATCACGGCGCCATCGTGGAGCGGCGAATTGGGGGTGAAGATGGCGCCCAGGAGCACGCGCGAGACGCGCGCCCGCAGGCGGCTGCCGGTCTGGGCGTACTCGTCCAGTCCGACATCCCCCTCCATGGCGATCAGAGCGCCGATCCTCATGCTCGAAAGACGCTCGACCGCGCCCGCGATCTCTTCCACCACCTGGCTTTCCTCGAGCCGGCTGAACAGCTGCAGCATGCGCGCCTGACCCAGCCGGGCGAGGGTAGAGCGAATCTCCGGCTGGAAGATGACGAGCGCGGCGATGGCGCCGTACTGGAAGACCGCGTCCATGATCGACCGCATGAGGTCGAGTCCCAGCAGGCGCGCGAGGGCGTAGATGCCGGCGATCAGCAGCCCGCCCAGCAGGATCTGCATGGCACGCGTGCGCTGGATGAACAGCAGGATCCGGTACAGCAGCGCCGCGACGATGAGGATCTCGAGGATATCAAGCCAGCCGGGCGCGAACAGCGCGAAAAGATCCCCGATGCTCATGCTCTCTCAGACGCGCTGGAAGACCGCGGTTGCATTCGAGCGGGCGGGTGTTTCCGACTGGCGGTCAAGGGTCGTCTGCGTGCGAGCCCCTCGTTCGGGCAGCGGGTCCGTCGACGCGCGCGGACGAAACGGGAACCGCCTCCTCCGGCTCGCGGAGGGGGTCCGGCGTGCCTCCGGCTACCGACTGCGTCGTGCCGTCGAGCGGCTCCCCGGTCTCGGGCGGCTCGCTTCCGTTTTCCTCGCCCGGCATCGGCGGCTCTTCCCGCGACATGGGCGGCAACGGTTCGCCCTGCTCGATCAACTCGATCTCGCGGCGGCCCAGCGTTTCGCGTTCGAGCAGCGCCTCGGCGATGGTCTCGAGCAGTTCCTTGTGCTCCTCCAGCAGCACACGCGCCCGGTCGTGCGCGCTGTCCAGAAGGCGCTTGACCTCGCTGTCGACCAGCTCCGCGGTGTGTTCCGAAATTTCGCGCCGCTGAACCAGCTCGCGGCCGAGAAAGATCTCCTGCTCCGAATCCCCGACCGCCATCAGGCCCACCCGCTCGGACATGCCGAAACGGGTCACCATCCGGCGCGCCATGCTGGTGGCGCGCTCGATGTCGTTCCCGGCCCCGGTCGTCACCTTTGTCGGGCCGAAGCGCATCTCCTCGGCGACGCGTCCCCCGAACAGCATCACCAGCTGCCCTTCCAGCCAGTCCTTCGTGTAGGAGTGCCGGTCCTCCTCGGGAAGGCTCGCGGTGAGTCCGAGGGCGCGCCCGCGGGGGACGATCGTGACCTTGTGCACGGGATCGAGGCCCGGGATGCGCAGCCCGAGTACGGCATGGCCCGCTTCGTGATACGCGGTCAACTCACGCTCGGACTCGGTCAGCACCAGGCTCTTGCGCTCCGCCCCCAGCATGACCTTGTCCTTCGCCTTCTCGAAGTGGACCATGGCGACCCGGTCGGCGCCTTCGCGCGCGGCGACGAGGGCCGCCTCATTGCAGACGTTGGCCAGATCCGCGCCCGACAGGCCGGGGGTGCCCCGGGCGATGACGGACAGATCCACGTCTTCGGCGAGCGGGAGTTTGCGCGCGTGCACGCCCAGGATGCCCTCCCGGCCCTTGATGTCCGGGGAGTCCACCACGACCTGCCGGTCGAAGCGGCCGGGGCGAAGCAGCGCCGGATCGAGCACGTCGGGCCGGTTGGTGGCCGCCAGCAGGATCACTCCGTCGTTGGACTCGAAGCCGTCCATCTCCACCAGAAGCGCGTTCAGCGTCTGCTCGCGCTCGTCGTGTCCCCCGCCCAGGCCGGCGCCCCGGTGACGGCCCACCGCATCGATCTCATCCACGAAGATGATGCAGGGTGCGTGCGATTTCCCCTGCTCGAAGAGATCGCGCACGCGCGAGGCGCCCACGCCGACAAACATCTCGACGAAGTCGGAGCCCGACATCTGGAAGAAGGGACGCGCTGCCTCGCCCGCCACAGCACGCGCGAGCAGGGTCTTGCCGGTGCCCGGGGGACCCACCAGGAGCACGCCCTTGGGAAGGCGGCCACCCAGGCGCACGAAGCGCTGCGGATCCTTCAGAAACTCGATGACCTCCTGAAGCTCTTCCTTGGCCTCATCCGCGCCCGCGACATCCTCGAACGTCACCTTGGGCGTGTCCGGAGAGATGAGCTTGGCCTTGGAGCGGCCGAACTGGAAGGCCCGGTTGCCCCCGCTCTGAAGGCTGCGCACGAACCAGATCCAGATCCCGGCCATGAGGATCCAGGGGAGAAACGCGAACACCCGCTCGATGACGGGAGTGCTCGCGGGCCTTGCTCGGATGATGACGTTGCGCGCCTGGAGCTCTTCGAGCAGTCCGTCCGTGACTTCGCCCGGAAGCATGGAGACGAAGCGGCTCATGTCTTCGCCGTCCCGGTTCACGGGGGTGCGCAGTTCGCCCTCCACGCTGCGCGCATCGACGATCGTCACCTCGCGGATGTTGCCGGACGCCAACTGCTCGCGAAACTCGGTGTAGGTGAACTCGACGCCCGCGTTGCCCCCCGAACTGAAGAGCTGCATGAAGAGGAGGGGCACCAGCGCCAGCAGAATCCAGAACGAGGCGGTGCGCGAGAGCCGGGAGAACCTGCTGCCGGACTCGGGTCGGTTCTGTTCGGAATCAGACATTATTCAGAGTAATCCGGGACCACCGGCCCGTGCTCTCAGATGCTCGCGATGTAGGGAAGATGCCGGAAGTTCTCGCTGTAATCGAGGCCGTAGCCCACCACGAACTCCGGGGGGGCGTCGAAGCCGACCCATCTGGGCTCGTGCGCGATGCCGTCCCGGCGCTTGTGAAGAAAGGTACACAATTCGAGGCTGGCCGGTCCGCGCGCCCGGATGATGGGCACCAGGGATGCCATGGTCCTGCCGCTGTCGATAATGTCGTCCACCAGGATGACGTGGCGCCCCCGGAGCGACACCTCCGGATCGTAGAGGAGCTGCACGTTCCCCGATGATACCATACCCGTCCCGTAGCTCGAAGTCACGATGAAGTCGACCTGAACGGGGTGGTGGATGCAGCGCACGAGGTCGGCCACGAACATGAACGAGCCCTTCAGCAGGCCAAGCACGAGCAGTTCCTCGCGCGAGTCGTAGCACGCCGAGATCTCGTCGCCCAGCTCCCGTACCCGGCCCGCGATCTGTTCCCGCGTAAAGATGATGCGGCGCACTCGGCCCCCGGTGCGTCGCGCAACGTCAGTCGGTGGCGTCATCGAGATCCACTCCCACGTAGAGGATTGCGTCGTGCGGTGCGGGCCGCGCCTCGATGGACCGCGCCACCCCCGGCACCCAGAGGATGCGCCCTCCGGAATCGGCCAGCACCGGCCGGCGCGCGCGCGCCGGCCGCGGCAGGCGCGCCTCACCGAACACCTTCTTGAGCTTGCGGGTGCCGGCGGCGAGGCGAATCCGGTCTCCGGGCCGCCAACTGCGGAAGAGGATGGGGAAGCGCAGCGCCGGGATGGAGAGCCTTTCTCCTCCCACCGAGCCGCGCGTCGACCAGCGTGCGAAGAAGGCGGCGCCTCCCGAACGGCCCTCGGCCGCGCCTTCGCCGGGAGCCGGAACCGCCACGAAACGGGCGTGGTCGGAGGGTTGCCCGCCGGCGATCCTCGTGGCGACGCGCGCAATGGCCAGGCGCTCAAAGGCGCGGGACAGAACCGCTCCGCCGGGGAGGTCGATCGACCGGCCGCTCCCGCCGGAGCAGGCGAACTCCGACGCCAGGTCGGTGCCGCTGGCATCGAGGTGGGCGCCGGCCTCCGCCGCCAGCTCCCGGATCAGCCTGGCGCGCACCAGCCGATCGCACTGCAGGAGGGCGTCCCGGCTGAACGAGACGCCCTCTTCGGTGCGGCGCACCCCAAGACCCGCGAGCAGCGTCGGGGCCACGGCGTGCCAGAGGCGGTTCTCCTCCTCCGCCAGGCGGGCCAGACGGTGGAGGGCGCGGCGGGCGCCCGGCGCGACGCGCTTCTCGGCGAGCGGCAGCAGCTCCCGGCGTACCACGTTGCGCGGGATGTCGGGCGACCGATTGGTGGGGTCGGTCCGGTGACGGAGGCGGGCCGCCGAGGCGTAGGCGGCGAGTTCGCGCTTCCAGAAGGGCAGCAGCGGCCGGTACAGCCCGGGTTCGCGAGTGCGCGGTATCCCGGCCAGGCCGGCGAGGCCGGTGCCCCGCAACATCCGGTAGGCAACCGTTTCGGCCTGGTCGTCCGCGTGATGGGCGGTCATGACCCACCGGCAGCCGGTTTCGGCGCGCGCCTCCTCCAGAAAGCGATAGCGGGCCCGGCGCGCCTCGGTCTCGTTGGCGGGAGGACGGGCGACCGCGCGTGTCACCAGCGGCACCTGCCAAGCGCGCGCGAGGCCCTTCACCCAGTGGGCGTCGTCGGCGCTTCCGGGGCGCATGCGGTGATCGAGGTGGGCGGCGTGCACTGCGAGCGCCGGGAGGCGCGGCGTGAAGCGCAGGAGGTGAAGCAGGACGGTGGAATCGAGGCCGCCCGAGAGCGACACCAGGACCCGCCCGCCGCCGGAAACGACCCCGTCCTCGGCCAGCGCCGCACGGAAGCGGCGGGCCAGTGACCGGTCGGGCCTGTTCACGGCGCCAGCTCGCCGGTCGTCGCGGTCGCTCCCGCGCAGGCGGTGGAGAGCCCGGGCGGGGCAGGCCTGCCGGTTTCTTCCATCAGCACGCGCGCCAGCCGGTCGAGGCGGTCGGACTGGATGCCGTCCACCCCCCACGAGAGCAGTCGGCGCATGTCGGCGGGCTCATCGATGGTCCAGACGTGGACCGGAATGTTGCGGCGGTGGGCCTCGCGGACGAAGCGCGGTGTGACGACCCGCGTGCCCATCCAGGCGTCCGGCACCTGGAGGGCGTCCGCGCGCGGCGTATACAGGAACCCGAGCCGCCGGTGGTGAAGCAGGTAGAACAGCCGGATCTGGCGCCGGGACGCTCCGTGCGGGCCCGGATAGCCGTGACGCGACGGGCGCGCGCCCTCCAGCTCCGCGGCCATCAGTACCCGATGCTGCGCTGCATGGCGGAGGATGGTTTCGACCAGCAGTGGCGCGACCTCGGGGGTCTTGGCCTCCACGTTGATGCGCGTGCCGGGGAAGCTCTCGAGCACCTCGTCCAGCAGCGGGATGCCCACGCCCCGCCCCCTGAAGGCCGGCTCGCCCGCCAGGTCCCGGAAGCGATAGCCGGCGTCGAGCGTACGCACCTCGCTCCAGGGGAGTTCGCGCACGGCGCCGCTGCCGTCGCAGGTGCGGTCCACGGTGGCATCGTGAATCACGACCACCCTGCCGTCGGCGGTCCGGTGCACGTCCATCTCCAGCACGTCCGCATCCCATTGCTCCACCGCGGCGGTGAAGGCCGCCATGGTGTTCTCCGGGGCCAGCGCGGCCCCGCCCCGGTGGGCGATGAAGAGGGGGGCGCCCGCCAGGTACGGATGGCCGGACCGGCGGAGGGGCAACCCGGCCCATCCCGGCCCGGACCCACGCATGGAACGCCGAGGGCCCGGCGCCGTCAATCCGCGGCGGCCTGTTCCAGGCGCACCCGCTCGGCCGGGGTGACCTCGTACAACAGCGCCAGCACCAGATCGATGAGCGGCTCGGTCATGGACAATTCCCGTTCGCTCTGCTCCACGTCCCACTCGGGATCCTGCTCGCGCAGCTCGGCGCGGAGCGTCACCACCCTGTCTGCCAGGAAGCTCAGGATCTCTTCCACGATGGCGGGATGCGGATCCGCGGGCGTGCCCCGCTCGTCGATGGATTCGCGCAACAGCAATCCGCGCACGAAAGCAAGGAAGCCGGGGAAGGCCAGTTCGGTGAACGGGCCGTCGTCCAGACGCTCCTCGCCCGTGATGTTCTCCCACTCCAGCTCGTTCCAGTACAGCTCCCGAGCTTCGTCCAGGTAGTAGGCGCGGCGGTCCGGCGACACCGGCGCGGAAGCCCCTTCCGGGACCCGCAACGGGCGCTCCAGTACGCGAGCCATCCTCGCCTTGCGCCGGCTCAGCTCACGTTCGATCAGATCGGTCATCGTCCTGCTCGTCGCTTTCGGGTGCCTCCCGGTTGTGCCACGACGGGAGTTGCCCGGCCAAGATACCCGCCCATGCGAACGGCGGCAAAGCACGGACAAACATGAAACCCCGCAGGGACGGTCAGGTCCCTGCGGGGCGGGAGCGAAAGCGATGCCGGAGGAGGGACTCGAACCCCCGACACGCGGATTATGATTCCGCTGCTCTGACCAGCTGAGCTACTCCGGCGGGGACATCGCAAAAACGCTAGTTTTGAGAAGATAGCGTGTCAAGCGGCACCGTCAGGGGCCGTGGATTTCCCGAACCTGTCAGAGAACTCCCCGCGGCGGCGGGCATGGACCGGCGTTGGCGGAGTTCCGAGGGAGAGCGATCCGAATGGACATCCCGATGATCGTGGGCATCGTCGTCGCCGCCACCGGCCTCCTCACCAGCTTTCGCGTCCTCTGGGAATACGAGCGAGGCGTCGTCTTTCGGCTCGGCAAGCTCACCCGCGCCAAGGGGCCCGGGCTGATTTTCCTTGTGCCGTACGGGCTGGAACGCATGAAGCGGATGGATCTGCGCATCGTGGCGCTGGACATCGCGCCCCAGGACACCATCACCAAGGACAACGTCAGCGTCACGGTCAACGCCGTTGTGTATTTCCGCGTGACCAACCCGGCGAAGGCCGTGGTCGAGATCGAGGACTACTACTTCGCCACCTCCCAGCTGGCACAGACGACGCTCCGCAGCGTCATAGGCCAGTCGGAGCTGGATCAACTGCTCGCCGAACGCGAACGCATCAACGAAATCGTGCGCGACATCATCGACGAGGGAACCGATCCCTGGGGCATCGAGGTCACCGGCGTCGAGATCAAGGACATCGACCTGCCCAAGGAGATGAAGCGGGCGATGGCGAAGCAGGCCGAGGCCGAGCGCGAGCGCCGCGGCAAGGTGATCGCGGCGGAAGGTGAGTTCCAGGCCTCACGCAAGCTCGCCGACGCGGCGGCGGTCATTCAGGAGTACCCCATGGCGCTGCAGCTTCGCTATCTGCAGACGGCCGTCGAAATCGCCGCGGAGAACAACTCCACCACCGTCTTCCCGATTCCGATGGAACTCATGTCGGCGGGCACGACCAGCACGGGCAGGGCGGTTGCGGAGGCCGTGGCCGAAGGGATGCCCGCGCTCCTCCCGGAAGGAACCTCGGGGCAGCTGCTCGCGGACGCGGTTCGCAAAATCGCCGATTCCGCGACGGAGGCGAAGGAGACGGTCGGGGCGGAGGAAGATCCGGCCTGAGGGCTTGGTGGCCGAAGAAGTCCGGGGACCGGAAAGCGGGTTACCGGATTTCGGTCGAGTCCCCGGGCTGGCCGCTGCCGGTGTCGTCCGCGAAGCGGTACAGGATCTCACCCTCGCGGATCATCCCGTGACGCTCGCGCACGAGGCGCTCCAGCGTCAGCGGATCGTCTCTCAGGGAGTCGGCGCGGGCCGTGAGCGAATCCACCTCCGCGCGCAGCAGATCGAGCGCGCGCTGCTCCTGCTTCACGCGAGACCGCGCGGTTCCCAGCTCGATCATGGAGTGCTCGCCGCCGAAGACCGCGTAGTAGACGGCAGCTCCGGCGATGACCGGCAGCACGAGCTTCCTCAGGATTGCCAAAGCGTCCTCCCGGGATAGGATGCCGCGCCCCCCAGTTCCTCTTCGATGCGCAACAGGCGGTTGTACTTGGCCACGCGGTCGCTGCGGCTGGCGCTTCCGGTCTTGATCTGTCCGGTCGCGCGCGCGACGGCCAGGTCCGCGATGAACGTGTCCTCCGTCTCGCCCGAACGATGTGAGATCACGCACCGGTAGCCCGAGGCACGAGCCAGGTCGATGGCGTCCATGGTTTCCGTCAGCGTGCCGATCTGGTTCACCTTGACGAGAATGGCGTTCGCGACCCCCTCGCGGATCCCCCGCCGCAGGCGCTCGCTGCTGGTGACGAACAGGTCGTCGCCGACCAACTGCACGCGTTCTCCGACGGCTGCGGTCAATACCCCCCATCCCCCCCAGTCGTTCTCGCCCAGGGCATCCTCGAGCGAAAAAATGGGGTAGCGGCGGGTCCAGTCGTCCCAGAACGCCACCATCGCCTCCCGGCCGAGGCGGCCGCCGCCGGAGCCGTGCAGGACGTAGTCGTCATCCCGGAGGAATTCGCTGGCGGCGGCGTCGATGGCGAGGACGACTTCGTCGCCGGGCCGGTAACCGGCGCGCTCGATGGCCGTGAGCACCACCTCGAGCGCTTCCTCGTTTCCGCCCAGGTCGGGGGCGAAGCCGCCCTCGTCCCCCACGGCGGTATTGCGGCCCGCTTCTGCGAGCACGTCCCGGAGGGCGTGGAAGATCTCCGTGCCCATGCGCAGCCCTTCCGAGAAGGTCTCGGCGCCCACCGGCATGACCATGAACTCCTGGATGTCGACGTTGTTGGGCGCGTGGGCGCCTCCATTCAGGATGTTCATCATGGGGACCGGAAGGACGGTGGCCGCCTCGCCGCCCAGGTAGCGGTAGAGGGGCTGTCCCGCCTCGCCGGCCGCCGCGCGCGCCGTCGCCAGGGACACGCTCAGGATCGCGTTCGCCCCGAGCCGGCCCTTGTTGGGGGTGCCGTCCAGCTCCACCAGCGCGCGATCCAGGGAGCGCTGCTCGCGGGCTTCCCTGCCGACCATGGCGGCGCGGATCTCGCCGTTGACGTGAGCCACCGCGCGGCGCACCCCCCTGCCTCGGTAGCGGGCCGGGTCTCCGTCCCGGAGCTCCACCGCCTCGTGCTCCCCGGTGGAGGCGCCGCTGGGTACCGCGGCGGTCGCGCGCGCGCCGCTCGCAAGGGCCACCTCGGCCTCCACGGTAGGGGTTCCGCGGGAGTCGAGGATTTCCCTGCCCTTCACTTCCGTGATGGCGGACACGGCTGCTCCTCCTTTGCGTCGGGACCGGTTGCCGGGACGGCGGGGGCGAATGGCGGCGCGGACGTTCCGTCGGCCTGCTGCGGCGAGGGTCCGGACATGAGGTCCGCGACCGCCTGGCGCACGCGGTCGCGCAGCGCGTTGCGATCCGACATCGTCAGGTCGCCCACCTCGATGGGTTCGCCGACCCGCACCTCGATCTCACCCGATCGAATCACGTAGCTGTGTTTGGGCATCACGGCGCGGCTTCCGACGACCGCAACCGGCAGAACCGGCGTCCGCGTCTCGAGCGCCAGCACGAAGGCGCCCTTCTTGAAGGGCTGGAGCTCCCCGGTGGGCGACCGGGTGCCCTCCGCGAACATGACGACGTGAAGGGTGCGCTCGCGCAGCCGCCGGGCCGCCCGCTGCAGCGACTCGATCGCGCTATGGCGGTTGCGGCGATCGATGGCGATATGGCCGCAGCGCAGAATCGCCTTGCCGAAGACCGGGACGGAGCGCAGCTCCTCCTTGGCCACGAAGCGCAGGGAGGTGGGGAAGGTGGCGAAGAGCGCAAGCACGTCGAACCATGACTGGTGGTTGGAAACCACGATCTGCGAGCGCCGCGGATCGACTCGATCGAGCCCGGTCGAGGTGACGGTCACACCGGCGGCACGCAGCAGGACGGCGGACCAGCCCTGCGCCCAGTGTCCGCACCGGCGGCGGCGCCAGGCGGGGACCACGGAGGCGAGCAGAATGATCACGGCGTAGCAGCCCGTCGTCGCGATCGCCGCCAGCGCCACCCACCCCGTCCGAAGCATCCGCCCCCCGATCCGCTTTACCGACTGTCCGGGCGCCCGACTTCGGTCGCGTCGGATCGCGAGAGGCGGAAGTGGTTGAAGCCCGGGGATCCGGGGTCGAACTCCTCCGCGTCGTCGCCCTCAAGTCTAATGCCCTCGCCGCCGGCGACAATTCCCACACGCGTGAGGGATACGCCGAACCTGCGATGGAAGTCGGCCGCCACCGATTCCGCAGACCCCGGACGCGCGGTGAAGGCGAGCTCGTAGTCCTCGCCTCCCGCAAGCGCGAGCGGCAGCGCGTCGCGGCGCGATCCGGCGGCAGCGACGGCCCCCGGAGCGACGGGGATGAGCGCCGGCTCCAGGATGATGGCTACTCCGCTCGCGGCGGCGATATGGCTCATGTCTCCCAGGAGACCATCCGAGAGGTCGATGAGGGCCGTCATCCGGATGCACCCGGCGAGCCAGCGAGCCTCTTCAAGACGCGCGGCGGGTGCGGCAAAGGCCCGCCGCACCGACGGACCGGGCTCGCGCCCGCGCTTCCAGTCGCGCACCGCGGCGGCGCTCGCGCCCAGCATGCCCGTCACCCATACCTCGTCCCCCGCCCGGGCGCGGCTCCGCAGGATCGGGCGATGCGCGCGCCCCAGAGCGGCCACGTTCACGACCACCGGGCCGGGAGATCGGGTGAGATCGCCCCCGATCAGCGCGCAACGGGCGCGTTCGCACGCTCGCCGGATGCCGGACCGAAAGCCCTCCGCGATGCGTGAGGCACCCGGGTCCGGCAGACCGAGCGCGACGAGCACGCCGACGGGTCGCGCGGCCATCGCGGCCACGTCGCTCAGGGCGGCGGTCACGGCACGGTAGCCCGCCTCGTCGAAGCTGATCCAGCCGCGTCGGAAGTGCACGTCCTCGAGGAAGGCGTCGGTGCTCACCACCCAGCCGGATTCGAGCACCGCGCAGTCGTCCCCCGAGCCCACCACGACTTCCGCGCCGGCTGGCGGTCCGGCTGCCTGAAAGGACCGAATCAGGTCGAACTCGCGGCCCGGTCCCAACGAGCTCAACGAGGAGCTTCCTGGTCGAAGATGACGAAGGGCAGATCGAGGCGGCTCTTCAGATCCGGCTGACGGCGGATCGCGGCCGCAAGGCGGACGATGACGTCGCCCGGCACCAGCCCGGGACCCTCGCTCCCGAGCGCGGCCGCAACCCCGGTCAGGTGAAGCGCCAGGCCACCGGCGACCGATGGATCGCACCCCTGCGCCATCAGCGAGCCCGCGACTCCGCTCAGCACGTCCCCCATCCCGGCGGCCGCGAGGTCGGAACTCCCGAGCCCGCCCACCAGGAGCTGCTTTTCAGGGGTGGCTACGACCGACGGGTTGCCCTTCAGCAACACCGTGCACGACCACGCCGCCGCCCGGTCGAGAGCCAGTTCGTGCGGGAGATCGGGGAGGTCGGCGGCGGCGGCCACGAGCCTCCTCATCTCTCCCCGGTGCGGCGTCACCAGCACGGGTCGAGCGCGTCCCAGGTCGCCCAGAACCGGACCCGACTCCGCCGCCACCAGGTTCAGGGCGTCGGCGTCGAGCAGCACCGGAGAATCGCCGGACGCCTCCAGGACGGCCTCCAGGGCGCCGGCGGCCTCCGCAGCTACCCCGAGCCCGGGACCGGCCACGACCGCAGTCGATGACATCGTCGCCCGGACGAGCGCGCCCCGGTCGGCCGTGTCCACGAACACCGCTTCCGGGACAGCGCCCTGGAGCACGGGTCGATTGGCGGAGGGACTCGCGATGCGTACGAATCCCGCCCCGGTCCTCAATGCCGCCCGTGCCGCCATGATCGCCGCCCCCGCCATCCCGGGCGCGCCCGCCAGCAGGAGCAGCGAGCCGACCTGGTGCTTGTGCGTATCGGGAGGACGAACCGGCAGCACCTCGCGCGCCCATCCGGGCGTCGCCACCCGCGCCCGGAAGGTTGCGGGAGGCACCGGTGGAAACCCGATCTCCACAGCCACCAGGCGACCGACATGCGCGCGCCCCGGTTGAAGCAGGGAGCCCAGCTTGGGCCACCCGAAGGCTACCGTCACGTCGGCACGGGCGGCCTCCCCGGGGACGGCCCCGGTATCGGCGTCCACCCCGGATGGAATGTCGAGAGACAGAAGCGGCCTGCCGGCCCGGTTCATGAGCTCCAGTATTCGCGCCTGGGGAGCTCGGGGAGCGCCCGAAATCCCGGTGCCGAGCACCGCGTCCACAAGCACGCCGGCCGACGCGGTCGCACGCGCGATCTCAGCGTGGGCGCCCTCGGCGCCCGCGTCCAGTGTGGGTAGTGGCCACTGGTGCAGAAGGCGCGCATCGGGGGGATTCGCCGACGCCCGGACAACCGTGACCGGCCGGCCCCAGCCCGCCAGCGCACGCGACAGAGCGAGGCCGTCACCGCCGTTGTTGCCGGACCCCGCGAACACGACCACCGGTCCCCGCGCAAAGATGCGCTCGAGCACCAGCGCCGCCGATCGTCCCGCGTTCTCGATGAGGGTCCGGCCGGGAACGCCGAGTCGGTCGATGGCGAAGCGATCGAAGGATGCCGCTTCGCTGCCGGTGGGAGCGTGGACATCGGGATCGCCGAAGAGGATCCTCGAACGACCGCGACGGTCTCTGGAGGAAGCGCCGCGGTTGCTGGTCACGCGTGGCGCCATCGGGAAGTGCAGGGAGGACTACTTGTAGCTCTGAGTGATGTTGCGCCCGAAGGTGATCTCCCCGTTGTCGATTCTGATGTTGTAGCCACAGTCGGGATTGGAACAGACCCACGCCTTGTATCGGATCGGGGCGCCCTCGCGTCCGTAGTCGGACATGGGGAGCAACAGCCCCGTATTGCACTTGAGACAGGGAGGAAAGCTGCGCTCTTCGGACATTGTCCAGTCCCCTCTCGGATGGTCTCGACGAGACGAGACCTGTTGAGTTGGTCAGGTTGGAGCGGGGGCTAGGCCCTGCCCCACGGATAGTTGTGCTCGAAAGCGTCCTCGAAATCGTACACGCCCCTGAAATCCTCGGGAGAATCCCCTTCCTGTTTCAGGAGAATCCCGCAGTCGACCAGATCGAAGACGATCTCACCCAGGTCTTCCGTGGCGTGGACGCCCCAGTGTTCCAGGACCGTGCGCGCCATTGGGCCATATTGCTCCAGAGCGAGACACCTTACGCCCTGCGCAAGCTCCGTGCCGGAGATATGGCGCCGCTTTTCGAGCGAGTCCGACACCGACTGCAGAGCGGAGAGTACAAACAGGTACGCCTTGACATGGAAGCGCGGGTTGCGTCCATCGAGCCGTACCAGGACATCGTCGCCAATCTGCGGGTCGTTCATAGGAGGAAATCTGAAGCGATTCCCCGGCGAGCGCCAGCCCCGGCCATTCGGGGTGACAAGACCGTTTCCCGTTGCAGGACATGATATTGCGGTCCTGCCCGCAACCTCCGGCGAGGTCAGCCGACGGGAACGGTCTCCTTCCGGAGCGGGAAAGACGCGCTCATCTCGCGCACTTGCCCACGCACCTCCCGAAGCACCTCTTCGTCCTCGGGACGAAGCAGAGCCCGGGCCATCCAGCCGGCAATGAGGCGCATCTCGTCGATCCCCATGCCGCGGCTGGTGAGCGCGGAAGTCCCGAGCCGAATCCCGGACGTGACCAGCGGCGACCTGTACTCCCCGGGGACCGTGTTCTTGTTGACGGTGATACCCACGCGTGCAAGCGCCGCCTCGGCCTGCGCTCCCGAGAGGCCATCCTGTCCGAAGTCGACCAGGATCAGGTGGGTATCGGTGCCGCCGCTCACCAGCCGGAACCCATGTTCCATGAGTTCGGACCCGAGGGTTCGCGCGTTTGCCACCACCTGCCGCGTGTAGAGGGAGAATTCCGGCGCCAGCGCCTCCCGGAACGCGACCGCCTTGGCGGCGATCACATGCATCATGGGGCCCCCCTGGGAGCCCGGAAACACCGCCCGGTCGACAGCGCGCGCGTGTTCGGCGGGCGCCAGAATGAGACCGCCTCGGGGACCGCGCAGGGTCTTGTGCGTCGTCGTGGTCACCACATGAGCGTGCGGAATCGGACTGGGATGCACGCCGGTGGCGACGAGCCCGGCGATGTGGGCCATGTCGACCATGAGGAGCGCGTCCACCTCGCGCGCGATTTCCCCGAACGCGGCGAAATCGAGGGTGCGCGGGTAGGCGCTGGCGCCCGCGACGATCAGCCGCGGGCGCTCCGAACGCGCCTGCGCGCGCACGATGTCATAGTCGATGAGCCCATCGGACTCGCGCACGCCGTACGACGACACCCGGAACCACTTTCCGCTCACGTTGACCGGGGATCCGTGCGTGAGATGACCGCCGTGGCTGAGCTGCATGCCCAGAAAACAGTCTCCGGGTTGAAGGAAGGCAAGAAAGGCCGCCAGGTTGGCCTGTGCCCCGGAATGAGGCTGAACGTTCGCATGGTCGGCTCCGAAGAGCGCGCAGGCGCGAGCCCGGGCCAGGCTCTCGACCACATCGACGTGCTCGCAGCCGCCGTAGTAGCGACGTCCGGGAAGTCCTTCCGCGTACTTGTTGGTGAGCGCCGAACCCGTCGCCTCCAGGACCGCCCGCGATGCGAAGTTCTCGCTGGCGATCATCTCCAGCTGATCGCGCTGACGCGCCTCTTCGGCGTGGACGGCCTGATGTATCTCGGGATCGAAACGACGCAGATGATCGGTGGACACGGCCTCGCTCGGGTCAGGTGCTCATGGAAACCGCTCGCCGGGCACGCGAGCCGTGCGCGGCGCTCCCGGGGCGGCGGGCATCCGTCAGCTTCTGCAGGGCCACGCGGTTCGAGGCTTCGGCGGCCGTGATGCCGTCCTCACGGGCACGCCGGAAGACGCTCAGCAGGACATCGTAGATCCCGGCGGCCTTCCTTCGGGTGCGTTCGGCGGACCAGCCGTGAATCTCGCCGTACACGTTGATGAGGCCTCCGGCGTTGATCACGTAGTCGGGAGCGAAAAGGATGCCCCGCTTCTGCAGCGCGTTGCCATGCCTCGGCTCAGCCAACTGATTATTGGCCGAGCCCGCCACAATGTCCACGCGCAGGCGTTCGACGGTCAGGTCGTTGACCACGCCGCCCAGCGCGCAGGGGGCGAAGATGTCTGCGGGCACGTCGTAGACATCGGCCGGGTCGACCGCGACCGCGCCGAACTCGTGCACCGCCCGCCGCACGCTGGCGGCGTCGATGTCGGCGACCGTGAGTCTTGCGCCTTCGGCCGCGAGTTCGGCGCACAGGTTGTACCCGACGTGTCCCACGCCCTGCACCGCGACATGTCTGCCGTCCAGGGAGGGATCGCCGTAGCGCTCCTGCGCGCACGCCCTGATTCCCTGGTAGACGCCGTGGGCCGTCGCGGGAGAGGGATCGCCGGAACCTCCGCGAACCCCGGCTACCCAGCGGGTCTCCGCGCGCACGAACTCCATGTCGTCCACGGAGGTGCCGACGTCCTCCGCGGTGATGTAGCGCCCGCCCAGAGACTCCACCGCGCGGCCGTGGGCCCGAAAGAGCCGCTCGCGGTCGCATGGGCCTTGACCAGCCAGGATGACGGACTTGCCGCCTCCGAGGTTCAGGCCGGCGATGGCCGCCTTGTACGTCATGCCGCGCGCGAGGCGAAGCGCGTCGGTCAGGGCGTCCGCCTCGCTGGCGTACCTCCAAAGGCGGGTGCCGCCAAGAGCCGGACCCAGCGTCGTGTCGTGGATGGCAATGATGCCCCGGTAGCCCGCCGCGGGCTCCGACCAGAATGCCAGTTGATCGTGGCGGAAGGCCGCCATCTCCTCGAATATCTGCATGTTCAATACCCTCGTCTTGTCTTGCGCACCATCCCGCGCCACAGCCGGCGCAGGCGCTGGTCACCCGGTGGCGACCGCAGCCTCGAACCCGCGCGCCGCGATGATGCGCAGTACTTCGCCGGTGGCCTCGCAGATGCCCGTGCCGCTGGCGTCGCGCATCAGTTTCTCGACGGGATAGTCGCGCATGTATCCGTACCCCCCGAAGATCTGAACCGCTTCCCGGGCAACCGATACGGCCGCGTGGCTCGCCGCCCACCTCGCCATGTCGGGGGTCGCCGACAGGCCGGGGCGATCCGTCCAGGAGGCCAGGCCGATACCTCCTTCCGCGTCCGGCGCCTCGAGGGCGACGGCGGTCTCCCGCACCAGGGCGCGCGCCGCTGCAATACGGGTTGCCATGCCGGCGAGTTTGTGCCGGATGGCTCCGAACGCCGTGAGGGCGCGCCCGAACTGCTCGCGCTCACGCGAGTACCGGGCAGCGTGCTCGAAGGCGGCCTGCGCGATGCCCAGGGCGATCGCTGCGCCACCCAGGCGGGACAGGGGAAGCGCCTGTACCGCATATTCGTCTCCGAGCGGCGGGCGCCCGATGACCCGGTTCGCGGACACCGCTACGCCGTCGAGTTCGATGTCGACGATCTCGGCCGCGCACAGCCCGAGTGTCTCGCGGCGACGTACGACGCGATACCCGGGGACGGCGGTGTCCACCAGGAACGCGCCCAACCCGCCGCCCGTCTCCCCGTCGAGGCCCGAGCGCGCGAATACCACGGCTGCTCCCGCTCTGTCGCCGTCCACTACCCAGTGCTTGCGGCCATCGAGCCGCCAGCCGTCGCCGACCGGGGTGGCGATGGCATCCCCGGCATCCTCGGCATCCGCCGCCCCGAGGTCCCCCAGGGCGAACGCGACCAGGCGCGCTCCGGACGCGATGCCGGGGAGAAGCTCGTGTTGCAGCTCTTCCGATGCATGGGCGAGCAGGAGGCTCGTGACAGGTCCGTTCTGCATCGACACGGACAGCGCCACGCTGCCGTCTCCACGGGCGAGCTCCTCCGTCGCTGCCAGGCAGGTGGACAGGTCCAGCCCGAGACCGCCGAACGCTTCCGGAATACCCATCCCCAGGAAGCCGAACCCGGCAAGCATCCCGAGGACATCCTCGTCCAGGCGGCGGTGCTCGTCCCAGCCCGCGGAGCGCGGTCGAATCTCACCGTCCGCGAACTCCCGGGTCATCTCGCGGATGGATCGCTCCTCCGGGGTCATGGAGCACCGCGCATCGCGGAGGCGTCCCCGCGCCCGCCCGCACCCGCGGAGCTGCCCGAAGCACCGTCGCCGGCCGGCCTCCCAGGGGCGGAAACGCTATTCATGGGAATGGAATCCACGCCCACTCTTGCGCCCCAGCCAGCCGGCCGCCACGTACTTGCGCAGTAGCGGGGCGGGCCGGTAGCGGTCGTCGCCCAACTCCCGGTGAAGTACTTCCAGGATGCCGAGGCAGGTGTCGAGCCCGATCAGGTCGGCCAGCGCAAGCGGTCCCATGGGATGATTCATCCCCATTCGCATGACCGCGTCGATCGCCTCCGCGTCGGCGACACCCTCCGAGAGGGCGAAGATCGCCTCGTTGATCATCGGCATGAGGATGCGGTTGGAGACGAAGCCGGGGAAGTCGTTCACCTCCACCGGGGTCTTGCCCAGGCGGGTCGCAAGTTCCATCACCGTCCGCACGGTCTCGTCGCTGGTCCGGAGCCCGCGCACCACCTCCACAAGGCGCATGACCGGCACGGGGTTCATGAAGTGCATGCCGATGACGCGGTCGGGACGGGTCGTGCGGGCGCCCATCGCGGTAATGGAGATCGAGGACGTGTTGGAGGCCAGGATCGCGCCGGGTGGGGCGAGCCGGTCCAACTCGGTGAAGAGGCGATACTTGAGCGAGGCGTCCTCGGGAGCCGCCTCAACGGCAAGTTCCGCGTCGGCAACCGCCCGGGCGAGGTCGTCGGTCGCCTGGATGCGGGAAAGCGCGGCGGTCTTCTCGTCCGCCGCGAGGCGACCCGACCGGAGTTGGCGGTCCATGTTGCGCGCGATGGTCGCGGTTCCCCGCGCGAGCGCTTCCTTCGCGATGTCGTAGAGGCCCACTTCCAGCCCGGAAAGAGCTGCGACGTGGGCGATGCCGTTTCCCATCGTCCCGGACCCGATCACGGCAATGCGTCCCACGGGCTTCGTTTCCGCCATCAGGATGCTCCGGGAGTCAGCGATTGTCGCGAGCCCGGGACCTCAGCCGGAGTGCGATCGCCATGGCCACCAACAGTTCGATGGAATCGCCGAGCGCGAAGGGCAGCACGGCGGTGCGGAATACCGCAATGGGAGGGGAGCCGGTGAGCAGGGCCAGTTGGGCCGCGCCCGCCAGGTAGATGACAAGAAGTCCCGCCATCAGCGCCAACAGGATGCGCGGGGCGCCCGCGTGCCGCGGGGCGGCCAGCCATCCGCAGAGGCCGGCAGCCAGGGGAAAGGCGAGGATGAAGCCGCCCGTGGGGCCAACGAGGGCCGCCGGCCCGGCCGGGATCGCCGCGAACACAGGTACGCCGCTCACCCCGAGCAGAACGTAGGCGGCCATGCTTGCCGCTCCCGCCGACGGCCCCAGCACCAGTCCGGACAGGAGCACGAAGAGCGGCTGCAGCGTCATCGGGACCGGCGTCCAGGGCACCGGCACCGCGAGGTAGGCGCCGGCGGTAGTGAGCAGGACAAAGAGCGCCGCGGTCAGCGTCCGCCGACCGCTGGCGAGCGACGCCATACGTACCAGAATTCCCTGTCCCTGGCTCAACTCTCCAGTCCGCATCCTGATCCTCCCGTGTTTGCGCTATGTCAGCAGGTTTCGTGCCGCTTCCCGGATCTCCCCGAGTCGGAGGACGGGCAGGCCGATCCCGCCCGCACCCGGTGTTTGAACGGTCAGGTGCGCTCCACCGCCAGCGCGACCGCGTTGCCACCCCCGAGGCAGAGGGTGGCGAGACCTGTCGCGGCGTCCCCGTCCTCCATCGCATGCACGAGCGTGACCAGGATGCGGGCCCCCGAAGCGCCGATGGGATGGCCCAGCGCGACGGCGCCGCCGTTCACGTTCACCCGCTCCGCATCGAGGCCCAGGGCATCGATGTCCGCCAGGGCCTGCACCGCAAAGGCCTCGTTGATCTCCACCAGGTCGTAGTCGTTCGCCGCCTTGCCCTCCGTTTCCATCACCCTGCGGACGGCGACGATGGGGGCGAAGAAAAGGTCTCGCGGTTCGGTCCCCGCCGAAGCGTAGGCGCTGACGCGGGCGGCCACCGGCAGGCCGTGCGCCCGGGCGAATTCCATGGACGCGACCACCAGGGCGGCACCGCCGTCGTTCAACCCCGGGGCGTTTCCGGCGGTGACCACCAACTGATGGACCTCTTCCGGAGCGTCGCGGGAAAAGGCGGGACGGAGCCGCGCAAGCGCCTCCAGGGAAGTGTTGCGCCGAGGCCCTTCGTCGGTATCGACCACGGTCGCGGCTCGGCGGCCCGGCACCTCCACCGGCACGATCTCGGACCGAAACCGACCCCGGTCGATCGCGTCCACCGCCTTGTGGTGCGACGCAAGCGCGAACTCGTCGGCCCTCTCGCGCGTGATGCCCGCCCGGGTCGCCGTGTATTCCGCATGACCCCCCATGTGGCGGCCCTCGAAGGAGCACCAGAGACCGTCGTGAATGAGACCGTCGCTGACCTCCTGATCTCCGAACTTCACTCCGCCGCGGTGCCCGCGCAGATAGTAGGGTACATTGGACATCGACTCGAAGCCGCCCGCCACGACGGCGCGCGCGTCTCCTGCCCGAATCGCCTGCGCCGCCAGCATCACCGCCTTCAGCCCGGAACCGCATACCTTGTTCACGGTGACGGAGGGGATGGTCGCGGGGAGGCCGGCGTTCACCGCCGCCTGGCGGGCGGGGGCCTGCCCCTCTCCGGCTGAAACCACGTTGCCCATGACCACCTCGTCGATGGCGGACGGATCGACGCCGGAGCGTTCCACCGCCGCGCGCACGGCGACGGCGCCGAGCGCGGGTCCGGGCAGCGGGGAGAGACCGCCCAGAAAACGGCCTATGGGGGTGCGGGCGGATCCAAGGATGACGGGGATTCGGGATTCGTCTTTCATGTACGAAAATCTAGATCAATCCGTCGACCGGGTCACGCCCTTGCGGCCCGGCGAGGAGCTTGTGGAGCGCCCTGAGGTCGCGAACGCCGCGCCGCTCCGCTTCCTCCAGAAGGCACTTCAGGATTTCGGCCGCCGCGCGCGCGTCGCCCAGGGCGCGGTGACGCCCATGCACCTCGATGCCGAAACGGCCGCACAGGGCGTCGAGATGATGGCGCCGCTGGGATGCCAGCAGCCGGCGCGACAGTTGCTCGGTGCAGAGCCTCTGCACGCGCGGAGCGTCCCCGAGCGCCTCGCGCAACTGCCCACCGACGAAAGCCCAGTCGTGGTCGGCGTTGTGCGCTGCGAAGACGCGGTGCTGCAGCCGGTTCCGGATCTCGCCGGCGATGTCGCGGAGCCGGGGCGCCGCAGCCACCCTGGTTCCGCTGATGCCGGTCAGGCGGACTACCGAAGCGGCGATGCCCCGTTCCGGGTTGACCAGACTCTGGAACTCCCGGGTCACGACACCTTCGCGGAGTTCAACGATGGCCAACTCGATGATGCGGTGACCTGCCTCGTAGGCGCCTCCGGTCGTCTCTACATCCACCACCGCGTAGTCCAGAAAGCCGAGCGACGAACGCACCCCGGCCAGGCCCGGGGTCAACTGCCAGCGGCCCTCCGGATCCAGGCGAAACCTGGGATCGGGCCCGAGCATCGACGCGATCAGCGCGGGCGACTCCTGCCCGAACGCGCGCAGCCGGGTCGCCCGCCGGGCGAGCTCGTCCGGGTGAAGCGGACCGTCACCGAGCAGTCCCGCGATCGTTTCGACCCATGATCTCCGAGCCGCACTCATGAACGCTCCACCACCTCCGCCAGCCGGACGAAGTCTTCGGGCGCAAGGGTCTCGGGGCGTCGCGTCAGGTCGAGCCCGCTGCGCGCCTCCGCCTCCGCCACCGCCCGGAGGCTCAGACGATAGGCCGGATCGTCCCGTAGAATCCGCTGAAACTGTTTGCGCCGCCGCTGAAAGGCCGCACGGGTGAGGACGCGCACGGCTCTCTCCCGCGCGGCTGCAATCCGGGGTGGGTGGAAGGGCCGAATGCGCACCACCACGGAGTCGACCCGCGGGACCGGGCGAAACGCCGTCCGCCGCACGCGCAGGACGCGCTCCACCCGCGCGACCACCCGGACCCCCACCGACAGGGCCCCGTAGGTCCGGGAGCCCGGGGCCGCCAGCATGCGCTCACCGACTTCCTTCTGCACCATGATGACGATCTCCGCCGGCCGCGGACGCTGGAGAAGCCGAAAGACGATCGGCGAAGTGCGGTTGTAGGGAATGTTGCCGATCACCTTGAGCGCGGAGATGTCTTCGGCCAGGGCCGCGAGATCGGTGTCGAGGATGTCTCCCTTGACGACCGTCACTTGCGGGCACCCATCCAGTTCCTCCGCGAGGCGGTCGGCCAGCTCCCGGTCGAGCTCCACGAGCACGAGCCGGCGCGGCAGGTCCACGAGGTGGCGGGTGAGTGCGCCGGTCCCGGGACCGATCTCCAGCACTTCGTCGGTGGGCTGGACGTCGAGCGCCCTGACGATGGCCCGCTGAAGATTGGGGTCCACCAGGAAGTTCTGGCCGAGGGAACGCTTCGGCCGCACGTCTCAGAGCCTCAGCGCGATGGCGGTGCGGTCGTCGGCGGGTATCGCCCGCGTCGGTTCGGCGGCGAGCCGGAAGAGCGACTCGACGATGGCGCCGGGACCCCGGTCGACCTGCTCCCGCGCCTCCGCAAGCACCGCCGCCTCCCCGCTGAGCGAACCGCTGGTGGCCAGCGAGTCCGACAGGCCATCGGTAAACAGAAACAGCAGATCCTCCCCCGCGGCCCAGGGTACGCTGGCCTCGGAGTACGAGCCGGGCCCGGCGATCCCGACCGGCGGGTCCGTAGCCACCAGCCGCCGCTCATTCTCGCCCGACCGGAAGACGAACGCGTGAGGGTGGCCCGCATTGGAGTACACCAGTTCGCCCGCCGCCGGATCGAGCACGCCGCAGAAAAGGGTGAGGTACATCTCGGTGGTCTCGAGCTCGTCGCGCAGCGCGTCGTCCACGTGGCGGAGCACCTCGGCCGGACTCTCCGTTTCGCCCGCGAAGATGGACGCGGCCGAAAGGGCCAGCGCCATGATGAGGGCTGCGGGGAAGCCGTGACTCGACACGTCGCCGATCATGACGCCGAGCCGGCCCCCGGAGAGCTTGATGAAGTGGTAGAAATCACCCCCCACCTGCTCCGCCGGCTGCACCCTCGCCGCGACCTGGCTCAGCCCCAGCTGATCGACCGGCTGAAGCAGCCGCATCTGAAGGTTGTGGGCCAGCTCCATCTCGTGCGCCATCCGGTCCCGCGCCCGGCTCTCGCGGAAGAGGCGATGATTCTCGAGCGCCGCGCCGATCTGGCTTGCGATGGCGGTCAGCAGCTTTCGGTCTCCGGCGGAGAAGGTGCCGCTTCCCCTGCGCCCGAACAGGTTGACGACGCCGACCGTGCGCGCCTGCCCCGCCTGCGGCGCGTACTGGATGGGCACCAGGAGGGCCGATTCCGAGCGCAGGTTGGGGGCGGTCGCGGGATGCCTGCTGTCGCCGCCGGTGCTGATGATCGCCTTCCGCTCCCGGAACACCCGCGCGGTGAGCATTTCCCCGGCGGGATCGAGCGGCCCCTCCAGTCCGGCAATCCCTTCGGCCGCGACCTGGTGCAGCAATCCGTCCCCGGCATCGTAGACCCACAGCGAGCCTCGGCGGGCGCCCAGAACGTCGCATACCTCGTTCAGGATGATGCGTGCGGCTTCTCCCAGCTCCAGGATCGAGCCCAGGATCTCGCTGATCGAGTAGAGCAGGTTGATTTCCTCGTAGCGCGCGGACAACTCGCCGCTGAGGAAGCTGATTTCCTGTTCAGCGTCCAGGACCCGAACGAGCTGCGAGCAGAGGAGATCGGCGGCCGGCGCCAAGGCAGGATCCGCAGGACGGATCTCCAGCTCCAGGCTACGCCCACCGCGGGTGCTCAGTCGGCGCGTCAGGGCCTTGTCCCGCTCCGTGGCCGGCAGGTCGGCCCCGGTCTCCGCCGGATACACGCGGCGGCCGGAGACCGGATCGCGCACGCCCAGCCGCCACGGGAAGCTCCCGGCAAACTCGTCCAGCATTGCGCGGGCCGGCCGCGGCAGCCGCGGAGCGCCGGGCTCGCTCATTCGCGTCGTACCTGATCGCGTCTCAGCAGCAGGGTAACGGAGTTCCCCCGCTCGTTGAAGGAGACCTCGTCCAGCAGTTTGCGCATCAGGAAGATCCCGCGTCCGTCGGGCTTCAGGAGGCTCTCCGGGGTGGTCGGATCCGGGATATCCTCGTAGTCGAAGCCGGGACCTTCATCCGTTACCCGGGTGATGATGGCCTTGGCCGTGATCGTCAGTTCGACGCGCACGTGCTTCGACCGATCGGCGCCGTTGCCATACAGCATCGCGTTGGAGAGCGCCTCGGCAAGCGCCACGCGAAGGTTCATGCGGACGCGGCTGGCCCTTCGCTCGAGCTCGATGATGCGCTGGCAGCGCGTGACCACCTTCTCGACGGCGTCCTCGATGCGGAGGACGTCGCTCGGAAGGTGGAAGATCAACTCCGGATCCATGGGCCACCGCCGGGCATGGAGCCCCCTCGAACGAAACTCAGCTGTCCCGGAGGCCCTCTTCGCGGGAATCCACGATGGTGAAGAGGGTGTCGAGCTTGGTGAGCTGGAAGAGGGTGCGCAGATCGTCGTTGAGCGCGGCCAGCCGGAGTTCCCCGCCCTGCTCCCGCACTTTCTTGGACAGGGACACCAGCACCCCCAGTCCGGACGAGTCGATGTAGCCGGTTTCGGCAAAGTCGACGAGAAACTCCCGGTCCCCCGTTCGCAGCCGCTCGAGTACGACGTGCTTGAGTTCCTGGCGGTTTGCAACGATGAGGTGGCCGGTTACGCTGATGATGGTGATCGCACCGGATTGTTCTACGATGAAGGGCATGCCGGGCTCCGCGTTTATCTGATGGAATCCGCGCTGGATCCGCCGACGGTGTGGAAGGTCGGGCGAAGTGCGGGGCAGTTTACATGAAGGCCGCGGGGGCAGGCAAGGCGCTCCGCGCGGCGGGCTGGCGCCGTCACTGCTGCGCCCTCCGCTGGTTCTCGAGTTTCCGGCGGATCCCGCGGGCCACGAGGGGTGAGACGAACCTGGAGATATCCCCCCCCAGGACGGCGACTTCGCGAACCAGGGAGGAGGAAAGGAACGCGTACGACACGTCCGGCATGAGGAAGAGGGTCTCGGCGCCCGGCCACAGTTGCCGATTCATCTGGGCCATCTGGAATTCGTACTCGAAGTCCGACACGGCCCGAAGGCCGCGAATCATGAAGCGTGCCTCGCGGGCGCGGGTAAAGTCCACCAGCAGTCCCTCGAAGGAAGTGCATTCCACACGTGCCTCCTCCCGAAACACTTCCTGCAGAAGGCGCACTCGTTCTTCAACGCTGAACAACTGACGCTTCGACTGGGTCGAGCTGTGCGCCACCGCGACGATGACCCGGTCGGCGACGCGCAGCGTGCGCCGGACGATGTCCTCGTGACCGAGCGTGACGGGATCGAACGACCCCGGATAGATGGCGACCAGGTTCCTGGCACCGCTCATGCGTCCGCCTCCGCAATGGTCAGCGTGGTGTCTCCGTACACTCGTTGGCGCAGCCGAAGCCCGGGACAACCCGGCAGCTCTTCCCGGGAACGATGCTCCACCCAGAGGACGCCCGCAAACGGACGCTCCTCGTAGAGGTCGAGGAGGCGCCCCGCCAGACCACGTCCGTAGGGGGGATCGGCGAGCGCCAGATCGATCTCCTCCCGCTGCATGCGCTTCGTGTACCCGAGGGCGTCGGCGCGCACCACGCGCGTGACGGTTCCCGCCCCCAGGAGCTCGATGTTGTCCCGAAGAACCCGGAGCGCGCCCCGCGAGAGATCCACGAAGGTGACGTGGCTGGCGCCCCGGCTCAGCGCCTCGAGCCCGAGCGCGCCCGAGCCCGCGAACAGATCCACTACCACAGCCCCTTCCACGTCGGCGCCGAGCGCCGCCATCCACGCCTCGCGCACCCGGTCGGAGGTCGGGCGCACGCCCCGGCCGCGCAGCGGTTTCAACCGGTGCCCGCGCCAGCGTCCGGCGATGATTCTCACTTCGGTGACCCGACCGGCGATCGCGCCGGAGCGGCAAAAGGAGGCGGAGGCGGGCCGATGCCCGCGAGTTGCGCCTGAATGAGCGGGACCCCGCGGTATTTGTCGAGCTTGAGACGAAACACCGCGTCAACCGGTCCCGGAACCAGCGCCCCGGGCTCGATCCGACCGGCCATCCCGAAACCGATCGCATCCAGCCGCCCCGTGCGATCGCGCAGGCGCATCCTCAGGTGGGCGCCCTTCAACGTCTTCACGGGCCCGTCCAGCCTGACCCCGCGCGCCAGGAACAGGGGACGCGGATTGCCGATGCCGTGCGGGCCCATGTGCCGCAGGTAGCGCACCAGCGGCTCCGTGACCTCCCCGAGGCGGATCTCCGCGTCGGCGACCAGGTGCGGGCGCAAATCGCGATCGGCCAGCTCCCGCTCGGCGGCCTCGTTGAACGACGCCCGGAAGGCATCGATGCGCTCGGGCGCGAGGCTCATCCCCGCTGCCTGCCGGTGTCCGCCGAAGCGGTCGAGATGGCGCCGGCCCCTCGTGATGGCAGCCAGGAGGTCGAAGCCGGGGATGGAGCGGGCACTTCCGCGCGCCGAGTCGCCGTCCACCGAGACGAGGATGGTCGGCCGGTGGAGCCGGTCCACCAGCCGGGACGCCACGATGCCGATCACGCCCGGGTGCCAGTCGCGCGACGCCAGCACGAGGCCGTAGTCGCGCTCCGGATCGTAGGATGGCGCCAGTCGTGCCAGTGCCTCCTGGAGGACGCGCGCCTCCGTCTGCTTGCGCTCGGCATTGTACGACTCCAGCGCGCCCGCGAGACGTGCCGCCTCTCCCTGATCGTCCGTGAGCAGGAGGTCGAGTGCGCGCCGCGATTCCCCTACCCGTCCCGCGGCGTTGATCCGCGGCGCCAGGGTGAAGCCGATATGGCCGGAGGTGACCGGGCCGCGCACGCGCGCCACCCGCAGGAGGGCGCGCAGCCCGGCGTTGCCGGTATCGTGCAGGGCGTTCAGGCCGTGACGCACCAGGACGCGGTTGTGGTGCGAGAGAGGCACCAGATCGGCGATCGTGGCGAGCGCGACCAGCTCCACATGCGGCACCGGCCCGATGGCCTCGGAGCCGGTCATGCGACCCAGCAGGCGCGCGAGTTCGAACGCCACGCCGGTCCCGGAAAGGTCCTGGTTGGGGTAGCTGCAATCCTCCCTGCGCGGGTTCACCAGCGCAAATGAGCGGGGGAGGGTCCGGTCGGGGGTGTGGTGATCCGTGATGATGACGTCCAGAGAGGCCCGCCGGGCCTGTTCCACCGCGCCGTGGGCGCGGGTACCCGAATCGGCGGTCACCAGGAGGGTCGCTCCGGCGGCGTGCGCGGCTGCCAGCCCCGCGACGCCGAAGTCGTACCCATCGCGAAGGCGATGGGGCACGAAAGGGACTACCCGCGCCCCGAGCGCCCGCAGGCAGCGCGTCAGCAGCGCCGCGGCCGCGATGCCGTCGACGTCGTAGTCGCCGTGCACCAGGATGGTCTCGCCCCGCTGAACCGCCCTCAGGATGCGCTCGCACGCGGGCACGGCATCGGCGAGCGACGCCGGATCGGGCAGGCCCTCCAGCGACGGGCGCAGGTAGGAGCGGGCCGCGGCGGGCTGCCCGAATCCACGGGCTGCGAGCACCACGCACATCGCCCGGGGAAGGTGGAGTTGCCTGCGCAGTTCTGCGATATCGCGCGCGGGGGGCGCGGGGGCGACGCTCCAGCGGGGCGCGGGAGCCGGCGGGAGCATCCCCGGCACCGGCGCGTTCACTCCGGAGGGCCACCCGTGGATGAAGCCGCGCGCGCACCGGGAGCATCGATGTGCCGGGCCGGCAGCAGTTCGCCCACGGGCTGCTACTCGCCGTCGGGGGGAGCGAAGATGATCCCGCACACCTCGCACCGGCGCAAGCTGCTGCCGCCTCTGACTTCCGCCTGTACCTGCAGCGGGACCATGGAAAAACACCGTCCACACGCCCCGTCGGCCGTTATGGACGCCACGATGGCTCCCTTCCGGCTGGAACGCAGACCCTCGTAGACCTCCCGCTCCCGGCGATCGAGTCCGGCGGCGCAGGCTTCCCTGTGGAGCTGCAGCGAAGCAAGCGAACGCTCCGCGTCTTCCCGCTCGAGTTCGATCTCCCGCCTTCGGGGACCGGCCTTTTCCTGCTCGTGCGCCAGTTCCCGCTCCAGTTGCTCGGCCTCCTCCTCCCGCTTGCGGATCTGGTCCAGATAGGTCAGAGCCTCCTGCTCGTCTCCGTCCACGGAGCGGTTCAGAAGGTCCATTTCCGCCCGCACGGCCGCCTCCTGGCGAAGGTTGTGCACCTGCAGGAGCCGATCCCGCAGCATCCTCAGCCGATTCCGTTTCTCCTCGGCCGTCCGCTCGAGTCGGCGCTCCGCGACGCTCAGTTCCCTCAGCCGGGTGCGGGCGCGTTCGATCCTGGCCTGCAGTTCGCGCCCCCGCGAGTCGAGTTCCTCCAGCAACGGGGCGAATCCCTCGATACGGGAGGTAGCGCGGTCGATTTCGGCGTCGATCTTCTGTAGCTCCTGCAGCGATGCGTAGGTCGGCACGGCTATGGTCTCTCCTGAGCAGATGCGGTTCCGTCGTCGGGGCCCGGGCGATGCCGAACCGCCGGGGTCCAGTGGGATGGATCGATTTCGCGCTTCTTCCTTTGCAGTTCCTCCAGTTCGGAGATCAGTTGCCGCTTCCGCTCCTGGTCCAGCTCCCTGGCGATCGCCTCCCTCAGCTCACGCGCCCGCTCGGCCATCGGTGCGCCACGCATCCTGCGCGCCGAGTCGTCCAGCACGCGAGCCGCATGACCGACTTCTTCGCTGCTGGCGAGGAGGGCCGCAAGGCGACCGGCGGCAATCGCCTCCATCTCCTCCGGGGCCCGGTCCAGTTCCGGGTTCTCGGTCAACGCCCGGAATATGGCGCGGTTGGCCGGGTGCACAAAGTCCTCCGCGCCCACCGCCTCGCTCGCCCGGTCGATGAGCCGGCGGTCGTTGACAAGCACCTGCAGGAGCTGGCGCTCGGCGCCCATGAGCGGTTTCCGTACGCGCCGAACCCTGGGCTGCGGGGCGGGGACGCTCCCGCCGCCCGGCATGGCGGGCGTCCGCGCAATCTCCTCCTCAAGCGTCTCGCGCCGCACTCCGGTTTCCGCCGCCACCCTCGAGATATAGATGTCGCGCAGCGCCGGATCGGTTGTCGCGCGCAGGGTTGGGAGAAGGCGGTCCACGGCGTCTCGAATGCCATCGCTGGTGGACAGGCGGTCGCGCCCGGTCAGGATCTGCAGCTTCCGGTCGAGCACGTCGACCGCATCCTCCACATATCCAATCAGGGCCTCCCGCCCCTCTCGGCGCGCCACCGAATCCGGATCCTCCCCCCCGGGCAGCGTCACGACGGAGGGGTGGATCCCCGCGCCCAGCAGGACGTCGGCGGCGCGGAAGGTAGCCCTCAAGCCTGCCATGTCGCTGTCGTAGAGGAGAAACGCCTTCGGCGCGAACCGCGCCAGCAGACGGGCCTGCACCGAGGTCAGAGCGGTTCCCAGGGAGGCGACCACGTTGGGAACTTCGTGCGCCACCAGGGCGACGACATCGGTGTAGCCCTCCACCAGCAGCACCGCGCCCTCCTTGCGGATCTCGTGCCGCGCCCGATTGAGCCCGTACAGTTCCTCGCCCTTGTGATAGACCGGGGTCTCCGGGGAATTCAGGTACTTGGCTCCCTTCCCCGGACCGAACAGCCTGCCCCCGAAGGCGATGACCTTCCCCGTCAAGCCCTCGATTGGAAAGATGATGCGGCTCCGGAATCGATCGTAGGGCTCCTCGGAGCGCTCGCTGGTGGTCACCAGGCCCGCGTCCAGGAGGATGGCGTCGTCGATGCCGTGGCGGGCGGCGGCGGTGCGCAGGCCGCGCCATTCGTCCGGAGCGAAGCCGATGCCGAACCCTTCCGCGGTATCCGCATCGATGCCCCGCTCCCTCAGATAGTACCGGGCGAGCCGGCCGATCTCCGCATCCGCGAGCTGCTCCCGGTAGTACTCGCGCGCGAAGGCGTTGGCCTCGTACAGGGGCCGGTTGGGATCCTGGTACTCCGGGCGCGCCTTCACTTCGCGCACCACGACCCCCGCCTTGCGACCCGCATACTTGACCGCCTCGGTGAAGTCGAGCCCCATCCGCTTCATGAGGAACGAGAACACGTCGCCCGACTCCCCGCAGCCGAAGCACTTGTAGAAGCCCTTCGAGGGCACCACGTAGAAGCTGGGCGTCTTCTCCTCGTGGAAGGGACAGAGGGCGCGGTAATCCTTGCCGGCTCTCTTGAGCGGGATGTGTTCCCCGATCACCGCGACGATATCGGAGCGGGCCCGCACCTCCTCGACCTGGTCGTCGGGGATCACGCGAGCGTCACCACGGTTACCCCCGTGCCCCCCTCCCCCACGCCGCCGGAACGGTACTCCCGCACCCGGGGGTCTTCCTCGAGCAGCTCGCCGACCATGGCGCGCAGGGCGCCGGTGCCCTTCCCGTGGATGAGACGCAACTCGGGCACGTCCGCCACAACCGCCCGGTCGAGGATGTTCTGCAGGCGGGCAGCCGCCTCTTCGACCCGCAATCCGCGCAGGTCGGAGTCGAGGGGGGGCGGGTCAGAGGGAAAGAACGAGCGGCCCGCCGGCCGCCTCTCCTCGCGGGCCGCGCCCGGGGCGGGCACGAGCCCGTCGAGAGGCACCTCCAGCCTGAGCCCGCCCCGGGCTTCCACCAGCGCGCGACCGGGACGGATCTCCACCACCCTGGCGGTCGCGCCCCCGTTCGCGAGACGCACCGGGTCGCCGGGGCGGAGGGGGGTGGCGGGAGCGGGGCGGGGATCGTCGCGGGGGCGGCGTCGGTGGCGTTCGGCGGCCGCCTCGACCCGCCTGCGCGCGCCGCGGGCGACCTCCTCCTCACCGGCCCGGCCGGCGCGCACCTCGGCGATGGCGCTCTCGACTTCGCGGCGGGCTTCGAGCAGGATCCGGCGCGCCTCGGTCTGGGCGCGGCGCTGGACCGCGCGTTCTTCGCGCCTCATCCTGCGCTCGCGAGCCTCGAGGGTGGCGCCGAGCACTGCGTTCTCCCTGGCGCGCCCTTCCACCTCGGCTTCCCTGGCGGCGAGAGCGGCCCTGGCCCTGGCGGCATCCGCCTCCAGGAGCTCCAGGCGCCCCAGCAGCTCATCCATGCGCACCTCGTCCCGCGAAAGACGAGCTTCGGCCCCATCGATCAGGGATCTCGCGAATCCCAGGGAACGCGCGATGGCGAGCCCGTAGCTGCGCCCGGGTCTCCCCTTGCGAAAGCGATAGGTGGGCCGGGTGCGCTCCGGATCGAAGTGCAATGAACCGTTCACGATGCCGCTTCCGGGCGCATCCAGCCTCTTGAGCTGTCCGAGGTGCGAGGTCACCACCACCCGCGCCCCCCGCTCCGCCAGCGCTTCCAGCACCGCGGCCGACAGGGCCGCCCCCTCATCCGGGTCCGTACCGGTACCCATCTCGTCGATGAGCACCAGCGCCGTATCGCCGGCGCGCGCAAGGATGTCCTTCAGGTTGGCAAGATGGGCGGCGAAGGTGGAGAGGTCGTCTTCGACCGATTGCTCGTCCCCGATGTCGGCGAAGAAACGGCGAAACACGGGAATCCGGGTCCCGGGACCCACAGGGGGAACGACGCCGCACTGCGCGAGCACGCAGATCAGTCCGACGGACTTGAGAAACACGCTCTTTCCACCTGTGTTGGGACCCGACACCACCAGAACCCGTTCCTCCGGCTCCAGCACCAGGTCGAAGGGCACGGTCTCCACGTCCTCCCGCAACGCCAGCAGCGGATGTCGACCCTGGACGATGCACAGCGCGTGTTCTCCCCCGGGCAGCAGGGCCGGGACGCTGCCGTTCCATCCGAGAGCTGCGCGCGCGCGGGCGTCGAGCGAATCGAAGTCGATCAGGGCCTCCTGGCTGCCGGCCAGGCCGTCGTGGAGCGGGGCGAGCGCGCTGGTGCACTCCGCCAGCACGCGGTCGATCTCGCGCACCTCCGCCGACTCCAGCTCACGGACCCGGTTCATCAGTTCGATCGCGAGGGGCGGCTCGACGAAGAGCGTGGCGCCGGTGGCCGATGTCCCGTGGACGACGCCCCCGACATCGCTCCGTCCCGCGCGCCGGACGGGGATTACGTAGCGGCCCTCGCGCACTGTCACCGAGGCATCGGGGATGACCCATGCAGCCGGGAGCGTACGCACGTAGGCTTCCAGCCGCCCGACGATGACGCCGCGACTGCGCTTCAGCCTGGCGCGCAGCCGCGACAACTCCGGGCTCGCCGTATCCAGTACCTCGCCGGTCCGGTCTACGGTACGCAGGATGCGCTCCTCCAGGGCGCGGTCGACCAGGAGGCGGTCGCGCAACGGCGCCAGCAGGGGCAGCGGCGGATCCGTTGCCGACAGGTCGTCGGCGAGTTCGCGGCCGGACCGCAGCAGAATGCCCATCGAATGGAGTTCGGAGGGCGAGAGCACGCCTCCCGCAGCGCGCAGCCGGCGCAGAGCGCCGCGCGCATCGGGAATCTTCGACAGGGATCGAACTGTGCCGGCGAGCCGGGCAGTCTCGCGTACCCGTTCGAGCTCGCGCCGGATGATGTCGGGGCGGCTTGCCGGCCTGAGCGCGAGGACGGCATCGCGACCCGCGTCGCTGGAGGCCGAGGCTGCAACGCGTGCGAGCACGTCCGGCAGCCCGAGAACTTCGAAGGCGTGTTCCATCAGGATGGCGCGTTCATACACCGCCCTCCCCGACGGCGCGGGCGGGTGGTCGCGGATTGGAGAAAGAAGGTATCCGGCGCTGTCAGAAGGGTCAACGCGGTATCGGGATTGGATCGGTCCTGGTCCGCAAGCCATCTCCGCCGGAGAGCACAGGGAGTACCAGGACCGGCGCCACGATCGTGAAACGTCCCATCCGGCCATGGGAGCGGACAACTAGAGTCCACTATCGTCCATAGGCGTCCGTAGAGTTCCATAACAACCGGTATATAAACAAGTTAGCCCTAGAGGCTCCCGCTTCCTTCCGCCGACTTCGTCGCTTGCAATCCACTGCCATCCCCGCTACGATTAGGGAATGAATAATGTCACCAATTCCCGCTCCCAGCGTCGTCGAGGCAAGCCGAAGGGCCGACATCCCCACAACCGGCTGTCCGCGGCCTTCGTGCGCTCCGCTCCGCCCGGAAGACACTGCGACGGGAACGGCCTGTATCTCTACGTCAAGAAGACCGGAACCCGCAGCTGGATCCAGCGGCTCGTCGTCCGGGGCCGCAAGCGCGAGATCGGCCTGGGCAGCGTCGTCCTCGTCTCGCTGGCCGAGGCCCGCGAGCAGGCGCTGGCCAACCGGAAGCTGGCCCGCGCGGGCGGCGATCCGCTGGCCGAGAAGCGCCGGTCCCTCGGCGTGCCGACCTTCGCCGAGGCCGCCGGGCGCGTCATCGAGCAGAAGCGCGCCGGGTGGCGCAGCCCGAAGACCGCGAGACTGTGGATTCGCTCGCTGGAAATGTACGCCTTCCCGCGGCTCGGCAACCTGCCGGTCTCGGAGATCAGCAGCGGCGACGTGCTGGAGACGCTGTCCCCCATCTGGCACGCGAGGCCGAAGGTCGCGCGCGCCATTCGTCTGCGCATCCGCGCCGTGTTGGAATGGGCCGTCGCCATGGACTTCCGAACCGACAACCCCTGCGACCGGCTCCTGCCGGTGCTCGGCCCCCAGCACGATGTCGTCACCCACCGCAAGGCCCTGCCTCACGGCGAGGTGGCGGCGGCCATCGCGAAGGTGCGGGCGGCGAAGCCGGGGAAGGTGGACACGTTGGCGTTCGAGTTTCTGGTCCTGACGGCGGCGCGGGGCGGCGAGGTGCGGGGGGCGGTGTGGAGCGAGATCGATCAGGATGCGGGCGTGTGGACGATTCCGGCAAGCCGGACGAAGACCGCGCGGGAGCACCGGGTGCCCCTGTCCGGCCGGGCGTTGGAGATCCTCGACGCGGCCCGCGAGCTGTGGAACGGGGAGAGTCCGATCGTGTTCGTGAACGAGCGCGGCAAGCCGTTGACGAGGAAGCGGCCGGGGCGGTTGCTCCTGAGCTGCGGAATCTCGGCGGTGCCTCACGGGTTCCGGTCGTCGTTCCGGGATTGGGCCGCCGAGAGGACCGACCATCCCCGGGAGGTCGTCGAGGCGGCGCTGGCGCATGTGGTGCAGAACAAGGTTGAGGCGGCGTACCTGCGGACGGACCTGTTCGAGCGGCGGCGGGAACTGATGGACGATTGGGCGGCATACTTGGCGGGAACGCGAAGTGTCACTTAGGCTTAGGATGCCATCGGCGGCGCCACCGTTCCAACAATCGGTGTCAGGAAACCGGCGGGCGCGGGAGGAGGGCCACCTGCCGGTCGGCATCCCGCGAGGTGCGTTGTCCTAGTCCCGCACTCCTCACATGTTTTTCATGCGGTCATTGGTACCTCTCCGATCCCATCGTCCAAGAACGAGCCTCATCTGACATGTTGCTGCGGCCTCCGCTCCGAGAAGAGAACGAGGTCTGCGTGTGAGCTTGAACCGCATAGGTGACCTGCTGCGTCGAGCATCAGCGCAGGCCTCAGTCGCTTGGGCAAGTCCACAGGGGACGGTCGTTGTGAGTAGAGAGACGGCAAGCCTTCTGCACTATTCGTATAGGGTTCCGTTCGTGGGTGAGAAGATCGTCCGAGGAGGGGAATGGACCCTGGACTCAGGGGCGTACCAGGAAGTTCAGGAATGGATTGAGACGTATTGGAGCGCTCGGCAAGGAACAGAGGTGCCGAGAGGTTGTGTCGCGTTGGAACGGCCAGCCCAGTTTGCACCGAGAGACCGGCTGGACACACCGACTGCCGCACAGAAGCTGATCCTCGCGGCGATGCTGCATGGTCCGGAGGCCGTGTCGGGCCGAGCGATGCGGTTCGCGCAGACAGGGCTGCTTGACGTCGAAACGTTCTATCTGCTGAAAGGGCGATCCATAGCGAAGGAGATTGAACTGGACGATTTCTGTGCGCTGATCCCCTACCGCGACGCTGTGCAGTTCCGAGCATCCTTGTTGGACCAACCCCCGCCTGGTGCGACTTTGCCTCCCGAAAACGCGGATGGTGTCTGTGCACTCCGGGCACGAGGTTTCGAGTCTCCGAGTAGCCAGGAGCAAGGGGTCTACGTGAGCCCGCTTCTGCGACAGGGTCATCCAGAGGATGTGGCGCTGATGCTCGGTGTTGTTTGGGGGGACGGGTATACCGTGTTCGGACATTGGCACCTGGTTCCGCTTGTGACCTCGGCGGCACTGCCCTTCTGGAGTATCGGACCGATTGGCGGGTCGTCTCAGCGCGTTACAATGCTGCGACTTCAGATCGGGGAGCCCTGCGTCAAGAAGCGCCCTCTCGCGAGGAAGGAACTTCTGGGACTCTTGGATGGCTACGCCCATCTGAAGGATCAACCCCGGAAGATCCTGAATCTGGCGATGCGACGCCTGCGTGACGGTGCTGGAAGGATCGACTTCGAGGACAAGGTCATCGACATCTGCATCGCCTTGGAAGCCCTGTTCACGGGAACAGCTTGGGAGGCCAACCTCAAGCGGACCATCAGCGGTCGGGGATCGTGGTATTACGCGGACACCGTGCAAGAGCGCGCCGCCGCGAGAAGCACACTGAAGGAACTCTATGAGATCCGCCGGAACATCATTCATGGCAACACGACCAACTCAATTGGGCTTTGGCCGGATGCCGGATCTACCAATCTGCTCGCCGACGCCGAGAACATCCTGCGGGCTTGCTTGAAGGACATGGCCGCTAGCGGCATTCCGGACGATTGGGAGCCCTCCAAGGATCACAGATCAGTCTGGCGAGATCCACCGCGCGCACCGTCGGAGATTCCGTCGACCAAGTCGGACTCGCTGAGTTGGTCGGTTCAGGAACTACGAGAGATCGACAAGCAACTTGGGAAGGTGTGGCGGCCGACAATCGCGAAGCTGCCGGAACGGCTTGCGGACGCGCCGCCGGTTGCCATGCATCAGTCGCACGACCTTCGGGAGGTTCAGCAGTACCGGGAGCGCGGCATTCCATGTGTTATCGCACACCCGGCCCGACTCTACATGGCACACCCCAAATGGCCGAAGCAGCCATCGGACGAACTGCATGACCAGAGCCTGTACTATTGCCAGAGGGATGTCGGAAGGCACCTCGATATGTGGAAGACGGCCGCCGTCAAAAACGGAGCCGATTGCTTCGTGCTGGACAATGTCCCGGAGATATACCACCCCCGGAACGGCAACCTCTGGTTGCAGCCGCTGGAGTAAGGGGCAAGCGTTCTCCCATGATGCGCGCGTCAAGAGGCCCTCGACCTGCCGAGGATCAGAGCCCGATGACCTTCTTCAAGATCTCGGGCATCAGCGTCTTCATGGTCGTGAAGCTCATGGAACCCGCGATCTTCTTGATCCCCTCCCACCGTCCCGGATCGCGAATGTCGTCCAGAAACTGGTGCCCCGCATACGTCAGGGACGCTGGGTAAGGCTGTAGCCTGTCGGGCTCATCCGACTTCGACGGTATGGATGCGACGCTGAGCACGACGAATCCAGCCTCCTTCAGCTTCCTGAGATGGTAGTGGATGGAGTCCATCGGAGTGCCGGGGGCCAGCGTCCCGAGGTCTTCTATCTGAGAGCGAGAGGGGCCATGGGGGCCCCACTTCTCTTCGATGTTGAGGAGGATCTCGCGGGCAAGGTCGCCTGAGAATCGCATGGTGGGAATCGCCTGTTCTTGCGGGCGTGGACCGCCACGTTTGGCGGCGGCTGGATCGCAGGGATGATGGTATGTGGTGATGTCGCGAACGCTTTCCGACCCGGAGTCGGAGGGGTCGTTGGGGCTGGGCGCTGCGCTATGGGTTATCCGTCGACTCGGTTTCGGGATGGGCTTCGGCCCTGGTGAACGGTTCCAGTCTTGCCGCGAACCACGCGGCGAGTTCCTCGTACCCACACTCTGTGCGGGCCACGGCGGTCACGGTGTCAGGCAGAACACGATCTCCTCGGCCAACGGCCACCAAGGCTCACGCGCCGGGGTCTCCGAAGCTGTAGCCGACGCCGTGCCGGTTGAAGATGTACGTGGGCTTGGCGGCGTCCTCGCCGAGCTTCTTGCGGAGCTTCTTCATGACCGTGCGGACGCGGGCGGTCTTTTCGGATCCCCGGCGCCCCCAGACCCGGCGGAGGAGCGTCCGGTGGGTCACGACCCGTCCGGCGTTGCGCGAGAGGATGCGCAGCAGATCGAACTCGGTGCCGGTGAGGGGCACGTCGCGGCCGGCGAGGGTGACGCGGCGCGCGGCGTAGTCGATGCGCAGGTCGCCGAGGGCGAAAGTCTCGGGCGCGCCGTGCCGCCTGAGCGCGGCCTGGACGCGGGCGACGAGTTCGGTCGCGGAGAACGGCTTGACGATGTAGTCGGCCGCGCCGCTGTCGAGTGCGCGGGCGATGGTCTCGTCGCGCCCGTATCCTGAGATGAAGATGACGGGGATTTCGGCGAGCGCGGGGACGCGCCCCATCAGCTCGATCCCGTCGACGCCCGGGAGCATCAGGTCGAGGACCACGAGGCTGGGCCGTTCGGCGCGGATGATGCCGGCGAGCCGATCTGGATCGCTGGTGACGAGCGGGGCGTAGCCGGCGTCGGCGAGGGCGTCGCGCACGTCGCGCAGCGTCTGCCAGTCGTCGTCCAGGACCACGATCCGTTGCTCCGCGCCCTTCGTTCCCGGCGGACGCCGGGGGCCGCCGTGCGGCGCGGGTGCGGCCGCGGCATCCGCGGCCGCCGGGATCGTGAACGTGAAGCGCGCGCCGAGGCCCGGTCCCCCGCTCTCGGCGCGGATGCGGCCGCCGTGCGCCTCGACCAGCCCCTTCGAGATGGCGAGCCCGAGCCCGGTGTCGCCTGCGAGCCCCGCGCGCTTGCGGAACAGATGCGGGAGGCGGTCGGGCGCGATCCCCCGGCCCTGGTCGGAGACCGACAGGGCGATGTGGGTGCCCTCGATTGCGCCCTCGACGCGGATCGGCGACGATGGCGGCGAGTGCCGCGCCGCGTTGGCGAGCAGGTTGTTCAGCACCTGCCCGATGCGCTGGGGATCGACCATCGCGGGCGGAAGGTCGGGCGGAAGGTCGACGACGACGGCGTGGCGGCCGCCGCCGGTGAGGAAGGTGTTGCGTGCGCTCTCGACGAGCGAGGCGATGCTCGTGGCCTCGGGCGCGACGGTCAGCGTGCCCGCCTCGATGCTGCCGGCGTCGAGCAGGTTCGCGATGAGGCCCCGCATGTGGTCGGCCTGCCCGTCGATGATGCGGAAGATCTGGAGCAGCTCGGTCAGGTGCGGCGCGGGCGATGCGCCGAGCGCGGTCGTCGTCGAGCCCTTGATCGAGATGAGCGGCGCGCGCAGCTCGTGGCTCACCATCTCGAGGAACTCCGCCCGCTGGCGCCCGAGTTCGTCGAGCGGCGCCAGGTCCTGGAAGCTGGTCACGACCGACACCACCCCGCCGTCGTCCGAGCGGATGGGGGTGGCGTTGACGAGCGTGCGCACGCTCCGCCCGTCGGGGACCGAGAGTTCGATCTCCTCGGCGCGCAGCTCTTCGGCGTCTTCGAACTGCCGCGCCAGGGGGAACTCGGCGAGCGAGACCTCCCGCCCGTCCGCGTGGCGGCAGGTGATCACGTCGAGGAGCTGTTCGGTCGGAGAGCCCGGAGTGCGGATCTCCTCGACGATCCGCCGCGCCTCGCGGTTGAACGAGACCGCGCGGCCCGTGGCCGCATCGAAGACCACGACGCCGACCGGACAGGTCTCGACCAGGGTCTCCAGGTCGGCCCGCGCCCGCTCGACCTCGCGGTAGGCGCGCGCGTTCGCGATCGCGGCGGCCGCCTGCGAAGCGAACAGCACCAGGATCTCCTCGTCCTCCGCGGTGAACGCCTCGCCGTCCTCCTTGTCGGCGAGAAAGAAGCCCCCGAACCGCTCTCCGCGGTGGCGCATCGGCGTCCCCTGGAGCGTCTTCGAGCCCCCGGGGCTCGGAGAGCAGCCGAGCGAGCGCAGGTACCCCGGAAGGTCCGCCACGCGCAGCGGGCCCGGAAGGTCCCGCAGGTGCTCGAAGACGCGCGGCCCGTCGGGCCACTCGATCATCGCCCGGCGCTCCTCCGGCGCAAGACCGGAGGTGACGAAGTCCCGGACCCCGCCCCGCTCGTCGAACGTCGTGATCACGCCGACACGGGCGCCGGTTAGAGAGCGCGCGCTCCCGACCACGTCGTCGAGCACGGTGGGCGGGTCGAGGCTCTGGCTGATCCGCAGGATCGCCGCGCTCAGACGCGTGATGCGCTCACCGCGGGGGTCGTCCCCAGGCCCGGCCGGGTCTCGCTCGCTCAACGATCCACTCCCCGGGGAAGGTGGTGCGGAGGGACAGGGAGACCCCGCCGCGGAAGTGGATCAAGATAGCGGCTCGACGGGCCGTAGTCACGAGATGGCCCCGCGCGTTCCTCAAGAGGTCACAGAGGGGTCACGACTCGTGGGCTATATTGCGGGGTAGCTCTCGATTATTGCATTAATCGAGAGCAACGGAGAGTGAAGGTTGTGACCACGGGTTCAAGGCGTCAACCTCTCGCCGCGATCCGGCCCGTTACCTACGTCTCTGGAGCCGCGCGAGCTGCGCCGCTCCGTTGCGCCTGGCCAGCAGGCGTTCGCCGTAGCGCTGGACCATCGAGGCGCTCCTCCAGCGGCCGGCCTGCATGATGGCCGGGACTCCGATCCCCGAGGCGATCATGTCCTGTGCCGCCCCCACCCGGGGGCTGTGCCCGGCGATCCGGCCGACCTCGTCCTCCGCAAGTCCCGCGCGTTCGGCCATCGCCTTGTAGATGCGTGGCACCTGGCTCTCGGGGAGGGCGCCCCCGAGCGTGCCGTTCCTCCGGACCGAACGGAACAGCGGTCCGGCGCCGATCCCGCTCGCGTCGAGCCAGGCCCCCACCAGCCTCACGGTGTCGCGGTGCAGGTACAGCATCGCGCCGCCGCCCTCGGGATCGGTCTTCGCGCGGCGCACCAGGAGCGAGGCCGAGCCGCCCCTATCCGTCGAGAGGTCATCGACTTGGAGCGCCACCAGCTCGGATCGGCGAAGCATGGCGTCGTAGGCCACGGCGAGCATCGCGCGGTTGCGCGCGTCGATCGTGCGCCCGCCCGCGGCGGCGATCAGGCGCCGCCGCAGCGTCCAGGTCAGGCCCAGCGCCTGCGCCGGGCGGCACGCGTTCCGGCGGCAGACCCGCTTGAGCGCGCGCTGCACGGCCGCGCGCTCGGCGGGGCTCGGCTCCCCGGCCGAGCGGTGCGCGCTGGCGATGCTCGACAGGTAGCGCCGCACGGTGCCCGGCGCGCGGCCGGCCGCCTCCTCCTCGATGTAGGCGGCCACGGTGGCGGCGCGCGCGGGCAGCGGCCGGACTCCGCGCTCGGCGCACCATGCCGCAAACCGGGCGAGATCCGACCTGAGCGCGCGCACGGTATGGCCGCTGAGGACGCCCTCGGCGGCGTCGAGGCAGGCGTCGAGGCGTGCACCGAGTTGTGACCTTTTCGGATCGGACGCCGGACGCGCGGACACGGGGTCCGAGCCCCGGATCGGCATAAGTACCTCCCGTACAAGGATATAGGCCCAATTGAGTAGCTCTCGATTAATGCAATAATCGAGAGCTAATCAAGAGGAGGAATCCCAACAACAAGGAGGGATCCCCGTGGCCTCTTTGCCGTTATGGGCCCTGACACGCATGGCGCGGGCTACCCGTGGAGGCGGACCGAAGGCGCCCCCCCTCGCGACGACCTTCACAGCAGTGGCAGTCACATCAGTGTCGGACGAGTCTCGCCGAGCAGAGCCGAGGGCCGAGCAGAGCCGGCGGCCGTGCGGCATGATGCGCGGCCGGCGCCCGCCCGGCGCGCGCGAACCGGCTCCTTCAACCCCGGCAGGTTCATCCAGGCCTGACCCGCGCCCCGGGCGCCGCCGCGCCCGCTTCTCCGTTGTCCTTCACGCCCTCGCGCTGCTGCTGTGCGGCCTGCATCTGCTTGCTGCCGCCCCCGCCGCGGCGCAGGGGACCCCGCCCTCGGTCCCGCGGAACGTGCAGGCGACCGCGGGCGACGGGAAGGTGACCCTGACCTGGCAGGCTCCCGGTAGTTGGGGCACTGGTCAGGCTTCGACACGGGTTTTTGTTCTGTACTGGAAGCTCTCTTCCTCCTCCGACGTGCGGGATTGGCAAGCCGTGGCGGAGAACGGGGTGACAGCGGGGTTTACTGCAGCGGACACCGCGTTCGTATTCACAGGCTCCCAGCGGGTAGGCCGATTCAGGCAGCCGCATACGGTCGCCAACGGGACCTCCTACGACTTTCGAATCCGCGCGATAACAACCGGTTTAGAAGGCGCCTGGGTCACGCTGACCAACCTGGTGCCCGGGGTCCCCGCCAAGGTCTCCGGGCTGTCGGTCACGGCGGGCGCCGGCAAGCTGGACCTGTCGTGGACGGCGCCGGCCAACAACGGCTCGGCCATCACCGGCTACGACGTGCACTACAAGACCTCGGCCGCGGCCGACCAGGCGGGCACGGGCTCGGACCCGAGCACCGGCTGGGTCGCGGCCTCCCACAGCGGCACGCCCGCTTCGGGGTCGATCCCGAGCCTGACCGGCGGCACGGCCTACGACGTGCGGGTGCGGGCCAAGAACGCCCGCGGCGCCGGCCAATGGTCGGACGCCGCGTCCGGCACGCCGCAGCCGCACACCTACGGGTTCTCTCCCTCCAACTACGACGGGACGCCGGGGAGCACGTTCAACGTGACGGTCTCGCTGTCGGAGGCGGCGCCGTCGGGCGGGCTGGCGTTGACGGTGACGCGGTTGTTCGGCACGGCCTTGCCGGCGGGCCTGTGCACGACCGGCGCGCAGCTCGTGCTGGCGGAGGCGGACGACATCGCGGCGGGCCAGCCCACCTCGGTGACGGTGCAGCCGGGTCAGACACAGGCGTCGTTCAGCTTCACGTTCGCGAAAAACGGCGACGACCTGGTGGGGCGGGGCGAGTGTTTCGGACTGCAACTGGGGACGAGCGCGGCGGGCTGGACGGCCAGGGAAAGCGCGGTCGCCAAGTTCGAGATCATGATCGGGCACCTGCAAGCTTGGATCGCGATGGGCTCGAACGCCGCCGCGATGGCGAAGCACACACGGGCGGTGGCGGAGAACGTGACGGGCGATACGCTGAAGGTGCCGGTGACGGTGGACGCGCTTCCGTACCAGTCGACGACCTTCGCCATCGAGGTGCTGAGCGGGAGCACGGCGACGGAGAACACGGACTTCGGCATTGCAACGAAGTCGGTGACGTTCGGGCCGACGACGTCGAAGACGCAGAACCTGACGGTGTCGATCACGGACGACGCGGAGGTCGAGGCCAACGAGAGGATCGAGCTCCGGCTCGCGGACGGACCCGGCACCCTGTCGGTGAACGACGCGTACCGCCGCCACGCGCAGGGCAGGCTGGCGACGATCACGATCCAGAGCGAGGACGCGGTGCCGGGCGCGGTGCGGGACCTGGCGATCGCGTCGAGCGACACGACGCTGGCGGTGAGCTGGAGGGTTCCGGCGAGCGCGGGCTCCTCGGCGCTCACGGGCTACGACGTGCACTACACGTCGGCGGCGGCGGTCGATGTCGCCGACGACGCCGAGGCGTCGGGTTCGGACCCGTCGGCGGCGTGGGTGGACGCGGGCCATTCGGGCACGACGCCGCTCTCGATGGACATCATGCCTCTGACGAACGGGACGACCTACCGGGTGCGCGTGCGGGCGGTGAACGCGAGCGGCGGGGGCGCCTGGGCGCGCGGCACGGGCACGCCGTCGGCGAAGCCGTCGGTGACGCTCTCGGCGTCGCCTAACCCGGTCGGCGAGGGGTCGAGCGTGACGGTCACGGCGACGCTTTTGAGGGCGCTCACGGCGAGCGTGACGATCCCGGTGACGGTCGAGCGCGGCACGTCGGAATCGGGCGACCACGGGACGCTGTCGAGCATCACGGTCGCCGCGAACGCGACGACCGGCACGGGCACGATCACGACGGCGCACGACGCCGACGCGGACGACGAGACGTTCGCGGTGGCGCTGGACGCGGCCAACTTGCCGTCGTCGGTCGTGGAGGGCAGCCCGGACTCGGTGCTGGTGACGATCACCGACGACGAGAAGCCGGCGGTGTCGCTGTCGGCTTCGCCGGACCCGGTGACCGAGGGCGAGGCGGTGACGATCACGGCGACGCTGACGGCGGCGCTGTCGACCAGCGTGACGATCCCCGTCACCGTCGAGCGGGTCTCGTCGGAGGCGGGCGACCACGGGACGCTGACGAGCATCACGGTCAACGCGAACGCGACGACCGGCACGGGCACGATCAGCACGAACCACGACACCGGCGAGGAGGACGAGACGTTCAGGGTGGCGCTGGGGAGCCCGCTGCCGGCTGCGGTGCTGGCGGGCAGCCCGTCGGATGTCGTGGTCAGGATCGCCGACGACGAGGGGATCCCGGCGGTGACGCTCGCGGCTGATCCGAACCCGGTGGACGAGGGATCGAGCGTGACGGTGACGGCGACGCTCTCGAAGGCGCTCGCCTCGGCCGTGAGGATCCCGCTGACGCTGACGGCGGGCACGGCGGAGACGGCCGACCATTGGGTGCTGTCGGCGATCCACATCGCGGGCGGCGCGACGGCGGGCGAGGGCACGATCCGGACGAACCACGACTTGGACACGGACGACGAGACGTTCACGGTGGAGGTGGACACCGGCAACCTGCCACAGACGGTGCGGGCGGGCGACCCGGACTCGGTGCTGGTGACGATCACGGACGACGACAAGGCGGAGGTGACGCTCGCGGCGTCTCCGAACCCGGTGAACGAGGGCTCGGCCGTGACGGTGACGGCGCGGCTGTCGAAGGCGCTGCCGGAGGCCGTGACGATCCCGCTGACGCTGAGCCGGGGCACGGCGGAGGAGGGCGACTACGGCGCGCTCGAGTCGATCACGGTGCGCGCCGGCCGGAGGAGCGCGACGGGGACGGTCACGACGGTGCGTGACGAGGACGAGGAGGACGAGACCTTCACCGTGGCGCTGGGGAGCCTGCCGTCCTCGGTGTTTGCGGGCGACCCGTCCTCGGTCGAGATCACGATCCGGGACGACGGCCCGCTCCGGGCCGAGCTGGTGTCGAGCACGCTCCGGCCGGGTGAGGGCTCCTCGGCGCGGCTGACGGCGACGCTCAACCATCCGGCCCCGGCGGGCGGCGTGCGGGTGCGGTTCCACGGCGATGGCGGCTCGGGCGACAACCCGGCGTCGCCGGTGGGCGACTTCACGCTCGCGCCGGCGCCCGCGGGCGAGAGCGTGACCCAATGGATCACGATCGCCGAGGGGGACCGTCGCGCGACGGGCTGGCTGCGCGTGGTGAACGACGACGAGCCGGAGGACGACGAGACGGTCGCGGTCTGGGTGCGGGGCTCGTGGACGGAAGACACGCCGGAGATCGAGCTGACGATCCCGGCCAACGACGGTGGCGGAGGCACGGGCTCGGCGGCGTGGATCGACGCGGAGCCGAACCCGGTGACGGAGGGCCGGGACGTGACGATCCGGGTCCACCTGACGAAGCCGTTGGACGCGGACGCGACGATCCCGCTGACGGTCCGGCGGGGCACGTCGGAGGCGGGCGACCACGGGACGCTGGACGAGGTCATGATCGCTGCGGGCGAGACGGTCGGGTCCGGCACGATCGAGACGACCCGGGACGACGACCCCGACGACGAGACCTTCACGGTGCGGCTGGGGAGTCCGCTGCCGGCGGGCGTGCGCGCGGGCGCCGCGTCGTCGGTCGAGGTGGTGATCGACGACCGCGACGAGCCGCGGGCGTGGCTCGAAGTCGAGCCGAACCCCGTGGACGAGGGCGATCCTGTCACGGTGACGGCGAAGCTGGACGGCGTGCTGACGAGGAGCGTGACGATCCCGATCGAGGTCGAGCGGGTCACCTCCGAGCGGGGCGACCACGGGACGCTGTCGAGCATCCGGATCGCCTCGGGCCGGACCGAGGGGACGGGCCGGATCACGACGACGAGGGACGACGACGGCGACGACGAGGAGTTCACCGTGTCGCTGGGCGAGCTGCCGTCCGGCGTCGAGCGGGGCCACCCGGAGTCGGTCGAGGTGGTGATCGTCGACGAGGGCGGGGACGCGCCCGCCACGGTGTCGCTCGGGGCCGCGCCGGACCCGGTGCCGGAGGGCGAGAGCGTGACGGTGACGGCGACGCTCGACAAGGCGCTCGAAAGGACGGTGACGATCCCGGTCACGGTCGAGCGCGGCACGTCCGAGGCGGGTGACCACGGCAGCCTGTCGGGCATCCGCATCGCCTCGGGCCAGGTGGAGGGGACGGGCACGATCACGACGCGCGTGGACGACGACACCGACGACGAGACGTTCACGGTGGCGCTGCGGACGAACCTGCCGGCGGGGGTCGAGGCGGGCATCCCGTCCTCGTTCGAGGTGACGATCGCCGACCGGGGCGGAGAGGTGCCCGGACGCGTCAGGAGCCTGCGGGTGACGGCGGGCGACGGGAGGCTCGACCTGACGTGGAGCGCGCCCTCGTCGGGGACCGTGACGGCCTACGTGACGGCGTACAAGAAGCGGAGCGCGTCGGAGTGGATCCAGCTGCACGAGGACGACTACGCCGACACGAAGGCCGCGATCGAGGCGCTTGAGAACGGCACGCGCTACGACGTGCGGGTGCGCGCGTCGAACGACTACGGCGACGGTCCGTGGGCCACGGGCTCGGGCACGCCGACGGGCGGCGCCGGCTCGACCGGACTGAGGAGCCTGAGCGTGCGCGTGAGCAAGGAGGAGAACGGGACCTATAGGTCGCTCTCGCTCAGCCCGTCGTTCCGCTCTTCGGTGACCGCCTACCGCGTGACGGCCCCGGCGGGCACGCAGTACGCGAAGTTCAGGCCGACGGCGGCGTCCTCGACGGCCCTGATCCTCGTGCACGGCCACGAGGTGGCGAGCGGGGCGGAGAGCCCGGCCATCTCCGTGAGCACCGGCGTCGCCTACTGGACCGCGGTGATCGACAACAGCGAGGCGAAGGAGTACTCGGTGACGTTCACGATCCCGTCGGCGTCGATGGACGCGGCAAGGAGCAGCGTCACGGCGGCCGTGGACGCGGCGCTCGCCATCGTGGGCGAGCTGAGCCCGGAGGACGCGGCGGGCGCGCTGCTCGGCGAGCGCAGCCTCGAAGAAGACCGGCTCGAAGCGCTCGACAGGCTCGGCAACGCCAACGGCCGCTACGACGTGGGCGACCTGCTGGCGTGGATCGAGCGCTGCCGCGCCGGAGGGGCGAGGTGCGGGAATCCCCCGAGGACAACGCCGCCCGCTTCGGACGCGGCGCTGCCCGGCGCCGTCGGGGCCGTCGGGGCCGCGGCGGCGAGGCGGCCGAGGCGGAGGGCGCCGGGAGGACGGCGGCCGAAACGAAGAAGGCTGCCCGGGCTCGCCGTGCTGTTTGCCGCGGCGCTCTGGTCGTGCGACGGCGCGGGCGTGGTGGACCTGCCCGCGGCCGCCGACGTGCCGGTGCCGGGAGCCCTCGCCGTCGAGTGGACGGCACCGGCCGGGGGACCGGCTGCGGCAGGCGCGCTCGTCGAAGTCGACGGACCGCACGTCGGGGACGCCCGCGTAGCGGCCGGGCTCGAACTGTACGAGTCCGGGCAGGGCAACGGGCCGCGGCGGTTCGTTCTCGCGGGCGACATGCGAAACGGCACTGTGCTGGAGTTCCAGGTGCCCGACCGGAGGCAGGCCGGACTCTACAGCGTCCGCGTCGTCGAGGTCGCCGGGGAGGACCACCGGCTGCTTGAGCCGGACGGACACCACGCCGGGATCGCGTCGAACTGAAGCCCTCGGGCTAGGGTGACCCCCCGGCGTGCGCGATGCGGCTCGTGCGCGCCGGGGGGTTCGGCGTTGCTAAAGCCCCGCCGAACGGCCGGGGGCTCGCCGGTGGAATCCCCGGCGAGGCGAAGCCCGGCCTCCAACCCCGCCATCGCCGCGCCCGCGAACGACGGCTTGCAGCCGCTGTAGCGCCGCTCATCCGCGGCGCGTTCCGTGAAGCGCCCGCACGGGCGCTTCGCGGGTCCTCCCTCCGCGCCGAAACCCCGGCGGCCCGCCGACTGGCACCGCCCCCCGGCGCAACCTCCCCGGCCAACCCCCCGGTCGGGTTCCGCTCCTCCATTCCCGACCGCTCCCGAGCCCTGACGGGGGCGTCCGCCACGCCGCTGGCGCCGGCATCCGCACCGACCGGGACCATACGGGATATCTCTATACACTGCAAGAACTTAGGACATTTCCGACAGGTTGACGTCCAAGAACGCGGGCCTTCACCGTTACCGTCATGCAGACGTTTGAACACGAGTTGAAATCCCGGGTGAGCGCGTTCCTCGGGCGCTCGGGCCTGAGCCCGACAGCTTTCGGCAGGAAGGCGCTCGGCGACCCGAACCTGGTGCGCGAGATCGAGCGCGGACGCTCGTTGACGCTCCGGTCCGCCGACCGGGTGCAGGCCTTCATGGACGAGCACGACGGGGTCTCGGGCGGGGCGCGGGCTCCGCCGAGCCGCCCCCGGTACCGGAAGCCTTCGCCAAGGGCGAGTAGAACCAGGAGGAGCAGAGCGATGACGGAACAACCGAGAAGCGAGAGAGCGACGAACCCGCCGATCCGGATCCTGCGGCTGCCGGAGGTGGTGGCCCGCACGGGGCTGTCGCGCAGCACGATCTACCTGCGGCTGGAGCAGGGGCGCTTCCCCCGGCCGATCGCGCTGGGCGGGCGCGCGGTGGGCTGGATCGAGTCGGAGATCGACGCGTGGATCCGCGAGCGGATCGCCGAGAGCCGCGGCGAAGACGCGGAGTCCGGCGAGCGCCCAGAGGCCGGGGCGGCCCAGTGAGTCGGCGCGGTCGAAACGCCCGCACCCGGGGGCTGGCTGACGGCCTTAAGGTCCGTAAGCCAGCCGACTCGATGTTTAACATCGAGGCTGGCGAGGGGGTGCTGCGCCCCCCTTCAGATCCCCCTGCATACCGCGCCGCCAAGCGGTCGGCGGAGGGGCGCGGGAGGCCGCGCCCCGAACCCCGGCCACGGTGCGGACGTGGCTGACCGCACCGCCCTCGTGGCCGCCCGCGTCACGCCCGCCGAACACGCCGCCTGGCGGGACAAGGCGGCCGCGGCGGGCGTGTCCCCTTCCGCGCTGCTTCGCGAGGCGATGGCGCGGACGCATACGTGGACCGCGGCGGCGCGGTCCGTCGAGCGCGAGCGCACCCGCCAGATCGCGCGCATCGGGAACAACCTCAACCAACTCGCGCGGTGGGTGAACACCCACAAGACCGCCGGCGAGGCCGTCGCCGTGATCGCCCACCTCGTGTCGTTCGAGCGGTCGCTGCTCGCCGTGGCCCGCATCGGCCGGGAGGCCGCCGATGCTCGTTAAGTTCCTGTCCCACGGAAAGGGATCGGCCAAGGCGGCGGCCGATTATCTCGTCGGCGAGCGCGACGCCGAGGGGCGGGAGCGCGAGGGCGTCGAGGTGCTGCGCGGGAATCCGGAGATGGTCGCCGCCGTGGCCGACTCGCTCGACTTCGACCGCAAGTACAGGTCGGCCGTGATCGCGTGGGCGCCGGAGGACCGGCCGACCGATGAGCAGATCGAAGCCGTCCTCGACGAGTTCGAGAAGACGGCGTGGGCGGGGCTGGAGCCGGACCGCTACGCGTGGACGGCGGTTCTTCACCGCGAGCGCGGGGGCGGCGTCCACGCGCACATCCTCGCCGCGCAATGCGACCTCCAGACGGGCCGGAGCCTGAACATCGCGCCGCCCGGATGGCAGCGGACGTACGACCCGCTGCGCGACGCCTTCAACCACGAGCACGGCTGGAGCCGCCCCGACGATCCGGCGCGCGCGAGGGCGCAGCGGCCGGGCCACGTTGCCTACATCGAGGCGTCGAAGCTGCGGGCCGGGCTCGAACACGAGGCGGACCCGCGCACGCTGATCCGCGACTACCTCGTGCAGCGCGTCGAGCACGGCGCGGTCAAGGGCCGCGCCGACGTGGTCTCCGCCCTTGAGGATGTCGGTCTCGATGTGACGCGCCAGGGCAAGGACTACATCACCGCCCGCGATCCCGGTAGCGGGAAGCGGTGGCGGCTGAGGGGAGAACTGTATGAGCGAGACTTCGAGCCCGGGCGACTTGACCTCCCGGCTGAGGAGCAGGCTGGAAGCCGACCGGAGGCGGATCGAGGACGCAGCCGCGCGCGAGCTCGCGCGGCTTGGACAGAACTTGAGCGCCGTCGCAAGCGGCGCGCTGCGTTCCATCGAAGCCGATACGGTCGAGGCGACCGGGCGGATGCGCGAGTTGCTGATGAGAGCCTGGCTCCGGCCCCTGATGGTCGGCATGAGCCTCTTTCTGGGTATCTGCGGCGGCAGCTGGGGAACGATGCACTGGCTGTCGAGGAGCATCGACGCCCGGTTCGAGACCTTGACGGAGGTGAACATACGGATTCACTGGGCGCGCGAGACGCTGGCGAAGATGCAGGAGACGACCTGGGGCGTCGAGTTGCGGGAGATCGGCGGGGAGCGGTACGCGGTGCTGCCCGCCGGCGCTCCGAGCCGACCGGCGTTCACGATGGACGGGCGGCCCTACTTGAAGCTGTCGAGAGAGTGAGGAGGAAGCTGCGTGACCGATTTGGAACGGCAGTTGACGGCCGCCTTCGAGAAGTTGTCCGGGCAGTACGAAACGGAACAGCGGCGGCACTCCGAACAGATCGAAGCCTTGCGGCAGCAGGTCGAAGCCTTGCAGCGGCAAGTCGAGCGGCTGAGAGAGCGGGTGACGGACTTGACCGGATCCTACGGGACCTACGGCGCAGGGCGAGGCAGCAGGTGGAGATGACGAGGCGGCTGTTGGAGAAGACGAGGCCGCGCGGGCCGGACCGGGACTCCGGGCCGAGCCGCTGATCTCGGCGTCCTTACGCGCTCGCCATCGGTTCGAGGCTCTCAAGGAAAGCCCACGCGATGCACTGCTCCACTTCCCCCAGCCATTCGACGGCATCCCCATGGACGGCCAGCGCCATCAGCAGGGCCATGATCACCCACGGGCCGTCCGGAGGGGCGCGGAGGGGGATCGGGTCGCATCCTTCCATCAACCCGGGGGCCGCCGCGACTGTCTCGCGCCATGCGCGCCGCGCGCCCAGGCCACCGCCCTCCGCCACCGCCAGCACCGCCACGGGCAACTCGTCGGGGGCAACGATCCGCGCTTGCAGGACGCGCGGGCCGTGCGGATGCGCGAGCACGTGCAGCCGCCACGGATCGTCCGGCCCCCGCAACGGCGCGGGGGTCTCGAACGCGGCCGCCCCCGCGATCAGCCGTCCGTAGGCGCGCGTCATGCCGTCGCTCATCCCGGAGCAATCCGATTGACGGTAGTAGCCCGTGTTCGCGTTCCAGTGTCCCAGCCTCATTCGAGAGATCCAGCAGCCGCGGAGGAGCGGTGCCCCCGGTCCACACGGCTGCGGAAGTGTCGCGACGGCTGGAAGACCGGCACGCTGCGGGCCGGAACCGCGACCCGCTCCCCGGTCCTGGGGTTGCGCCCCGTCCGGGCCTTGCGGTGACGCACCTTGAACGTCCCGAAGCCCCGGATCTCGATGCCCTCGCCGTCCACGAGCGCGTCCTGCACCGCGGCGAGAAAGGCGTCGATCACCAGCGCATAGTCTCTCCTGGTGATTCCTGGCCCGATCGCGTCGGCGACCCGCTCAACGAGGTCTGCCTTGGTCATCCCCTCTTCCTTGTCCGAAGTGTGGCCAAGTCTTGTCGTTCCACCGGGATAACCTAGCGAGGGACTCCTTGACGTGCTCACGCCACCAAAGGGAATGCGTCGGCACCCCGGCCCGCGGGGCCGCGACCCCCGGCGTGGCACTCGTCCGCAGGTAACTGTTCGGTGAACCGTGGTCTCGAACTCCTGAAGGGTTCGCCTTGATGGCGCTCCAGCAACCGACGAGCGCCCCTACTTCCACCTCCATCGGACAGCGGGCAGAGCGGAGACCGAGACCCGTGGTTCGGAACGATGTGGTCGGTTGGCCAAGCAGCGCATAGAGATTTCGCGGCCCGGAGAGCACCCTCGGCTGCTCCTGTCCGGGGCGATCCAGCCGCCGCCCCTGATGGATCAGCGGCAACACCGACCTAGTATGGCTTGCGCTGGAGGGAGGATGCCCGGCCGACCGTTTTTCCACGGGCTGACCGAACGGTTACTCCGAGAGCGTTCGAGAGCGTCGATCTACATCCCGTTCAGAAAACACGAACTGATAGGGGAACAACCTGCATAGGAGATCATATAACTTACGCAATAACAACATCTTACAAAATATACTCCCATCGGGCCATGGGAGAGCCCGCCCCCAGAGCCTAACCTATCTGGGACTCGGCGCCGGGAGCCTCCCGGTGACACCGCGACTTCCTCCAGGGACGGAGGTTCTGGTTGAACGAGATGGCGGAGCGCATCAGCCGACTGATGTCCGAGACCTCGATGATCGCCGCCAGCCTGGACACCCTCCTGCACAGGCTCGGACGGGACGGGGAGGCGGAACCCGCGGCTCGGGAGGTTGTCGAGGCCGTCCTCCACCACCCCGACCGGTACCGCCTCCTCGATCCCATGCGGGGAGCGTGGACCGCCGGCAACCTGCACCAGTCGCCGGGACCTTACGCCGAGTTGCTCTCGGAGCAGTATCTCACGCCCTGCCCCTGGGTGGTCCTTCTTGAGACGGACGATCGGCGGTATATGCGCGGCGACCCCCTGGTGCGCTGGAACCACCGTACCCTCGCCTGTCTCGCCCGCAACCTGGATGTGAAGTCACCGTCCGCCGTCAACCGCTGGTTCCGACTGCTGAGGGAGCACCGGCGTCTGCGACGGCAACGCAACGCTGCCGGGATGCGGTTCGCCTATCCGTCCGCCGATCCGGGAACGAGGCGGAAGGTCCCGGCCCACCAGCCGTCTTCGGCATCGTCGTCCCGGAGACGGAAGCCGAAGGGCGCGGCCTCGTAGGCGAAATCGCCTGACTCTTCGGCGAGCAGCCCCGACACCACGAGCCACCCGCCGGGCGCCAGGGCGGCTGCAAATCCCGGCAGGAGAGCGGTCAGCACCCCGCTCTCGATGTTCGCGGCCACGCCGTCGAGGGGATGGTGCGCGGCGAGCCAACCGGGCGAGACCTCCCGCTCGTGGATCTCGACCGCATCGCCGGCGCGGTTGGCGTCCACGTTGTCGCGGGCTGCCGCACACGCGAGGGGATCGTCGTCCGCGGCCAGCACGCGACCGGCGCCGAGCCTTGCCGCCGCAATGGCGAGGATTCCGGAACCCGTGCCCACGTCGGCGATGTCGGCCCCGGGGCGAACCGCGGAGTCGAGCAACCGCAGCGCGCAACGGGTCGAGGCGTGGCGGGCGGTGCCGAACGCCACACCGGGATCCAGGGTGATCAGCACGCCTCCATCCGGCTCGGGCGGGACGTCCCAGGTCGGCGCCACGGTGATGCGGCGACTGACGCGCGTGGGCCTGAGCCCCTGCCTCCAGGTCTCCGCCCATTCCTCGTGCGGCAGCCAGTACCAGCGCAGATCGACGGGCCCGCCGGCTGCCTGGTTCAGTGCGCTGCCGAGCGCGGCCAGAAACACCGGGACGTCGTCGGGGGGCGGAAAATGGGTGACCAGCATCCCGTCCGCCTGCTCGACCACGGCGCGCGCACCCCCGTGCACGAGTTGCGCGGCCACCAGGCCGACCGCGGCGGAGCCGGGCGCGCCGGCAACGACGGTGAGCCAGCGGTCGGGGATCAACGGAGGTGCCCCCGCCGCCCCGGCACACGCGCGGATGCATCCACGGACTGTTCTACGGGACGAATGCTTCCTTCACGCGTGCCCAGAACCCCCTCCTGCCACGCCCCGCATGCTCGGGAACCGGGTCCTCTACCTCCCGCAACCGTTCCAGCGCCTCCCGTTGTCGACGGTCGAGGTCCTCGGGCGTCCAGACGACGACGCGGACGAGCTGGTCGCCCTTCGTGCCGCCGTCCAGGTCGGGCAGCCCCAGCCCGCGCATGCGCAACACCTCTCCGGTCTGGACCCCGGCGGGCACCGAAAGGGGCGCGCTTCCCCCGACGGTCGGCACGTCGACGTGATCGCCCAAAGCGGCCTGGGTGAAGGTCACGTGAAGCTCGTGGACGAGATCGTTGCCGTCCCTCTTGAAGTCGGGATGGTCCTCCACGGCGATCAGGACGGTGATGTCGCCGCGCGGCCCGCCTCTCGGCCCGACGTTCCCCTGTCCCCGCAAGGTGATGTAGTTCTCCGAGGAGACGCCCGCGGGCACCTCCACGGTGATCGTGGATTCCTCGCGCACCCGCCCTTCTCCGCGGCAGGTGGGACACGGATCCTGGATGATCTCTCCCTCGCCGGCGCACATGCGGCACGGTTGCACGCTTACGAATTGTCCCAGGGGGGAGTGCCGGCTGATGCGTTCCTGGCCGGTGCCGTTGCAAGCGGGACAGAGTATCGGTCCCGAACCGAGAGCCCCGGTGGCGCCGCAGTCCTCGCAGGGCCTGAGCAGGCTTACCCGCAGCCGCTTGTCGACTCCGCTCGCAACCTCCCCCAGCGTGAGTCGAAGACGCAGGCGAATGCCCTTCCCCCCTGGGCTGCGCGGGGTGCCCGGAGGGCGACGGCCGAAAAGGTCGCCGAAGCCGCCTCCGCTTCCGAAATCCCGCATGAAGATCTCGATCGCGTCCGAGAAGTCGAAACCGCCGAAGCCGCCTCCCCCCTGGCCGCGGTTGAGTCCCCGCTCCCCGTACCGGTCGTAGAGCTCCCTCTTCTCGGGGCTGCTCAGGACCTCGTAGGCACGGGTGACCTCCTTGAAGCGCTCCTCCGCTTCCCGCGATCCCTGATTGCGATCGGGATGGTGCTGCATCGCGAGACGCCGGTAAGCCTTCCGGATCTCCTGCACGTCCGCGCCCCGGGATACGCCCAGGGTCTCGTAGTAGTCTGCCATTCGGACCCCGCGCTCAGCGCAGAATGTCGTTCACGAGTGAAGAAGTGTAGCCCACCAGGCTGATGACCTTTTCGTAAGGCATGCGGGTCGGGCCGATGACCCCCACCACCCCTTTCAGCCCGCCCACGTGGTATTCGGCCGTCACCAGCGTGAAGCCCGAGAGCGCTTCGTCCTGATGCTCCCGGCCGATTGTGATGCGCAGTCCGCCACCGTGGCGGCGATTGCTCAGCACGCCCTCCATCAGCTGGTTGTGCTCGGTCAGTTCGATGAGGCTCTTGAGTCGCTGTCCGCTGGTGAACTCCGGCTGGCTGGCGAGCACCGACGTCTGCCCGAAGAGCACGGGCGATCCACCGGCCTCCGGCCAGTCCAGCAGGGACTGGGCGGACTCCATGAAGATGTTCAGCAGCTCGGTGGCGGTGTCGCTGTCCGTGCCCGGATCACGCAGCCGTTCGGGCAGCGACTCCCTCAGGTCCGCGAAGGTGAGCCCGGCGAGACGTTCGTTCAGGATGACCGTCAGGGTCACCAGGGTATCCCGCGGAATCTCCAGGGGAAGATCCACGTAGACCGTGCGCACCAGGCCGTTGCGCACGGTGGCCACCATGAGCGCCTTGTGCGATGAGAGCCGGATGAGTTCGATCTTCTCCAGGACCGCCGAATCCAGGCTCGGCACCAGCCCCAGCCCCAGTTCGTGGCTGATCAGGCTGAGGGCGCGGGTGGTTCGCCGCACCAGACGCTCGATCGGGGAGGCGGCATCCGGGTCGAGTTCCTCCTCGATCCGGTCGCGCTCCGCGTGGGTGAGCGGCGTGGGGCGGATGAGGCGGTCTACGAAATACCGGTAGGCGGCGTCGGTCGGCACCCGCCCGGCGGATGCGTGAGGCCGGGCCAGGTACCCCTTCGACTCCAGCTCCGCCATGGTGTTGCGGATGGTGGCGGCCGACACCCCCAGCTTCCAGCGCCGGTTCACCGAGTGGCTGCCCACCGGGCCGGCGGTGTCGACATAGGTGCGCACCACCGCCTCCAGAACCTGTCGTTCTCGAGTCGTCAGCTCTTCGCGGACGACGATGCGCTCCCGCAGTCGCCCCGTCCGCATCGTCATTCCCCGTCCTTTCGATTCGTCACCGCTTCGTCCAGCTCGATGGCGAGGGCGTCGAGCAGCAGCCAGCCTTCGACGGTCAGGCGAAGTCTGCCGGCCTCCGCCCGGGCCCAATCCCTCCGCATCCATCGCTCCGTCACAGCCGCCGCCCGCGCCGGAATCGACGCGAGGGAAACGCCCCTGCGGGCGCGGAGTCCCAGCCAGATTCGCTCCAGCCGCAGTGCGGCCCGGTCCAGCACCTCGTGTCCCGCGATCGCGGCGTCCCCCTTCACGACCGATGTACTGTATTCCTTCCAGTCACGCAGGTTCCAGCGGCGCAAGGGCTTGCGAAAGCTGTGCGCCCCATTGCCCAGACCCAGGTAGGAACGGCCCGACCAGTACACTTCATTGTGACGGGATTCCCGGCCCGGGATGGCGAAACTGCTGACCTCGTAGTGAAGGTAGCCCGCCCCGGTGAGCCGTTCCACTGCTTCCAGATACTCGTCGCGGTACCGACCCTCGGAGGCGACCCGCTCGCGCCCGTCGGCCACAGCCCGCCCGAGGGGGGTGCGCGGCTCCACAGTGAGCCCGTAGAGACTCATATGTTCGACGCCCAGGTCGAGCACGCGCTCGACGTCGTCGCCCCAGTCGCGCGCCAGGTGCCCGGGAAGGCCGAAGATGAGGTCCGCGCTCACATTCCGGAAGCCGGTCCGCCGAGCGTTGCGCACCGCCTCCGCGGCCCCCGCGGAACCGTGCAGACGTCCCATCCAGCGCAGCGACGGCTCGTGGAAGCTCTGCACGCCCAGGCTGACGCGATTCACTCCCGCCTCTCGCCAGGCTTGTGCGATGGCCGGAGTGAAGCTCTCCGGATTCGCCTCCGCCGTCCACTCCAGGTCGGGATTGCTCAGGAGGCGGAAACCGATCACGGATGCCAGGCCGCCCATGGCGCGCGTGCCCAGGAGGGAAGGCGTGCCTCCCCCGACGTAGAGCGTCCAGAGGGGTTCCGGAAACGAGAACAGGTCCTCGCGCCGGATCTGATGCCATTCTGCGGAGATCGCGTTCAGCCAGGCGTCGTGCCGACTCTCGCGGTCGACCGTTACGGCGAAGTCGCAATAGAAGCAGCGCCGGGCGCAGAAGGGCGCGTGCACGTAGACGGATGATGTCGCGCCATCCACTGAAAACGGTCCTTCCCGGGGTTGCTCCCCGCACTGGGTGCCGGCAGCCGGGGGCACTTCGTCCATGGGCCTTCAGGTCGGGGATCTGGCGAAGCGGAGCCCGGGGGAGCGTCGCACCCATCCGTGAACCTCCATGACCGACAGGGTCGCCGCCGCGGTCGCGATGTCCAGACGGGCCCTGCGGGCGAGGAGGTCGATGTGGTCGGGCTCCGCCTCCAGCGCGTCCCACAGGGCTCGCTGGCGGGCATCGAGTCCGGGGGGGGCCCGACCGCGAGACCGCGCGTCCGGGTCGGTGTCCGCGAGACCGGCCCCAAGGAGGACGTCGTGGGCGCTCGTAACCAGGCCGGCTCCGTCGCGGATCAGGGCGTGGGCTCCTTCGCTCTGGCGACGGCCGACCGTTCCCGGAACCGCGAACACATCCCTGCCGATGTCCAGAGCGTGCTCGACCGTGATCAGGGCACCGCTCTTCCTGGCCGCCTCCACGACCACCACCGCCTTCGACAGACCGGCGATCAAGCGGTTGCGCCGGGGGAAATGGTGCGGGAGAGGCGACTCGCCGGGGAGGAACTCCGAGACCACCAGGCCTCTCTTGAGGATGTCCTGGAAGAGTCGGCGATGGGAGGGCGGATGTGCCACGTCGGGGCCGCACCCCAGGACCGCTATCGTGTCCCCGCCGCCGGCCAGTGCTCCCCGGTGCGCGGCGCCGTCGATTCCCAGCGCCAGCCCGCTCACGACCGTCACTCCCCCCCGGGCCAGCCCCTCCCCCATGCTGCGCGCCATGGCGCGCCCGTACTCGCTGGCCTTGCGCGACCCGACCACGGCCACGGCGGGGGCGTGCAGCAGGGAGGGATCTCCGCGCAGGAAGAGAAGCGGCGGCGGATGGTCCAGGTGGTTGAGCAGCTCCGGAAAGCCGGGTAGCCGGTATCCGGTTGCCAGCGCCCCGATCCGCCGCGCGGTGGCGAGCACATCCCGGAGGGGGCGCGTTGTTTCGCGCGCCTCGCGGGCCTGGCTGGCCTGCGGAGGCAGCTTCTTCCGGTCTGCCGAAAGCGCCTCGCGGGCGGAACCGAACTGGTCGATGAGCCGCCGCAGGGTGATCGCGCCGAGCCCCTTGTGGAGGGTCCAGCGAATCCGGGCGACGACCTCGTCGTTCATGACGTCGAGCGGGGCGTCCCCCGCAGGGGAGGTCGATGGATCGGACATGGCCGTCAGCTCTGCCGGGTTCGACGCCAGAGCGCTTCGCAAAGTCCGTCGAGACCCCGGCGGGTAACCGCCGACACCGCAAAGCACCCCCAGGCATCGGGGGCCTCGATACGGGGCGCCGGGGCGCCCGGATCCACCAGGTCCATCTTGGATACCACCAGGCAATGCTCCCTTGCGGCCAGCGCGCGGGAGTGGCTCCGCAGCTCGGATCGCAGGCGCCCGTACTCTGCCTGGGGGTCGCTCGAGTCGGCCGGAATCAGAAAGACCAGGGTGCGCGTGCGTTCGACATGGCGCAGGAAGCGCAGCCCCAGGCCCTTCCCCTCGTGGGCGCCCTCGATGATCCCGGGGATGTCGGCCAGCACGAAGGATCGAAAGTCGGGCAGGTTGACCACCCCCAGGCTGGGAACGAGGGTGGTAAACGGATACTCCGCCACCTTCGGCCGGGCCGCCGAAACGCTCGCGAGCAGGGTCGACTTGCCGGCGTTGGGTTCTCCCACCAGGCCGACGTCCGCGATCAGCCTGAGCTCGAGTTCGATGCGCCGGGCCTCTCCCTCCGCGCCGGGCTCCCATCGCGTCGGGGCCTGGTTGCGCGCCGAGGCGAAGCGGGCGTTGCCCCGCCCCCCCCGCCCCCCGCGGGCGACCACCACCCGGTCGTTGGCCGCGACCAGTTCCCCTATGAGTTCCGAGGTGCCGGCGTCCCGCACGGTGGTGCCCGGTGGGACGGACACCACCCGATCCGCGCCGCTGCGGCCGGTGCGGTTGTTGCCGCCTCCGTGCTGCCCCCTCTCCGCGCGGTAGTGACGCCGATAGCTGAAGTCGAGGAGGGTCGAGAGCTGAGGGTTGGTGACCAGCACCACATCCCCCCCGCGACCGCCGTCCCCCCCGGAGGGCCCACCGCGCGGCGTGCCCTTCTCGCGCCGGAACGCCTCGGCCCCCGAACCGCCGGTTCCCGCTGCCACCTCGATAACGGCCCGGTCGACGAAGATCCCCTCCCCCATCCGCTATTCTTCCTCCCCGCCCGGGCCCGGTGCCTCACCGGCATGCCGGTCGCGGCCGCCGCCGCCGCCCGGTTGCACGCCGTCCCGTTCCTCCCGTCTCCCTCCATCGCGGCGGGACAGCACTCGGCGCAATGTGGCGCGCGCGGCCTCGCCTCGGGCGTCGTCCATGAAGCGAGCGGCCGCCGCCAGGGTCTCCGCCAGTGCATCGGGAGGCGCTCCCAGGTTGAGCCCCCCGCGCAGGTGCGAATACAGCTGCGGACCCGCGTCGGCCACGGCGAGCAGGGCCACGATGCAGTACTCCCGGGCGACCGGGGCCAGCCCGGGGCGAGCGAGTACCTTCCCGTAGCCTTCCACCACCATCCACCGTTCCATCTCCGGGTGCAGGCGCCGGACGCTGTCGCGCAGCTCGCGGTACTGAGTGGAGTAGACGCGCCGGCAGAGCGCCGCGCCCCGACGCGCCCATCCCGGCCAGTCGTCGGGGCTTGCGTCCGCGGGCGGTGCGGGACTCACCTCCCGCCACACGGCAAGCGCGGCGAGCGCGGCCGGATACCCCAGGAACAGATAGCTCTGCAACAGCGCCTCCTCCACCTCCACAGGGTCGGCGATGTGCGCCGCCTCCGCCAGCGCGGAGCGGAGGGCGTCCTCCCTTCCGGCGGCCAGCGCGGCGCTTACCCTCACCAGCGACCGCTCCGCCGGGGTGAGCGACGGCGCCGGCACGCCGTCATCTCCAGCCGTGCCCATCACCGATCCATCTCGACCCGAAACGCGTTCTCGATCCGTCCCACATCCACCCCCAGGGTATTGAGCACCTCACTGCGTCCCCTGGCGAGCGCCGAGGCGTCGTCCGCCTCCGCGACGCCCAGATCCGACAACACCCCGATAAGGGCGACGTCGCTCGCGCGGCGGGCCCCGTCTTCCACCTTGAGAGCGAAGCCCAGGCCACGCCCGCGCACGCCTCCGCAGTACACGCCCTCGGCGCCCGTCTTGACGAAAACCCGGCCACCCAGCCGTTCCATGACCGCCGTACAGGTGCGACCTGTTCCTGCCACCGCGAACGGATGCCCGGTCATCGCGGCTACGATGCGTGCCGCAGGACCTCCCGCATCTGCCGCCGCCGTGAAGCGCGCGAAGGATATCGCCATTTCCGCCAGCGAGAGCGCGAAGGTCACCACGCCGCATCCGTCGGTCCCGGTCACGAGTTCCGATGCGGCCACCCCCGTCCAGCGCGCGATCTCGGCGAGCATGCGCTGCTGCACGGGATGGCCTGGCTCGAGGTATCTCTCGGGAGGCCATCCGTTGGCCACCGCCAGGGCGAGCATCCCCGCGTGTTTTCCCGAACAGTTGTTGTGCACGGCGCCGAGGCGGGTGCCCCGTGCCCACAGCTCGCGCGCCCGTTCCAGCCGCAGAGACGGGTGCGGCCCGCACTCCAGCGCGCGCTCGTCCAGTCCGGCCCTGGCCAGCATGCTTCGGGCCAGGGCCAGGTGCTCAGGTTCGGCGTTGTGGGACGCGCAACACAGCGCGAGCTCCTCTTCCGTGAACCCGAACCGTTCCAGGACGCCGTCCTCCACCAGCGGAAGCGCCTGGAAGGGCTTCGCGGCCGACCGGTAGAACGCCACCCGCCCCGGGTCACCACAACCGCCGATCAGCCGCCCGCGGGCGTCGGCGACCGCCACATGCACGCGATGCACCGACTCGACGGTGTCGCAGCGGGTAACCCGCACGCACGGCCCGTGGTCAGCCCGGCGCGCCCGTCCGCCCATGTCCCGGCTCACGAAGACTGCGGACGCCATCCACGACTCGCACGAGAAAGGAACACCGTTTCTCCGGGCGATGGAATGGCAGGATGAGCCGGCCGACGTCCGGGGCCGGCGGACGCGTCCTCAGGGGGATCCCGCGCCCGGCGAACCGTCTCCGGCGATGCCGCCGGCCGCCGGAACGGCGCTGTCCGCGAGCGACTCTTCGGCCGCAACCAGATCGAACAGGTCCTGCTGCGACCGCGCGCGCGCCAGCAACTCGACGGCGCGCGCCAGTGGCGGATCGGCGGTCATCAGGCGGAGAAACTCGCCTTCGCGACCCGCACGCCTGCGGGCGATTTCGCGCTCCAACTGGAACCGCAGATAGCGTTGCGCACGCTCCAGCGCCGCCGCCTCGGCGTCGATCCCCCGCTCGACGAGGTGTCGCCGGAAGCGCGCGAGGTCGGCGTCCCCGATCGCGGAGCCCGGAGGGAGGTCCGGCCGCTCCTGAATGTAGAGGACGGCGAACTCGAACAGGGCATTGCGGAAGCCGCGCGCCTGCCGGTCCAGGCGCAGCACCGCCGCTTCCTCGGCGTCGGTCAGGGTATCGGGAAGGACATGAAGATCCGGAGTGATGCCGCCGCCGCCGAGGACGCGTCGCCCACCGAAAGACCGGTACGGCTGCAGGTCCCCGACGTCAGACCGCTGCACCCACTGCCCCGCCAGGGTCAGCACGACGTCCTCGAAGGCCGATTCGTCGGGCACCCGGGCCTTTTGAATCGAGCGCCCCGACGGCGTGTACCAGCGCGCCGTCGTCAGCTTGAGCATGTTGCCCCCGCTCAGCCGGTAGAGCGTCTGCACCAACCCTTTTCCGAACGAGGTCGCCCCCAGAACCAGGGCCCGGTCGTGATCCTGAAGCGCGCCGGCGACGATCTCCGACGCGCTCGCGCTGCGGCCGTCGATCAGAATCACCAGGGGTAGCCCCGGGAAGGATTCCCCCCGCTCGGTGCGCAGGACCGAGTTCTGACTCCTCGTGCGGCCACGCGTCTCCGCGACGGTCAGGTCCTCGTCGAGGAAGAGGTCGGCCAGCGCTACGCCCTGATCCAGCAACCCGCCCGGGTTTCCGCGCAGGTCCAGGATTATCCGGGTGGCCCCGTCCTCAATGAGGGCTTCGATGGCCCCCTCGAGTTCGTCGCGGGCGTTTTCGCTGAACACGCGCAGGGGAACGTATCCCACCCCGTCCTGGAAGAGGTGGGTGAACGGCACCGAGAGGACCTGAACCGTAGCTCGCTCCAGCGTGAACGGAATGGGCTCCTCGATCCCCGGACGCCCGATCCTGACATCCACTTCCGTGCCCGGCCTGCCGCGCAGCGACATGACCGCCCGGTCCGGGTTCCAGCCCCGCGCGGATTCGCCTTCGACTTCGACGATGCGATCTCCCGCGCGGATGCCCGCCCGCTCGCCCGGGGTGCCCGGCAGGGCGCCCATCACCGTGATCCAGTCTCCCCGGCGCACGATCTCCAGCCCCACCCCTGCGTACTCCCCCTCGGTATTGATGCGGAGGTTGTCCCACTCGTAGGCACTCAGGAACTCCGTGTTGGGATCGTCGAGTTCCTCGATGACGGCGTCGATGGCGGTGCCGTAGAGCGCATTCAACTCGACCGGGTCCACGAAGTCCGCCGCCACCCGGTCGAGCACCTCTTCCAGGAGGCGCGCCTGGAAGTAGACGTTGCGATCCTGGGCGATGCCCTGTTGGAGGAACCAGCCGCCACACAGCAGGGCTGCTGCCAGAATGAGGCCCGGAGCAAGCAGAGAGCGGGAGAATCGCATGGGTTTCACGACTCCGCTGAAGGCGGGTTTCGACCTTCCCGCGTGGCTGGTTCACGCGTGGGAACCGGAGTTCCCCGCGTCGGGTCTCCCTTATAGGACGGAACCGGGCGCTGTCCGGTTGCTAACCCTGCCCGCGCCGAAGGTTTCCGGACCGGCGCGTGTGGCACGTCACCGGTCCCGGCTCCAGGCGCGGGCGCTGGCCAGGACGCGCTCCACGTCCGAGTCATCGTTGTAGACGCCCACCGAAAAGCGCAACATTCCGCTGCGGATGGCGAGCCGGGCGCCATCGGCGTTCAGCCGCGCATGGAGGGCGTTCATCGCCGGGTCGTCCGCGGTGTAGTGGCGCCCGCCGCCGCTCGTGCCGACCGTCACGATGTGCGCCCGGCGAGGCGACGACGCCCCGCCCACCACGGGCAGCCCGAGCTCTGCGAAACCCGTGGCCAGCCGCCGCGCCACGCGGCAGACGTGGGCCTCGACGGCCTCGACCGTCCACCGGCGGATCAGCTCGAGCGCCGCGCGCGCGGCCACCGCGCCCAGGTAGTTGTAGTTTCCGACATCGAAGCGCATGGCGCCCGCGCGATAGCGAAGCTCGTCGGCGGAGAAGGCGGTCTCGTGGGCGCCCTCCAGCTCGATGCCGTAGCGGGCCACGTGACCCGGGATCAGGTCGTCGGCCACCTCCCGGCGCACGTACAGAAACCCGAACCCGTAGAGCGACAGCAGGCACTTCTGGGTCGCCACCGCGAGGGCGTCGATCTCCGGGCGGCGCACGTCCGTGACCGCCGCCCCCACCGACTGGGCCGCGTCGACCAGGGTGAGCGCCCCCACCCCCCGCGCCGCCGCCGCGACCGCCGCCATGTCGGTCACGAAACCGGGCGCGAAGGAGATGCTCGGCACGGTCACCAGGCGCGTGCGGCCGTCCATGGCCGCGACCATCGCCTCCACCGGCACCTCCCCGTCCACCGGCGCCACCGGGCGCACCTCCACCCCTCTCGTGCGGCGCAGGTTGTACCACAGGTAGATGTTGTTGGGATGCTCGAGTTCGGGGCAGAAGACCACGTTGTCCCCGGCCTGCCAGGGCAGGCTGGCGGCGAAGAGGTTGAGCCCGTCGGAGACGTTCTTGGTGATCGCGATCTCCTCCGGTGCGGCCCCGATCAGGGCGGCGAAGTCGGAGCGAGCCTCCTCGACCACCGCCCGCAGCTCGTCCTTGTCGCCCCCCTCTCGCATGCGCGTCTCCAGGTGGGCGGCGGCGGCGTCCCGCACCGGTTCCGCGAGCAGGCAGCGCGCGGCGATGTCGAAGTAGGCGTGGCTTCGCGCGCCCGGGAAGAGCGCGCGCACCCCGGGGTTCACGAGCCCGCCCCGGAGACCGCGGGCCTGGTCCCGCCCGCGTCCCGCCCCGCCACCAGCGCCGTCCCGACCATGTCCCCCATGATGTTCAACGTCGTGTTCCCCATGTCGACCAGCCGGTATACGCCGCCCACCATGGCGGCGATCTCGATCGGAAGGTTGAATGCCTGCACGTAGACCAGAGCCACGACGAAACCGCCGCCCGGGATCCCACCCGAGCCCTGCGAAAGCAGGAGCCCGATCGGCAGGATGGCGAGCAGCGCCTCCGGGCCGAACTCCACCCCCGCCGCCTGGGCGGTGAAGACCAGCACCGCCCCGAGCATGACCGCGGTGCCGTCCTTGTTGAGTTGCGCCCCCAACGGCAGCGTGAAGCTGTAGATCCGGCGCGGCAGGCTCAGCTTCTCCGCCTTCTCCAGACCGACGGAGAGCGAGGCCAGGCTGGAGGAGGTCGCCGCCGTGGTCGCCCAGAGCGGACCGGTATCGCTCAGGAAACGCCGGGGACGCTGCGTGGTCAGGAAGCGGAGAACGAGCATGTACCCGCAGAAAAGCATCGCCTGCGCGCCCCACACCCCCGTCAGGAAGCGCGCCAGCCCGCCGAGCAGCTCGGCGCCGTAGCGCCCGGCGGTCACCGCCATGAGCGCGCCGATCCCCAGCGGCGCCAGCACGAGCACCAGATCCACCAGGCGGCGGAAGAGGTCGGCCAGGTCGCGGTACGCCGCCTCCAGCCGGGCGCGCGCGCCGCCCCCGAGCATCAGGGTGGCCACCCCGATCGCGAGCGAAGCCACCACCACCTGCACGATGTTCCCCTCCGCGAAGGCCTGGAAGAGGTTCACCGGGATCATGTCCAGCAGGACATCCGCGAGCGACGGAACCGCGCCCACGGCCTCGTCCACCGGAGCGGTCAGCTCCATTCCGGCGCCGGGCTGCAGGAGCGTCATCGCCCCCATCCCCGCGCACAGCGCCACGAGGTCCGTGACGACGAACCAGGCCAGGATCTTCGCGGCCAGCCGCCCGAACGCGCGCACGCCCGAATGGGCCGCCAGCCCGGCCAGCAGGTTGAAGCAGACCAGCGGCACCGCCGCCAGCACCAGCAATCGGATGAAGAGGTCGCCGACCGGCTGGAGCACGGCCGCCCGCTCGCCCAGGATGGCGCCGACGACGATGCCGGCCGCCATGCCGGCGAAGATGCGCGCGCCGGGTCCGAACCGGCGCCCGTCAGTTCCAGGATTCGGCAAGCGCCAGCGCCCGATCGAGCAGGATCCCGTAGTAGTCGGCCACGTTGTCCGCGGTGAGCGGAATCCACTCGTCGACCTCCACCGGATTGCCTTCGAGGATTTCGCCGTTGGGCCGCAGCGTGTGGCCGATGTTCCACATGAAGCCGACCAGGGGCTGTCCGCCGGGCTCGAGAGTAAGCGTCTCCTCCCACTCCCAGGTGTTGGAGTAGCCTCCGGGGGGCATGCCCACCACCGGTCCAAGGCCGTTGTCGGAGATGATGGAGACGAACTGATCCAGGTGCGACCCCCCGCTCGGACCCGAGATGATCGCGATGGGCCCACGGAAGTGGACCGGCGCGGGTTCGAGGATCCCGTCCGAGTCGCGCGGGGCGTGCGCGCTCTTGAACGGCACCGAATTGGAATAGGGATCGCCGCGCGCCAGGGCGGGCGCCACGTCCGTCTCCAGCCAGTCGAGCAGCCAGGTGCCGTCGTCGATCACCTCCGGCACCCCGGAGTCCATCGCGCCCCGGTCGGCGGCCTCGGCCCGTTTTTCGTCGATGAAGGGCTGGATGACGTCGCTCAGGCGCAGGTTGCCGAAAGTGGTCCTGAAGGCGCGCGGCTGCAGGCGCTGCATGGCGTAGGGCCCCAGCGAGCCGCCCCGGCTGCGGGTGACGTCCATCACCAGGGTGTGGTCGAGGAGGTCGTTGGCGGCCGCGTAGTCGACCAGGCGGTCGACATCCGGGACCATCGTCTCCCGGAACCCGTACCACACCAGGACCACGTGTCCGGTCGGGGCCGCGGGCACCAGGAAGTCGTAGGTGGGGGTGCTGAGCACGTTGCGCGTGCCCGGATAGCGGGGCTCGGAGAGGCCGGACCAGGCGAGCTCGCCGGGTGCGTGCCAGGCAAGCCGGTACCGCCCCTCGGCGCCGTCGCCGCCCGCCACCACCAGCGTGAGCTCCTCCGGGCGCAGCGCGGGCGGGAAGATGGCGCTGGAGACGGTCATGGCCTCCGCCAGCTTCCAGCGCAGGCCGGCCTCGGTGGAGTGGGGCACGTAGACCGCGGCCGCTTCGTGCCACGCCTCCACCGGCATGCCGTTCACTTCGAGAACTCGGCTGCCGACGGGCGGGCCGTCGACTCCTTCGGCGACCTCGCCCACGAAGTAGGCGAGCTCTCCGCTCCCGTAGTCGGGGAACACCCTGACGCCCGCCTGGCGGGGATCGGGGGCGGTTCCCGCGCTGATCTCCAACCCCGCGCTATCGGGCAGCTCCAGGCCGCCGGGCACCAGGATGACATCGAGGTGGCGGTCGCGGCGCGCAGCGCTGAGGGCCGCCAGCGCATAGAAGAGCTCAACCTCGCTGTCGGCCGCGACGACGCGGTCGCGCAGGGCGTGCATCGCCGCGAGCGGGTCCAGCCCCAGCGCCTCGTTCTTCGCCGGCGAGAAGGCCTCGCGCGCCTCGGTGCGGGCCAGGACGCTCTCGAACAGGGCGGCGCGCATGCTCTCGTCCCCGACGCGCCCCGGAGCGGATCCGGAGTCTCCGGGAGTGGACTCGCCACAGCCGGCGGCGAGGCTTGCGGCCAGCATCAGTACAGCCATGCGCGGCGGGAAGGTCTTCATGCGTTCCTCCGATTCAGTTTCCCGGGGACCCGAAGACATCCGGCAGGCGCCGGCTCAGGCAATCGAGAATCCGCTTCCGCACCTGGTCCGGCGCACCCAGCCCGCTCACCAGCTCCACGCGATCCCCGGTCCCGGCCAGCTCAAGGTATCCGTCTCTGACCGCGTGCAGAAAGTCTGCGCCCGCCCTCTCGATGCGATCCGCGCCGCCACCGGCGGCCCGGCGCCGGGCCGCACCCTCCTCTACCGGCACGTCGAGCACCAGGTAGAGATCCGGCCGCAGATCCCCGGTCGCGACCTCCATCGCCGCCCGCACCCGCGCGAGATCCAGCCCGCGGCCGTATCCCTGGTACGCCAGCGTGGAGAGATCGAAGCGATCCGCCACGACCACATCGCCGCGGGCCAGCGCGGGACGCACCACCTCGCGCACGAACGCGGCGCGCGCCGCCAGGATCAGCAGCAGCTCCGACTCCGCGGGCATCTCCAGATCCGTTCTGCCCAGCACCACTTCGCGTATGGCTTCACCCACCGCCGTGGACCCCGGTTCGCGCGCCAGCGTGCAAGGCACGCCCCGGTCCCGGAGCCACCGGGCCAGGAGCGCCGCCTGCGTGGACTTGCCGGCTCCTTCGCCGCCCTCCAGAACGACGAAGCATCCCTGCCTCACGGGACGATCTCCCGTAGGCACCCCACTACCGGTAGTGGCTGACCCACGACGGGTAGTGGTGTCCGGCTTCCCGCGGGCAGTCCGCTACTCGTAGTATTCAACGCCCAGGTGGGTGATCTGCTCCTCCCCGGCGAGCCAGCGCAGCGTGTTCTTCAGCTTCCAGTGCTGGATGAAGATGTCGTGTTCGGGATACAGGCCGGGCGCCGTCTGGGGGCTCTTGAAGTAGAAGGAGAGCCATTCCTGGATGCCGCCCAGACCCGAGCGCGACGCCAGATCCAGGAAGAGCGCGAGATCCAGGCAGATGGGCGCCGCCAGGATGGAGTCGCGGCACAGGAAGTCGATCTTGATCTGCATCGGATATCCCAGCCAGCCGAAGATATCGATGTTGTCCCAGCCTTCCTTGTTGTCGCCGCGGGGCGGATAGTAGTTGATGCGCACCTTGTGGTAGATGTCGCCGTACAACTCGGGGTACATCTGCGGCTGCAGGATGTGCTCGAGCACCCCGAGCTTGGAGACTTCCTTGGTCTTGAACGATTCCGGGTCGTCGAGCACCTCCCCGTCCCGGTTGCCCAGGATGTTGGTGCTGAACCAGCCCGAAAGCCCGATCATGCGCGCCTTGAAGCCCGGCGCCAGGATGGTCTTCATCAGGGTCTGGCCGGTCTTGAAGTCCTTGCCGGCGATCGGAATCGACCGCTCGCGCGCCAGATCCTCCAGCGCCGAGAAGTCGGCGGAGAGGTTGGGAGCGCCGTTGGCGTAGGGCACGCCCTCCTTGAGGGCCGCCCAGGCGTAGAGCTGGCTGGGCGCTATGTCGGGATGGTTCTCGTCCATGCCCTTCTCGAAGGCGGCCAGCGAGGCATGCACCTCGCCGGGGCGCACGTAGACCTCGGTGGAGCCGCACCACACCATGACCGCGCGATCGCATCCGTGTTTCGCCTTGAAGGCGCGGATGTCGGCGCGCAGTTGCTCGGCGAGATCGCGTTTGCTTGTGCCGCTCTTGGTGTTGGGACCGTCCAGCTTCTTTACGTAGTCGGTGTCGAAGACCGCGGGCATGGGTTCGATGCCGGCGAGGAAATCCCGGATCGGGTCGAGGTGGCGTTCGCGGTGCAGCACGCCGGCGCGGACGGCGCTCTCGTAGCCGTTGTCGGGAATCGGGTCCCAGGCGCCGAAGACCAGATCGTCCAGCTCCGCCAGCGGCACCAGTTCCCTGATGAGCGGCGTGCGTCCCTCGGTGCGCTTGCCGAGGCGGATGGTGTTCATCTGGGTGAGGCTTCCCGTGGGCTGGGCCATGCCCCTGCGAATCGCCTCCACCCCGGCGACGAAGGTGGTGGCCACCGCGCCGAAGCCCGGAAGCAGCACGCCGAGCCGGCCGCTGGCCGGAGGAATCCGTTCTGGTTTTCTCACTGATCGAGTCCCCTGCCTGGGGTGAGCGTCGCCTTCCCTCCCGGCCGCACCCGGCCGGCGGTCAGGAACTGATGATGATGCGCGATTTCGCGCCTTCTTCGATGGCCTTCGAGATGCCCTCGTTCATACGGCCCAGTACCCGGTCGAAGTTGGCCTGGGCCGCGACCAGCCCCTGGTAGGACGGGCTCGCCTGCAGGCGCCCGAAGGTCCTTTCGTATTCCTCGGCCACTTCCGGCGCGGGCTCTTCGCCGGCCTGTACGCTCCGGGCCACTCTCTGCTCCAGCTTCGTGAGCTCGTTTCGCAGGGTCACCAGCTCGCGATCCTCATCCGCCCGCCGTGCGGCGCGTTGCAGATCCTGATACTGCGGGGTCCGGCCCAGGGCCAGACCCAGTTCGCGGGCCATCTCCTCGATTGCGGCCATTCAGCCTCCCGTTATCGATCCTCGGTCCTGTTCCGATTCGCCAGCACCATGCGCTCGCGGCCCGCCAGGTCCGGGACGATGCGCACTCGGGCAAAGGCGCCCGTGTCGTCGATCCGGCGCGCTGCCGGCGGCGCCTGACGGAGCCCCACCTCCAGCGCCAGCAGTCCCCCGGGCGCCAGATGCCGCGGCGCGCCGGCGATCAGCGGCGCCAGCACGCGCATGCCGTCGGCACCCGCCTCCAGCGCGCGCCGGGGTTCCCAGTCCCGCACCTCGGGCTCCAGGTCCTCCATTTCGGTGCTGGGGATGTAGGGGGGGTTCGATACGATCACGTCGAAGCGCTCATCGCGCCCGACGGGATCGTACAGCGATCCCGCCCTGAACTCCACCGGAGCCCCGTCATGGTATTGCTCGCCGTTCAGGGAAGCCACCGCGAGCGCGTCCCGGCTGATGTCGGTGGCCACGACGGAGGCGAAGTCGCCTTCGGTGGCAAGCGCCAGGGCCAGGGCCCCGCAGCCGGTCCCGATGTCGAGCGCCCGGAGCCCGGCGGCAGCGCGGTCCGCAGCCCATGCCAGCACTTCTCCCGCGAGCAGCTCCGTTTCCGGACGGGGAACCAGGACCCGCGGGTCCACGGCCAGATCCATTTCCCGGAAGGCGGCCCTGCCCAGGATGTACTGGAGCGGTTCCCGGCGGGCGCGCCGCAGGAGACGAGGCTTGAAGGCAACCAGCTCGGACGCCTCGAGCGGCCGGTCATGCTGCAGGTAGAGTTCGAGGCGCGGCACCCCGAGCGTGTCGGCCAGCAGGTGTTCGGCGTCCAGACGCGTGCCGGGCACCCCCTTGCCCTCGAGGTAGTGCGCGCTCCAGAGCACCAGGTTCAGGACGGTCCAGGGTTCTTCCCTCCCGGGGACGCGGCCGGAGGGGCGCCTGAGCGAGAGCGTGCTCACCCGTCCTCCATCCGCTCGCGCCGCTCGGCCAGGCGAAGGGCTTCCAGGAGTTGGTCCAGTTCGCCGTGGAGCACCGATTCCAGCCGATGCAGGGTGAGACCGATGCGGTGGTCCGTCACCCGGTTCTGGGGGAAGTTGTAGGTGCGGATCTTGGCGGACCGGTCTCCGGATCCGATCTGCGACTTGCGCTCTCGCGAGCGCTCGGCCGCGCGCTGGGCGATCTCGCGGTCGAGAAGACGGCTGCGCAGCACCTTCATGGCCTTGGCCTTGTTCTTGTGCTGAGACTTCTCGTCCTGGCAGGTCACCACCAGGCCGCTGGGCTCGTGGGTGATGCGCACGGCCGAGTCGGTGGTGTTCACGGACTGTCCGCCCGGACCCGAGGAACGGAACACGTCTATGCGCAGGTCCGCCGGGTCGATCTCGAGATCCACCGGCTCCGCCTCCGGCAGCACGGCAACCGATGCCGCGGAGGTGTGAATGCGGCCCTGGCTCTCGGTGACCGGAACGCGCTGTACCCGGTGCACTCCCGATTCGTAGCGCAGCGCGCCGTAGGCCCCGCGGCCGCTCACCGTGAAGACGGCCTCCTTGACGGCGCCGGGAATGCCTTCCGAAAGGCTGAGGAGCTCGATGCTCCAGCCGCGCCGCTCCGCCAGCCGCTGATACATGCGCATCACCTCGGCCGCAAACAGCCCGGCTTCGTCACCGCCGGTACCGGCCCGCACTTCGACGACCGCGGCGCGGTCGTCCATGGGATCGCGGGGAAGGACCAGTTCCCAGGCCTGCCTGGCCAACTCTTCGAGCCTGGCCTCCAGCTCCTCGACTTCCATGCGCGCGAGTTCCCGCACCTCCGGGTCGTCCGGATCGTCCGTGAGCTCGCGCGCCGCCTCCAGCTGCTCCAGGACGCTCTCGATCTCGCGGGAGGTGCGCGCGACGGGGTCCACTTCGGCCCGCCTACGGCTCAGGACGCGCAGGCGCCCCGGGTCTCGAGCCACCTCGGGCTCGGCCAGCTCCGCGTCCAGTTCGCGCAGGCGTTGCTCCGCCCCCTTCAGGCGCTTGCGCACCTGGTCGAGGCGCTCCAGGGGTCTGTTCAGAATCGTCGTTCCGTGCGCCATGCGCAGCGATGGCCGGGTCGTCCTTCGGGATGAGTCGGGCCCGGCCGGGCCGCCGGGAGCGACGCGCGGCCGGCCGGGACCGGGAGCCCGTAGTATAGATTTGGCCCGAAGGGCGTTCAATGGCCGGCTTCGGGCGAGCAGGGAACGGGCCATGGTCCCGGTGGGGGCCGTGGACGGCGGGGACGGCCGAAGAGCAGCAGCAGGAGCAGCGCCGCCGCCGCCCCCGGGCCCGCCACGTCCCCGACGCGCACGTACCAGGTGGGCCCGACCACCGCATCCACCCGGGCGGTCGCCACACCCGCGTCCGGGCCGCTGACACGCGCGCGCACCCGGCCGGTGGGGTCGACGAAGCCCGCGGGACCGAGGTTGGCCGAGCGCACCGCCCCGGTACGGGTCTCGATGGCGCGCATGACCAGATGGGCTTCGTGCTGCGCGACCGCGAAGGCGCCCGCCCGCGCGAACCAGGCGTCGTTGGTGATGTTGAGCAGCACCCGGGCTCCCGCGCGGCGGAGCGCCCGGGCGGCACCGGTGAACGCGGCCTCGTAGCAGATGAGCGTGCCCAGGCCATGGAGGCCGGCCTCGAATACCGTCCATTCGGCACCCGCGCGCAGCGGACTCTCCCCGGCGGCCATGGGGAACAGGCCCGCCAGCGGCATCCGCTCGACCCACGGCACCAGGCGGCGCTTGTCGTAGGTGTCCCCCGGCAGTCCGGCCGGCCCGGCCAGGGCGGCCGAGTTGTACCGCCCCGCCTCCGCTTCTTCCGTACGCACCACGCCGAACACGACGGGCGCCCCCAGCCGCCGTGACAGATCGCCCAGGCCCACGACCACTTCCGGCTGATCCAGCCCGTCCCGGAAGGTGCCCTCGGGGAGCACCACCAGGGAGGGCGCGGGCGCTTCGGTCACAGGCGCCTCCAGCAGGGCGTCCACCGCGGCGAGCGCCTCCAGGTCGGAGAGCTCCTCGTCCGGCTGCGCGCGCAACGTGGTGCGCACGGTAGTGACCACCGGCCCCGGCCGCAGATCCAGGTGGCGGGCGCGCCACACTCCCCACGCGGCGGGGATGGCCGCGACCGCCAGGGCGGCCGCCAGCCACGCACGGCCGGCCCGGAGTCCACCCCGCCACCGTCGCGCACCCCGGCCGGCCACCACGGCCTTCGCGACAAGGCCGTTCACCAGCGCCAGCCAGAACGTCACCCCGCGCGCCCCGGCCAGCTCGGCGATTCCCACCAACTCCGGGTATCCCGTGAGCGACGTCCCCAGCCCCAGCCACGGGTAGGCCAGCGTCCCCGGGGCGTGGGCCATCCCCCACTCCACCGCGGTCCACACAAGGGGCAGCGCGAACCAGAACGGAAGCCGGCCGCCACGCCGCAAGAGGTCGAGCAGCCAGCACGCCAGCGCCTGCGACAGCGCGAGCAGCATCACGGCCGTGGCGTAGACCAGCGGGGCCGTCGGCGTCAGCCGCTCGAGCGCGGGGACCATCCAGTGCAGCAGCAGACCGTGGTGCAGCACCCCGAACACGAAGCCGATGCGCGCTGCCCGAACGGCCGTGCGCGCCTCCCGGACCGCAACCGCCAGCGGGACCAGCGCCACGAGGGAAGGCGCGATCAGGTGAAACGGCGGAAATGCCGCGAACAACAGGACGGCGGAGGCCGACGCCAGCCGCCATTCCCGTCCGTCCAGTCCGAAGACGGCTCCCATGCTCTTCACCCCCGCCGTTCCCGGCGGGAAGTCAGCCACCGGGCGAACGCCCGCAGTCGCCCGCAACCGGCCTCAGCGGGGCTCCATCTCCCCGGGAGCCGCGCCGCCGAACATGAGTTGCAGCCCGCCCCGGACGTTGAAGTAGCGCAGATCGTCGGTCACCTCGTAGCGGCCCTGCCAATAGAGCCGGGACCAGCTCCAGAGCGGATACTCGAGCCCCAGATGCGCGTTCACTCCCGGGCGCACCGTGTCCAGAAGGTCCTCGACGAAGGTGCCGTCGATGGCTTCGCCCTGTCCGTCGAGAACGTGCACGGAGGCGCCGAGGCCGAGAAAGCTGAGCCATCCGAAGGGAATGTTCCACACCACATGGGCATCGACGCCAACGACCAGATCGGTCCACGTGATCGTGCCGAGATCGACGTCGGGCCCCGCCCCGGATGCGGACGGCCCCAGTTGCCGCGCGATCAGTTGCCCGAGCCGGGCCTCCAGGCGGGATACCTCTTCAGCCTCAAGCTCCGACGACCAGTAGGTCACAGAGGGCGCAATACGGAGCCCCGGACCCAGGTATCCGAGGTCGAGCCGGGCGCCCCAGCTCGGTATCTCCCCGCGCACGCCGTGGATCCTGTGCGGGGGCAGGTATCCGGCCTCGAAGCCGATGCCCCGAAAGCTCAGATGCTCGTAGTCGAACTCGGCGAGGTCCTGCGCGGCCGCAGGCGCAGCCATGCGGGACCCGGCCACGAGGGCCGTCAGGACCATCGCGGCCCCCCTAATGCGGTCCATTCCGGGATCACTCCCCTCCGTCCGGCGCCAGGCCCTCATCGCGTGATGACCTGGACTCCCCGAGGCGGCGTGAAGAGAAAGGCCTCGCTCCCCAGCCGGGGGTTCGGCTCGAATCCGGCCAGCTGGACCTCGCGCAGGTTGCCGTTCTCCTCCTCGATTTCGGTACGCCGGATGAACCACGTCCCCTCATCGATCCACACCTGCGCCTCGCGATAGGCGGACGGCTGACGCGGAACCAGCCGGATGACGTGAGAGGGAGCGCCGTCGATTTCCTCGGTGCGCAGGTACGCAGGGGCGTAGCGGGTCCCCGGGTCCGAGAGGAATTCACGGTGGAAGTCGAAGCCGCCCTGTCCCCCGGAGGTCATGGGCGAGCGAATGACCTGACCGGCGTCGCTGCTCGGGAAGTAGACCCACAGCCACTCGCCGTCTGCGATCACCAGATCGCCCTCGGGGTCGGTGAAGCGCATGGAGAAGCGGTCGGGCTGCTGCTGGCACATCCGCCCCCGCGAGCGCGTCACCTGGTTCAGAAGCGGCGACGTCAGGGTCTGCCGGAAGTCGGCGCAGAACCCCGTCAATGCGGAATACTCGCCGGAGGCACGTTCGAGGATGACCATCGGGTCCGCGGCCTCCTGCATGGCGAGAGCGGCGCCGGGGCCGGCAGCCGCGCAGAATAGCGCGAGAAGGCCAGAGAACGTGTTTTTCATGGCACGCCATACCCGCAGGCGAGCACCCCCGTTCCGACCCGGCGCGCAGCCGGACGGCCCGTGGACGGAGGGCTAGCGCAACGACTCGATCTCGTCGAGGCCCATAAGCACTTCACGCGGCCTGGAGCCGTCCGGCGGACCCAGCACGCCCGCCTCGTGCAACTGGTCCACCACGCGCGCCGCGCGGCCGTAGCCGATGCGCAGCCTCCGCTGCAGAAGGGAGGTCGAGCCCTGGTTCTGCCGGACGCACACCTCGGCGGCGGCGAAGAAGAGGTCGTCGCGTTCGCCAGGGCGGTCCTCCTCGCCGGCGTCGCCTTCGCCTTCCCGCGTGCGCACCATGGCCAGGATATCCTCCTCCCCCGCGAAGTCGGGCACTTCGCCCGCGTCCTCCCAGTGGCGCACCAGCTCCCGGAACCAGCCCGTGAGCCGGTTCGTATCCGACCCCGGTACGTACGCCCCCTGAATGCGCACGGGCTCGCTCTGGCCGGGCGGCAGGAAGAGCATGTCGCCGTTGCCCAGCAGCGCATCCGCGCCGTTCTGGTCCAGGATCGTGCGCGAATCGGTCTTCGAGGCCACCCGGAAGGCGATGCGGCACGGGAAGTTGGCCTTGATGAGCCCGGTGATCACGTTCACGCTGGGGCGCTGGGTCGCCACCATCAGATGAATGCCGATGGCGCGCGCCTTCTGGGCGAGCATGGTCAGGGGGCGTTCGACCTCTCCCTGAACAGTCATCATCAGATCGGCGAGCTCGTCGACGATCACCACCACGAAGGGGAGGATGCCCTCCTCCCAGGCTTCCTCCCCGGGTTCCTCGCCGGGCGCGGGCGGTCGCGGCGGATGGCGCAGGGGCTGCCCGTCGCGAACCATCCGGTTGAACTCCCCCAGCGAGCGTGCCTGATTCGCCGAGAGCAGCGCATACCGGCGCTCCATCTCCATCACCGCCCATTTCAGGACGCTCGCCGCATCGGAGGGATCGGTCACCACCGGATGACGCAGGTGCGGCAGATCGGCGTACACCGACAACTCGACCATCTTGGGATCGACCATCAGCAGGCGAAGCGATGCCGGCGAGTGCGAGTAGACCAGACTGGTGATGAAGGCGTTCAGGCAGACCGACTTCCCCGATCCGGTGGCGCCCGCGATCAGCACATGGGGCATGCGCGCCAGGTCGGAAACGTAGGGGCGCCCGGTCAGATCCTTGCCCAGGGCGAGGGGCAGCGCGGCCTTCGACGACCGGAACGCAACGGACTCCAGGATGTCCCGCAGATAGACGATTTCCGGCTCCGGATTGGGGATTTCCACGCCGACGGCGCCCTTTCCGGGGATCGGGGCGACGATGCGGATGCTTCTCGCCTTCATCGCCAGCGCCAGGTCGGCCTCCAGGTTGGCGATGCGATTGACCTTGACCCCAGGCGCGGGCACCACCTCGAACTGGGTCACGACGGGCCCGGTGGTGCGGCCGCCGATCCGGCTCTGCACGCCGAAGGAGCGGAGCTTCTCGACGAGGACCTCGCCCAGCTGCGAGAGCTTCAGTTCCATGCGGAAGGGATCCTTCGGCTCCGGGGCATCCAGCAGGTCGATCGACGGCAACGCCCCTCCGGGCGGGTCTTCCAACGCCTGTTCGCCTACGGCTTCCCCGGGCGCCGCGCTCTCCGTACCGTCCGCCACGGGCTCCGTGGCCGGTTCCGGGGGCTGTTCCGGCGGCGCGTGGCCCGCTGGATCGGGTGCCGCGGCCGGATCCTCCAGTTCTTCCACGACCCCGTCCAGGACTGCCGCGACATCCTCGGGAATGCCCCGTTCCGTGCCCCGCCGGGCCGCCTCTCCACGGTCGTTTCCGTCCTTTCGCGCCCCCGGCCGCGGCAGGCGAGCCAGTCTCCCGCGCAGATCGATCGCGGACCACGCCGACCTGAGCGCGCGTCCCAGCCAACGGAGCGGGTTCCAGTCGAGCGTGGCCACCAGGAGCCCGACCAGGAAGCCCGCGAGCAGCAACGTCGTCCCCAGCCAGCCGATGACCGAGCTGAGCCCGCCGGCCAGGGTCGACCCCAGCCGTCCCGAACCGCCGGCGCTCCCCAGCAGCGAGGCCACGCACGAGGCGACCAAAGCCAGGCCGGCCGTCAGGATCGCCGCCCGCACGGTGGTGCGGGTGGTCGTCCACGCGCCCGCACGCAGCCCTCCCAGCGTGAGGAGGACCGGGAGCGCAAGCGCCGCCGCGCCCAGCGCCGCGATCGCCGCTTCCCGGAACCTGGCACCCAGCAGGCCGATCGCGTTCCCCGAAGGAAACCACGCCTCGGCGCGAGCGCCCAGGACCGATACCGGAAAGAGCGCCAGAAGCAGGAAGAGCGCCAGAACCATCAGCGACAGAGCCAGGATGTCGAACTTCTGGCCCCTGGACAGAAAGGTGCCTTCTCCCCTGTCCGCCGCGCGCCCGCGAACCGCAGCCGTCTTCCCGCGTGCCCGCGCTCCCGGTTTCCTGCGCGCCGCCACCGCCTACGCCGCCTCGCTCATCAGGCGGTCCACCAGGCTGGTATCGACCGCTCCCTCCACAAAGCGCGGGTCCCGCAGGATGCGCGAGAGGAAACTCAGGGTCGTGGGCACGCCGCCCACCACGAAGTTGTCCAGGCTGTGGCGGGCCCGGTCGATCGCCTCCCGGCGGGTCGCCGCGCTCACGATGACCTTGGCCAGCAGCGAGTCGTAGTAGCGAGGGACCGTATAGCCGGCGTAGACGTGCGTATCGAGGCGAATCCCGGGGCCCGCGGGCGGATGGAAGACATCGATTCTTCCCGGCGCCGGCATGAAATCCCGCTCCGGATCCTCGGCGTTGATCCGGAACTCGATGGCGTGCCCACGGTGGTTGGCGGGTTCGGGCGGAAAGGAGAGCGGGACCCCGAACGCCACCCGGATCTGCTCCTTCACCAGATCGAGGCCGGTCGTCACCTCCGTTACCGGATGCTCTACCTGGATGCGGGTATTCATCTCGATGAAGTAGAACGCCCCCGAGGGATCCAGCAGGAACTCCACCGTGCCCGCGCCGGCGTATTCTATGCCCGCGGCTCCCCGCACGGCGGCGCGGCCCATCTCCTCGCGCAATTCGGGTGACAGTCCATGGGCGGGCGCCTCCTCGATCAGCTTCTGGTGGCGGCGCTGTACGGAGCAGTCCCGCTCGCCCAGATGCACCACGCGACCATGCCTGTCCCCGAAAACCTGAATCTCCACATGCCGCGGCCGCTCGATGAGCTTCTCCAGGTAGACCGAGGAATCTCCGAACGCCGCCTGCGCCTCCATCCGGGTCGAGCCGAAGACCCGTTCCAGCTCGCCGGCGTCGCGCGCGATGCGCATTCCCTTGCCGCCGCCGCCCGCGGCGGCCTTGACCATCACCGGGTACGCGATCTCGTCGGCGAGCCGAAGGGCTTCGCGCACGCTGTTCAGCGCCCCCTCCGAACCCGGCACGGTGGGCACCCCGATCTCCATCATCGTCTCGCGCGCGACGACCTTGTCGCCCATGGCCCGAATCTGGTCCGCGGTCGGTCCGATGAAGGTGATGCCGGCGGCATCGCAGATCTCGGAGAACTCCGCGTTCTCCGAGAGCAGCCCGTAGCCGGGGTGGATCGCTTCCGCGCCCGTGATCTCCGCCGCGGCGATGATCCGCGGGATGTTCAGGTAGCTCTCGGTCACCGACGGCGGTCCGATGCAGACCGCCTCATCCGCGAAGCGCACATGCAGCGAGTCCCGGTCCGCCTCGGAGAAGACCGCCACGGCCTCGACGCCGAGCTCGTGGCACGCGCGGATGATACGGAGGGCGATCTCGCCCCGGTTGGCGATCAGTACCTTAGCGAACACCCGTAAAGCTCCCGCAACGCGCCCGTCGGATCGAGCCCATGGAACCCCGGCCGAAGGGACGCGGCCCGCTCAGACCGGCGCCACCCTGAATAGCACCTGTCCGTACTCCACCGGCTCGCCGTCCTCCACCAGGATCTCCTCGATGGTTCCGCTGATGTCGCTCTCGAACTCGTTCATGAGCTTCATGGCCTCGATGATGCAGAGCGTGTCCCCCTCGGAGATTCTCTGTCCGGTGTCGACGTAGGGTGGGGCTCCCGGGGCTCCGGCGCGGTAGAACGTCCCCACCATCGGCGACTTGATCTCGATCAGCGTCGTGGCCGGCTGTTCCCGTGCGACCGAATCGCCCGCAGCCGTCGATTCGGTCGAGGCAGCCGGGGCACCGTCCCCGGAGGCCGGTGGTTCGACCGCCCCCGCAACGGGTCCGGCTTGCGCTTCGGTCGGGACCGGAGCTGGCGGGGGGGTCTTGCTGATCCGCACGCGCGTGCCGCCGCGCCGGATCTCCACGGTGTCGATCCCGCTCTTATCCACCGCCCGGATGAGTCGCTCGACGAACTCGGCGTCGATCATGACGTCACCCGGGTCAAGTACTTGTCCTCCCTGCGATCCACCCTGAGCACGTCACCCACCTCCACGAAAAGGGGAACCTGGACCACCGCCCCTGTCTCCAGGGTGGCCGGCTTGGTGCCGCCCTGGGCGGTATCGCCCCGCACGCCGGGCTCCGTGCCGGTCACTTCGAGCTCGACGAAGGCCGGGAGCTCCACGGCGATGGCGGCGTCGTCATGGACCAGGACTTCGCACTCCATATTCTCCTTCAGGTATTTCAACTGCTCATCTCCGACCATGCTTCCCGAGACCGCATGCATGTCGTAGGTGCGCAGGTCCATGAAATGGAAGAAAGCGCCGTCGGTGTAGCTGTACTGCATGGGACGGCGCTCTAGGCGAACGCCCCTCACCCGCTCCCCTGCCCGGAAGGTCTTCTCGACCACGTGGCCGTCCAGCACGTTCTTGAGCTTCGTGCGCACGAACGCGCCGCCCTTTCCCGGCTTGACGTGCTGAAAATAGGTGATCGCCCACAGGACACCATCGATGTCCAGGATCATGCCATTGCGAAAATTGGCTGTAGTGGCCATGCAGCCTCGTTATGCGTTGCGTCGGCGCACCCCGGCGCCGGAATCAATCCCGGGACAGGTGCGCCAGAAGTCCTCGAAGGGCCAGAAGATAGCTTTCTGCGCGAAAACCGGCGACCACGCCCGCGGCAAGGGGCGCCAGGTACGACCGATGCCGGAAGGACTCGCGCGCGGCCGGGTTCGACAGATGCACTTCCACGAAGGGCCTTTCGATCCCGGCGAGGGCGTCCCGCAGGGCGACGCTGGTGTGTGTAAACGCCCCTGGATTGATCAGGACGCCGTCGATCCGGGGCTCGGCCTCCTCCAGATAGTCGAGAATCGCCCCCTCCGAATTGGACTGGAAGATCTCGACTTCCGCTCCGAGTTCCTCCGCCAGCGAGCGAAGGCGCCTGTTGATGTCCTCGAGCGTGTCGGAGCCGTACACCTCCGGTTCGCGTCGTCCCAGCATGCGCAGGTTGGCTCCGTGTACGATCGCGATTCTCACGGCGCCCCCTCGCGCGCGCCGGCAATGGGCACATCGGGCGCCAGCGCCTCGATCGGAACGACCTCCGGACCACCACCGGGCACCGGGAGGACATCCGGCGTCTTCGCCGTCTCACCGGATGCTTCGGCCCCGGGTTGCCGGCGAAGGCGCTCCAGACGGCTCACGAGCGCTGCGTCTCCGGGCTCGGATTCGAGAAGCCGCTCGTAGACCGCGATCGCCTGCGTATGGAGCCCCTGCTGTTCGTAGAGCTGGCCCATGGTGCGTGTGTAGATGCCCGCGTCCTCTACGGCGTCGGAAACGGCCGGTGTCTCGATCGGGATCCCGGTTGGACCGCTACCCCCTCCCGTTCCCTTCTTCGGCACCGGAGCGACTTTCTCTTCCTCGGCTTCAGCGGCGGCGGGCTGCTCCTCTTCGGGCTCAACTACGGCCACCTGTTCTTCCTCGGCTTCCAGAGCAACGGGATCGACCGAAGCCAGTCCGCTGTCGGTCCCGGCAGCCCATACGCCCGCGTCACCGGCCATCCATGACTCGTCCGGGAGCTCGGCATCGCCGTCACTCCGTGAGGCGGACGCCGGGGCGTCCTCGACGAGAGGACCGACCCTGGCCAGAACCAGCTGCGCCTCCACGTTCCCCGGATCGAGCTCGAGTACGCGCCGGGTGGCAGCCAGCGTTCCCGCATGGTCCGAAACATCACGGGCGATCCGCATCGCCACCACGTGTGCGCTCGCGAAATCGGGATGACGCCGCAGACCCTCTTCGAGCAGGAGCCTGGCCCGCAGCAAATCGCCCGCCCGCCTGTAGGCGTCCGCCAGGGGCACGAACGAACGGCCCCGTCGATCCTCCGGAGAGTGGAAGCAGGAGTACAGCCTGCGAATCCTCCGCTCCAGCGACTGATCCACAGGCAGGCTCTCGGAAAGAGGGAAGACCCCGGCACTGCGCGGCTCGGGCGACGCGCGTCGAATTCGCGAGAGGCCCTCGCGCGTCAACCGGGAAAGGTAGGGAGCCGCCGCGAAGGGTGTCAACGGAACCCTTCCGGGGCCTCGCTTGAGAGCCGTCCCGCATTCCCGTAAATTGCGTCCCTCGCGGTACATTCCCGCGATCACACCATTCTTGCCGGCCCCGGACACGCCAGGAGACGCCTCGCCATGATGCGGACCATGCGGGACAACACGAAGTGGATCATGATGATCACCGCGCTCGCGTTCGCCGCGCTCATGGTCTTCGAGTGGGGAATGGACATTACCGGGCGCACCTCCGGGTTGAGCGAGCTGGGTGAGGTCGATGGCGTGCCGGTCATGTACGACCAGTACCAGTTCGCCTACCGGAACCTCTACGAGCAGACGCAACTGGCCCAGGAAGAGGCGATCACGTCCGACCAGAACCTTGACATCGAGGATGCCGCCTTCGACGACGTCGTGACCCAGATCCTGATCCAGCGGGAACTCGAACGGCGCGGCATCCGGGTGAGCGACGATGAAATCCGTCAGGCCGCGCGCTTCAGTCCTCCGCCGCAGTTCCAGGGGCTCGAGGGCTTCCAGACCGACGGCGTCTTCGACATGCAGAAGTACCAGAACTATCTTGCCACCGCTTCGGAGGCGGCCCTGCTGGAGCTAGAAGCCTACTACCGCGACGTCATCCCCCGCACCAAGCTCCTGCGGCAGCTGAGCACGGGCATCTATCTCCCCGACGCGGCTCTCTGGTCGGCGTACAGGGACGAGAACGAGCAGGCCGAAATCCGCTACCTGTCGCTGGATCCGGCGACGCGCATCAGCGATGACGAGGTCGAGGTCTCCGATGCGGAAGTCGCCGCGTACTACCGGGAGAACCGTGACGAGTTCGCCGTGCCCCCGAGGGCTACCGTGGTCTCGGTCGTGCTCGACAAGGATCCGAACGCCGCCGACACGGCGGCCGCGCGCGAGCGTGCCGAGGAGATCCGCCAGGAGATCCTCGAGGGAGCCGACTTCGCCGAGTTGGCCGGTGAGGAATCGGCGGACGAGGGTTCGGCCGCCCTGGGCGGCGACCTGGGAACCTTCCCCCGGGGGATGATGGTGCCGGAATTCGATTCGGCGGCGTTCAGCGCGCCGCTGGAAACGGTTACCGAACCGGTCGGCACGCAGTTCGGCTGGCACCTTATCGAAGTGACCTCGCGCACCGCGGACTCGGTGAGCGCACGCCACATCCTGGTGCCCGTGGAGCGCACCGACGCCTCCGAAATCGATCTGCTGACCACGGCCGACTCCCTCGAGGTGCTGGGCGAGAACCTCCCCCTCAGGGAAGCAGCGGCCGAGCTGGGCCTGGAGGCCACCCCGGTCGACATCACCGAGGAGTTCCCCTTCGTGCTGGGTGCGGGCCAGGTGCGCGAGGGGTCGGAGTGGGCGTTCGAGGAAGCGGAGGAAGGGGACGTCAGCCCCGTTTTCGAGAACGCCGAAGCCTTCTACGCGCTGGAGCTGGTCGGCCGTGAGCCGGAGGGGGTTCTGCCGCTCGAACAGGCGCGCGCAGCCATCGAACGAACCCTGAGGCTGGAAAAGAAGCTCGAGCGTGCTCTGGCACACGCCGAGGACGCCGCCCGGGACGGGGGCACCCTGGAACAGATCGCCGAGCGCCTGGAGGCCGACATCGAAGAGTCGCCTCCGTTCTCACGCAGCGATTTCGTGCCCGGACTCGGCCGGCAGAACACGGTCATCGGCACCGCATTCGGTCTGGAGCCGGGCCAGGTGAGCGGCGTCGTGGAGGCCAACGGACGCGCGTTCGTCATCGAGCTGGCGGAGCGGATTCCCGCGGACAGCACTGCCTGGGAAGAACAGAAGGTGGTTCAGCGCGCGATGATCGGGAGCACGCTGGGTCAGCAGCGGCTGGACCAGTGGATCAACAGCCTGCGTGAGCGCGCCGACATCGTCGATCGCCGCCGGGAGGTCTTCCGGGCCCAGGAGGAGGCTGCGAACCAGACGCAGCTTCCGCTGGCCTTCCAGTAGGCGGGGGCCGCCGCCCCGCCCGGGCGGCGGCCCGGCCTTCTTCAGGCAGTCGTCCCGGCTTCCGCGCCCGCTTCCGTTCGACTACCAAGTTTCCGCGGCTCTCCACCCTCTTCCGAACTCTCCGCGGGAGAGGGTGCGACCATCTTGGGCTGCTGGGGTGTCTTCAGCTCCCGCTCGATGTCCCGCACCGAGCTCTTGAATTCGCGAATCCCCTTGCCCAGCGACGAGCCGATTTCCGGGAGGCGCTTGGCGCCGAAGAGAAGCAAGAACACCAGGAAGATCAGGATGATCTCCCACATTCCAAGTCCGCTGAATCCCATGACAGCTCCTTCCCGCTGATGACCGGCGAAGCGTGCTGGTCCGTTCGAAGTGCTCGGTCAATCTAACTCATACCGGTGTCTCGCGCGCCGGGTCCAGGCGGGGCTCGTCCGCGGGCTGCTAGAGCCAGGCGCGGACGATCGGCGCCACGATGCCGATTCCGGCCAGCGTGAGCACGTTGAAATGAAATGCCAGCGGTCCGAGCGTGATGTCAAGCGCAACCAGTCCCACTGAGACCGGGCCCAGGCTCGCCGTCACCGCCGCGGTCAGGAACTCGCGGGTCACGCTCTCGGGCATGAACTGGGCGAGGCGGGTGAGCAGCGCGCCCAGGATGAAGCCACCCACCAGGACCACCACGGCCCGGGAGTACGATCTGCTTCGAGCTTCGAGCAACTTAGCCACTGGACGACCTCCGACCGCGGCCATCCCGGCCGCGGAGCTTGTGTAACGACTTCGTGTCTCCCGTCACGTGCCAGGGTCCGGGAGGTTTCATCGACGCCGATCGACCACGTAGGCGATCGAGGTGAGAAGCGCCTTTTTGGCGGACCCCGCCTCCAGCTCCTCGAGCGCCGCGGCCGCCCAGCCGGCGTAGCGCTCTGCCCGTTCGCGCGCGTACTCAAGCCCGCCCAGTTCCTCCACCAGCTCGATGAGCCCGGCGATCTCCTCGTCGGAAGGATCGCGACTGGAGAAGAACCTGCGAATCCCTTGCCGTTCCCTGGCCCCGGCCACCTTCATCGCTCCGATCAGAGGCAGCGTAACCTTCCGCTGGCGCAGGTCGTGGCCCGTGGGTTTGCCGGTCACCGCTTCGGTCCCGGTGTAGTCGAGCAAGTCGTCGGCAATCTGAAACGCCATCCCGAGATTGTGTCCGAAGCGCCTGAGCGCCGAGCACCGGGGATCCGACCCGGTCGCGAGGGCGCCGATCTCGCAGGATGCGGCCATCAGGGATGCCGTCTTGGCTGCGATCAGGGCGTAGTAGTCCCTTTCGGAAAAGTCCAGGGCGTCGTAGGAGGTGAGCTGGCGCATTTCTCCCAGACTCATCTCGTTGGCGGCGACCGCCAGGCAGCGCAGCACGTCCAGATTGCCGACGCGCGTCAGCTCGGTGACGGAGCGGCTGTAAAGGTAGTCCCCCATGATGATCGCGACCTGATGCGTCCACAGCGCGTTGACCGTGGGCAGGCCGCGGCGCAGCACCGAGTGGTCCACGGCATCGTCGTGCACCAGGGTGGCCAGGTGCACCAGTTCGACGGCCGCCGCCAGAGTAACGGCGGGATCCCCGTCTCCCCCGCAGATCCGGTCCGCCAGGAGCACCAGAGTGGGGCGAAACATCTTGCCCCGCATGAGCAGGAGGTACTGGTTGACCTCGTCGGTCATCCCCAGATTGGCGCGAACGATGCGCCGGAGCTCCTCGCGCACGCGCTCCAGATCCTCCCGCACCGGCTCCTGAATGTGGGCAAGCGTGGATGGGTTCGTAGTGACGGGCTGGGTCAACGACCTCTTTCCGGAAAGGGGTGAGCCTGGGTCAGGAGGGGCTGCCGGGAGCAGGATCCGCCGACTCGCCGACCGTCCCCCTCGGCGCCCGGCCGAGTTCGCGCAGGCGCGCCTCGACATCCTGAAAGCCGATGTCGATTGCGAGAGTCTTCCTGTAGAAGTCGCACGCCGCCTCGTGATTGCCGGACGCCTCCTGAGCGCGCCCCATATAGTAGTAGATTCCCAGGAAGTCGTCTTCGCGCCCGAGGGGCAGGTCGAGGGCCTTCGCCAGCGTGCTGGCCGCGAGTTCGGCATGGCCGGCGTCGAGAAGGCAGCGACCCAGCATCTCATGCGCCGCCGAATTCGCGGGGTCCTCGCGGACCGCGCGTTGAAACTCGCCTATGGCCTCCTGGCCGAACCCCATGGTCCGGTACGCGGTGCCCATGTCCTGATGGGTGCGCGCATCCCCGGCAGGAAGGCCGCGGGTCAACCGGGCTCTGAAGCGCGACAAGGCGGCCCGGAAGTCCTCGCCGGGTTCCGCGTTCTCATCTTCCTCGGTCAGTCGGGTCGCCGCCGATGCCGACCTCTCGTCCAGGAGCAGCGCCCTGAGGTCGACATACCGGGAGGGTGATTCGGACTCGCGGGCATCCTCCCGGGGACCCGCGGGCGGGTCGGTGCCCTGAGGATCCCCGGCCGGCTCCAGGCGCGCGTCGGCCGTCATGAACGGACCTCCGCGAGCCGAGCTCCACGCAGCCGGGACGGGTCCGGATCCAGCAGGTTCAGGCGGGAGGCGGCCGCGGAGAGGACCAGCGTCTCGGGGATGGTTCCGATGACCTCGGTTTGCGTGATGCGGCCACCCATCCCGTCCACTTCCGCTTCGATGGCTTCGAAAACGCGCATGGGCGGTGTGCCTTCCATGTCTTCCAGGTTCATGGAGATCTGAAATATGTCGCTGGAGGGCAGATATAGCCCCAGCGCCCTCAACCCGACAAATCCGCCGCCGCTCTCACGCAGTCGGCGTGCGACATCCCGCACCTGCTCCAACGATAACCCCGATACGTAAACATTCCACGCGAGGAGGGGAGGCCGGGCTCCGACGCAGGTCGCGCCGGCGGTCGGATGGACGCCGGGATGAGCCCAGGACCGAGGCAGGATATCGGGCTCGCGGCCGGCGGGGAACCCCTCCGTGAGTGCCTCGAACCCTCCGGCCCGCAGAGAGGACAGCGAGCGGCCGGTTCCGGCGGCCCCGTAGAGGTACACGGGTATCCCCATCGCGGCGAGCCCTTCCGCCACCCTGCGCGCGCTCGTCGCCGCATCCTGCAGGGCAAGGCCCCGGGCCGGGATGAACGGGAGCACGTCGAGAGCGCCCACGCGCGGATGTACGCCGGCGTGCCGCCGCATGTCGATGGCCTCCACCGCCAGCCGCGCGACCGACAGGGCCGCCCGTTCCACGACCCGGGGAGGGCCGGCGAAGGAGATGACCGAACGATGGTGGTCCGGATCGGCGGTCCGAGCCAGCACTTCGGCGCCCTCGGAGGAGATGACCCGGGCGAACTCGCGAACCAGAGCAGGGTCGCGGCCTTCGCTGAAGTTGGGGACCGCTTCAAGGACCGGCGTCATGTCGCGATTATACCCCGCCGGCGACGCCCTCTCAACCCGAACCGGTCAGAGGAGGCGCCGTCCCTGATTCCCCGGGGGACGATCCGGGTTCGGTGTCAGGTCCCGTAGCGAACGAGCGCTGCGGGCCCGCGGCGCTCCAGGCCCACATTGCCGGGCTGGAGCTGATGGGCCCAGTCGAAGACCATCACCGCGCCATCGTCGAGGTAGCCCTGGCTGGTGATCCGCACTGCGGCATAGTGGTGGCCGTCGGTTCCCGAATAGCGAAGCACGTAGGTGGTCGCGGGCAGCGCCTCGACCGCCTGGGTCGTGTAGTCCCGGGCGGGCGCGATGGTCACGTCGACACAGCCCGCGTCGCTCCCGGGTCCGCACTTGAGCTGGCTGGTCGAAAAGACGCGGTTGTGGATCTCGGCGCCCGGCCCGGGGACCAGCCACCACCCGGCCTGATCCTGTTCGAACCGGAAGTGGCGGCCAGGCGCGTCGCCGTGGACGATGGGTCCGTCCTGTTCGTTCAGCGGGAACCGAAAGCCTGAAGACGACGGCGCGTCCAGATAGGAGTAGATCAGCTCGCCGTGGTAGTCGGGACGCGGGGTCGCGCTCGCCATCGAGCTTCCCCCGCTCTCGTGCCCCTGATCGTCGAGGGCGGAAACGAAATAACTGTAGGTCTCGCCGTTGCTCGCACGCAGGTCGAGGAACCCTTCGGAGTCCGTCTCGCCCAGGAGGAAGACGTCCCCGTCCTCGAGGTATATCCTGTAGTGGGAAAAGTCCTCGGCGGCGCGCGCGTCGTCACTCCAGGTGAGGAAGACGGATCCGTCCAGCGCCGTCGCCAGCACCGTGACCGGCGCCGCGGGAGGATCCGGCATCGGAACGGCGACCTCCACCAGGTGGCCGGAGGGTGTTTCCAGCCCCGAGGCCCCGACTGCTGCCACGTAGTACTCGTAGGTTACGCCCGCCGTCACGTTGGCGTCCCGGTATTCGCAGGCTCCTTCCGCGCAGCTGCTCACTTCGGCGATGAGAAAGTAGTCCCGGTCGGTGATGCGCCGGGAGTAGACGCGGAAGGTCTCACCGCTCCAGCCGGGCGCGAGGGTCCATGTGACGGTGACCACCCCTGCGAAATAGTGGGCATCCAGCGCGCGCGGCGCCGCGGGGGGATCATCCAGGCTGAGCAGCACTCCGTCCTCGTCGCAGGCCGTCAGGGTGCCCAGCAGGAGGAGCACCTTCAAGCTGCGAGCACATCGTCCAACCGCATACCCGTGACCGAACATCGGAACCTCCTCGTGGCATCCCGGAGAGCATCGCGGGCGTCTCCTGCCCAATCAGCGCCCATTGGTCTGCACGAGGTGTGCCACAACGCCGGCATCGGGGGACGGAGGCCATGGGGAGACGGGCGTACTCACGCTCTCCTGCACGCGCCGCACCCCGCGCGGGGCGCGTGATCAGCGAAACCGGCCCTCCGCGGAGTCGAAGCGGTCGTACTGTTGATAGTCGAACTTCAGATCGCGATTGTCGCTCAGCGCCACCTCGAAGCGGAACGCCCAGTTGCCGGTGACCGTGCGCCTGAAATCGAAGTTGGCTTCCCAGCGATGCAATTGCCGGGTGAACGTGATCATGTGGTCGTTGAAGGACCCCAGTTCCACGTCGTAGGAAGTACGCCAGCTCGCGCGCCACAGTTCGGTGGGCTCGAACCGGACGTTGAGCTGAACCATCTGCCGGACCAGGTCGGCCTGGCGCGGGCGCTGTAGCGAATAGGAGACGTTCGCGTCCCATCCGCCGCCACCGCCGCGCGGACGCCCCTGAGCGCTTTGCCTGCCGAAGTCGCGCGAGGTATCGCCGAAACCCGGCACGACCTGGCTCTCGTCGAGGCCGCTGGTCGCCGAGAATGGGTCTTCCTCTTCGAGCAGGTCCTCCTCTTCCGGTTCCGGCTCCGGACGCGCCTCTCCGTCGCCCCCCAGCCCGATCAGCCCCCCGATCCAGCGAAGCGGAGGGGAAGCCGCGTTCAGGGAGAACGAGAGATCGAGCCCGGAGAGATGGGGCGCGAACGTCCTCCCCTCGCCTGCCTGGCCGCTCTCGTCGAAAAGCAGGTGCTCCATGGAGATCTGCAGCCCGCGCAGAAAGTCCGAGCTGATGCTGTTGGAGAGCGTGGTGGTCGTGAAGCCGTCCGTGAACTGGCCGAGCGAGTCGGCGCGCACGAAGTCATAGTTGACGGCGCTGGTCTGAAGGGCCAGCAACTGAACGATCTCCGCCTGCGGTCTGCGCCGTGGCTCGCCGCCGGGGTCGGGAGGAGCTTCCTCCTCGGCCTCCTCCTCGGATTCCTCGGTTTCCCGTTTCGCTTCGAAGGTCTGGTTCAGCCGGATCCGCATCTCGTTCTTGGCGCGGAATTCCCCACGGCCGAAGACGGCGTTCTGAAGCTCGGTCTGCGTCACGGCGGGTGCGTAGGAATAGTCGAAGCCGGGCGAGAGCTTGTGGCGGATGGCGGAGAAGCCCCCCACACCCGGCCAGAGCCCGTAGATGTCCGTCTTCAGCCCCGCCCCGAAGGAGAGGCGGGTGGGCGCGGACACCAGCGACCCCGCCTCCGGAATCTTGTTCGTCTGCAGCGCCTTTCCCGACATGGCCAGATTGGGCGTCAGGGTGGTCGTCCCGATGAGGCGCTGCTGGTAGCTGAGGGTCTGGGACCAGTTGAGGTCGGTGCTGCTCAGGTCCACGCGCTCCGGAAACGTGCTGTCGGCCACGGGCGCGACCACGTTGTCGAACCACGCCTCGAGCCGGTCGGCCGCCGCGAGGCCGGCGGCGGGAGCGAGAACCTCCAGCCCGTTCCGGGTCACGTCCTCGTTGAAGCTCAGGCTGTGCGAAAGGGCGAGCGCGCCCAGGCTCAGGCTGGACGACAGGCCTCCGCGCGTGTTCTGTTTGTCCGCCAGGCTCTCCTGGAACTCGCCAGGCGGCTGATCCAGCCGGTCCTCGATGCTGCGCGTGTAGTTTCCGCTTCCGGTCCAGATGACGTTGTTGTACCAGCTGGCCCGCGACGACGGAGCGGAGAAGAAGGTGATGGGCGACAGCGAGAGGTTGGCCGACGGCAGCGTGAGCGACACCCGGTCGTCGGACAGGAACTGGCGCCGGTTGGCGCTCATGGACACGTTGCCCCAGTCGAAGCGCCGGTTGATCCCTCCCTGCGAGTCGATCGATTGCGTGACCTCGCGCGGGTCGAAGGAATTCTGGCGCACGAAGTCGGTGGAGGAGGCGTAGCTCGACCGGATTTCGAAGCGCGTGCGCTCGTCGAGCTCCCAGTTGTGGGAGGTGCTGAAAGCGAGCGTCGTGCTCCCGTCCTGCCGCCAGAAGTTGCGGAAGTTGACGTTGCCACGCAGAAACTGGCGCAGCCAGCTGTAGTTCAGGGTCCCGGTCGCGCCCACGTAGTTGTCGGCCCACCAGTCCATTGCCACAGACGCGTCCGCGTAGTCGTTGATGGCCCAGTAGAAGCCCAGGTTGGAGATGCGACGACTGTAGCCCGCCGAACTGCGCACGATGTCGTTCACGCTGAAACGCGGGGTCAGGATGCCGCTGGCGCGTCCACGCTCGATGCTCTGGAACATGAAGGGGAACCAGAAGACGGGAACGTCGGCGAAGTAGAGCTTCACCGACCTCGCCACCAGCATGTTGCCCGCCACGATCTTGATCTGGCTGGTGTCGAAGTGGTAGTGCGGGTGCTCCAGGTCACAGGAAGTGAAGCCGACGTGTGCCCCGTGGACAATCTCGGGCGTCACCGATGGCAAGTCGCCGAACACGTTCCAGGGACTGCCGCCTTCGGCGAACCGGGTGCGCGCGCTGTAGGCGGTGCCGCGCCGGCTGTCGAGGTTGTAGATCATGGAGGTGCTGTTGAGGGGTTCGCCCTCGCGCCCGGTGAACTCCGAGGCCCCCTCCGTCCAGATCAGGTTCGTGGAGTCGTCCATCGTGATCGAGGAATCGGCCGCCAGCTGCATGCGCTCGGCACCTTCCCGGAAGAACCGCGCGCGCGCATCCGAGTTGCCGTAGAGAACCACTTCGCCGCTGGACCCGAACTCGAGCCCGGTGCCCTCGTACTGGCTGGCCTGGTATCCCGGTAGCGAGAGCAGGGTGTTGAGCACCGAGTCCGGACCCGGAGCCACCGGCCGGGGAGCCCGCTCCGTCGAGTCGGGCAGCTCCCGAAGCGAGTCCGGAAGCGGCGGGGCGGCCAGGCGTTGGAGGACCTGGAGGACCTGTACCCGGGCCGAGTCCACGACCACCGTCGTGTCGGGTGACCCCGGCGGCGGAATCGAGTCCGGGACCTGCTGGCCGTGCGCCTGGATTGGCAGGCCCGCCACGACCAGCGGCAGGAGCAGGGCGGCCACAGGGTACGGCGGTCGGCGGCGAGGGTTCGGCGACCGGTCGCGCCGGAACAGGAAGACCGCCAGGAAGTGACCGTGAGTCATTCCTACCCCGCCTTGACGGAGTCCGGCGGCGGATCGGCCTCGGCCGCGATCCTCTCCTCCCGCTTCCGGTAGATCATGACCGAGAGCAGGATCGAGAATTCGTACAGGATGATCAGCGGCACCATCATGAGCACGGTCAGCATGATGACGTCGCCCGGGGAGATGAGCGCGGCGACGATCGTGATGAGCAGGATCGCGTGCCTGCGCTTGCTGCGCAGGAACGCCGGCGTCACGAGGCCCAGCACGCTCAGGATCATGACCACCACGGGCAATTCGAAGATGATGCCGAACGCCACCAGCAGCTGAATCGTGAATCCGAAGTAGTCCTGGGCGGTCCACTGGGGCACCATGATGTCCGTCTGGAACCCGACCAGGAACTCCAGGGTGATCGGCAGCGCGATGTAGTACGCCATCAGCACACCAAGAACGAAGAGGACCAGTCCCATGTAGAGGGCGGGAACGATCACCCGCTTCTCGGACTTCTTGAGCGCCGGCGCCAGAAACGACCAGATGTGATAGACGATGATGGGGAACACCAGGAGGAAGCCGATCAGGATCCCGTACTTGAGCGTGATGAAGAATGCGTCGGTGGGTTTCAGGTTGATGAGCATCTGATCCTCACCGAACAGCGCCTGGTAAGGACTGAAGAGCACCTGCAGCATTTGTCCGTAGTGAACCAGCAGGAACCCCGCCACTGCCCCGATCGCCAGCGCCAGCAGGCTCCACAGGATGCGCCAGCGAAGCTCCTCGAGGTGGTCGAGAAAAGGCATCTCTCCGGCAGGGTTCGGGGTTTTGCTGGACATGCGATGAGACTCCGCGGGTTACGGCCCGACCGATGATCGCGGAAAGATAACGGCTCGACGGCGGCGGAATGGCACCGGCAGCAGGCTTCCGCCGACGTTCCGCTCGCGCGTCAGATCGGAAGCTCGACCTGATCCCTGGCCCGAAGGCTGCGTTCCCGCCGGAGATTCAGGTCCGCGATCATCTCTTGGAACTCTTGGATATCCTGGAAGTTCCTGTACACGGAGGCGAAGCGGACGTAGGCGACGCGGTCCAGCGGCTTGAGCGCTTCCATCACCATTTCGCCGATGCGCGAACTCCTGACCTCGCCCCCGCCTTCGACGGTGAGCGTGTACTGGATGTTCCCCGCGATGGCGTCGATGGTGGAAGGGGACACCGGGCGCTTGGCGCAGGCCACCTGAATGCTGCGCACGAGCTTCGCGCGTTCGAAGTCCTCGGTGTCGCCACGGGCCTTCAGGACCCGAAGGGGCCGCTCCTGGATGTACTCGTAGGTCGTGAAGCGGCCACGGCACTCCTTGCATTCCCGGCGGCGGCGCACAGCCTGCCCCTGCCCGGTCGAGCGCGTATCAACCACGTGATTCTCGCGGCTGCCACAGTGAGGACACCGCATCCCGCACCTCCCGGAGGGAACTCCGCTGGCGGGCAGCGCCGGTCGACCCGACAGCCATTTCGCGGCCCGCCGGTGACCGGCCGCTCCCCGGACCCGTTCCTAGGGGATTTCCTGAAGTCTCTGCTGCGCGAGTTCCGCGACGTCGGAGTCCGGGAACCCGCCGATCACCCGTTCAAGCAGGTTGCGCGCCTCTTCGGTGTCTCCGAGCTCGTCGTGGAGAAGCGCGGCACGGTAGAGCGCCTCCGGAACCCTCGGGGAGTCGGGGTACATCATGGGAACCCGCATGAACCCCTCGATGGCGTCTTCGAGGCGTTCCTCCTGCAGGTCGAGGTCGGAAAGGAAGAAGGTCGCGTCCCCGGCGAGTTCGTGATTCGGGTAGGTGGCGAGGAACTCGTCGAAAGCGCGGCGCGCGGTGACGTTCGAACCCCGGTTGTACATCAGCAGAGCTGCGTCGAAATGCGCGTCGGGCCCTTCGACTTCCTCCATCGGAAGCCCGACGTCGCTCGAGTCCTGAACGACGACCGGGGCCCGCTGCATCATTTCGACCTGATCGCGCAGGGAGGCCAGGGCCCGCTGGCTCTGGCCCTCGACCTCGACGAGGATCAGAATCTGCTGGAGGAGTTCATCCAGCCGCTGCAGTACCTCGCGCCGCAACTCCAGATAGAGACCGGTCTGGCCTGAAAGGGTGTCCTGGCTGGCACGAACCAGCGACTCGAAGCCCGCCAACTCCCGCGCCTGGCGATCAGCGAGCGCGCCGACCTCCTCCTGGAGAACGCGGATGTCCCCCTTGGTGGCGCAACCCGTACCCGTCAGCACCCCGATCAGGGCGATCAGGAAGACATGTCGCGGCACGGCGGTCGTATCCCGACGCACTTACGCGGCCAGGTCGATTGCAGGTCGAGCGACTACTGGCCGCCGCCCGGAACCTGGATCTGATTGCCTCCAGCAGTGATCACGAACTCGTCGCGCCGGTTCTGGGCCCAGGACTGTTCGTTGCTGCCCATCTCGCGGGGCTGTTCTTCGCCGTAGGAACGAACGTCGAAGCGGGACTCGGGGAGCCCGGCGTTGACGAAGAACTGGCGCACGGCTTCCGCGCGCCGGCTGCCCAGCGCCAGGTTGTACTCCGAGGATCCGCGCTCGTCCGCGTGTCCCTCGATGCGAAGCTGAACCGCGGGGCTGGCGCGCAGTACACGGACCTTGCGCTGGAGCACGCCCTGGGCGTCGCTGCGAATCTCCGCCATGTCGAAGTCGAAGAAGACCATCGCCGTGAGCGCCTCGCGGGCAGCCTCAAGCGCGGCAGCACGACGTGCCTCCTCTTCAGCCGCCCTGCGAGCCGCTTCTTCCGCCGCTCTGCGGGCCGCGTCGATGGAATCCTGGTTCGGACCTTCCTCCACGGGCGGCGGAGGGGGAGGGGGAAGTTCCTCCTGTCCGCACGAGGCGACGAACAGTCCGGCCGCGACGACGGAAATGATGAGACTGCGGTGCAACATCGCTACTCCTGGAATATGGGGTCGGTGTCGAGTACCAAGCGTGCGCCGGAATCAGCCATATACGTACGAAATCAGACGCCCAAGCGCAACATCTTGTGGGGCTGCACCGTGCATGGAGATCGCCGGCTCAGTTCTCCCTTGCCGGGGCCTGGGTGGAGGCCAGACTGGGCGACCAGTCCGGTACGCGCGGCCTCACCCCTGCGAGGACGGGACGAATCCTGCCGCTGACGGTGTCTACGACGAAAAGCCCGAATCCCCAGTCCCGTTCTCCCACGAAGACCAGGTGGCGGCCATCGGGCGCCCAGCTGGGGTCCTCGTTGTTGCCCTCGTAGGTGAGCTGCAGCAACCGTTGTCCCTGTGCCGCCACATCGGCGATGAGGATGTGGTAGCTTCCGCGGCGATAGCGGCCGTGGAACGCGACCCGGTCGCCGGAGGGCGCCCAGTCCGGCGAGGTATAGTAGCCGCCCTGTCCGTAGAGATAGGGAGATACCAGGTCCGGCCGGCCGCCGGCCTCCGCCGGCATCACGTAGATCTGCGGGATAGCCACGCCCAGCCGGTTGGAGTTGAAAGCCAGGCGTCTTCCGTCCGGCGAGAACGAGGGCGACAGATCGTTCCAGCGCCCCGTAGTGAGGCGCCAGAGGCAGCAGTCCTCGCGGACGCGCCAGGAGAAGAGACCGCTCTCGGCGCCGTCCGCCAGGGCAAAGATGATCTCATCCCCGTTCGGGTGGTACACCGGGGTCATCGGCTGGCCGGTGCGGTTGAAATCGAGGATCCGCGTCTGCCTGGTGGCGAGTTCCATTTCATGAATGGCCGGATCGCCGCTTGCGAAGGACAGGAACGCCAGTCGCGAGCCGTCCGGGGACCACGAACAGGACATGGTGAGGGAGTTGAAGTTGGAGAGCCGCCGCAGGTTCTCGCCGTCCGAGTCGACCACGTACAGTTCCTGGGAGCCGGCAGCCGATTCCATGGAAAAGCAGATCCGGCTGGCGGCCATCCCGGGCTCACCGGTAATCCATCGGACGACATCGTCGGAGATCGCGTGGATCGCCATGCGGAAGTCCTCCGCGTCGGGGCGCGGAAGCGAGAAGCGGGCCCGTTCCTTCACCTCCGAGAAGACGACGTCGTGCAGTTCCAGGACCAGCACGAAGCGGTTGCCAAGCCCCTCGACCTGTCCGGTCACCAGCCAGTCGGCGCCGAACTGGTCCCACAGGCCGTAGTCCACGGCTCCGCCGCCGGGGGCCAGCGGAATCGAATCCATCATCTCGAACCGGTCGCTGTAACGCAGGTCGCGCGCAATGACGGCCTCGACCCTGGGCGCGACCGTCAGGCCACCGAAGCGGCCCGTGAAGGGGCTGATCGCCAGGGTGGGCACATAGCTCTCGTAGACCACCCCCAGATGACGAACCGTACCCGGGATGGTATCGACCTGGGCAGCCGCCCGCCCGGCGGTGGCCGCCAGCAGGATCATCAGCAGGGCCGCGCCTCCACGCAGGGCCCGCCCGGGTCGGCCCGGGGTGATCTGTCGGACCTGGTTCGCGGTCTGGACGCTCTTCCTCATGTGACGCTCCTCCCTACCCGACCGCATCCGACCTTTGACGGCCCGGGGACTCCGCCGGCGGCCGGCGCCGCGCCGGGCTGAAGGTGAATCGGAACGGGGCGTGTTCAAGCCCCATCTCCGGCGGCAGCGGACCGAAGCGTCCACCTCCGGCGCATTCGACGGCCTCCCGGACGGCCAGGTCGAAGACGACGCTCCTCGATGTCTCGGAGATCCGCACCGTCGTGTCGATCACCTTGCCCTCCCGATCGAGCACGAAGTCCACCGAAGCGGTCAGATCGGGCGTCCCGGGCGGACGGAAGCACCGCCGCATCTGTCGCTGCATGTTGGCATAGTACTGCGGAAAGTCCCGTTCCACCCCCCTCATGCGGACATCGAGATCGTCGGTGCCCGTATTGGGTTGGTCCAGGGGCGCCGGCTCGGGTTCCTCCTCCACCGGCTGTTCCTCCGGGGTGGGCTCCGGGGCGTCCGGACGAGGATCGGGCTCCGGCTCCGGCTCGTCCTCCAGTTCCGCTACCGGCTCATCCTCGGGAGGGGCTTCGGGCTCCGGGGTGTCGACGGTGAGCTCCTCCTCTTCGGGAGCCGGCGCCGGCTCGACCTCGGCAGCCGGCGCGGGCATGGCGACCAGTTCCAGCTCGATGGTCACCAGCTGCACCGGCTCGGGCTGGATGTTGGTCGCCACGACCAGCATGAGGAAAAACCCGTGGAGGCCGACCGAGAAGACAACCGGAGATCGACCCGGCCGGTCCCTTCGTCGTCGTGCGCTTCGGTCCACCGCCACTCCCCGGGCTATCGGCTCGCGTCGGGCTCGGCAACGATCGCGAAGCGGATTCCCTCCTGTCGCGCCAGGTCCTGGACCTTCGCGAAGACCCGCACCATGTCGCCATGATACGCAAGGGAGTCACCCCGAATGTAGATTTGCCCCACGTTGCGCGCGGTTACCGCCTGCGACAGCACGCCCTCGAGGTCCTCGTAGGGCACGACCGTCTCGGAGAGCACGATTTCCCCGTTGGCGCGAACCACGACGATCAGCGGCTCCTCGTCCGCGGTCAGCGGAGCCACATCGGCTCGCGGCACGCCCACCTCGATGCCCCCCTGAAGGATGGGGGCGGTGATGATGAAGATCACCAGCAACGTGAAGGCGACGTCCACGAGGGAGGTCACGTTGATCTCCGCGCGCAGCGGCAGATCGTCGCGGCGTCCCCGGGACCGGCCCTCGTGGCTCAAACGTGGCCCTCCCGCGCGAGCGTTCCGATGAACTCGCTCGAGAACCCCTCAAGTTCACCCGTGACCAGGTTCAATCGCGAAACGTAGTAGTTGTAGGCAATGACGGCGGGGATGGCGACGAAGAGCCCCGTCACGGTGGTCACCAGCGCCTCCGCCACCCCAGGAGCCACGGCTGCGATGTTCGCCGACCCGCTTGCAGTGATTCCCCGGAAGGTGTTCATGATGCCGATAACGGTTCCCATCAGCCCGAGCAGGGGCGAGATGGAGCCGATGACCGCGAGCCACGTAAGGCCGTGGGCAAGGTCGTCGCGCTCGTCGGACTCCTCCTTCTGGAGCACCATCCGAAGCGTCTCCAGCTGTACCTGGGTCAATCCTTCCCTCGCGGACACGCCTCCGCGCAGAGCCCCCGGCCGCAACTCGCTGAAGAAGTTCACCCCGTGTCGAAAGAGGCGACCGTAGGGGGATTCCGGAAGAGCCAGGATCGCGGTATAGGCTTCTTCGAGTCCCCGCGCATTGGACACCGCGTCCAGGAACTGGTTTCCCTGGGTCTGAACCCTGCGAAACTGGAGGTACTTCCAGCCGATCACGTACCAGCTCGCCAGGGAAAACACTCCGAGCACGGCCAGCACCACCAGGGTAGGGGCGCTCGCCCCGACGACCATCTCCAGCAAGGTTGCCGGTGGGCGGCCCTGGAGGGCAAGGATCCCGACCGCGGTCATTTGGGTTCAGTCCTCCGGCTCTTCAGGGTGACGGGGGCCGGGAATGGACGGCGGCCCGTGCGACGGCGAAATCCGGGACACACTACCCCCGCTCGCTCTGCGGGATCCTGGCGTGTCCGGGCCCGGCGATCACGGTCCGGCAGCCCCGGCTTTCCAGGGACGCAGGTACTCCGGCTCCCACGCGCGCGCATTGCCTACGGGTGGCCGGGGCATGAGCGTGAAGAGGCGGGCGAGCCCTTCGGCGGTGGGCAATCCGGCCGGGGGCGGGACAACGCGCCAGCCGCGCCGCCCAATCGCCGCAGCGTGGCGAAATGCGCCGTCGCCCGCGAAGATCGCGCCTTCAGGAACGGACGAGGACAACACTTCGCCCAGGCGCGTGGCGGACGGGGGGACCAGGATATCGACGGAGGCGGGACCCACCCGGAAACAGCCCGCATACACCCGATCGCCGCGCGCGTCGAAGAGGACGTAGCAGGGGGTGCCGGGCTCGGGAGGCTCGACCGCCCGGTCCTCCTGCCCCTTGCGCCACCCGGCCGGCCCGGACCAGCCGGCGGGCAGCCACACCCCTTCCGAAGCCGCGGCGGCGGCCAGGCTGGAGTAAGCCCATACCGGCACCCCGCATCCCTCCGTCAGCCCCTTGGCGGTCGCCGCCGCCACGCGTACGCCGGTAAAGGACCCGGGACCGCTCCCCACGACGATACCCGCCAGATCGCCGAGCTGGGCGCCCGAGGCCACGAGCACCCCGCGAATGGCGGGCAACAGGCGGGCGGCGTGCCGGCGCGGGCTGCGCAGGAAGGCACGTGCGAGCACCTTTCCGTTCGCGGTCACAATGACGGACCCCAGCCGCGACGACGTGTCGAAGGCGAGAATGGTGCGGCTGCGTCCGTTCATCAATCCGGCAACCCGGGCGGATTTCCGCTGCAGGAGACCTCAACCGCACGCACGGTCGCGCCGGGCGCCGGCGCGGTCAGGAAGATTTCCCAGTGGTCCGGCGGAAGGAGGGCCTGCGCTCTCTCCGGCCATTCGACGATCACGATTTCACCTCTGTCGCCAAGCTCGAACCAGCCCAGTTCCGCCAGTTCGGACTCGTCGTTCAGACGATACAGATCCATGTGCACGATGGTTCTTCCCCTCGCTCCCCGATAACGGAAGACCAGATTGAACGTCGGCGACGGCACGACCCCGCGCACCCCGGCTCCCCGGGCCACCGCCCTTGCCAGGACCGACTTCCCGGCCCCCACCGGGCCGCGCAGCATGAGAAACACCGGAGCCCTGACGGAGGAGCCGATGCGCTCGCCCCACCTCGCCAGCTCCTCCTCGCTCAGCACCATCCGCGTCTCCACCGCCGTGGTCCCTGCCGTGTCCGGGGGCATCGCCGTCTACCTCTTCGCGCCTTCGCCTTCGAGCGACACCCGCAGCTCGAAAAGCTGGTCCCGCAGCATCGCGGCCCGCTCGAACTCGAGCGCGGCCGACGCCCGGTTCATCTCCTCCTCCAGAATCTTCACGTACTCCTCGCGGTTGACTTCGTCCGAATAGCCCGGCTGCGGTTCGGCGACCAGGGCCACCGGCTTCTCGCGCGCATCCGCCACGCGGGTGCTGAACTCGATCTCCTCCACGCTCTTCACGATGGTTTCCGGGGTGATCCGATGTTCCCTGTTATAGGCCAGCTGAATCTCGCGTCGCCGATTGGTCTCGTCGAGGCACCTCGCCATCGACTCGGTGATGGTGTCCGCATACAGGATCGCCGTGCCGCGGACGTTGCGGGCGGCCCGGCCGATGGTCTGGATCAGCGAACGCGCGTCGCGCAGGAATCCCTCCTTGTCGGCGTCGAGAATGGCGACAAGGGACACCTCCGGCAGATCGAGACCCTCGCGCAGCAGGTTGATGCCCACCAGCACGTCGATGTCGCCGAGCCTGAGGGCGCGCAGGATGTCCACCCGGTCGATGGTGTTGATCTCCGAGTGCATGTAGCGGACCCGCACCCCCAGCGACTGCAGGTACTCGGAGAGGTCCTCCGCCATGCGCTTGGTGAGGGTGGTGACCAGGATGCGCTCCCCGCGGGCAGCCCGCTCGTGGATCTCGGCGAGCAGATCGTCGACCTGGCCGCGCACGGGACGCACGTCCACCTCCGGGTCGACCAGCCCCGTGGGGCGGATGATCTGTTCCACCACGACGCCCCGCGACAGTGCCAGCTCAATGTCGCCGGGGGTGGCCGAGACGAAAACCGCCTGATCCAGAACGGTCTGCCACTCGTCGTACCGGAGCGGCCGGTTGTCCAGCGCGCTGGGCAGCCGAAAGCCGAACTCGACCAGGGTGTCCTTGCGCGCCTTGTCACCGTTGAACATCCCGCGGATCTGCGGAAGGGACACGTGCGACTCGTCCACGATGGTGAGGAAGCGCTCCGGGAAGTAGTCCAGAAGGCAGGATGGCCGTTCTCCCGCCTCGCGGCGGCTGATGAAGCGCGAGTAGTTCTCGATGCCCGGGCACGTCCCCACCTCGAGCATCATCTCGATGTCGAAGTTCGTGCGCGACTCGAGCCGCTGCGCCTCCAGCAGCTTGCCCGCCCTGCGAAAGCGGTGCAGCTGATCGGCCAGTTCGTCGCGGATCAGGGGCACAGCCTCCTCCAGGGTGCGCCGGTGCGTGACATAGTGGCTGGCGGGATAGATGGCGGTGCGGTTCAGGGCAACGATCGCTTCTCCCGTCAGGGGCTCGAACCGGGTGATGCGCTCGATTTCGTCTCCCCACAGTTCGATGCGGATCCCCTGCTCCTCATAGGCGGGGAGAATCTCCACAGTGTCGCCCCGCACCCTGAAGGTGCCGCGCTCGAAGGCGAAATCGTTGCGGCTGTACTGAATGTCGACCAGCCCCCGGAGCAACTCGTCACGCGGCACGACCTCCCCCACCCGCACTTCCAGCATGAGGGAACGATAGTCGGCGGGGTTGCCCAGGCCGTAGATGCAGGAAACCGACGCCACCACGATTACGTCGTCGCGCTCAAACAGCGAGGAGGTGGAGCGGAGACGCAGGCGGTCGATGTCCTCGTTGATGCTCGCGTCTTTCTCGATGTAGGTATCCGTGGCCGGGACATAGGCCTCGGGCTGATAATAGTCGTAGTAGGAGACGAAATACTCGACCGCGTTGACGGGGAAAAGCGCCTTCAGCTCCCCGTAGAGCTGAGCCGCAAGCGTCTTGTTGTGGGACATCACCAGCGTCGGACGGCCATGGCTCTGGATGACGTGCGCCATGGAGAGCGTCTTTCCGGTGCCGGTCGCCCCCAGCAGGGTCTGGAAGCGGGTTCCATCCTCGAGGCCGGCCGAAAGCTCGTCGATCGCGGAGGGCTGGTCTCCCGCGGGCTCGAAGGAAGAGTGAATCTCGAACCGGGGCACGAACTCAGGCCTCGATCCTTCCCGCCTCGCCCTTGCCCTCGCGCCGTTCGACCGTGAGCACGCCCTTCACCTGGTGCACGGCCTTGAGCACCTTTTCCAGGTGGGCCAGATCCTCCACCTCCACCACGAACTCGCCGCTCATGCCCGCCTTGTCCGATCGGACGTCCGCATTCTGGATGTTGGTCCCGGTGTTGGCGATGGCCTTGGCGATATCCGACAGGAGCCCGCGGCGGTCCACGGCCCGGGCCTGAATCTTCACCATCCGGGTATCGCCCTTCTCCGCCGTCCATCGAATCTCGACCCTGCGCTCCGGGTCCTGGGACAGATAGAGCACGTTGGCGCAGTCGGCCCGGTGAATCGAGATGCCGCGCCCGACCGTGATGTAGCCGATGACGTCGTCCCCCGGCACGGGCTGGCAGCACTGCGAGTAGCGCACCATCAGGTTGTCCACGCCCTGAATGCGCACGCCCCGGCTGGAAGGACGAATCCTGGCGGCGATGCGCCGCAGCGTGGAGGGGGGCTGGGCGCCTGGAGTGGTCTCCTGGTCCGGGAAGAGGGCCTTGAGCACGGCCGCCGGACCCACGTCTCCCCGCCCCAGCGCCGCCTGCAGCTGGTCGAAGTCGGGATAGCCCAGCTGTGCGGCGGCATGGATCTTCGCGTCGTCACCCGGTTTGGGAAGGCGCCGCTTGCGCAGCTCCTGCTTCAGGAAATCCACACCCAGCTGGAGCGCGGAGGCGAATTCCTCCTTGCGGATCCAGCGGCGGATCTGTCCGCGCGCCCGCGAAGTCTTAACGAACGCGAGCCAGTCCCGGTTGGGGCGCTGCTTCGGGTTTTTGATGATCTCGACGGTATCGCCGTTCTTCAGCTTGCGCGACAGCGGGGCGATGCGTCCGTTCACCCGCGCGCCCGCGCAGTGTGATCCGATTTCGCTGTGCACGGAATACGCGAAATCGATCGGAGTCGCCCCAACCGGAAGCTGCTTGACCTCGCCCTTGGGGGTAAAGACGAAGATCTCTCCCTGGAAGAGGTCCATGCGGAGGAACTCCATGAATTCCTCCGGCTCGCTGGTATCCTTCTGCCACTCGAGCACCTGGCGGAACCACGACAGCGCTTCTCCGACCTCGTCCTTCCTGGCGTGCCCGCCTTCCTTGTAGCGCCAGTGCGCGGCGATCCCCTGCTCCGCCGTCAGGTGCATTGCTTCGGTGCGGATCTGGATCTCGTATCGGCGCCCGCGCGGACCGAACACGGTCGTGTGCAGGGACTGGTACATGTTGGACTTCGGTGTTGCGATATAGTCGCGGAAGCGCTCCTGCACCGGAGTCCAGCGGTTGTGGATGACGCCGAGCGCCGCGTAGCAGTGCTGCACCGAGTCCGTAATCACGCGCAGCGCGAGCAGGTCCTGGATCTCCTCGAAGGGAAGGTCGTTGGCACGGATCTTCTTGTGGATCGACCACAGATGCTTCGGTCTGCCGGTAACGTCCACGAAGGGAATTCCCGCCTCGGTCAGCATGTCCACCAGCGGCCGCCTCATCTCCATGATCTGCCGCTCCCGCTCCCGCCGGCGCTGCTGAATCTTCTTCTTCAGCCGGTTGTATTCGTCGGGTTCGAGAAACTTGAAGGCCAGGTCCTCCAACTCCCACTTGATGGCCGCCAGCCCCAGGCGATGGGCGATCGGGGCATAGATGTTGCGCGTCTCCAGCGCGATTCGCCTTTGCTTGGGCGGTCGCAGGTGCTCGAGCGTGCGCATGTTGTGGAGCCGGTCGGCGAGCTTGATGAGGATCACCCGGGCATCCTGGACCATCGACACCAGCAGCTTGCGGTAGTTCTCAACCTGCCGTTCCGCATTCGACCGGAAGCGCACGCGCCCGATCTTCGTCACGCCGTCCACGATCCCCGCCACCTCGGCGCCGAACTGGGCTTCCACATCGGTCAGGTCAACGGCGGTGTCCTCCACCACATCGTGAATCAGACCAGCGGCTATGGAAGCGGTATCCAGACGGAGTTCCGCCAGGATGGTGGCAACACCGACGGCGTGGGTCACATAGCGTGCGCCGGAGGCGCGCCGCTGGCCCGCGTGTGCTTCGGCTGCGACCCGGTGCGCCCTCTCAATCCGGCTGACGTCCAGACGGTCGGCGTACGCCCTTATGGCAGGAGCAAGGCCCGCGGGCAGTTTCTGCACCGCGTTCCTGGCAATCGTGGCAGTCGAAGTCGCCATTGTGACCCTGCAAGACGAAAAAGCGGTGTACCGTCGGTTTCGAGCGATGCCCGACCAGTGAACATAATCGCCCGCCGGGGTATCCGCAGGGACCGGGCGTTGCGGGCAACCGAACGCAGCCGGCAACCCCGTCGGGCTCCGGAGGGTTCGCTACATCAGGCCATCCTGGGCCAGGGAGCGAAACGCCTCTCCCGCGATGATCACGTGGTCGAGCACCGGTATCCCCACTGTGCGGCCCGCCGCCGACAGCTGCCGGGTGACCTCGCGGTCCTCGGCGGAGGGTGACGGGTTTCCGGATGGGTGGTTGTGCACCAGAATCACCGCTGCCGCGCTCTCCACGATCGCCTCCCGCAAAACCTCGCGCGGATGGATGAGAGAGGCATCCAGGATTCCACGCGTGATCAGCACCTCGCGCAGCACGGTGTGCTGGCTGTTGAGCAGAAGAGCGTGAAACTCCTCGTGGCGCAGATCGCGCAACCGGGGAGCCATGCGCGCATAGATATCGCCGGGCCCGCGAATCGGGTCGCGGGGGGCAAGGCGCTCCCTGACGCCCCGCCGACCCAGTTCCAGCGCTGCCAACACACGGGCGGCGGTCGCCCCCCCGACACCGGCGACACCCTCGAGGAGCCCGGCCGGAGCCGATCCCATGCGCGCCAGCGATCCTCCGCAACGCTGCAGCAGGGCGTCCGCCACGTCCATTGCGCTCGCGCCCCTGGTTCCGCTGCCCACCACGAGCGAAAGCAGCTCCCGCGTCGCCAGCCCATGGACGCCCACTTCCCGGAGGCGTTCGCGCGGACGGTCGCCGCGCGGCCATTCGCGCATCGGGCGCCGGGTTGTCAGGTGGCGCGCCCCTGGCAGCACTTCTTGTATTTCTTCCCCGAGCCGCAGGGACAAGGATCGTTGCGCCCCGGGCGGGCCTCGACGGTGATCGGCCGGGACTTGCGCGCCTCCCCGCGGTTGGTGGCCAGGGTGGATACGTCTGTTGCGGAACCAGCAGCGGCGCGCGCGCTCCGGGCGATGCCGGTCGTATCGACTCGTCCCGGCACGCCCGCCCGGCGGGAGACCGGAGCAGCCGGCCGCGCGCGGGTGGTGGCGGCCGACGTCTCCTGCGGGCCCGTATAGGTGAGGCGCTGGCCTCCCACCGGGCGCCGCCGGACCATCGGCTGCTGCTCGACCCGCGCGCGCAGGATGAGCGACGCCAGCGTCTTGCGCAGATCATGCATGAGGTCCACAAACATGTCGTAGGCCTCTTTCTTGTATTCGACCAGGGGGTCCTTCTGCCCCCAGCTGCGGTAGGAAATGGACGCCTTGAGGTGGTCGAGGTCGTACAGGTGATCCTTCCACTTCTGGTCGATCACCGACAGCAGGATGTAGGAGGTGACGCGTTCCGCCGTCTCGCCGAAGCCCTCCAGCTTGCGCTGGAAGGCGTCCCTTCCGGCCTGGTTTACAAGTTCCGCCAGGTCCTCGTGGTCCAGATCCGGAACCGACTCGTCCCCGTCGGGCAGGTCGCTCACCAGCACCAGGAATTCGAGCAGCAGACGGTTTTTGAGTCCCGCCAGGTCCCACTCCTCCTCGGCGCTGGAGGCGGGCACATACTCGTCCAGCGTGCTCCCGAGGGCGTATTCGATCATCTCCCAGATCTCGCCCTTGAGATCCTCTCCTCCCTCCAGCGCGAACAGGCGCAGGTCGTAGATGACCTCGCGCTGCTGGTTCATGACATCGTCGTAGTCGAGGAGCCGCTTGCGCGCCTCGAAGTTGTTCCCCTCGACGCGCATCTGGGCCCTGCCGATCGAGCGCGTGACCAGGGGATGCGCGATCACCTCACCCTCCTCGGCGCCGAGCTTCTCCATGGCGCCCGCCACGCGGTCCGACATGAACAGACGCATCAGGTCGTCTTCGAGCGAGAGGAAAAACTGCGAGGTTCCCGGGTCGCCCTGGCGTCCGGCGCGCCCCCTGAGCTGGCGATCGATGCGGCGCGAGTCGTGCCGCGCCGATCCGAGAATGTGGAGGCCGCCGATTTCGACGACGAAGTCGTCCGGCTTCTTCTCCAGGTCCACGGTGACCCGGCGTGGATCGACCGGATAGAGTTCGTCCAGTTCGAGCCCGCGGGTACGCGCCCAGCCCACGGTGCGCGCGTCCTTGACCCCCTCGCCCAGTTTGATGTCGGTGCCGCGGCCGGCCATGTTGGTGGCGATGGTCACCGCCCCCGGGCGTCCCGCCTCGGCCACAATCTCCGCCTCCCGGAGGTGCTGTTTGGCGTTGAGCACGTTGTGACGGATGCCGCGTCGCTTGAGCATGCGGGAGAGCGTCTCCGAGACATCCACGTTCGTGGTACCGACCAGCACGGGCAGCTCCAGCCGGTTGAAATGCTGGATCTCATCCATGAGCGCGTTGTACTTCTCGCGCACCGTGCGGAAGATGAGGTCGTCGCGGTCATCCCGGATGACCGCCCGGTTGGTCGGGATCACCATCACGTCCAGGCCGTAGATCTGGTGGAATTCGTTCTCCTCCGTCTCCGCGGTTCCGGTCATCCCCGCCAGCTTGTCGTACATGCGGAAGTAGTTCTGAATGGTGATGGTGGCGAGCGTCTGGGTCTCGCCCCGCACCTCCACGCCCTCCTTCGCCTCCACCGCCTGATGCAGCCCGTCGCTCCACCGCCGGCCCGGCATCTGCCGCCCGGTGAACTCGTCCACGATCACCACCGCGCCGTTCTCGCCGAGGATGTACTGCTCGTTGCGATGATAGAGCGCGTATGCCTTCAGCAACTGGTGAATGACGTGGATCTTCTGGCTCTTGGTCGCGTACTCGCCCTCGAGCTCCTGAATGCGCTCCCGCCGGTTGTCCACCGAGAGCGTCTCGTCTTGCTCGAGCTCGCCCATTTCCTCGGAGAGATCCGGCACCACGAAGGCTTCGGGATCTCCCGGTGACAGCGTGTCCAGTCCCTTGTCCGAGAGGTGCACGTTGTGCCCCTTCTCATCCATCGCGAACAGGAGGAGTTCGTCGATCTCGTGCAGGCGCTTCTCGCGCATGTAGTCGCCTTCGACCTTCTGCACCAGCTTCTGAATCCCCGGATCCTCGGCGAAGAGCTTGAGCAGGCGCTTGTTCTTCGGGGTCCCCCGCTTGACCGCCAGCAGGCTCTCGCCGGCGGCGTGCTCGTTGCCCGCCTCCAGTTCACGGTGCGCCGCGGCTACCAGCTCACCCGTGATCTTCGACTGCTGCCGATAGAGCCTTCCCACCAGCGGCGCCATCTGCTTGAACGGCGTCGAAGTGTCGCGCCCGACAGGTCCGGAGATGATCAGCGGCGTTCGAGCCTCGTCGATGAGGATGGAGTCCACCTCGTCGATGATCGCGAAGGGATGCCCGCGCTGTACCCGCTGCGCCAGGTCGTGGACCATGTTGTCGCGCAGGTAGTCGAACCCGAACTCGTTGTTGGTCCCGTAGGTGATGTCCGCCAGGTACGCCTGCCGCCGCTCCTCCGAACCGGGCTGGTGCTCGTCGATCACATCCGTGGTGAGCCCCAGCGACTCGTAGATGTAGCCCATCCACTGGGCGTCGCGGCGAGCCAGGTAGGAGTTGACGGTGACGAGGTGCGCTCCCCTCCCGGCGAGGGAGTTCAGGTAGAGCGGCATCGTCGCCACCAGGGTCTTGCCTTCACCGGTGGCCATTTCGGCGGCCTTCCCCTGGTGGAGCGCGATCGCTCCGATCAACTGGACATCGTACGGGATCATGTCCCAGACCAGGTCGTGCCCGGTCACCCGCACCCTGGACCCGACGAGCCTCCGGCAGGCCTCCTTGACGACGGCAAAGGCCTCGGGAAGGATGTCGTCGAGAGCCTCTTCGAGTTCGGCGAGGTAGTCCTTGTCGAGTTCGGCGATCCTGAGGCCGAGGCTCTCCCGCTCGGACGGGTCCTGGGACCGACTCTTGCGTTCACGAAGGTCCTGGGCCTCGTCCAGAACGGGACCTGTCCGTTCCTGGATACGCGCACGGAACTCGTCCGTCTTGCCGCGCAGCTCGTCCCGCGAGACCCCGGACAGACCCTCGTATATCTCGTTGATCTCGTCGACCAGGGGCTGGAGCTTCCGCGCTTCCCGGGCGTGCCGATCTCCGAATACCTTCCTGGCGAAAGCCTTGATCATCGTTCAGTCCAGCGCGTCGCGCGCGTCATGGCATGGCGGCGACCGGCTCCGGCGGCGCCGGAGGCCACCCCTCCGGCCGCCATGTACGTGCGGTCCGCGTGCGGGTACAGCCCCTCCCGCTCCACGATGGCGCGGACCGGATCGGGCACCAGGTACCGAAGCCGGCGTCCCTCGACGAGCCGGGTCCGAATCTCGCTCGACGAGACGTCGATCCGCGTGACGGGCAACTGCTCATGTTCCACTCCGGGGGACGCAACCCGTCCGAAGGCGCCGCCACCGGGCACCATGACAACGACCCGTGCCAGGCGCGCGATCTCGTCGGGTTCCCGCCAGCTGCGGAAGGCCGCCGCCTGATCGAGGCCGATCAGCAGGAAGAGGCGGGTCGCGGGATCGGCGCTCACAAGCTCCCGCAACGTGTCGACCGTATAGGATCGGCCCTTCCGGCGAACCTCCCGGTCGCTGACCCGAAAGCGTTGGTCGCCGGCCACGGCCGCCCTGGTCATCTCCAGGCGAACCTCGGGCGCCGACAGTCGCCAGGGGCGCTTGTGGGGAGGATGCCCGCACGGAATCCAGACGACGCGGTGCACGGGAAGAGCGTCGAAGGCGTCCTGCGCAACCGTCAGGTGCCCGATGTGCGGCGGGTCGAAGGTTCCCCCGAAGAGCGCGATGCCCCCGGAGGCGCGCTCATCCGACATCACGGACCTCCTCCGCTTCCGGTGAATCCGGATACCGGTCAAGCAGCCTCTGGCGCGCCTCGGTCGCCTCTTCTTCGTACTCCAGGCGCTGGTAGGTGCGATAGATGAAGAGCAGGGCGGCCGGGGCCGCGGTGGTATCGGGAAAGTCCTCGAGCGCCTGCTCGAAGTAGATGAGTCCGGAATCCAGCAGGCTGCGCCGGAAGTAGAACTCGCCCCGGTTGACGTCCCTCCACGCCAGCTTCTCCACCATGACACTGCGGATGGAATCGGCTTCCGAGGCCTCCGCCGTCCCCGGATAGTCGAGCGTTACCGCCTGGCAGGACGACAGCGCCTGCACGGTATACTGCTGGTCCCGGTCGAGGATCGGAGACAGGCGCGAGTGCGACCGGCACAGCCCCAGCGCCGCGTCGGTCATGAGTTCATGGGTCGGATACGTGCTCGAAAAGCGAACAAATTCGGAGTTGGCGGTGATGTAGTCACCCTTGTTGAGATAGGCCTGCGCCAGCAGCATGCGGGCCTCGGCCATCTGATCGAAGCCCGGCGCTCCCTGCACCAGCCTCTCAAGCGCCGTCACGGCTTCATCCCAGTCCTCGCGATCGAACGCCTCCTGCGAATACTCGAGGAGTTGAGAGGCGGTCAATCCAAAATAGGGCGGGGTGGATGAGCAGGCGGCACCCAGGCATACGACCAGTGCGAACAGCACCGAGGTGCGCCCGCTGCTGTACGCGCGACTTCCGCTCGTCATCGGCACCGAATTCTCCTGAAAAGCACCAACGCTGGTTCCCTTGGTGAAGGATCGCGAAAGAAGGCGGGCGCGTCCATGAACGGATGACTCATCCTGCCCGGTAAAAGTCGCGAATCGCCCGCGCGACCCGTGTTGCACGCTCCGCCCCGAGTTCCGGGAACACGGGAAGGCTGACCACCTCACCGCACGCAGCCTCGGCCACCGGAAGATCGCCGGGACGATAGCCGAGTTCCGCGAAGCAGGGCTGCAGGTGAAGCGGTCGCGGATAGTAAAGCCCGGTCTCCAGTCCTCTCTGGCGCAGGTGGTTCCGAAGCCGGTCCCTCTCGCGCGCCCGAATGGTGTATTGATGGTAGGTGTGGAAGTTCCCGGACCGAACCACGGGGCGGAGGACGCCGGAGATCCCGGCCAGCATCTCGTCGTATACTGCGGCGTTGGTCCGGCGGGCCTCCGTCCAGCCGGTCAGCCGGGGCAGCTTGGCGTGCAGCACCGCGGCCTGCAGGGCATCCAGGCGGCTGTTCACGCCGACCGCGTCGTAGCGCCCACCGTTCACCCCTCCGTGCGCGCGCAGCCTGCGAAGCCGCCGCGCGAGCGCGTCGTCGTCGGTGACGATCAGGCCGCCATCGCCGAATCCTCCCAGGTTCTTGGTGGGAAAGAAGCTGACGGTCCCCGCCGTTCCGGAAGCCCCTGCGAACGCGATCTCACCTCCGGGCGTCCGCTGCCAGGCGCCGAGTGCCTGGGCCGCGTCTTCGACCACCCGGGCATCCCGTTCACGCGCGAGCTCGAGCAATTCGGCCATGGGGGCCATCTGCCCGAACAGATGCACGGGAAGAACGACCCGGGTGCGATCGCTCCAGCACGCGCGCACGGTGTCCGCATCCAGGTTGAAGGTCTCCGCGTCCACGTCGCAGAAGACCGGGCGGAGGCCGGCGTTCCATACCGCTCCGGCGGTCCCGAAGAAGGTAAAGGCGGGCACGATCACCTCGTCGGAACGACCGAACCCGAGGGAGCGCAACACGAGCCAGATGGCGTCGGTGCCGTTGGCGCATCCCACGGCGTGACGCACGCCGACCCGCTCCGCCACGGCTTCCTCGAACGCCTCGACCGCAGGTCCCAGCACGAATCTCTGGCTTTCGACCACCTCGGCCAGCGCGCGATCGATCTCCGCCCGCATGGTGTCGTACTGCGCCGGCAGGTCGACCAATGGAGTGTGTGTCAGCACGCCCACTCAAGATCTTCCGGCCATCCCGGGGGCCCGCCGCGCCGAGTTTCCTCCCCCGCCATCGCCCCACGACCGCGGTCGTCGCCGACGGACACCCCGAAGCGCAGCTGGTCGATCCAGTGCTCGGCTCGCCGGGCGAGCGCCCGTGACGCCGACGGATCCTCCCGCGCTGCCCCCCCGAAAGCATCCACGGCCTCGTCGCAGCGGGCGAAGGACACCAGCAGTTCGCCCAGCTCGAAATAGGCCCGGGCAAGGTGGGTCCGGGGTTCACCCCGAGCCACGGTTTCCTGCATCAGGGTCAGGGCCCCCTCGTGGTCGCCGTCATCCCGGAATTCCTGCGCGAGGTCGTAAGAGCATTTGCCGATGTGCCATCCGGCATCCCGCTGCTGCCGTGTCGGCACGGTCTCCTCGAACCGCCGGTAGAAGGCGAGGGCGGACTCGCAGGCCCCCACTTCCTCGTAGGCGAGCGCGGTTTCGTACAGCACCTCCGGCACCGAGTCACCCGAGAGGGCGCGCTGGAAGAAGACGAGCGCGCGCGCGTGTTCTCCGTTGGCCGCATAGTGCGATGCCAGGGGAAAGGCCAGACGGGCAAAGTTGACATCGGGATTGAGTTCCGCGGCGGCTTCGAGTGCGGACGCCAGGGCAAAGCGATCCGCCTGCTGCTGGCCGGTGCGCGCCAGACGAACCAGGTCGGAGACCGCCTGGTCGACCAGATCGGGCTCGATCTCGATGGCGCGCCGGTAGGCCTGCCTGGCTTCGTCCACTCGCCCGAGGCGGGCGTAGGCATGCGCCACGCGCAGATGTGCGTCCGCGGAGTTGGCTCCAGGGCGCACGGCCAGCCGGTATTCGGCGAGCGCTTCCTCGTAGTCGCCATGCGCCCAGGCCTGGTCACCGCGCAGAGTCGCGCCGTCCTCGGCAGCGCGCGTCACGCAGGCGGATGCCGCGACGGCGATCAGGCAACCCCGCCACAGCCACCCCGCGACCTTGTCTCTTCCGTGCTCAAACATGCGTCCCCTACCGGGATCGCGCCCCACAGGTTCCGGGACGGAGGCCGCGTCGCATCGGCCGAGGCGACTAGGCGAGGCCACCCTTCACGATCCACCCAACCCCGCGGCGCGACGCCGCCCGCGCGTTCGTGCCCGCCGTGGCGTTGCGGGCGTCCACCAGCACCCTCGATTTCGCCACGATTTCGCGCATGTCGAAGCAGGAGTGGTCGGTCAGGATCAACACCACATCCGCCTGACCCAGCAGGGAAGGCGTCAGCGCAACCGATTCCCGCAGCCCCGTCCGCTCGTCGTTGAGGAACGGCACGTGGGGATCGTGGTAGAGGACGCCGGCGCCCGCGGCCTCCAGCAGCTCTATGATGTAGAGCGCCGGTGATTCCCGTACGTCGTCGATGTCCTTCTTGTACGCGACCCCCAGAATGGCCACGGTGGAGCCCCTGACCGCCTTGCCCTCGTCGTTCAGGGCGTCGCGAACCTGGTCGACGACGAATCGAGGCATGCTTGCGTTGATCTCCGAAGCCAGTTCGATGAAGCGGGTGCGGAAGTCGAGCGTGCGCATTTTCCAGGACAGATAGTGGGGATCGACGGGAATGCAATGCCCGCCGAGGCCGGGACCCGGGACGAAGCGCATGAACCCGAAGGGCTTGGTGCCAGCCGCCTCGACCACTTCCCAGATGTCCACGCCCAGCCGGTCGGCGATGAGGGCGGTCTCGTTCACCAGCCCGATGTTCACCGCCCGGAAGGTGTTCTCCAGGATCTTGCTGAGTTCGGCCACTTCCGCGCTGGACACCGGCACCATGCGGTCGATGAAGCGGCTGTAGCACGCCGCGCCGGCCGCCGTGCACCGGGTCGTCACCCCCCCGATCACCTTGGGCGTGTTGCGTGTCGTCCAGACCTTGTTTCCCGGATCCGTTCGCTCCGGCGAAAAACAGAGGAAGAAGTCCTCCCCCACCACCAATCCGCTCTTCGCCAGCTCTCCGAGAATCACTTCGCGGGTCGTGCCGGGATAGGTGGTCGATTCCAGCACCACCAACTGGCCGCGGCGCAGGCCCGCGCCAACGGCGGAGGCGGCCGCCAGGATGAAGGAAATGTCCGGGTCACGGGTCTTCGACAGCGGAGTCGGGACGGTGATGGCGATGACATCGCACTCCCCGAGGCGCGACATGTCGGCGGTCGCGCGCAGCACGCCTGCCCCGGCAAGTGCAGCCACGCGACGCGAGGGAACGTCCCCGATATGGCTCGTGCCCGCGTTGACCCCGTCCACGACGGACTCGTCGATGTCGAACCCGATGACGCGTATCCCGGCTTCGCTGACGATGGTGGCAAGGGGCAGTCCAACATAGCCGAGGCCGATCACCCCCATGGTGAGGTTGCCGGAACGGAAGTGCTCCAGCATCGGGTCATGCGTTCGGCCGTTCATGCCCCGGGTCCGGATTCCCGGACCGCCCAGGAAGGGCGTTCGATGGGCGGGAACCCGGTCAGGCTTTCGCGCTCGGTTGGAACCGCGGCGCCTTCCTGACCATTCCGGCGGAAATGCAGCGGGTGCACACGCGAACCTTTCGGCGCCGCCCGCGGTCGTCGAGGACGCGCACGGTCTGGAGGTTCGGAAGCCATCGGCGCCGGGTCTTGTTGTGGGCGTGACTCACGTTGTTGCCGGTCGCGGGCCCCTTGTCGCACAGTTTACACACTTTCGCCATCTGCTCGCCTGATCCGTTGACCGCCGAAGCGGAGCTTCCCGTTTTCCTGTGGTCCCAAAACCGTCGCTGCGGGTACGACGAGGGGCTACTGGGACCCGCCTCCCGGCGGAGAAGCCTCCTCCGTCCCGGTCTCCTCCGCCTCCCCGGCACTCCGTTCGAAATGGACCAATTCCAGGAATACGTCCGCGAACTCCGCCTCGAGGCGCCCCGTCGGGGTGTTCTCGAACGCCCCCTGGCCCTCCCAGGCGTCCAGCGTACTGTCATCCATGATGTGCAGCGTACCCACCACGAAGCTGGCGGTCTCACCGGAGGAAACCGCCATCGGCACGGAGTCGCCGGTCAACTCGGGCCCCATCTTGATAAAGAAGTTGTCCTCGTTGGGCAGCTGGGTCCAGAAGGCCTGGTCGCCGACGCGGCTGACCACCGTGATGTCGGGGACCCGAAGCAGCGCTCCCTCGAACTGCAGCGCGTTCGTCTCCAGCGACGAAGCCGTGACCGGGATGGCGTCGGCAAACGGATCCTCCTCCGGGGCGGTCACAACGGCGGTGGTCGTCCCGACGGCCGTCACGTTGAGCCAGTAGAGAAACCCCGCGATGCCCAGGAAGGCCACGATCATGAGTGGAAGTGCCGCTTTTTCGGCCGCGCCCCGGCGTGATCCGAGATCGAGCATGGTCCGGTGCCCCTGCGTTTGAGGTTAGTCTCGTTCCACGAGTTCGATGAGAGCCATCTCGGCCGCATCGCCCCTGCGGTGGCGCAGCTTGAGGATGCGCGTGTACCCGCCCGGACGGCGGGCAAACCCTGGAGCGATCTCGTCGAACAACTTTCCCTGAACATCTCGGTCGGAGATCTTTCGCGCAACGAGCCTGCGGGCGTGGAGGTCGCCCCGCTTGGCCAGCGTAATCAGGCGTTCCGCGTAGGGACGGAGTTCCTTTGCCTTCGCGGTCGTGGTCTCAATTCGCCCGTGCCGGAAGAGCGCGGTCGCCATGTTGCGCAGAACCGCCCGCCGGTGGCTGGCGGTCCGAGAGAGGTTGCGTCCGGTTTTGCGATGGCGCATGAGTCGTCGAGGTTCAGCTGGCGATGCCCGCCGGCAGATGGCGGATGCCGGCAGATCGTGGCGGATTCATCCACGGACTGCTAGTCATCGGACAGTTCCCCGGAATCCGAGGCGGCTTCCGCTTCGGCCAGGAACCACTCGCCGTCCGGACCCGTCGTCAGCGACATTCCGAGTTCTATGGAGTGTTCGTCCAGAAACGCAAGGAGTTCTTCCATCGACTTCTGGCCGAAGTTGTCGATGTTGAGGATCTGCTTCTCGGTGCGCCGCACGAGGTCGCCAAGGGTGCGGAGGTTTTCCTTCTGAAGCGAGTTGCGCGATCGCACCGAGATTTCCGTCACTTCCTCGATGGGGCGCGCAAGCTGCAGCCGGATGCGCGCGGGCAATGGGATCGTCCCTGGCGCGGGCGGCTCGGGAGCCCCGTTGACACTGAAGCTCAGCATGTACTCGAGGTACCTGCGCACCAGCCCCGCCGCGTTGGCCATCGCCTGCTCGGGACGCACGGATCCGTCGGTTTCCACTCTGAACGACAGCCGGTCGAAGTCGGTGCGCTCGCCGACCCGGGTTTCCTCGACCGTGAAGTTGGCACGGCGCACCGGATTGTAGATCGCATCGATCGGCACCAGGTCGACCGGAGATCCCTCCGGACGCGGGTGCTGGTCGGAGAGTATGAAGCCACGGCCCTTGTTGACGTAGAGCTCCATGCTCAGGCTGCGGTCGCCCTCGAGCGTCAGGATGTGCTGGTCCGGATCGAGTACCTCAACGGATGCCGGCGCGTTGATGTCGGCCGCCGTAACCGGTCCCGCCGCGTCCACGTGAACGGTGAGCTTGGCTTCGTCCACATCGTCGTCGAGCGTGAGCACGAGCGCCTTGAGGTTCTGAATGACCTGATGCACGTCCTCCACCACACCCTGGATGGTCTGGTGCTCGTGCACGACACCTTCTATGCGGAACGCCCATATGGCCGCACCCCGCAACGACGAAACCAGAGCCCGCCGAACGGAATTCCCCAGCGTATAGCCATAGCCGCGCTCAAGCGGCTGAATGACGAACTCGGCGGTCTTGCCCTCGTCGCTGAAGCCCGTCACCTCGACGTGCTCGGGAAGTACCAGTCCGGTCAGATCGATCTCCACGCGCTCCTCCGTGGCATATTCGACAGCATCCGTTGGATGAATGGCAAACCCACCCCCGGGTTTCTTCCGAACGTCTGAATCACTTCGAGTACAGCTCCACGATCAACTGCTCCTGGACGGCCATCGGCACGTCCTGGCGGGTTGGGAGCCGCAGCACCCGCCCGACCCGTGTCTTCTCGTCGACCGCCAGCCATTCGGCGGTGTCAGGGCGGACGCGTGACTCAAGGCTCGCCTGAACCGGGAGCAGATCCCGCGATCTGGCCTTCATCGCGATATCGTCCCCGCCTTGCACCGCATAGCTGGGAACGTCCACGATGCGGCCGTTCACTTCCACGTGGCGGTGGCGGACCAGCTGGCGCGCCTGGCTGCGACTCGCTGCGAAGCCGAGCCGGAAGACGACGTTGTCCAGGCGTCGCTCGAGGGCCACGAGCAGGTTCTCCCCGGTCACGCCCGATTGATGTGCCGCCCTGTTGAAGAGGTTGCGGAACTGCTTCTCGTGCAGCCCGTAGATTCGCTTGGTCTTCTGCTTTTCGCGCAACTGGAGCGCGTAGTCGGACCGTTTCCGGCGACGGGCCTGTGCGGGACCGTGCTGGCCGGGCGGGTAGGCCCTGCGCTCGATCGGACATTTCTCCGTGTAGCACTTCAGGCCCTTCAGGAAGAGTTTCTGCCCTTCCCGACGGCAAAGCTTGCAAACAGGTCCGGTGTACCGCGCCATCCGTCTCCCTTCCTATACCCGGCGCTTCTTGGGTGGCCGGCAACCGTTGTGCGGCAGCGGCGTGACGTCCTCGATCGCCATGATGTGCAGCCCTGCCGCGTAGAGTGCCTGTATGGCGGACTCGCGGCCCGAGCCGGGACCCTGGACGCGCACGCTGACGCGCCGGACCCCGAGGCTCACGGCCTCCCGGCCTGCCTGCTCGGCAGCGACCGTAGCAGCGAAGGGAGTCGACTTCTTGGAGCCCTTGAACCCCGCTTTGCCGGCGCTCGACCAGACGACCGTATTGCCCGCCGAATCGGTGATGGTGATGATCGTGTTGTTGAAGGTCGCCTTGATGTGCGCCACGCCTTCGGCTTCCACGACCTTCTTCGCACGCCGGACCCGTGCCGGCTTTCGTCCCTTTGCCACGCGCGTTCTTCCTCGGCCCTACTTCCTGGGCGCCTTCTTCTTGCCGGCGATGGCCCGGCGGCGGCCCTTGTGGGTGCGGGCGTTCGTGTGAGTTCTCTGCCCTCTCACGGGCAGTCCCCGGCGATGGCGCAATCCGCGGTAGCAGCCGATGTCCATCAGCCGCTTGATGTTCATCGACACCTCGGTCCTGAGCGCGCCCTCGACCTTCAGCTCCGTCTCGATCTGCCTGCGCAACCGGCTGACATCCTCGTCGGTGAGGTTGAAGGTGCGCTTGTCGGGATCCACGCCGGTCGCGTCCAGAATCTCTCTGGCGCGCGTGGGGCCGACCCCGTAGATGTAGGTGAGCGCGACTTCGACGCGCTTGTTTCGCGGAAGATCGACGCCTGCGATTCGTGCCACGGCTCGCGTTCCGAAACTCGGGAGGTCCCTAACCCTGCCGCTGCTTGCAGCGGGGGTTGCGTGCGCAGATGACGCGGACAACACCGCGCCTGCGGATCACCTTGCAGTGCTCGCAGAGGGCCTTCACACTGCTCCGTACCTTCATTTCGGCTGCTCCCTGGCGACGGGGGTGTCTGCTTCACTGCACAGAAGTTCAAAGATAACCGAAAGCCCGTTGGGGCTCAATGGCCGTTCCGTCATGTGGAGGCGGACACCGGGCGCGGGGAAGCGGTCAGCACCCGAGCGCTCTCTCCGGTGATGGCTACGGTGTGTTCGAAGTGCGCGGAGCGCGAACCATCGCTGGTCACGACGGTCCATCCGTCGTCGAGGGTGCGGATGGACCCGGCCCCCGCCGTGAGCATGGGTTCGATGGCCAGAACCATTCCGTCGAGCAGCCGCGGACCCTGTCCGGGACGTCCGAAGTTGGGCACCTGAGGCGCTTCGTGCACCTCCCGCCCCACCCCGTGGCCCACCAGGTCGCGGACGACGGCAAATCCGGTCCCGCGAACGGTGCCTTCCACGGCCGCACCGATATCACCGACATGGTTTCCCGGCACGGCTGCGGCGATGGCCCGAGCCAGAGCCTCCCTCGTGACCTCCAGCAGCCGGCGCGTCGCCGCGTCCACGTCGCCTACCGTGAATGTGGTCGCCGAATCGGAGCACCATCCGTTGAGCCTGACCCCCACATCCAGCGAAACGATGTCGCCGTCCTCCAGGACGCGGCGCCGGCTGGGAATCCCGTGCACGACCTCCGCATTGGTCGAGGTGCAAACGGCGCCCGGAAAACCGTACAGCCCCTTGAAGGCCGGAACCGCTCCGTCGTGGGAGCGGATGAAATCCTCGGACAGGCGGTCGAGTTCGGCCGTCGTGACACCGGGGCGCACGAGATCTTCCAGCACGGCAAGCAGTTCGCCGATGATGGCTCCGCCCCGGGCGATCTCTGCGATCTCGGGTTCGCTCTTCAATCGGATCACGTGGTTCCGTTGGACCTCGGTTCAGTCTCACGCGCGGGCATGCGCCGCATGGCCGCCCGAACCGACCGATACGTCTCTTCGATGCCCTGCGTGCCGTCCAGGCGCGCCACCGGCGACGCCGCTTCCTCGTAGTACGCGATGATGGGTTCCGTCTGCGCCTCGTAGACCCGGAGCCGGCGCAGGATGGTCTGTGGACGATCGTCCTCCCGATGGATCAGGGGCTCCCCGGTCTCGTCGCAGATGCCGTCTACGCGTGGGGGATCGTCGTGAATGTTGTAGACACGCCCCTTCGGGCTGATGCGGCGTCCACCGATTCTGCGCAGCACGACCTGCTCGGGCACGTCCAGGACGACGACGCCCTCCACGGCCCGTCCCGTGCGCGCGAGCGCGTCGTCCAGCGCCCGCGCCTGGGGCAGCGTACGCGGAAAGCCGTCGAAGAGGATCGGCGCGTCCGCGGGCAGCTCCTCGAGGGTTTCCTCCACCAGGGCGACGATCACCCCGTCCGGAACCAGTTCGCCCGCATCCATGTAGCGCCGGGCCGCCTCACCCAGTTCGGTGCCCGCCTGGCGCGCGGCGCGGAGCAGATCGCCCGTGGCGATCTTGCGAAAGCCCACATCGCGGATGAGCATCGCGCTCTGCGTGCCCTTGCCGGCACCGGGAGGGCCCAGGAAAACGGCGATCATGGTGCTTGCCACAGAGCTCCGGCGGCGCTCACGCGGGCCGCATCAGACGTAGCGCCCACGGCCCCGCATCTTGACCCTCCCCTTCTTCATGAAGCCGTCATAGTGGCGAAGAAGCAGGTGTTGCTGAGCCTGCTGGACGGTGTCCAGCCCTACCCCGACCACGATCAGCAGGCTGGTGCCTCCGAAGAAGAAGGTCTGGATGTTGAACCAGTCGACGATCCAGAAGGGCAGCAGCGCGAGGATGGCAAGATAGATCGAGCCCGCAAGGGTGATGCGCGTCAGGATCCTGTCGATGTACTCGGCCGTGCGCGCGCCCGGCTTGACCCCGGGGATGAAGGCCCCCTGCTTCTTCAGGTTCTCCGCCAGATCCACGGGATTGAAGATGATGGCCGTGTAGAAGTAGGTGAAGAAGAGGATCAGGAGGGAGTAGCTGCCGTAGTAGAGCCAGTTCCCGGGCTGGAAGAGATCCGAGATTTCGCGCAGAAAGCCGGCGCTCGAGAAGGCCGCGAGCGTGCCCGGCACGATGATGAACGACTGTGCGAAGATGATCGGCATGACGCCGGCCGAATTCACGCGCAGCGGAACGAAGCTCTTCTGGCCTTCGCGGATGCGACCGCGCCCCATCACCTTGCGTGGTATCTGAACCGGGATCTTGCGGGCCGCCATGGTCATCGCCACCACCCCCGCGGTCACCCCCACGACCACGGCACCCAACGCGGCGAGGCCGACCACGCTTATCTCTCCGACCACGAACGACTCCCAGGTCCGGCCGATCGCCGCCGGAAAACCCTCGATGATGGAGAAGAAGATCAGCAGCGACATGCCGTTGCCGATGCCGTGCTCGGTAATCTGCTCTCCCAGCCACATGACGAAGACGGCGCCGACCGTGAGCGCGATGACGGTGGTGAACATGAACAGCAGGCCCGGGGTGCGAACCGCGCCTGGAATGCTGGACAGGAACACCGCGTAGCCGTAGGCCTGGATGATGGACAGCACGACCGTCGTGTAGCGCGTCCACTGGGTGAGCTTCTTGCGCCCCTGCTCTCCCTCCTTCTGCAGCTTCTCGATCGTGGGAACCACCGCGGAGAGCAGCTGGAACATGATCGAGGCGGAGATATAGGGCATGATGCCGAGCGCCAGGATTGTGGCCCGGCTGAGACCGCCCCCCACGAACATGTCGTAGATCCCGAACAGCGTATTGCTCAGCTGCCCGAACTGCTGCTGCAGGATGTTCACATCGAGGCCGGGCACGGTGATGTGCGCTCCCAGCCTGTAGACGAGAAGGATGAACAGCGTGAAGAGGATCTTCTGCTTGAGTTCCGGTACCCGGAACAGATTGGGAATCGGGTTCGCCATCCTTTACCCCGTCTCGCGGATTGAAGTCAGCGGGCGCCGGACACGGTCACCGTGCCCCCGGCAGCTTCGATCTTGCGGCGCGCGGACGCGCTGAATGCGTGCGCCTCGACATGCATCGCCCTCTCCGCTTCACCCGTTCCGAGCACTTTCACCGGCTTCCGGCCGCCGGCCGCCACCCCGGCCTGGACGAGCGCCGTCAAGGTGATCCGGTCGGTGTCCAGCCGGTTCAGGTCGCCAACGTTGATGACCGCGTATTCGACGCGTCCGCGGCTCTTGAACCCCCGCTTGGGGATGCGCCGCTGCAGGGGCATCTGCCCGCCCTCGAACCAGGCGGGAACGGTGCCGCCACTTCTGGACTTCTGACCGTTGTGCCCCCTGCCGGCCGTCTTGCCCAGCCCGGAGCCGGGTCCGCGCCCGACGCGCTTGCGCGCCTTGCGTGATCCCGGTACGGGGCTCAGCCGGTGAAGTTCTGACATCGGTGCGATCTCCGTCGTTCAGGTGACTTCGGTGACTTCCACCAGGTGGCTGACCTGGCGGATCATGCCCCGGATGGCCGAGGTGTCCGTGTGGACAACCGACTGCTGGTGCCTGCGGATCCCCAGGGCGCGCAATGTCCTCCGGTGCGTGCTCAGCCTTCCGATGCCGCTGCGCACCTGCTTGATCCGGATCTTCCCGGGCGTATCGGACACGGTCTAGCCTCCCAGTTCTTCGACGCTGATGCCGCGCTCGCGCGCGACCTGCTCGGGCGTGGCCAGCCGCGCCAGGCCGTTCAGCGTCGCCTTGACCACGTTGATGGGGTTATTCGAACCGAGGCTCTTGGTCAGCACGTCGGTGACGCCCGCCGCCTCCAGCACCGCCCGAACCGGACCGCCGGCGATTACCCCGGTCCCTGGCGCCGCGGGACGCAGGAGCACACGCCCCGCGCCCGACCGGCCGATGATCTCATGAGGGAGCGTGCCACGAACGATCGACACCTTCTGCATGTTCCGCCGTGCCCGCTCGAATGCCTTGCGGATGGCCTCCGCAACGTCGCTCGCCTTGGCCAGCGCCACGCCCATGTTGCCCTTCTGGTCGCCCACCGAGACCAGCGCGGTGAACGAGAAGCGGCGTCCGCCCTTCACCACCTTCGCGACCCTGTTGATGTGGATGACGTTCTCCACGAGTTCGCTCTCACGCGAGCGGTCGCCGTCCGTACCCCTTTTTCTGGCCATCAGAAGTTCAGCCCTCCCTCGCGCGCGCCCTCGGCAAAAGCCTTCACCCTGCCGTGATACTGGTAGCCGCCGCGGTCGAATACCACCGTGCTGATGCCCTCCGAACGAGCACGATCGGCCAGCATCCTGCCCACCGCCCGGGCCCGCTCGACTCCCGGGTTGCGAGACTCGGTCTCGAACTCGCGGAGAGCCGCGGACCGGGTGGAGATCCCGACCAGCGTGCGTCCAAGGTCGTCGTCCACCAACTGCCCCTCCATGTGCTTCAGGGAACGGAACACCACGAGCCGCGGGCGTTCAGCGGACCCGTTCACACGCTTGCGGACCCTGCGATGCCGGCGGATGCGCTGCAGGCGCCGGCTCCTTCTCAACTTCGAACTCTTTGCGGTCACGGTTTCCTCGCTCTGCGGGCAGACTACGATGCGGCGGTCTTGCCGACCTTGCGACGGATCTGCTCGCCCTGGTAGCGCACGCCCTTGCCCTTGTACGGTTCCGGCGGCCGGAACGACCGGATTTCGGCCGCCACCTGTCCGACCTTCTGCTTGTCGATCCCTTGCACCACCACGACGTCCTGCCGGGGACACTCGAGGGTGATGCCTTCGGGCTCCGGGTAGTCGATGGTATGGGAGTATCCCAGGCTGAGGACCAGTTCCCTGCCCTTCTTCTGAGCCCGGTATCCCACGCCCACGATCTCCAGCGTCTTGCTGTACCCCGCAGTCACGCCGTGCACCATGTTGGCGATGAGCGCGCGCGTGAGACCATGAAGCGACCGGTGCGTGCGGCCGTCTGAGGGCCTCCGCACGACGACTTCACCTTCCCCCACGTGGACCGTCATGGCGGGATGCACGTCGAGGGTCAGTTCGCCCCTTGGTCCCTTGACCTTCAGGACGGGCTCGCTGTAGTCGACGGTCACGCCGCCTGGAATGGCGACCGGCAGTTTACCTATGCGCGACATACGTTTACGTCGTGGTTGATGGAATCCTGGCTACCACACGATCGCCAGCACTTCGCCGCCTACTCCTGCCTTGCGCGCCGTGCGGTCGGAGAGTACACCCCGGGAGGTCGACAGAATCGCCATCCCCAGACCGTTCCTGACCCTGGGGATATCCTGCCGGCCGACGTACCGCCGCCTTCCGGGCGACGAGAAGCGCTCGATATGCCGGATGACCGGGCGACCCTCGTCGCGATACTTCAGGTAGACGCGCAGAACCCCGTGGGCTCCGTCGTCGAGCACCTTGTAGCCGAAGACGAAATGGTTCTCGCCGAGCAGCCGGGCAATCTCGATCTTCATCCGGGAGACGGGCATGTCAGCCCAGCGGTGGCCGGCCTGTCCGGCGTTGCGCAGCCGGGTCAGCATGTCGGCAATCGGGTCCGTCATCATGTCGAGTCTCGTCCCTCCGTTCTTCCCTGGGTTGCGGGGGCCGTCAGGCGGCGCCGTTCTGGCCGATGATGACCGGCAGCGAGCCGCGGAACGGGAATCCCAGTTCGCGCAGCAGCGCCAGCGCCTCGTCGTCCTTGCTGGTGCTCGTAACCACGGTGATGTCCATGCCGTGGATGCGGTCGATCCTGTCGTAGTCGATCTCGGGGAAGATGATCTGCTCGCGGACCCCGAGGCTGTAGTTTCCGCGCCCGTCAAAGGACTTCGTGGACAGCCCGCGGAAGTCGCGGATGCGCGGTATGGTGGCGCTGACCAGGCGATCGAGAAACTCGTACATGCGGCGCCGGCGCAGCGTGACCCGGCATCCGACCGGCATGCCCGTCCTCAACGAGAAGTTGGAGATCGACTTCCGAGCCCGGGTGATGACCGGCTTCTGTCCGGAGATCACCGACAGTTCCTCGACCACGCTGTCGAGGAACTTCTGATTCTTGCTCGCCTCGCCGACGCCGACGTTGAGGACGACCTTCACCGGGTGCGGAATCTGATTGACGTTGGTGAAGCCGAATTCCTCCTGGAGTTTCGGCTGAACGTTCTCCAGATAGTGCCGGCGAAGCCGGGGGTGCGTCTCCGTCATCTTGCAAATCCGTCCGTTGTCGTCACCGGTCACCTCGGCGCCGGGATGGGGTTGCCGGTCTTCACCGCGATGCGCTCCTTCACGCCCCCTTCCTCGAGACGCATGCGAATGCGGCTGGCCTCTCCGCTGGCCGGATCGATCAACATCACGTTGGAAATGTGGATCGGAGCCTCGAAGGTGATGATCCCTCCCTCCGGATTGGCCGCCGTGGGCCGCTGGTGGCGCTTGCGCATGTTCACGCCCTCGATCACGACCTGATCCCGGTCGCGAATCACCCGAAGCACGGTCCCCTGCTCGTCCCGATGGTTGCCGCGGATCACGCGTACGCGGTCGCCCTTCGCAATCCGGTGTTTGCGCCTGTTCCGGCGCGCTCCGGTCGGCTTAAGCATCAGAGCACCTCCGGGGCCAGCGAAACGATTTTCATGTAGCGCTTCTCCCTGAGCTCCCGCCCGACCGGTCCGAAGATGCGCGTGCCCTTCGGCTCGCCGTTGGCGTCGATGAGCACTGCGGCGTTGTCGTCGAAGCGGATATAGGAGCCGTCGCGGCGGCGCACTTCCTTGGCGGTTCGCACCACGACCGCGCGCACGATATCGCCCTTGCGCACGCCGGCGTTGGGGATGGCATCCTTGACCGTGAGCACGACCAGGTCGCCCACGCTGGCATAGCGGCGGCGCGAGCCCCCCAGGACACGGATGCACAGGGCCTTCTTCGCGCCCGTGTTGTCCGTGATGCGAACCATCGATTCCTGTTGAATCATCGCCGGCCTATCCCTCCGCGCGGTCGACCAGTTCTGCGACTCTCCACCGCTTGGTGCGGGAGAGGGGCCGCGTCTCGACGATGCGCACGGTGTCACCCATGCGATACTGATTCGTCTCGTCGTGGGCGTGGTACCTGCGAGTGCGCTTGACCTGCTTTCCGTAGAGCGGATGGGCGAACTGGCGCGCGACAAGAACGGTGACCGTCTTGTCGGCCACGTCCGACACCACCACCCCCGTTCGCGTCTTTCGCCGGTTGCGTGCGCCGCTCGCGGCTTCCGGTGTCGCCGTCATTAGGCGTTCTCCTCGATCGTGGCCAGAGCCGCCGCGAGTTCGCGTTCGCGCTGCACGGTGCGGACTCGCGCGATATCCCTGCGCAACTGCAAGAGCAGCCGGGGATTCTCGAGTTCCATGGTCGCGGCCCGGAACTTGAGGCGGAACCGCTCCTCCCTCAGTTCGTCCAGGCGCTCGCGGATCTGCTGGTCGGTCATATCGCGAATGTCTTCGATGTCCATGCCCGGTTTCCCTCAGGTTCCCAACTGCCTTTCGCGCGCGACGAAACGGGTCTTGATGGGCAGCTTGTCGGATGCGAGCTGCATCGCGCGGCGCGCCACCTCCTCCCCGACGCCTTCCATCTCGAACATCATCCGCCCCGGCTTCACCACCGCCACCCAGCCTTCCGGATTGCCCTTCCCCTTGCCCATCCGGGTCTCGGCGGGCTTGGAGGTTACCGGCTTGTCCGGAAAGATCCGGATCCAGACCTTCCCACCCCTCTTGATGTGCCGGGTCATGGCCACGCGCGCCGACTCGATCTGGCGGTTGCTGATCCACGCGGACTCCACCGCCTGCAGCCCGTAGTCGCCGAAACTCACCCGGTTTCCGCGACGGGAGACCCCGCGCATCTTGCCCTTGTGCTTCTTGCGGTACTTGATCCGCTTCGGTGCCAGCATCTCCTATCGTCCTTGCGAGGCCCGCCGCCACGCGGACCAGGTTCCGTTCGTCTGCACCCTCATGATCCCGTCGAGTACGTCCGGCCCCGCCGGTCGTCCACTACTTCACCCTTGAAGATCCAGCACTTCACGCCGACGGTACCGTAGGTGGTGTCCGCCCTCACGCTCGCGTAGTCGATGTTGGCCCGCAGCGTGTGCAGAGGCACGCGACCCTCGTGATAGGCTTCGGTGCGGGCGATCTCCGCGCCCCCCAGGCGGCCGCCACACTGGATCTTGATGCCCTCCGCGCCCGCGCGGCGCGCCGATTGAACGGCGCGCTTCATGGCCCGGCGGAACGAAATCCGCTGCCGCAGCTGGTGCTTGACGTTCTCCGCCACCAGCCGCGCGTCAAGCTCGGGCTGCTTGATTTCCTCGACGTTGACGGAGACCTCCGACTTGGTCAGCACGCCCAGCTCGTCGCGCAGCTTGTCGACCTCGGCGCCCCGCTTGCCGATCACGACGCCCGGTCGGGCAGTATGCACGGTCATGACGATCTTGGAGGGCTTGCGGTCGATCTCGACGCGGGAGATGGCCGCGTGCGCCAGGCGGCGATCGAGGTACCGCCGAATGGTCTCGTCCTCCTGAAGCAGCTGCGGGAACTCCTTCTCCGCATACCAGCGCGACTGCCAGTCCTTGACGATGCCCAGCCGGAATCCGTGGGGGTGTGTCTTCTGTCCCATCGCCCCTATTCCTCGCTTTCCACGACGATCGTGATGTGACTCGAGCGCCTTCGGATCGGGGCCGCCCTCCCCATGGCCGCCGCCCGCCAGCGCTTCGTGGTCCGCCCGCCATCAACAAAGGCCTTGCTGATCAGGAGCTCGTCCACATCGAGCACCTCCCCGTCCTCCTCCGCCCTGTACTCGGCGTTTGCGACCGCGGAACGCAGCGTCTTGCCGACCGGCACCGACGCGGCCTTCTTCGAGAACCGAAGGATCGCGTAGGCCTGGTTGACGGGGAGACCCCGGATCTGATCCACGACCAGCCTCACCTTGCGGGGACTCATTCCGATGTACTTCGCGACCGCCTTTGCTTGCATCCGAGTTCTCGTGCAGAGGTGACCTGATCGGCCCCTATCGAGCCTGGGAGCGCCGGTCGGCGAGCTTGCCCCCGTGCCCGCGGAAGAGCCGCGTGGGAGCGAACTCGCCGAGTTTGTGGCCGACCATGTTTTCGGTGATGTAGACCGGGATGAACTTGTTGCCGTTGTGCACCGCAACCGTATGGCCCACGAAGTCCGGCGAGATGGTCGAGGCGCGCGCCCAGGTCTTGATCACCTTCTTCTCGGCGCGCGCGTTCATCAGCTCTACCTTGCGCAGGAGCTTCTCGTCGATGTAGGGGCCCTTCCTTACGCTGCGTGGCATGGCGGCTTCCTGGTTGGCTTCTCGTCTCGCAGTCGTCTAGGACCGGGTGGCCTTGCCGCGTTTGCGGCCCCGGACGATCAGTCGGTTGGATTCCTTTCTGGGATTGCGGGTCTTCTTCCCCTCCGGCTTGCCCCAGGGGGTAACGGGAGGTCGGCCACCGGAGGCCTTGCCCTCACCTCCGCCAAGCGGGTGGTCCACCGGGTTCATGGCGACGCCCCGCACCTTGGGACGGCGCCCGCGCCACCGCGCTGCCCCCGCCTTGCCCAGCGACTTCAGCTCGTGGTCGGTGTTGCCGACCTGGCCGACGGTAGCCATGCACTCCATGCGCACCCGCCGGACCTCCGTAGAGGGGAGACGGAGCGTCACGTAGTCTCCTTCCTTGGCCATGATCTGCACGCCGGCGCCCGCCGAGCGAGCCATCTGGCCGCCTTTCCCGGGCTTCAGCTCCACGTTGTGAACGAGCGTGCCCAGCGGAATGCGGCCGATCGGGAGGGCGTTGCCCGGCTTGATGTCGGCGTCGGCACCGGCCACCACCTCATCGCCGACCGCCAGGCCGCGCACATGCAGGATGTAGCGTTTCTCGCCATCCGCATAGTGGATGAGGGCGATGTTTGCGGAGCGGTTGGGATCGTACTCGATTTCGGCGACGCGGCCCGCCACCCCGATCTTGTTGCGCCTGAAGTCGATGCGCCGATAACGGCGCTTGTGGCCACCGCCCCTGCGCCGCACCGTGATGCGGCCATGGTGGTTCCGTCCCCCCTTGGAGTGCAGAGGCTCCGTCAGCGACTTCTCCGGTCCCTTGCGCGTGGTCACCGTGTCCTTCACGATCGACCGGAAACGGGAGCCGGGTGTAACGGGTCTGAACTTCTTGATCGCCATGGCCCGTTCCTCAGCCCATTTCGTAGAGTTCGATGTGATCGCCTTCGGCGAGCTTGACGACCGCCTTCTTGAACGACGGCCTGCGGCCGAGGCTCCAGTTGCGGCTCATCTGTCCCAGGAACGAACGGCGCATCTTGCCCGCGTATCTCATGGTGCGGACATCGTCGACCTGGACGTCCCAGAGCGCTTCCACCGCGCGGGCGATATCGATCTTGTTGGCCTTCTGGTTGACGATGAACGAGTAGACGTTCTCGGCCTCCATCTGGGCGGTCGTCTTCTCGGTGACCACCGGCCGCACGATTACATCCCACGGCTCACGCATCGCCGTCCTCGCTGTCTGTGGAGCCCGCGGGTTCTGTGGCCACAGGCCCGGTCCCGAGCGCATCGGCCTCGATCACGACGGTGGAGGCCCACAGCACGTCGTAGGCCGACTCCTCCCCGAAGGGACGTACGCTGACACCCGGCAGGTTGCGCGCCGAGAGATACACGTTGCGCTTGTTGCCGTCGGTCAGCAGCAGCACCTTGCCCGACACCTCGATGGCGGCGAGGCAGGCAGCCAGGCGCGCGGTGCGCGGGGCTTCGTAGTCCAGGGACTCGATCAGCAGAACCCGGCCCTCTTCCGCGCGCGCGTTCAGGGCCGATCGCCGGGCCAGCGCGCGTACCTTGCGAGGCACGGACGTGCGCCACGAGTGAGGCTGAGGGGGGAAGGCCATCCCTCCTCCCGTCCACTGCGCGGCGCGGATCGTGCCCTGGCGTGCCCGGCCGGTACCCTTCTGCCTCCAAGGCTTGCGGCTTCCACCCGAGACGGCCGAACGGTTCTTGCCGGCCCCCGTCCCCCTCCGCTGATTGGCGAGATGTGCCCGCACCACCTGGTGCAGCACGCTCTCGTTCACGATCCCGTCGAAGGGGACCGCGGGAAGCGTCCGGTCTCCGTCCGGGCTGCCGTCAGACTGGTAGTAGTACGCCGTATGCATGGCTCTAGTGGCTGATGAAGACGAAGCCGCTGCGCGGCCCGGGTACGGCGCCTCTGAGGAAGAGCAGGTTCCTCTCGGTGTCGACCCGAACGACCTTCACATTGCTCAGCGTCTTGCGGTTGTTGCCCATGCGGCCGGGGAGTTTCTTGCCCTTGATGACCCTCGACGGGTCGGTGCCCGCTCCCATCGATCCGGGGGTGCGCGACATCGGGTGTCCGTGCGTGGCGGGGCGTCCCGTGAAGCCGTGCCGTTTCACGACGCCCTGAAACCCCCGGCCCTTGGTGTTGCCGGTCACCTTGACGGACTGGTTGGCGGCGAAGAGCTCCACGGTGAGTTCGTCACCGGCCTCGAACGCTTCGTCGTCCGCGACCGGGAACTCGCGCAGAACGCGGGGCGTCACCTCCAGTCCGGCCTTCGCGGCATGGCCGGCCTCGGCCCGGGTGGCATGCTTCGCCTTGCGCGCCTCAAAGCCGACCTGGACGGCGCGGTATCCGTCGGTCTGCTCGGACTTGACGCACACAACCGGGCACGGCCCGGCGCGGACCACGGTAACCGGCACTGCGAGACCTTCGTCGTTGAAGATGCGGGTCATCCCCACCTTGCGTCCGATCAACCCCGCCATGCCGCCTCCTGGCAGTTGTCCATGGGCTGCCTAGTCGACCTTGATTTCGACATCGACACCCGCCGGCAGATCCAGCTTGGTGAGGGCGTCGATGGTGGCGGGCCGGGAATCGACGATGTCGATGAGCCGCTTGTGCGTGCGCAGCTCGAACTGCTCCCGGCTCTTCTTGTCGATGTGCGGCGAACGCAGCACCGTCCAGCGCTCGCGGCGCGTGGGCAACGGAACCGGACCGCATACGCTGGCACCGGTCTTCTCCGCGGTGCGGACGATGTCGGAAGCGGTCTGGTCGACGATCCAGTGATCGAAGGCTTTCAGCTTGATGCGAATCCGGCCACTCATTTCTGGTAGACTGCTCCGTTGCCTGCCACAATCTCTTCACTCTTCGACCGGGGCACCTGGTCGTAGTGCGAGAACTGCATGGTGTACACGGCCCGCCCCTGGCTCATGGAGCGGAGGGAGGTCGAATATCCGAACATCTCTCCCAGCGGAACGCTGGCTCCGATGACCCGGGCGCCGGCGCGCTCGGTCATGCCGCCGACTCGTCCGCGCCGGGAAGACAGGTCACCCATGATATCTCCCATGTAATCGCCGGGCGTAACGACTTCCACATCCATGACCGGCTCCAGCAGGACCGGCCGTGCCCGTCTCACGCCTTCCCTGAGCGCCATCGATCCGGCGATCCTGAAGGCCATCTCGCTGGAATCGACATCGTGATACGAGCCGTCCACCAGTTCGACCTTGATGTCGATGAGCGGGTAGCCGGCCACGGACCCGCTGGACATGGCGTCGCGCATTCCCCGCTCCGCGGGACCGATGAATTCCTTGGGGATCCTGCCGCCCACGATCCGGTCCTCGAAGACGAAGCCCGCGCCCTTGGGGGCGGGTTCGACGTTGATGACCACATGGCCGTATTGCCCGCGTCCCCCCGTCTGCCGCACGAACCGTCCCTCGACCTTCGTGGCGGAACCGACGATGGTCTCGCGGTACGCGACCTGGGGCCGGCCGATGTTGGCGCCAACCCGGAATTCCCGGCGCAACCGGTCGACGATGATCTCGAGATGCAGTTCACCCATCCCGCTGATGATGGTCTGGTTGGTTTCCTGATCGGTGCGCACCCGGAAGGTCGGGTCCTCGTCGGCGAGCTTCGCCAGCCCCCGGGCCAGCTTGTCCTGGTCGGCGCGGGTCTTGGGCTCGATGGCGACCGCGATCACCGGCTCCGGAAACTCCATGGACTCGAGGATGATGGGATGATCGGGATGGCACAGGGTATGGCCGGTGCGGACCCCCTTCAGTCCGATGACCGCCGCGATGTCCCCTGCGAAGACCTCCTGCCGTTCCTCGCGCTTGTTGGCGTGCATCTGCAGGATGCGGCCCACCCGCTCACGCTTGCCCCGGGTGGCGTCGAGCACGTAGCTGCCGCTCGGCAGCGATCCCGAATAGACGCGGAAGAAGGTGAGCCGCCCGACATAGGGGTCGGTGGCGATCTTGAATGCGAGCGCGGTGAAAGGAGCGTCGTCGCACACCTCCCGTGTCTCGGCGAACCGGCCCGCCGGACGGTAGTGTCCCTCGACGGGAGGAATGTCGATGGGGGAGGGCAGGTAGTCGATGACGCCGTCCAGGAGCGCCTGGATGCCCTTGTTGCGGAAGGCCGATCCGCAGAAAACGGGGAAGATGTCGCCCCGCAGGGTGGCCTCGCGGATCGCCTGCCGGAGCTCTTCCTCCGTAAGCTCTTCGCCCGACAGGTACTTCTCCAGCAGGTCATCGTCGTGCTCGACCGCCGCCTCGATGAGTTCGTGGCGCAACCCCGCGATCGTATCCGCCATGGAATCGGGCACCGGCCCGTCGTGGAAGCGGGAGCCCAGATCGTCCTCGTAGATGATCGACTTCATGCTGACGATGTCCACGACGCCGGTGAAGAGCTCGCCCTCGCCGAGCGGATACTGGACCGGGTGGGCGTTGGCTCCGAGCCGTTCGCGCATCATCCTGACGACCTGCTCGAAGTCGGCCCCGACGCGGTCCATCTTGTTGACGAACGCGATGCGGGGCACGCGATAGCGGTCCGCCTGACGCCATACGGTCTCGGACTGCGGCTCGACGCCACCGACCGCGCAGAACACGGCGATGGCTCCGTCCAGAACCCGCAGCGAACGCTCGACCTCGGCCGTGAAGTCGACGTGCCCGGGGGTGTCGATGATGTTGATGCGGAAGGTGGAGTCGTTGCGCAGCCACGCGCAGGTGGTGGCGGCGGAGGTGATCGTGATCCCCCGCTCCTGCTCCTGTTCCATCCAGTCCATGGTGGCCGCACCCTCGTGCACCTCGCCCATGCGGTGGACCCGGCCGGTATAGAACAGAACCCGCTCGGTGGTTGTGGTCTTGCCCGCGTCGATGTGCGCCATGATGCCGATGTTGCGCAGACGCTCTAGCGGTGTGTGCCTGGGCATCCGATGTATTCCTTCAAATCCTGTGTTTCTGTCGTCGGTACGCAAAAAAAGCGCAGGAACTCCGAGGCCACGAGTGCAGATTCGGCCGGGCCAACCCACCTGCCGGTTGGAAGCCGTCTGCCTTGTGTCGCGAGGGTTGGAACTTCGGGAACCCCCGCTACCCCGGCGCCAGCCTGCGCGCCGCAGTTGGGGAACGGCTACCAGCGATAGTGGGCGAACGCCTTGTTGGCTTCTGCCATCCGGTGCGTGTCTTCCTTCTTCTTTATCGTGCTTCCCTCGCTTCGGCTCGCGGCCAGAATCTCGGCTGCGAGACGACCCGCCATCGACCGCTCTCCCCGCTTGCGGGCAAAGTCGATCATCCACTTTATGGCCAGCGCCTGGCGTCGCTCGGGGCGGACTTCGATCGGCACCTGGTATGTGGCGCCGCCGACCCGCCTGCTCTTCACCTCGACGGCAGGCTTGGCGTTGTTGAGAGCCTGGTTGAACACTCCCAGGCCCGGTTGTCCCGAACGCTCCTCCACTACCGTGAGGGCGTCGTAGAAAATGCTCTCCGCGGTGGACTTCTTGCCGTCCAGCATCAAGCCGTTGATGAACTTCTGGGCTACAACCGACTCGTAGCGCGGATCCCCCGCGGTCTCCCTCTTTTCGGCGCGCGTGCGGCGGCTCATGAATCGATCCTGTCGCTCCCCGCTACCTGGGTTCCTTGGTTCCGTACTTCGACCGGCCCCGGCGGCGGTCGCCCACTCCCGAGGTGTCCAGCGTGCCGCGCACGACGTGATAGCGCACGCCGGGCAGGTCCCTCACCCGCCCTCCCCGAATGAGCACGATGGAGTGCTCCTGGAGGTTGTGCCCTTCGCCACCGATGTACGAAGTCACCTCGTACCCGTTGGTCAGCCTGACGCGTGCGACCTTGCGCAACGCCGAATTGGGCTTCTTGGGGGTCGTGGTGTACACACGGGTGCAAACGCCCCGTTTCTGGGGGTTCTTCTGGAGCGCCGGCGACTTGTTCTTCTTTCGAACGGACCGGCGACCCTTGCGCACGAGCTGGTTGATGGTCGGCATACGATTGGTTTCAGCAGTCAGGCGTTCACATCACGACGAGCGCTTGCTTCCCGCCACATGGCTCGCCCGGACGCGTCCGGGAGGAGTCCCTCAGAGCCATCGGGCATATCCTGTGCAGCTTTCAAAGATACGAAAGCGTTCGCCCGTGTCAACGCCGGATACACTCCGCGCAGTGGTCTATTCGAGCGCCGTCTCCTCTGCGGTGAACCCGGCCAGCAGGCCCTCCGGCTCAGCCAGGGGCAGGATCTCCTCGTCGTAGAACTGCTGTTCGACCATGAACTCGACGTGCTGGTACCGGTGGATGCCGGTGCCCGCCGGAATCAGGTGGCCGATGATGATGTTTTCCTTCAGCCCCTTGAGGTGGTCGCGGGCGCCCCTGACCGCTGCGTCCGTCAGTACCCGCGTGGTCTCCTGGAAGGAAGCCGCGGAGATGAACGACTCGGTCGTGAGGCTGGCCTTCGTGATGCCCAGCAGGAGTGGTTCGGAGCGCGCGGTCTTCCCTCCCTCCGGCAACTCCTCGTTGACCGCGAGAAACTCGGCTCGATCCACGCTCTCGCCTTCGAGGAACGTGGTGTCCCCGGAGTCGGTGACGCGGACCTTCTTGAGCATCTGGCGCACGATGACGGCGATGTGCTTGTCGTTGATCCTGACCCCCTGCAGCCGATACACCTCCTGGATCTCGTTGAGAAGGTATTCCTGGACCGCGCGGGGCCCCTTCACGCGCAGAATGTCGTGCGGGTTGATCGGGCCTTCGGAGATGCGGTCGCCAGCGTGCACCAGGTCGCCTTCGTGCGCGCGCAGATGCTTGCCGACCGGGACGTCGTATACCCGCGGGTCTCCGTTCTCGGGCGTCACCTCGACCTTGCGTTTTCCGCGCTTGACGTCCCCGAAGCTCACCCGCCCGTCGATTTCCGTGATGACCGCGGGATCCTTGGGACGGCGTGCTTCGAACAGCTCGGCGACGCGGGGCAGGCCGCCGGTGATGTCGCGAGTCTTGTAGACCTCGCGGCTGATCTTGGCGATGGTCTGCCCGGGCATGACCGTTTCGCCGTCCTTCGCCATCAGCTGGGCTCCCACCGGAATGATGAACTCCCTGGCCTTCACGTCGTCCTGCCGGATCTCGATGATGGGGTGAAGCTTCTTGTTCCGGTCTTCGGTAACGATCATCTGCCGGCGGCCGGTGGTCTCGTCGAGCTCCTCCCGCATGGTCTGGTCTTCGATGATGTCCGAATACCTGAGGGTCCCGCCGCAGTCCGCGACGATCGGCTCCGAATACGGATCCCAGCTGAACAGCAGCCCGCCTTCCTCCACCTCGTCGCCCTCCCGCACCGCAAGCGTGGCGCCATATGGGACCGCCAGCCGGCTGCGGACCGCCCCGGCCGGCGTCTTGAGGATGATCTGTCCTTCGCGGGAGGTCACGATCCGCTCGCCCTGCTGCGGACCCTCTTCGATCTCCACCGTTGTCACCCGTTCCAGTCCCGCGACGCCGTCGATCTTCGATTTCCTCTGTGTCTGCGCGGCGATGCGGGCGGCGGTTCCGCCGATGTGGAAAGTGCGCAGGGTAAGCTGGGTCCCGGGCTCTCCGATGGACTGCGCGGCCAGGATTCCGACCGCCTCGCCCACGTCCACCATGCGCATGGTGGCCAGGTTGCGGCCGTAACACCTCTGGCAGATCCCCCGCTTGGTGCCGCAGGTAAGCACGGAACTGATGCGCACGGATTGGATCCCGGCGTCGTCCTCGATCGCCTTCGCCTGATGTTCCTCGATGAGCTCGCCCTTGCGCACGACCCGCTCACCGTCGATGGGATCGATGACATCTTCCAGCGCCACGTTGCCCGTGATGCGATCCGCCAGGGGCTCGATGATGTCCTCGCCCTCCTTGAGCGCCGACATCTCGACGCCCTCCACCGTGCCGCAATCCTCCTCGGTGATGGTGACGTCCTGGGCGACATCGACCAGGCGGCGCGTAAGGTAGCCCGCGTCCGCCGTCTTGAGCGCGGTGTCCGCAAGTCCCTTGCGCGCGCCGTGGGTGGAGATGAAGTACTCGACGACGCTCAGCCCCTCGCGGAAGTTGGACTTGATCGGCGACTCGATGATTTCGCCGATTCCGCCGGTCAACTTCTTCTGAGGCTTGGCCATCAGGCCGCGCATGCCGGCCAGCTGGCGCATCTGGTCGCGGTTTCCGCGGGCCCCGGAGGTCATCATCATGTAGACCGGGTTGTAGCCGTCCCGGGAGCGCTCCAGATACCGCACCATCTCCTCCGCCACATCGTTGTTGGCGTGAGTCCAGGTGTCGATCACCTTGTTGTAGCGCTCGCCCCGCGAGATGAAGCCGGCGTCGTAGTGGCCCCTGAAGCGGGCCACCTTCTCGTCGGCCTCGGCCAGGATCCGGCTCTTGTTGAGCGGGATCTCCAGGTCGCTGATGCCGACGCTGATCCCCCCCAGGGTGGCGTACCGGAATCCGAAGTCCTTCAGATCGTCCAGGAAGCGGGTGGTGGGGAGCAGCCCGACTTCCGTGAAACAGCGAAACACCAGATCCCCGAGCTGACCCTTGCCCAGCGTCCGGTTCTCGAACGGCATGCCCGCGGGAATGAATGAGTTGAAGAGCACACGCCCGGCCGTGGTCCTCATCCACGTGCCCGGAGGCTTGCCCTCCGCAGCCCTCTTCGGCACCCAGAACCAGCACAGCGAGTGGAACTGGAGGCGGTCGGTGACCACCGCCATCTCCACTTCGCCAAAGGTGCTGTAGCGGGGGGCATCCCTGTAGAGCTCGTCCAGTTCCCGATTGGCCCTGTCGCGGACGGCAGGGGCAGCCTTGCCGTTGTTGGCGTCGCGCTCCAGGTCCGAGATGGCCAGCGGGGGCTTGGTGAGGTAGTAGCAGCCGATGACGATGTCCTGGCTGGGCGCCGCAACCGGCCGGCCGTTCGAGGGCAGCAGGATGTTGTTCGACGAGAGCATCAGGACCCGCGACTCCAGCTGCGCCTCGAACGAGAGCGGCACGTGCACCGCCATCTGATCGCCGTCGAAGTCGGCGTTGAAGGCCGCGCACACCAGGGGGTGGATGCGGATCGCCTTCCCCTCCACCAGAACCGGTTCGAAGGCCTGGATGCCCAGCCGGTGCAGAGTGGGCGCCCGATTGAGCAGAACCGGATGGTCCCGAATGATGTCTTCCAGGACCTCGTAGACCTTGGGGTCGTCGTCCTCGACGATCTTCTTCGCGCGCTTGACCGTCTCGGCCTCTCCGCGCTTTTCGAGTTCGTGAATGATGAACGGCTTGAACAGCTCGACGGCCATCGCCTTGGGGAGGCCGCACTGATGCAGCTTGAGTTCGGGGCCCACCACGATGACCGACCGGCCGGAGTAGTCGACGCGCTTCCCCAGCAGGTTCTGGCGGAACCGCCCCTGCTTGCCCTTGAGCATGTCGGAAAGGGACTTGAGCGGCCGTTTGCCGCGCCCGCGGATCGCCTTCGATCGGCGTCCGTTGTCGAACAGCGCATCAACCGCTTCCTGCAACATGCGTTTCTCGTTGCGCAGGATGACTTCCGGCGCCCGCATCTCCACCAGTTTCTTGAGCCGGTTGTTGCGGTTGATGACCCTGCGGTAGAGGTCGTTGAGATCCGAGGTCGCGAAGCGCCCTCCGTCCAGGGGAACCAGCGGCCTCAGGTCGGGGGGGATGACGGGAACCACGTCCATCACCATCCACTCGGGCCGGTTGCGCTGCTCGGGGCTCAGTCCGGAGTTGCGCAGGGCGTCCACGACCTTGAGGCGCTTCAGCTTCTTCTTCTTGCGATGCTGGGAGGTCTCGGTCCTGATCTCGTGGCGCAGCCAGTCGGCGAGGCGGTCGAGCCCCTTGCCGTCCGCGTTGCGCCTGCCGATGGCCACGTCCGGCGAGTCGAGCTTGCGCAGGAGGCTGCGGACCGCTTCGGCCCCGATCTCGGCCACGAACGCGTCGTCGCCCTCCTCACGCGCCTTCACGCGCAGATCGTAGTACTCGTCCTCGTCCAGCAGCTCGAGGAACTCGACGTCCTGGCGGCCGGGATTGGTCACCACGTAGGACGCGTAGTAGATCAGTTTCTCCAGGTTGCGGAGCGTCATGTCGACCAGGTAGCCCAACTGGCTGGGCAACGTCTTGAAGAACCAGATGTGGCACACCGGCACCGCGAGCTCGATGTGTCCCATCCGTTCGCGACGGACCTTGGAGAGCGTCACCTCGACGCCGCAGCGGTCGCAAACGTGCCCGCGGAAGCGAATGCGCTTGAACCTGCCGCAGGAACACTCCCAGTCCTTCACCGGGCCGAAGATGCGCTCGCAGAAGAGCCCGTCCCGCTCCGGCTTGAAGGACCGGTAGTTGATCGTCTCGGGCTTGGTCACCTCTCCGTACGACCAGCCGCGGATTTCCTGCGGCGAGGCGACCTTGAGCTGGATGAAGTCGAAATCGGTCGTACCGCTCGTCTCGCGGAACCTGGGAAAATCGATCATATGGCGTGCACCCCGTGGGTTGCGGGTGTCAGTGCGATGCTCAAGATCTCAGTCGTCCTGATCGAGCGTTACCGAGAGGCCCAGCGCCTTCAGCTCCTGTACCAGCACGTTGAAGCTCTCCGGGATGCCGGGCTCGGGGAGGTTTTCCCCCTTGACGATCGCCTCGTATACGCGCGACCGCCCCATGACGTCGTCCGATTTGACGGTCAGTATCTCCTGCAGGGTATGGGCTGCGCCGTAGGCTTCCAGCGCCCATACCTCCATCTCCCCGAACCGCTGTCCCCCGAACTGGGCCTTGCCGGCCAGCGGCTGCTGCGTGACCAGCGAGTAGGGTCCGATGCTGCGCGCGTGGATCTTGTCGTCCACCAGATGCGACAGCTTGAGCATGTACACCATGCCGACGGTGACCGGGAAATCGAAGGGCCGACCGCTGCGGCCGTCGCGGACCACCGCCTTGCCGTCCGGGCGAATACCTGCCGCGTCCATGAACTCCACTACCCCCGCGTCGATGCCGCCTGACGCCGGCGATTCGGACCGGGCGAGCCGGTGGATCGCCGGAAACGCCTTTTCCATCGGTACCGCGAGCCGGCCGGCGTGCTCTTCGGCGGCTTCCACCAGGAAGTCCCTCAAGCGGTCGAAGTAGGCCTGCGCCGCGTCCGGCAGGTCGACCCGCGCGTAGTCGTCCAGCGAATGACCCAGTCCGGTCGAGCCCTGATCGCCGTTGCCCGACGCACCCACCTGGGCGGGAAGGGTTCGAGAGGCGCCCGTGAGCTGCTCGATGTCGGTAGCGGCCGCGGCGGGAGGCTCGGCATTGATTCCCAGTGCCTGGGCTCCCCACTTGACTCCCGCCATCTTGAGGAGCAGCCCGACCTCATCTTCGCTCGCACCCTGGAACACGGGTGTCTTGGCGCCGAAGCCGAGCACCCACGCGGCCCATCCCAGGTGGGTCTCGAGGATCTGGCCCACATTCATGCGGGACGGGACGCCGAGGGGATTGAGCACGATCTCCACCCGGGTCCCATCTGGCAGGAAGGGCATCTCCTCCTCGGGCACGATGCGGGCGATGATGCCCTTGTTGCCGTGACGTCCGGCCATCTTGTCGCCCACGGCGATCTTGCGCTTCTCGGCGATGTAGACCTTGACCAGCTGAACCACACCGGGCGGCAACTCATCCGGCTGGAAGACCTTGTCGATGTGCTCCTCGGTGTCGCTGTGCACCTTGTCGATGCGGCGGCGGGATTCGTCAACAACGGAACGGATGCGCTCGTTGATCGACTTGTTTCGCACCTTGAGGCTGTCGAGCTCGACCTCCGCCAGATTCAGGTCCGCCAGCACCGCCTTGGTAACCTTGCGCCCCTCTTCGAGAAGGGGTTCGATCACCCCGCGCCTGAGACAGAGCGAAATGGTCTGAAGGTGCAGGAGCGCCCTGAGCTCGTCGTCGCGCACCTCGGTGATGCGAGCGATGTCCTCGCGCTCGGTCTGGCGGAGTTCGCCAATCCGCTGGCCCTGCTCCTTGTCCAGGAGCGGACCGTCGATCCGGCGCGAGAAGATCTTCACGTCGATCACGGTCCCCGACATCCCCGGCGACAGGCGAAGGGAAGAGTCCTTCACATCCTTGGCCTTCTCACCGAAGATCGCGGTCAGCAGCTTCTCCTCCGGTGAGAGCTCCGTCTCGCCCTTGGGCGTGATCTTGCCGACCAGAATGTCCCCGCTCTTGACCTGGGCCCCGATGCGGACGATGCCGCGCTCGTCCAGGTTGGTGAGGTTTTCGTCGGCGACGTTGGGAATCTCGCGGGTGATCTCCTCCGCACCGCGCTTGGTGTCGCGGACGTGGAGTTCCAGCTCCTGGATGTGGATCGATGTGAAGACGTCTTCCCTGACCAGCTTCTCGCTGAGGACGATCGCGTCTTCGAAGTTATGACCGTACCAGGGCATGAAGGCGACCAGGACGTTGCGGCCCAGCGCCAGCTCGCCGTAGCTGGTGGAGGGTCCGTCCGCGATGATCTCGCCCTCCTCGACGATCTGCCCGCGTTCCACCAGCGGCCGCTGGTTGATGGCCGTGTCCTGATTGGTGCGCCAGTACTTCTTGAGCGCATAGGTATCGAACTGGGAGAGGCGCATGAGAGGCTGATCGGCCTCCTTCACCTTCACCGCCCCCGTATCGATGACGATCCTGTCGGCCGTGACGCTGACAATCCTGCCGCCGCGGGTCGCGGTGACGACGGCGCCGGAGTCGCGCGCCAGCTTGCGCTCCAGTCCGGTTCCCACCAGGGGAGCGTCGGTGTAGAGCAGCGGAACCGCCTGCCGCTGCATGTTGGAGCCCATCAGCGCCCGGTTGGCGTCGTCGTGCTCGAGGAAGGGAATCAGCGCCGCCGCGACCGACACCAGCTGCGCCGGAGCGACGTCCATGTAGTCGATGTCGTCGGGCGCCAGAAGCGGGAAGTCACCGCGTTCCCGGCACAGCACCAGCGGATTGCAGAACGTGCCGTCCGGATTCAGGGGCGCGTTGGCCTGCGCAATGCGCGCGCGCTCCTCCTCGTTGGCGGACAGCCATTCGATCTCGCCGGTGGCGCGTCCGTCCACCACCTTGCGGTAGGGCGTCTCCACGAAGCCCAGCCCGTTGACGCGTGCGTACGTGGTGAGCGAGGTGATGAGGCCGATGTTGGGACCCTCCGGGGTCTCGATCGGGCACATGCGGCCGTAGTGCGAATAGTGCACGTCACGAACCTCGAACCCGGCGCGCTCGCGGGTGAGTCCCCCGGGGCCGAGTGCCGACAGACGCCGCTTGTGCGTCATTTCTGCCAAGGGATTGGTCTGGTCCATGAACTGCGACAGCTGGGATGAACCGAAGAAGGCCTGGATGACGGCCGAGACCGTGCGGGCGTTCACCAGGTCGTCGATGTTGATCTTGCTGGGATCGGTGTTGATGGACATCCGCTCCTTGACCAGGCGCGCCATGCGCGACAGGCCGACCGACAGCTGATTCGCGATCAGCTCCCCGACGGTGCGCACCCGGCGGTTGCCCAGGTGGTCGATGTCATCGGTATGTCCCTGCCCCTCGCTCAACTCGACGAGGTAGCGCAGGATCTCGACGAAGTCGTCCCGCGTCAGCACCGTGGTGGACGCGGAGGTCTCGAGACCCAGGCGCTGGTTGATCTTGTAGCGACCGACGCGGCCCAGGTCGTAGCGCCTGGGGTTGAAGAAGACGCTCTCCAGTGCGGCACGCGCCGTATCGACGTTCGGCGCTTCTCCGGGGCGCAGGAGCGAATAGATCTGGAAGAGTGCCGTCTCCTCGGATTCGGTTGGATCCTTGGCCAGCGTACGCTTGACGATCGGGCTCTCCGTCCTTATCGGGCCTTCGCCGGCTGCGGCACCGTCCGCTTCGGGCTCGGCGGCATAGATCACGACCCGGTCGATGCCCAGGCGCGCCAGCGTCTCGATGTCCGCTTCCTCGAGTTCGCTGGTGGCTTCGAGGATCACTTCGCCGGTGTCGGTGTCCACCACGTCGTCCGCCAGCACCGCGCCGCTCAGCGTCTGGAGCGCATCGGCGAGGTCGCCGATCACAGCGTCCTTCTTCCGGAAGAAGAGGCTGTAGATGTGCTCGTCGGTGCCGAAGCCCAGGGCGCGCAGCAATGCCGTGGCCGGGAACTTCTTCTTGTCGATGTGGACGTAGCAGACGTTGTTGATGTCGACCGTGAACTCCACCCAGGAGCCGCGGAAGGGAATGATCCGGGCGCTGTGCAGCTTGGTCCCGTTGGGATGGATGCTCTCCTCGAAGACGACGCCGGGAGAACGATGCAACTGGCTCACCACAACGCGCTCGGCGCCGTTGACGATGAAGGTGCCCAGGTCGGTGAGCAGGGGCAGATCCCCCAGGTAGACCTCTTTCTCGATGATGTCGCGCGCGCGCCGCTCCCCGTCGTCCAGATCCTCCCAGACAATGAAGCGAAGCGTCGCCTTGAGGGGCGCGGCGTAGGTCATGTCCCGCTCGATGCACTCCTCCTGCGAATAGCGGGGGGCACCCAGCTTGGACGAGACGTATTCGAAGCTGAAGTTCTCGTTCACATCGGAGATCGGAAAAATCTCCTGAAAAACGCGGTCGAGCGAGAAATCCCAGGGATCCTCTGCGACGGCGTCGCCGTGAACCAGATTGCCGAAGGACTTGAGCTGTACATCCAGGAGATTCGGCATCGGCATGACCGAATCCAGCTTGTCGAAACTGACGATGGGTCGAGCGGCGTCGCGACTATCCAACTAGACTCCCCCTTTGGGCCGCACCCTGTCCGGAGGGCGGTTGCGGCAAGTCGAACGGGAAACACCTTGACGACGTCCGGAAGTCCCCCCGGAGGGACGGCCGGCACGCGTGCTGAGGGAAGGGCAGGCGGCGCGGCGCCAGGAGCGGCGTGCCGCGACCGTACCCCGTCCGCCCAGGAGTTGAAACGGACCGCACCTACTTGACGGTGACCGTCGCGCCCACCTGCTCCAGCTTTGCCTTGACCTGCTCCGCCTCGTCCTTGGAAACGGCTTCCTTCACCGCGTTGGGGACCCCGTCGACGAGCGCCTTGGCTTCCTTCAGCCCCAGACTGGTCACTTCGCGAACAACCTTGATGACCTGAATCTTCTTGGCGCCGAAGCTGTCGAGAACGACGTCGAACTCGGTCTGTTCCTCGACCTCGGCCTCGGCTTCCGCCGGCCCCGCCATCGCCGGCCCGACCGCCACCGCGGCCGTGACGTTGAACTTCTCCTTGAACGCATCCACGAACTCGGAGAGCTCGAGAACCGTCATGTTGCCGATGCTATCGAGGAGCTCCTGCTGATTGATCGCCATCTCGCTGCTTTCTCCTGATTGGTCCCGGCCTGCGCCGGGGGTTGGTGACCCGACTCGCCACGTGTCCGCGCCCGCGTTTCCACTGCAATCGGCCGAGCGCGGTCATCGCGGACTCAGTCTTCCCGTGTTTTCTCCCTCAGTGCGTCCAAAAGGCCGGCGAGTTCCTGCAGCTTGCCCTCCAGCGCGCCTACGAAGGCCGCCATGGGACCCTCGAGCGCACCCGCCAATTGCGCCATGAGCACGTCACGCGCGGGGAGCGCCGCCACTTTGAGGAACTGTTCTTCTCCGATGACCCTGCCTTCGACCACACCCACCTTGAACGCGGGACGCTGGGCGTTCTCTTTCGCAAAATCGACCAGAACCCTGGCGGGCTCCACGGCATCGGTGGTGCCGAACACGATGCCGGTCGGCCCCGAGAGGTGGGTTTCCAGCCCGGCAATGTCGAGGTCGTCGAACGCCCGCTTCGCGAGCCGGTTCTTTACGACCCGGTAACGACCTCCGCTTTCGCGGATCCGGCGGCGGAGCAGCGTCATCAACTTGACGTCGAGCCCCGTGAAGTCGGTCAGGTAGAGTGCGTCGGCGTTCTCCGCCTCGTTCCTGAAATCCTCGGTGAACGCCTGTTTCTGGGCTTTATTCATCGGTCAGCTCCGCCCGAACTGGTTGGGGTCGAGCGGCACGCCCGGCCCCATGGTGCTGGAGAGCGTCACGCTCCGTACGTATGCGCCCTTCGCAGCGGCCGGACGCGCGCGCAACACCGAGTCCATGAACGCGCCCAGATTTTCCGAGAGCTTGCTGTCCTCGAACGAAACCCGTCCGATGGGGGCGTGCAGATTGCCGGTGCGGTCCACGCGGTACTCGATTTTTCCGGCCTTGATCTCGGAGACGGCGCCCGCGACATCGAACGTCACCGTGCCCGCCTTCGGATTCGGCATGAGGCCGCGCGGACCCAGGATGCGACCCAGTGGACCCACCTGGCCCATCATGTTGGGTGTCGCGACCACCGCATCGAACTCGAGCCATCCCTGCTTGATGCGCTCCAGATACTCGGTTCCGACGTAGTCGGCGCCCGCATCCCGAGCCTCCTGCTCCTTCTCTCCCTGCGCGATCGCGAGCACGCGCATCTGCTTGCCGGTTCCGTGGGGAAGCACAACCGTGCCGCGCACGATCTGGTCGGCACGCCGAGGGTCTACACCCAGCTTGGTCGCGACCTCGATCGATTCGTCGAACCTGACGAACGAGAGCGTCTTTACCAGGGTCACGCCCTCCGCCACGGTATGCGTGGCTCCCACCGGTATCCGGGCCCGGGCGGCCCGGATCTTCTTTCCGCGTCTTGGCATTATGGAATTGAGCCGGCTTGTGACACCCTCCCACCCCTGGCGGCTGACATGGGGTGGTTCGTCGGGTCTACCAGTCCACCTCGATGCCCATCGAGCGGGCGGTCCCGGCAATCATGCGCACGGCCGAATCCACGTCGCCTGCGTTCAGGTCGGGCATCTTGGTGTCCGCGATCTCCTTCAGCTGTTCGGCGGTCACCCGGGCGACCTTGGTGCGGTTCGGTTCGCCGGATCCCTTTTCCAGTCCGGCTGCCTTCCTGAGCAGGACCGATGCCGGCGGCGTCTTGGTGATGAAGCTGAACGACCGGTCGGCGAAGACGGTGATTTCGACCGGGATGGTCGTGCCCTGCTGCTGCTGGGTTCTGGAGTTGAACTGCTTGCAGAACTCCATGATGTTCACGCCGTGCTGGCCCAGCGCGGGTCCGACCGGGGGGGCCGGATTGGCCTGCCCTCCGGGCACATGCAGCTTGATGAATCCGATGACCTTCTTCGCCATTTACGTTACCTGGTCGATAAGCCGGCCCGCGCCCGAAAGCCGTTCGGGACGCGTTCGGGAGCCGGAGTTCCGCCTCGGGCCCCGAGTCCGCCGTTCAGTATCCCTTGAGTTGAGCGAAATCGAGCTCCACCGAAGTCGGACGCCCGAAGAGGGAGACTTCCACCTTCACCTTCCCCTTGTCGGCATCCACGGACTGGACCGTCCCCGAAAAGTCCGTGAACGGGCCCTGGGTCACCTCGACGGCCTGGCCGATGTGGAAGGGGACTTCCGCTCGAGCCTCCTTTTCTTCCTCGGTCTCGATGCCGAGGAGCTTGCGCACCTCATCCTCGCTCAGGGGTTGGGGCTTCCTGCCTCCCCCCACGAACTTGATGACGCCCTTGATGTCGTTGATGGCGTGCATGGTACGCGAGTCCAGCGTCAGATCTTCGCCGACCTCGATGTGCACCAGGACGTAGCCGGGATAGAGGCGGCGTTCGACCTGGACCCGCTTCCCGTTGCGGATCTCCATGACTTCCTGGGTCGGCACCAGGGTTTCCAGGATCTCCGGGTTGTAGCCTTCCTCGATCTTGCGGTCGATGAACCGCTTAACCTTCTTCTCGTGCCCCGAATAACTCTGGACCACGTACCATCTGGACTCGCTCATTGAGTCCTCACGCTCCGAAGATGCCCATGACGAAGTCGACGACGAAGCGCACGACGCCGTCCATGGCGAAGATGACGAGCGAGATCGCGATCACGAAAAGGATCACCACCCACGTCGCGTTGCGCAGCTGACCCGAGTCGGGCCAGGTCACTCGCTGCAACTCGGTCCACGACTCGCGCGCGAACCCCGCCGAAGTCTCGATAATGTTGGGCATCCTGCGTCTCGGACACTCGCTACTTGGTTTCCTTGTGCCCGACGTGCCTGCGGCAGCGCGGGCAGTACTTGCGGTAGTGCACCCGTCCGGGGTGCAGGCGCTTGTTCTTTTTCGTGGTGTAGTTGCGGTCCTTGCACTCCACGCACGCGAGGATCACGCGATCTCTGGCCATGGGACTACGCGATGACTTCGGTGACGACGCCGGCGCCGACTGTGCGCCCGCCCTCACGGATCGCGAAGCGAAGCTCCTTGTCCATGGCGATGGGCGTGATGAGCTCGACCTCCATCTGCACGTTGTCGCCCGGCATGACCATCTCGACCCCTTCGGGGAGGCTGGTCGCGCCCGTGACGTCCGTGGTGCGGAAGTAGAACTGGGGCCGGTAGCCGTTGAAGAACGGTGTGTGCCTGCCGCCCTCACCCTTGGTCAGGACGTACACCTCGGCCTTGAAGTGGGTATGCGGGGTGATGGACCCCGGCCTCGCGAGCACCTGCCCGCGCTGGATCTCCGTCTTGCCGACACCACGGAGCAGGAGCCCGGCGTTGTCTCCCGCCTGGCCCTGGTCGAGCAGCTTGCGGAACATCTCGACACCGGTCACGACCGTCTTGCGGTCCCTGTCCATGCCGACGATTTCCGCCTGGTCGCCGACCTTCACTATGCCGCTCTCGATGCGGCCGGTGGCCACCGTGCCCCGCCCGGTGATGCTGAACACGTCCTCCACCGGCATGAGGAACGGCCTGTCGATGTCCCGCTCCGGCAGCGGGATGTAGGAGTCGATCGCGTCCATGAGCTCCTGGATGCAATCGACATCGGAGCCCTCACCCATGGCCTCCATGGCCTTGAGCGCGCTTCCCATCACCACGGGGATGTCGTCGCCGGGGAAGTCGTACTCGGAGAGCAGCTCGCGCACCTCCAGCTCCACCAGCTCGAGCAGCTCCTCGTCGTCGACCATGTCGACCTTGTTGAGGAAGACGACGATGTAGGGGACGTTGACCTGGCGGGCCAGCAGGATGTGCTCCCGGGTCTGCGGCATGGGACCGTCGGCTGCGGACACGACCAGAATCGCTCCGTCCATCTGGGCGGCGCCGGTGATCATGTTCTTTACGTAGTCGGCGTGGCCCGGGCAGTCCACGTGGGCGTAGTGACGGTTCGCCGTCTCGTACTCGACGTGCGCGGTGGCGATCGTGATGCCGCGCTCGCGCTCCTCCGGGGCCTTGTCGATCTCGTCGAAAGCAATCGCGTCGCCACCGAACTTCTTGGCCTGGGTGAAGGTGATCGCTGCGGTGAGCGTCGTCTTCCCGTGGTCAACGTGCCCGATGGTGCCGACGTTCACGTGCGGCTTTGTCCGGTCGAACTTCTCCTTTGCCATTTCTCCGCTACCTCACTCCGTTCGGTTCAGGTGAATGGTGGTTTCAGAACCCCGGAAGCCCGGCAAGCTCTGGCCGGGATTTGAACCCGGGACCTCTTCCTTACCAAGGAAGCGCTCTACCCCTGAGCTACCAGAGCGCTGCTCCCTCCTGCTTCGGGGTGGAGAGCGGGAGACGGGACTCGAACCCGCGACCCTCAGCTTGGAAGGCTGATGCTCTAGCCAACTGAGCTACTCCCGCTGGAATTCTCATTACGCAACGCGGAACGACGAAGCGCCCAATGGTGGGGGGAGGATTCGAACCTCCGAAGGCATTGCCAGCAGATTTACAGTCTGCCCCGTTTGACCGCTTCGGTACCCCACCGAGCATTTCTCTCGAAACTCCTGTGTTCGGAGCACCCCCTTCGCGCCTCCGGCTGCGGAGCAAGGATGCCCTCGGATACCTGAGGCGGGCCTTTACGATCAAGCCTCGAAAGGTAACTCCTCGTGGAGGAAAGGTAAAGGGCGATGCCCAGACGATTGACCACGGCGGGTGGCGCCGCCGGGGACCGTCCGAACCGCACGAACCGGGGAGGCTCCGGATCGTCCGCCGGCAAGCTGGCGAAGGGACTCGAACCCCCAACCTGCTGATTACAAATCAGCTGCTCTACCTGTTGAGCTACGCCAGCGCGCGACTACTGCTACCCGGCTCCGGCCCGGAAGTCAACGGTCAGCGTACCGCCGTGGACCCGGCCTTCGGCCTCGCGTGCTTCCAGCGGGTTCCGTCAGGCGAGTCCTCGAGCACGATTCCTTCGCCCGCCAACTGGTCGCGGATGGCGTCCGCCTGCGCGAAGTCGCGCCGCGACCGGGCGAGGTCGCGCTTCGCAACCAGCACCTCGATGCGCTCCCGCTCCGGCTCGTCCACCTCGCGCCCGGCCAGCGCCAGGTCGAGTACCCCGAGCACCTCGTCCATGGAGGCCAGAGCCGCTTCCGCCGACGCCCGGTCGCTCCCGCTGATCGCACCCCCTGCCCCGTCCAGGGCGGTGTTGGCCTCCTTGACGAATACGAACAGCGCAGCCAGGGCGCCGGCGGTGTTGAGATCGTCGTCCATCGCCTCGCGGAAGCGCGCCAGGGCCTCGCCGGCGAGTCCGTCGATTCCTGCGGGCGGAGCACCGGGAGGGGTCGGCGTGCGCGCGAGGCGGTCGCGGAAGTCGAGCAGGCGCTGCACGGCCCGTCGCGACGCCTCCAGTCCAGCGAAGGTGAAGTTGAGTTCGCTGCGGTACTGGGCGGACAGCAGCAGGTGCCGAATCGCGGCGGGCTCGGATCTCTCGGTCAACTGCGGGACGGTGTAGGTGTTGCCGAGCGACTTCGACATCTTCCGGCCCTCCACCAGAAGATGCTTCACATGAACCCAGTGGCGGGCGAACGTTTCGCCGGTCGCGCCCTCCGACTGTGCGATCTCGTCCTCGTGATGAGGGAACATCAGGTCTTCGCCGCCCAGGTGAATGTCCAGGGTTTCGCCGATCTCGCTCAGCGCCATGACCGAACACTCGAGATGCCATCCGGGCCGGCCCCGGCCCCAGGGGGACTCCCAGGCGGCGTCCGCGTACTCGTCCTCCGGCCGGGCCGCCTTCCAGAGCGCGAAGTCGCGGATGTCGTCCTTCTCGTACTTGTCGTCCGCAACGCGCTCCCCGGGACGCAGAGCATCCGGGTCGATGCACGAGAGCCGGCCGTATTCCGGGAACGCCGAAATCCGAAAGTAGACCGAGCCGTCGGAGGTGGCGTAGGCGAGCCCCCGCTCCACCAGCCGGGACACGAACGCGGTCATCTCGCGGACGTATTCCGTGGCCCGGGGGTGGCTGTCGAAGGCTCGCATGCCGAGGGTGTCGGCATCGGCGAGGAACGACCGCACATGCGGAGCGGCGAACTCCCCGATCGACTGCCCGGTTTCGGCGGCGAGTTCGACGATGCGGTCGTCGACGTCGGTGAGGTTCACGACGAAACGGACTTCGTACCCCAGCCACTCCAGGTAGCGATGGAGCAGATCGTAGACGATAAAGGCGCGGAAATTGCCGATGTGCGCACGCCCGTACACCGTGGGGCCACAGCCGTAGATGCCCACCCGCCCCGGCCGGAGCGGTGCGAAGGGGCGCAGCGAGCGCGTCAGCGTGTCATGGAGGTGAAGACTCATGCCGGGTTGCGTGAGAGGAACGGGATCGCGGCAGGTTCGCGCAGGGGATTGCCGGCGCTCACTGGAGTATGCGGACTTCAAAGACGCGCCAGGCCTCGTCCTCGCGCACGAAGCCGACGTAGATACTGTGTTCGACCAACTGGGAGGCCCCTGCGTGCACCACCGTCCAGCGGAGTGCCGCGTACCCCTGAAGTGGAGATCCCCCGACTTCGGCGACCCGCTCCAGTCGCGTCGACTCGGTCCGGTGCCCGGCCAGGTAGTCGCGCAGCACGGCGACCGCCTGGCGTCTCGAAAGCGAAACGTGGTCTTCACCTCCCACCCGCAGGCGGATGCCCGTGGCCACCAGAACCTGCACGAAGACATCGATGGAGCCGCGCTCCCACATGCGCGCGAGATTGGTTGCCGCCCCCTCCAGGGACGCCTGGGAAGCCGGGGTTGGCGACGGCCCGGGGGTGGAGGCGCCGAGCACGGCGACCAGCAGGGCGAAAACGCCCGTCGGGTTCACGCGCTTCAACCCCCCGGCCTTCAGCATGCGTCGCGGATGGCGGGGGCCAGGTCGCGCTCGACGGCGTCGAGAGCGGCGCAGGGATCGGGGGCACCGGTCACCGCCCGCCCGATGACCAGATAGTCGGCTCCGGCCTCGCAGGCGCGGCGGGGCGTCGCGACGCGGCGCTGGTCGTGAAGAGACTGCTGCGGCAGCCGGATCCCCGGAGTCACGACGAGGAGTCCGTCCCCGAAGCGGCGTCTCAGGGCTGCGGCCTCAAGCGGCGACGCCACCACGCCGTCGAGACCGGCCGCGCCCGCCTCGCCGGCGAGCTGGAGAACATGGTCCTCGAGCGTTACGCGCGCGCCGCCGGCTCGGCGCGGAAGCGACGATGTCCCCAGGGAGGTAAGCACCGTCACCCCCAGAAGCCGGGTCCCGTCCTTCACGGCCTCGGCCGCGGCCTCCATCATGTGCGCTCCTCCCGCAGTGTGCACGGTCACCAGGCGCGCCCCGATCTCGGAGGCGGCGGCCACGGCGCCCGCCACGGTGCGCGGAATGTCGTGCAGCTTGAGGTCCAGGAACACCTGTTTTTTCCGTTTACGGAGATGATGGACGACGGCGGGACCTTCGCGTGCGAAGAGTTCCAGCCCGACCTTGTAGAAGTTGACTCGCCCCGCCAGCAGATCGACCAGTTCGAGCGCCCGGCTGGCCGAAGGATAGTCCAAGGCAAGGATGATGCCGCTCACGACGCGCTCACCTCCCGCTTCTCGAAGGGAACCGGTCCCTCGGGCGACCCGACCGCCCCCACCAGCTCCGCGACCGCGCCGATGTTCCTCCGGCGGCCGTAGGCACTCAGTCCTTGCACGACGCGCTGAGCGGTCCGCGGATCGGCGAAGGTGGCAGTGCCCACCTGAACCAGTGACGCCCCGGCGAGCAGATACTGTAGGCAATCGCGGTGCCCGCGGACACCTCCGACTCCGACCAGCGGGGCGCGGACGCGACGGCTGGCCTGCCACACGGCGTGCACCCCCACCGGGAGCAGGGCCGGGCCGCTGAGTCCTCCGCCACCAGCCCCGAGCCGGGGGCGCCGCGTCTCCGGATCGATCACCATTCCGGGCATGGTGTTGACCAGGGTGACTCCGTCGCCGCCGGCAGCCACCGCGGCTTCAGCGGCCGCGCCGACATCGGGCGAATTGGGGGCCAGTTTTACCAGGAGCGGCCGGGCGGTGATCCCGCGCACGCGGGCAACCACCGTCGCCAGCATTTCGGTGTCGAGCGCGAAGGGCACGCCGTCCAACGGGACGTTGGGGCATGAGAGATTCAGTTCGAATCCCAGGAATCCGCCCTCCGGTTCGAGATGTTCGACGATCTCGCAGTACTCCTGCACCGCGTGTCCCGCCACGCTGACGAAGACCTGCGCGCGCCTCAGCCGCGAGGCCAGCCAGGGCAGCTTCTCGGCCTTGACCCGCTCCACCCCGGGATTGGCGAGTCCGATGGAGTTGACCATCACGCCACCGCCCTCGCTGACCCTAGGCCTCGGGTTGCCCGCGCGCGGTTCCAGGGTCACGGACTTGGTGACGAGCCCACCCAGCCGGTCGAGTTCCATGACCCCCGCCAGCTCCCTGCCAAAGCCGCAGGTGCCGGCCGCGAGCAACACAGGGTTCTGGAACCTCGTCCCGAACAGCTCCTGCTCAAGCTGCACCGGCTTCGCTCTCCGATGCGGGCCGCCCGGGCCCCGGCGATGGTTGCGTGCGTTCCAGGGTGTCCCTGCGGGGGACGGAGTCGCCCGGGAGGATCGAGTCGGTCTGCGTGACGGTGTCGGGGGCGAAGAATGCGTCGGTCGAGGTAACGCCCGGGGCGCTGCTGCGAAGCGAGTCCGCCCTCAGCGAGTCGAGCCGCAACGAGTCCAGCCTCAGGGAGTCCAGCAGCAGCGAGTCCCCCGCGGCAATTCGGCGCACCAGCTCCTCGGCGGCCCGGATGCTGTCGAGCGAGCGCGCGGCTTCCCGGACGGCGACATCCCGGTTGGCGGCCTCCGCGGCGACGCGCTGATGCAGGATCGCCAGGGAAGAGCCGAGCCGGCCCTCCACCATGGCGTAGTCCGCCGACCGCGCCTCCGCTCCGGCGGACGCCTGGACGTAGATGTTGTCGTCCAGCTGATTCAGACGGGCGGCGAGCGGTTGCCGCTCCCGCGCATCGTCGGTCAGTGCGAGCGCCGCCATCAACGCCTTGGCCTCCCAGGTGGAGCCGCGATCCCGGTCGGCGTACAGGGTAAAGAGCTGGAGGGCCAGGCGCGGCGATCCAAGGCTGTCGCGCGCCAGCTCGGCGCCGGCGAAGAGCGCGAGGTGGTCCCCCGCCATCGCCGCCCTTTCGACGAACAGCCCGACGTGCTCCATGTAATCGATGAGCCGCACTGCTTCGGAGAGGGCGATGGCCGGGAGCAGAATCGCCCGGACTTCCTCGAGCTCCTCGAGACGATCGACGGAGTTCAGCCGCCACCGCGCGAGGGCGATGCGCGCCTCGCGCGCGGTTCTGTCGTCTCCGCGGGCCAATTCCCCGGCGATTTCACCGGCCGCGACCGAATCCCCGGCGCGAGCGAGCAGGCTTGCCCGCTCAAGGCGGATCCGGCTGCGTGCGGCGGGCGCCCACTCGCTGTGTTCGGCCGCGGTCAACATGGCAGCCGCGGATCCCGCCCCCCAGAGGAGGGAGGCTCGCTCCGCGGCGGCGAGAACGGTATCGGCCCAGGCCTCCCCGGACGCCTGCTCGAGCACGGTTGTCGCTCCCGCGCGCGCGTTCTCGAAGTCGTCGTTGTCGAGCCCGCGCACCAGACGCTCCAGGGCAACGGGAACCTTCAGCTCCCGTGAGACCGCCTCCGACCGGTCCAGGCCCGCCCATCCCTCCTGCGTGCGTCCGGCGTCGAATGCGGCCCGGGCCCGCCAGAGGTGCGCCTCCGCGCGCAGCATCGCGTCCGGGACCCCTTCGAGGGCATCGTCGAGAAGTCGCATTCCGAGGTCGCGCCGTCCGGTGGCCAGCGCCACGCCACCGAGGTACACGCGGGCACCCGCGTGCAGGCTCGAGTCGCTCGAGGTCGCCAGCAGGCGCTCCAGCGCCGCCCGCGACCGCGCCCAATCCCCGCTGTGGAAGTAGGCGCGGCCCATGATGTAGAGCGCGTCGTCGGCCCAGCGTCCGGATTCGTCCGACCGATAACTGCGGGCGGCCTTGTCGATGGCCTCCTGATACGCCGAAGCAGCCTCGAGCGGCTGGTCCCGCAGGCGGGCGGCCTGGGCATCCTCGAAGGCGCGCCGCGCATTGTAGAGCGCGTTGAAATACGCGCAGCCGACTACCAGGCACGCGCACAGAGTCGCGGCCGTTGCGGCCGACCTGATCCAGAGCCTGCCCGTCCTCACCGGCCACGCCTCATCGCTCGCTGAGCTTCCCGCTCCTGGGTCCTGCGCCGCAGCTTCTCCCTCTTGTCGTAGAGCTTGCGACCCCGCGCGAGGGCCAGCGTCAGCTTCGCGTACCCCCGGCGCATGTAGAGGTCAAGGGGAATCAGCGTCAGCCCCTTCTCCTCGACCCTGCCGATCAGACGCCGGATCTCGGCACGCTTCAGGAGGAGCTTGCGTGGGCGCTCCGGGTCGGCATTCCAATGCGTCGCCGGCTCATACGGGCTGATGTGCAGGTTGTGGAGCCACACTTCGGTGCCCTCCAGGCGGGCAAAGGCGTCCTTGAACCCAACCTTGCCCGCGCGCACGGATTTCACTTCCGGTCCCTTGAGCACCAACCCCGCTTCGAGCGTCTCGATCACCTCGTATTCGTGCCGGGCCTTCCGGTTGCGGGAGATGACCAGTCGGCCCGGAGGCCCCGCGTTGCTTGCCCCCACCACGTATTGCGCGCCGAGCTAATAGATGAGGACCGGCGTGCCCACGTCGATCAGATAGTAGAGCTCGCGGGCCGCCTCGTTGGTCAGGCGAATGCATCCGTGGGAGATGCGCCGCCGCTCAGGGTCGGGGTCGAGCACCAGCTCGGGCCGGTGGGTGCCATGAATCGCAATGCCGTCACCCAGATAGATCGCAGTGGTGCCCAGTGCCCCGGGAATCGAACGGGACGGATGCTGGCGCGGGGGAACCGGAACTCCCCTCTCGACGAAGTGCCAGTCGGGAGCGATCCAGACCGGGTTCTTTTCCTTGTACCGGACCCTCATGATCCCGCGGGGCGTGGAGAAGTGCCACTTCTGGCCGGCTCCGTTCAGGTTGAACCCGGTCCCGGTGCCGACGGGCGCCGACCAGATGGCGCGCTCGCCCTCCATGACGAAGAGCCGATTCTCGACGAGGTGAACCACGACGTAGCGCTCATGGGAGGGAAGGAACGACGTTCCCACGGCCACGTCGTGCGCCAGCATCCTCGAGCGGTCCGTAACCAGCGGGTCGCCGTCGAGTCCCTGGCCCCGCATCGCCGCGGGCGCGAGAAAACCGACCAGCAGCACCGCGCCTCGCAGCCAGGCCGCCGCGGCGCCCTCAGTCCACTGTTGGCGCCAGCTCGTCCCCGGCATCGTCATCGTGTTTCCCGTTGTCCTGGGCCCCGGCGTCGTGGACGACTTGCCGCGCGGCATCACTCGCAGCCCGATGGGCAGCTTTGGAGGTTTCGATTCTCTCCTGAAGCTCTGCGCGCGCGTCCAGCGCCGCCTGGCGACCCGCGTCCACCGCTCCCTTCACTGACTCGATCTGCTCCCGGACTTGTTCGCCGGCTCGCCCCAGCCTCTCCTCGAGGCCCTCCTGGGCCGCGCGCACGCGCTCCTGGGCGACACCCCGGAACTCGCGCGCCCGGGCCTTCAGCTGTTCCTGGGTCTCCTTGCCGGAGCGGGGCGCGAAAAGCAGCGCGAGTCCGGCACCGACAACGGCGCCGAGCAGAAAGGCGCCCGTGCTCGAACCGCCGTCACGCTCGATTACGACGAGCGGTCCGTCTTCTCCCTGAGCCATCCCGCTCCTCCCATGAAATGCGCGGCAGCCGCCGCAGGCGACCGCAGCCGTTCCATCCTGATACAAACTAGGGTTTCCCGAGGGGGATGCCTACCCTGCGAACCGGCCTCCCTCGCGATCCCCTTGTCCTCCTACACCTGCCAGGGGTGATCGGCCTCCTCCATGCGGGGAGGACGGTAGCCCGAACGGCCCAGCAACCCGTGCACATACCGTTTGCCCAACTCCACGCCCGGCTGGGTCAGGGGGTCCACGCCGTAGAGGAATCCGGCGTACACGGTCGCGGCCTGGAAGAGCAGGATGAGTTCGCCCAGCGCCTCGGCGTCGAGCCTGGCCAGCCGCACGGTCAGGTTGGGCCTCCTGGCCGTTCGAAGCGCGGCCGCGGTCGCGGCGTGCTCGACGGTGATCAGATGATTGAGCGTGTGACCCTCGGGGAACTCGAAGGCGGGCAACGAAACGGGCGCATTGCCGATCGGGACCGGATCGTCGGCCGCGTCGACGGTGACGAAGCACACCACCTTGTCCGCGGGCCCCTCCATGAAGAGCTGCAGCAGCGAGTGCTGGTCGGTTGCCCCGGCTGCCGGGAGCGGGGTGGGGCCGGTCGCCGCGGGGCGGCCGTCGAGCCCCGCGGCCTTGCCGAGTGACTCGCCCCACAGCTGCTGCACCCAGAGGGCGAAGGAGCGGAGGCGGTCGCAGTAGGGCATGAACACGTGCACGCGCTGTCCGCACTCGACATCGGCGCGGTACAGGAGGGTCGCCACCATGCCCGCGGGATTCAGGGTCAGCTCGTCCGTCCGGCAACGTCTCTCCATGCGCGCGGCGCCCCGAAGCACGGCCGTCACGTCAAGCCCGGCCGCCGCCGCCGGGAACAGGCCGACGGCCGACAGAACCGAGAAACGCCCCCCCACGTTGCCCGGCACCGGCAGGGTGGGAATGCCGGCCGCCTCGGCCAGGGCGCGGAGCGGTCCTCGTTCGGGATCCGTGGTGAAGAGGAGATGCTCCCGCGCCTGATCCGGGCCGACTTCGCCAGCGAGACGCTCGGCAACCACCAGATACTGGGCCAGCGTCTCGGTCGTCGAGCCCGACTTGCTGACCACGTTGAAGAACGTCCTGCGCATGTCCAGGCCGTCCAGCAGGGTGCCGATCGAGTGCGGATCGATGTTGTCCGCCACATGGAGGCGGGGGTTGGCGTCGGCGCCCGCGCCACGGGCGGGGTCCCCGACGCCGAGGGCATCCCGCAGTGTGCGGGTCCCCAGCGCCGACCCGCCGATTCCGAGAACCACGAAGTCGTCGAAGCGTCCCCGCAGCCTGGCGGCTGCGCGACGGATGCGGGCCGTGGCCTCCGCGGCCCGCGGCAGATCGAGGAAGCCCATGCTCCCGTCCCGGCGCGCCCGTTCGACATCCTCGTGCGCCACGCGGAAGCGTGAACCCAGGTCGCCGGTGAGCCTTTGCGGATCGACGCCCTCCTCCCCTTCGTCGATGGCGAGGAGGTTCCGGTAGTCGACGGTGATGGCGCTCATCCGCCGTCCGTCGCCGACGGAGACTGCCGAGGTCCCGTGCACGCGTCTTCCACCTTCAGGGTGAGGCCGTCGAAGGCGGGCCGGATGTCTTCCGGGAGACGCCGGCACAGATCGGCGTGCCGCACCCGGTGGGTGAGGTGGGTGAGATAGGTCCTTCGGGCACCGACCGCCCGCGCTGCGGCGACGGCTTCCTCGATGTTGAAATGGGTCGGATGGGGATCCCCGTACCAAAGCGCGTTGAGCACCAGCAGGTCCGCGCCCCTGAGTCCTTCCAGCGTCGCCCGCGGAAGTCGTTTGGCATCGGTCACATACCCGAGGCTCCCGACGCGGAACCCGTAGGAGCGGATTCCGCCGTGGGGCACTCCGAGCGGCAGAAACACGTGGTCGACGATCTTCACCGGCTGTCCCTCCCGGAAGGTGAAGACATCGAGTTCCGGGAGGAAGATCCCATCCGACGCCCGGCGTCGCGCCTCGAAGATGTACGGAAAACGGCGCCGTAGCTGGCGGGCGACCGACCGGTGCATCCACGCGCTGATCCTTCCACCGTGGAGCGCCGTGAACACGCGCAGGTCGTCGATGCCGTGGATGTGATCGGCGTGCGCGTGCGTGAACCACACCGCGTCCAGCGAGGAGATGCCCTCGGCGAGCAACTGGAGTCTGAGTTCCGGTGGCGTGTCGACGAGGAGGCGGCGATCCCCGAAGCGAAGGAGGGCGCCGTGCCGCGTGCGCTTGTCGCGGGGATCGCTCGAGGTACAGGTGTCGCACCGACATCCGATGACCGGCACGCCGTAGGAGGTGCCGGTGCCCAGGAAGGTCAGCGAGAACGACATGGGGCTTCTAAAGCTGTTCCACGCGCATGGTGTTGGTCGACCCCCTCTCATGGAAGGGATATCCCGCGGTCACCACGACCGAATCTCCCGGCCTGCCGACTCCCGCGCGCACGACCGCCTCCTTGCCGTAGGCCGAAAGCGCGGAATAGTTGACCGGCACGCCGGTTGCGAGCGTCGGCCACACGCCCCAGACGGGTGCGAGCTGGCGGAAGGTGCGCGCCTCGGTGCACACGGCGAAGATCGGCACCGGGGGCCGGTAGGACGATACCAGACGCGCGGAGAAGCCGCTGCTGGTGATGACCAGCACGGCGGGCGAACCCAGCTGGCGGGCCGCGTCCACCGTACACGACGCAACCGCGTGTTCGCGGCGGGTGGCGCCCCCACGCTGCCAGTTGTCGGGACGCGGGAGGTAGCGGGGGCCCTGGGCCAGCACGCCGGAACCCTCGATCTCGCGGATGATTCGCACCATCGCCTGCGCTGCGTGCAGCGGGTACTCTCCAACCGCGGTTTCGCCGGAGAGCATCACGGCGTCGGTGCCGTCCAGGACCGCGTTGGCGACGTCGGAGGCTTCGGCTCGCGTCGGGCGCGGGCTCTGGATCATCGAATCGAGCATCTGGGTCGCAATGATGACGGGGCGGCCCGAGTAGTTGGCCAGCTGGACGATGCGCTTCTGCGCCAGCGGCACCTGCTCGAAGGGAACCTCGACCCCGAGGTCGCCGCGCGCGACCATGACCGCGTCGGTCGCCTTCACGATCTCCTCGATCGACGCCAGGGCGCGTACCAGTTCGACCTTCGCCACCACAAGCGCGCGGCCCGCGACCCTCTCCTTCAACTCCTCGATGTCCGCACTTCGCCGGACGAACGACAGGCCCACGTATTCGACGCCGGCCTCCAGGGCGAAGTCGAGGTCGTCCAGATCCCGATCGGTGAGCGAGGGAGTGCTGAGGTTGGCGCCGGGCACGTTCATGCCCTTGAAGCTCTTCAGCCGGCCACCGCACTCCACCACGAAGCGGGCCTTGCCCCCGTCCGTGCCCACGCAGCGCATTTCGATGAGCCCATCGTCAAGGAGAACCCGGTCCCCGATGACCACGTCGTCGGCAAGGTGCCGGTAGGTCGTCGGGATCTCCCCGGGGAGGACGGTTTCCTCGGGGGCGATCACCACCTCCTGGCCCTCCGCCAGAAAGAGGGGATCGTCCAGTTTGCCGACCCGGATCTTGGGTCCGCCCAGGTCCACGAGAATCGAAACCGGCGTGCCCGCCGCCTCGGCCGCGCTCCGGATCAGGGCTACCGCCTCCAGGTGATCCTCGCGCAAGCCATGGGACATGTTCAGGCGAGCCATCGTCATGCCCGAGTCGACCAGTTGGCGGACCATCCCGGGCGAAAACGTCGCCGGGCCCAGCGTGCACACCAGCTTGGTTCTCAGCATCGGTTTCCCACTCCCCCCGTTGGCGCGTGACCCGGCCCCCGCAGCCGTGTTCGATGTTACGAGCGTCGTTATTCTAGTCTGGTTCGGCCGAAATCACAGTGACCCCTCCCTGTCCGCGCACACCGCGGGGCCTCACGAGCCGGACTCTCGCGCAGGACCGGACGATTGACCACCTTTCGCGCCCATGAACGTACACCACATCGCCGATGCGCACGCAGCGCGCTCCGCGGCGGAGGAACTGGCTTCCCGCTCGCCGCTTGCGCTCGACTGCGAGGCGGCCGGGTATCACCGCTATTCCGACCGGCTCTGCCTTGTTCAGCTCTCCGCGCCGGGGGATACGTGGCTCATCGATACCCTCGCCCTCGATGCCGGCGGGATGCTGCGGCCGCCGCTGGAGGATCCGGGTCGCGAGATCATCATGCATGGAGCCAGCTACGATCTGCGGCTGCTGTCGCGGGATCTGCGCATCCGGGTGCGGGGCGTCTTCGACACGCAGGTAGCGGCCGCGCTGCTCGGGGAAGCCGCGCTGGGACTGTCCGCGCTGCTCGAACGCCTCCTTGGCGTGCACCTGCCCAAGAAATACCAGCGGGCCGACTGGGCGAAGCGGCCGCTTCCCCCGGAAATGCTCGAGTACGCCGCGGCCGACACGCGCTACCTTGCGGACCTGGCGGACATCCTGCGCGCCCGGCTGGAGGAGAAGGAGCGCCTCGCGTGGGCGAGCGAGGAGTTCCGCCGGCTCGAGCAAACCGTCTCGAACAGAGAGGATCCCGACCCCGATCCGGCGACCGCCCTGAAGAACGCGCGCCATCTGGCCCCGCGTGCGCTGCAGCGGCTGCGTGCGCTGTGGACCTGGAGGGACGAGGTCGCCCGCCGCAAGGACAGGGCACCCTTCCGGGTGGCCGGGGACAACGTCCTGCTGCAGCTGGCCGAGACCCCACCCCGCTCGATCAGGGAACTCGGTCGCCGGCCCGGTCTGTCGCCTGTCCTGGCCCGCACCGACGGCGGGAGATTCTTCGAGCACCTGGATCGGGCGGACTCCATCCCGGAGGCACGCATCGCTCCGGGACGCAGACGCCGCGAGGGATCGTTCCCGCGGCTCTCGCCGGAAGGCGAGGAACGCGCCCGAGAGCTGCGCGCCGCCCGTGTCCGAAGGGCCCGCGAACTCGGACTGGACCCGGGTCTCCTGCTTCCCAACAAGACCATCATGGAGATCGTACGCGCCAATCCGGGCTCACCCGAGGAGCTCGCCCGGGTGCCCCAGGTGCGTGCCTGGCAAGTCGACGTACTCGGGCAGCTGACCCTCGATATTCTGCGCGCCTGAGCAGCCGGTTTGCAGGACCGCACTGGCGAAAAACGCCTGATTTCGGCTATACTGATGGCTCACAATCGCAAGTTTCGGGGCTTCCGGAGGCGCAGGTGCTTCCCAAGAGTTGCTTCGTTCTACCGGGGATGTGATGACGTCGGAATTGCTCGAAAGAGACGATCTCTCCGTCTACGTGGTTGCCGGGGTACCCAAGAGCTTCAAGAAGAAACTCGCCAAGTACCTGAGCGAGGAATCGTCCGGCGAGGGCAACCTCATGCTCCTCGACGAGAACATGACGGAATGGCTTCTGGCCCGTCTCAAGGGGAAGAGGCGCCGCAGTCACGAGCAGACTCCCGCATCGTCCGCTCTATGGCGCTGTTACCGGTCTCTCAGCGCAGCCAGATATCACCTGAGCGACCAGCCCCTTGAAGGTCGCATCCGGGAGATCCGGAGCGAGATCGAGCAGCTCTGGCGAATCACCAGCCCGATTCACGACACGGACGAGGAAGAAGCCTCCTCCTGAGGACGGGCGGCCGGGATTCGGCGTTCGCTATTCGCCCCGCGCCTCCAGTTCGCGCTTGTACTCGATGCAGTACCGGGCGTGCGGCAGTGCGTCCAGACGCCGGAAGTTGATCGGCTTGCCCGTGGCTTGACAGCGACCGAAGTTCTCCGGATCCGAGTAGAGTCGACGAAGCGCGTCCTCGATCCGGTAGAGATAGCGGCCTTCCTTGGTTGCGAAAAGCGCGGCTTTTTCGCGCTCCATCGCCTCGGTGCCCTGGTCGGCCATGTGGTCGGTGTAGGCCGCCAGATTGGAGTCACCCGACTCCCTGTCCTCCTTCGCCATCCGGTCGAAGAGGCCCAGGGATCTGAGCGAGCGAGAACGCTCCTCCAGGAGGCGGCTCTCGATGTGGGCCAGTTGCTCCTTGGTGAGAATCGCCACGGTCTGTACCTTGGTAGACGGTTGTGCGGCTTTCGCTACCGGGCTGCCGAAACCGGAACGCCTTTCAGGCGCGCGCGAGAAAATTACAATAATCCGACGGGGTTTCCAACGTGCCGGGCATTCCTGATGCGGACGCTGCCGTCGGTTGGCGAGCCTCCCTCACACATGAGGCCCAGGCTCTCAGTCCCCCAAACAACGAGTTCCGTGGACACGATCGACTGTAAGCGTTGCAGCAAGGAGGCGGCCGCGTTGGAGAAAGCCCCCTTCCGCACGGAACTGGGCGAACGCCTGCTCCGCCGGATCTGTCGGCTTTGCTGGTCCGACTGGTTGCAGCACCAGACGCTGCTGATCAACCACTACGGGCTGGACCCACGCGAAGCCAGCTCGAAGAAATTCCTCTACGAGCAGATCGAGGAGGTGCTGCTCGGCGACGGCGAAGCCGAGCAGGTGGACACTTCCCGGAAAGGCGAAATCGGCTGGTGAGCGGGCGGGGCCGGTGTGCCGGACCCGACGCGGAGCCCGATCCGGTTCAGGTCGAAAGCACCGCCTCCACCTGAGCCAGAGCCTCTTCGAGTTCCTCACGCCCGATCACCAGGGGGGGCGCGAAGCGAATGACCTGCCGGTGCGTCTCCTTGGCCAGGATGCCCCTGTGCCACAGGGCTTCGCAGAAGGGCCGGGCCGGACCCGACGACTTTCTGATGACCAGGCCGATCATCAACCCGCGGCCCCGCACTTCTTCGATGTGCGGTGAGTCGATGGCGCGCAGCCTCTGCATGAACCACTCGCCCAGCCGGGCCGAACGCTCGACCAGCCCTTCCTCGACGATGACCTTCAGCGATGCGCGCGCAACCGCGGCCGCCAGCGGATTGCCCCCGAAGGTGGAGCCGTGGTCGCCGGGCCGGAACACGTCCATGAACTCCGAGTCCGCCATCGCCGCCGAGACCGGGTAGACGCCGCCCCCCAGGGCCTTCCCCAGAATGAGCACATCCGGGCGCGCATCGTCCCAGTCGCAGCACAGGAGTCGACCGGTGCGGCCCAGCCCGGTCTGGATCTCGTCGGCGACCAGTGCCACCTGGTGCCGCGAGCACAGGTCGCGAGCGGCGCGCAGGTAGCCGTCCGGCGGCACGATGACCCCTCCCTCGCCCTGGATGGGCTCCACCATGAAGCCCGCCGTACGCTCGTTGATGGCGTCGCGCAGGGCGTCGATGTCCCCGTAGGGGATCCTGCGGAAGCCGGGCGTGAACGGGCCGAAGCCTCTCCGGTACTCGAACTCCGAGGAAAAGCCCACGATGGTGGTCGTTCTGCCGTGGAAGTTGTTGTCGCAGACGATGATCTCCGCCTGGTCGGCCGGGATGCCCTTGACCTGGTAGCCCCACTTGCGGACCATCTTGATCGCGGTCTCCACGCCCTCCGCGCCGGTGTTCATGAGCAGGACGCGCTCGACGCCGGTGAGCTCGCACAGCTCGCGCTGGAACGGGCCCATCTGGTCGTTGTGGAACGCACGGGAGGTGAGGGTCAGGCGCCGCATCTGATCCCGCGCGGCGCCGATGATGCGCGGGTGCAGGTGCCCCTGATTGAGCGCGGAGTATGCGCTCAGCATGTCGAGATAGCGTCGCCCCTCCACGTCCCAGACCCAGACGCCCTCGCCCCGTTCGAGCACGACCGGGAGCGGATGATAGTGGTGGGCGCCGAATCGGTCGGCCTCATCGAGGTAGGATGACGTGATCGCCAGCGTTGCCGTGTCTTGCATGGTGTCGGCCTCCCGACGCGGGCCCCGCGGGGGTCGCGTCAGCTTGTCGATGCGGAGCCGCCGCGAAAGGTCACGGGCGGAAACGGGTTCTCGTTGACACTGAGCTGAAAGACGTCGGGGCGGGCGTAGTGGCCCACCACGTCGAAGTCGAACTTCCCGCGCGTAACCGCGTCGGGATCCAGGCGGGCGAAAAGAATCCCCTCCTGGTCCCAGAGCGGTCCCGCCAGGCACGCCCCGGACGGGGAATAGATCGCGCTTCCGCCCGCGCACAGGCGTTCCGGCCAGCCCTCGAGCTCGCCTGCGATCTCCAGGTCGGCCGGGTACTGGGCGCGGGTGGCGTACTGATTGCAGCCGAGGACGAAGCACCTTCCCTCGAGGGCGATGTGCCGGAGCGTCGCCTGCCAGCGCTCGCGCCCGTCGGCGGTGGGGGCGAGGTAGATCTCCACGCCCTTCGCGTACATCGCGGTGCGAGCCAGCGGCATGTAGTTCTCCCAGCAGATGAGGCCGCCGACCCGGCCGAGGGGCGTGTCCACGACCGTGAGCGTGCTGCCGTCGCCTTCACCCCAGATGAAGCGTTCGGCCGCCGTGGGCTTGAGCTTTCGATGCTTGCCCATGAGCGCGCCGTCGGGACCGAAGTAGAGAAGCGTGCAGAAGAGCGTGCCTCCGCTGTAGTCGGCATCCCGCTCCACGACCCCGACGGCCAGGTAGACCCCGTGAGCCGCGGCGGCTTCGCCGATGCGGTCGGTGGCCGGCCCCGGGACTTCGACCGCCCCCTTCAGGTATCGGTCCCATGTCCTGCGGCCTGCCGGCGAGCGTCCGCCTACCGATGTGCCGAACGCCAGACCCCAGGGATACCCGCCGACATAGGCTTCCGGGAAGAGAACCAGCTGGGCTCCCTCCGCGGCGGCTTCGGCGGTGAGCGCGTGCACCTTCCCGATCGCCGCCTCCAGATCGAAGGGGACCCCGGCCCCCTGCACCACCGCAACCCCGATGTCCTCGTTGTTGTTCATCCAGGTCCTGGTCCAATGCTTCGGTTCGGGGAACTGCCGGAAATGTCTTCCGCACGATTACGCTTCGTGCCGGTGGACTCCGTTTCCTGCCTGGAATAATGCATCAAGCGTATGCTTCGCGCGACAGGGCCCCGATGTCGCGTCAGCCTCCTCGATACGCGACTTCCGCAACCACCTCGCCCACGACCTCCAGCGTAGCCGGGCTCACGTTGGCCAGGACATCGTTCGGGGTGTGCCAGAGTGAGTTTCCGGGCCCGTATTCGAAATCGATGATGTCCACGGTGGGGATTCCGGCCTCGTTCAGGGGCACATGGTCGTCCAGGATGGGAGGGCCCACCGTCATCGGGAAGAGGCGGCCGTATCCCAGGTCGCGTGCGATCCCCCAGACGCGCTGCACCACGCGGGGCGCGTAGCGGGAGGAGAACCCTTCCACGGGAAAGCCGGGATCGCGGTCCCCGACCATGTCCAGGAGCACTGCATAGCGCGGCTGGCCACCCAGGGGTTGCCCGGCATAGCGCTCGGAGCCGATGAACATGTCCGCCGTGGTGGGGCCGTAGTCCTCGCCGTCCACCATGAGCAGGTCGACGCCCACCGGCGGCGGCTGAAGCGAGAAGAGTTCGGCCAACGCCATGAGCACGGCCACGCCGGAGGCGCCGTCGTTGGCGCCGGGAACGGGCGTGTCGCGCTCCTCCGGATTGGTGCTCTGGTCGGAGATGGGCCGAGTGTCCCAGTGCGCCAGAAAAAGCAGCCGGTCGGGATCGGCGGCGTTGAAGCGCGCCAGCACGTTGGCCAGCGGCAGGGTGTCGCCCGTGGTGGTGGTGTAACGGAAGCGGTCGACGATCACGGTATCGGCGTGCGCCGCCAACTGCTCGACCATCCACTCCAGCTGTGCCGCGTGGCCGGGCGAGCCGGGCACCCGGGGTCCGAACGCGAGCTGCGCCTCGATCAGCTCGAAGGCACGCGCGCCCGGGAAGGCCGGGCGTTCGACTCGCTGCGCAGGCTCGCTACCCGGCTCCCCTCCGCACGCCAGCGTTGCCGCCAGCAGAAGCGCAGAGTACCCGGGGAGGCGCGTCATGCCCGCATCTCGGCCGGCGGCTCAGCGGCTCAACTGCACTCGCTGAAGCCGCACACGTGGCACTTCACGCACCCCTCCTCGAAGGAGAGCTGGCCGGTGCCGCATTCCGGACAGCTGCCCAGGTAGCCCGACCTGGAGGAGCCGCTTCCCGATGCCGCACGGCTCGGGGCGGGCGAACCCGCAGCCGAGGTCACGGGAGCGGCGAGGATGAGTTCCTCCTGGATGCCATCCTTTTCCTGGAGGTAGTATTCGATCGCCTGGCCGATGGCGTCGGGGGCGGAAAGGACTTTGCGCAGCCCGAACCCGACCGCGCGATCGCAGGAGATGCCGCGAAGCTGGTCGCGCACCGCGGTGATGGGGATTCCCGACCGCAGAGAGAGAGAGATGAGCCGCCCGATCGCCTCTGCGTCGGCCATGGCGGCGCCGCCGGCCTTGCCCAGCGTACAGAAGACCTCGAAGGGTCGTCCGGTTTCGTCTTCGTTGATGGTGACGTAGAGGTCCCCGAGCGGACAGTCCATCTTCACCGTGCGTCCCTTCAGCAGCGCCGGGCGCTTGCGCTTGTGGCGGCCGGCGCCGGCCAGGCGGTCGCGGTCGCGGTCGCGCTGCTGGTACTTTTCGATCTCGCCACGCAGCCGGTGACATTCCTCGCGGGCATCCGCGAGTTCCTGCTCGATCTCGCCGGTCGATTGCGCTTTCTCACCGGTCGCTTCCGGCTTCTTCTCGGTCTTGCCGGTCGAGAGCACCTGCATGGGCCGGGACCCGTCGCGGTACACGGTCACGCCCTTGCACCCCAGCGAGAAGGCCAGCTCGTAGATCTCGCGGACATCCTCCGGCGTCGCCTCATGGGGAAAGTTCGTGGTCTTGGAGATGGCGGCGTCGGTGTACTTCTGGAAGGCCGCCTGCATGCGCACGTGCCATTCCGGGGTGATGTCGTGCGCGGTCACGAACACCCGCTGCACGTCCTCGGGCACCTCCTCGTGGTGGATGTGGCCGCTCTCCGCCACCCGCTCCATGAGTTCCTCCGAGTACCAGCCGCCCTCCCTTGCGATGCGCACGAAATCCTTGTTGACGTCCGGCATCAGCACGCCGGCCTGGTTGCGCATGAACGCCACCGCGAACAGGGGTTCGATGCCGCCCGAGCAGCCGGCGAAGATTGAAATGGTGCCCGTCGGAGCGACCGTGTCGAGGTTGCAGTTGCGCAGCGGACGCAGCGGGCGAATGCGGCTTCCATCGGGGCGGCGGGCGCAGCTCTCCTCGGGACCCCAGATGGACTCCGCCCAGGCCGGGAACACGCCCCGGCTCCCGGCCAGCTTCGCGGACGCGACCTTGGCTTCCTCGTCGATGAACCGCATGACGGTTTCGGCGAGTTTCACGGCGGCGTAGGAATTGTACGGGATTCCCAGCCGCACCAGCATGTCCGCCCAGCCCATCACGCCCAGCCCTATGCGCCGGATGTTCTCGGCCAGCTCGGTGATCTGGGGCAGCGGATAGCGGTTGGCGTCGATGACGTTGTCCAGGAAGTGCACGGACAGGTGGACGACCCGGCGTAACCCGTCCCAGTCGATTGCATCCCGCGGATCTGCGCCCCAGGAGAACCCTTCGCGCGCGAACGGGCCGAGGTTGAGGCTCCCCAGATTGCACACGTCGTACGGCAGGAGCGGCTGCTCCCCGCACGGATTGGTGGCCTCGTACTCGCCCAGCTTCGGCACCGGGTTGAATTCGTTGGCCCGGTCGATGAAGAAGACGCCCGGCTCGCCGGTCTTCCACGCGCCCTGCACGATCATGTCGAAGATCTCGGTCGAGTTCTCGCGACCCGTGACATCGCCGGTGCGGGGGCTGACGAGGTCGTAGTCCTCGCCTTTCGCCACCGCCTGCATGAAGGCGTCGGTGATGGCGACCGAGATGTTGAAGTTGGTGATCTGGGAGGTGTCGTCCTTGCAGGTGATGAAGGTGCGGATGTCGGGATGGTCGACCCGCAGGATGCCCATGTTGGCGCCCCGTCGCGTGCCGCCCTGCTTCACGACCTCGGTGGAGGAGTCGTAGAGACGCATGAAGGACACCGGGCCCGACGCAACCCCCATGGTGGAGCGCACCGTGTCTCCCTCGGTGCGCAGGCGGGAGAAGGAGAACCCCGTGCCCCCTCCCGACTGGTGGACCAGCGCCATGCTCTTGAGCGTGTCGTAGATGCCGCACTCACCGTTGGAGAGGGCATCGTCGACGGGGAGCACGAAGCACGCGGAGAGCTGCCCGAGCGGCCGTCCCGCGTTCATCAGCGTGGGAGAGTTGGGCTCGAACGTGCCCGTTGCCATGAGGTCGTAGAACTGGCGCGCGACCTCGTCGATCGCCGCATCGGTCGCGCCATGGCGGCGGTCTTCCTCGGCGATCACGCGCGCGACCCGCCAGAACATGGTCTCGGGCTCCTCGACGGGCTCGCCCTTCTCGTTCTTCTTGAGATAGCGGAGCCCGAGGACGATGCGGGCGTTCTCAGTGAGCGTCGCGCGCGGGAGATCGGCGGGCGGCACGTCGTGCGCCGGCAGAGCGTCAGGAGATGCGGGTCGTTGGGCGGCCATGCTGCGTTCCATTGCCGGAGAGATGTGGGAAAACGAGTGGAAACAGCCCCCACCTTTGTGCAAAACAAACGGAAAGCACGCTAACCAAGGTGTGGGCTTGTGGACACTGCTCGACACCCCAAAGAACACCGTATCTAGTGGCGTCGATGTCTCAGGGGTGCCGTATGTCGGGTACGTTGGAAAACAATATGCACCCTGCCGGTGATGCGCAAGCAGGCCTCTGGCCCCGGTGTTGTCCCGGAACGGGTTGGGACCGCGTGCGCTCCGGCGGTCGTCGCATTTCCGACCTCCGGCCGGGCGGAGACCGGCCTCTTGCCGGGTGTTCTGCCTGTTAGAATGCCGATCCCAGGCGAAGATAGAGCCGTCCCTTGCGCAGACGCAGCCCTGCTCCGGGAGCATCGTCTTCAGCCCTGAGAGGAAAGGCCACTCCAGCGCGAACGTCGGTGGAGAGCGTCCAGAGGGGAAGCGCGTTCACCGTGACCTCGAGGCCGAAGGAGGCGAGGGCGGCGCGCTTCGGGCTCGCCGCGGGATCCCGCTCGCCCTCCGGACCCCATGCGTTGCCTGCGTCCGCAAACAGGCTTGCGCCGGCGCGGTCGAAGTACAGCGGCCAGGCCCCGATGCCCCGGCGAATGATGGAGAGCGGAAGACGGTATTCGGCCGACGCCGACCAGGCAAAGCGTCCGCGGCGGGACGCGCGGGAATAGCCTCGCACGGGAAAGAGGAGCGGCGAGCCGCCGAAGAGTCCGAAGCCGGTGATCCGCTCGCGGGTGCCCGCGGCGTCGCCCACTTCGAAGTGAAAACCGTCGGCGCCCGGACCGCGCGCGATCCCTCCGCTCGCCCGCAGGGCGAACACCTGCTGCGCGAATCCGAGATTGCCGAGCGTCCGGTAGAGCGACAGGCGGCCGGTGACGTCCTCGAACCCCCTGTCGGCCGCGCGGTTGCCGGCGAGTTCCTCCGGGAGATCGAGCACGCGCGAGACCCGACCCCGAACGGCTCCCGAGACGCCGTCCGCAAGGGTCATGGACATGGCGTGCGAACGGGCGGTGTTGAACCCCAGCGTTGCGGATACCTCCCCGACGCGCCGGGTGGGACGGCTGAGCCGGAAGATGGTGGAGGGCTCGAGCGTCGCGTCCAGGAGTTCGGAGGACACCCAGTTGTGGCTGGCCTCCAGGGTGAGGCCGATGCGGTTGCGGAAGCGGGCCCGCTGAAGGTCCAGGCTCACTTGCACGCGCCGTTCGCGGTCTACCACGTAGAGGGTGTCCACGTCTCCGCTCTCGCGCTCTCCCAGAGTGAGGCCCGCGGGATCGTAGAGCTGGCTCGCCGAGACGATCACCACGGGGTTGCCCAGCCCCGCGACGGTGTATCCGAAGCGGCCTTCCCCGCGACGTCTCTCCGGGATCAGGCGGCCCCAGGCCCAGAACCGGTGCCGGTCGACCAGGTCCCGGCCGGAAGTCGAGAGACCGAAGCCCTGGCCGATGACGTCCCGCCCGCGGATCCCGCGCGGTACGGAGTAGAGCGGCTGCCAGTAGGTCGGAAGGAGTGACCGGAAGGCCCGGTACGGCCTGCTCTCGGCCTCGATCGCGGCCTGGAAGCGGTCGGGGGAACGATCCGCGCCCAGTAGGAAGCGGGGGTCGTCCGCGAACGGTTCGAACCACTCGTCCGGAGCAAACGGAACGCGCTCGATGTCCCAGCCGTCGTGGTGGTACGCGGAGTAGTAGATCCACTCGTCCGCCGGGTCGATGGCCGGATGGGCGGCGCCCGTAAGCAGGTTGGTGACCTGGCGCACGGGTCCCGGGCGCCCGTCCCCGTCGATGGAAGCCGCGAACAGGTTCGGGATGCCGGTGCGGTCGGAGGACCACAGCAGGGTGCGCCCGTCGGCGGACCACGCGGGACTGGCATCGACGGCGCGGTCGTCGGTCACCCGTGCCACCAGCCCGCCGCCGCCATCGAGGATCACGACGTCGAAGCGGCCGCCGGAGCGCCACTGCGATACGGCGATGCGGGAACCGTCCGGCGACCAGCGCGGAAAGGCCCAGTGGACGGCGGGATCCGCCTCCGTCAAGTGCGTGATCTCCCCGGTGGCCAGCTCCACCAGCACCAGCCGGTTGGTGCCGCCTCCCTCCTGCACCGCCACCACCCGGTCTCCGCTCGGATGCACGTCGGGGAAGGTCAACCGCCCGCCCCGGGTGAGCCGGGTGACGCGCCCGTCCCCATCGGCCCGGTAGAGGTCGGAATACAGGCGGTAGCGGTCGACCAGCTCGAACTGGGCGAAGATCATCCCGCCATCGGGCGTCCACGAGAAGCTGGACAGGCCGTTGGTGCGGGTGAGCCGGCGCTCCGCGCCACCATCCAGGTCGAGCAGGCGCAGCTTCGCATCCGAGCGCCCGTCCGAGAGCGCGAAGGCGAGGCGCCGGCCGTCTGGAGAGACCTGCGGGTAGAGGGCCTGACGGGCCCCGCGGGTGAGCGCTTCGCCGGCGGTGAGCGGCTGCATGCCGACGAGGGAGTCTGCGAGGGCGCGGTACCTGGAGAGGAGGGACGCACGCCAGTCCTCCCACGCCTGGGAGAAGGAGATGCCGAAAGCCGAGCGCGCCGCGGCGTCGATCCGATACGGCACCAGTTGGCCCGCCATCTCCTCGACGAGATGCCGCATGCCCACGGTGTCCGTGCGTTCCATCAGGTAGTCGAAGAACTCGGAGCCGTAGACGTAGGGGCGAAGCCCGGCCGGCCATACCGGACTCCTGCCCGACACCAGGGACAGCGGCTCGATACCGTTCTCCAGCGCCCCGGTGCGCAGCACCATGTCCTGCCACGTGCCGTGTACGCGGCCCGCGCCGGTCAGCATCGACTCGTAGTAGGTGGCGATCCCTTCGGTCAGCCAGGTGGGCGAGGCGCGTCCGGGGAAGAAGGGCCAGGTGGCGGGGTAGCGGCCCAGGACGGCGCGCAGGATGGCGCTCAGGCCCCCCGCGGGATCCAGATGAAAGATGTGGACCAGCTCGTGCGTGACCACGAGTTCCATCCACTCATCGAAGTAGTTGAGTGAACCTGCGTCCGCGGGCGGGCGGGCAAAAACCGTGATGCGGTTGCCGGGAACCACGTTGGCGAACCCGTTGGAGTAGTCGGCGTGGTCGGTGAGCACGATGTCGATGGAGCCGGGCGGAGGCGCGCTGAACGATGAAGCCAGTTGCTCGTAGGCCCGCTCCGCGCGGTCGGCGAGGCGGGTCGCCAGCGGATAGAGGGCTTCCGGGAAGGTGATCCGGAAATGCTCGGTGTCGAGCGTGCGCCAGTCCTCGTCGGGGGGCACCTGGCCGGAGGCGGGGACGGTGGCCGAGAGGGCGCCCGCGAGGAGCAGCAACAGGAGAAGCAGCCTTGTCAGGGGGCTGTCGCAGTCGTCACTGTTGTCCGGGCCAACGCATACGAGGGCTTTCATCGAATCATGCAGACCAAGGCAAGTATCTGGTACCGGCTGGGCTACGCCTGGGAGACGGCGCGCCACGGCCCGACGGCCGCGAACGGCGGGGCATCCGGCCGGGGCCGTCCGCCCTTGCGGGCCGGGAATGGGAGCGCGCCCTCCGCCACGAACAAGATCGCTCCGTCGCTCCTTCGGAGAAACCTGCTGGATGAAGCCGGCGCGCTGGCCCGGCGGGTGGTGGCAGGGCGGACGGATCGCTCGCCGCGGCGTGGGGACTTTCCGCGCGCGGCGCTGGCGGGTGCCGGAGCGGCGCTCGCAGCTCGCTCGCTCGCCAGGCTGCTCGCCCCCGATGCGTCATCCGGGGATGAGCCCGGGCTTGGCCTCGAGTTGGCGCAGGGCGCGGTCGAGGGGTTGGCCCTGGCGGTCCTGAGCCCCCATCTGCCCGGTGGCCGCCTGTTGCAGATCGGGCTGTCCGGCGCGGCGAGGTACGCCGCGGCTCCCCGGGGAGGGCTCCCGCGCGTCATCCGTCCCATCGCGCCGGGTACGATCCGCACTCTCTCCGCCCTGGCGCCCGAGCGTGGTCGCAATGGCGGACTGCTCGAGCACGCCGCTTTCGCGACCGCGTTCGTGCTGCTCTACGGGCGGAGAACTCCGGGGCCCGGCTAGCAGACCACGGAGTGCCGGCCCCCGGGGCCTTCACGCTCTACCGGGTGTGAAGGACCCCAGAACCCGGGGCCCCGAGGCTCCCGTCGAGTCTGGCGAATTCGCGGGCAGGCCGCGCAGGTGCGCCCACGCCAGCACCGCGAAGCACGCGGCTTCGCGCGCCTCCGGGTCGAGACCCAGCACGGACAGATCGCGTACCGGGACCGGCGCCAGCCGATCGGCGATCATCGCCGCCAGCACCGGGTTCAGCGCGCCACCGCCCGCCAGCAGCACCTCGCTCACGCCCCGGGGAAGCACCCAGCGGCGGCAGGCCTCGGCGACGGAGGCGGCGGTGAAGGCCGTAAGCGTCGCCACCAGGCCGGCCCAGTCGCGCCTCGCGCGTGGCGCCCGGCGTTCCACAAGCCTCTCGACGAACGCGCTGCCGAAGATTTCGCGGCCGGTGGACTTGGGGGGCGGGCGACGCAGGAACGGGTGCTGCAGAAGCTGCTCCAGCAGGTCTTCATCGACCTGGCCGGCCGCTGCCAGTTCGCCATCGGCGTCGAAGGTCCGGCGGCCGTCTGTGGCGAGTTCCGCGGCGGTGTCGATGAGCGCGACTCCCGGGCCCGTATCGAAGGCCAGGACGGGTTCGCCTTCGGAAGCCGCCGGCAGCCAGGTCACGTTGGCCATCCCTCCCAGGTTCTGAAGGGCGCGCGGCCGGTCGGGTGCGGAGAAGAGCAGCCGGTCCGGCCAGGGAACCAGCGGCGCACCGTGGCCCCCGGCCGCCACGTCGCGAGTGCGAAAGTCGCTCACCACCGGCATGCCGGTGATCTCGGCGATGGTCGCGGGATCGCCCAGCTGGAGGGTGGCGCCGCGGCCATCCCCGGACGGGGGGTCGTGCCACACCGTCTGTCCGTGCGAGCCGATCGCCGCAACCGATCCCGGATCGACCCCGGCGCGCGCACACCCGGCCAGCGCACAGCGCGCGAAGCGCTCCCCCAGGACCGCGTGCAGGCGGGCCAGCTCGGCCGGCCCGCCTCTCTCGATCGCGCGGCGAATCGAGCCCCGCTCCTCCGGCAGGTAGCTCTCGCTGTGGAATCCCAGCAATCGCCACGTGAAGGTCCCCGGGGTCGTCCCGCCCACCTCCAGCAGAGCGGCGTCGACGCCGTCGAGCGACGTACCCGACATCATTCCGAGAACCTTCATGGCCTGGGCGTCACGCAATGGAGGACGGCCCAGAAGGCGTCCGGCTGCACCTGTTGCGCGGCCCCGGCGCGGTCATTCGATCGCGCCCGGGACATCCGCCACCCGCCCCCCGCTCTCCTCGAGGAGGGCGCGCGCCTCCTCCGCGGCAAGCCCGCGGCGAGCCATCACGATGGCCGTCTTGACGTGGCCGCCGGCCTCCTGCAGCAGCTCCCGGGCCGGCTCCCGCTCCAGCCCCGCGGTGGTCATCAGGATGCGCTCCCCCCGATCCTGGAGCTTCCGGCAGGTCACCTGCAGGTCGACCATGAGGTTGCCGTGGACCTTGCCCATGAGGACCATGGCGCCGGTCGTGATGGTGTTCAGGACCAGCTTGGTGGCGGTGCCCGCCTTCATGCGCGTGGAGCCGGTGATTATCTCGGGACCGACCAGAGGGGCGATGACCACGTCGTGGGTGGCGCGGAGCTCCGCGGAAGGGGGCGTGCACAGCAGGAAGCCGGTGCGGGCGCCCCTCGCTCGCGCGCGCCGCAATGCACCGTGCACGAAGGGGGTGGTGCCGGAAGTGGCGATGCCGAGGACGAAATCGGCGGAGGCCACGGCGAGGCGGTCCATCTCGCGGGCGCCATCGCGCGGGTCGTCCTCCGCCCCTTCGCGCGCCCGCACCAGCGCGCCGTGGCCGCCCGCGATCACGCCGACCACCATCGATGGGTCGGTCCGGTAGGTCGGGGGCATCTCCGCCGCATCGAGCACGCCCAGCCGTCCGGAGGTTCCCGCGCCGACGTAGATCAGCCGGCCACCGCGCCCGAACGCGTCGCGCGCCAGCTCCATGGCCCGTGCGATGGCGGCAGCCTCTTCTCCGACGGCCGCCGCCACGGTGCGGTCCTCGTCATTGATCAGCGCCACGATCTCCGCAGGCGACAGCCGGTCGACCCGGCGCGAGCGCGGATTGCGCTGTTCGGTCAGGCGATCATCCAGCATGTCATGCGTCCGGGCTGCCGTGCCACCGTGGGCTCACCTTTCCTCCATACGGATAAAGCTAGCGACAGTGCGGCCCCGGCGCGTCCCGGGACCCCGGATGCCGGGCGGAGTATTAGGAAAACGGCTGAAGGTCTTCCGCATTCGGAAGATGCACCCCACCCTCACGGAGGCTGCATGGCACGTCCGAGATCACGCGTCCTGGCAACGGCCCTCTGCGCGATCCTGCTGGCCGTCTGCTCGGACGACCCGGCGACCACCACCCCACCCGCTCCCCCCCCACCATCTCCGCCTCAAGAGCCATATGCGGCCGAGCGGGCCGCGCTGATGGCCCTGTACAACGCGACCAACGGGTCGCTCTGGCATCGGAAGAGGAACTGGACCACCACCGGGAGCATCCGGAACTGGCAGGGGGTGTCGACCAACTCGTCCGGCTTCGTCACCGATTTGTCGCTCAAGGACAACAACCTGTCCGGAACGCTCCCGCGCGAACTCGGGAATCTGCCGCATCTGAGACAGCTGGATCTGGACGACAACGAGTTGACGGGCGCGATCCCGCCGGAACTCGGGGATCTGCCCCAACTGAGGCGTCTGGTTCTGGGCGCCAACCAGCTGACGGGCGCGATTCCGCCCGAGTTGGGCAGGCTGAGCCAGTTGACCATGCTCGATCTGGGCAACAACAGCCTGAGCGGGACGATCCCCTCTGAACTCGGATCCCTGCCTCGCCTCGACTCCCTGCTGCTTCACCGCAACGAGCTGACCGGCCCCATTCCCCCGGAACTGGGGAACCTCGCCACCCTGCGGAGGCTGCTCCTGGCGTTGAACCAGTTCACGGGTCCGGTGCCGCGGGAACTGGGCAACCTGGCGAATCTCACCTACATGAGCCTCAGCCGTAACCAGCTGACGGGGACGATTCCCCCCGAGCTTGCGAAGCTGAGCGCGATCCGGATTCTGTCGGTTTCGCGGAACAACCTGACGGGGACGATTCCCCCCGAGTTGGGAGACCTGGCCACCCTGGAAGGACTCTATCTCTACCAGAACCAGCTCACCGGCGGAATCCCCGTCTCGTTGGGCAACCTGTCGGAGCTGGAGACGCTCTGGATTCACGACAACGGTCTTTCGGGCCCATTGATCGAGGAGCTTGCCAACCTCGCGGCGCTCGAGGACCTGCGTGCCGCGGACAACGAGTTGAGCGGCAGGCTGCCCCCCGACCTGGGGAGACCCCGGGCCCTGGCTCGAGTCGAGCTCGAGGGCAACCAGCATCTGGCCGGCCTCCTGCCCCGGAGCATGATCGGCCTCGATTTCCTGCAGGTGCTGTCGTACGGGGCCACCAGCCTGTGCGCCCAGGTCGATGACGAGTTCCAGGAGTGGCTGCGGAAGATACCCGACGGCAGCCGGACGGACTGCGACGTCGCGCAGGTGGAACGACTCGCTCTCACAGACCTGCACGACGCGACCGGGGGATCATCCTGGGCGAACCGGGCGGCATGGGGGACGGACGCTCCCCCGGGAGACTGGCACGGCGTGTCCACCGAGGACGGGCGAGTCACGGGATTGGCGCTGTCCGCCAACGGCCTGTCCGGTCCCCTCCCCGCGGAGATCGCCAACCTCCTTGAGCTCAGGGTGGTGGACCTGGCCGAAAACGACCTGTCCGGTACGTTCCCGGGCTCCTTCGCCGGGTTGCACGAGCTTGCCGAACTGAGGCTGGGCCGGAATCCGGGGCTCGAGGGCGCGCTGCCGTTCGCGCTCCGGGGGCTGGAACGGGTTCGCGTGCTGCTCCACGACGACACCGGCCTGTGCGCCTCGCCCGCGCCCGACTTCCAGGCGTGGTACACCGCGATCGAGCAGACCGCGGGCGCCGTCTGCGACAACCCGGATCAGGTGACGGTATCCCTGCCCGTGGTCTACCTCACCCAGTCGGTGCAGGCCCCGTCCCGGAGCGTGCGTCTGGTGGCCAACCGCGACGCGCTTCTGAGGGCGTTCGTCACAGCCGAGGAGCCGCGCGGCTTCTTCGAGCCCGAGGTCGTGGCGGTCTTCACGGGTCCGGGAGGGGACGAGGTCCACCGCGTGGCCATGACCCGCGACGCCAACCAGATCCCGGCCGAGGCGGACGAGGGCGATCTTGAACTCTCGTACAACGCGGTGATTCCCGCCGAGATCATCGTCCCGGGTGTCGAGATGGTCGTCGAGGTCGACCCCGAAGGAACCCTGCCGCTCGCCGCCGACAGCCAAACCCGCTTCCCCGACGAGGGATCCGACTCGCTGAACGTGGTGGAAGTAACCCCTATGCAGCTTACGCTCGTACCGGTGATGGACGCCGAGGAGCCCGACTCGTCGGTTGTGGAGTGGGTCCGCGGCATCTCCGCCGACAGCCCCGAAGTGGGACTGCTCAGACACGCATTCCCGTTTGCCGAGTTCAGCGTTCGCGCGCACGAGCCCTGGCACACCTCGCTGGATCTCACCAGCTCGGCCGGGCAGGTGTCGCTGTTTGGAGAACTTGAGGCGCTGCGGGCATCGGAAGGCGGCACGGGCTACTACTACGGGGTCGCCACCAACCTGGGCTCCGTTGCCGGTCGGGGGCAGCTTCCCGGCTGGGTGAGCGTCGGCATCACCAGGCCAACCACGCTGGCGCACGAAGTGGGACACAACCTCTCGCTCAGACACGCGCCGTGCGGCGATCCCAGCGGCGTTGATCCGAACTTCCCCTACGCGGACGGAAACATCGGCGTATGGGGATATGACTTCCGCAATGGCTCGACCGTCCCTCCCGACCGGGGCAAGGACATCATGACCTACTGCCGGACGCTGCCCTGGCTCAGCGACTACTACTTCGAGAAGGTGATCGACCATCGGGCACAGTTGGCCGCGGACACCGCCAGCGCACAGTTGGCCGCAACGCACCTGCGCGCGGACATGCTCGTGCTTTGGGGCGGGATGGTGGACGGAGAGCTGTGGATCGATCCGACGTTCCCGATGCGCGCGGCGCCAAGGCCGCCCGATGCGCGGGGTCCGTACCATATCTACGGGACCGCCGCCGACGGCCGGACGCTGTTCTCCCTGAACTTCGCGCCCCGCGAAGACGGGCATGGCGGCAGGCACTTCTTCTTCACGGTGCCGATCGAGGCCGGTTGGGAAGAGGCGCTCGAACGCATTACGCTGACGGGGCCGGAGGGTGAGGCATACGTGGACCAGGACGACGAGCGCCGGGTGACCGTGGTCAGGGAGTCCGGGACGGGACGCTTGCGGGCCATTCTGCGGGACTGGGAAGGGGCGCTGCCGGACGCGCTCAGGGACGAGGCCGACCTGGAGGTGAGCATGACGCGAGGGCTCCGGGCGGCGGTACGGCTGCGGAGGTGACCCTCACGGAGGCAGCATGACACGTCGGGGATCGCGCGTCTGGGCAGTGGGCCTCTGCACTGCCCTGTTGACCGTCTGCTCGAAGGAAGATCCGGCGATCACCGCCCTGCGCGAGGTCGAGCAGACCGACACGGCCGACCGGGCCGCGCTGATCGCCTTCTACGGCGCGACCGGGGGGCCGAACTGGGACGACAGAGAGAACTGGCACACCCCGGAGAGCATCAGGAACTGGGAAGGAGTGACGACCAACCGGGATGGCTTCGTCACCGAGCTGTCGCTGTGGAGCAACAACCTGTCGGGAACCCTCCCGCCGGAACTGGGGGATCTGGCGCACCTGCGACGGCTGAACCTTTACGGCAACCAGTTGACGGGGCCGATCCCGCCGGCGCTGGGAAGGCTGCGGGAGCTGACCAGGCTGGATCTGAGACACAACAGGTTGAACGGGACGATCCCGGGCGAACTCGGGGCATTGTCGCGCCTCGACACCCTCCTTCTCTCGAACAACCAGCTTTCCGGCGCGATTCCGGGTGAATTGGGCAACCTGATCGCTCTTCGAAGGCTGCTCCTGGGGTTCAACCAACTTTCGGGTTCCCTGCCGCCGGAACTTGGCAAGCTCAGCAACCTCGCGCGTCTGAGCGTCAGCCGTAACGAATTGTCCGGCGCGATTCCGGCCGAACTGGGAGAACTGTGGGCGATTCAGAGCCTGTCGGTCTCGCGGAACAAACTGACGGGCTCCATTCCGGCCGAACTGGGAGACCTGGGGGCACTGGAAAGACTGTATCTCTACGAGAACGAACTCACCGGCCAAATCCCGGCCGCGGTGGGGAATCTGTCGAAACTGCAGACGCTCTGGATTCACGAGAACGAGCTCTCCGGACCTCTGCCCGAGGAGCTCGGCAACCTCACCGCGCTTCAGGAGTTGCGTGCGGCAAACAACGGACTGAACGGTGCATTGCCCGGCAGTCTGGGCAAACTCCAGGTATTGGCCCGACTCGAGCTCCAGGGCAACGCCCTGAGCGGGCAGCTCCCGTCCTCCATTGGCGGGATGCGCTCGTTGAACAAGCTTTGGCTGGAGCAGAACCGTGACCTTTCCGGCCTGCTCCCGCGCAGCATGCTCAACCTGAAATCCCTGCAGGGTTTGTCTTACGCCGGAACCGACCTGTGCGCTCAGATCGACGAGGGGTTTCAGGAGTGGTTGCGCACGATTCCGGATGGCGACAGGTCGGGTTGTGATGTCGCGCGCGTCGAACGACTTGCGCTCATCGGCTTCCACGACAAGACCGGCGGCCCGTCCTGGGCGAACCGCGAGGCGTGGGGGACGGACACTCCTCTGGAGGACTGGCATGGGGTGGCCACCGAGGGGGGACGCGTCGTGGAGGTGGAGCTGCCCGCCAACGGCCTAGCCGGTACGCTCCCCGCGGAGATTGCGAACCTCACTGGGCTCACGGTGGTCGACCTGGCTGAAAACGACCTGTCCGGCGCGGTTCCGAGCGCCATCGGCGGTCTGCGGGACCTTGTGGAGTTGCGGGTGGGCCGGAATCCGGGGCTTGAGGGCGCGCTGCCGTTCGCTCTGCGCCGGTTGGAGCGGGTTCGCACGCTGCTCCATGAGGACACCGGCCTGTGCGTCTCTCCTGCGCCGGACTTTCAGGCATGGTACACCGCGATCGAGCAGACCGCCGGCGCGATCTGCGACAACCCGGATCAGGTCACGATGGCCCTGCCCATGGTCTACCTCACCCAGTCGGTCCAGACCCCGCTGCGGAGCGTGCGCCTGGTAGCCAACCGGGAGGCGCTGTTGAGGGCCTTCGTCACAGCGGAGGAACCGAGAGGGTTCTTCGAGCCCGAGGTCGTCGCCGTCTTCACTCTGCCGGGGCGGGGCGAGGCTCACCGCGTCGTCATGACGCGCGATGCCAACCAGATCCCGGCGGAGGCGGACCAGGGTGACCTTGGAACGTCGTACAACGCCGTGATCACCTCTGACGTCATCGCCCCGGGCGTCGAGATGGTCGTCGAGGTCGACCCGGGGGGCACCCTGCCTCTCACCGCCGCGAGCGAAACCCGTTTCCCGCACGTGGGCTCCCACGCGCTGAACGTCGTGGAAGTGCCCCCGATGCTGCTCACTCTGGTGCCGTTCCTGGACGCGGCGAAGCCCGACTCTTCGGTGCTCGAATGGGTCCGCGGCATCTCCGCCGACAGCCCCGAGGCCGCGTTGCTGAAGCATGCATTCCCGTTTGCCCGGTTCGACGTCCGGCCGCACGAAGCCTATTGGACCTCGTTGGACCTCACCACCCTATTCGGGCAGGTGGCAATGTTTGGAGAACTGGAGATGCTGCGAGCGTCGGAAGGCGGCTCGGGCTACTACTACGGGGTCGCCGCCGACCTGGGATCCATCCGCGGTCGGGGGCAGCTGCCCGGCTGGTTGAGCATCGGGATCATGAGTCCATTCACGCTGGCGCACGAAGTAGGACACAACCTCTCGCTCAGGCACGCGCCATGCGGAGGCGCCCTCGGCGCCGATCCGGCGTTCCCCTACCCGGACGGCCGTGTCGGCGTGTGGGGATACGACTTCCGCAGCGGGTCCGTGGTGCCTCCCGACGGCGGCCGGGACGTCATGAGCTACTGCCGGTCGTTCCCGTGGCTCAGCGACTTCTACTTCGAAAAGGTGATCGACCATCGCGCAGAACTCGCCGCTGGCGCCGCGAGCGCAGCTTCGTCCGCATCGGACCCGCCTTCCGACATGCTCGTGCTGTGGGGCGGAGCGGTGGATGGCGAGCTGTGGATCGATCCGGTGTTGTCGATGAAGGCGGCGCCGAGACTGCCTGAGGCGTCGGGTCCGTACCGCGTTCGGGGGACCGCGTCGGATGGCCGTACGCTCTTCTCACTGGACTTCATGCCCACCGAGGACGAGCACGGCGGCAAGCACTTCTTTTTCACGGTGCCGATCGAGGCCGGCTGGGAGGACGCCCTCGAACGCGTCACGCTTACGGGGCCGGAGGGCCAGGCATACGTGGACCAGGCCGACGAGCGCCGCATCACCGTGGTCACGGAGCCCGGGACAGGACGCCTGCGCGCGATTCTGCGAGACTGGGAAGGGCCGCTCCCGGACGCGCTGAGGGACGAGGCCGACCTGGAGGTGAGCATGACGCGCGGGCTAAGAGAGGCGGTACGGCTGCGGAGGTGACGGCGGCATGACACGTCGAAGATCGCGCGTCTGGGCAGTGGGCCTCTGCACTGCCCTGCTGACCTTCTGCTCGAAGGAAGATCCGGCGATCACCGCCCTGCGCCAGGTCGAGCAGACCGACACGGCCGACCGGGCCACGCTCATCGCCATCTACGGCGCAACCGGGGGACCGCACTGGGACGACAGGACGAACTGGCACACCCCGGAGAGCATCAGGAACTGGGAAGGGGTAACGACCAACTCGGAGGGCTTCGTCACCGAGCTGGTGCTGGACGACAACAACCTGTCGGGAACCCTCCCCCCCGAGTTCGGGGATCTGACACACCTCAGACGGCTGGTTCTGGACGACAACGAACTGACGGGTCCGATGCCGCCGGAGTTGGGCAAGCTGAGCCAGCTGACCATGCTGAACCTGAGTCACAATAAACTGACGGGTTCAATCCCGCCCGAGTTCGGAGCACTGCCGCGCCTCGACTCCCTGCTGCTTTGGGACAACGAGCTGTCCGGCCCGATTCCGGTGGAATTGGGCAGTATGCGTGCTCTCCGAAGGCTGCTCCTGGCGTGGAATCAGCTGTCTGGTCCGGTGCCACCGGAACTCGGCGACCTGAGGAGTCTCACGTACATGAGCCTGAGCGGGAACGAATTGACTGGCACGATCCCGCCGGAACTGGCGGATCTGCCTGCGATCAGGTCCCTGTCGGTGTCGCGCAACAACCTGACGGGAACGATCCCGCCTGAGTTGGGAGAGCTGACCACCCTGGAGGGGCTGTATCTCTACGACAACCAACTCACCGGCGAAATCCCCGTCTCGCTGGGGAACCTGCGACAACTGGAGACGCTCTGGATTCACGAGAACAGCCTCTCAGGCCCGTTTCCCGACGTCTTCGGCAACCTCACGGCGCTTCGGCAGCTTCGAGTCGCCAACAATCGGCTTAGCGGTGTGTTGCCCGCCGGTCTGGGCCAACTCCAGGACATGGTCCGAATCGAGCTCCAGGGGAATCGTGATCTGACCGGCCTGCTGCCGCGGAGCATGCTCGACCTGGAGCTCCTGCAGCGGCTGTGGTACGGAGAGACCGGCCTGTGCGCTCAAATCGACGGCCAATTCCAGGAGTGGCTGGGAACCATTCCGGGTGTCGACGGAACGGATTGCGATGTCGCCCAGGTCGAACGACTCGCTCTGACAAGCATGCACGATTTGACTGGTGGCCCCTCATGGACGAACTGGGCGGCGTGGGGGACGGACGCTCCTCTGGGAGACTGGCATGGCGTGGCCACCGAGAGCGGACGTGTCGTGGAATTGGCGCTCCCCGGCAACGGCCTGTCCGGTCCGCTTCCCGGAGAGATTGCCAACCTCAGCCAGCTCACGGCGGTCGACCTCACGGGAAACAACCTGTCCGGTGCCCTGCCGGACGCCCTCGCCGGGTTACACGAACTGGCCGCGCTGCGCTTGGGCCGCAATACGGGGCTCGAGGGCGCGTTGCCGTTCGACCTTCGGCACCTGAGGCGGCTTCGCGTGCTGCTCCATGACGACACCGGCCTGTGCGCGTCTCCTGCGCCGGACTTTCAGGCATGGTACACCGCAATCGAGCGGACGGCAGGCGCCATCTGCGGCAACCCGGATCAGGTCACGGTCTCCCTGCCCATCGTCTACCTCACCCAGTCGGTCCAGACCTCGTTACGGAGCGTGCGCCTGGTAGCCAACCGGGAGGCCCTGCTGAGGGCATTCGTCACCGCGGAGGAACCGAGAGGCTTCTTCGAGCCCGAGGTCGTTGCGGTCTTCACTCGGCCGGGGCGCGGCGAAATTCACCGCGTGACCATGACTCCAGATGCCAACCAGATCCCCGCAGAGGCGGACGAAGGCGATCTCGAGACGTCGTACAACGCCTTGATTCCCGCCGAGACCATCGTCCCGGGTGTCGAGCTGGTCGTGGTGGTCGACCCCGAAGGGACTCTGCCCCTCACCGCCGAAAGCGAAACCCGTTTCCCGCGCGAGGACTCCCATTCGCTGAACGTGGTGCGTGTGCCCCCAATGCAGCTCACGCTGGTTCCGGTCATGGAAGCGGAGGAGCCCGACACGTCGGTTCTGGGGTGGGTCCGCGGCGCCTCGGCCGACAGTCCCCAGGTAGCGTTGCTGAAACACGCGTTTCCGTTTGCCGAGTTCAGCGTCCGTCCCCACGAGCCCTACTTCACTTCGCTCGATCTCACCACCGAGTCCGGACGAACCGGACTGATGCACGAGCTCGAGGTGCTGCGGGCATCGGAAGGGGACACAGGATACTACTATGGGGTTGCCGCAAGTGTGAACGGCTCCGTCAGAGGTTGGGCTTGGCTGCCGGGGTGGGTGAGCATGGGTCCGGCGAGCCCCGGGACTCTTGCGCACGAGGTCGGTCACAACCTCTCACTCCAGCACGCTCCCTGCGGAAACCCCGATGACGTCAACCCAGCCTTCCCCTACCCGGACGGAAGTATCGGCGTGTGGGGATACGACTTCCGCAATGGTTCGGTGGTGCCCCCCGACCATTCCACAGACATCATGACCTACTGCTATACGCTACCGTGGATCAGCGACTTCCATTTCGAAGAGGTCATCGACCATCGCGCACAGTTGGTCGCGAGCGCAGCTTCGGCCGCATCCCACCCACCGTCGGATATGCTCGTGCTGTGGGGCGGAGCTGTGGATGGGGAGCTGTGGCTCGATCCGGTGTTGTCGATGAAGGCGACCACGAGACTCCCCGAGGCCCGGGGTCCGTACCGCATTCGCGGGACGGCGTCCGACGGGCAGCCGGTGTTCTCCCTGGACTTCACGCCCACCGAGGACAAATACGGTGGGAAGCACTTCTTCTTCACGGTGCCGATCGAGGCCGACTGGGAGGACGCGCTTGAACGCGTCACGCTGACTGGACCGGAAGGTGAGGCGTACGTGGACCAGACCGACGAGCGCCGCATCACGGTGGTCACGGATCCGGGGACCGGACGCGTGCGCGCGATTCTACGGGACTGGGAAGGGGCGTTGCCGGCCCTGATGAGGGAAGAGGCCGACCTGGAGGTGAGCGTGACGCGCGGGCTCAGGGAGGCGGTGCGGCTGCGGAGGTGAACGGGCGGGCCGGGATATCGCCTGGACCCGATCCTTCCAAACTCTGACGTGACGTCAGGGTTGTCGGAAACATCTGGCACGACCAACGCAGGCGCGCTAATCTTCGCGCCCGAAACATGCGGCCCTCGCTACCCTCGTCATCGGGGTACGACGCCAGTCCGCCTCCGTTGCCCGCTCGCGTGACGAGACCGGGACAGGATGGAGCATTCCCGCGTTGCGGCCGCGCCAGGGGAGGGCCATGGAAACGGAGCCGGAACGCGGCGGGCGGGACCGGATTGCCCGCGGGGCAGGACGGAGAGCGTCCGCTCCTTACGCATCCGTGCACGCGGGCCGGCGGCTTGCGGCACTCGTCTGGCTGGCATCGGGCCTTGTGGCCGGGTGCACCGATCCTCCCCCCGCCGATCCTCCTTCACCCGGCGCCATCGCCTTTGGCGTCTACGGGGACGGGCCCTATTACCCCTGGGAGGAGCCCCGCGCCCGACGGATGCTGTTGGACGCCCAGTCAGCCGGGGTGGATTTCCTGATCCACATCGGCGACATCCTGGGCGGGTCCTGCGCGGATGAGGTGCTGCATGACATCCGCGGGCAGCTGAACGACGTGTCGGTTCCGGTCGTGTACACGCCGGGGGACAACGAGTGGGCGGACTGCCACGCGCCAGGCGCGGGCGGCTATGACCCTCTCGATCGGCTGGCGATGCTGCGCCGGGTTTTCTTCGACGATCCGTCATCCAGCCTCGGCGCAGTCCCGATGCCCGTCACATCGCAGGCGCAGGATGCCGGGTTCGCCGAGTTCCCGGAGAACCAGCGCTGGACCCGCGGCGGCTTCGTCTTCGCCACCCTGCACGTGGTGGGGTCCTTCGACGCGACGGCGCAGTTCCCCGAGCGCGACCACCGGCACGACGAGGAGGTTGCCCGCCGGAGCGAGGCGGCGCTGGCGTGGATGGATGCCGCGTTCGACGAAGCGCGGGCCACCGGGGCTTCCGGGATCGTGCTCGCGGCACACGCCAACGTTCGCCTCGAGGGCGGGGGCGGGGATGGCTACGGGCCCTTCGTCGGCGCGTTGGAGGATCATGTGGCCGCCTTTCCCGGGGACGTCCTCTTCATCCACGGAGACACGCACACCTTCCGGATGGACCAGCCCCTGACCGACGAGGAGGGGCGCGGACTCGCCAACTTCACGCGCCTTGAGACCTACGGATCCCCTGACATAGGCTGGGTGCGGGTGGTCGTGGACACCGTGAAGGGCGAAGTCGTCGACGTCGAGCCCCGGCTGATGAAGCGGTGGTTCTGACGCCCACGAATACCAACTCCCCCCGCACTGCCCGCGAAGGAGGACAGCGCGACCGATGAGCGATCGAGACGCATCCGCCGGATCCCGGCCCACCACCGGGCTCGTCCGCGAACTCGGGCTCATGGGGCTCGCGGCGACCGGGATCTGTGCGATGCTCGGGGCCGCCATCAACGTGATGCCCTTCATGATCCAGCGCAGCATCCCCGGAATCGGGCCCTGGGTGCTGCCCGCGTACCTCTTCGCGGCCCTTCCCGCGGTACTGGCCGCCCTGGCCTACGCCAGCCTGGGTTCGGCGATGCCGCGGGCGGGCGGCAGCTACGTCTATGCGAGCCGGGCGCTGAGTCCGTACTGGGGCTTCGTGGCCAGCTTCTCGCAGTGGTTCGGGCTGTCGATCGCCATCGGCGTCGTCTCCTACATCCTGATTCCCTTCCTGCGCGACATCGCGGGCGCGCTCGAGTTGGTCGCCATCGCGGACGCGCTCGACACCGGTGCGGTGCGGGTGGGGCTGGCGCTGGCCTTCCTGTGGACCTTCGTGCTGGTGAACGTGCGCGGGCTCGCGCTCTACGAGCGCACCCTGGTGCCGATGATGTTCCTGATGTTCGCGCTGGGCGCGGTGGTGATCGTGGCCGGATTCGCTTTCGACCACGGAGACTTCGCAGCCGCGCTCTCCGCGTCCGAGGGCCGGGCCGTCCCCGCTCAGGTCGCGCCCGCGCTCGAACCGCGCACCCTGCTGGCGGCGTCCGTGCTGCTCTTCGCCACCTTCATCGGCTTCGACTCCATCGCCCAGGCCGGGGGAGAGGCGAAGAATCCGGGGCGCAACCTCCCGCTCGCGATCGGGCTCGCGATCACGATCGTCGGTGGCTTCTACTTCCTGTTCACGGCGGCGGTGTACCACGCGGTTCCCTGGAGCTTCATCGCCGCCGAGGCGCAGGTGCGGGATCTCACCGCGCCGGGACTGCTCGGCTACCTGCTCCCCGCGGGATGGACGGTGGTGATCGTGGGCGGGGCCGCGGTGGCGCTCATCAACGACCTCCCGGCGATGCTGCTGGCGGTTTCGCGCATGATGTTCGCGTGGGCGGAGGACGGCATCTTTCCGAAGCGGGCCGCCGCGGTGCACCCGCGCCGGCGCACGCCCCACGTCGCCATCATCGCCAGCGGAGCCATGGCTTCGGTGGGGATCACGGGAAGTCATCTCGCGGGCGACTTCTTCCTCGGGATCGACATCCTCGTCATCTCGATGCTGGTGAACTTCGGACTCATGTGCCTGGCGCTGCTGACGCTGCCGCGCCGCAACCCCGACCTGGCGGCGCGCGTGACCGTGCTGACCGGGCGCACGGCGCGGACTCTGGTGGGCGGCGCGGGAGTGGTGGTGCTGGGGACCTTCCTGTTCGTGCAGGTGATGCGCGACCTGACCACCGAGGTAGCGGCGTGGTACTTCCATCCCACGTGGGTGTGGCTTCTGGTGATGGCCATTGCTTCCGGGGTGTTCTGGTGGAAGATGACCGCGCTCACGACCTCCGGCGCGGATGTGGAGCGCATCTTCCGCGAACTCCCGCCTGAATGAGCGCAGAGCACCGGAGGTTGGCGCCGGGGCTGCGCGTGTCCCGGGTGCTGAACGGGCTCTGGCAGGTCGCGGACCAGGAGCGGGGCGGAATCGAACTCGACCCGGAAGAGGCGGCGCGCGCGCTGGAGGCCCATGTGGGGACGGGGTTCGACACCTTCGACGCCGCCGACCACTACGGGTCCGCCGAGATCATCGCGGGGACCCTGGCCCGCCGCCGGAAAGAGGTTCGCGTGCTCACCAAGTGGGTGCCGTCCCCGGGCGCGTCGTCGCGGGCCGAGGTGGAGGCCGCCGTCGACCGTTCGCTCCGGAGGATCGGCGTGGAGCGCATCGATCTGCTCCAGTTCCACGCGTGGAACTACGCCGACCCGAGCTGGCTGGACTGCCTGTTCCACCTGGCCGATCTGAAGGCCGAGGGTAAGATCCTGCACCTGGGCGTGACCAACCTGGACGCGGTGCATCTGGACATGGCGCTGCACAGCGGCATCCCCATTGTCTGCAACCAGGTCTGCTACTCGCTGCTGGACCGGCGCCCGGCCACCGCCATGGCCGAAGTATGCCGGACCCACGGCGTGCAGCTGCTGGCCTACGGGACACTTGCCGGGGGGCTGCTGAGCGACCGCTGGCTGGGGCGGCCCGCGCCGCCGATCGACGACGCTCTCACGTGGTCGCAGATGAAGTACCGCCGCTTCGTGGACCAGGCGGGGGGATGGGACCGCTTACAGGACGTGCTGCGGGCGGCGCGCCGAGTCGCGGACCGGCTGGGCGTGTCGATCGCGAACGTGGCAGGCCGCTACGTGCTCCAACAGCCCGAGGTGGCCGGGGTGATCGTGGGCGCGCGGCCGGGTGGGCGGAGCTACCTCGAAGACAACCTGAGGCTCTTCGACTTCTCGCTGGACGGCGATGCTCTCGCGGAGCTGGATGCGGCCGCGGCTCGCCTGGATCCCATCCCGGGGGACTGCGGCGACGAATACAGGCGCCCGCCGTACCTGACCGCCGCGGGGGACCTGCGCCACCACGTAGACCACTTCCCCGCCCCCTATCCGGTGCGACACGGCGCCGACGGGCGCGCGCGGGTCTCCTCCGGAACCATGTGGGAGGAGGTGGCCGGATTCAGCCGCGCCGTGCGCAGCGGCAACCGCATCCGGGTCGCGGGCACCACCGCGACCCACGGCAGCCGTCTGATCGGGGGCGACGACGCCGGCGCCCAGACCCACTTCGCCATCGACAAGGTGGAGGGCGCGCTGAACTCCCTGGGCGCGGGGCTCGCCGACGTCGTGCGCACCCGGCTCTACATCCGGGACGTCGCCGACTGGGAGGCGGTGGCGCGCGCGCACGGCCACCGGTTCCGGGAGGTGCTGCCCGCCAACACCCTTATCCGCACGGGCCTGGTCGGCGAGGGCTACCGGGTGGAGATCGAGGCCGAGGCCGAGGTCAGAGCATCTCCAGAATGAAGTCCGGCGTGAAGCGGATCAGGTACGTGCTGAGCAGGGTGAACGTCCCGCTGACCAGCATCACCCCGACGACGATCAGGAGCACGCCGGCACCGACCTGAAGCGCGGGAAGCAGGTGCCGAAAACGCTGAAACCCGCGCAGGAAGGCATCCACCGCGAGCGTGGCCAGGAGAAACGGCACCGCCAGCCCCATCGAGTAGACGAAGAGGTATCCCACGCCCGCCCACATGTATTCGGCCGTTGCGGCCAGGGTGAGCGCCGTCCCCAGCATGGGCCCGATGCAGGGCGTCCAGCCGGCCGCGAAGGCGGCCCCTACCCCCAGCGTTCCCAGGTGACCGACGGGCTTGTCGTTCAGATGCACGCGCCGTTCCCGGTCCAGCGGGGTCAGGCGCAGCACGCCGGCCAGATACAGCCCCAGGACGATGATGATCACACCGCCGATTCGCGCAATCCACACGTCGTAGGCGCGGAAGAACTGGCCCAGGAAGGAAGCCGACGCGCCCATCAGTACGAAGATCAGCGTGAACCCGGAAACGAACAGGAGAGAATGGGTCAGTGCGGCGCGCCGGTCCACGCCGCTGCGCAGGTCCTCGAGGCTCATGCCCGTGATGAACGAGAGGTAGCCGGGCACGAGAGGAAGCACGCAGGGGGAGAGGAAGGAAATCGTTCCTGCCAGGAAGACGCCTGCCAAACCTATCGAATCGGTCACGGATTGCGGTTCTCGGGCTGAGGGAGAGCGTCGGATGACGGCGCCGGGTGGATTCCGGGCTGCCCGGGTTCCTCGGATGCCGGGCCCGAGCGGGCGCGTCTGGCCTCTGCCCACGCGCGGGCGCCGGCCGTGACACCCAGCCACCCCAGAAGGGCGGCGAAGGTCCACGCCACGGTTCGGGGGAAGAAGGCGGACAGCAGCGCGAGTCCGATGAGTATGCCGGCGGTGGTGCCCAGCACGGTGCGCGCCTCACGCTCCAAAAGGCGGCGGCCGGCGATGGCGTCGCCCAGCGTCGAGCCCGCGCGCACCAGGTCGCTGATGCGCCACCCACCGCGATCCGGGGAGCTGCGCCAGTGCTCCAGTCGCTCCAAGAGGCGTTCCGGAGGCTCGATGGGGCGCTGCTCGGGTTCCCTGGCGGGCGGTCCCGCCGCACGTCCGTGCCGTCCGGAGGGCAGGACGATTTCTATCGACGAGGCCAGATCGGCCAGGAAGAGACCCTCCAGCTGCCGGGCCAGCCTGCGGTCGAGCACGCCGATATCGATCTCCCAGTTGCCGAGCAGGCTGGCCGCGTTGAGGTTGCTCGATCCGATGCGGCTCCAGACGCCGTCGGCGACCGCCGTCTTGGCGTGAATCATCGGCCCCTGCCACTCGAACAGCCGTACGCCCGCCTTCAGCAGATCCCGATAACCCCCTCGCGCCAGGCTTCCTACCAGAGGCCAGTTGTTGTGCGCGGGCACCAGGATGCGCACATCCACTCCGTCCCGGGCGGCCGCAGCCAGCGCTTCGGCGACCGGGCGAGGCGCGATGAAGTAGGGATCGGTGATCCAGAGTCGCCGGCGCACGCTGGCGGCGGCCAGCTGGGTCACCCGGTAGACCCGGGCTCTCCAGGGTCTGCCCTCGATGACCCAGACCGGCGTCTGGCCCGCCGCCTCCGGCACGACCCCGTCCAGCAGTGCCGCGGGCACGGGGTCGCCGATCTCGTCCCACAGCCGTCCGAACGCGCGCGCCGCCGCCAGCGCCGCCGGGCCCCGCAGTTCGGCGCCGGTGTCGCGCCAGGGCGCGCGATCCTCCGTGCCCGCCCACTCGTCGCCGATGCAGAACCCCCCTACGAAGGCCACTTTGCCGTCGACGCACACCAGCTTGCGGTGGTCGCGCTGAAGTACCCCGAAGGGATCGCGCAGAGCGGGCCGGTTGAAGGCGCGCACCTGGACGCCCTTCTCGCGGAACGGCTTCCAGTAGCGGGCGGGCGTCGCCCAGCACCCCACCCAGTCGTAGAGGACCCGTACCTCCACGCCCTGCTCCGCCTTCGCCACGAGGATGTCGCGGAAGGCTCGGCCGGTTCTGTCGTCGCGCACGACATAGTTCTCGAAGTGGACGAAGCGGCGGGCGCTCGCGATGGCGTCGATCCAGCTTGCGAAGGTGTGCGGTCCGTCGAAGTTCAGCCGGATGTCGTTGTCGTCGATGCGCGAGGCGCCCGCGGAGCGGTCCATCGCCTTCGCCAGAACATCGTAGGGGGTGACTTCCAGACCGAAGGACAGAGTGGCGGTGCGCTGCGGTGCGCGCGCGAAGCCGGAGTCTGCGGCGCCGGCCGGGGTGCCGGGCCGGTCTGCGGGCTGTACGGCGCCCGGCGTGTCTACGGCCTGGGATCGGGCGGAGGCGCTCATCAGGCCCCGCTCGCGGTGGCGTACGCGATCAGCTTGTAGACCAGTCGGGCCACCAGAAAGTCGGGTGCCCGGAGGCCCGGGATGGGCGCCAGTTCCACCACGTCGGCGGCCACCACCCGGCGTTCGGCGAAGACCCGGCGCAGGAAGCGCAGCGTCGGGTACCATGCGCCCCCTCCCGGCTCGGGCGCTCCCGTGCTTGGAACCAGCGACGGGTCGAAGTAGTCGACGTCGAAGGTGACGTACACCAGCGGCCCGAGTGCCTCGAGGGCGCGGTCCATCCAGGCCTCGTCCCGCTCCATCTCGTCCGCGAAGATCAGCGTGACGCCGGGCTCGCGGCGCGCCGCCTCCACCTCCTCCAGGCTGACCCCGCGCAGCCCGACCGCGACGATGTCGGCATGGTCGACGATCCGCGTCATCGCGCACGCGTGCGAGAAGGGAGATCCGTCGTGGGAGGCGCGCAGGTCGGCGTGGGCGTCGAGTTGAAGCACGGAGAGGCGTTGCCGATGGCGCTCCGCGGCCGCGCGAATGGCCGCCGAGGAGATGGAATGTTCGCCGCCCAGCATCGTCAGGAACCGACCCTCGGCCGCATCGTAGACGGTCCCCCAGGCCTCCTCCAGCTCCGCCAGGGCGGCGGCGGGTCCGTCGCGGGTCAGTTCCAGGGCGGGAAGCGTGTGGATGCCGGCCGTGCACGGCTCGGCATCCAGCTCGTTGTCGTAGAGTTCGACGTAGTGGGAAGCATCCAGGATGGCGCGCGGCCCGTAGCGGGTTCCCGTGCCCCACGTGGTCGTGGCCTCGTAGGGAACCGGCAGGATGAGCGCGCGCGCGGACGCGAAGGCGCTCGTCGCCTCGTCGAGGCCGAGAAACGTGCGCGGAAGCCCCCAACTCAGTCCCGTCAAGGCCTGTGGAAGGGACCCGGTCGGGGTTTCGTCGACGACGGCGGCCCGGCCCGTGCCCGGCGACCTCAGATTCGGCATCGTCCGGTGCCCGCTCAGACGCTCTCGATGGGGCAGGTCAACCCTTCATCATCGAGCCTCGCTCCCGACTGCCGGCAGTCGGCGCACAGGCCGTAGATCTCCAGCTTGTGGCGGGAGGGCCGAAAACCGTGCTCGCGCGCGACACGCTCCTCCAGCCGCAGGATCTCGCTCGAGCGGAACTCGGTGACCTTGCCGCACGACAGGCAGATGAGATGCTCGTGCACGGGCTGGCGCGAGAGGCGATGTTCGTAGCGCTTGAACCCTTCCCCGAAATCGTGCTCGTCGACCAGCTTGGAGCGCACCAGAAGATCGAGCGTGCGGTAGATGGTGGCCTTGCCGATGCGCTCGCCCCGGCCGCGCAGACAGCCTTCGATCTCCTCCACCGAGAGGTGCTCGTCGGAGCCGAACAGCACATCGGCGACGGATGCGCGCTGCTGGGTCATGGGGAATCCCTGGTCGCGCAGATAGCGACCGAACAGGCGCACGAAGGGGTGGGCTTCCGTCGTCTTCATAATCCTTGGACCCTGACGCGCTCCTCAAGTTCAGCCGCGAGGCGGTCCAGCGTCGCAGCATCGCCCCCGACAACGATCTCGCGCGGCTCCCCGAGGTGGAGGGATTCGCGCCGGACGACCCCGGTCATCACGCGCGAAAGCGAATCCGCGGGAGCCAGGCCCTGCTCGACCAGTTCGGGGTCGACGCCGAGATCGAGGCCCCGCCTCCTGGCCTGGTAGGCGGCCGTGAACAATCGGCGGCGCTCCTTTTCAGCAAAGCAACTTATCGCAACCAGCCCGCGCTCGCGCCGCCCGCGGGTCATCGGGGGGAAGATCCAGAGGCGATCGATGGAGTCGGCGTCGAGGCGGCTGCGCACCAGGGCGAGGGTCGTGACAAGCCCCTCCGGGACCCCCGGGTCGCCCGCTGTGGAGCCCGCTCGCCGTTCGCCGGGCGTGCGCGGCCGCGGGGAGCTTCTCCCGCCCATGCGACCGGCTCTCATTCCCGCACCAGGGCGCGGGCCGCGTTCACGACGTCGGCGCGCACTTCCTCCAGGGGGCGCGATACCAGCGCCCCCGCCGCCTTGGCGTGGCCGCCACCCCCGAAGCTGCGGGCGATCCCGTCCACGTCGACCCGTCCGTTGGAACGGAACGACACCTTGGTCGCACCGTCGTTGGTGGTACGGAACAACATCGCTACCTCCACCCCCTTGATGGCGCGGGGATAGTCCACCAGCCCCTCCAGATCGTCGCTGGTGGCCTTCAGCTCACGATAGGCCTGGTGGGGCACCGTGATCCAGGACAGGCCATCCTCGGCCCGCAGCTCGCCCAGGCACTCTCGCAGCAACTCGAGCCGGCGCATATCCATGGACTCGAAGAGCTGCCGGTGGATGCCGACCACATCGACCCCCCGCTGCACCAGTTCGGCCGCCAGGAGATGGGTGTCGGGGGTGACGTTGCTGTAGGCGAAGGACCCCGTGTCGTCGACGATGGCGGTGTAGAGCGCGTCGTCGATGGCTCGGGTCCAGCGTGCTCCCGCGGCAATCAGGATATCGTACACCAGTTCCGCGGTCGCGCATGCCCGGGAATCGACGAGGCGGTCGCCGGGGATGGGGCGGGTGGGGGTGGTGTGGTGGTCGATCACCACCGTGGGCCGCCCTTCGACCATCGGCTTCACGCGGCCCAGGCGGGGCAGGTCTCCGGCGTCCACCACCACGACCAGGTCCGCAGCCGAGCACGCGCGCGCGGCGGCGGCGGAACTCGCGGGAAGGTGCCACTCCTGCTCGGGAAGCAGGAACCGGTAGCGCGCGGGAAGGGGCGTCGGCGGCACGAACCAGCCCTCGGCGCCCCGGTCGCGCAACCACGCGAGCAGCGCAACCGCGGATCCCGCCCCGTCGGCATCCGGGTTCATGTGGGTTGTGAGCACGATACTGTTGGCGCCGGCCAGCCGGGCCGCCAGTCGTCGGGCCGGTGCCTGCCGATGGGAGGGGGTTTGGTATCGCATGCCGGGTCGGGGAAACTCGTCGGTGGGGACCTGTCAGTCCACGCGGGCGCCTGTTCCGGGTCTCCCGGGTCTCCCGGGTCTCACCATTGGCCTGGCAACCTTGGCGAAGGTTGACGCCAGGTGCACCGCGTGCGGAGAGGCGGCCCCGGAGACGCGGGCCGAACCCAGCGCCTCCAGGAAGGCGTCGGGCCGGTTGGGATGGGCCGGAAGCTCGACGCGGGCTCTGCCCACCTCCCACACGGTGTGGGCGTCCGATCCGGCCCCACCGGGCAGGCCCCGGCGATCCGCCAGGTCGGCTGCGGCCTGATTGAGCGCCGGGTCGTGCAGCCGCGCGTTGAAGACCTCAATGATGTCGGCGTAGTCGGCCAGCTCTTCCGCGTAGCGGCCCGAGCCTCCCTTGGCACGCGCGTACGGGTGAGGCAGATAGACCAGCCCCCCCTGCTCCCGGACGCGCGCGCACACTTCCCTGGCGGGCGTCCCCCTGGGGATTTCCTCCTCGAGATAGAGCCCGATCACGTCGATGCCTTCTGCGGTTTTCACCTCTTCGCCCGGGATGATGCGGTCCGGGTAGCGGCGCGCCATCTCGCGCGCGGCCCAGATACGGTTGTGGTCGGTGATGGCGATGCGATCCAGACCTCTGGCGACAGCCCTTGCGAGCACCTTCTCCGGATCGCTGAGGCAGTCCCAGGACGCGTGCGTGTGCAGATGCATGTCGATGCGAAGCACCCGGGCCTCCGGCATGGCTACCCGCGCTCCCGCCGAATCCGCGCCCTCAGTCGGGCAAGGAGTTCCAGAGCACGCTGTTCGAGTTCGGCCGGGGTGCCTTCGTTGGGGATCACGTGATCCGCCATCGCGCGTGTGTCGCTCGCGTCGGCCTGTGTGCTCATGATTCTGGCAGCCTCCTCCGCGTCCAGACCCCGCACGCGCACTAGGCGCTCGAGGCGCACGGCCGGCGGCGCGTGGACTACGATAGTCACGTCCACTCCACGAGCATAGCCCGTCTCGAAGAGCAGCGGGATCTCCGCGGCCACCAGTTCCATCCCGCGGCGCCGCTGCTCGCCCAGCCATCCTTCGCGCAGGTCCCGAATCCGGGGATGAAGGATCGACTCCAGCTTGCGCCGGGCATCTTCATCCCGAAACACCCGGTCCCGCAGCCGGCGCCGGTCGAGCTGTCCGTCCGGGCCCAGCACGTCCTTCCCGAACACGCGCGCCACCTCCTGCAGCCCGTCCGTCCCCGGCTCCACCACCTTGCGCGCAAGGTCGTCAGCGCTGATCACCGGAACGCCCGCCCGGGCCCAGGCCCGCAGCATGGAGGACTTGCCGGACGCGATGTTCCCGGTCACCGCGACGCTCAGCATGGACTCATCCGGCGTCTCCCCCCAGGGCATCGAACAGGTAGACGATGGCGATGTACTTGGCGACCAGCCCGGCGGCGCTCAGGGCGAGCGCACGGACCGCGCCGAAGCGCGACATGCCGGCAACCAGGAGCATGTTGGGAGACGAGAGCGGAAACAGGTTGAAGGTGAGAATCGCCCAGCTTCCCCATCGGGCGATGAGGCCGCTGAACTTCGCGTAGCGCTCGCGTCCCAGGAAATCCTCCAGGATCCCGGTCCCGACTGCGCGGCCGATTCCATAGTCGATGGCCTGGGCCGCCAGCGCGGTCGTGACCGCCAGCAGCACGAGCATGCCGCCAGGGTGTCCCTCCGCCTGATAGTAGGGGACGAGCGCCTCGACCGGCATCAGCAGGAAGAAGAGATACCCGGCGAAGTGGACGGTGACGAAGGAGCCCAGCCCGGGAGCGCGGCCGGCGTAGATGGCCCGTCCGACGGTGGACGACACCAGCGCCACCGCGACCAGCACGGTGGCCACGGCGATCAGGATGCGCGTGCGCCTGGTCATGCCCGGGGATCCGACCCGCGTCCGTTCACCGGCCTCGCCGCATGCGCGCCGCCCAGCGCAGGAACCGCTCGGCCTCGTCCGCCGGGGGACGGGCCTGCGGATCGCCGTAGGCCGTATCCAGCCTCCAGCGCAGGAAGGAAGCCGACGGGAGCGGAAGAAACGGGGGCTCTCTGTACCAGCCTCGCCGCCGAAAGGCCCATCCGGCGCCCAGGAGTGCGGGAATCACGGAGGGACGGCGCAGCGCAAGCATGACGAAACTCCGGTAGGTCCCCAAGGCGTGTCGCTTCTCCGCGGGCGGGTTGGTTGGCGCACGAACTCCAATCTAGTCGATCGCCGCGCCCCTGTGACGACAGGCAGCCGATGGCGCGGGCGCCGGGCGCCTGCCGGAATCAGTCGGTGAGCTCGGGCCGATCCCCGAAATGCTCCAGCGCCTCCGGGTTGGCCAGCGCCTGGCGATTGCGAACCGGCTCGCCGTGGACGACGGCCCTGACGGCCAGTTCCACGATCTTGCCGCTCCGGGTACGCGGAATGTCGGGCACCTCCAGGATCGCCGCCGGAACGTGGCGCGGGCTCGCGCGCGTGCGCAACCGAACTCGAATCCGGTCGCGAAGACAATCGTCGAGCGCGTACCCTGCGCGCAGGTGGACGAAGAGGACCATGCGCATCCCCTCCGCGCGGCGCTGGCCGATGGCGATCGCCTCGCGCACCTCGGGCAAGGCCTCCACGACCCGGTACACCTCCGCGGTTCCGATGCGCACGCCGGCAACGATCAGGGTCGCATCGGAGCGGCCGTGTATGACGTACCCCCCGCTGGCGGTCCTCTCGATGAAGTCGCCGTGGTGCCAGACGCCGGGGAAGCGCCGGAAATAGGTGTCGCGGTAACGCTCCCCGCCCTCGTCGCCCCAGAAGCCCAGGGGCATTGAGGGGAAGGGTCTGGTGCACACGAGTTCCCCCTTCCCCCGCTCCAGCGGATGGCCGCCGTCGTCGTACACCTCCACCGCCATCCCCATCGCGGGCCCCTGGATCTCCCCGGCGAAGACGGGCCGGGTCGGCAGCCCGCCGACGAAGCAGGCGCACAGATCCGTCCCGCCCGACACGGAAGCCAGATGCACGTCGCGCTTCACGTGCTCGTGGACGTAGCGAAAGCCCGACGCATCGAGGGGCGAGCCGGTGGACAACACGGTGCGAAGCGAGCCCAGAGCGTGAGTCTCGCGCGGGCGCGCGTCCGCAGTGCGCAGCGCGGAGATGAAGCGGGCGGAGGTCCCCAGGTGGGTCATCCGGGACCAATCGGCGAAGTCGAACAGGACGCCGTGGCCGGGAAACGAAGGCGAACCGTCGTACAGGAGCACCGTCGCGCGCGATGCCAGGATGGAGACAAGCCAGTTCCACATCATCCATCCCAGGGTCGTGAAGTAGAACACGCGGTCGCCCGCCTTCACGTCGGCGTGCAGGCGCTGTTCCTTCAGATGCTGCAGCAGCACCCCGCCGGCGCTGTGCACGATGCACTTGGGGGGGCCGGTCGTCCCCGAGGAGAACAGGATGTAGAGCGGGTGCGCGAAGGGGAGACGGAGGAAGGGGATCTCGCGAGGCTCGAAGGGCGCGATGAAGTTCGGGAAATCGACCGCGCGGGGAAAACCGGAGAGCGGACCAACATCCGGGCGCCCCGTCCCATCCGCGAGCCGGGCGCGCACGACCACCACGCGCTCGACCGATGGAAGCCGGGCCGCGACTTCGGCGAGCCTGTCCAGGGTGGAATGCCACTTCCCCCCATACTGGTAGCCGTCGACCCCGATCAGCAGGCGGGGCGCGATCTGGCCGAAGCGGTCCACCACGCCGTCCACCCCGAAGTCGGGCGATGCACTGGCGGTGATGGCCCCCAGGCTGGCCGCCGCCAGCACCGCCGCAATCGCCTCCGGAACGTTGGGGAGCAGCAGCGCCACGCGGTCGCCTCGCTGGACGCCGGCAGCCTGCATCCCCTGGACCACGCGCGACACCAGATCCCGGAGCTCCCCCCAGGAAAGGGTCGACTCCGGCCCTGCTTCCGAATACGCGATGACGGCCGGGCCGGCATCGGCTCGCTGCAGCAGGTTCTCGGCGAAGTTGAGCCGCGCGCCCGGAAAATACCGGGCCTCCATCGGCTCGGGTCCCGTCTCCAGAATCGCATCGCCCTTGTCCCCCACCACCCCGCTCCAGTCCCAGAACGCGTCCCAGAAGGCCGCCTGGTCCGCCAGCGACCATCGCCAAAGGGCCTCGTAGCCCGCGCCTGGATCGTGTCCTCGCCGGGCCAGGAAGGCGCGGAAGTCGGTGAGATTCGCCGCGTCGCGCCGTTCCGGCGTGGGTCGCCAGATGGGAGAGATCATCGTCGAAGTGAAACCTGGCTGTCCGGTTGGAGGAAGCCGGTCATCCGGCATGGTTGTCCGGAGAGAGGCGTTGCCGGATATCTTAGGTGCTGGCGGATGACAGGGCGGAGTCGGAGGACGGCAATGCGCAATCGGATCAAGGCGACAAGAGAAACATGTACAGGACGGAACGCAAAATGACGGTCGTCGCCGAGCGCGGGGTCCCGAGTCCCGGTTCCGGCGTCCTGACGGCGCTGGTCGTGGTGCTCTCGGCAGCGTGTTCCGCATCCCCTGCGCCACGGGCGGACGAGCTGCTGCTGATCGACGGCGGCACGGTGGTGGTCATGGACGATCCCGGAACCGTGCTCGAGGGCGGCGCAGTGCTCGTGGAGGGAGAGCGCATCGCCGGCCTGCTGGCCGCTGGCGACCCCCGACCCTCCGACGCCGCCGTGCTCGACGCAACCGGCCACCTCGTGATCCCGGGGCTGGTCAACACACACGGGCACGCGGCGATGTCGCTCCTCAGGGGACTCGCCGACGACCTGCCGCTGATGACCTGGCTGGAGGAGCACATCTTCCCGGCGGAGGCGGCTCTGGTGAGCCCCGACTTCGTGTACTGGGGGACACTGCTCTCGTGCATCGAGATGCTCAAGAGCGGGACGACCACCTTCGCGGACATGTATTATTTCCGGGACGACGGTGCGAGGGCCACCATCGACGCCGGCATGCGCGCGGTGCTCGGGCCGCACGTGATCGGCTTCCCCACCCCGGACTTTGCGTCGCCGGCCGCCTCCCTGGCGGACGCCGCCGACTTCATGGAGCGCTACCGCGACCATCCCACCCTGACGCCAGGCGTCGCCGCCCACTCCCTCTATACGACCTCGCTCGAAGACGTGGCGGCCGCCGTGCGGCTGGCCAACGACCATGGGGCTCCCTTTCAGATCCACACCGCCGAAGACGCGGGCGAGTCCGCCACAGTGAGCGGCCTGACCGGGATGGGGGTGGTGGAGGCACTCGAGTCCATCGGGGCACTGCGGCCGGGGACCGTGCTCGCCCACTCCATCTATCTCTCCGAGGAGGACATCGCACGCGTCGCGGCCAGCGGAGCGGGCATCGCCCACAACCCGGAGAGCAACATGAAGCTGGGAATTTCGCGGGCGGCTCCGATCGTGGAGGCGCTGGCCGCGGGCATCCCGGTGGGGCTCGGGACCGACGGGCCGGCCAGCAACAACGACCTGGACCTCTTCGACGAGATGGACACCGCCGCCAAGATCCACAAGTTCGCCAGCGCCGATCCCACCGCGCTACCCGCCGAGACCGTGTTCCGCCTCGCGACCATGGGCGGCGCCCGGGTCCTCGGGCTGCACGACGAGATCGGATCGCTCGAGCCGGGGAAGCGCGCCGACGTCGTGCTCGTCGACACCCGCCGGGCCGGCCTCACCCCGCTCTACAACGTCTACTCGCACCTGGTCTACGCGACCCGCGGAAGCGATGTCGCCACGGTGCTGGTGAACGGGCGCCTGGTGGTGCGCGACCGCGAGGTGCTGACGGTGAGCGAGGCGGAGGTGCTCGAGCGGGCGCGCGCCTTCCGGCAGCAGGTTCTGGAGGCGATGCAGCCATGACCGACACGCCACCATCCACGCGCCCCGACTCCTCCGGTGGCAACCGGCTGGCGCGCGAAACCAGCCCCTACCTGTTGCAGCACGCCGGCAACCCCGTGGACTGGTACCCGTGGGGCGACGAAGCGCTCGGCCGCGCGCGCGACGATGACCGGCCCATCCTCCTCTCCATAGGCTACTCCGCCTGCCATTGGTGCCACGTCATGGAGCGGGAGTCGTTCGAGGACGACCGGACGGCCGCGCTCATGAACGAGCACTTCGTCAACATCAAGGTGGACCGGGAGGAGCGGCCCGACCTGGACGCGATCTACATGCGTGCGGTCCAGAGCATCACCGGGCAGGGAGGGTGGCCGCTCACCGCCTTCCTGACCCCGCAGGGGCTGCCTTACTACGGGGGGACCTACTTCCCGCCGGAGCCACGCCACGGCATGCCGTCGTTCCGCCAGGTGCTCGAGGCCGCCGGCCGGGCGTACACGGGGCGCAAGGCCGAAGTGCGCGAGGCCGCGAGCCGGATGCACGGGCTGCTGGAGCGCTCCATGAGGCCTCCGGAGGCGGGACGGGCATCACCCGACGACCGCGAGGCGCGAACCGGGCTGGCGCGCGCCGCCTGCGACAACATCGCCCGCGGCTACGACACCATCAATGGAGGCTTCGGGCGAGCGCCCAAGTTCCCCCAACCCATGGTGCTGGAACTCATGCTGCGGGTTCACCGCGGGTCGGGGGACGAGCAACTGCTGGCCATGGCGACGCAAACGCTACGCAAGATGGCGCGCGGCGGAATCCATGATCAGCTGGGCGGGGGATTCCACCGCTACACGGTCGATGCGCGCTGGCTGGTACCGCACTTCGAGAAGATGCTCTACGACAACGCCCTGCTCGCGAGTGCGTATCTGCAGGCTCATCTGTATACAGGGGACGCCGAATTCCTGGCGGTCACCGAGAAGACGCTGGCCTACATGCTCACCGACCTGCGCTCGCCGGAGGGCGGCTTCTACTCCGCACGCGACGCAGACTCCGAGGGCGAGGAAGGGCTGTTCTATCTCTGGACGGCGGAGGAGATCGACGCACTGCTCGACCCGTCCACGGCGCGCCTGTTCCGGCGCTGCTACGACGTCACCCCGGCCGGCAACTTCGAGGGCCGCAACATCCTTCACCTGCCCCACGACCCGGAGTCGGTGGCCAGGGCGGAGGGGCTTGCGCCGGACGAACTCGACGCTGTGCTCGCGCCGGCATCGGCCGTTCTGCTCGAAGCCCGGGCCCTGCGCGAACCGCCGTTCCGCGACGAAAAGGTCATCGTGGCCTGGAACGGGTTCGCGATTCGCGTCCTTGCCGAAGCCGGGGCAGCGCTGGGACGGCGCGAGTACGTGCGCGCGGCCGAGCGGGCGGGAGAATTCATCCTCGCCGAACTGCGGCGCGACGGCCGCCTGCTGCGCAGCCACAAGGACCGGCCCTCGCCGGTGGGCGGGTTTCTGGAGGACTACGCGTCGCTTGCGGGGGCCTTCCTGGCGCTCCATGAAGCGACGCTTCGGGCCGTCTGGCTCGATCGCGCCACGGAGCTTGCCGATGCCCTCCTGGAGGGGTTCTTCGATCGCGCGAGCGGCTTGCTCTTCGACACGCACCGAGCCGACCAGGCGCTGGTGGTGCGCCCCCGGGACGCCACCGATAACGCCACTCCCGCCGGCAACTCCCTGGCGGCGGAGGTTCTGCTGCGCCTGGGCCGCCTTCTGGACCGCGAGGACTTTCGCATCCTCGCGGCGCGGGTGCTGGCCAGCGAGGCGGCTGCGATGGCGCGCTTCCCCAGCGCGTACGGGAGGCTGCTTACGGTGGCCGACGCCTTCGACCGGCCCGGCGTGGAAGTAGTCATCGAGGGCGACCCCGACGACGACGCAACCCGGGCGCTGCTGCAGGCGGCGCACGGCCGGTATCTGCCCGACCGGCTGGTCACCGGCGACCAGGCGGGCAGGACGCCGCGGGCGCCCTGGAGGCTCCTGGCGGGCGACCGGGGTGACCGGACGCCGCGCGCCCACGTCTGCCACGAGTACACCTGTCAGAGACCCGTCGCCGATCCGCAGTTGCTGGCCGACCAGCTCAACGCGGCGTCAGCGCGCTGACGGAGGTTCCGGGCCGTCCGGTGGTTGGACCCTGTTGCCCGCTCCGGCTATCTTTCCCATATGACACCTGACACGCGAACACTACCACCCGACGCGCCCGCCGGTGGCCGCAGGAAGGTCTCCGGCGACGGGCTCGCCCTTACCTCGACCCAGTTGATCGAGTTCTACCGCATCATGGTGACCTCGCGCGGCATCGACGACCGCGAGATCACGCTCAAGCGGCAGAACAAGACCTTCTTCCAGATCTCGAGCGCGGGCCACGAGGCCATCGGCGTGGCCATTGCCGCCCACCTCAGGCCCGCCCACGACTGGTTCTACCTGTATTACCGCGACCGGTCGCTCTCCCTGGCGCTGGGCCAGACCCCGTACGAGCACTTCCTGCAGGCGGTGGCCGCCGAGGCCGATCCCGCATCCGGCGGGCGCCAGATGCCGTGCCATTTCTGCGACCCCCGTCTCAACATCACGAGCATGTCGTCTCCGACCGGAACGCAGTTCCTGCAGGCCGTGGGATGCGCCGAGGGCGGCCGCCGGGCTGCCGGGCTCGCGGAAATGCGGAAGCGCATGGGGCAGGTGGAGGAGGACGAGGTCGTGCTCGTCTCGGCCGGAGAGGGCGCCACCTCGGAAGGCGAGTTCTGGGAAGCGCTCAACACCGCCTGCACGCTCAAGCTTCCCGTCATCTTTCTGATCGAGGACAACGGCTACGCGATCTCGGTGCCGGTGGAGGTCCAGACCGCCGGCGGCAGCATCTCCGGGCTGGCTTCCTCCTTCCCGGATCTGTTCATCGCGAGATGCGACGGCACCGATGTCATCGACAGCTACAAGGCGAGCCGCGCTGCGGTGCGCCACTGCCGGCAGGGTCGGGGACCGGCACTCGTGCACGCCTTCACGATCCGGCCCTACTCGCACTCGATGTCCGACGACGAGCGCGCGTATCGAACGGTGGAAGAGCGCTTTGCCGAAGAGGAAAAGGATCCCCTGACCCGCACCCGTCAGCTGCTGCTGGACCTCAAGGTTGCCTCCGCGGAGCAGCTCGACCGCATCGAGACGGAGGCGCATGCCGCGGTTCGGGAAGCCGCCGCCCGGGCGTTGGGGCGTCCCCAGCCCCCGCCGGAGCGGGCGCTGGTGAACCTCTACTCCGAGACCGCGCCGCCCACGAAGCCGGAATTCGACACCGAGGATTCGGCGGAGTTCGACCGGGGAAGCAAGCAGCTTACCATGGTCGACCTGATCAACCGCTGCCTCGGCGACGAAATGGTGCGTGACCCGCGCATCGTCGTCTTCGGTCAGGACGTAGCCGACGCTTCGCGCGCGGAGGCCCTTGAGCAGGTGCAGGGCAAGGGCGGGGTCTTCAAGGTGACCCACGGGCTCCAGAAGCGTTTCGGCAGCGACCGCGTCTTCAACTCGCCGCTCGCCGAGGCGAACATCGTCGGGCGCGCGATCGGGATGGCGGCCCGCGGGCTCAAGCCCGTCGTCGAGATCCAGTTCTTCGACTACATCTGGCCGGCGTTCATGCAGATCCGCAACGAGCTGGCCACGATGCGCTACCGCTCCAACAGCGCGTTCGACGCGCCCGTGGTCATCCGGGTGCCCTTCGGCGGCTATCTGACGGGCGGAGGCATCTACCACTCGCAGACGGGGGCTTCCCTGTTCACGCACACGCCGGGGCTGCGCGTCGCCCTGCCCTCGAACGCGCTCGACGCGAGCGGGCTCCTGCGCACCGCGATCCGATGCGACGATCCCGTCATCTTCCTCGAGCACAAGCACTTGTACCGCCAGGTGTACAACAAGAGTCTCGAGCCCGGGAATGACTTCATGATTCCCTTCGGGAAGGCTCGCGTCGCGCGCGAGGGCTCGGATCTCACCATCGTGACCTGCGGCGCGCTGGTGAAGCGCAGCCTGGACGCGGCCCGGGTGGCGTCGGAACGGGACGGCATAGAGGTCGAGATCGTGGATCTGCGCAGCCTGTCGCCCTTCGACATGGACGCCGTCGCCGCGTCGGTGCGCAAAACCAACCGCGTGCTGGTGGCCTACGAGGACGGGCTCTCCTGGGGCTACGGCGCCGAGATCGCGGCCCGGGTCGCCGATGAACTCTTCGAGTGGCTGGATGCGCCGGTGCGGCGAATCGCCTCCAGGGACTGCTGGGTCGCGTACGCGCCTCAGCTCGAGGAGGTCATCCTTCCGCAGGTGCCCGATGTGGTCTCGGCGATCCGGGAGCTGGCGGCGTTCTGAGCCCCTGTCCGGGCACCCGCAGAAGATCCGGGAGCGAAGTGCGGTTCGACTGCCTCAGTAGATCTGGAGCCCGGGATCGACCTGCCGAGCCCAGGCGTTGATCCCGCCCTCCATGTTCAGCACGTCGCGGTACCCCGCCCGCCAGAGCTGATTCGCAACATCCCCGCTGCGGACGCCGGTTCGGCAGTGGACGATGATCTGGCGCTCGCGCGGGATTTCGTCGAGACGGGCACCCACTTCGCCCATGGGAATCAGCACCGCGCGCTGCGGCGCGAGGTTGGAGATGTCCCATTCGTAGGTCTCGCGCACATCCAGGAGGAAGGGCGGGGCCTCGCCCTCCAGGCGGCTGCTGGCCTCCAGGACGTCTATGCTTCCCGGGCCCGCCGATTCACGGGGTGTCTCGTTTGGGGACAGGGTCATGGGTTCAGCCTCCGGCTCCACGCCGCAGAAGAGGTCGTAGTCGATGAGTTCGGTCTGTGTGGGGTTGTCGCCGCATACGGGACAGCCGGGATCGCGCCGGACGGAGACCTCGCGCCACTCCAGTTCCAGCCCGTCGAAGATGAGGAGCCGCCCCGCGAGCGGACTGCCCTGTCCGAGGATCAGCTTCACGGTCTCGAGCGCCTGCAGCGAACCCACCACACCCGGGACAACCCCCAGGACTCCGCCCTCGGCGCAGTTGGGCACCAGGCCCGGCGGCGGCGGCTCGCGGAAGAGGCACCGATAACAGGGACCGCCCTCGGTGGCGAACACCGACACCTGTCCTTCCCAGCGGTGCACCGAGCCGTACACGTTGGGCTTGCCGAGCATCACGCAGGCGTCGTTCACCAGGTAGCGGGTCGGGAAGTTGTCGGTGCCGTCCACGACCAAGTCGTAGTCGCCCAGCACGGACAGAGCGTTGCCGCTGCTCAGCCTGGCGTCGTGGGCGATGACCCGGACGTGGGGGTTGGTTTCGGCGAGCCGGTCGCGGGCGGAATCGAGCTTCAGCCGGCCGACGTCGGATTCCCCGTGCAGGATCTGACGCTGCAGGTTGGTCGCGTCGACCTCGTCGAAGTCCACGAGCCCGAGCGTTCCCACGCCCGCTGCGGCCAGATAGAGCGCCACCGGCGAGCCGAGCCCTCCCGCGCCCACCACGAGCACGCGGGCCGACTTGAGCCTGCGCTGGCCGGAGAGGCCGACCTCGGGCAGGACCAGGTGCCGGGCGTAGCGGAGCAGTTCGGGGCGTGACAGCCGACTCGACATCGCCTGGAGCGGGTCCCGGCCCCGTTGGCCTTCGGAAACGTGGATCCTCATCCGGCTCCGGGCTCCGATTCGGGAATCACCCGGTATCCGCCCTGCATGGTGACGCCGAACGCCTCCATGTCGGCGCGGTACCGGGCCAGTTCCTCCGCGGGCAGCCCGGCCGCCGAACCCCGGTCGAACAGCACGCGGCTGAAGTGAAAGTAGTAGTAGGGAATGTTCAGAGTGGTGCGGTCGGCCCAGATATCCCGATAACGGAGGCTGCGGGCCATCATCACCTCGCTGGAGAGCCTCCGCGTGCGCTCCAGATCGACCCATTCCCCGCCCAGGGCGGCGTCTGTCCTGACGAAACGCGCGTCCGTCTCGATGTCGCGCAGAACGAGCCGGGTCGCGAGCCCCTGCCGGACCCCGAAGTCGTGCAGGCCCAGCGAGCGGATGATCCCCCCGGTCCACGCAAAGTAGATGGGGCGCTCGGAGATGCTGTCGCGAATGATCGCGAGCGCCACCTGGTCCCCCCGGTCGAGGTAGGTGCCGCGCGGGTACTGCACCACGACGGGTCCCAGGCGAACGTTCGCGTCCTGCGGAGTGGCGGCACTCTGAATCTGGTCGATGTCTTCGGGCGCGAGCGAGAGCACCGGGCGAGTGGGCATCTCACGCGCGGAATACAGGCCGGCCACCCGCTCGTCGGGCTCGAAGGGCCGCTGCCGATCCGGCCGGGTGAGTTCCTGCAGCTGCCGCGGATACCACTGCGTGAAGAGGTACTGCCCCACGATGACGGTGACATCCCTGCGGATTCCCTCCACTTCCTGAAGATACCAGAGCGGGAAGGTGTCGTTGTCCCCGTTGGTGAACAGGACGCTGTAGGGCTCGACGCTCTGGAGCAGATCGTACGCCCAGTCGCGGGCCGCGTAGTCCCCGGCGCGGCTCGCCCAGCGCCAGTTGGCCGCCAGGGGCGTCAGCGCGATCAGCACCGCCAGGAATGTCACAAGCCCCAGCGCCAGCCTGGTGGCCATCACCGGCATCCGGCTCCCGGCTCCCGGGCCTCTCCACCTCAGCCGCTGCGCGGCCATGTGCCAGACCCCTGTGAGCCCGACCCCCGCCAGCACGCCCCAAACGATGAACCCGGCGATGTAGAAGTAATCCCGCTCGCGCACCTCGTGCAGGTCCGGGTCGGCGATCTCGGGCGCCAGCGAATAGCCGTACTTGAAGTTCAGGTAGATCACGAGCGCGACCGTCACGGTCACCGTCAACGTCGCCATGTAGGCGAACAGCGCCCTGTCGGCGCGCCGGATGACGAGCAGGCCGAACAGGCCCAGAGCCAGGAAGACCCCGGTGACGGGAGCCCTCGTTCGGCTCGGTACGGGAGTGGCATCAAGCCCGCGCGCCCACTGCCAGTCGAAGTACTGGAAATAGTTCTGGAACTGCGCGGACAGGGGCGCCTGGCGCTGGCTGAGCGGAGGCGGCGCGTACTGGTCCCGCTGGAGAACCGAGGCGAGCCTGGCGCAACCCGCGTTTCCGGCGGTCAAAACCGCGGCCGCCACCTCGCCGGCGGACTCGCAAAGCGGGTCGCCTTCGTTGATCACCGGCCGCTGGGCTGCGCGAATGGGCAGGAACACGTTGAAGGACAGGCCGACCACGACGAGGGGGAGCGCGCGGATCCACAGGTCGCGGCGCAGAAGCACCCTCGGGGCCGTCATGAGCAGCATCAGGCCCAGGGCCGGCACTGGCAGGAGCGACATGGTGTGGTTGGACCAGCCCAGGATCATCAGGTAGCCCGCCACCAGCAGGAGGCGCCCACTCCCGGGTTCGCCGCGCCGGTCCCGCCAGCGCACCGCCAGCCAGGTCACCGCGGCGATCACCAGCACGCTGACCGTGTAGACCTTCTCGTTGACCACGGACTGGTTCCACACGGTAAACGCCGTGGCCCCCAGCAGCGCGCTTGCCGCCGCCCCCACCAGCGCCCGCCGGTGATCGCCCAGCAACCCCCATGCGATGCGGTGGGCCACCAGAAAGAAGAACCCGCTCGCCGCCGCGGAAGTGAAGGCGGCCAACAGGTTCACACGCACCGCAACCGGAAGCCCGAGTGGCGACAACAGAACGATCCACACCCTCGCCAGCACCACGAAGAGCGGGTTTCCGGGCGGATGCGGTATCCCGAGGATGTACCCGGTAGCGATATACTCGCTCGTGTCCCAGAACGCCGTCGTGGGGGCCAGCGTGACGATGTACAGGAGGAAGATCGCGGCGCCGGCGATGACTGCGGCGAGGTAGGGCGGGCGGTGCTCGTTCATCTCACGGGGACCCGGAATCCGCGGTCAGCTCCCGGGCACCTCGAAGCCTTCGCTGGTCTCAACCGTGGCCCCCGACTCCAGATCAGTCAGTCTCAAACGGAGCGAATAGATACCGGGTTCGGGCCGAACGAGGAAGAGGTCCAGTGCGAGTGGGACGGGGAGCCGATCCCCATCTCCCTCGAGAACCAGACGTCCTTCCGGATCCACCCGGGCCTCGTCCAGCCCGGAGCGGACGCGCTGCATGCGGCCACCGGCATCGAACACCTCTACCGTAATCGTGTAGCGGTAGGTCCCCTGAGGGTCGGCCCCGAGCCCGCGCGCGGCCCCGGACAGCCGCAGGCTTCCGTCGCTTCCGCCCTGGACGGCGAGTCGGGAGAGTTCGAGCCTGCGCACTTCGACGGCTTCCGGAACCCGTCCCTCCCGCTGCACCATGCCGCGGATGCGGCCGTACGCCCGCAGCAGCTCCGTGTCCCCCGGATTCATGTTGAGGGCACGTTCGAGATGGGCCAGGGTCTGGTCGCGCACCGTGGGATCGAACTCGGCGCGCGGAGCCTGCAGCAGCGCCAGTTCGCGCCATGCGAGACCGTCCTGCGGCACCAGCGCGACACGCTGTTCGAGGGAGGCGACCGCCCGCGCCGTATCTCCTGCCGCAGCGACTTCCAGCGCGGCCTCGACCGCCGGGTCGGCCACCGCGACATCGACCCGTTCCGGCAGCACGCGCACGACATCCCGCCGCGGGGGGGCCCACGAAACGATGTACTCGAAGCCGGCGCTCAGACTCATCTGGTGCGCGGTGAAGGGCGCCAGGCTGAAGGCGACCCGTTCGCTGGAGACCGATCTGACGTCGTCCCGCTCCTGGGCCGCGAGCTGGGCCGTGTTGACCGGGATCACCAGGTCCCGGAACGAGAAACGGAGCGCTGAATTCTCCCCGATGGGGACGCGCAGCGATGCCCCCAGATCCAGTCCCCACGACGTGGACGTGCGCGAGGTCCACTGGATCTCCCCGGGATGTTGCGCGTCCATCTGCGCGAACGCATCGCGATGTCCCGGCGACAGATCGATGGTCTGAGTGAGCGCGACGGTTCCCAGGTTGTACGCCAGCAGGCCCCGCCCGCGGTCCCACTCCGACAGCTTCATGCCGAGGCCGAAGCCGACGCCGTAGTAGTTCGTGCTGCGCGAAATGTCCTCGGGCGGTGAGAGCGCACCGGAATAGCGGGCGACGGTTCCCGAGTGGCCGGCGAGCAGGGTAAGGTAGAGGCCCGCCCCCCCGACGGGATTGTGCCGCAGCACCACTCGCGCCTCCGGGCCCAGGCTGGCGGTCTCCTTCCACCGCGTCTGGCTCGGCAGGTCGGCGAGGGTCTTACGGGTGACGAACTCGTCGTACAGGGTCCCCACCAGACGCGAGCCCAGGCTGCCCTCCACGGACCAGCGCGGTACCTGGCCGACGATCGCGGCTTCCGCCTGGCCCGCAAGCCCTGCGGGTGTGAACGCGGGAGACGTCAGGAGCACCAGCAGGATGCCGGATCGAAGCGGTTGACGCGCGTACCGAAGGTCGCGAACCGTCGCCCAGGCGCGCGCGCGCTTTCGCAACCCTCGATGTTGAGACCGTCCCCCCATCCCTAATGATGGACGTGTCCAACGGCGCGGGACAAGATTGGCCCCGCCGCCCACATTCGGAGACAGGCCCCGCGAGACTGCCCCCCGGCCCGGTCCAGGACTTGTTCAGGACGCCGTCACCGCACCTCGAAGAACGCGCTGTCGGCGCTGAACGCCGAGAACACGCCCAGCGCCCCCCGCACGTTCGACGGGGGTTCGTTGAGATCCCGGGAATCCTGGTTGAGGCCTTCGTAGAGGTCGGCGTACTCCTCGTTGACCCGGTAGAGCTTCACCCGATGGCGACCGAAGTACGAGAGCGAACGAGCGCTTACGAGCGCGCTGTCGCCCGCGGTCGGGCGCTGGACGAGACGCCGGGCGAACCCTCCTCCGAACGGGCTCTCGGCGAAGGGCGCCGGTTCCGCCTCGATGTTGTCGACCACCACGTAGTGGAGCGCGCTGGCGGAGTTCTCCCAGCGCGCCATCAGGCCCTCCCCCGCGCCCGGCTGGAAGCCGCCGCCCCGGACGCCGAACTGCGGGGGCGCCAGGACGGTCGCGGACAGCGACAATCCCTGCGGCGGAACCGGAACCACCGTCTCCGCGGTCGCGGTGCGGTCGCCGTAGGAAGCCTCCAGGGCGAGGACATCCCCCACCTCGACCAGCAGGTCGTTCCCGGGATAGTGATACCGGCCCGGATCACCCTCCGTGGGCACCAGATCGAACCGTGCGCCGTCCCGGATGATCGTGATGCGCGCGTCCGCGATCGGGGCGGCCACGGCGGTGGAATCGGCGTCGATGGGCAGCACCCCCGTCATGGTGACCTCGGTGACCGGCTCCCCGGCGAAGAGAAAGGCCTGCACGACGAAGGTGTCGGGCGTCTCCGGCGCGAAGGCGAGATCGTCCTCGCAGGCGGCGGCCGCGGCTACGGCCAGAACGGCGCTGAACAATGATGTGATTCTATTCCTCATGACGGTTCTCCTCTACCGCAGGCCCGCGCGAAGCCCGATGCTGGGCGTGAAGCCAAGCGTTGTGACGTCCGTGACCAGCATGGGCAGGTCCGTCAGGTCGAACTGGCGATACCACACGTTGTTGCGTCCGTATACGTTGAAGAGCGAGAAGTTCAGTTCGTAGTAGAACTCCCCCACTTCGAAGCGGCGGCTCGCCGCCAGATCGAGGCGGTGATAGGCGGGCAGGCGCTCCCCGTTCTTCGCGCCGACGTGGATGTAGCTGAGCGTGCGCCCGTCCAGCAGCGTGATCGGGTACTGGGCTTCGGGCACCGTGTACGGCCTGCCGGACCCGTAGACCCATCCGCCGGTCAGCGTCCAGCGGCCCAGCTGGTAGCTGCCGACGGCCTTGACCTCGTGGCGCTGGTCGTGGCTGGCCGGGAATGCGAGCCCGCCGTTGAACCCATCGAGCTCGTGTTCGACGTTCGCAAGGGTATAGCCAAGCCAGCCGGTGAGGGCGCCGCGCTTCTTCTGCGCCAGCAGCTCGATGCCGCGGGCCGTCCCGGTGCCCTCGAAGAAGAGTTCCGCCAGCCGCTGACCGGGTGCCCGCCGTGAACGGGTGGAGAACTGTGCGACGCCTCCCAGGTCACGGACGTAGGCCTCGACGTCGAACAGGTAGTCATCGGTCTCATAGCCGATGCCCGCGATCCAGTGTTCGGCGGACGATGGCGCGATGTTGTCTCCGGCGAGGATCCAGAAGTCGCGGCTCCCCTCCAGGATGTCCTCGTTCTCGACCCGCTTCACGAACTGGTTGTAGCGGCCCCAGGCTCCGGTCAGTGAGAGCTGATCGGTGAGGGAGTAGCGGGCCGACGCGCGCGGCTCCCAGTACGTCTGCCCGGTCCCGTCGTAGCTGGTCATCCGTAGCCCCGCCGTCAGGTCCACGCGCGCGGAGGGAGTCCAGGAATGCTGAAGGTATCCGGCGGTCAGACCGCTCTCGCCGTCCAGGTTCAGGGTCTGGGCCGAGTCGCCCCGCAGCCGGGTCAGGGCGTAGGACACGTCGCTGCGGGTAAACTGAGCCCCGAACCCGATCTCGGAGGACGGGAAGGGCCGCCAGGTGTTGTCCAGGCGGGCCGTCAGATCCTTCACGCGGTTGTCTTCGTCGAACCCGCGCGCAAACTGCGACGAGGCCACGTCGAGGGTCGCCTCGGAGAAGTACTGCGAGTAGGCGAAGAGCGCGTCCGTCGCCAGCCGGCTGCCCCACTGCCGGGCCCACCGTCCGCTCACGCCCCGGTTGCCCCAGTTGGAGAGGTCCGCCCGGTCGGCGGTCAACCGGGTGTCGCCCGCAGGCGTCGTGATCTCCTGTCCCGGGGTCGACTTGTCCAGCCGGTCCTCCCCGCCGTAGACGGAGAGCGTGAGGACATCCTCGGAGGTGGGCAGGAGGGTCAGCTTCGAGTTGAGGTCGTAGAAGTAGAAGTCGGGCTCGAAGGTCTGCTGCTGGAAGTTGCCGAAGCGGCCGAAACCGCCTCCCGCGAATCCTCCACCCGGCCCCTGCAAACCGGCGTCCGCGTCGTCGGCTCCCTCCAGCGTTCCGAAGATGTCGTTGTACAGGCCGGTGCGCATGAGATCGGTATAGGACCGGCGCGCCGAGACCAGCCACGACCCCTTCCCCCCCAGCGGAACCTCGGTTACCGCGCGGGCGCTCAGCAGGTTGAGTCCGCCCGACATCCGGAACTCTTCCGGGTTGCCCGACTTGCCGACCATCTCGACGACGCTGGAGGTTCGCCCGCCATACTGCGCGGGGAAGCCGCCCTTGAAGAGGCGGACATCCTGCACGGCATCCGGGTTGAAGGCGCTGAACACCCCGAAGAAGTGGTCCACATGGTAGACCGTCATCCCGTCCAGCAGCACGAGGTTCTCGTCGGGCGTGCCTCCGCGCACGAAGAGACCGGAGGTGGCGTCGTTGGTGCCGCTGACGCCCGGAAGAAGCTGCAGCGCTCGGAACACGTCGGTTTCTCCCAGCGAGGGCAGCGTCCCCAGCCGCTGGGGCGAGAGCGCGATCTGTCCGGCCGCCTCCCCCCGCGCGACGATATCGGTCGCGGTTGTGGCGGTCACGGTCACGCCGTCGATCTCGATGGCGCGCGGCACGAGCAGGACCGAAAGGTCACGGGCGGCATCGCCGTCGAGCGCGATCTCCCGGGTCTCGTAGCCCAGGTGTTCCACCCGCAGGACTCGGTCGGACGCCGGGGGCAGGCCGATCAGTACGAATCGGCCGAACTCGTTGGTGAATGCCCGGAACGCGTGGTCGTCCACGGACACCACGACGTTGGGCAGCACTTCGTTGCTGACCGAATCCCGTACCGTGCCCACCAGGTCGACCTGGGCCGCGGCCGGACCGGCGCCCCACGCAAGACCTGCAGCAATCAGAACCAGCGCCCGGCCAACCGGCCCGATGTCCGGCGGACCCGCCGGAAACACGTTCCCAAACCTCATCCCCCCTCCTCCTCTCCGGCTCCAACGCGCTTCCGACGGGTCCAACGCGTTCCCGATGGAGAAGATGATGCCCGGGGTCGAAAGGGTTGCCTAGCTCGAGCAGCGGCGAGGAGGATTCGGCGCGCCGGGGCGGAGCACGGGCAGGTCCGGCGGCATTCGCCGGAGGAGAGGGCGCCCGAGGCTCAGGTCACTGCAGCGACCAGCTCCCCGTCGCGAAGCTCAAGGACGGAACGGAAGCGATCGCCGGGGCTCGCGTGCCCGTCGATCCGGGTGCGCAGGTAGTCACCGGTGACGCCCGCAATCCGCTCCCGCGAGCCTTCCACCACGATGTCCGCGACGGTTCCGGCCCGGCCGCGCAGGTACCGCTCCTTCTTGTCCAGCGCCATCTCCCGGAGCAGTCGTGAGCGCGCCGCAGCGACATCGCCCGGCACCCGATCCGGGAGCTCGGCGGCCGCGGTGCCCGGCCGGACGGAGAACGGGAACACGTGCAGGTAGGTGTACGGAAGCTCTTCGACCAGCGCGCGGGTCTCCTCGAACTCTTCGTCGCCCTCCCCCGGGAAGCCGACGATGATGTCGGCGCCGAGCCCCAGCGGTCCCATCCGCCCGGCGATCTCGAGGACCCGCCGGCGGTACGCCGCGCGCGTGTGCCAGCGCCGCATGAGCCTCAACACCTTGTCCGAACCGCTCTGCAGGGGAACATGGAGATGAGGGGCCAGGCGCCCCCCCGAATCGGCGAGCAACGCCAGCAGGGTGTCGTCGATCTCGGTCGCCTCGATGGACGAGAGCCGGAGGCGGACCGGCACGGCTTCCAGCAGCAGCGCGCACAGCTCCGCCAGCGTGGTGCGCGGCTCCAGGTCCCTGCCGTAGTGCCCGATGTGGATGCCGGTGATCACGAGTTCGGGGTGGACGCGCGCCAGCGTCCGGGCTTCCTTCACCACGTCGTCGGGCAGGCGCGAGACGGAAGCGCCGCGTGCCAGCCGCGTCGCGCAGAAGGAGCACTTGCGATCGCACCCGTCCTGCACCTTGAGCCACGCGCGTGTGCCTCTGGCGTTTTGCAGCAAGGGCCCCTCCCCCGCCGACGGCGGACCGAAGGCCGGATCCAGCGTCGCGAGGTGGCTCGCCAGCGCGCGCGCGTCCTGTCCCGGCACCACGCCGTCCACCTCCGGCATGCTCCGGTAGTCGTCCTCGCGCAGGGCGGCCGAACAGCCGGCCACCAGGATGCGCGCGCCGGGGTTCTCCCGCCTCAGCCGGCGCACCAGACGGCGCGCCTCCGCGTCCGCCCGGTTGGTGACCGTGCAGGTGTTGACCACCAGCGCATCCGCCTCGCCGGGCCGGACGACGGTGCGGGCACCCCCGAGTTCCAGCTCCTGGCGCATGCGCTCGGTGTCGTACTGGTTGGCCCGGCACCCGAAGGTGTGGAACCAGACAGCGGGCTTCGCCGGCTCGTTGCGGCTGGCGGCCTCCGAACGGACCGGAAGCCGAATCACCGATCCGCCGGGCTGGAGCAGGTCGCCGGGGCGCGTTCGCCCGGGATGGTCCCCGGTGCGCGCCGCACGCGCGCTGACGGAAGATGGCGTTGTGGCATGAACCCGGTCTCGGAGCTTCGGTCGGTGCCGGCCCGCGCCGGCCGGTCCCTGTAGCGGCATCGTGCCGCAGGATGATGCGGGTGTGCGCGAGAATAAGCTAGCTTGTGGGCATGACCTCCGGATACGGGCCGGCACTCCGCTTCTCACGCAGCTTCATGACGGGCTGGGCTCCCGTGGTGGAGCGTGAGATCCACATCGAGCGCGGCGGGCGCCGGCTCCCGGTGTCGCTGTTCCTGCCGCGCGCGGCCGCCCGCCGCGCCCACGCGGAAAGGTACCGGCCGATCCCCGTCTGGGTGGTCCTCCACGGGATCACCCGCTCCGGACGGGACCACCCCTACCTGGTGCGGTTCGCGCGCGCAGTCGCGTCCACCGGTCAGGCGGCAGTGGTGCCGGAAATCCCGGAGTGGCGGGCCATCCGGCTCTCCATCGCGGCCACCACCGCCACCATCTCGGCCTCACTGCGCGCGCTGGAGGGGCAGCGCGAGCTCGCCTCCCGTCAGGTGGGGCTGGTGGGCTTCTCCTTCGGTGCGCCCCAGGCCATCGTCGCCCCGACGGACCCGGCGCTCGCCGGGCGCATCGCCTGCGTGGTCGCGTTCGGGGGCTACTGTTCCGTGGAGGAGTCCTCGCGCTTCCAGTTCACCGGGGGGCACGAACTCGATGGCCGGGAGGAGTCCCTCGCCCCCGATCCCTACGCGCGCTGGGTGGTGGGCTCGAACTACCTCACACGCATCCCGGGGTACGAGGGCGCGGGCAGGGTTGCGGAGGCGTTGCGGGCATTGGCCGCCTACACCGGCGACAACAACGTGCTCGCCACCGACCCCGGGATCGAGCCCGAGAGGCGCCGCCTGGCCGCCGGCCTCGCATCCCGCGAGCGGTCCCTCTTCGAGACGCTTGCCCCACCCGCCGGCACCCTGCCCGACCCGGTCGGAGGCGCGCGCCTTGCAGAGGGGCTGGGCGGAGTGATGGCAGGCATCCCCGAATTGAACCCCGTGCCCTACCTGGCGCGCGTCAACGTTCCGGTGCGGCTGGTGCACGGCACCGCCGACCAGCTCTTCCCCTACACCCAGACCATCAAGCTGGGACGAGCCTTCCCGCCGGACGCAGACGTCACGACCACGGTCACCGGCCTCTTCGCCCACGCCTCGGGGCGCGAGCGCACCTCCTTCCTGCACACGGCTTCGGAGGCGTTGCGCTTCCTGAACGCGCTCGCCAGCATCTTCCGGCTGATGTAGCCCCGCCGCTTCCCTCGACCCAAGCCAGGATCGTGACTCGCGCCAACACCCCGGCCAAGCCCCGGTCGATGACCCCGTCGGTCTCCGGCTGGGTGCGGCGCGCGGGCGGCGTCCGCTGGTTCATCCGCCGCTTCGGCTTCGCGCAACTCTTCCTGAAGCCGGCGCGCCGGCTACTGGCCCCGCTGATCATTCCGATGCTCCGGGCGCGCTCCGTCGAATACCGCGGCGCATCCCATCCCCTGATGTACGCCCGCCACAACGTGACCTGGGCCAACGAGCGCTGCGTGGAGCTGGCGCTGGCGCGCGCGCTGATGGCAGGCGTCCCGTCCGAGCGGCTTCTGGAGGTGGGTCACGTCACGCCGCACTACTTCCAGGGCGGCCACCTGATCGTGGACAAGTACGAACCGGGTTCGCTCGAGGTCGACATCGTGGACTTCGCACCCGCCGAGCGTTTCGACCTGATCCTCTCGATCTCGACCTTCGAGCACATCGCCTTCGACGAGCCCGGCGCGACCTCGACGCCACCAGCAGTTGCCGCCAAGGTGGCCGCCGCCCTGAAGCGATGCCGCGGCCTGCTTGCGCCGGACGGACTCCTGGCCATCACCGTGCCCATCGGCTACAACCCGGCGCTGGACGCCATGATCGCCGACGGCGAGCTGGGGTGGGATCGCGCGACCTGGTTCAAGCGGTTCCCGCGCCGGTGCTGGCGTCAGGTATCCCGATCCGAAGCCGTCCGCTGCCGCTACGGCAGCCCGCACGCCTTCGCCAACGCCATCCTGCTTGCCGAATGGGACGCCGATACCTAGCCGGCCGCCTTGCCGGGCCGGCGCTTCGCCGCCCTCGGTGCTCGCGCGAGCGTTGTCCGATGTTTGATGATGTTGTCAGTTCTCAACAGTTATATCGTCAGTAGTTACCAGTACGACGCGTGATGCCTTCGAAACCCGGATACCCATGACACACCACATCAAGTCCCTCATCCGCATGGTCCCGGACTTTCCCAACCCCGGCATCCGCTTTCGCGACGTCATGGGACTGGTCGAGAACCCGGAGGGTTTCGAAGAAGCCATCGAGGCCCTGGTGCGCCGGTTCGCCCCGGAAGCGCCGGACGCCGTCGCTGGAATCGAGGCGCGCGGCTTCATCTTCGGCGTCCCGGTGGCGCAGCGGCTGGGCGTCGGGTTCGTGCCGGTGCGGAAGGCCGGGAAGCTGCCCGGCGAGGTGGTGGGCGTCGACTACGCGCTCGAGTACGGCAGCGGGCGCCTCGAGATGCGGACCGGGTCGATCCGCGCGGGAATGCGCGTCCTGCTCATCGACGACCTGGTCGCGACCGGTGGGAGCGCGGCAGCGGCGATCGAGCTGATCCGCGGCATGGGAGGCGAAGTGGTGGGAGCCGGCTTCGTCGTGGATCTGCCCGAACTCCCCGGGCGGGAGCGGCTGGAGGCGCTGGATGTCGAGGTCTTCGCGCTGTGCAGCTTTCTGCACACCGATCCCTGAGCCGTCGCGACTCAGCGGGCCCGGGGGAAGATCGCCGGCGGGGGCACGTGGAAGGCGCCGGTGAAACCGTCCTCCACCAGCTTGAGCTTCCCCGTCCAGTCCTCGATGTCGATCCGGTACACGCTGGTGCGCTTCAACTCGCCCTCGGTGATGGCGCGGTAGTCGCGGTCCGGCCGCAGCTCGGGCGCGTACTTGTCGAGGAGCATCTGAAGCGCTGCGCGCGCCTCCACGGGATCCTCCACCACGCTCCCGGTCCCGAACGCCGTGACGCTGGCGAACTCTACGCTGAACTCCAGCGCCTCGTCCGCCGGGAGCAGGCGCCCCATCTCGAAGGCCGAGAAACACACCGGCACCGGAGGGGACAGGCTGTCGCGGGTCAGCCCGGTGCGCGCGGTGTGGATGTAGATGGCGTGGCGGGCGGTATCGTACACGAACAGGTTGCTGTTCACGAGAGGCTGCTCGCCGCGGGTCATGGCGAGGACGCCGACGCGCGCCTGCCGGATGAAGTCCCGGGTCCAGGCGTCGTCCCTGGCGCGGTCACGCCGGCGGATCTCCGTCCTGCCCCGTTCAGCCACCTATATCTCCAGCTCCACGCCGATCCCGGCGGCGCGCGCCCTGTCGTAGACGAGTCTCGCCGTGGCCATGTCCTCGAGCGCCAGTCCCAGATGGATGGCGATGATGCGATCGCCCTCGGCCCGCCGTCCGGCGGCGCTGCCCGCGATCACGTCGCTCAGTTCGGCGTGGGGGGTAGGCGTGTCGCCGAAATAGCCGCTCCCGCTCTGGTAGTAGGCAAACTGCGCGCTGTCGTCGGTGGTCAGCAGATCCGCCTCGCGAAACGCCTCCGGCTGCCAGTAGGAGTCGAAGTCCAGCGGGCATGCGAAGGCGCCGGGCGAAAGCCACCCGGGCGGGATGGCGGGGTCGGGGTCGAGCAGGATGGGGCCGCTGGTCACGACGATGTCCATCCCCCGTACCGCCTCCGCAACCGTTCCCACCGGCCGCACCTCGACGCCCATGCGCTCCCCCATCTCTTCGACATAGGCGTGCATGGCGGTCTGGTCGATGTCGTACGCGTGCACCCGCTGCACGGGGAACAGGGTGCAGAAGGCCTCGAGGTTGCTGCGCCCCTGCACGCCGCAGGCGACGATGCCGACGCTTGAGGCGTCCGGGCGCGCCAGGTACTTGCCCGCCAGCGCCGACGCGGCCCCGGTGCGCATGGCCGTGATCCAGGTCGCGTCCATCGCCGCGAGCGGCAGCCCCGTCTCCGGATCGTTCAGGAGGATCAGCCCGCTGATATAGGGCAGTCCGTGCGCGGGATTGCCCGGATAGGCGGAGATCCACTTGATCCCGGCGGCATTCTGACGCTCGACGTAGGCCGGCATCGCGTGCAGGAAGGAGTCCGGCCGGGGATGGATGCCCGGCTTGGGCGGCATCTCCACGCGTCCCGCCGCCTTCTCCCGGAACATGAACTCCAGGGCGTCGATGATCTCCGCCATGGAAACGCCGGCTTGCTCGACGTGGGCACGGGACAGGTAGAGGATGTTTCGCTCGGACATGAGGCTGGTCTCGCGGGTGGGCGGGGACTGGGTTGCAGCCGATGGACGATCCGGGGCTGAGGACGGAGCCGGTTGGGATGAAAGCCTGTTCGGCGGTGAGCGTCTACTCGGGAGCCGGTTCCACGATGGCGACCTGTTCCATGACGGCGCCCTCCAGCACGCCGTCGACCACCTCCATGCCTTCCAGCACCCTGGCGATGATGGTGTAGTTGTGGTCGAGGCGGGGGTTGTCCACCAGGTTCACGAAGATCTGGCCGTCGCCGGTGTCGCGCCCCCGGGTCGAGATGCCGACGGTGCCGCGCACGTGCGAGCGCATGGTCAGCTCGTCGCGGGTGTAGGGCCCGTCCCCATGGTACTCGTTCGCGCCCGGGCTGCCCCCCTGGATGACGAAGTTGGGAACCACCCGGTGGAAGGTGAGGCCGTCGAAGTACCCTTCGCGCGCCAGGCGGACGAAGCGCGCCGTGTTGGCGGGCGACTCGAACGGGAGCAGCTCGAGGACGATCTCGCCGCCCCCGGCCATGCGGATCACGGCCCGGGAAGCGGCCATCTCGCGCATCTCCTCGAAGGTGGGCATCGGCGCCCGCTCCGGGGGCGACGGACGAGCCCAGCGAAGGTCGCTTCCGGTCCAGTCGTTGCGGAGGAATTCGGCGACCCGCGCAACGACCGGATCGTAGTCCTCCATGTAGGGCTGCACGCGATCGAGGTCCTCCAGGGAACCGAACTCCCGTATCCTCTGCAGGAGTTCCAGGCGCACGTCCCGGTGAGTCTCCCTGCGATCGGCACTCATGCGCTCGAGCGCATCGAAGGCGACCGGCAGCACATCCGGATGCGGGCTTCCGGCCAGCGATCGGGCCGCCGTCAGCACCAGCTGCGGATCGTCCGCGCCCAGGGCGTCGAGGTAGACCGAGTCGGCGTCGTGGCCCACCAGCGGCGTGAGCCCGGCGATGGCGGCCTCGCGCACATTCCAGTGCTCGTCACCGGCCAGCGCCAGGAGTTCGGGTACGAGTTCCAGGCGGGCCGCGGCGCGCGCGGCGTACATGCGCATCTGCCAGACCGGATGAGCGGAGAATGCGGGCAGCCGGCCGCGGCCGGTGAAGAAAGAAACCGCGGCCAGCGCCACCAGGCCGTGCGCCGCCCGGTGCCAGTCCCCGGCCGAAACGGAATCGGCCCGCAGGACCAGTGCATCGAGAGGCGCCAGAGCGGTCTCCGGCGGACAACCGGCGAGGCGGTCGATGGCCTCGAGGGCCACGTGCGCGTCCGGGTCCTGCATCAGCGCCACAAGCTCCGCGCAGGCCTGGCTCCCGTCCACCCTTTCGGTCAGGGCTCTGACGGCCTCCACCCGCACCAGGTGACTCGTGTCGGCGAGCGCCTGCGCGAGCGGAGCCCGCGCCTCATCGAGCGCGCCCTCCCCGATGGCGAGCACGGCGAGGCGGCGCACCTGCGCGTCCTCGTCGGCCAGCGCGGCCGCTATCACGTCTTCGGTGGGTCTTCCCGCACTCACCAGTCCCGCCATGGCGAGCCGGCGCACCTGCGCGCCCTCCTCTCCATCCGCCCCCCGGTAGGCGGCCAACTGCGAGAGTGCTGCCAACACGGGCGGGGCAGGGGCAACCTGCGATTGCGTGCGAACCAGGGTCTCCAGCGCGCGCGCACCTCCGAGGACGACGGGATGGGGCAGCCTCCGCAGGGTAACGGAGCCGCCTCCGGCCAGCCCCGCCACCAGGTTCTGGAGCAGCAGGTCGTAGGCCTGCCCCACTTCATCGGGAGTCCCGTACGGGAGCCGGCCCACCGCCTCGAGCACCGCGCCGCGCACCTCCGGCTCCCTCTCGTGGGGCAGGTAGTTCATCAGCGTGAGCATCGCCCGGCCGGGCTCGCTGCCGGCAACGGCCTGTGCGAGGGCGTTGACGGCCTCGGCCCGAACATCGGCGTAGGGGCTCTCCAGCATGGAATCGATGTCCACCAGAGCCGAAGGGTTCTCCTGGCGCCCCAGCGCGCGCACGGCGATCCGCTGCACCTCCGGGTCGGGCCAGGAGATTCCCTCGAGGAACGTGAAGTGCGCCGCGTCGTCGCGTGAACGGGAGTCCTCGGCCTCGAGGACGCGGTGAAGAATCTCCTCGCTCCCGGGGAGCAGCCGGACCTCGTCCGCCTCCTCCCCGCCGCACCCCGCGACCAGACCGCTACCCAGGGTGACCGCCCAGGTCAGGAGTCTTCCGCAACCCGAGCGCCGCGCCGACACGATGAACAGCCGTTTATCGAGCATCCCGTCCAACCCTTCCTCGCCTTTGCGTTCCCGTCATGCCTGTTGCCCGGCTCACCGCCCCGGTCGGGTACCCTGCATCCCCGCGCGGCGTTCGCCTGTGGCGAAACACGGAATAGATTAGAGTACGTAGCCCCGTTGACAAGAATCGCGCGCGCTGGTGTCCCGCGATCCACGATCCCCGAAACCCCGGACGCGACACGATGGCGACCGCACTTCCGGCCACCGGTCTCGATACCCCGATCGCCGATCCACTTCGCCGCGCCCTCCGCGGCCTCGGGGGCCGCGCTACCGTCGGCGACGTCATGGCCGCCACCGGACTCGCGCAGGCGGACGCCGAATCCGGCCTCGGGAAGCTGCTGGAGACCTACCAGGGACACGTCGAAGTCGGCGAACAGGGCGACATCGTGTACGCCTTCCAGCGCCGCCTGCTGCGCCGCGACCACACGCCCTTCTGGATCCGCTTCCGCGCCGCCGCGGCGCGCGTGCTCAAGACCGCCTTCAAGATCTGGATCGTGGTCATGCTGGTGGTCTATTTCGTCGTCTTCGTGACCCTGCTGATCGCGGCCCTGATCGCGGCCTCCAGGGGAAACGACCGCAACGGCGGCTCCATCCTCGGCGGCGGACGGCACCGCGGCGGCGGCTTCAACTTCCCCCTCCTGTTCTGGCTCTGGACCCCGGACTGGCGCCTGGGCCAGCCGTACTACGGCAACCGCTTCGAGCGCCGGAGCGGCAGGAAGGTGCCCTTCTACAAGAAGGTGTTCGCCTTCGTCTTCGGTCCCGATCGGCCACGCGCGACCCTTCGCGACCGCGACCGTAGCGTCATCCGTCTCATCCGGGCGCGCAAGGGCACCCTGACCGTGCCCGAACTCGTGCGCCACACCGGGGTGACGGTCCCGGAGGCGGAGGAGGAGATGGGGCGGCTGATGGGCGCCTACGGCGGAGACGTGCACGTCTCCCGGGAAGGCGAACTGGTCTACAGCTTCGCCGACCTTCTGGTGAGCGCGCACGGACGCGTGAAGGCGCGCCAACCCGCCCCGGCATGGCAACGCCTGGAGAAGGCGGCCGAGTTCACCGGCAACAAGACCGGAACCAACGTGCTCATCGGTTCTCTGAACGGGTTCAACCTGCTGGCGGCGCTCTCCGCCCCGGTGCTGATCTTCCCGCCGCTGGGTCTGGGGGGACTTGGGGCCGAGATCGGCCTGATCTGGGTCCCCGCGGTCTTCAGCACGCTCTTCTTCTCGGTGCCGCTGGTGAGGTGGGTCGGCCACAGGGCCGAGAACGCCCGCCGCCGCCTGCGCAACGTGCGCAAGGTGCTTCTCGGCATGGTCTTCCGGCAGAGCCTCGGGGGCGCAGCCCCGCTCTCGGCGGAGCGCGCCACGGACGATGTGCGCATCGCGCTCGTCGACCCGGACATCGGCGCGGCCGACGTGCGCAACCAGCTCCAGAGGATGTCGGCCGAGTTCGACGCCGAGGTGGAGCCCGCCGATTCCGGCCAGATCGTCTACCGCTTCCCCTCGATTCGATCGGCTCTCCTCGGAGGAGAGGAGGTGCGGTCCGCGCTCGGTCTGGACAAGCGTTCGGTCGGACGGGTGATCTATTCGAGCGGGGACACCCCGGAGGAGGAGTCGGCGCGCGCCCGGGCCAACTTCGACCGCGAGCTGCGCAAGTCCGTGTCCGCCCCCGATACGGTGCGCTATCTGGACGACATGGAGCTGGCCGGCATCGAGACTCCCTCCCCGTCGGGACGTCAAGTGAAGGCGCGGCGTCCAGCGAGGCCGAGGCGTCCGCACAGGTGGTGAACCGTTCGGGCCGGACGGGTCTCCTCGCGCGGGGTGCCGTGCGCCCGTCCGGGTCGTTGGCGGTCCTCCTGCTGGCCGCCTCCCTCACATTCTTCCCCGCCCCCGTGTCTCTGGCCGCCCAGCAGAACGACGGCGGCGGCGTCCCGGCGCTTGCCCTGGTGCCCCACGCCGACGCGCCGGAAGCAAACGCGCTCCGAACGTCCACCGACATCCGGATCGATGGCCGGCTCGAGGAGACCCCATGGGCCGATGTCGCGCCGGTGACGGAGTTCACCCAGATGGACCCGGACGAGGGCTTCCCGGTCAGCGAGCGCACAGAGGTCCGGTTCCTGTACGACGACGCCGCGCTCTATGTAGGCGCCCGGCTCCTGGACTCGGCGCCGGTCACCACCCGGCTCGCCCGCCGGGACGCGGGGGTGCCCGATTCGGACTTCTTCACGGTGACCGTGGACAGCTACCACGATCACCGCACCGCGTATCGCTTCGCCACCAATCCCTCGGGGATGAAGCGCGACGAAGTCCTGAGCGGCGGCTCCGGCATCTTCGGGGGAGGCAGAGGCGACGGCCGGGGGGACGGTTCCTGGGATCCGGTCTGGGATGTCGCCACCTCGGTGACGGACGAGGGCTGGTTCGTGGAGATGCGCATCCCCTTCAGCCAGCTGCGCTTCAGCACCGCCCCCGACCAGTTGTGGGGTCTCCAGATCGAGCGCACCATCAACCGCAACCAGGAGCGCGCCGTCTTCTCCTTCACGCCCAAGCTGGAACCCGGCGGCGTGGCGCGATTCGGGCACCTCGCCGGCATCGAGGGCGTCGCTTCCGGACGCCGGCTGGAGATCCTGCCTTACGCCGGGCTGAGCGCCGAATACATTCGCCGGACGGCGCCGGCCGACGTCTCGTTCGACAACCCGTTCCGCTCGGGTTCCGACTACTTCGGACGGGCGGGCGCCGACCTCAAGTACCGGCTGGGCTCGAACCTCACCCTGGACGCCACCGTCAACCCCGACTTCGGCCAGGTCGAGGTGGACCCGGCGGTGATCAACCTCACCGCGTTCGAGACCCGCTTCGATGAGCGGCGCCCCTTCTTCGTGGAGGGCGGGGAGATCTTCCAGTTCGCGCGCGGCGGACCAGGGGGCAGCACCGGGCGTCCCCCGACGGTCATGTACTCGCGCCGCATCGGCCGACGGCCGCAGGGGCCGATGGCGTCGGACGCGGTCTTCTCGGACGCACCCACCGCGACCACCATCGTCGGAGCCGCCAAGATCACCGGAAAGGTAGGGGACGGCTGGTCGGTCGGGCTGCTGGAGGCCGTGACCGGGCGCGAAATGGCTCCCTACGTGGACGCCGGCGGGATCCGGGGCGAAGCCGAACTCGAACCCGCTACCAACTACCTGGCCGGAAGGCTGCGGCGCGACCTCCGGGAGGGCCTCACCCAGCTGGGCGCCATGGCCACCGCCGTCAACCGCAACCTCTCCGGCAGCATCCTGGGCGACCGCCTGCACTCCTCGGCGTACGTCGCCGGGGTGGACTTCATCCACGAGTGGGCCGACCGCTCGTGGCGCATCAACGGGGCCTTCTCCCGCAGCCTCGTCTCCGGCAGCGAGGCGGCCATCCTGCGCACACAGCATTCCTCGGCCCGGTACTTCCAGCGACCCGACGACAACCGCGTGCTGGACCTCGACGCCACCTCGCTGGGCGGCCACTACGCCATGTTCGACGTGAACAAGCAGTCGGGGTCGTTCACGGCGCGCGTCGCCATGGCGAGCATCGGCCCGGGCTACGAGGTCAACGACATCGGCTTCCAGACCGAAGCCGACCGGATCATGCTCGACACCCACCTCACCTGGCGCCAGCCGCGCCCGGGGACCTGGCTGCGCAACTGGTCGGTCTCCGGCGGCCCGGACGGAAAATGGAACACGGCGGGCGACCGCCTGCACTCGGAGTTCAACGTCAACCTGAACTGGCAGTGGCTGAACTACTGGGGCGGCTCGGTCCGCGGGGTCGTCCGGGCCCCCACCGACAACGACCGCCTCACCCGCGGCGGCCCGCTCGCCCGCGATCCCCAGTACTACGCGGGCAACGCAAACCTCTCCTCCGATTCGCGGCAGCCCGTGAGCGGCCGGGCCAGCTACAACTGGGCCTTCGACGAAGCCGGATCGTGGAGCCACACCGGATCGCTGAACGTCACCTACAAGTCGGGCGAGAAGCTGGAGTTGCATCTGGGCCCCAGGCTCACGCGCAGCTACGCCGCGGCCCAGTACGTGACCTCGCGCACCGACCCGCTGGCCACCGCCACCTTCGGCCATCGCTACATCTTCGCCCCCATCGACCAGACCACGCTATCGCTGGACACCCGGCTGAACGTCACCTTCTCGCCCACGCTGACCCTCCAGGTCTACGCCCAGCCCCTCATCTCCAGCGGCGACTATGGGGGCCTGAAGGAATTCCGGACGCCGGGGACCTTCGACTTCCTGCACTACGGGGAAGGCGCCGGCACGATGTACCGGCTGGAGAGCGGCGGCTTCCTCATCGATCCCGACGGGGCCGGCGCAGCGCCTGAAATCACCATCCACGACCGGGACTTCAACGTGCGCAGCCTGCGCGGCAACGCGGTGCTGCGCTGGGAGTGGAGCCCAGGGTCAACGCTCTTCCTGGTATGGCAGCAGCGCCGCTACCACCGCGCGCTGCGGGATGCCTGGGACCCGCTCGCGTCGGACGGCATCGGCGACTTCGACTTCCGCTACGACGCCGGCGAACTGGTGCGCATCCGCCCGGACAACATCTTCCTGATCAAGGTGAACTACTGGCTGAACCTGTGAGGGAGAGCGTCTACCCGAACAGTCGCTCATCCCACCGCACCGGCGTCTCAGAACCTGCTTGGAGCATTGCGAACTCCGGATGGCCGGCGTTGATAATCACGTTCCGTTCCATGCGCGTCACCACCGAGGGTACCAGCAGGATCGCGCTTCGTCTTTGCACATACCAGTCATGGCCGAATCGGCGCGCCGAAGAGCTCTCGGGCAGATGCCAACCCGGAACTGACTCCACGTCAACGACCTCGTAGCTGACACCGGCCGGGATCAGGATCTCGATGAAGTGCTGGTTCGCCGGCGGAACGCCGCTCCAGCGGACCAGCATCTCGAGCATGGCGGTCGAGTAATGCTCGGAAGTGTAGATGACCCGGTCACCGCGCCTGTGCCAGCGGCCGTGAACGCTCCGAGCGCCGTCGGCGCTGTAGATCCTCCATCTGCCCTCCGGATCGCCGATCCTGAACGCACGGAGCGGCTCTGACAGTGGCCGGGAACCAGTCAAACGGCGACGCCGGCTTCCGCGCGCCGCACGAGATTGAGCACGACATCCGTCCCCGCGGAACAGGAGACCGCCATCTCATAGGGCGTGGCACCATCGAGCAGTGGATGCGGACGGTGGAGAAAAGCGTCCATTCGTCGCCTGTCGCCGTGTAAAGCCCGCCCCAGGGCGTGAAGCACCCGCCCGAGCTCGTAGATCCGCTCACTGTGTCGGCGAGAAAGGGGCTTCCTGCCCTTGCGGTGACGGCGGAGCGTGGCTTCCGAAACCACGGTGCCGATGACGCGCGATGGCCCGAGCAACTCGTTGAGCGCGGAGACACAACTCGTCGGGAGTCCGGCGGCGACTCTCCGGGCCAGGGCGACTTCGTCCAGGCGCTCGGCGTCGCTCAGCTTCAACAGGCGACCGAGTTGCACGGTCTCGCTTCCGTGCAAGCAGTCAGGGTTGGCGTAGGCTTCGAGCACTTCCACGATTGGCTCCCTGTAGTGATAGTCACATGACGAGAATATAGCGATCAAGTGACAGGCACGCTACCCTGGCAAGCCGCTCCTCTCAATCCTGCGCAATCACCACCCGGAACCCGATGAACTCGCGGCGCACATCCGGGCCGGCCGCACCCCGTATCGCAGCCCGCACGTTGCGGACCGGGTCGCTGAACGACCCGCCGCGCATGACCCAAAGCGCGTCGCTCTCGAGCCCCTCCCGGTCGTCCGCCTCGTCGTAGGGGTAGGGCTGCCAGGGGCTGCGGGTCCACTCCCAGACGTTGCCGCTCATGTCCGAAAGGCCGTAGGGGCACTCGGGGCAGGCCAACGCGCCCGCGGGCGCGGGCCTCCCGGTCGCGAAGTTGGCCCGGTCCCGCCGCAACTCGTTTCCCCAGGGGAAGATGCGCCCGTCGTCGCCGCGGGCGGCCTTCTCCCACTGCGCTTCATTCGGAAGCGTCACGTGCCAACCCTCGGCCAACAAGGCCCGTAGCTCCGGCGGCGTCGCCGGGGACTCGCGCATCAACCCCTCCAGCCAGCGGCAGTAAGCCAGGGCATCGGGCCAGGAGACGAAGGAAATCGGATGGAGCGGCGGCCCGGCGAGAGCCTGCGGATCGACCTCATGGCCGGCGCTTTCCACGAAGGCGGCGAACTGGGCCACTGTCACCTCGCTGCGGCCGATAAGGAAGGCCGGCACATCGACGACGGCCTGCGGCTGGTCGGCGCTCCAGCGCTCAACGTCGTAGGCGAGCGTGTCAATGCCCGGATCGCTCCCCATCAGGAAGGGCCCCGCGGCTATCTCCACGAAGCCCAGCAGCGGGTCGTCCGCTAGATGGCCGAGATCGGCGCGGTAGCCCGGAAGCTTGGACGCGGGATCAGTGGATGCGACCGGAGATGTCTCGGTACTCAGGGGTCCCCTCTCCCCGGACCCGGCCCGGGCCATCTGACTCCGATGGTCCAGCCACACGCCCGCGGAGACCAGCCCCACCACCGCAAACACCGCCAGCAGCCTCATCGCGCTTCGCTCCCCCGCCTCATTCGGTTACGCACCCCATCCTCACCGGCTTCATCGCATCTCCGTCCCGAGGCGCTCGCACGCGAACGCCCAGCCATGGCCGCAGGCGCGCTTCAGGAGGCCCGCCTCCGACATGTTGACCAGGTTCAGGCCTCCCTGCCGCAGCAGCAGCCTGAGATCCAGCAGACGCGGCGGCGCGCGACTCACCACCGAGGGATCGAGCAGATTCACGCAGCCGGCCTGGAACTGTGCCTCGCATGCCCGCGCGAAGAAGCCCAGCGCCAGCTCCGCGTCAGGCTCCACGATCCGGCCCTCGACGTAGTGCGCGCCCAGTTCGTTGCACGCCCATCCCGCGTTGTCGGCGCAGTAGCTGGCCTCGATTTGCACCAGCCGCTCACAGGCGCCTGCCCGGCCCTCCTCACACGCCTCCTGCCAGAACGGCAACATGTCACCCCGGTGGAGGCCGTCGGTGCGCCCGGTCGCGGTCATCGCGGCGAAGAAGGTGGACCACACCGCCATGTGCAACAGGTTGGCCGGCGCCCACGGAACCTCGGTGAGGCGCCGGATGCGCGGACGGCTCTGGAGCGAGCGCACGAATCGGTCGATGAGCGGCACGCTCAGGTTGAGCAGCGGCACGCACAGCAGCTTGTCGTAGAAGGTCGGCGCACCCAGTGCCTCGAGAAACCAGAACAGCCCGAAGACCCCGACCCCGTAGAGCCCCCCGAATATGGCCCTGCCGGTACGCGTGCGCGGGGATGTCGAGGGATCCGTGACGAGCAGGTGCAGCCCCAGGAAGACGGCGGCGGGAATCTCGGAATCGATGAAGTACGGGACCCCGGTCGCCGCCCCGTAGAGCGCGCTCAGCCCGAAGAGTGCGGCGGCGGCGAACCCCGACACCAGGGTGACCCGGAAGAAGTACATCACCACCAGGCCGAGCCCGAACAACAGCAGGTAGATCGCCGGGACGAAGGTGAGGGTGGTGGCGATGTCCTGCCCCCACGTCAGATCGCTCGTCCCCGTCGCTATCAGCACCAGGGAAAACAACCCCAGCGAGAACGCCGAGGGGTTGAAGATGTGCGTGCGCCGCCCCTCGCGCCGCCACTGCACGAAGGCCTTCCCCAGGAACCCCGCCCCCACCATCAGGAACTGCAGGTAGAACCAGTCGTCCGTGAACCAGAGGAAGAGGTTGGTGCTGAAGATGATGGGAAAGGGCCCGAAGCCCAGCACGTAGCGCTCGCCCCGGGACCAGGCGAGCAGCATGTCGAAGGCGTAGGCGAAGATCAGCTGCGCCAACAGAAGCCCGGCGAAGTCGTAGACCGGACGCCAGTACCAGCCCCAGACGGCGAACACCGTGAGCTGCACGAGTGCCTGCAGGTAGTGCTGAGGCCGCAGGACGACCTGGAAGCCCCGCGACGCGCCGGCGCGCGACAGCCTTGCGAACAGCACCCCCTGCCAGACCAGCAGTCCGACGACCGCCGCAAGGAACGCGAAGCTCAGTCGGACGTTGTCGGTGACGCGCGGCGCAAGCGAGAGAAGAAGGAGGCCGAGCGTCAGGACCAGCGGGACGAGGAAGACGCGGCGCAGATCGCGAGACCTGGAACCGATGCTGGCCTGCGACTCGAACGGCGTCCTCCCGGACGGAGGGCTCACGGGCCGGTGCGGCCCTCGCTTGCGTTTCGCTGCAGCCATGGATCTGAGGTCGTTACTTCGGCTTGACGGGAGGCACGCAATAAACTAGTCTGACCAACTAGACAGATGAACAGTGAGAGTCGCGGTCGGCCTGAAGAGCCGCCAATACACACGAGGCAATGTCCATGATCGAGGTTGGGGCGTTCGATGCCAAGACCCATCTGTCCTCGCTTCTCAACAAGGTTGCTCAGGGAGAGGAAGTGCTCATCACCCGACGAGGTATCCCCGTTGCCAGGCTCGTGCCTGCCGAAAAGGCAGATCGATCTCGTGTCGCCCATACGATCCAGAGGCTGCGGTCGCTGCGGAAGGGCGTCCTGCTTCGCGGCCTGAACTGGAAGGAACTTCGCGACGAGGGACGTCGGTGAGCGAGTTCGTGCTCGACTGCTCGGTTACGGTAGCCTGGCTTTTCGAAGACGAGGCAAGGCCCGAAACCGATGCGCTGCTCGACCGGACGATGGAGAGCGGTGCCCTGGTTCCGGGGCTCTGGCGGCTCGAAGTCGGCAACGTCCTGTCCCACGCAGAGCGAAGGAGAGGCATCGATCCCTCGAAGATTGCGTCCTACGTCGATGTTCTGGCGCAGTTGCCCATTGCGACGGACCCCGAAACCGAAGAACGCGCGCTACGCGAAACCCTGGCTCTCGCTCGCCAGGAGAATCTGACAACCTGTGACGCTGCGTACCTCGAGGTCGCAATGAGACGCGGGATGCCCCTTGCGACACTTGACAAGGCGCTCATTCGGGCCGCGCGTCGCCTCGGGGTAGCCACACTGCCGCGAGGCGTGGGCCAGTGACCGGCCGTGGCGCGACCAGGTGATCGCCTCTCAGGCGCGAGCCAACGATCAACCCTCACCCCGGCGGACGCTGCGGTCCCGTCTCCGCGGGCAGCCCCAGCAGGCTCCAGTCGTTCCAGGAGCCGTCGTAGAAGCGCGTCTCATGGCCCATCAGGCGCGAGACGAAGTAGTTCACACTGGCGCGCATCCCGATGTAGCAGTAGCTGATGACGGTCTCGCCCGGGTCGATGCCGGCGCGCCGGAAGAGGGCCTCCATCTGATCGCGCGAGACGAAGCGCGGTTCCTCGCGCGAGACCATGAACTCCTCCCAGTAGACGTGCCCCGCGCCGGGGATGTGACCCGGCCGGTAGGTGCCGTCGCGCCCGTTGTCGGCGCCGGTGTACTCGTTGTCGGGACGGCCGTCGAGAAGGGCGTATCCGGCGCGGTCGCGGCGTTCGTCCACCCAGCCCGCGTCCACAAACACGTCGTCCCGCAGGCGAGGCTCGAAGGCGCCGCGTCGGCCGGACACCGGGCCCATCGCGACTTCCCGTCCCGCTTCCCGCCACGCGAACAGCCCGCCGTCCAGGATGGAGACGCGCTCGTGGCCGAGGTGCTCGAGGGTTACGAAGGCGCGCGCGGCCGGGATGGGCGTACCGTAGAGGACGACATGCAGGTCGTTGGATATGCCGGCCTGCCGGAACACCTCGACCACCTCCTCGAGGGGAGGAAGTTCGACCAGCCGTTCATCCACCTGGGTCACGATTTCCTGGTAGGGGAGAAAGCGCGCGCCCGGAATGTGCCCTTCCAGGAACGTCGACTCGTCGTACTCGACGTTCAGGAGCAGGAGGCCCGGGTCGTCGAGACGCTCCGCGAGCCAATCCTCGGTTACGAGGAGAGGATGCGTCTGCTGAGCCAGGCCGGAGGCCGGCAGCACTACGGCCGCCAGCGCCAGCATCCGTCGTACGCCATGTCGCTTGATCCGCATGGTCCAGCTCCGTGTCAGGTGTTTGTTCGTCCCGTCGCGGCCGCGCGCCGCTTGCGGCCCATGTAGGAGCGCAGCGCCGGGGGCAGCGATCCGATGCGCGCGGCCCGCTCGATCTGGTTTGCGACCGCGTCTTCGAATTCGCCCAACCGTACGAAGGCGCCCCCCTCGTGTGCCGCCACCGGGACGCCGTCCCGGTAGACGATCCGGCTTCTCGTGCTCTTCGCTATGCGCGGCCCCGGCGCGAGGATGCCGGTGAGGTTGAGCGGGTCGGCGGCGCTCACCGGGACCGGCTGACCGGAAGGAGCCTTCCGGCGGATGCGGCGCAGCAGGCCCACTGCCTCGGGGAGCGCGAACTGCTCGCCGGACACGCCGGTCACGAAACGGCCGCCCCGCACGTCGCCCCTCGCCTCCAGGCGGCGGAGCGCGCGCACCAGCTGCCACCAGGGCAGCGTCCGCGGCTCGTTGTCGAGCAGCCTGCGGAAGACCACCCCGTAGCGGCGCAGCAGAACGCGGACGATCGAGGCGGCACGCGCTTCCTCCCCCTCCCCCGCCCCGCCCCCGCGACCGTGCAGGTCGCGGCGCAAAAGCGACCACCGCCCCGCCGAGTCCACCCCGAAGGCGACCGACGACCGCCGCCGGCCGCGGCGCCCACGGCGCTCCCGACGGCCCGGCCGGCCTTGCACGCCCGCCGGACCGGCCGCCACGGACGGAGGCAGCGCCGGCCCGAGCGGCTTGCGCCGGTCGGAGGGCACGAGCAGCGCGCGCAGCCCGGTAAAGCTGTCCGCCGTGGCCAGGCCGGCGGCGACCAGCTCGCCCAGCGCCTCCTCCACCCGGGTGGGGAGCAGCCCGGATGCACCCACCAGCTCGTGGAAGAAGGAGGCGCCGCGATCGGCCAGCACATCGTGCACGGCCCGTCCGTGGGCGGAGAGGAGGGCGGCGTCGGCGTTGGCCGAGGGATCGCCCCCGGCCGCGAGATCCCCGCCGGCCGAGGGATCGTCGTGCGCCACGGACTTCCCGTCCGGGCGCAGCCACACCTCCATCCGGCTGCGGTCCAGGAAGGCGATCGGGGTAGCGGGGAGCGGCCCGCGCACCGGCGGACCGTTCCCCGCCGGCGGAGAGATGCGTGCCCAGGTGACGCGGCCCGCCAGGCAGACGGTGTCCAGCAGGCCGGGGTCATAGCTCGCGACCCGGCGGCCGAGCACGTCCGCCTCCCACGCGCCCGCGCAGGTCTCGAATCCCTCGAGCTGGGCGAGCACGCCGGCCAGCCCCTCCACCCCGGCCGCCTGTTCGCCCTCGGCGACCCTCTGCCACGCGAACAGGAAACGCATGAAGTCGGCCTGCGACACGGGCCGGATCTCCGCCCGCAACCGGTTCAGGGTGTAACGGTGGATGCGGGCCAGCAGGCGGCGCTCGCACCACTCCATCCCCGCGTCCGCGCTGGTGAACGCCCCCCGCAGCACGAAGCCCTCGGCCTCGAGCGCCAGCAGGGCCGCCTCCACCTCCGGTTCCCCCACCGCGAGCGTATCGGCCATCTCGCCGGCCGTGACCGGACCGCACAACTGGAGCCGCCCGCGCACCAGCTCGCGCACCGCCTCCTCCCGGCTCCACTCGCGCGCGGCCAGGTCGGCAGGCGGTGTCAGAGCCGGCTCGAGCCGCACCTCCGGACCCGTCACGGCGAGCACCTCCGGCAGCCGCTCGGCGCTCACCCACCAGGCGGCCGCATCGGGCCCGAGCCCGTCACCAGCCCCGGCGTTATCGCCGTCGCGCGCGTCCACGGCCCCACCCGCCTCCAGCCGCCCCGCCCGCCCGGTCGCGCTCAGCTCCTCGAACAAGCCCAGCCACAAACGTCCATCCCCTCCCCCTCCCCCGTTCCCTTCCTCCCCTTCCGCGGCCGTCAGCACCCCCGCCGTCAACAGCGCGTCGTGCAGCTCGTCCGCATCGCGCGGGTCGGGCCAGACCTCCTCGCGCACGCGCTGGATCGCCGCCGGGTCGAGCGCGCCCAGCTCATCCGCCGATGAGGGCTCGAACGCGCGCCGGGTCTGCACCGCGCGCGCGCGCCGCTCCTCCAGCGGGGCATCGTCAAGGAACGAATACGGGGCCGAGTTGAGGATCTCGTGGCTGAGCACCGAGGGCTCGGGGGTGTCGCGCGTGACGTAGTTTATCTCGCCCGCGAACACCCGCCGCAGCACGCCGTCCAGTTCGCCTATCGCCATCGCCTCCTCCAGGCAGTCGCGCATCGTCTGCCGGACGAGGGGATGATCGGGGATCTCGCGATCCCCACCGATGTTCTCCAGGCACGCAGCCGCATCCGGGAAGGCCGCCGCCATCAGGTCGTCGGCCTCCATGCGCTGCAGCGGGGGCGGCACCTTGCGCCCGGCCCGGTTGCGCAGCACCGCGAGCGAGATGGTCGCGTTCCAGCGCCAGCGCGTAGGGAAGACGGGCGAGTCGATCAGCGCCTGCACCAGCGTCCGCTCGAGCGTGTCCGGGTGCACGTAGCGGAAGACATCCTCCAGCGGGAAGGAATGCTGCGGCCCGAGCGAGAGCAGCACGCCCTCCTCGGTGGCCGCGGCCTGGAGCTCGAAGTTGAACTGGCGGCAGAACTTCTTGCGCAGCGCGAGCCCCCACGCCCGGTTCACGCGCGAGCCGAAGGGGGCGTGCAGGATCATCTGCATGCCCCCGGCCTCGTCGAAGAAGCGTTCGAGCACCAGCGTTTCCTGCGTGGGCAGCGCCCCGAGGATGTGCTTCGCCTCCCGCAGGTAATGCTGGATCTGGCGCGCGGCCGAGCCGGAAAGCCCGAGCCCCTCGAGCCACTGCGCGGCCGCGTCCTCGTCCTCCCCGTCCAGGTGCGCCTCGACATCGGCGCGCAGCCGGGCCACGGAGGTCGACAGCTCCGCGCTTCGCCCCGGAGCTTCTCCCAACCAGAACGGAATCGTCGGGGGCTCCCCGTGGGCGTCCGCCACCCGCACCGTCCCGGAGTTGACGGCGAGGATGCGCCAGGAGGTGTTGCCCAACTGGAAGATGTCGCCCGCGGAACTCTCGATGGCGAAATCCTCGTTGAGCGTGCCGATGAAGGTCTCCTCGGGGTCGAGCACCACCCGGTAGTCGGCGTTGTCGGGGATGGCGCCGCCTGCCGTGATGGCGGTGAGGCGGGCCGCGCGCCGGCCCTTGATGCGCCCGTTGACCCGGTCCCGATGCACCAGAGCCCCGCGCCGGCCGCGCCGGGTGACGAAGCCCTCGGCCACCATCTGCACCACCTCGTCGAAGTGTTCGCGCGCCAGCTCGCGGTACGGGTACGCGCCGCGCCAGAGGTCGAACAGCTCGTCCTCCGACCAGGACTCGCACGCGGACTCGGCCACCGTCTGCTGCGCCAGCACGTCGAGCGGCTGCGGCATCATGACCAGCCGGTCCAGCTCCCCTTCGTTCACCGCGCACAGGAGCGCCGCGCACTCCACAAGGTCGTCGCGCGAGAGCGGGAACAGGCGGCCCTTCGGGGTGCCGCGCACGGTGTGGCCGGAGCGCCCCACCCGCTGCAGGAAGGTCGAGATCCAGCGCGGCGAGCCGATCTGGCACACGAGGTCCACGTGCCCGATGTCGATGCCGAGCTCGAGCGACGCGGTGGCCACCAGCGCCTTCAGGCTGCCCGCGCGCAGCCGGTCCTCGGCGGACAGCCGGGCCTCCTTGGAGAGGCTGCCGTGGTGGGCGGTGACGGCTTCCTCCCCAAGCCGGTCGGTCAGCCGGGCCGCAAGCCGCTCGGCCATCCGGCGCGTGTTGACGAAGACAAGCGTGGTCCTGTGAGCCTCGATCGACTCCGTCAGCCGCTCGTAGACCTCCGACCATACCTCGTGGGACATCACCGCTTCCATCGGTGAGGGCGGCACCTCGATGGCCAGGTCCATGGCGCGGCGGTGTCCCTCGTCGATTACGGTGCAGCCGGTCTCCCGGGAGAGGCGGGCTGTGGGATCCGGCGCGCTGGACGCTCCATGTCCCGTTTTCGCATCCGGGCGCCCGCCCGCGTCCCGGCTCTGGCTGCCCAGCAGAAAGCGCGCGACCTCGCTGACCGGCTTCTGGGTGGCGGACAGCCCGATGCGCTGCAGGGGCCGGCCCACGACGTGGCCCAGCCGCTCCAGGCTGAGCGCCAGGTGCGCTCCGCGGCGCGAATCGATCACCGCGTGGATCTCGTCCACGATTACCGTGCGCACCGTGCCGAGCATCGCCCGGCTGCGCTCCGCGGTCAGGAGCAGGTAGAGCGACTCCGGCGTGGTGACCAGGATGTGCGGGGGCGTGCGCAGCATCGCGGCGCGGCGCGAGGAGGGCGTATCCCCGGTGCGCACCGCGGAGCGGATGCGGACGGCGGGCAGCCCGGCCTCCACGGCGCGCTCGCGGATGGCGGCGAGCGGCTCCTCGAGGTTCTTGTGAATGTCCGCGCTGAGCGCCTTGAGGGGCGAGATGTAGAGGACGCGCACCTCGTTCTCGAGACCGTGCTCGAGTCCTTCGCGCAGCAGCTCGTCAATGGCGTTCAGGAAGGCGGCGAGGGTCTTGCCGGACCCGGTCGGGGCGGCGAGAAGGGTGTGCCTGCGCTCGCGGATGGCGGCCCAGGCGCGCTCCTGGGCGGAGAGCGGCGGCCCCAGGGTCTCGGTGAACCAGCCGGCGACGATCGGGTGGAAGGGCAGGCTCATCCCGTCTTCTGTCCCCCTTGCGGAACGTGAAGCCACGCGCCGGTGGTGACCGTCGCGAACGGAATTGACGGTCGCGTCAGCGCCGTTGTCGGACGGTCGGCGAACCCTAACCCGGATGCCCGACACCGGCAACTTGCATTAAGGTACCGAACGAACGCCCATCGGGAATGTCCGACTCGGAGGATCGATGAAGTCAGCATGGTGCATGGCCGCAGCCGCCGCGGCCCTCTTGCTCTCGACCCCGGTCGCGTCATACGGACAGGATCCGCCCACACCGGCTGAACCGCTCGACACGCCGATCCTGCTGAGGCTGGCGCCACCCGAGGGCCGGGTATCCCGCTACGCCCACTCCACGCAGGCGGAAGTGGAGAACCCGATGATGCCGTCGAGCCCCGTCATGACCATGCGCACGTATCAGACGCAGACCGTCGTCCGTGTGGCGGACGGGGTGATCCGACTCCGGACGACCATCGACTCGACCTCAACGGCAATGCCGATGCCCGTGCCCGGGATGGAACTGCCGGACTTTTCCGGAAGTGCCATCACGACGGAGATGGACACACGGGGCCGAGTGCTCGGCGTCATCGACACCGAGGGCATGCCGGCGATCGCCGGATTCAACCCGGAGGACCTCCTCCGGCAATCGAGCAGTTTCGTACTTCCCGAGGAGGAGGTCAGCCCGGGGGATTCCTGGACCTGGGACGTGCCGATGGAGCTGCCTATGGGTCCGGGGGGATCGATGTCCATGGGGATCGCAACGACGTACACCTTCGTCAGACTCGAGGGCAGCCTTGCAACCCTCTCGTTCGAGGGACCGATCGACATGCAACTGGACGCGGGAGGTGCGGGAATGACGGCCACCGGCAACATGACCGGCACCATGGTCGTGGACCTCGCCGAGGGCCGATTCCGGAGCCAGTCGACCCGCGCCAGCTTCGACATGAACATGGCCGGGATGACGATGGAGACGAACGTGACGACCACGATGGAGCTGATACCGGATCCCTGACCCGGACCGCCGGGACCTCTCGCGCCGCACGCTGATCGGCGGCGGCGGGGAAGGACGACTACGCCACGACGATCCCGTGGCCCTCGCGGCGCCGGTCCCCGCCGACCCCCCCCACGCGCGGCGCCACGACGTGCACCCCGCCGAAGTACAGGTTCTGCTCCGGCCAGAGCGCCACCTCCCACTCCTCCGCGAGCGCGGCCATCGCCTCCTCGGGGAATCCTGGCTCGATCTGGAGTTGTTCGCCGTCGAAGTGCATGCGCGGGAAGTTGGACGCCTCGTCTGGCGAGAGGTCCAGGTCGAGGAGGGACGAGACCACCTGGAACACCGCCGACGGGATGCGGTTGCTGCCCCCGGTGCCGAGGGCGGCGAGCACCTGGTCTCCCTCCAGAAGCAGCGCGGGCGACATCATCGACGCCACCCGGTCCCCCGGCTCCGAGGCGTGGAATCCGGCGGGGTGAAGATCGACTTCGCCCATCATGTTGTTGAAGTGGATGCCGGTTCCGGGAAGGAAATACGACGAGCCCGATCCGTTCGACATGGAAAGCGCGGCGACGTTGCCCTCCGCGTCGGAGGCGTTGAGGTGGGTGGTGCCCTGAACCGCGTGGACCAACGGGGCATGGACGCCCTCCAGAAGCTCCGCGTGCGCAGGATCACGCGGGATCTCATCTCCTCCTCTGAGGCGGACCGCCTGTTCGAGCGCCCGCGCCGTCGCGGTCGTGTGCTCGCGGCTTCCCCAGGCGCAGCGCGACAGATCCGTCTCCTCCTGAAGCAGCAGGCGAAGCGCCATAAGCGATCCACCCAGCGCCGGGGGCGGGTTGGCGAGGACACGGCGCCCGCGATAGGCCACGGAGAGCGGTCGGCGTTCGATGACCTCGAATTGTTCGAGATCGGCCCGCGTCATCAGTCCGCCGCCCTCGAGCATGTCGCGTTCGATGGTCTCGGCGAAATCCCCGCCGTAGAACCCCCGCGGATCGCGCGGCAGGGTTTCCAGGAAGTCGGCCATCCCCGGGTTGCGGTGCAGCCGGCCCGCGGGCAGCACCTTTCCATCATCCAGGAAGAGGGCGGTGCCCGCCGGCGAGTCCCGCAGCACGGGGAACATCAGCTGAAGCGAGTCCGACACGAACGGGGTGATGACGGTGCCGCCCCGTGCGGCGGCGATGGCAGGCGCGACCACCTCCGCGAGCGGCAGCCGCCCCAGACGCCGGTGCACGTGCACGAGGCCCTTCAGGGTGCCGGGAACCGCGGCGGACGCCAGCCCGATGGTGAACTCCTGCGGGATATCCCCGAAGAGGATGTCCACCGGGTAGAAGTCGCGGTCACCGTCGTCCGGAGGCCCGGGATGGGCCTGTCCCGGAGCGGCGGCGATGAAGTCGAAAAGGATTTCCTCCCCCGTGGAGGTGCGTGCCAGCACGAAGCCCGCTCCCGCGAGGCTCGCCATGGTGGGCTCCACGAACGTGCTGGTGAACGCCGCCGCCACGATGGCGTCGAAGGCGTTGCCCCCCGCGCGGAGGATGTCCGCGCCGGCCTCGGAGATCAGCGGATGTCCGGAAGAGAGAAGTCCTCGCATGGCGCGGAATCTACTACGGCCAGCGGCCCGCTGTCACCGAGGGGGCTCCCGGCAATGCCGGGTTGGCGTATGTTATCATGATCTCTCTTCGTGATAACACTTGGAACGGTGTCCCAGCCCGTGATCAGAACCCAGATCTCCGTGGATGAGGAAATGTACGCGCGCGCCAAGGAGGCCGCGCACCGCCAGGGCATCTCGCTGGCGGAGCTGTGCCGGAGAAGTTTGGCCGAGACTCTGTCGCGAGAGCCCGTCCGTCGTCCCTGGATGGCCTGGGTGGGCATCCTCGAAGGCACGCCGGAAGACAGCGCGAGCGTTGACAGGGTGGTCTACGGACGCGAGTCGCCGTGACCAACCCCAACGTTTTCCTGGACACGGGAATCCTCATCGCGGCGCTCAATCGGCGTGACCAGCACCACGAACAGGCGCGAGCGCTATTCGCCGGGCCCGCGCCTCGATGGCACACGTCCGTGCTGGTTTGGTCGGAGGCATACTCGTGGTTCCTGCATCGGCATGGAGAGGAACCGGCCCGCACTTGCCGGCTGTTCCTCGACAACCTGGACGGTCTCGTCGTGCTCGAAGCAACCACCGAACTCCACCGGGACACTTGCCGGATGCTCGACCGCCTGCGGGGAGCCCGCTTGACCTACGTCGATGCCTCCAGCCTGGTGCTGATGGAGCAGCACGGTATCAAGACCGCCTGGGCGACCGACTACCACCTCGGACTGACCGGGGCGGAGGTGCTGCCGAGGGTGTAACCGACCGGCGTCCGGGCTGTCCCGACGCGCCCCCGGCCGGATCTCGACCAGGCGCACCGGCGCTGTCCCATGCCTACACCTGCGCCTCCCTCCACCGCCCCCTCCTGAACAGCACCGCGGCCACCACGGCCAGCGTCGAGAACGACACCGTCATCGCGATGTAGACGCCGGTTGTCTCGAGTCCGCCGGGAAGCGACAGGCCCCAGGCGAGCGGGATCTCCCAGAGCCAGAAGCAGAAGAAGTTGAGGATCGTGGGCGTCCACACCGCGCCAGCCCCGTTGAACGCGGCCGTGAGCACCATGCCGTAGCCGTAGAAGACGAAGCCGATGGAGACGATGCGGAGGCCGGTCACGGCGACGGCCGACGCCCCCTCGGTTCCGCCGAACAGCCCCACGATGTCGGGCGCGAAGCCGATGAAGAACACGCTGACCGCGCCCAGGAAGGCGAAGTTCATCTTGCACGAGATCCACGCCGCGCGCTCGGCGCGTTCCGGGTTCCCGGCCCCGAGCGCCTGGCCGACCATGGTCGCCGCCGCGTTGGAGAGTCCCCAGGCAGGGAGGATGGCGAACAGGATGATCCGGATCGCGATCACGTAGCCGGCCAGCGCCTCGGCCCCGAACAGCGCCGTCACCCGCGTAAGCCCGATCCAGCTCGCGGTGGCGATGAAGGTCTGGAGCATCCCCGTCGCCGAGAGGCGCACGAGCTGTGCCATGAGGGCCGGCTGGATGCCCAGGTGGGGCACCCGGATGCGGAGCCTGCCCCCCAGGCGGAACAGCGTGTAGACCTGCACCAGGACCGCCGTTCCACGGCCGATGGTGGTCGCCACCGCCGCCCCCTGCACTCCCAACTCCGGGAACGGTCCGACCCCGAAGATGAGCAGGGGATCGAGGACGATGTTGAGCCCGTTGGCGATCCACAGCACGCGCATGGCGATCGCGGCGTCGCCCGCCCCGCGGAAGGCGGCGTTCTGCAGGAACAGCAGCAGGATGACGACGTTGCCGCCGAGCATGATGCGCGTATACGGCACCCCGGTGGCCACCACGTTCTCGTCCGCGCCCATGATCCGCAGGATGTCGGGCGCGAACGTCACGCCGGCGATGCCGAACACGAGCGCCAGCGCGAGTCCCAGCAGGATGGCCTGTGCGGCCGCGCGCGACGCCCCTTCTTCGTCGCCTCCACCGACGCGGCGCGACACCACGGCCGTGACCCCGATGCTCAGCCCCATCGCGATCGTGTAGATCAGCGACAGGACCGATTCGGTCAGCGCCACCCCCGCCATGGCCTCGTCCCCAAGTCGGGAAACGAAGTAGATGTCGACGACGGCGAAGAGCGACTCCATCACCATCTCCAGCACCATCGGCACGGCCAGAAGGATGACCGCGCGCCGTATCGGGCCGCGGGTGGGGTCGCCGCCGGTGCCGCGCACGGCGTGGACGAGGACGTCCCACCAGGTTTCGGACGCGTGTGCCGGCGGCGGTCTGGGAGTCTCGTTCGAGTCCATGGCGGCGGAAAGCTAACGGGATTCGGGCTGGAGCAGTCTCCAGGACCAGGCTAGACTTGCCCGCCCCGTCCCGCAGCGAAACCACACTTCACCAGAGAGATACGCCCATGTCGCAGGCCGCCGATCTCGTCGCACAGCTGGAGACGTCCCACCGGTACATCAGGAAGATGATCTCGATCTTCGAGGAGGAGGACGCGGGGTTCGCTCCCCAGCCCGAACTCTACACCGTCGCCGGCCACATCGCGCACGCCGCGGATTCGGTCGAATGGTTCGTGGACGGCGCATTCGGGGAAGGGTGGAACATGGACTTCGAAGGCCTGATCGCCGCGGCCCGGGCGGTGGCGACGCTCGAGGAGGCGGTCGCGTGGCTCGACCGTGCATTCGAGAAAGCCATCGCGACCTTCAAGGCGGCCTCGGACGAGGACCTTGCCGCGCCGATCCCGGACGAACGCATCATGCCGGGCGCGTCCCGATCCGCCATCGTGTGGCCCCTCGTGGATCATACGGCGCACCACCGCGGCGCGCTCACGGTGTACGCGCGGCTCCTGGGCAAGGTGCCGGGGATGATGTACGAGTGAGCCGATCCATCTAACGGACGTTGTTAAACGCAGTTTTTTCGCGTTTTCGGTTTCTTATACTAAAATAATTGGCTTGTCGTCGGTGTCCGGGTTGCTAAAGGGCGGAAAATTCTCATGAACCGCATGCTGAGCGATCTGCCCGAAGCGTTCGTGTCCAATACGGCAATCAGCGGTGCGGTGTCGCGGGCGGTCAGAGTGGGTGAGCTGCGAAGGCTCGCGTCCCGCCTCTACACGAAGAACCTCGAAGATCCTCCGGAGGACATCGTCAGGCGCAATCTGTGGGGGATCGTTGCCGGATACTTCCCAGGTGCCCTGGTTGCGGATCGCACCGCCCTCGAGGCAGTCCCCGCGCCCGATGGTTCCGTGTGCCTCGTGAGCGAGCGCGGCAGGACGGTCGAGTTGCCGGGAATCGTGCTGCGTCCACGCCGGGGCATCGGTGCAGCCGAGTCCGACATGCCCTTTGTCAGCGGGCTGCATCTTTCGTCGATGGCCAGGGCGTATCTCGAAAACATGCGTCCCTCCAGGGCCCGGCGCGGGCGGGTGGCGCGTACCCTCACACGCGCCGAACTCGAGGAGCGGCTCGACGGCCTCATTCGGTCTTCCGGCGAGGCGGGCATCAACCGACTCCGGGACAACGCGCGTGCGGTGGCTACCGAACTTGGCATGGAAGGAGAAGCCGATCAGCTCGACGCTGTGATCGGTGCTCTTCCCGGCACCCGAGACAGTCGTCTCGATTCATCCCTGGGACAGGCCCGCGGCCTGGGGCGGCCCTACGATCCCGAACGGATTGAACTGTTCCACGGGTTGCATCAGGCCCTCCGCAACCATCCTCCGCGTTTCCGGTCGAGCCCCTCCCGGGATTCAGGGGCGCGCTCAACGCAGGCGTTCTTCGAGGCATACTTCTCGAACTTCGTCGAGGGTACCGAGTTTCTCTTGGAAGAAGCCGTCCGGATCGTTTTCGACGGCGAGATCCCGCAGAACAGACCGGCGGATGCTCACGATGTCGTCGGGACCTGGCGCATCGTCTCCGACCTCCGCGAGATGAGCCGGACCCCCCGCGATTTCGCCGGTCTTACACGCATCCTCCAGGAGCGACACCGCAGGATCATGGCGGGTCGGCCCGAGATGCTCCCCGGAGAGTTCAAAGTCGCTCCGAACCGCGCGGGCCAGACCCTGTTCGTTGCTCCCGAGCTGGTTCCCGGTACTCTGGAGCAGGGCTTTTCCCTGTACCGCAGCCTGGAATCGCCTTTCGCCCGGGCCGTCTACATGATGTTCCTGATCAGCGAGATCCACCCCTTCGCGGACGGCAACGGGCGTATCGCGCGCGTGATGATGAACGCGGAACTCGTGGCTGGCGGGGAAGAGCGGATCATTGTCCCGACGGTCTTCCGGGACAACTACCTCGCCGCGCTGCGCGCGCTGACGCGAACCGGGCGTCCGGACCCGCTGATCAGCGTGCTCGACTACGCGCAGCGCTGGACACGTGCCGTCAACTGGATCTCGATCCCCGAGACCCAACACGAGCTTGAGGCGTGCAACGCCTTCCTGGATTCAGATGAGGCGGAGGCGGAGGGTTTGAGGCTGCGGATGCCGGGGCAGAATCTGCGGGAAGGCTTCACCTAGGCGGACGACCTTCCGCACCCCCCGTCATCCCATCCACGGTCGTCGCCGCGGCCATGTGGGCGATCACGTTGGTCGCGGAGCGGAACACGTCCGGCACGCGGTCGATCCCCAGCAGGATGCCCAGCCCGGCGACCGGCACGCCCACCACGTCGAGCGCGGGGACCATCGTCACGATGCTGGCGCTGGGCACCGGGGCGACGGTCATCGAGGCGAGAAAGATGGCCAGCACGGCCGCCGCGATCAGTCCGGCGTCGAGCGGCACCCCGTACATGGCGGCGAGGAAGACCAGCGAAGTGCTCTGGAAGAGCGCGCTGCCCGGACGGTTGATCGAAGCCGCCAGCGGAAGAACCAGCGAGAAGGTGCTCTTCGACAGGCCCAGCTTCTCCGCCTCCTGCAGCATCATGGGCAGCGTGCCCACCGATGTCGTCGTGGTGAAGCCCACCGTGTAGGTGCCCACCGTTCCCCGGATGAACCGCCCGGGGCCGACCCCGCCGAGGAGCCAGACCATCGGCAGCAGCACGACGCCCTTCAGGATGAAGAAACCCAAGACCACGGCGACGATGAAGACGGCGAGGTTCTGAAGCATCGCGATCCCCGTCTGCGCGACCACCGGCGCCGCGAGACCGAATACCCCCACGGGCGCCGTCCACAGGATCCAGGTCATCAGCTTGATCAGGGCGTCGCCGAGCGTCTCGGCGAGGGACGTGAGCGCCTCGCGCCGTTCCGCCGGCAGGGTCGTGGCCGCCGCGGCAAGGAGCACGACGAAGATCAGCACCGAGAGAAGCGATCCGTCGGCAGCGGCCTGGATGGGATTGCGCGGCACGAGGTTGACGAGAAAGGCCACCACGCCCGGTGTCGCGGTGTCCAGCTCCGTGACGGGTGTGGGTGGCGGCACCGGCGTCGTGAAGGTGAGCGCCAGCCCCATCACCCCCATCCCGATCAGGATCGCGGGCAGTGTCGTGACCCAGAAGAAACCCACCGCCAGGCCACCGAGGCGGCCCAGCCTGCGCAGGTTCCCAATCCGCGCCACGCCCACGAACACCACGGCCGCCACCAGCGGGATAACGACCATCTGAATGGCCCGCAGGAACACCTCGCCGAGTGGCTGGACAGCCTCGGCCGCTCGCAACAGCGCCGGAGATCCGGTCGCGGAGGCCGCGATCCCGAGAACCAGCCCGAGAACCAGCCCGATGAGGATGGCGCGGGTGTTCATGGACCCGTCGGGCTCCAGTCCGGATCCTCCCGGGAGATGCCGTCCAGCACCATGAACAGGGGCCGCCGTGCGGCTTCGAAGATCTCGATGGTTTCGGCGATCCTGCTCATCGGCGTGGGGCCTCCAGCTGTCGAATTGAGACGGGGACGCTCCCTGCGAATCGGCGCGACTCCGCGAAGAGATAGCCGTTGTCCCGAGCGCCGCGCCAGCGTACGATCAACGCGTCGGCACCATGGACCGCAGCACGAGGGAGGACACATGGTCGAGCGGCCGCCCCCCATCATTCCCGACTCCGGCGCGCCCACGGCTGGAGATGCCCCCTGGGAGGGGCTGCTGGCGCAGCTCCCCGGGCGCGGCAACGTCTCCCGCCGCCAGTTCATCAAGGGGGTCATCGCGACCGGCGCCTCGGTGTCCGCGTTCGCGTACTTCGCGGGTCCGGCGGCGACGTCCGCCCGTGCCAGCGTCCCGCGGCTGGTCTCCATCAACGTGAACGGGCAGACCCGACGGGTCGATGTGCTGCCGCAGGAAACGCTGGCGATGACGCTCCGCTACAAGCTGGGGCTCACCGGCACCAAGCTGGGTTGCGATCGGGCGGAGTGCGGTGCCTGCACCGTCATGATCGACGGCGTGTCCCACTACTCCTGCTCGACCCTCACGCAGCGGGTGCGCGAACGCGAGATCGTCACGGTAGAGGGGCTCGAGAGCCCGGACGGGACGCTCCACCCGGTGCAGCAGGCCTTCATCGACGAGTTGGGTCCCCAGTGCGGCTTCTGCACCCCGGGACAGGTCATGGCCGCGGCCGCCCTGCTGCGTGCCAACCCCAATCCGACGCGCGAGGAGGCGCGCCGGGCGATGTCCGGCAATCTCTGCAGGTGCGGGGCCTACGACCACTACCTGAACGGGGTCATGCGCGCCGCCGCAAACGGGCAGGCTGTCACGGAGGAGGTGTCCAATGGCTGAGTTGATCGGCAGGGACTTCGCGCCCCCGGACGTCATCAGCAAGGTTACCGGCAGAGCCCGCTACGCGGAGGATTTCCGCGCCGACGGAATGCTCTTCTGCCGGCTCATCACAAGCCCGATGCCCCACGCGCGCGTGCGCGCCATCGATGCGTCGGAGGCGCTCGCGATGGAGGGCGTGGTCGCCCTCCTGACCGCCGACGAGGTGCCCGAAATCGAGGCGCCCGGCAACCCCATCCTCACCAACACCCCGCACTTCGTGGGCGAGCCGATCGCGGCGCTGGCGGCAGTCGACGAAACCACCGTCCAGGACGCCATCGCGAAGGTCAGACTCGACCTCGAGCCGCTGCCCTTCGTTGTGGACCCACTGGAAAGCCTGCGCCCCGGGGGCCCCAACGCCCGCCTCGAGGGCAACGTCACCCAGCGCGGCCAGCCGATCACCGAAGTGAAATGGACGGAGGAAGACTTCGCCGCCGTCTCCGGTGGTCAGCTGCCCATGGGCGAGGTTACGACCGAGTGGTCCTACGGTGATGTCGAAGCCGGCTTCCGCGATGCCGCGGTCGTCCTCGACGAAACCTTCGTCACCGCGGGCACATCGCATCACTCGATGGAGCCGCGCACGGCGATGGCCTACTGGCAGAACGGCAGGTGCCACGTCTTCGGCTCGAGCCAGAGCCAGAGCGCGACGCTGAACGGGCTCGCGCGCTACATCGGCATCCCGCCCGAGGACCTGGTCTTCGTGGCCGAGTACTGCGGCGGCGGATTCGGGTCCAAGGGGAGCGCCTACCCGATCATGTCGGTGCCGGCGCACATGTCGCGCAAGACGGGACGGCCGGTGATGATGCGCATCAGCCGGGCCGAGGAGTACGCCATCGGCTCCGCGCGGGCCGGCTTCCAGGGGCGCATCCGCATGGGTTTCCGGCCTGACGGGCGGATCAGCGCGATCGACCTCTTCATCGTGCAGGAGAACGGGCCCAACAGCGGCTTCGGAGACTTCAACAGCGCCGCCGGCGCCGTGACCATCGTCTACACGCCGCTGGCGATGCGCTTCCGGGGCATTCCGGTCCTCACCAATACGCCCGCTCGGGGCGCGCAGCGGGGTCCGGGCCAGAACCAGATCGCTTGCGCCGTGGAGCCTCTGCTCGACAAGGCCGCAGCCGAACTGGGCATCGACCAGCTGGCCATCCGCAGCATCAACGCGCCGGACTCGAACTCGCTCTACGGCGGAGACCAGGTGCCCGTCACCAGCGCTCATCTGGGAGAAGCCCTGGCCCAGGGCGCGGAGCGCTTCGGATGGGAGGAGCGGCGCGCGCGCAGCGGCCGGCGTCAGGGGTCGCGCGTGACCGGGGTCGGAATCGGCCAGGCCTATCACGGCGCCGGGCAGAGCGGCCGGGACGGGCTGCTCCGCATCGCGCCGGACGGCAGGCTGCACATCCACACCGGGGTCGGCAACCTCGGCACCTACTCGTACGCCGCCACCTCGCGCGTCGCCGCCGAGATGCTCGGGTACGACTGGGAGAACGTCGAGCTCGTGCGCGGCGACACCTCGCGCAACCTCGCATCCAGCAGCGCCCAGGTGGGCAGCAACACGACCTTCACCATGACCCGCGCCGGCTGGGCTGCGGGCATGGACGCGGTGGAGAAACTGAAGGCGATCGCCGCCATGGAGCTGGGCGGCTCGCCGAACGACTACGAAATCGGGGAGGAAGCGACGTTCGCTCGCGCGAACCCCTCCCGCCGCGTCAGCCACGCCCGGGCCGCGGCGCGGGCCATCGAACTGGGCGGACGCTACAGCGGCGAGGAGTTCCCCGACGAGCTGGACGACATCACCAGGCGCTCGGTCCGGAACCTGGCGGGCAGCGGACTGATCGGCGTCGCCCGCGACAACCTTCCGCGCAACGACGTCGTGCCCGCGCTCGCCGCCGGCTTCATCGAGATCGAGCTGGATCTCGAGACCGGCATGTACGAGATCGTCGACTACCTGGGTGTGGCCGACTGCGGCACCGTGGTGCACCCCATGGGGCTGGCGGCCCAGGTCACCGGCGGCGCGGTGATGGGCTTCGGCATGGCCTGCCTCGAGCGCCACGTGTACGACACGCGCTACGGGGTTGCGGGCAACATCGGCTTTCACCAGGCGAAACCGCCCTCATACCTCGACGTGCCCTCGCGGATGGACTGGCATGCCACCGACATCACCGACCCGCAGAACCCAGTGGGCGCGAAGGGGGTGGGCGAACCCCTCATGGGATGCTCGGGGGCGGCTCTGCTGTGCGCGATTTCGGATGCGCTGGGCGGGCACTACTTCAACCGGATCCCGGTCGTCCCGGACATGATCGTGAACGCCGTGGCCCAGCAGCCCCCGCCGCATCGGCCGCTACAAGTCAACACTCAGTGATCGAGAGCAGGGAGACAGGACCGGGGGAGCGACAATGAAGATCTGGAAGTCCTGGTGGCCGGTGTTCATAGTCGGGGCCGTCGCTTCCTCCGGCGGCCTGCTCGACCGGTTCTGGGACTGGATCCCGCGCGACGTGGCGTTGGCCATCGGCGGGATCGGGCTGGTCTGCATCCTGCGGGGCATCGTCAAGCCCTTATTCCCGAGCAGGGACTGAAACTCTGCGTTCTCGCACCGGATCGCGGCTTTTGCGCCGCCGGGCTGAACCGGCAAGATTAGACCATGTGGACGGGACAAGGATGCTGCGCCGGCATCGCAGTCTCTTGTAACGAGACCATCTGAGGCTGAGGGGATCCCCATGATGAAGGACATGATGCCCCACTTCGATCTGGTTCAGCCGACCGACGTGGAATCGGCGCTGGATCTGCTGCGGGAGCACGGCCGCGATGCCTGGGCGCTCGCAGGCGGCTACGACAGCTTCGACTGGTTCAAGAACCGCGGCAAGCAACCCTCCGTGGTGGTCGACCTGGAAGGGCTCGACGAACTGAAGGGCGTGCGCGAGGCCGGCGACGGCATCGAGATCGGCGCCACGACCAGTCTGACCGATGTCGAGAACGACCCGCTGGTGCGCGAGCGCTACGGCCTGCTCGCCGAGGCGGTTAGCGTAGTGGCGAGCCCGCAGATCCGGAACGGCGGGACGCTCGGCGGCAACCTCTGCCAGGACACCCGCTGCTGGTACTACCGCTACGGCATGCCCTGCTACCGCGCGGGGGGTAACGTCTGCTACGCGGGCGCACCGGACGCGATGAACCGCGAGCACGCACTCTTCGGCGCGGACCGCTGCGTGGCGGTGACCCCGTCGGATGCGGCCCCGGCGCTGGTGGCGCTGGACGCGCAGATGGTGGTGCGCAACACCCGCGGCGAGCGGGTGATCCCCGCCGGGGAGTTTTTCATGCCGCCGGGCGTGGACATCACCCGCATGACCGTGCTCGATCCCGGCGATCTGCTCACCGCGGTCCGCATCCCGGCCCGCTGGGCGGGCGCCCGATTCCATTTCGAGAAGGTCGCGGACCGCAAGACCTGGGACTTCCCCCTGGTCAACGTGGCCGCGGCGTTCCGGGTGGCCGACGGGCGCATCGAGGACTCACGCATCGTCCTCGGCGCGGTGGAGTGCATCCCCCGTCGCCTCACCGACGTCGAGGAACTCGTTCGCGGCCGCGTGCCGAACGAGAGCACCGCCGCGGAGGCGGGCGAACTGGCCACGCAGGGCGCCAGGCCCCTCAACTACAACCACTTCAAGATTCCGCTGGTGAAGAACCTGGTGGCGCGGGCCGTGCGGAGCGCCTGAGGCCGACGCAGGTTCACAGACGAAGGCCCCGTCCCGCCAGGAGGAGCGGAACGGGGCCTTTCGCCGTAGAGGGCCGGGTTACGGCCTGAACCGAATCCACTTGGTGATGCGGCGCTGGCTCACCTCCGCGCCGTACACGTTCCCCTCGTCGTCCACCGCGACTCCCTCAGGTCCGCTGAACCCCATCACGTTGGAGATGTCGTCGGGGAGGAAGTGGCGCACCCATCCCTGGTTCGCGTCGCCGATGCGGATGCCCTTCTCCCAGCCCGCGTTGCGCTGGCCGGTGAACTGGTTCGGCGCCGGGCTCGACTCGGAGTCGGCTACGTAGATGTTGTCGTCGGCATCGATATAGATCCCGCTGGGGCGGCCGAACTGGGTCCAGATGGCGAGAAACTCGCCTTCCTGGTCGAAGAGCTGGATGCGGTTGTTGTAGCGGTCGCCCACGAAGATGCGGCCCTGCGAGTCCATCGCCAGCGCGTGCGGGTCGCGGAACTGCTTCGGCCCGTAGCCGAGTTCGCCCCACGTCTCCATGTACGTGCCGTCGGCCGCAAAGCGGACGATCCGCCCGCGGGTGCGGTCGTGCGCGTCGGCAACGTAGATCTGTCCGTTGGGCGCAACCACCACGTCCGACGGCTGGGTGAAGTGGGTGGGTGGATCGCCGGCCTCTCCCGGCGTGCCCAGGGTCATCAGCAGCTCGCCCTCGGGGGTGAACTTGAGCACCGAGTGCCCCGTGGTGGTGGCGCCGGGCCGCCACGCATCGGTCACCCAGACGTTGCCCTCATGGTCCACGTCGATCCCGTGAGGCCACGCGATCATGCCGCCGCCGAAGCTCCGCAGCAGGTTCCCTTCCTTGTCGAAGAGAAGGATGGGATCGACATCCGAGCCCACACAGGTGTTGGCGCCGCAGCGCTCGGCGACCCAGATGTTTCCGTCCAGCGCGATCTCCACCGCGCTCGTCGAGCCCCACTCCCTTCCGTCGGGGAGCTCGCCCCACCCGTAGACGGGCCGGAAGGGGTTGGTCGTCACCGACTGGGCCTGAAGCGACGAGACCGCGACGGCGAGGGCCGCAGCGGTGAAGATTCCAGAAGCGATCGTGGCGCGGGTCGATCCAGTCATCGGTCGGGCCTCCGTCAGGTGCGGTGTGTAATTAGGTAGGCGGCGGTCCCACGGGGACAAACCAAATCCGCCGGCAAACGGTGCCGGAACAGGCACGGTAGGCAACGGCGGAGGGGGCGACAAGTGGGCCCGGTCGAGCACGGGCGTCAGGTGTGCCTGTACGGCATCCCGATGAGTGCCACCCGGTTTCGATACGCTATTGAGTATGAATATTCAGTACCATCAACAGACCACGACCGAACGGCCAGCGACTTCCGCTAGCCCCGACTCCGCCACGCCGCAGCCAACCCGCGGTCGAAGGTCATCAACTTGCGAGGATTTCGCCGGATGCAGCACGCCAGATGCACCAGATCGCGGGCCTCCAGGCCGCGGTGCCGAGCCGACAGGTTGCGCGCCAACTCGACATCCGCCTTCTCGACGGGCCAGACTTCGTCCACCGTGGCGCCTACCAGGTCGAAGGCCGCGTCGAGCAGCGGTCGCCTGTCTCGGCGCAGGTAGTGATGGAGGAGCTCCTGAAGCACTTCGGCCGAAGTGACGAGGGGCTTGTCCCGTTCCCGTGACCGAATGAAGAACTCCCTGGCTTCCTTCCGCAGGGGATGGTCGGCGCCCACGAAATACATGAACACGTTGGCGTCGACGAAGATCATGTGATGTCGTAGTCCGGGTACCTGGTCTCAACCAGGATCTTCTTGATCTCGGGCCAATCTCGCTCCCGGGCGCCGAGCGGGTGACGGGCATCGCACCTGGCCGCGAACTCGCGCAACTCCTCAACCGTGAACTTGCGCGGGCGCGCTGTCGCCAACTTCTCCTCGGCGGCCTCCCGCAGCCACTCCCCGAGGGACTTGCCCTCCCGTCGGGCCTGGGTCTGATAAGCCATCTTGGCGGTTTCCTTCACGACGAAGTGGATTCGGGACATGGCATTCGCGGGGCCAGGTGTGCGCGCGTTTCAGATGAAACGTTTTCGCGGCTCGTCGGGGCGACGCATTGAGCGTGCATCCGGGCGGTCGTGGCGGCATGTATTGCACCGCAATCTGACGCATGTGTCAGATACTTGCACAATACTGGGTCGCGGTCAAGTAGTCGGGCGCTGACAAGTGCGGTTCCGGGTCCGCGGGCAGCCAAGCGCCTCGGTTGGCGTTCCGCGGGAGCAGGACTTGCGCGACAGAGTCGCTGCGTGCCTCGGCGCACGAACTACGGCACCCCGCCCGCCTCCAGCTTCCCATCCACAAACACCCAGCCCGGCACCACCCGGTAATCGAAGGGGTGCCCCTCCAGGATGACGAAGTCCGCGTCCTTGCCGACCTCGATGCTGCCGATGCGGTCGTCCATGTCGAGCAGCTCCGCGGCGTTGAGCGTCGCCATCCGCAGTGCGTCCACCTCGGGCACGCCGTTGCGGAAGGCCCACGCCGAGTTGAGGATGGGCTCGCCGCCAAGGCGACCGATGGGTGAAGCGCGCCGCGATGCCCCCGGTCCGTAGAACGCCACCTTCACGCCCGCCCGGTTCAGGATGGCGGGGCCTTCCACGCTCCAGCCCTCGCCGCCCCCGCGGATGTCGGACGCGTAGCTCCCCGAGTTGCCCAGGATGACGCCCATGTCGGCGGCCGCGAGCCGGTCCGCCATGCGGTGCGCCTCCACGCCCCCGGTAACGACCAGTCGCAGGCCGAAGTCCTCGGCGATGCTCATCGCCTCCTCGATCTCGGCCACACGATCGGCGTGGATCATGGCCGGCACCTCTCGCCGGAGCAGCGGCAGGAGCGCTTCCATGCGCGGATCGTACTCGCGTCCTTCACCGGCCTCGGCGTAGCCCCTCGCCGCATCCAGCGTCTCCCTGATCATCGCCGACGCGCTCTCGAGCGTCAGTGCCGCCCCCGATTCGTCCGTCCACTCCCGCAAGGCCGAAGCCGTCAGCGCGAACACCATGCTGGACGGCTCCCGCCGCACCATCTTCTCGAAGTCGAGGCCGGGCGTCTTGACCACCATCCCGTTCCCGCCCACCAGGTTGCGGGTCCCGGGCGTGACGTGGATGGCCGTCACCCCGATGGTCGTGTTCACGCCGTACGACGGGAACCATGGATCGGCGGCGTAGAGCGCGTTCATCTCGGGAACCACCGGCGCGGTAATCTCGTCGTTCTGCACCTGCCACTTGAGGTCGCCGATCCAGTCGTTGGCGAAGGCGCGCGCGATCACGGTGCCCGGCATGACCACCCGCCCCCCCACATCCATGACCGGGACGCCGGCGGGCGGGTCCGCCCCGGCCTCCACCCGGGTGAACCGGCCGTCCTCCACCACCAGGGTCGCGTCTTCCAACGCCCCGCCGCTCACAGTGAACACGTGCGCCCCGGTGATGGCGAAGGCCTCGTCGCCGGGGGTGATGACGCCGGTCACCGGCGTGAAGGGCCCGACCTCGCGCGGCCGCTCAGGCTGGAGCACCCGGCCACGCTCGTACTCCAGCACCCCGTCCACGAACACCCGCTCCACCCGGTCCGCGGCGAGGTCCAGGAAGTGCCCGTCGAGCAGCACAAGGTCGGCATCCTTGCCCGCCTCGATGCTCCCCACGCGGTCCTCGAGCATCATCGCGCGCGCCCCGTTGATGGTCATCACCTCCAGCGCCTGCTGGTCGGTGAGGCCGTGGCGCGCCAGGAACGCCCCGTACTCGCGGAAGTCCCTGAGGTGCTGGTTCGACATGTCGGTCTGAATGCTGGCGTACACCCCGGCGTCCAGCAGCTCCTTCAACAGGTTGAGCGGCTCCGGGTCGTTGTAGTACTGGACGATCATCATGGGACCGATGACGGGCACGATCTTCGTCCCGGCGAGCAGCTCGGTGATCGGGAAGATCTCTTCCGCGTGCGCCAGCGCGAGGCGGTCGATGAAGCCGTACTTGCGCGCCAGGCGGAACACCATCATCACCTCGCTGGGATAGTGCGCGTGCACGTGCACCATGACCTCACCCCGGATCACGGCCGCAAAAGCCTCCAGGCGCTCGTCCCGTTCAGGTGCGGGCCCTTCCCCGGCGGCGTGCGCATCCTGTTGTTCGACGTAGATCTCAGCGCGGCGGAAGTAGTCGTTGGCCGTCGCGTACCAGCCCATGACCGTCTGCGGCGTCTCCCCCGGGCGCAGGTTGATGAGCGGCCGGACGGCCATCTTCAGATCCACGTAGGGCTTGAAGATCATCTCCGGCCCCGGCGCGCGCTTCATCTTGAGGGCCACCGACTGGCCGCTCGAGATGACGCCGCTGCCCGAGCGCGTGACCAGCGAGGTCACCCCTCCGGAGAGCGCCACCTGGAGCATGGGGCTCTCCAGGTCCACGTGCTCCACCGCCTTCCACTCGGCGGTGACCGGTCCCGGGATGCGCGCGCGGCTGGAGCGGTCGAGGGCCACGTGCGTGTGCGCGTCGATCATCCCCGGGATCACCACCTCGGCCTCGTACACGCGGGCATCCGCGGGCGCGTCCACCGACGCACCCACCGCCTCGATGATCCCGCCGCGGATCAGGATCTCGCCGTCCTGAATCGTGCCGTTGGTAGCGGTGTGGATGGTGCCGGCGCGGATTACGACCGGTTCGGACTGGGCCGAGGCTCCGGCCGGGGAACCCGCGCCCATGCCCGTGGCCAGCGTCAGGATGAACAGGCTGCGCATGCCGTTCCGAGTCATTTCCGCACCCTCCTTCGTGAGCGGACGTGGAGAATTCACCTGCGCTCGAGACGATCCAGGAACGGCGCGACTTCGAGCAACACGATGTCGTCCCGCCTCCGCAGCTCGCGCAGGAAGGGGCCCTTGTGGCCCGCGCCGTAGGTCAGCAGAAAGCGAGCCCCTTCGCCGCGGTGCCGGTCGAGCGCGCGCTCGATGTTCGCCCAGTGCGAGGCGTTGATGGCGTCCCAGCCTCCCGGACCCAGATCGGCGTCGAACAGGCGGGCATAGACCTGCATGCGGATGTCATAGGCCTCGTCGTAGGCATCGGTGTGGATCCAGCGGGGATCGTCCCCCGCGCCGGCGGCCAGCGCCTCGGCCGAAGCCGCGGCCGCGGCCTGGTATTCGGCCCACGATCCGGCCCGCTCAGGGTCCCGCGAATACGCATCGAGATATGCCGCCCGGAAGTCGGACATCGGCTCCGTCCATCCCGCCGTGGGGATGACCTGGAAATCCAGCTCGCGCGTCAGCGGGAAGAGCGCGTCCATGTACTCGGGAAACCGGCGCACGCGGGGCTCTTCGACGGACCCCGAGGCCTGGTACTCGGCCCAGGCCCGGTCCCAGCGGTTGGGCGGGATCTCGGTGAGCCAGTAGTCGGGATCGATCTCGCGCACCAGGTTCCGCACGACTTCGAGGCTGAAGACTTCGCTGCTGGTGTGCCCGCCATGGATCATCCCCAGGACGACGACTTCGTTTGGGATGAGGGCACCGGGCGCTCCCGCGGCCGCTTCACCGGAAGCCGACGTGCCACCGCCGGCCATCTCCCGCGCAGCCGGAGTCAACTCCACCAGGGTGCCCGCCACCTCGTTGGCGACGAACACCCGCTCACCGTCCGGGTGCGCCCGCAGCACGATCGGCTGCTCCCCCACCTCGATGGCCTGCACGACCGCCCTTGCCTCCAGGTCCACCACCGAGACCGTGCTGCCGCCCGCGTTGTTGACCACGGCGAAGCGGCCGTCGCCCGGCACGACCACCGAGAACGGACGTGGGCCGAGTCCCGGGACCCGGCCGGTGACCGCAAATGAAGCCGTATTTACGAACACCAGTTCGTCCGAGCCGCCGCACGCCACGACGTAGGTGACCTGATCGGGCGTGAGCGCGCCCCCGGGCGGGCCGGGGCACACTTCCACCGTGGCATCGGTCTCCATGTTGAGCAGGTCGATCACGGACACGGTGCCCCCGTCCAGATTGGGCACGAAGGCGTGCGAACCGTCCCACATGACATCGGCCGGGTAGGGCCGGGAGCCGGTTCCGTGAGACAGGACGGGCACGCCGGATTCCGTGTCCACGACCCACAGCCGGTCCGCGAATTCGGTCGTGATCCACGTCTCGCCTCCGACCTCGCCGGGCGAGAAAAGCGACGGGCCCGAACCGACGCTCCACACCGCCCCCGACACCACTGCCCCGAGAGGATCGAGTTTGATGAGCGTGGAGTCCCGGAACTGGCTGACCAGCCAGCCGTCGCCAACCTGCACGAGATCGAGAGGCGTGTCCCCCGCCTCCCAGCGCGCGACCACGGATCCGGCCGCGAGATCCACCACCGCGATCTGCCCGTCCCCGCTCAGCGCCACGTACGCGGTGTCGCCGTCGCCGCTGAAGCGGATGCCGTGCGGGGCCGCGCCCACCTCGATGGTGGCGCCGACCCGATAGGGCTCGCGCAACCCGGCCACCGGGTCAGGCTCGCTGCACCCCGGCATCACGACACCCAGCGCCGTCAGGACCAGCGGGCTGCGAGCACGGTTCCAGGTCATGCGTGATCCCATGGCAATACTCCCGAGCTTGCGAAACAGGCGTTCAAAGTGTGGAGTATTGGGCCTGAGCGCACCCGACGACCACCAACCCGGACATCCCGCCATGCCATCCTCCCGCCACGACCTCCACCTTCACGAACAGCTTCTGCTCCTGGTCCTTCGTGACCGCAAGGGCACCGTGGACTACCGGGCCGGCTTCTACAACCTCGCCATGGGCGGGGCCATCCTCGCCGAACTCGCGCTCGCCGAGGTCGTTCGCATCGAGGAGAGCAAGAAGGCGTTCGTCGAAGCCGCGCCGGTTACGGGCCGTCCACGCGACGAGATCATGGCCGAGGCGCTCGACCGGGTTCGCAATTCGAAGAAGCGTCGCCGCGCGTCCGGCTGGGTATCCACCTTCGGCAACCTCAAGCGTCTCCGGCACCGGACCGCAGTCGGGCTTTGCCGCCGGGGCATCCTGCGCACGAAGGAGTCGCAGATCCTCCTCGTCTTCAGGCGCAAGCTCTATCCCACCATCGATCCGGGACCGGAGCGCGCACTGATCGCACGCCTGCGCGACGCCGTCATGGGCGACGGCGAGATCGAAGCCGGACTGGGCGTGATCCTCTCCCTGGCCCACGCCACGGGATCGCTCAGAATCCACTTCGAGCGCAAGGACCTCAAGGCGCGCAAGGCGCGGCTGAAGGCGATTACGAAGGGGGAGGTGTTCGGTTCAGCGCCCGGGCACCCCGCGACTTCCGTGGCAGCCACCCAGCACGCCGTCCGGGCCGCGGTCGCGGCATCCCAGGCTGCCGTCGCCGCCACTCAGGCCGCGATCGTGGCCAGCATCGCCGCTTCCTCGTCCAGCTGACCGCATCATCCACGGCCCGAAAGCGCAGCGCACTCAGCCGCAGCCGACCGGCGCGCTCCGAGGAGGGCGGACCTCACGCGTTGAGAGGAGCCGACCTCACGCGCTGAGGAGCGCCGACCTCACGCGGGCTGCAACTCCTTCAGATCCCTGAACCGGATCAGCCGGCGTCGGTCCTCGTCCCACAGCGCCAGGTTGATGAGCTTCAGCGTGTCCCGGACACGGACCTCCCGCACCACGTGGAACTCCTCGTTCTCCTCGTGGGCCCGCTGGAGCTTGTAGTTGGGGATGCGCATGCTCATGTGATGGACATGGTGGAAGCCGATGTTCGCCGAAAGCCACCGGAGCGGGGCCGGAAGGACCAGGTACGAGCTTCCGTAGAGCGACGCATCGTAATAGTCCCAGTCTTCGTGCCGGTCCCAGTACGTCTGTTCGAACTGGTGCTGCACGTAGAACATCCAGACGCCGGCCGTGGTGGCGAAGACCTGAACCGGCGCGTGGGTCAGCAGGAAGCGCCCGTACCCGATCGTCTCGCCCATGAGCACCACCACGCCAAAAAGCGCCAGGTTGGTCCAGAAGACCCCGCGCCACGCCTGCTTCCATCTCGCCGGCACATCCCAGGGGAACCGGTGCTTGATGAGAAAGATGAAGATGGGCCCCACGATGAAAAGCACGAACGGATGCCGGTACAACCGGTAGCGAAGCCGGCGATACCAGGGCCACGACAGGTACTCGCGCACCGTGAAGGTGTCGATGTCGCCGAAGCCGCGGAAATCGAGGTCGCCCGAGTGGGCGTGATGGTAGGCGTGCGTGCGCTTCCAGTAGTCGTAGGGGGTCAGGAGCAGGACGCCGATGCAACGCCCGATCCACTGCCTCGCCGCGTGCGAGCGAAAGAACGATCCATGCCCGCAGTCGTGCTGGATCATGAAGAGCCGCATCATGAAGCCGGCGGTCGGCATCGCGAGCAGGATGGTCAGCCAGTAACCCACTTCGAGACTGCGCAGGGCGGCATACCAGAGCACCACGAACGGGATCGCCGAGGTGAGCAGCTGTCGAACGCTGGCGCCGGTGTCAGGGCCCCAGTACGGCTTGAGGATGGCGTTCCAGCGGGCGACCTTCTCGCGGGCGGGCGCAGTGGGCATGGTCTGGTCCGTAAAGGGGGCCGGGTGGGGTGGGTTGATGGATTCGGGACAGCGAAGCGAAGCCTAGCGCGGGATCATCTCCCCCGGCAGCGGCGGAGCGTGCACCGGATCGCGCCGCACCCGGGTCGCCTGCTCGAAGGCGTACCCCAGCGCAAACAGCCGGGCCTCGCTGAAGGGTCGGCCGAAGAACGAGATCCCGACCGGCAGCCGGTTGCTCGTATAGCCGGCCGGCACGATCAGGTCGGGAAGCCCGCTCAGGTTGGCCAGGTTGGTCGCGGACGGCGAGGGGTTGGGTGACGAGGAACCCCGGTAGACCCCCGCCTGCCCGGGTCGGGTCGGCGAGGTGGGATAGACGATGGCGTCGAGCTTGTTGGCGTCCAGCAGCCCCTCCAGGTTGGCGCGCACCAGCGGCAGGCCGTGGTCGCGCATGGCCGTGTACAGATAGTCGTCCGGAGTGCCGGCATTCAACTCCTGCTCGAAGAGACTCCAGCGCGTGGGGTTGGGGACGCCCCCCTCCGGCGGGGCAGCCAGGATCTTCCTGGCGCGCTCGATCATCTCTTCGAGTGTGCGCGGATATCCCGGCGCCAGGTCGGCGAGGTACGCCGCGATCTGCGGTTTGAACTCGCGCCAGCGGATGGTCTGGTAGTACTCAGCCTTGGCTTCGAGCAGCCACGGCGGATAGCGCACGTCCACCACCGTCGCCCCGGCGGCGCGCATGGCGTCAAGTCCCGCCTCGATGATCCAGTCGACCTCGTCGTCGTAGCCCAGAAAGTCGCGCGCGACGCCGATGCGGGCACCATCCAGCGCGTCTGCGTCCAGGAAGGCGGTGTAGTCGGTCTCGTTGCGCCCCTCGCTGGCCAGCGTCGCTTCGTCGGCGGGGTCCACGCCCACCATGACGTTCATCATCGCCGCGACGTCGTAGACGTGGCGGGCCATCGGGCCGGCCGTGTCGAAGGAGAGCGCGAGCGGCACGATGCCGTCCCGGCTGAGCAGCCCGTGTGTGGGCTTGAGTCCGGCGATTCCGTTGGCCGAGGTGGGGCCGCGTACGGAGCCTCCGGTGTCGGTCCCGATCCCGAGCTGGCCGTAGGAGGCGGCGACGGCCACGCCGGTCCCGCCGGAAGAGCCGGACGGATTGCGGTTCAGGTCGTGCGGGTTCCGCATCGGGCCGCCGACGGAGCTGAGCTGCACTCCGGAGGCGAACTCGCTCATGTTGACCTTGGCCAGGATGATGGCTCCCGCCTCCCGAAGCTTGCGCACGATGAAGGCATCGTCGGGCGGAATCGAACCCTTCAGCAGGAGCGATCCCGCGGTGGTGGGCATGTCGTCGGTGTCGACGTTGTCCTTGAGCAGCACCGGGATGCCGTGCAGCAGGGAGCGGGGGCCCTGGGCGCGTCGCTCCTCGTCCAGGGCACGCGCCCTCTCGAGCGCCCGCGGGTTGAGCGTCAGGATGGCGTTGAGCTTCGGCCCCCGGTCGTCGTACGCATCGATGCGCGCCAGGTAGAGTTCGACCAGCCGCTCCGAGGTGAGCGAGCCCGCGTCGAAGGCCTCGTTGATGTCCGCGATGGTGGCTTCGGAAAGCGAAATGGACTGGGCCCCGGCGCCTGCCGGCAGGACGACGGCGGCCAGCCAGACGACGAGCGCGCGGCGGATGGAGAAGCGTTTCATGGGCCTCAGCGGCTGTATCGGAAGAAGCGGTCGGAAATGGTCAGCAGCAACGGCGTGCCCACGGTCATCGTCAGGATGCCGCCGATCCGGAGGCCGCTGCTGTCATACTCCGGATCCTCCCCGTGCATCAGCATCACGTATCCGATGGTCGTCGAGATCAGTCCGGCCATGGCGACGTGAAAGAAGCGGCCACGCGATCGCCGCGTGCTCCCCGAGCGAGTCGCCGCGATGCTGCCGGCGGCGCCGGGCAGGCTCAGCGCGAACACGCCCGTCGCCATCGTAGTCAGAGCTCCGCACTGGGTGTCGAACTGCGTCCCATGGTCGGTGGATACGGTGCCCACGCACTGCCTCAGGGCCAGATACCCCAGCCCAACGCCCAGCGCGTTGGCCAGAACCGTGCTCCCGAAGACCTGCGCCGACGGGTGCGACTCCTCCTCCAGCGACCAGTCCCAGCCTCGTCTGGAAGAGGTGCGAAACGGGTTTTGCCGCTCCGCAAGGCTCGGCAACCGCGACTCGACCAGGAGCGCCCCGCGCGCGCCGCGGTCGCCGTACCGGATCACCGCCTCCAGAGGAGACAGCACTTCGACACGTTCGATGTCGTCCAGGGAGAGACTCGAGTAGATCTGCCCGGGATCCGCCACCGCCACCCCGTCGAGGTACACGGCGATCTCGGCGCACTCGCCCGCTCCGCTGCGCCGATACTCCACGCACAGCCGGTCACCGCCCCTGGAGCCGCCGCGTACGCGTATGCCGGACATGCCGCCGCGCAGCAGATCCCCGAGGTGCTGGCCGGTGCGGGCCGCCTCCTCGATTTCCTCCACGGGGATCTCGTTGACGCTGAACCCGGAACTGAGACGGCGGCGCTCGACTTCGCTGAGCGCCTCGACCACGAGGGGCTCGAACTGGATGGCGCGCGGCGACATGAACACCTCGATCCTGAGGTCCCTGCCCTGCTCTACGCCCACATGCTGCGCGTACTCGCCGTAGGCGATGTGCTCCATCACCACCACCCGCTCGCCCACCGCGACATCGTCGATGAGGAAGGTGCCGTTCGGGCTCGAAATCTCCTGCAGGATTCCGTCCGGGACGGTAATGCGGACCACCACCCCTGCAACGGGCTGGAAGGTGTCCTGGTCGAGAATGCGGCCGAAAACGCTGCCCGTGCCCGGCGCCGCTTCGGCATCCTGGGCGATGGCCGCCGCGGGCAGCAGGAACGGAAGGATCGCGAGCGCGTTCCGGAGCCATCTCGCCAGTGAATTCACTGCCTCTCCCGTTGATTGCGACGGCGGAATCGCCGCCCGGCAATGTAGGGCCGCGTCCCGGCCCCCAAAAGGTGGCACTAAAAGATGTTGGCCTCGACGGGGATGTCCTCATCGAAGCGATCGTGGCGGAAGGCGGCCACGTCGACGGTGTGCGCCTCGCCGTCCGCGATCAGTTCCGACACGGCGAGCCCGGTGGCCGGGGCGTGCATGATCCCGTGCCCGGAGAAGCCGCACGCGTCGATCCACCCGCGGGCCCCCGGATTGAAGCCGATGATCGGGCTGTTGTCCGGGGTGACGCCGTAGTACCCCCACCAGCTCCCCCGGCGGTCGACCCCGAGGTCCGCCCACCAGGGGAAGCGCTCGACGCCTGTGAGGAAGACATGCTCGAGCCAGTCCCAGTTCACTCCCTCGGTGAAGCCGTACGCCTGGGTGAGGTCGTCCAGGCCGAAGAGGACGCGGTCGCCTTCGCTGCGCAGGTAGACACCGGTGGCGAGGTCGATGGTCAGGGGATAGGTGCGGGTGTCGCGCACGGGCGCGCTGAGGAAGATGTTGATGCGCTTCGGTCCCACGGGGAGGCGCAGCCCGGCAAGCTCCGCGACCGTGCCCGACCACGCGCCCGCGGCGTTCACGAAGTGCGCGCACGGGAAGACTTCGCCGCCGCACTCGACCCGCCACCCCTTCCCTTCCGCCCTCACTCCGGTCACGGGGGACGAGAACCGGTAACGCACCCCCAGTTCGCGGCCCATCGCCACCCAGGCATGTGTGGCCATGTGTGGATCGATCACCCCGTCCCACGGCCCGTAGGTGGTGCCCGCCAGCCCCTCCGTCTCGAAGTCCACGTAGCGTTGCGCCTCCACCGGGTCGACCACCTCGACGGGCGCTCCCAGGCTCTTCTGCAGCGCGACCGACTCCAGGTGTCGCTCCCACTTGTTGTGGGGGACCAGCAGCAGGTAGCCGATGTCCCGGTAGCCGACCTCGTGTCCGTGGCGCTCCGGGAATTCCCGGTACACGGGCAGGGAATACATCGAGAGCCCGATGTTCGCGGCGGTGGTGAACTGCACGCGCACGCCGGCAGCGCTTCTGCCGGTCGAGCCCATGGCGGGCGCCACGTCCATCTCGGCCACCAGCACGCGCAACCCGCGGCGGGCCAGATACCAGGCGCAGGAGGCGCCCATGATGCCGGCGCCGGCGATGACGACGTCGGGGTTCTTCAAATGCCGGGCAGCGCCAGCAGGCTGCGGGGATCAACGCTGGTGGTGCCGTAGCGCACCACCCAGTGCAGGTGCGGGCCGGTGACCCGGCCGGTGGTTCCGACCAGCCCGATGGGGGTCCCGGCGGTGACCGTGTCGCCCGCCTCCACCAGCTGCCCGCTCAGGTGGAAGTAGCCGGTCAACAGCCCGGCGCCGTGGTTCAGGTAGACGATGTCGCCGGCCAGCAGGAAGCCGTCCACCAGCGCCACCACCCCGTCGGCGGGGGCGCGCACCGTGTCACCGGGGGCCCCGGCCAGATCGAGGCCCATGTGGCGGCTGGAAATCTGCCCGTTGTACTCGCGGCCAGTGCCGAAGCCGCTGGTCACGCGGGAGTCGCGCGGAAGCACCACCTCGGGACCCCACAGCCGCGGGGTCTCGTGCGCTTCGCGCGCCACCTGGTTGGCCTTGGCCTGGTCGCTCCGCAGCCGCGCCTGGTCCTCTTCGTTCAGCGGCGACCCGAAGCGCGGCGCCACCGTCAGGCGCTCGTGCTCGTACTCCCCTTCCACGATCGCGATGCGCAGCGAGTCGGTCTGGGTGCGGCCGTCCGCGTAGCTCGCCGTAACCCAGGCGTCGATGGAATCCGTGGCCCCGATGGGCACCGGCGCCAGGCTCACCAGCACCATATCGGCGACTGTCTCTTCGCTCTCGGCCGGTGCCGGCGCCGGGCTCTCCGCCACAGGACCTGCCGGCTGGAAGTGCAGCTCCTCGCCGCCGGCCTCTCCCGTGGCCGCCACCATCCCGTCGACGACCGGCGCCGCCACGCGTATGAGGAAGAGATGGCCCTGAACGGGCGGGGCCGGCTCCCAGCGCACCTCGACCGGCGCCAGCTCCGGCAGCGGTGGCTCCCGGAAGCTGAGAAACAGCAGCCCCAGCACCCCGGTCAGCAGCAGCCCCGCGAGCCCGGCCCACACGCCGCGGTGGGTCCTCTTCCTCCGGTTGGGTACGGCCATCGGCATCCCCTGTCCTTTCCTCGCCTGTCCTTCCGGCCGCGTCCCCCTCCGCGCGGCGTCTTCTCCCATGAGCCGGGTGGGTCTCGAACCCACGACCTACGGATTAAAAGTCCGTTGCTCTACCAGCTGAGCTACCGGCTCGACCGCAATAATACATGGCAGCCCGCCCTCCGAGCCATCTACACCGACGTGGCCGGCGCTGCGGTCCCTCGCCCCATGCCAAGCTCCAGCTGCTCCAGCCCGAAGGTCATGCGGTGATGGGGAGTGGGGCCGAAACGCCGGATGGCGGCGCGGTGTTCCTCCGTGCCGTACCCCATGTTCCGGTCCCAGCCGTACTCGGGGTACCGGCGCGCGAGGCGGATCATGAGCCGGTCGCGGCACACCTTGGCCACGATCGAAGCACAGGCGATCGAGTGCACCAGACCATCGCCGCCCACCACGGCTTCGTGCTCCCAGGGAAGGTCGCGCACCGGCAGGCCGTCCACTACGACGTGGTCGGGCCGCCTCGGCAGGCGGCGAATCGCCCGCTCCATGGCACGCGCCGTCGCCCGCAGGATGTTGATGCCGTCGATTTCGCGCGCGGACGCCGCTCCCACGGTCACGGCGACGGCCTGCTCCCGAACGCGCCGTGCCACCTCCTCCCGTTCCTCCCGCGAGACCCGCTTCGAGTCGTCCGCCCCCTCAACGCCGAGGTCCCGGGGCAAAACCACGGCAGCGGCCATCACCGGACCCGCCAGCGGCCCACGACCCGCTTCGTCCACTCCCGCGACGCCGAAAAGACCGCGGCTCCAGAACCCGCGCTCGTAGTCGAGCGGGATCCGGAGCCCCGAATCAACATTCTGTTCCGGCGTCATCGCCGGCGTGGCGTCAGCGGGTGCGCTTCTCTGGAATGCGCGCCGCTTTTCCTCGCAAGCCGCGCAAATAGTAGAGCTTGGCCCGCCGCACGCGCCCCCGCCGCACTATTTCGACCCCCTCGATCCAGGGCGACAGGTAGGGGAAGATGCGCTCCACTCCGATACCGCCGGAGATCTTGCGCACTGTGAAGGTCTCGCCCATGCCCCCGCCGCGCCGGGCGATACACACGCCCTCGAAGACCTGGATGCGCTCCTTGCGGCCCTCCCGAACCCGGTAGCGCACGCGTACCGTGTCGCCCGCGCCGAAGTCCGGAAGGTCGGTGCGCACATGCTCCCTGTCGAGTTCCTGCAGCAGATCGGCCATGGTCCACCTCCTCAGGCGCTGTTCGGCCGAGAAGCGTTATCGGTTTTGTCGCGGTTGCACCCCAGGGGAGGCGTCCCCCGTGCAGCATTAAAAGCTAACGCGAGCCGATTCATCCGTGAAGGCCGGGGTCCGAACGCCTCGGCGCGAGCATGGAGGTTTGACCGCTAGCGCCCGAACAATCTCCCGAGCGCGCCGACGCCGACGGCGAGGCCCGCGGTGAAGCTCTGGGTGCCGCCCTCGCCGGGTCGGTCCCCGGCTTCCCCGCCTTCGACTCCGAGGGCGGCAAGGGCCAGTCCCGCGGTTCCGGCGGCCACTGCAACGCCGAGCACAACGCTCCGCGCCCTCGAGAACTCCCGCACCTCGATGCTCGCGAGACCGTCGCGGGCCACCTGCAGGGTGTCGTACTGCACGACCTCGCGGAAGGCGCCGATCACCTGACGGTTGCTGGCCTCGAACGAGATGGTATCGCCGAAGCTGATGATCAGCCCCTCGATGGCAACCGTCTCCGGCGGCGAGTTGGGATCGACGATCGCGGACCGGATCGGCACGCGCAGCCGGGCCACGGAGCCGACCGGCGCCTCCTCCACCAGACGGTAGGTGTAGCAGCCGGAAAGGAGTGGCATGCCGCAAACCAGAGACGCCAGGAGCATGCGGCGCAACGCGCCGAACGGGTCAGAATGCCACATCGATATCACGCGTAAGCAACTGGTTGAAGGCGTATACGAAGTGCCAGGGATCACCGGGGTAAATGCCACCCGATTCGTTCAAGAGGTTGCGGTCGTCCACGTCCACGATCACGTGGACATCGATGGGCTCGGAGCCCAGTGACTCCGCCTGCACGAACCAGCGACGATCGATCGAAATATCGATCACCCTGTCGAACGGGATCTCGTGAAGGATCGTGTCGGACCTGACTACCTGCACCCTCGTAACTCCGATGTCGTTCACACCGGCCACGAACTGCGTCGAGTAGATGACCCGCAACTGCTGGCCCGCCTCGCCGTTCATCTCGAAGAAGATGTTGCGAGGCGTCGGGTCGTCGAAGATATCGCAACCCGAGACTGCGACCAGCGCAACGGCGACGAGCAGCTTCTTCACTGTGGATGCGCGACTCACGGCAGAAATGGGTGACACCGGCGAAGAACGGAAGCGGTGGGGGCACCCCGCGCGAGACGGGGTGCCCCACCTTGTCTCAACCGCCGCAGCCCAGCCCGTTCAGGTGGCAGTTGGCCCTGATCTCGATGATCGAGATCGGGAGCATGGTACCGGGGCTCCCCGAGGCGGCGGAAGCACCCTGCCACTTCGGATCCTTGATCCCCCAGCGGTACATGTCCGCCAGCCGCAGGCCTTGCAGCATCACGTTCACACGGCGCGTGTGCTGGAGCATCTCCATTTCGGAGATCTGACCGTCGTACGGCGTGAGGCCGTCAAGTGCGCGAATGTGGTTGATATGCGTCGCAAAAGCGCTCGAGTCCATGCTCTTGAGCGCGTTCTCGGCCAGAATCAGATGCATCATCCGGGCCGAGGCCAGCGTCAATGGCGGATAGATGCCGCCCTTGTCCAGGTAGCTGCCGCCCTTCCACTGGTTCAGCCACTTGATGACCGCCGGATCGTCGACGCCGTCGATGGGATCCTGCAGCGCGATGCCGTTGATGTCGTTCTGGTCGTCCACGGTCGCGATCGACAGGTCGATCTGGTTCTCCTTGCGGTCGTTGACCCAGGAGGCCATGGAGTTGGACCGGCTGGCGCTCGAGAACGTCAGGTTGAAGGTCCAGTCCGCGGCGACGTTGGCAAGCACGTCAGCGGCGTCCGCGCCGGCCTCGCTGGACGACACCAGCCCGTCCCCTGAGGGCGACGGGTTGATCACGTCCCAGATCGCCCGGGACTGACGGGCGCGCGCCCGCAGGGCCTTGGCCTGGAGCGCCATGTCGGTGGCCCCGACCTCGTTGAAGCCGGAAATGGCGGTTGAAAACCTCTCGATCGCACCGTCCAGGACCTGATACATGTTGTCGGGCCCGATGGGGGCGCCGCTCTCCGTCTTGTCCGAGAACGCGAAGTCCTCCTGGATCTCGCCGATCACCATGTACATGATGCCCGAGTAGAGGTACGCGCGGGCCAGGTCGGTCTTGATCCCGGTGGAGGGGTTGCTGCCATGGTGCTCGTTGAGGATTTCGATCGCCTCGTCGCTCATCCACCGCCCCTGTCCCATGGCGGGGAACGGGCCGTCGATGAACTCGTTCAGCGGGTCGTCCACGAAGCCCAGATCGAGCGAAAGCCAGGCGTCCCTGGACCCGATCCAGCGCATCTCGTCGGAAGCGACCAGGTACGGCTGCCAGGACTGGGAAACAGACGACGAGACGAGGGTGAGCGACCCGTTGACCACCGCGGAGGCCGCGGCTTCCGAACGGATGTCCTCCTCAACGAGGCTGTTGGGGTTGTTGACGTCCAGGATGTCGCAACCTCCGAGCGCGAACGCGACCAGAAGGGGTGCGACCCAAGCCTTGATGTTTCGGTTCTTCATGAGTCTCTCTCCTGGATCAGAACGTGAAGCGCGTGGACAGCGTGAAGCGCCGCGGCACCGGAATGCCCCAGCCTTCCGTCGAGTCCAGGAAGTTGCAGCTGAGGCCCGAGTTGCAGCGCCCGAGCACGTTGCCCTCGGGGTCCATGCCCGGATAATCCCCCAGCATGAAGAGCCTCATGTTGCGCACACCCAGGTTCACCGTGGCGGTGGAGAGGCCCCAGCCCTCCACGATCGACGCCGGCACCCGGTAGGTGAGCGACAGCTCGCGCCACTGGATCCAGTCGGCGTCGTAGACCCCGTTCATCCCGCTCATCGGGGAGAGGCCTTCCACTTCGTGGGCCCAGGCGATCGCGGCCTCGAGCCGCTGTTCGGGGGAGGAGCCCGGGTTCAGCATGGCCGCGTAGAGCTCTGCGGAGCGCGGCGTGTTGCGGCCGATGAAGTTGTTGGCGCGGCGGAACATCCCCGAGAGATCCTGCACCTGGTGACCGATCTTGTACTCGAGCAGCGAGCTGAGTTCGAAATTGCCCAGGAACGCCACGTTGAACCCGAAGGAACCGGCGAAGTCCGGGGTGGGCTTGCCGAGATAGGTGTCGAGCAGGCCCGTGCCGCAGTTGTGCGACGCCAGCCCGCCGTTCGGCGTACCGAAGGTCTCGTTGCCGATCGCGAGCGGCTTGAAGCTGTTCGGATTGCGGGGCTGACTGAAGTAATCGAGGGCCTGCTGGCGCGTGGGCGCCACGCACTCGCCGTTGACCGGCGAGAGGATGTTCAGCGGGATCTCCAGGTCAGCGACCCTGGCCCCGAAGAAGGCCCCGGGCGTGTAGCCCTCGGTCAGGAAGTTGCGGTAGCGCGGGTAGCTGCCGCCGGTCTTGAGGGGAGGAGCACCGCCCATGTCGGTGATCTCTTCCTTGAGGTAGGCGGTGTTGGCGAAGACGTTCAGCGAGAGACCCGGCCGCTGGACCAGCGCCCCGCGAACGCCGACCTCGAACCCGGACGCCTTCACCTGGCCGATGTTGTCGAGCTGGGTCTGCGTGAACCCGCCCGTCACCGGGAACTGGCGCGCCACCATGGCGTCGGTGACGGTCCGGTCCCAATACGTCGCTTCCACCGACCACAGGTCGTTGAACAGCCCCAGATCGGCGCCGAACTCCCACTCGGTCGACACTTCGGGCTTCAATTGGTCGTTGCCCAGGTTGGAGGGCTGGACGCCCGGCCCCACCTCGGTGCCCAGCGACGAGAAGGTCGTGAACTTGTCGAAGGCGCCCGGCTGCAACCCGGAGGTGCCGTACGCGCCCTTGATGCGCAGCGAGGAGAAGGTCTCGCTTTCCCACATTTCGCTCGGCACGACCGCGAAGTTGGCCTTCGGATAGAAGGCGTAGTTGAACGCCTCACCGAATGCCGAGTTCGCGTCCCAGCGCGCGCCGACGGTCAGGAAGAGCCAGTTGTCCCACCCGACCTGGTCCTGCAGGTATCCGCCGATCTGCGTGACCCTGAGCCAGTTCTCGTAGGAAGACTCGGAACCGAGCGCCGACAGCGTCTCCAGACCCGGACCCGGGAAATCGCGTCCGCTTCCGCCCGCCGACTGCCGCTGCCGGAGGAAGCCCTGGCCACCGAAGAGGAACGTGTTCTCGATCCGGTCGGTGTTGAAGATGTAGGATCCCTTGACGTCCGCCGTGATCTCCCGGCTGCGGTCCTCGTTGACGTTCCTGCTGCCGTCCGGCGTCGAGCCCGAGAAGCCGTCCACGTTCCAGCGGTAGGGCCGGAAGGAGACCGCGTCGTCGGAGGTGAAGTCGATGCCGAAGGTTCCGTCGAGGCGGAAGTTCTCGGTCGGCGTGAAGTTGATGTTGGTGGCACCCGCGAAGTGCTGCGAGTTCACGAAGTTCAGCTGGTACGCGTTCTCGCGCAGCGTGGCGAACGCCGGCTGACCGTAGTAGTTGATCTGCCCCAGGTTCGGATCGGCGTTGGCGAGCCGCGGCTGCGACATGAGCGCGGACGAGAACACCCCGTAGATGTTGTTGGAGTTGTCGGGCGTGTGGTGCTCCATGTCCGAATAGAGCGTGGTCACGCCAATGCGGAGATTGTCGTTCGGGACCACCGTGAAGTTCGAATGGATCGAGGCCCGCCGGTTGGTGTCGTTCTCGGGCTCGACTCCCTCCACCGGGTCGAAGTTCCGCCCCGCGTCGTAGGGACCGTCCTCCCTGGCGAGGCGCGCCGAGGCGAAGTACTGGAACACGCTGGAACCGCCCTGAACCGACCCGGAGTAGGTCTGGCCGAAACCGGTGGTGAGGAGATCGGGAATGAGGTCGCGCTCGACCGGCTCCCAAGGGGAGACCGACTGTCCCCAGCGCGTCGACATCCGGTTTACTGCATCACGCAGGCGCTGGTCGTCACCGGCTCCGGTGCATCCGGGGCTGGCGCATACCCGCCCGGCGAAGTCCGCGACCGGCAGGATGCGGTTGGTGGGCACCGAGATCCCGGTCAGGTCCGACTGGAAGGTGAAGCGAGGCGCGCCGACGTTGCCGCGCTTGGTGAAGATCTGAATCACGCCGTTCGAGGCTTCGGTCCCGTACAGGGTCGCGGCCGCGGCGCCCTTCAGGATCTCGACCCGCTCGATGGACTCGGGAGGAATGTCGTCCAGGCGCGAGGGGTTGCCCTGGCCGTTGAAGTTCTGCACGGCGGAGCGGTCCACCCGGATCCCGTCGACGTAGACGATGGGCTCGTTGAGCTGCGAGAGCGAGGCCGACCCGCGGATGCGGATGCGGGCGCCCTCGCCCGTGTAGCCCGAGGAAGGAAGCGCCACCACGCCGGGCTCGCGGCCGGCGATGAGCTGGCTGAAGTCGGCGATCGGCGCGTTCTCGAGCTCAGCGGCATCGAGCGTCGCGATGGTGTGGCCGAGCTTGCGCTTCTCGGTGGCCACACCGGTTCCGGTCACCACGATCTCGTCGAGGGCGAGCGCGGTTACGGCGATGGCGAAGTCAACGCTGGCGGTCTCGCCTGCTCCCACCGTCACCGTCTCCGAAGCCGAACGGTAGCCGACGAGCTCGACGGTGACCGTGTGCTCGCCGACGGGGGCGTTCAGCAGCAGAAACTGCCCGCTGGAGTTGGTGAGGGTCCCGATGCCGGCCCCCTCGACGTACACCTGGGCGGAGGCAAGGGCGCGACCGGAGCCTTCCTCCGTGACGCGGCCCGTGATGACTCCTCCCTGCTGGGCGCTCAGGCCGGGCGCGAAGGCCAGGCTGACGGCCAGCAGGGTAAGCGCAAAGGCGCCCCACACCCTACGTGTTGGACATTGGTTGTGTTTCATGGCTGCTCCTGATGGGAAGTTTGACATCGCCCTGACACCCCGCATCCACCGCCCGCCCGCGCGTGCAACGCGCGGGTATTTATTCTGTAAAGAACCGAGGGGAATTACCAGTCCGGCCCCTCGCGGGCCGCCCGGGCGCGAGCGACGGGAGAGTGGCGGCGGGTTCGACGGGTGAGGAGCGCGTGGAGTGGCCGGGGAGCGTCAGGCGCTAACGTCCCCGGCTGGGCCTGGGCCGGCGCGCGGCGCTGATGCGCTCGGCTTCCGCTTCGCGCCAGGATTCGATGCGCGCGTGGTCGCCGCTGCGCAGCACTTCGGGCACCCGGAAGCCCCGGTATTCGGCGGGCCGGGTATAGGAGGGCGCGCTCAGCCGGCGGCCGTCGTAGAACGAGTCGGAGGCGGCCGAATCGTGGTCTCCAAGCACCCCGGGCAGCAGCCGGACGATGGCGTCCGCCACCACCAGCGCCGCGGCCTCGCCCCCCGACAACACGAAGTCGCCGATGGAGATCTCCTCGTCGGCGAGGTGGTCGGCGACGCGCTGGTCGACGTCCTTGTAGTGGCCGCAGAGCAGGGTCAGGGACGGCTCCAGGGAAAGCCGCACGGCATCGCGGTGGGTGAAGAGCCGGCCGCGGGGGGAAAGCAGGATCACCCGGCCGGCCCGGTCGAGGGACTCCACCGCCTCGAAGAACGGCTCCGGCTTCATCACCATTCCGCCGCCGCCGCCGTACGGCGCGTCGTCCACGGTGCGATGGCGGTCGCGGGTGAAGTCCCGCAGGTCTACGACCTGGTATTCGACCAATCCGTGGCGGGCGGCGCGCCCGGGGATGCTGGTGGCCAGCGGAACCTCGAAGAACTCCGGAAAGATGGTCACGAAACCGAGCCGCATGGGCGTGTCGGCCTGCCTGGAGACTCCTGCATCCGATGTCACCGCCCGCTCCTCCTCAGAGGTCCAGCAAGCCGTCCGGCAGGTCCATGACCAGCCGCTTCCCCTCGCGGTCCAGCCGGCGCACCATGTCGCGCGCGAAGGGGATCAGCACGGTGCCGGATTCGCGCGCCACCTGGAGAAGATCCACCGGACTGAGCTCGTAGACCTCGACCACCTCTCCGATCGCTTCTCCCTCCCCGGACTCCACGCGCATGCCCAGGAGGTCGTGGTAGAAGACCTCACCATCCTCGAGAGGGCGCAGGTCGGCAAGCGGACGGAGCACGTAGCGGCCCGCCAGCCACTCGGCCTGGTCCCGGGAATCGATGCCTTCCAGCCGGATCAGCAAGCCCCGCTTGAAGGGGCGAACCCCCCGCACGCGGACCTCCGCGAACGCGGGATCCGGCTTCTCCCCGGCTTCGTCCGCCAGATGCAACTCCGCTCCGGCGGCGAACGCTTCGCCCGGATCGGCGGTCAGCGGCCAGAGAAAGAGTTCGCCTTTGGTGCCGTGGGCCTTGTTGAGGTGCCCGACGACGAGGTGCGAAGGATGGGCGGAGTCCATTCGGGACTCCGGGACTACTCGGATTCGCTGCTTTCGTCGCCGGACCGGGCTTGCGCTCGCGCCGCGGCCTGCGCCGCCGCCGCGGCTCTCGCCTCCTCCTCCAGCTTCGCCTGGGCGTTCGCTTCCGCCTGGCGCCGCTCGGCCAACCGCTCCGAGCGCCGGGCCTTCTCGGCGGCCGTATCCGCCTCGCCCACGGCCACGCTGGCGTCCCCGCCCTTGCGCGCCTTGTTCAGCAGCGACCTCACGGTGGCCGACGGCTGCGCCCCCTGGCCCAGCCAGTAGTCGGCGCGCTCCAGGTCTACGACCACGCGGGCGGGCGTGGAAAGTGGCTTGTAGTAGCCGATGGTCTCGACGAAGCGCCCGTCCCTCGGCGAGTCGCCGTCCGCCACCACCACGCGGTAGTGGGGAGCCTTCTTCCGGCCCATTCTGCGAAGTCGAATTCGTACCGACATGTGTCTCCTCGGGTTCGTGCCTGCCTGCCGCTCCGGGGCGGTCAGCGCAACTGGTTCAGCGGGGGCGTCATCCCCCGCATCTGCTTCATCAACTTCTGCATTTCCTTGAACTGCTTCAACAGGCGGTTGACCTCCGACACCGGCCGCCCGCTCCCCCGGGCGATGCGCATCCGGCGCGAGCGGTCGAGGAGGCGCGGCTCGCTCCGCTCCGCCGGCGTCATCGAGAGGATGATGGCCTCCACATGCCTGATCTTCTTCGGGTCGACGTTGCCCAGCGGCAGTTTGCGCCTCATCCCGGGGACCATCTTCATGATCTGCTCCAGCGGGCCCATGGCCTGCACCTGGCGAAGCGCCACCAGGAAGTCCTGCAGGGTGAAGCGTCCCTTGCGCAGCACGTTTTCCTCGATCTGCGCCTGGGCCTCGGCGTCGATGGAGCGCTGGGCCCGCTCCACCAGCCCCACCACGTCGCCCATCTGGAGGATGCGCCCCGCCAGCCGGCCGGGATCGACCCGCTCCAGGTCGTCCAGTCCCTCGCCCACGCCCACGAACTTGATGGGTCTGCCGGTGACCCCGCGGATCGAGAGCGCCGCCCCTCCGCGCGCGTCGCCGTCGAGTTTGGTGAGCACCACCCCGGTGAGGCCCAGCGCACGGTCGAAGCCCCGGGCGATGTTCACCGCCTCCTGCCCGGTCATCGCGTCGGCCACCAGGAGCACCTCGGTCGCCGCCAGCTCCGTCCGCAGGCGCCCGAGCTCGGCCATCATGGGCTCGTCGATCTGGAGACGGCCCGCGGTGTCCACGATCAACACGTCGCGCCCGCGCCCGCGCGCATCCTCGCGCGCGGCCCGCGCCACCTCCACGGGGTCGTCGCCGCGCGCGCCCGCCAGCACCGGCAGGTCCGCGCGCTCGCACAGAGTGCGCAGCTGCTCCCCCGCCGCCGGCCGGTACACGTCGCAGCCGGCCACCAGGGGACGGCGCCCCTCGCGCGCGATCAGATGCGCCAGCTTCACGGCGGTGGTGGTCTTTCCGGAGCCCTGCAGGCCGGCCATGAGGATCACCGTGGGCGGCTTGCGCGCCCAGGTCAGGTCGGCTACGTCCTCTCCCAGGAGCCCCGCCAACTCGTCGTGCACGATCTTGACGACCTGTTGCCCCGGCGAGATCGAGCGGATGACCCCCTCGCCCACCGCCCGCTTCTCGACCCGCTTGAGGAAGTCGCGAGTCACCTTGAAGTTGACGTCCGCCTCGAGCAGGGCGCGGCGCACCTCCCTCAGCCCCTTGCGGATCATGGGCTCGGTAAGGATGCCCCGCTGGCGAAAGCGTCCGAGGGCCTTGTCGAGCCTCTTGCCCAGGCGGTCGAACATCGATCAGACGTGAATGATCTGCTCGCGCCGGGATCCGACCGAGACGATTTCGATGGGCACGCCGGTCAGCTCCTGCAGGCGGGCGAGATAGCTGTACGCTTCAACCGGGAGGTCGGAGATCTCTCGGACCTCGGTGGTGGGCGCCCGCCAGCCCGGGTGGCGCTCCAGCACGGGCTCCACCCTGGAGAGCGACCAGGTGTCCGCCGGAAACTCGGTGGTGAGTTCGCCGTCGACGCGGTAGGCGGTCGCGATCCCGACTTCGTCGAGCGAGTCGAGTACGTCCAGCTTGGTCACCGCCAGGCCGGTTAGGCCGTTCACCCGCGCCGCATAGCGCGCCTGCACCGCGTCGAACCAGCCGCAGCGCCGCGGCCGGCCGGTGGTCGCGCCGAACTCCCCGCCCAGCTCGCGCACGCGCTCGCCCATCTCCTCGTCGAACTCGGTGGGCAGGGGGCCGTTGCCCACCCGCGTCGTGTACGCCTTTACGACGCCGAGCACCGCGTTGATGGCGGTCGGGCCTATTCCCAGCCCGGTGGCGGCCGCGGCCGCGGTGGTGTTGGAGGAGGTCACGAAGGGATAGGTACCGTGGTCGAGGTCGAGCGCCGTGCCCTGCGCCCCCTCCATCAGGACCGAGCGCCCGGCGGCGAGCGCCTCCACGATCTCGCGGCCGGTGTCGGTGGCCAGCGGCAGCGTGCGGCCCGCCAGTGCGAGCGCCGCCCACACCCGGGCCTCGAGCTCCGTGGCCGCGAACCGGCCGACCTCCAGCTCCCCCAGGGCATCCCCCATGGCGCGCTCCACCAGCCGCTCGAGGCGCGAGGCGTTGCCCAGGTCGGTGACGCGGACCCCGCGCCGCCCGGACTTGGACACGTACGCCGGCCCGATGCCCTGCCCGGTGGTGCCGATCTTCTCCCGGGCGCGTACTTCCGCAGCGTGGTCGAGCGCGCGGTGGTAGGGCAGCAGCAGGTGGGCGCGCTGGCTGATCCCGATCCGGCCCTCCAGCTCGATGCCGCGCTCCACCAGGGCATCGTATTCCGCGAAGAACTTCGGCAGGTCGAGGACCACGCCATTGCCGAGCAGACAGCGCTTTCCGGGGTGAAGGATGCCGGAGGGAATCTGGTGCAGGATGAACTCGTCGCCGTGCACATGGACGGTATGTCCGGCGTTGGCGCCACCCTGATAGCGGGCGACGATGTCCGCCGACTCCGCCAGCACGTCGACGATCTTGCCCTTGCCCTCGTCGCCCCACTGGCAGCCCACCACGACCGTGCAGCGGCCTCCGGCGGCGTTCATCGACACGGGCGGGTGCGGGGTGAGGCGGCTCGGGCCGGTCCTCATGCGGAGGTGGAAGCGGAGAGCGCGCGCTCCGGCCGCAGCAATCCGGCCCGGCGCAGAACGGCCTCCACCTCACCGACCTTCCCGGCCGGGAACGGCCTGAGCGGTGGTCGGGGCGTCCCACCGTGGCCTCCCAGCAGATCCATCGCGGCCTTCACCCCCGGCACCCCGAATCCCGCCACCAGTTTCTTGTGGACGGGCGCCACCCGCTCCTGCAGCCGGCCGGCCTCGCTGGTGCGCCCCTCCGTGAAGCGCTGGAAGATCCCGGCGCTCTCGGCGGGGGCGAGGTTGGCGACACCCAGAATGCCACCCGCCGCGCCCAGCTCCAGGGCCGCGTACAGCCCCGCGCCGTTGCCCACGATCACCGCGAAGTCGCGCCCGGTGCAGTCCAGCAGTTCGGCAACCTTCTCGAGGCTTCCCCGTGAATCCTTGATCCCGACGATGTTGGGATGCCGGGAGAGTTCGGCTACCAGCCCGGAGGGGAAGTCGAGGGTGCTGAAGCGCAGCGGCGCCTGGTAGATGAGGACCGGAACCGGGGAGGCGTCGGCCACCGCAGTGTAGTGGTCGCGCACCGCTTCCGGGGTCATCGCGCCCAGGTAGTACGCCGGCGGCTGCACCAGGACGGCATCGGCGCCGGCATCGGCGGCTTCCCGGCCGAGCCGGATGGTGCCGCGGGTGGATTCCACCCCGGTCCCTGCGATCAGCAAGCGATCGTCGGTCATGACGTCGGCGGTCGCCTCGATGAGCCGCCTGCGCTCGCCGCGGCTGAGCAGCACCGCCTCTCCGGTGGATCCCGCGATGACGATTCCGTGCACGGGATGCGCCAGCCAGCCCCTCAGGTTCGCCCGCATCGCGACGATGTCGACGTCTCCGGTCACGGGATCGAAGGGCGTGATCGCAGGGATGAAGACTCCGGCCAGGTTCATGACTCCGTTTCCTCCGTCAATGCTCGCGCGTTGCGCTGCCAGTCGAGCCCCATGCGCGACCGGACCTCCTCCATGGTCTCCCGGGCGATGGCTCCGGCTCTCTGCGCGCCATCGTCTAGAATTCGGAGCACCTCCTCCGGGTGCGCGCGATAGTGCGCGGCCACCTCCCGCATCGGGGCGAAGGCCTCGTCGATCTCCTCGGCCAGCATGCCCTTGCACTGGACGCACCCGCGCTGCGCGGTGCGACACTGGTGGGCGATGTCGTCGAGCCGCTCGTCGTCCGCGAAATGTTCGTGCAGCGAATAGACGTTGCAGACCTCAGGGCGCCCGGGATCGGTCTTGCGGATGCGCGCCGGATCGGTCACCGCGGTGCGCACGCGTCTGCGGATCTCGTCGGGTTCGTCGAGGATGCCCACCGTGTTGCCGAGCGACTTGCTCATCTTGGACCGGCCATCCAGCCCCACGATGCGGCCCGCGCGCGGAATGTAGGGCTGGGGCTCCGGCAGGTAATTGCCGAAGCGTGCGTTCCATTTTCGCGCGATGTCCCGGGTCAGCTCGAGGTGCTGGCGCTGGTCCTCCCCCACGGGCACCACGTCGGCGCGGTAGATGAGGATGTCCGCCGCCTGCAGCACGGGGTAGTTGAGGAGACCGACCGGCACCGACTCCATGCGCTCGGATTTCTCCTTGAACTGGATCATGCGCTCCAGGTCGCCGATGGGCGCTACGGAGTTGAAGAGCCAGCTCAGCTCCGTGTGCTCGGGGACGTCGGATTGCACGAAGATGATGGAGCGCTCGGGATCGAGCCCCGAGGCCAGAAAGCTGATCGCGAGATCGAAGACCGCCCCGGGGAGCGCTCCGGGCTCGTAGGGGCCCGTGATGGCGTGCTGGTCCACGATGCAGTAGATGCAGTCGTAGTCTTCCTGCATGGCGGCCCACTGGCGCAGCGCACCCAGGTAGTTGCCGAGGTGGGCTTCGCCGCTGGGCTGCATTCCGCTGAAGACGCGCGATCCCGGCGGGGGCCGGGTGCTGGCGTGGGTCATGCGCGAGTTCGTCTGGGGTGTCGGGCGCCGGCGGGACCGGGATCGGCGGACGGGCTCATCACGCCTGTCCCGGAACGGAGAGTGTCGCCACCAAAGTAGCATCCCCGGGGATGCCATCAAACATGGTAGTACATGGCGACCGCTGAGGCAGATTCGAGCGCACGAAAAACGGACCCGGCCGAAACCGGATCCGATTCGGTCCTTCGGTGTGAGGCGCCACGGCCAGGCGCAGCGCTCACGTTGCGGGCGGCCGACTACGCGCGCGCCTTCACCTCGATCCTGCGGGCGCGGGTCTCGGGCGCCTTGGGGACGCTGACCTTGAGCACCCCCTCGCCGAAGTCGGCGTTGATGCCCTCGACGTCAACCCTGCGCGGCAGGGTGAAGGAGCGGCTGAAGCTTCCCGTGATCCGCTCGGAGATGTGCATGTGGCGCTCGGTGTCCTCCTCCTCGCGCTCCTCATGCTTCTCGCCACGGATCGTGAGCACGTTCTCCTCGACCTGGATGTCGACGTCCTCGGGCGACACGCCCGGGAGTTCCGCGGTGACGAGGATCGAGTCCGCCGTCTCCGCGACGTTCACCGGCGGAACCCAATCCGTGTTGATGAAGGCCCCGAAGGGAAAGGCCGGGCCGCTCGGAAGGGCGGCGTTGAAGGCCCGCAGCACCTGCGAGGGCGAGAGTGAACGATACCTGGCAATGGTCGTCATGTGTGTCCTCCATGGGTCTCTTGTGGCTGAAATCCGCGTCGTCAGGCTTTCCTGATGCCTGAACCTGGTATGCGCGTTCGGCCTCGGCAGGGGCAGGGAGCGTGCCAGCCGCGAGTCTGCCATTTTGTCAGGTGCCCGATGCGCGGGATGGGCGGGATTGCGATCCGGACGCAAGGAAGGAGGAAGTCTGCCAAAATGGCAGGTTCGGGATCGCGCGAGGGGGATTTCCCCCCAGGAGATTCCGGTGTTTTCCCGTCACGATTGCGGAGTTTTCCCCGCAGTGGCGCAGGAACGGCATGGCCAAACTGAGTGAGTGTGGTCAATTGGCGACCCATGGGCGTCAAGGGGAGGCCATCGAGAAACGTTCGGTTCAGCAACGGGGGATGAGAAGAATGCGAAACAGAAAGCTCCTCAGGTCGGTTGCCGGGAATCCTCTGGGACTCTCCGTTCTTCTTGTGTCAACGTTGGTCGCGTACCTGGCGGCATCGAGTCCGCTGGAGGCAATGCAAGCGACGGGAGCGGATAGCACTCGCGCGGAAGGCCCCATCCCCGACACGCCCGCTAACCCGTTTGCTGCGGTCGATGGCCCGCACCTGGTTGCCTTCGTCATCGGGGCGTCGGATTGCGGCTGGTCCAACCTGCCCGAGATCAAGGCAGCCTTTGGCAGCATCCGGGAGAGGATGCGCTCCGCCTACGGAGACAAGTACGCTCACATTGAAGTTGTGGGCGTGGCGATCGACGAGGATCCCGAGGCGGGGCTGACGTACCTTTCGGACATTGGCGGAGGGACAGTTGGCACGGCCTTTGACCAAATCGCCGTCGGCGGGAGTTGGCTCAACGAGCAGGTCGTGCGATTCGCGTGGCGAGAAGGCAAGGCTGCGGCTTCGACGCCCCAGGTGATCGTAGTCGAGCGTCTTGTCGATACGAGTTCCTACTTGTCCAAATCCACGATCAAGACCGGCGATGACTTGGTCGTGGCGAATGCAAGGGGCAGGAATGACATCCTGCGATGGCTCGAGCAGGGTCTGCCGCTTGACGTTGTACCGGCGGGAGCGGGAGCACGATAGCCAACCACGATGTCGGTTGGTGAAACGTCCTCGGCGCGAGTACCAGCGATGGTTGGCCATGGCGACCCCGGTCGCGGGGAGCGCACCCGATGACATCACGGCAGGTCACCGACGGATCGGCCGACGGCAACGTGCGCACGGCGGAGCCGCCGGTTATGCTGAGGCTCCGGTGATTTTCGTGCCGTGTGCCGCCTGGACTGCTGGAGGGCAGCCTGCTTTCCCACGACGACCACTACCGGGCGGTGTTCGAGGCTTCTCCGGACGCCACGCTGATTGTGGATTCAGAGGGTCTCATCCTCGACGTCAACGAGCAGGCCGTGAGGATGTTCGGGTGGAGCCGCGAAGCGCTGACGGGTGCCTTGGTCGAGCGGCTTGTACCGTCGCATAAACGGGGAGCGCACCTCGAACACCGGATGCACTATGTCCGAGAGCCGCGGAGCCGACCGATGGGTGCCGGACTCGAGCTGTACGCGGTGCGCAGGGGCGGCACCGAGTTCCCCGTGGAGATCAGCCTGAGTCCCAGGACCCCGCCTCGGGGGGCGGGCCAGGTCATCTGCGCGATCCGGGACATCTCGGCCTGGGAGCGGATGCGCAAGCGGTCCGGGTTGATGGTGGCGGCGATGGAGCAGGAGCGAAGACGTCTGTCGCTCGAGTTGCACGACGAAGTACTGCAGTGTCTGGTCTCGCTCAAGGTCCGGGTCAGGCTCATGCGGGACGAGACGGACGACGGGAGGCGCGCGCGGGAGGGCGAGCAGATCAGCCGCGAGATACTGGACACGTTCAATGCGGTGAAGCGATTGATCCGCGGGCTCCGACCGCCGGAGCTCGAGCGCCAGGGATTGGCGGGTGCACTGCGCGAACACTTCCACCTCCTTCGGGATTCCGGCGGCTTCCAGGTGGATGCCGAGGTCGGCGATGTGGACGACGAGTTGGACGAAGTGACGGCTCTGACGCTCTACCGGGTGGTCCAGGAGGCGGTCGCCAACGCCGCACGGCACTCGGGGGAGCGTTCCGCGACGGTCCGGGTCGCGTCCGGCGACGGCTGCGTGGTTGCCGAGATCCGGGACCGGGGCCGGGGGTTCGAGTTGCGGGACCCCGGTTCCGCGGAGCCCTACGACCACGTGGGCATCACGGGCATGACGGAACGCGCCGCCATGGTCGGCGGGGACGTGACCATCGAAACGGCTCCCGGGCGCGGAACGCTGGTTCGGCTGACCATTCCCGCCGGGGGCGTGCCAGCAATGCCGGGGGTCCGCGGGCCTTGAAGAAGATTCGCGTGCTGTTGATCGACGATCACAAGGTCGTGCGCGCCGGACTCAGGGCGCTGCTGGACTCCACGGACCGGATCGAGGTCGTCGGCGAGGCATCCTCCGGCGAGGAGGGCCTGGCGCGGGCGCAGCGGCTTGAACCCGATGTCGTCATCATGGATCTGGCAATGCCCGGGATAGGCGGCATCCGGGCCACCCGTCAGATCACGGCCCTCGACCTCGACACCAGGGTTCTGGTCCTGACCGTGCACGACGAGGAGGATCAGCTTGCCCGGGCGCTCGACGCCGGGGCGACGGGCTATCTCAACAAGTCGGTGGCCGATACCGACCTCATCGTGGCGATCGAGGCGCTGGCCCGAGGGCACTCCTACCTTCCGCGCCGTGCCGCCGCGCTTCTCGCTCGCAGCCAGCGCAGCCGCGTCCGGGAGGCGCGAGAGACGCCCGGGCTGGACGCCCTGTCGGCGCGGGAACGCACGGCGATCGAGCTGTGCGCCAGCGGGTTCACCGCCAGGGAGGCGGCCGAGAGGATGTTCGTCAGTCCGAAGACGGTCGAGGGGTATCTGGCACGCGCGCGGCGCAAGCTGGGCCTGACCGGCCGCACCGACATCGTGCGGTTCGCCCTCGAGACCGGGCTGTTGCGCGGCGGCGAAGAGGAGTAGCGCGCCAAAGCCAGCGGTTCACCTGAAAGTCCTTGCGGGGGTTTTCCCGTCCTGTGAATTGAGGGAATCTCCCGTCAGCAAAGCGGGAATATCCCGCTAACGCCGGGTCGCGGCACCCCGCATCTTTGTCCCAGCCGCCCTTCCCAACCCTCTACGAGGAGCATGTCCGGGTCCATGAAGAGCCCGCTCGAAAAACGCGTCTGGACGCTGGCGCTGGTCACCTGTGCGCTGGTTGTCACGGTCGCCCTGGTCAGGAAGGGATTCGCTGATCCGGAGTGACGCAAAGGCATCTCGGGAGGACACCATGCTGATCCGACGACGCGATGTGCTGCACCTCACGAGCCTGAGCCAGTCCTCGCTGTACAGGCTGATGAAGGAGTCGCGCTTCCCCAGGCCAGTACGCATCAGTCCGCGCTGCGTCGCATGGAAATCGGAGGAGGTCGAGGACTGGATCGACCACTTGGAGCATACACATCAGGTTCGCGGGGACCAGGGATAAGACCGCGCGCGCTGCCGCCTGAACCCTGAGCGCCGCCGGAACACCACCTCTTGGCTTGGGAGGGAACCATGGCGGTTCACGGAACGCTTCGCACCCTGTTCGCACCCGCGGTGCTGCTTCTCGGTGCCTGTGACGACCCTCCGCCGACCGTGCCCGAGGGATTCGCCGTCGAGCGATTCACCGCCATCCTCGACTACTTCGGCGAAGACGACGTGATGGACTTCTGGAGAGGCCCGGCGCACGGCAACTCGAAAGGCCGCATCATTCCGCTCGGCGACGGCTACATGGCACACGTGTGGCGTCCCGATTTCGCTGAAGCGTGGGGGATCGTCACCGAGTTCGATGAAGACCCCGATCCCGGCTGTTCCGGACGCGGGCTCCGCTTCGCGCGCTGCCTGAAACGGCATGTCGACGCCGGCGAGGAGAGCAGAATCGTCAAGGAAGGCGACTCCTATCGTGCCCGCTTCGAGGAGAGCCTGTCGGGGAGGGATCGGAAGGCGAGTCCGGCTCCGACCAGCAGGACGCGCGTAGCCACCCTCGCAGCCTTCGACCGGACCGGAGCAGACGGCCTACGTCGAAAGTTCTGACCGGGCCGAGGAGACTCGTCGTTGACTCTGGCCGGCCCGGCCGGCAACCCGCCCGGCGGCCGCCACCAGGTCGGTCATGAGCCCGGCCGCTGTGACCTCGGGCCCCGCTCCGGGACCCTGAATCACCATGGGATGATCGGCGTACCATCGCGAGCGGATGACGAGCAGGTTTTCAGTTCCGCGGGTTCGCGCGGCGGGTTCCTCCGCGGGCACCACCTCGAGACGGACGGACGCCGCACCCTGCGCCACCCGTGCCAGGCAGACGAGCCGCCCCCCCTGCGCCGCCGCCGCCCGGGTCCGTTCGGCCATCTCGTCGTCGAGCCCGGAGAGCCGCTCGATGAACTCCCGGACCGGGCCGGGCTGGAGGAGGCGCTCCGGGAGAATCGGTTCGACCTCGACATCGGAGGGTTCCATGCGCATCCCCGCCGTCCGCGCGAGGATGACGAGCTTTCGGACCACATCCCTGAGGCCCAGGTCCTCCCTCGGATCCGGCTCGGAGATCCCTCTTCGCCGGGCTTCCTCGACCGCCGAGCTGAACCGCCGCCCGCGGCTCAACTGGTCCATCAGGAAGGTGAGCGTGCCCGACAGCGTCCCTTCCAGGGAGATGACGGTGTCGCCGCTCCGCCGAAGCTCGGCGATCATGCGCACCATCGGAAGGCCGGCCCCCACGGTCGTCCCGTGGTGGAGGCCGCCCCCGCGCCCGCCCAGACTCATGAGCTTCGCGTACTCCTCGACCGGCCCGGAGAGAGGAATCTTGTTCGCCGTGACCACGGCGGCGCCGGCGCGGAGATAGTCCGAGTACATCGCCGCGACGGTCGCGCTCGCAGTGCAGTCGACGACGACGAGCGGGTCGCCCGTCCAGACGGCCTCGAAGGCGCGGACGGGATCGCCGCGGCCCCCCTCGACGTGCGACCGCCACCGGCCTGCCACCAGGCCCTCGAGGTCGGTTACGGCCTTCCGGCTGTTCGAGATCCCGACCAGGACGGGCTGGATCCCGTGCGCACGCATCGCGTCGTCCCCGTTTGCGGCGAACTGGTCGAGGAAGGCTCCGCCGACGACGCCCGCCCCGAGGACGAGGATGCGGACGGGCTCGAGTTCATCCGGCGGGCTGAAGAAGGCGCGGTGGACGGTGCGGAGCGCGACGCCCTCCTGCCCCGCGTTCACGACCCATGAGATGTTGCGCTCGGAGGATCCCTGGGCGATGGCGTGCACATTGACCCTCGCGGCTCCCAGGGCCGAGAAGAGTTTCCCGGAGACGCCGGGCGTGTACCGCATCCCCTCTCCAACGACCGCGAGAATCGAAAACCCCTGCTCGACGGTCGGGTCGCGCACGAGCCGCGACTCCCGCTCCCTCCGGAACTCAGCCCCCAGAGCGGCCCGCGCCCGCTCCGCGTCGGCACCCCTGACCGCGAGGGACAAGGCGTGCGCGCCCGAGTCCTGCGTGAAGAGAAGCGAGTCCACGTCGGCGACTCGGAGCGCACGGAAGATCCGTTGCGAGGCCTCCGTAACGCCGACCGTCTCGACCCCGGCGAGCCGGATCAACGCCACGTCCCTGGTCGCGGAAATCCCGCGCACCGGCCGCAGGGGGTCCCGCTGAACCGAAGTCACGACCAGCGTCCCCGGGAGGGACGGATCGAGGGTGCTGCGGATTCTCAGCCGGATCCCCGCGCTCCGGGCAGGCTCCACCGCCGGGGGACAGATCACCTGTGCGCCGAAGTGGGCGAGTTCGAGGAGCTCCGCGTAGGTGATCTCGCGCGCCGGGGCGGCTTCGGGCACGGCCTGCGGATCCGCGGTGAGCACCCCGTCCACGTCCGTCCAGATCTCGACCTCCGCCGCGCCCAGCATCGAGCCGAGAAGGGTGGCCGTGTAGTCGGACGCACCCCGGCCCAGCGTGGTGGTCTCCCCCTTCGCCGTCGAGGCGATGAACCCGGTGACGACCGGGATTCCGGCGTCTCCGGGAAGCCGCGCGCGCACCAGCTTCCGCGAACTCTGCCGGTCCACCCGCGCCGCGCCGAAGCGGGTGTCGGTGCGGAGAAGCTCTCTTGCGTCCACGTCGACGGCGGCGATCCCATGGGCGCGCATGCAGGCGGCGACGAGCAGCGAGGAGAGACGTTCCCCGAAGGAGAGCATCCAGTCGCGCGTCCGGAGAGTGCATTCGCCAAGAAGCTGGGCCCCGTTCGCAAGGCGCCGGAGATCGTTCATCGCCGCATCGAGGCGGAGGGCGAGGCTCGGCGCTTCGTCGCTCGGAGCGAGGGCGTGGAGAAGCTCCCGGTGCATCTCCGCGATCTCCCGCGTCACCGACGCATGTCCGGCGTCCCCCCGTCCCGCAAGTTCGGCGACCTCGACCAGCCGGTCCGTCGTTCCGTGTACCGCGGAGACGACCACGACAGGGGTGGAGCTGGTCCGGGCATCGGCGACAAGACCGACGACGCGCCGGATGCGCGCGGCGCTTCCGACCGACGTCCCCCCGAACTTCATCACACGAATCGGAGGCGCGACCGTTCGGCGTGCTTCGGGAGGAGCGAGCACGGGAGTGGAGGTCACGAGGCCCGAAGGGGAAGATGCGCCCGCTCCAACCGCGAATCCCGCCCGGCGGGGGAAGCCCCGTTGGACGGGCAATACGGTTTGATCATGGCGAGAATAGACCGCTACCGGGTGAAGAGGTCAAGCTCGCACGCGGACTGCCCGAGGGTGGATCTCGCGGCGAAGAATCTCGAGTTGGTGACCCGGCCCCGGCGGATTCCGATCCTGCCCGTCAGAGGGAGGGATGGGCGGGTGATCAGTCCCCCCGCACCCGCTCCAGGAACTCCTCGGCGGTCCCGCATTCGATCACCGCGTCGGCGATGGGTGCGATATCGTCCGGATCGGAAATGTGATCGAGTATGGCGCGGAGCTGTTCGGAGGTGCCGGGACCGAACCTGCGGGTGACCATCCGGTGAACCAGTTCGCGCTCGCGCTCGATCGATGCCTGGCGCTCACGCGCTATGCCCCTCGCGACGCCCTTCTCCAGCTTTTCCATCCATTGCCGGTCGTACTCCTTGCCCCACTCCCGGGCCCGTTCCAACAGCGTCATCGTTCCTTTCTCCTCTTCCATGACCTTGCGTTCCAGTTCCTTGCCAGCTTCACCGAACCGCCGTGCCACCGCCAAGCCGATCCATTTTCGGAAGGCCCCGGTCAATTCCGGTTCCCCGATGGTGTCCAGCCAGGCCCACAGGGGGCCGAGCAGTTCCTCAAGCAGCTCCGCCGTGGGAGCTTGCTCGCACCTCGCAATCATCGCGAGCACGTCGCTCGGCGGAAGCGAGGCCGGGTCCTCCGACTGGATCTCGATGAGAAGATACCGGTGGCGGGGACGGTACCCAAGCAGTTCGCCGGGCACCGGGCCGAACAGATCGCGGATGTCGGTTGGCGCCGTCCAACGCCGTTCTCCGTTGTAGATGACGAGAGGCAGCACGAAGGGGTATTCGCCGCGCGGTCCCAGATCCTCCTTGCCGAGCCGCATCCAGATGGTGGTCGTGTAGTCCGACATTCGCAGGGCCATGCGGCGGTCGATGGTGGACTGGAACTCCAGCAGGATCAGGATGTAGGCCCAGCCGCCCCGGGTGGTTTCGATGCGCCAGAGCATGTCAGTGTGCCGTTGGCTGAGGTGCTCGGTGACGAAGCTGGCGGGCATGCGTTCCAGGGTGGTGAAGTCGAGGTGTCGGCTGAGGTCACCGGCCGCTGCGCGCAGTGTGTCGGTGATGGTGCGCGGGTGGGTGAAGAAGTTCTTGTAGGACGCGTCGTGCTTCGGTCTGGTGGGTGGCTCGCGCTTACCTGGCATGGTGGGCGGTTCCCCGGCAGGAAAGGGCGGCGAAGGGTGGCATCAGGGCCGCTCCGCCGGACCTTCGGTCTTCTGGAGGGAACGATCGCCGGGGGCGGCGGGCGGAAGAATGGCGGGATGGGACTACCCTTTCTCTGATCCTGGACCGACCCGGACGCCTGTCCCGAGAGTCCGCAGTCCGTGGGTACTTCGGGCACCGCTTCAATGAAGCCAGCCGAAGGAGCGGCGTCCGCAGGTAACCGGGGGATACCGCCAGAGCATGGTGGATCCGGCGAGATACGGGGAAGACTCTGCCAAAATGGCAGACTTCGGGAAACGGGTCTGCCAAAATGGCAGGATGCGCGTGTTTTGGGCGGTCAGTGCAGGAGGGTGAGGGCGAGGCGGGCGGCGCCGCGCTCGGGGGTGACCGCGCGCGGGAACAGACGGCCACCGGCCGAGGCGACGAGGTGCTCCAGGTCGTCGCGCAGAGGGCCGTCCCGGGAGATGAGGCCGCCGGTGAGAGCGACGGGAGGTGGGTTGTCGGACGCGGACGGGAAGAGTTGGCGGATGGCGGCGGAGAGTTGATCGCCGAGGGCGTCCAGGGCGCACCGGACGACGGCTTGCGCGCCAGCGTCGCCGGAGCGGGCGGTTCGGATCGCGAGGGGCGCGAGGGCGGCGACGTCGGCCTTGGTGGCGGATTCCGCCCAGACGGGCAGGTCGCGTGGTCCGGCGAGGCCCAGGTGGTCGAGGAAGGTGGCGGTGAGGGCGGTCGTGGGGGCGCGCCCGTCGGCGGCGCGCGCGATCGCCCGCAGGGCCGACACACCGATGTGGTAGCCGCTTCCTTCGTCGCCCATCACCCCGCCCCAGCCGCCGACCTGCAGGCGGCGGCCGTCCTGCGCCGCTCCCAGCACGACCGAGCCGGTGCCGGCCACCAGAACGATGCCCGCGCCGGTCCCGAAGGCGTCGTGGAAAGCCGCCTCCACGTCCGTGCCGACCCGCACGGTGCGGGCGATCTGTTCGTCCCACAGGGCCGCTTCGAGGGCGCGGCGGACGCTCGCGCGGCCGGCGCCGGCCAGACCCGCCCAGACCGCCGGTAGCGGAAGGGTCACCCCGGCCGCGGCGGCGGCGCGGCGCACGGTGTCGGCGACCACCCGGGCCGCGGCGGCGGGGCGGTCGGGACGCACCAGGGCGGCGGGGCCTTCCGCCCGGCCGGCGGTCGTGCCGTCGCGGGCGAGCAGCAGGACGCGGGTGCGGGTGCCGCCCCCGTCGACACCCGCGACCAGGGGGGCGGTCACGGAGGTGGGGTGACCGGGACGCGCATCAGGCGCTGTCGGCCGGCCGCGCCCTGCCCAACGCCATCCCCACCACCACCGTGATCGCCGTCCCGATTAGCACGAACCAGGGCCACGCCACCCGGTCGGGCGCGAGGATCCAGATGGCCGTCACCGTGCCGATCCCGGCCACCATGCCGGCTGCCGTTCCCCCCGCAGTGGCGCGTCGCGACAGGACGCCCAGGGCGAAAGCCCCAAGCAGCCCGCCGTACACCAGCGAGGCGACGGAGAGGGCGACCTCCACCGCGCTGGTGCCCGTGCTCAGCGGAATGAAGAGGATCGCGCCTCCCACCAGCAATCCGGCCCACACCAGGGTGAAAAGCTTGCCGGCCCGCAGGATGCGCGCGTCGTCGTCGATGCCGCGAGCGGGCGCCCAGAAGTCGTAGGCGGAGGAGGACGCCAGCGAATTGATGGAGGAGGAGAGCGACGACATCGCCGCCGCGAACACGCCCGCGATCAGAAGTCCGGTCACGCCGGCGGGAAGTTCCTCGACGATGAAGCGCGCGAAGATCTCGTCGGAGGCGTCGAAAGCGCGGTTCTCGTAGAAGGCCCAGAGGCCGAGCCCCACCAGCAGGAAGACGGCGAACTGGCCCACCACTGCCACGCCGCTCCCGATGAGGGCCTTGCGGCTGGCCGCCAGGTCCTTGCAGGTGAGCAGTCGCTGTACGATGAGCTGGTCGGTGCCATGGGAGGCCATCGCCAGGAAGCCGCCGCCCAACAGCCCCGCCCACAGCGTGTAGGGCACCGAGAAGTCGAGGGAGAGGTCCACGATGCTGAGCTTGCCCGCGGCTCCCGCCTGCGTCAGGATCGCCCCCCATCCCCCATCGACAAGACCCTGCAGGACCACGACGGCGATGGCCGCCCCCACCAGGTAGAGCGCCATCTGCACGGCATCCACCCAGACAACCGCCTTGATGCCGCCGAAGTAGGTGTAGACCACCGTGAGCGCGCCGATCACCAGGATGGAGAGCGGGTAGGGCCAGCCGGTGACCAGCGCCAGCGGGATGGCCGTGGCGAAGAGGCGCACCGAATCGGCGAGCAGCCGGGTGACCATGAAGATCGCCGAGGTGAGGCGCCGCACCCCGCTGCCGAAGCGGGCGCCCAGGAGGGCGTAGGCGGTGCTGAGTTCGCCGCGGTAGTACGCGGGCAGCAGCAGGGTCGCGACCACCACCCGGCCGGCCAGGTATCCGAAGGTCAGCTGCAGGAAGCCCAGGGTGCCCAGGTACGCGACCCCGGGGATGGAGAGAAACGTCAGCGTGCTGGTCTCGGTGGCCACCACCGACAGCAGCACCGCTCCCCAGGGCAGCCTGCGGTTCCCCAGGAAGTAATCCGCCCCGCCCCGCTGGCGGCGGCCCAGCCAGGCGCCCCAGGCGGTGGTGGCGGCCAGGTAGGCCACCAGCACGGCCAGGTCGACGCCTCCGAAGCCGCTCAATACGCCCCCATGAACCGGTCGCGGAGGATCACGAAGGCGGTCGGGGCTCGATGTCGAGGTCGGTGACGGCCTGGGCGGCGAGGTCGTGGATCTCGCGGCGCAGCGGAACGTGGCGGGTGTTGTCGCGGGTGGGGTTGACCCGGTTCAGGAGCAGCACCACGGCCAGGTCGAGCTCGGGGTCGATCCATACGGAGGGGCCGGTGAAGCCGGTGTGGCCGAAGGCGCGCCCGGTGAAGAAGCGGCCCGCCGAGGAGTTGCCCGAGGGCGTGTCCCAGCCGGTGGCGCGGCTGGCGCCCGCGTCGTGGCGGCGGGTGAAGGCGTCCACCGTGGCAGGCTCGACGACGCGCACCGTCCCGGGCCGGGGCGCGCTGCAGGGGATGGCCGGCGTTCCGTCGCAGGGGCCGGCGCGGCCTCCGGCCAGCATCATTGCGGCGAAGACGGCGATGTCGCGTGCAGAGGAGAAGAGACCGGCGTGGCCAGCCACGCCCCCCACCGCCCAGGCGTTCTCGTCGTGGACCACGCCGCGCACATGAACCCCCCGGTAGTCGGCGTCGATCTCGGTGGGGGCAACGCGGCCGTGCAGCGCCGAGTCGGGGCTGAAGCCGGTGTCCTGCATCCCGAGCGGACCCCACACGCGCTCGCTCAGGAAGCGGTCCAGCGGCTGGCCTGTGATCTCCTCCATCGCCCACGCCACCGTCATCATGCCGATGTCGGAATACACGGTGCTGTCGCCGGGTGCGTAGTCGAGAGGCAGATCGGCGATGGCCTGCTGGTAGGCCTCTACGCCGTCCATCTCCAGGAAAAAGCGGCGGAAGGGAGGAAGCCCGCCCCGGTGCAGCAGCAACTGGCGCACGGTGACCGCCTCCTTGCGCGGGTCGCCCACCGACCACCACGGGAGGTAGCGCACCACGGAGGCGTCCAGGTCGAGGCGCCCCTCGTCCACCAGGATCATGGCGGCCGTGGTGGTGCCCATCACCTTGGTGACCGAAGCCATGTCGTAGATGGAGGAGGGGGTGACGGGCGCGGAGTCGGGATCCCAGTCCAGGCGGCCGTAGCCGCGCAGGCGCACCAACTGCCCGCGGCGCACGACGGCGAGCGCCGCGCCCGGGCTGGCCGAGTCGGCGATGGCCTGCAGGATGTGGCGGTCGAGCGCCTGCAGGACGGCTTCGGCCATCCCCGCGGCGGCGGCATCGCCTTCCAGCGGGGAGATCTGCCCCTGCGCTTCCTGGCCGTCATCCACGGCGCGCGCTGCGGTCACGAACTCGAGCGGCTGCACGACCCACGAGGGCAGGGCCATGACGGCATCCCGGATCGCCGCCGGTTCGGCCAGCGCCTCCCTGCGGAGCCCGTCGCCTGCCACGTGATCCGGAGGAATGCTGATGGGAAGCGTCCCGGAGATATCCGCCGCTCCCATGAGCGCGAAGGCGCCGGCGCGCTGCGAGACCTCGTGGTTGCCCCAGGCGATGAGATAGCTGCCCAGGTCCTCGAAGGCGCTCAGCGAGTAGGGGTTGCCGAAGGACGAAACCACCAGCGGGCCGCGTGCGGAGAGCTCACGCACCATGTCGCGCAGCGCATCCGGGACGGCCACCGAGCCCGCCCCCGCAAACGGCGGCACGTACACGTTCAGGAGGACCACGTCCGCATCGAGCGCGGCCGTCTGCACCGCCTGGTACGCCGCCGGATCCGATCCCTCGTCGAGGCGCAGGCTCCGGAAGCTGTCCGCGAAGTGCGCGGCCACCCGGTCGAACTCGCGTCCGGCGACCAGGTCCTGGTCGCGGGCATAGGTGACGCTCACCACCCGGCCGCGGGCTCCGGCGGGGAGCGGCACCAGGCCGTCGCGGTCGCGCACCAGGGTGACCGAACGCTCGGCGGCGAGGTCGGCGAAGGTCAGGTGGCGGGCCGAGCCCGCGACGTCGGCGACGACCGCCAGGTCGACGATGCGGCGATCGTGGAGTCCTACGCGCGCCTTGGCGGTCAGCAGCAGCCGCACCGACCGGTCGATGCGCTCGCGCGCCACCCGGCCCGTGCGCACAGCGACCTCCACCGCGTCGATGGCCTCGCCCACATCCTCCGGCACGAGGAGCACGTCGGAGCCCGCTTCCAGCGCCAGCACCGCCGCCTCTCCCGCGCCGTATCCGCGCGAGATGGCGCCCATGCGCAGGGCATCCGTGAAGACCAGGCCGTCGAACCCCATGTCCTCGCGCAGGAGTTCCGTCAGGAAAAAAGGCGACAGCGTCGCCGGCACGTCTCCGCCGAGGATAGCGGGCACCGCGACGTGGGCCGTCATCACCGCGTCCACGCCGGCGGACACGGCCCGTCGGAACGGTACCAGCTCCATCGCCTCCAGCCGCCCCCTGTCCGCGGTCACCACCGGGAGCTCGATGTGTGAGTCGGTGCGGGTGTCGCCGTGACCCGGAAAGTGCTTCGCCGTGGTGAGCACGCCCCCGGCGCGCGCGCCCGCGATGTACGCCGCTCCGAGCTGCGCCACCGCCTCCGGGTCCTCGCCGAAGGCACGGGTGTTGATGATGGGGTTCTCGGGATTGGAGTTGACGTCGAGGACCGGGGCGAAGTTGAGGTGGACGCCGAGCGCCCGCGCCTCCACGGCCGTGATGCGCCCGTACTCGTACGCGAAGGCCGGGTCGCCGATGGCGCCGAAGGCCATCGTGGGCGGGAAGCTGGTGCCTCCGCCCTGCGGGAGCAGCGTGGGCAGGGCGTAGGAATGGTTGACGCGCATCCCCGGGCCCCCGTTCTCGAAGTCCGCGGTCACCAGCAGCGGGACGCGGGACGCGTTCTGGAGGCGGTTCAGGAGCGAGGCGTAGGAGTGGGGCGAGCCGATCGAGATGACTACCCCGCCGATGCCCTCCTCCGCCACCCATCGCTCCAGCGTGCGGAAGCTGGCGTCGCTCGACGAGGCGTACGCGCCGGGGATCCACGGAACCACGAGTTGCGCGATGCGCTCGCGCAGAGAGAGGGAGGCGAGCGTCTCATCCACCCATGTACTCGCCCGGGCGTCGAGTTCATCGTACAACGCCGGCTCGAAGGACCCTTCGGCCCCTCCGGAACCCGGTGCCGGGCCATCGCACGCTCCCGAGGCAACGAGCAGAAGGACCAATAACGCCGGCCCCGGGCGCCGGACGGCGATCCCGGTCCGTTTGGCGTTTCTCACGTCGCCCTACCTCCGTCTCTGGGGCAGTTGGATCCCGTCTCCGATATCGAAGAAGGGGGGCAGGCGGGTGGGTGTGCGCCCGCGGATCGGGATTTCGCCGAAGAGTGCTCGCGCCGCGGCGACCTGGCTGACCTCCGATGCGCTCCAGGCCAGCATGTACGCCTGGGCTTCGGGAAGGTCCGAGAGCAGATAGGGGTTGCCGAAAGAGATGACGATGTGCGGCACGCGCCGGTCCGCCAGCGCCTGCACGAATTCGGAGAGCGGCTCGGGAACGTTCGGCTGGCCGTCGGTGCGGGCCGCGAGTATGTACGCGGACACGATGACCAGATCCGAGCGGGAGGCGCGCGCGAGCAGGCGCCCGTACTCGCGGTCGTCGGTGTCCCCGTGCACGTCTTCGGTGCGCAGCCGCCGGTAGGTCTCGCGCACGCGAGTATTGAAGTAGCGTCCGGCAAGCAGGTTGCTGCGGCTGCGGTAGCTGACGGAAAGGACGTTCGCGGTGCGGGTGCCGCGCAGCGAGAGCAGGTTGCGGCGGTTGCGCAGGAGCGTGATCGACGCCTCTGCGACCTCCGTGGCGCGGTCCACGTGCTCGGGGATGCCGACCTTCCGGTGGATCCGGGAGATGTCGGTGTAGCGCTCGCGATCCAGCCCCATGCGCTCCTTCAAGTCGAGGATGCGGGCCACCGACCGGTCCAGGCGCGCCTCGCTGACGCGGCCGGAGCGGACCGCGGCGACCAGGCTCTCGCGTGCTCCGCGTGGGTTTTCGGGCATGAGGATGATGTCGGCGCCGGCCTCGAGCGCGCGCACGACCGCATCGCGGGCCCCGAATCGGCGGGTGATCGCGGCCATGTTCATGGCGTCGGTCACGATGAGGCCATCGAATCCCATCTCTCCGCGCAGCAGGTCGGAGAGGACCGCCGGGGAGAGGGTGGCGGGCATCGAGGCGGAGCCGGTCACGGAGGGGATGGACACGTGCGCGCTCATCACGGCGCCCATGCCGGCGTCGACCGCCGCGCGGAAGGGACGCAGCTCGACACGGTCCAGGCGCTCGCGGTCCACGCGGATCACCGGCAGAGCCACATGGGAATCCACTCCGGTGTCGCCGTGACCCGGGAAGTGTTTGCCGGTCGCGACCGCGCCGTGCTCCTGAAGCCCGCGCACGAAGGCGGCGCCGAGGCGGGCCACCGCGGCGGGGTCCTCGCCGAAGGAGCGGGTGGCGATGACCGGGTTGTCCGGGTTGTTGTTGACGTCCAGCACCGGGGCAAACGGGATGTGGACGCCCAGGGCGCGCGCTTCCACGGCGGTGACGCGGCCCACCTCCCAGGCCAGGCTGTCGTCGCCCGTGGCGCCCACCGCCATCAGCGAGGGGAACAGGGTGGCGCCGCCCAGCTCGATGTTGTTGGGCAGGTAGACGGCCCCGCGCATGCGGTAGCCGGCCCCGCTCTCGAGGTCCGACCCGACCAGCAGCGGGTACTTCGCCAGCGACTGCAGGTTGTTGATCTTGGCGGCCACCTCCGATGGAGAGCCCACCGACACGATCACGCCCCCGACCCCGTCGTCGCGCACCGCCTCGGCCATGCGCTCGAAGTCCTCGGAGCCCGCGGGCGCGAAGTCGCCGAGCATCCAGGGCATCAGCAACTGGCCGGCCTTCTCCTCGAGGGTCATCGCCTCCAGGACGGAGGATGCCCAGGCGCCGAGTGCTTCGGCGGAGGCCGGGGGACCGGGGGTCGATGCTTCGCCGGCGGCTCGGGCCGGGTCTGTCGAGGCAGCCACGCTGGGCGTCTCCGCGACGGAATCCGCGCGTGTGGAAGCCGGAGCCGCGCGGTCGGCTTCAGGGGAAGTGGTCCCGCCAGCCGGAGGGGTTGCTGGCGAGGCCGGGGCTTCCGTCGGCGCGGACGGCTCGGGCACGCCCCGGCCCGACGGCGCAGCGCTGCAGGAGACAACGATCGGGACAAGCGCCAGGAGGGAGGCGAGGCCCGCCGTGCGAAGGGGCGTCGTGCGGCGCGAACCGGACATCGCCCGACTATTCAGCGCAAGCACCGGTTGACGACTTCTTCTCCCCGGACGAAGTTGACAGCCCGCTGGCCATCCATGGGACTGCTGGAATCGAGGACTGGCGCAAGGTAATGGTTTCCGGAGGCATCCGACAATCACGGGTCGGCGCCGGCCTGGTTGTCGCAGGCGCGGTCCTCCTCGCCGCCAATCTGGTCGTGCGGGGAGGGCGCGATCCGGTCCCGGACGCTCTCGGCGGCACCGCCGCGCAGGTGGCTGGCGCGGTTCGCCCCGGCATCGAGGTTTTGCTCGCGGACTCGATCCACCTGGTAGAGGGTCTTCGCGCCGGGCTCGTTACCAACCACACGGGCATCGGCCGCCGAGGCGTCTCCACCATCGACCTGATGCACGGGGACGGGCGCGTGGAACTGGTTGCGCTCTATTCTCCGGAGCACGGCATCCGGGGCCAGGCCGAAGCCGGCGAACTCGTCGACAGCGGGACGGACCCGCGCACCGGGCTGCCGGTCCACTCGCTCTATGGAGCAACCCGCAAGCCGACGCCGGAGATGCTGGAAGGCGTCGAGGTGCTCCTCTTCGACATCCAGGATATCGGGGCGCGCTACTACACCTACGTCTACACCATGGCGCTGGCGATGGAGGCGGCCGGAGAGGCCGGCATCCCCTTCGTGGTGCTGGACCGGCCCAACCCGATCGGGGGCGTCGAGGTGCAGGGGAACGTGCTGGAGCCCGCGTTCGCGTCCTTCGTGGGCATGTACCCGCTCCCCATGCGCCACGGAATGACCCCGGGCGAACTGGCGCGCCTCTTCCGGGGCGAGTTCGGGGTGGAGGCGGAACTCGACGTGGTTCCGCTCTCGGGATGGACCCGGGGCGACTGGTTCCCTGATACCGGGCTTCCCTGGTTGGCGCCTTCGCCGAACATGCCTTCGGTGGAGAGCGCCCGCCACTATCCGGGCACGTGCCTCTTCGAAGGCACCAACCTGTCCGTGGGTCGGGGCACGCCCATCGCCTTTCAGCAGATCGGAGCCCCCTGGCTGGACGGGGAGGCGCTGGCCGCGAACCTGAACGGCTATGGCCTTGCGGGTGTGCGCTTCGAGGCGGTTCGCTTCGTGCCGGAAAACCCCGGCGACGGCAAGCACGGCGGAGTCGAGGTGGGGGGCGTGCGGCTGGTCGCCACCGACCCGGGCTACGACCCCACCGAGGCCGCCGTGGCTGCGCTCATCGAAGCGGCTACACTCTCCGGCGACCGGTGGGAGTGGCGCGAAGCGGCCTTCGACCGCCTCGCGGGCACCGACCTCCTGCGGCTGGCGGTCGAGGCGGGAACGTCCCTGGAGGAGATACGCGCCGGATGGCAGCCGGAGCTGAACGAGTTCCTGCAGGTTCGGGAACGGTATCTTCTGTACTAATCGGTCGGCATCTTACGCCCCGACATCTCACACCGTCGCATAGGGTACGCGAGTGCCAGTCCGAGCGGGTCGCCGTCACGGCCAGGATTCAGGACATGGCCGCCTTCGATGTTTGCTTGGCGGACGAGTCACCGGTACCCTCCATCGAAAATGACCTTGCTGCTGCCATGGGACTCGGTGCACAGGGAACACCGACGATTCCGGTAAACGGCGTAATGGCTTATGGCGTCGTGGACTCGCTGGAACTCGAGACCGCGATTCGGAGGGTAGCCCCATGAGTTCCCAATTGCGTGGTATGCATAGTACCCGTCTGTTCCGCCTGGAGCGTCATGTCCTCACGCTGCTTGGCGTGGTCGGGTCCATTGCGTCCACCCCGCTGGTCGAGCCCGTGACGGCTCAGCTGTGGGAGCCGGCGGATCTGCAGATGACCATCGGACGGTTGGACGGCGACGACGCCGAGGTGTTCGGTCTTCTCCGCACGATCGAGGTAGACGCCGCCGGCAACGTCTACGTTCTGGGGGAGCAGACTTCCGATATTCACGTATTCGATCGAGACGGCGGTCACATCACTTCATACCGGCGGCGAGGGCAGGGCCCTCGAGAACTCCTGGGCATTCGTGGCTCTGATCTCGATTCGGAAGGCGTTCTTCACGTCGCGGATGTCGCCAACGGGCGGATCAGCACCTTCGAACTCGATGGAGACACTCTTGCCTTCAGGACGGTGACAACTTTGAGGTTCCCTCCAACGGACGTTTGTGTACTCGGAGGACGACGGTACGTTCTGCGCCAGCCCGGAGGGCCAACTGATCCCACGATCAGCGAGATCGACAGTGATGGCCAGGTGATTCGGGGCTTTGCGAGCCCCGAGGAGCCGCGAGAGGCTGACCAACGTCGTGAGCTGGGGCAGACACCGCATATGCTTAACTACGGCTACCTTGCGTGCGATGAAGCTACTCGAACGATCGTGAAGTTCAATTGGATGGTACCGGTGGTGCGAGCCTTCGACCCCGAGGGAGAGATACTCTGGGAAACGACGCTCGACGACTACGTTCCCTGGCACCTCACGGCAAGCAGACCCGGCGTGTGCTGCCGGTATCGTCCGGACCCGGAAGAGGGCTTCTCGCACTCAGGCCGGTCGGTCGTTGTGGATCGTGGCGGTAACGTGGTGCTTGGGCTTCAAATCGAAGGCCCCCGCTCTGCGGAGAACCGGCGTCACGAGCTCATCGTCCTGGATGTGTCATCGGGGCGAGTGATTGACAGGCACCCCACAGTTGGAGTGGTCGGCTCCGTGAGGGATGGGCTCATCTTCACTTATGGCGAAGAACCGTTCCCTCAGGTGCGCGTCTTTGGTACGCGGTAGGGTATAGTGTGGATCCTGGACAGCGCGGCGAAGATGCCGCCATTATTCAGCGCCTGCCGTTCGACAACCTACGGGTCAGCCCCGGCATCCCCCTATCGAGAACCGATTTCGAAGGACCGAGCCGGTGCCGAAACTCACCACGGAACTGCGCGCACTCCATGACATCGCGCGCGTAAGCGGGCTCGACCAGCGACGCTTCGGTCCCGAGGCTTACTGGACCCTCCTCGACCCCCTGCTGGACGGCAGCCCGGGGCTGACGTGCGAGAAAGTGGGCGAGAGCGCCGAGGGACGGCCGCTCCGCATGGTGTCGTTCGGTGAGGGTGAGGTGGGGGTGCTCGCCTGGTCCCAGATGCACGGGGACGAGAGCACCGCGACCATGGCGCTGGCGGACATCTTCTCGCTCATCGCCGGGCACCCGGAAAACGCTCTGGTTCGGACGCTGTCCCGGCGCCTGCGCCTCCATTTCCTTCCCCTGCTCAACCCGGACGGCGCGACCCGCTTTCAGCGCCACAACGCGGCCGGGATCGACGTGAACCGGGATGCCCGGCGCCTCGCCACCCCGGAAGGGCGCGCGCTGAAAGCGGTGCACGACCGGATACGGCCTGATTTCGGCTTCAACCTGCACGACCAGAGCCCGCGTTTTCGCGTCGGGGACACCGACCGCATGGCGGCCATCGCGCTCCTGGCGCCGGTCCACAACGACGAAGGCGAGGTCAGCGAGCGGCGGCGCGCGGCGATGCGCGTGTGCGGCGTGGTGCGCAGGGCGATCGAGCCGCTGGTGGGCGGGCACGTCACCCGCTACGACGACGCCTTCAACCGGCGGGCCTTCGGTGACCTCATGGGAGCCTGGGGCGCGAGCACGATCCTCATCGAGTCCGGGGGATGGCCGGGCGATCCGCAGAAGCAACATCTGCGCATGGCGAACTTCGTCGGCATCCTTTCGGCGCTCGCCGCGATCGCCGACGGCAGCTACGCAGAGGTCGACGTCGCCCTTTACGACAGCCTGCCTCCGAACGGGCGCATGGTGAGCGACCTCCTGCTCGCCGGGGGGACGCTGATCGCGCCGGGTCTACCGCCGACGGTCGCCGACGTGCTCATCGAGTACGACGACCCCCTGACGTGCTCGGGCCCCACCATCGTTGAGTTGGGCGATCTGGGCGACCAGGAAGCCCATGAAACCATCGCGGCCAGCGGACTCTTCGTGGTCGCCGGCAAGGGGCATCGCGCCCCGGACGGGAGCGCACGGATCGGTCCGGGCGTACCCGCCGACCTGGTGGTGGCGCGGGATCCCGCCGGAAGCGTGGTGGTGAGGAGGATCGGTCCGGGCTAGCCGCCTTCGTTCGACCCCGTCGCCTCGACCACCGAGTGGTCCGAGACGTTCACCCTTCCCTCCACCCCCCGCACGACCGCTCCCGCGCCCACCAGCGACCCGTCCAGGCGCGCTCCGTCCACACACGCGCCCGCGCCCACGATGGTGTTCGTCACCCGGCTGCCGACCACTCGCGCCCCCCGCTCCAGCGTGACGTTGGGACCGATAACGCTCCCCTCAACGACCACATCCTCCTCCACCAGAACCGGCTCTGTGAGCGAGCATTCGCTCAGCCGCGCCTTGGGCGACACCACCGCCCCTCCGGCCTCCAGCAGATGGCGATTGGTGCCCAGCAGCCCCCCGGGACTGCCGCAGTCGTGCCAGGAGTCCACCGGGGCCGCGCGGATGCGCGCGCCGCGGTCCACCATGTACTGGAAGGCGTCCGTCAGGTAGTACTCCCCGGATGAGCCCGGACCCGAGGCCAGCACGTGGTCGATGCCCTCGAAGAGCAGGGCGGAGTCGCGAATGTAGTAGAGGCCGATGTTGGCGAGGCGGGAGACGGGCTGCTCCGGCTTCTCCACGATGCGCGTCATGGCGCCGTCCGGGCCGGTTACGACGACGCCGTACTTCCAGTAGTCATCGACCTCCCTCGTCCAGATGACCGCGCTCCATTCCGGCGGGAGCGTTCGCGCCGGCGAAAGGTCGGCCTCGAACAGGGTATCGGCGAACAGGATCAGCAGCTCGTCATCCGCGAACGGCTGCGCCAGTTTGACCGCCCCCGCGGTCCCGTCCTGAACGGCCTGGACCACGTAGTGGACGGGCAGATCCGGATACTCCTCCGTCATGTACCGCCGGACGACTTCGTCGAGATGGCCGACGATGAACACCATCTCCGTGACCCCGAAGCGCAGCAGGTCGTCGAGCAGGTGGGCGAGGACCGGCCTCCCGGCCACGCGCATCAGCGGTTTTGGCAGGAGATGGGTGTGCGGCCGCAACCTCGTTCCCTTGCCCGCAAGCGGAATGACGGCTTTCATGCAGTAGCCCTGTGTGAAGTTTGCCGGATTTCGTGGAATTCCCGGTTGAATGGATGGAATTCGGACGCGCTCCAACGTAGGATTAGGCGTTGCGAGTTGCCTCTGTTTCGCCAACCGGGCCTCCCAGGGGGGACAGGCTGAGCCAGGAACTCTCTTTTACCGCTCGTCTCAAGCGCGCGCTTCTGGCGACGACTTCCCGAACGTCGGCCGACGCCACCGATCGCCGTCTCGTTGGCCGCACCTATGCCATTCCCTTCGCTCAGGTATGGGAAGCCGCTCTCGACCTGGTTCGCGGTGAACTGCCGCGCTGGCATGCCCGCTGGTGGGACGAGGAGGAAGGCGTCATTCAGGCCCTTACGCGGGGGCGCCTTTCCCGCCGCGCGAGCGACGTGGTGATCCGCATCGGACTCGACGCGCAGGCGCAGACGCGGGTGGACCTCCGTTCGACTTCGCGCTCCACGCGGCTGGGGGACTTCGGCAGCAACACGCGGCTCATCGGCACGTTCGTCGGCGCGCTGGACCGGAAACTCACCAGGCCCCAGGCGCCGCCTACTCGGGCCCGCAGGGAATCCCTGCCCGCGCAGGTTGACGGGGACACCGAGCCTCCGACGGGTGATTCCGCACCCGTGCAAGTGGTTGGATCCGCAGTCGACGAAGGCGACCGCGAACAGACCGCCATCCGCCGACATCGCCCGCGCACGACGAGGCGACGAGCCAGCCGGCGGGGACCCCGTTCCCGGCGTCCCCGCGGCGGAAGAGGGCGGCAGCGGCGCTAGCGGCGTCGGCGGGAGCCAGCGCCGCCGGCTTCATCCGCCGGCGACCTGCGCATCCACGTGGTCTTCGCCCTCCGAGCGCGCGATGATGGCGGCGCCGCAGGAATCGCTGTAGACGTTGACCGCAGTCCGCGCCATGTCCAGCGGGCGGTCGATCGCGAGCATGGCCCCGACGATCAGGGCGGCATCGGCGTTCCCGCCAAGCCCGATGGCCTCGAGAACGATGAAGATGACCACGAGGCCGGCCGAGGGCACCGCAGCCGCGCCGATCGAAGCGAGAAGCGCGGTCAGTACGACCGTGGCCTGCGTCATGAAGCTGAGGTCGGCCCCCAGAGCCTGTGCGATGAAGAGCGCCCCGACGCATTCGAAGACTGCCGTTCCGTCCATGTTCACCGTGGCGCCCATGGGCAGCACGAAGGACGACACCTTGTTGGAAACGCCCACCTTCTCGCGGACGGTCTTGATCGTGACCGGGAGCGTCGCGCCCGAGGAGCTGGTCGAGAAGGCGACCAGGAGCGGCTCGAGCATGTTGCGGAAGTGGATGATCGGAGAAATGGGGCGCCCGGACGCCAGACGTCCTCCGAAGTACAGCAGGAGCGGCAACGTGATGAAGAGGTGAATGGTCAACCCCGAGGCCAGCGTCGCGATGTACTTGGCCAGAGTGCCGAACGCGTCGAATCCGGTCGTGCCCACCATCCTCGTGATGAGAGCCAGGACGCCGATCGGCAGCAGCTTGATGATGCCGGACGTGAGCGCCATCATCGCCTTGAAAAAGGCGTCGAAGATGTCGGTGATGATGACTCGGGGGCGTTCCGGGAGGGTCGTGATGGCTGCGCCGAAGACGATGCAGAAGAAGATGATCGCCAGCATGTCCCCTGTTCCGGCTGCACCGACGAAGTTGATCGGCACGATGTCGAGGATCAGCTGGATGAACGAGTCCGGCGTGTCGACCAGCATCGGATCGGTGGAGGCTTCGACGATGTTGGAATCCACACCCGGCCGGATGAGGTTGACCATCATGAGCCCCACCGATGCGGCGAGGAAGCTCGACACGACATAGTACCCCAGCGTCTTGCCGAACAGGCGGCCCACGGCGCGGCCTCCGCCCACCGACGCCACTCCGGACACGATCGAGGTGAGCACCAGCGGAACGATGATCATCCTCAGGAGCCGCATGAACAGTTCGCCGATCCAGCCGATCGCTTCGGCACCGGCTTCGCCGAAGGTGACCCCGAGGAGCGAACCCAGGATCATGGCCGCAAGGACCTGCCAGTGCAGCCGCTTGTAGAAGGGAAGGTCCGGATTGTATTCCATGGGTATCTACTCTGAGGAGGGAATGGATGGGCGTTCCGAGCGAGGCAGGGGCTGGGTCAAGGGCAGCAACGTGGTGAGCGGGACCGGGTTTCGTCAAGCTCCGATCCCGGCCCGATGAGCACGGCCCGCACGCTGTCCGCGGCGCTCATGGTGACCGTCGCATGCACCGCCGAGCCGGAAAGGCCCGACAGTGCGCGCGTCGAAGACCCCGCCCTTGCGCCGCTGGATTCGTTCGCGGGCAACCGGTACGAGCGCCATCTGGCCTTCTTCGGGTTAGAGGACGAGAGTCCTCTGGTGGTTGCCTGGTCGTTCTCGGCAAGCACCCGTGAAGAGGCCGTCGACCGGGACGCCCGCATCTGGCTGGCGCGTGGAGGCGTGTGGGACGCTTTCTTCCGGTCCTCGTGGCAGACCCCCCCGGTCCGGGCGCCCTGGCGCATCATCCCCCACGAGGGCATCCGCATCATCGTTGCGGAACGCGATGCGCTGACCGCCCTCCTCTATCGCGGCGCGGGCCGGGAGCTGGAGATGTGGCTCGGGGAGGCGGTGGCGGGATGGAGCAGTCGTCCGGGAGAGCTGGTCCAGGTGAGGGAAGCCTCGACCGTTCTCTCCGAGAACGCCCTGGCGGGGACGCTGGTCGACATTTCCTTCGCGCAGCAGGCCTCGGACGCGACGCCCGGAAGCTGGGCGCTTCTCTTTTCCGAGGACATCCATTTGTTTCTGCGCGGACCTTTCGATGCCGCCGCCGACTCCACGTTCCAGGGATGGGGTATTCTGCGCGCACGCAATTTCGACTGGCCGGACGTGGTCGTGACGGCCACCCGCTCGAGGGCGTTCGAGCCCGCCCGGCGCGACGTTCCGGTTGCGTGGCGCTTCCAGTCGCCCGACGCTGACCTGACCGGTAGAATCGAGGCCATGAGCACGCACATGGAGGCCGGCGAGGGGCCGGGTCCTCAGCTGCCCCTGATCGCGATCTCCGAAGTGGAGGGCTCGATCACGATCGAGACCATCGCCTACCGCGTGCGCGGCATCCTCTACCATCGCACACCGTGAGCCACATCGCCCCTTGCTCGAGAACCTGATCGCCCCGTTGCTCACCATCGCCTTCGGTGCGCTGGCGGGCGGGCTGACCAACTCGGTCGCGATCTGGATGCTCTTCCACCCGTACGAACCGTTGCGCGTGCGTGGAAGGAAGATCGGTTTCCTGCAGGGCGCGATCCCCAAGAACCAACCTCGCCTGGCAGCGGCCGTCGGCCGAACGGTGGGGAACCGCCTGCTCACCGAATCCGACCTGGAGCGGACCTTCGCCGACGAAGAGTTCCGGCGCGCCTTCGACCGGCGGCTGGGCGAGTTCGTGGACGTGCTGCTTCTGGAGGAGCGGGGTTCCCTTCGGGAGATGCTGCCGGAGTCGATCCTGCCCGAGGTGGAAGCGGCGCTGCATCACTCGGCGGCCAGGGTCCGCGAGCAGATCGCCGCCTGGCTCGACTCCGAGGAGTTCGAGCGTGCGGTCGCCGACCGCGCCGGGTCGGTAGTGGAGGCACTCTCCGACGTGCCCATCGGCGGGGCGCTCACGCCCGCCCGCAGCGCCGCTCTGGCGTCCGCGCTCGACGGGTGGATGGAGGGCACGCTGGGCAGCGACGGCTTCTACCGCGCGGTGGACGACTACCTGTCGTCGGCGGCCCGCTCGCTGCTCTCCCCCGAGAAGACCTTCGAGCAGACGATTCCGCCCGGAATGGTGGCCGCGTTCGAACGCGGGCTCGCGAACTACCTGCCGCTGGCGATCGCCCGGCTCGGCTCGCTGCTCGAGGACGAACGGGCGCGGGCCCGCTTCGAGCGGGGCATCAACGACCTGTTGCAGCGCTTCCTGCGCGACCTGCGCTTCCACCAGCGGGTGGTGGCCCGCCTGGTGATCACCGAAGACACCGTCGAACGGGTGCTGGACGCGATCCGGGAGGAGGGGGCGGAACAGATCGCGCGCATGCTGAAGGATCCCGCGGTCCAGGCGGCCATGTCGCGCGGCATCAACGACGCGGTCGTCGACTTCCTGCGCCGTCCCGTCCACGTGGTGCTCGGAGAAGCCGACAGCGAGAGCGTGGTGGCGGCGCGCCGGACGGTGGCCGACTGGGTGGCCTCGACGGCGCGCGATCCCGCCACGCGCAGCTTCCTGGTGGAGAAGCTCGAAGCGGCCTTGCACGAAGCGGGTGCGCGCAGCTGGGGCGAGGTGCTGGAACGCGTCCCTTCCGTGTCGATCGCGGGCGGGCTGGTATCGCTCGCCCGCAGCGACGCCGCCGCCCGACTGATCGACGGCACCACCCGCCAGCTGGTGGACACCGTCCTCGACCGCCCCATCGGTGTTCCCGCGCGCTGGCTCCCCGACGGTGCGGCCGATCGCCTCAAGCAGGGATTGAGCGCACCGGTCTGGGATTGGCTGCAGGCCCAGGTGCCCGCGGTGGTTCGGCAGATCGACGTGGCGCGTCGCGTCGAGGAGAAGGTTCTGGCGTTTCCCGCCGCGCGCATGGAGCAGATCGTGCGACGGGTGACGGAGCGGGAGCTGAAGCTGATCGTGCGCCTGGGCTACGTCCTCGGCGGGATCATCGGCACCGTCCTCGTGCTCGTCACCAGGCTGGTGGGATAGCCCCCGCGGCGAAGGCGGGGGACCGTGTTGGCGAAGCCACGCCGTCAGCCGACGGAAGTCTGGCCTACCTGGACAGGTCGAACGGCCCGCGGCTCCTCTGACGGCGACGGTGCGACCCCCGCTGCTGCTTCTTCTGCATCAGGCCGAGGAAGGTGAAGTGGCGGGTGGCTCGCTCCCGGGGCAGGTTCTTGCCCATTCGCTCTTCGACCTCTTCGACGGTGGGACCGCTGCCGAAGGAAAGCCCCAGAAAGACCCCGAGCGCAAGCGCGAGGACGCCGCCCAGTATCTTCAGCAGCATTCAGTCCTCCTCCGGGGAGTACTCAGCGCCTGAGCGACTCCGGGACCAGAAGGAGCATCAGGCCCGTGACCATCATGATCGCGACCGCGTTGGTCCCCACCGCGACCAGCGCCACCACGCCCCAGAAGACCACGTGGGTGAAGATGTAGCCGCCAGGCACCCAGCTCATGTTTCCCTCGCGCGACCGGTTCGGTGTTCGTGGAGACGGGAGGCAAAGCCCCCGATGCCGGCACCAATATGGCCCTCGCGGGGAAGCCTGTCCATCAGGTCTGCCCGTCGGCTGGCCCGGACCGCGCGGCGCGCGTCTCCTCGATCACCCATTCCAGATACCCGGGATTGCCGCCCGAGACGGGAAGAGCGAGGATCTCGGGGACCTCGTAGGGGTGGAGTTCGCGCGTCCGCCGCGTGAGCGCTTCGACCCGGTCGGCCGCCGTCTTGAGCACCACCAGCGCCTCTTCCTCCTCCTCCACCGCGCCCTGCCAGCGGTACACCGACGTCACCGCCGGCACCACGCTCCCGCACGCGGCCAGCCGTTCCTCCACCAGGACGCGGGCCAACTGCCGCCCGGTTTCGGCTCCCGGCGTGGAAACCAGCACCACCCGGTGCGCATCCGACACCCGAAGCTCCCCGGCTCGAGGGCCCGCTCAGCCCGCGAACCAGTCGCGGTCGACGTTGGCTGCGTCGTACAGCGACTCGATGAGCGCGCCGTAGCGCTCCTCCACGTTCCGCCGCCGGACCTTCTGGGTCGGGGTCAGTGTCCCGTCCTCGATCGTGAACGTCGTTGCCAGGAAGGCCGTCTTCTTGGGCGTCTCGAAGCTGGCCAGACCTGCCAGCGATGCCTTGACTCTGCCCCCCAGGAACTCCTGGCATCTCCCGTCGCGGAGCAGCGCCCCGGGGTCCGACGCGTCGATCTCGCTCGCGGCGGCCCACTGGTTCAACTGCTCGAAGTCGGGCACCACCAGGAGCGACGGGAAGGGGCGCCGGTCGCCCACCATGACCGCCTGCTCGATGTACGGATCGAGCTTGACCTCATTCTCGATCGGCTGTGGCGCGATGTTCTTGCCGCCCGCGGTGACGATGATGTCCTTCTTGCGGTCGGTGATGCGCAGGAAGCCATCGTCGTCGAGCTCGCCGATGTCGCCGGTCTTGAACCACCCCTCCTCGTCGATGGCTTCGGCGGTCTCCTCGGGCCGGTTGAGGTATCCCTTCATGACCTGCGGTCCGCGAACGCAGATCTCGCCGTCGGCGGCGATGCGGATCTCCGTCCCCGGCACCGCCTTGCCGACCGTGCCGATGCGGAAGTTCTCGAAGGTGTTCACGTTGGTGACCGGGCTGGTCTCCGTCAGCCCGTACCCCTCGAGGATCTGAAGCCCGGCGGCGAAGAAGAACCTGTTGATGCCGGGCGCAAGGGGTGCGCCGCCGCTCACGAAGAAACGCAGCCGTCCGCCGACCGCCGCGCGCAGCTTGCTGAACACCAGCTTGTCGGCCACGGCCTTGCGGGTTCGCGTCCACCACCCCGGATCGCGGCCTTCCAGCACCGCGTCGGCGTACGCGAGCCCCACGGACGTCGCCCAGCCCACCAGCAGCCCCTTCACGCCCGTCGCCCCGGTCACGGCGTTGTACACCCGTTCGTACAGCCGGGGAACCGAGACCGCCACGGTCGGACGGACGATCTTCAGGTCCTCGGCCACGGTCGTCATGTCGCGCGCATACGCGATGGTGCACCCGACGCTGAAGAACACGTAGTCCACCGTGCGCTGAAAGACGTGCGACAGGGGCAGAAAGCTGAGCGTGCCGTCGGCGTCTGAAATGTCGAGCAGCGTGCGGCAGACGTGCACGTTGGAGCCGACGTTGGCATGGGTGAGCAGCACGCCCTTCGGATTGCCGGTGGTGCCCGACGTATAGAGGATGGTGGCGACCGACTCGGGCCGCGCGGCGAGCGCCTCCTCCCGAAACGCCTCGTCGCTCAGGCCGACGGGATCGAGTTGCACGAAGTCGCGCCAGGCCAGGACACCGTCGGGAATCTCCCCGGGCGCATCAAAAACGATGATATGGCGAAGTTCGGGACACTGGTCCCGAATCTCCATGAGCTTCGCCAGCTGTACCTCGTCCTCGGCGAAGACCACCCGGGCGCCGGAGTCCCGCAGGATGTAGGCGATCTGTGGCGCGGTCAGGCTGGGATAGATCGGAACGTCGCGGACGCCCGCGCACAGGCAGGCGTAGTCGGCGAACGCCCACTCGGGGCGGTTGGCGGACAGGATGGCCGCCGCCTCTCCACGTTCCACTCCGAGCGCCCGCAGCCCGCTGGCCGCCGACCTAGTGGTCCGGAACACTTCATCGTAGGAGATCCGCGACCACGTCAGGTCGGCGCTCGGCGCCCTGAGCGCAGTTGCGCTTCCGAATCGCTCGACGGCCTCGAGAAACAGGGTGGTGAGCGTGGCGGAGGTCACGGCGCCCCCGTCGAAGCCGGCGTCCGGGTCCGGATGCGGGTCGTCACCCGGATGTCGGTGCGAAGCGAGTTGAGGGCGCTGCAATACTTGTCGCGCGACAGCTCGACCGCACGCTCGACCCGTGCCCGGTCCCCGGGTCGGGGCCCGGAGAGCACGATGTCGAGGTCGATTCGGGTGTAGCGGCGGGGATGGTCCTCCGCGCGCGCACCCCGGACGACGAAATCCATTTCCTCGAGCGGCACCCGCGACTTGACCAGGATCTCCTCGATGTCGATCCCCATGCAGGCCGCAACACCAAGCAGGACCGTGTCCATCGGGGAGGGCCCGCGCGCGCCGTCTCCGTCGATGATCACAGCGGGATCGCCAACCCCGGACCGGCCCTCGTAGGCACGGCCGGAGCCCAGCCAGGAAACTCGGACTTCCCTATCCATCCCCATCGGCAGACCCCTGCTCCAGTTCACGCATCAGGGTCGCGAGCGTGCTGCGCGCGTGCGAGATGTGCTGCTCGTACTCGGAGCCCTGGGGAGGGTTGGCCAGGAACGTGCTGAGATGATCGACGGCGGCCCTTTTCTGTCCGGCCCGCCGGAGCAGAAACCCGAGCCCATAGTGGGCCCCGGCCGTATCCGGGTGCTTGCGCAGTACGTGGCGATAGGTCTTCGCCGCTTCGTCCGACATGCCGATGCGCGTGTAGACCATGGCGATTTCCTGCAGGATGATCGGATCTCCGGGAGATTCCTTCAGCGCGAGATTGAAGGAGTTAAGCGCGTCCTGGAACCTGCCCTCCTCGACGAGGGCGCGCGCATCCTCATGGTAGTCTGTCTTGTCGGGGCCGGAGCCCCCGAAAAGACCTCTTATCCAACCCATTTCGTACGTTGTCTACGGGGGAAGGAGACAGGGATCAGGAGTGCCGATGGCTGCAAAAGCTATCCGCAGCCGGGGCGGGAAGCAAACACGCTCTACCCTTGGCCGAGGCGCCCAACCAGCACGCCCGCTTCGTCCACCAGCACCGTCAGGTCCCGGCCATGGAACACCTCCTCGCCCTCGGGAGACGCACTCATGAGGACGATGCGCGCGGAGCGTGCCAGGCATCGCAACGCGTCGTCGAGCAGCCATTCGGCCCACGATCCGGCGAGCGCGATCCCCGCCAGCGATCCGTCGCGCAGCGGCAGTCGTTCGGATGCCATGAAATGGCTCGCCCCGGGAGCAGGGCGAGAGTGGAACCGGGGCGCCAGCGCCACCACCTCCACGCCGGGAAGCAGGGACGCCAACTCGGAGCCATGGCCCGCAACGTTGCCGGCAACCGCGATCAGGGCGGGCCCGCGCGCCACGCCGATCAGCGCGGCAAGACGCAGCGTGTCGGGCGCCGAGGCATCCCGCGACGTCGGTGGAGGAGCGCCGCGCGCGCGCAGGCGGGACCGGGAGCGCGGAGGGTGACGCAGGTCCGCGACGCCGCGCGCGACCGGGTAGAGCACGCGGCAATTGGAGCAGCCCAGAAAGCCCGCGAGCACTCTCCCCTCCTCAACCTGGTCCGCACGCAGCACCAGACCGAAGCCGGGACCGCAACGCGGACAGATCAGGCGCTCGGTGAGCTGCGGATTCACGACCGGCGACGGCGCAGGACCGGGATCGCCCGCGTCACGCGCGCTCGATCTGCAGGAGGGGGATTTGAACGGCGGCGGGGCGGGTGACCAGAAACAGGATCGCTTCGGCGACCTGCCCTGCCTCGAGCATTCCGTCCCGGGGGGGAAGCCCGGGATGTCGGTCCGGGTCGATGGGATCCCAGAGCGGGGTGTCGCACGCGCCCGGCTCTACCAGCGACGTGCGTACACCCGTTCCGCGGGTTTCCTCGCGGAGCACCTCGTGCATGCCGCGCAGCCCGAACTTGGAGGCGGAGTAGGCGCTGTTGTCGGGAAACGCCATACGTCCCGCCACCGATCCCACCAGCACGATGTGTCCCCGGTTCCGGCGCAGCATGCCGGGAAGGAAGGCCCGCGCCAGCAGAAAGGCGCTCCGCAGGTTGACGCTCAGGCTGCGGTCCAGATCCTCCAGGCCGGTCTGGTGAAGGGGGGCGAGGGTAAACACGCCCGCCGCGTGGACGAGAACATCGGGGGAACCGCCCAGGCGCGCGGCCACCTCCGCCGACAGATCCTCCACCTGGCCGTCGTCGGCGAGATCCGCCGACAGGTCGTGCCCCCCGATTTCGCCCGCGATGCTCGCAAGCAGGTCGCGCCGGCGCGCCACCAGGAACATCTCCGCCCCGGCGGATGCCAGGACTCGCGCGCACGCGGCACCGATCCCGCTGGTCGCGCCCGTCACCAGCGCCGAGCAGCCGGCAAGGTCGTCCACGGGCTTACTCCAGGTTCCCCGCCTTCAGCGCCAGCGCGAGGAATTCCTCGCGCGTCCGCGGCTACTCACCCGAGTACTCCGCCCGGTTCCTCGGCGTCTCCCACAGGACCAGCTTCACCAGTTCCACCTCCGGAGGCATGCGTCCGCGCAGCCTGTGCCAGATCGCCACCACTACGTTCTCCGTGGTGGGGATGATCCCGTCCAGCCAACCCACATCCATGTTCAGGTTGGCGTGGTCCACTTCGTTGATCACGCCGTCCTGCACCAGATCACGCAACTGCTTTAGGTCCATGACGTAACCCGTGTCCGGGTCGACCGGTCCCTCCACGGTCACGTCCAACTCGTAGTTGTGACCGTGCCAGTTGGGATTGGCGCAGTTGCGGAACACCTCGCGGTTGCGCTCATCGGACCAGTCGTCCCGGTGCAGCCGGTGGGCGGCGCAGAAGTGCATTCTCCGCGTGATCCTTACCCGCGGCATCTCTCCCTTCCCGCTGCGGACACGAGTACGACCCTCAGAAAAACAGGAGACCGGCGCCCCGTCGGACGCCAGCCTCCCGGCATTTCGGAGGGGATATTTGAAGCCCGGGTACGAATCCTTGGCGACCTCCCCGCGAGTTCCGCAGTCCCCTGGTCCGGGGCATTGCGTCCGGCGCGAGAGCCAGTCCCGGCCTCATTGTGTTGGCTCAATTATCGATGGGCCTCCGAAACGCAGGGCAAAAGTAGCGATGCCGCTCACGTTTGTCCAACAGCCGGCAAATCAGCCTCCGGCCCTCGATTCGCCGCTCGCGAGCAGCCCGCGCACAACACACAGTTCGGCGTTGGCCAGACACGCTCCGGCGGCGCCCCGCACCCCGTTGTGCACCACGGTGACGAGAGCCAGATCGTGTGGGGGAGCGGAGCGTATGCGGCCGACGCTGACCGCCATGCCGCGCGAAGCGCCGATGTCGAGGCGAGGCTGGGGCCGGTCGGGCTCGGAGCGCACCGCGATGGGCCGTTCCGGAAGCGTCGGCAACTCGGGCAGGGATGGGCAGGCGCGGTAATCGAGCAGGCTGCGCTCGACCTCCTCCGGCTGTGCCGGCGTCCGCAGCTTCAGGAAGACATGTGCCATGTGCCCATCGAGCACGGGCACCCGGTTCGTGCTGGCGGCGACTGGAATGCGGGTACCGAGGATCTTGTTGAGTTCCGGGCCGATCTTCTCCTCTTCGCCGGAGATCCAGGGAATGACGTTTCCGGACATCCGTACCGCGCCCACGCCATTGAGCCCGGCCCCGGACAGCGCCTGCAAGGTGACCAGCGTGGCCTCTTCGATCCCGAAGCTCCTTTCGATCGGGGCGAGCGCGAGCGCGACTCCGACGACGACGCAGTTCGGGTTGGTCACCAGCGCGCCTCCCCGGGCGAACCAGGGTTGCGACCGGATCCGCCGCAGATCTCCGGCGTTGATATCGGGCACGATCAGGGGCACATCGGCCCGCTGGCGGTGGGCGGAGGCGTTGCTGCAGACGACGTGGCCGGCGCGGGCGAGGTCGAGTTCCAGGTCGGTTGCGACGGCGCGCGGCAGCGCAGAGAGCACCAGCCGGCTGCGCAGCCGATCGTGAACGGCGCGCACCGGCAGGCTGCCGGCGATGTCCGGGATGTCACCGGTCAGGCCCCCCTGCACCACGTCCGCGTAGCGCCGACCGGCACTCCGTGCCGATGCGGCGACTTCGGCCAGCCGCAGCGAGGGATGGCCCGCAAGCATGCGAACCAGACGCTGGCCGACGATTCCGGTGGCTCCGAGCACGGCCACCGGCAGGCGTGGATCCCGGACGCTTCCGGGACGAGGGCTCCGACTGCTCACCGAAAGCAATCTCCTGGTGCGGACGGGCTCGACAGGATGAACGAGCCGAACTTCAGTTGCGCGGAGGGTACAGGCATTCGGTAGTCGCGTCAACGGTGACGAGTTGCACCACCCGGCTCCGGCAGCCCGGGGACGATCTTCCGGTCATCCTCCGGGAGGCGCCGATTCGACGGGAAGATCCACGGGCGTCTGGTAGAGGGAACGAAGGGTGCTGCGATCGCGCGCGGTGGGCGCCGGGGGCAGATCCGGGCCCGCCCACATGATGTCGGACGGATTCGGCGAATGGCTCAGGATGCCGAGGACGTGTCCCATCTCGTGAATCACCAGCCGGTCGAGCAGCTCCTTGTCATCGGTTCGGCGGATGACCACGCGGTAGATGACCTGCGAGGGCTCCCCGTCGCGGCGCGGCCAGGTGCGCAGCGCGTCGCGGGGATCGTTCAGGCAGCCGAGAGTGGATGCCGCGCCCGTCACGGGCCCCAGGCACGTCATGGGTGTCGAAAGAACGCCCACGGCATCGTGCCAGCGCAACACCGCGCGCGCTTCTCCCAGATCGTTGGTCTCCCGCAATCGCACCTCGCCGAACACTGCGGCCGACCGCCAGGCCCGCACGGCCCGCTGGAAGGCCTGCCGCAGTGCGCCGGAGCCCGACGGCTCCTGCACCACGAACACCGGCACCACGGCACCGCGGTCCCAGCGGAAGGTTCGCTGGCGCGCGCGACCGTCGGCGCCGTAGATGGCCAGGCGGAAGTCGTAGGGGCCGGGAAGGGCCGGGACTGTGGCGCTGTCGCAGGCGGTGATGAGCGCCGCGCCCAACACGGCCACGTGCCACATCGATCCGTTTGCCCCCCGCGGGTTCATGGCGTCCCCCACAGCGGCACGGCCAGCCAGGCGAGGAATCGAGTTACCGCGCCCGCCGCGGGGCCCACCTCGCCCAGCGGCGCAGGATCGAACTCGTGCCATTGCGCCTCGGCCACCCCGTACACGGGGATCGGGCCGGGAAGGCGGTATCCGAACCCGCCGGACAGCAGCACGCCGGTCCTCTCGCCGCCTTCCAGCAGGTTTACGTCGCTGCTCCGGTAGAGCGCCTTTCCCGCTCCGGCACGAGCATCCACTCCCGGCAACTGTGGCAGCGGAAACCGGACCCCCCCCAGAATGTGAACGGCGGTCATGCGGCCGGCCGGCCAGGAGTTGCCCCCGCCCTCTCCGGCCACGTCGGCGATGCTCGCACCGGAACGGAGCTCCAGCACGAGTGAAGGGTCGAGCGGGGCTGCCAGGACCAGCTCGGCGACCGGGGCGGGGCGGGGACCCACCACCAGGTCGCGCGCCACCGCCTCGAGCTCGGCCGGCACCACGGCAACCCCCCGGGCGAAGGGGGTGGAATACACCCCGCCCGCGCGTACCTCCACGGTGAGTGGAATCTGCGCCCCGGCCGGCGCCGCCGATAACGCCAACAGCACCAGATGGCGAAGCCCGCCATACACCGGCCCGCGAGCCAGGTCCTGAACGCGCACCCCGGTCAAGTCCGCCAGGAGCGCAGGAGTGCAAGGTTGCGCCGGTCGTTCGACACGACGTCGTCGCCCTTGGGCGTCTCCAGCAGTTTGGGGACCTCCTGGAAGCGAGCGTCCCGCATGATGCGGCGAAAGGGAGCCTCGCCCAGCGTACCCTCGCCGATCATCTCGTGCTGGTCGCGGCGTGAAGCGAAGGGATGCCTGGAGTCGTTCAGATGAAAGAGTTCGAGCGAGCCCAGACCGAGCGCGCCGTCGAATGCCTGCCAGACGTCCTCGTAGCCACCAACCAGATCATACCCGGCGGAAAACGCGTGACAGGTATCGACGCATATGCCTACGCGCCGGTCCAGCGGCGCGCCCACGCCCTCCCGGATCGCGGCGAGGTGCTCGAACCGGCCCCCGACCGAGGTGCCCGCTCCAGCGGTAAGCTCGAGCAGCACGCGCGGCCCGTCCGGACACCCCTCGAGCGCCTCCGCCAGAGCCGCGGCGTTGCGGGCGATGCCGCTCGCGGTGTCGCCGTCGGTGGCGTTCCCCGGATGCGTGACCAGAAAGTCCAGCCCCAGCTCGCGGCCGCGCGTCAACTCCGCCTGGAAGCTGTCCAGGGACCGGCGCCAGAGCTGCGGATTCGGGGACGCCAGGTTGATGAGGTAGGAGTCGTGTGCGACGGCACACCGAATGCCGGCCGTCGAGCGCGCCCGCCTGAAGGCGCGGACCCGGTCGTCATCGAGCGTGGGTTCGGCCCAGCGGTTCGGCTGCTTGGTGAAGAGTTGCAGGTTGAGCGCGGTGATGTCCCGCGCACGTCCGGGAGCGCGCTCGACGCCGCCGGCTACCGAGACATGGGCGCCGAGTTCGTCGGCGATGACGGCGGGAGATGACACCACCGCGGAGCGCCCGGGCCGGGCGCTACCAGCTGGACTTGCGGACCCCGGGGATCTTCCCCTCCAGGGACCACTGGCGGAATGCGATGCGGGAGAGGCCGAACTTCTGGATGTGGCCGCGGGGCCGCCCCGTGGTGCCGCAGCGGTTCCGATACCGGGTTGCGCTGGAATCGCGCGGCAGCTTCCGCAGAGCCCACTGGGCTTCGCGCTTCTCCTCCGTCGACTTGTCGGGGTCGGCGATGATCCGCCGAAGCTCGCGACGGCGCTCCGCATAACGTTCGATCAGCTTCGCGCGCTTCAGGTTCTGTTCGATCTTTCCTCGTTTTGCCACCTTGCGCCTTCCTTGGGTCGCCTCTCGGGGCGAGAGTCGAAAAGCCGTACGCCCTTCGGGTTGTTCTCCAGTACTAGTGGGCTGACGAACCACGGGGACCCGCGAGCATGGGCCCCAGCGGGCGTCCCCCGATCAGGTGCATGTGGAGGTGATAGACCTCCTGGCACCCGTCCTCGCCGCAGTTGACGATCAGCCGGTATCCGGTCTCCGCAATACCCTGCTCCCGTGCGATCCGCGCCGCGACCGCAAACATGCGGCCCAGCACCGGCTCGTCGTCGTCCGTTACGTCGCGCGCGCTCGCGATGGTCTGGTTGGGCACCACCAGCACATGCGTGGGCGCGGCCGGCGCGATATCGCGAAACGCGGTCACCAGGGCGTCCTGATAGACGATGTCGGCCGGAATCTCCCGTCGAACGATCCGGGAGAAAATCGTGTCTTCCGCCATCCCCGGACCGGCTACTTCCCGTCCGACTGGTCCGCGTCGGGCTTCTTGCGCATCTGTCGCGCATAGCGCTGCTGAAAGCGCTCGACGCGGCCCGCGGTGTCCACCATGCGCTGCGTGCCCGTGTAGAACGGGTGCGACGAACTCGAGATCTCCAGGCTGACCAGGGGATACTCGTTGCCGTCTTCCCACTTGATGGTCTTGTCGCTCTTGACGGTCGATCGGGTCAGGAACGCGTAGCCGTTGGACGCGTCCTGAAACACCACCGGGTGATACGCGGGGTGAATTCCTTCTTTCATTCCCTGGGCTCCGAAGACTCTGGTCCGGGTGCGGCCGCCGCCATTCCCGGGCGAGGGGCCGACAGCCGACAAGTGTACCGAAACAGGGGACCACGGGTCAACGCCCCGGGCCCTGTTCCGGCGGGGTCAGTCTGAAGCTGTCCAGCACTTCATCGTCGGGTGGGAGTTCGTCGGAACCGGCGGGATAGCCGTTCAACTCCAGGATGTACGCCATGACGTCCACGTAGGTCTGGCGCGGCAGCCCTCCCGGGTTGTCGTCCGGCATCGTGCGGCGCAGCTCCCGGTACAGGTCGCGGGCGGTGCGGCGCGCCCACACGTCCGTGAACACCGGGCCCTTGAACTCGCTCGTGTAGTGGCAGTCCGAGCAGACCTGGCGAAACGCACGCTGGCCGCGGCGGGCCTGTGGCTCCGTATAGAAGGCGACCGCAGCCGGAGACGCGCCGCCGGCCCGGGCCCCGTCCGGCGCTGCCGTGTCGTCGGCGGAAGCCTCCGTCGCCGGGGCGCTTGCCGCAGCGGGAGGTGCCTCGTCCGGAGCCGGTGTCTCCACAGCCGCCGACTCGGGCGAAGGAGGCATGGACGGCGCTTCCGGAGAGCCCGCGCATCCCGGGATCAGCAGGGCCATGATGACGAACGACATGCGTGCTGACATCGGTGGCATTACTCCTCCGTAACCTCGAAGACGAACATCATTCCCGCGTGCAGGTGCTCCGCGATGTGACAATGAAGCATCCATGACCCCGGATTCGACATCTCCACCAGGAGATCCATAGTCGAGCCCACCGGCAAAATGGTGGTGTCTTTCCACACCAGGTTGGTGTTCGGGATGCCGTCACGCTCGGTCACCAGGAAACGCTGGCCGTGAATGTGGATGGGATGGTTCATCGGGTGAAACGACTCGGGGTCGTTGAACACCCGGATCTTGACCACATCCCCCACGCGGAACTGCCAGTGGATGTCCCCGTTCTCTCGCCCGCTCGCCGGCTCCCGCAGGATCCAGGTCACCTGGGTGCCCGTGGAGAGCCAGTTCATCATGGGCATGCCGTCGTTCCACTCGACCGGCGGCACGTAGAAGGTGTCGGCCTCCATCGACGCCACGATGGGCACGGGAAGGTCACGCACCCGGACCGTGGTCACCAGCTCGTAGTCCACCGGCTTGCCCAGCAGGGCGCGGAACGGCTCGATGTCTTCGGCCACGTCCCGGTGCTGGCGCAGTTGTTCGAAGGCCGCGGTGACGTCATCGTCGACTGCGGGACCGTTCACCGTTACGACTGCGAGCGTGTCCTCGCGCGGATAGAAGGTGCCGCGGAAGTGGTTCACGGCCTGGATCGTGTTGGTGATGCCGACCTGCCCGGCCTCCGGGAAGCGCACGTCCACCACGTAGCGCTCGGCGGGCGCGATGACCACGCTCTCCACCCGGGTCTCGCGCTCGAACTTGCCGATGTCCGAAGCGATCAGCTTCACGCTGGCATTCCCGAAGCGGACGTTGAAGGTGCGCGTGTTGGCGACATTGGTCAGGTAGAAGCGGACCACCTCCCCGGCGCGCGCCTCGATGCGGTGGTCGTCGACCCCGTTGGTCAGCATCACCGTGCCGAAGCGTCCCATGAGCGCGTGCGTCGGCGCTTCCTCGCCCCAGGGGATGAAGCCCTGCTCGTCGATGAGGATGTCGTCGAGGACGAGCAGTTCCTCACGGTGGGAAGGACCGTAGTAGTCCGGGTTCGGCGGCGTGACCAGCAGGTTCCCGTAGAGACCCAGGTCCTGCTGGATGTCCTCGCGCATGTGCGGGTGGTACCAGAACATGCCGGCGTCGGGAACGTCGATCTCGTAGGTGAAGGTCTCGCCTTCGGCAATGGGATCCTGGGTCAGCCCGGCGACGCCGTCGAAGCGGTTCTCCAGCCGTATGCCGTGCCAGTGGACCGTCGTGGGCAGCTGAATGCGGTTGGTCACCCGCACCATGACGCGCGAGCCGCGGTCGGCTTGGATGAGGGGACCCGGATACTGGCCGTCATATCCGAGCATGGCGTAGTCGCGCCCGCCGATCGTGCGCCGGACCACGGAGATGTCCATGTCGAGGGTGTCGCCATCCGACACAACCACCCGCCGGCTGGGCTCGGCAGCGGGAAACATCGCCGGATCCATGCCGTCGCCGATCAGGAAGGGACGCACGGGCGGTAGCGCGTTCTCAAGGCCCGGCACCATGGGCATGGTCATGGACATCGGGGGCATGCGCCAGCCACCGGCCTCGCCGTGCTCGCCGTGGCCCATCATCCGGTGTTCCTGGGCAGCGAGCGCCCCCGTCAGGGCCGCGAAGAAGAGGATGGGCAGTCCGTGGAGAAGGCGCACCGGCGTCGGCTGCCTCAATCGTAGCCGTAGACGGCGCAGTTCTCCTGTTCGAAGGCGCCGTGCCCCGCCATGGTGTGCATCTGGCCGCTGCGGGACATGCCGCGCATCACCACCGGACCGGTCCACATCGCGGCCCGGGGGTCGTCGCCGGGCTCGAGCGTGACCACGAGCAGGAACTTGTTCCACCGGGCCCGGCCACGAAGCGGCCCGCCGTCCGCAAGCGGACCGATGCGCTGCACCTGGTCCAGGTCCGGCGTGGTCAGCCATCCCACATAGACGCCTTCGCGGGGCGCCATCAGGCGCTCCACCGAGAGCCACACGTCCAGCAGATAGCTGCCGTCCTCCGCGAGGGTGACGCCGAACGGGGAGTCGGCGAAGGTCACCTCGCCCAGTCCCGCGGCGAGCCCGGTGCCCGGGAGCCTGCGTGTGCTCACCACCGGGAATGCGTAGTAGGCCGGCGCGTCGACCGGGGCCGCGGATTCGGGCAACGGGGCCCAGCCTGCTTCGTCAGGACCGGGACCCTCGGCAAGCCAGCACGCGCCCGGGGGAATCGGCGGCGGGCCCTCTCCCGATCCCGTGCCCGCCAGAAGCGCGAGCGCCAACATCCTGCCCATCATCGGGTCACCGCTCCTGGCTTACCGGGCGGGGGCGGGTCTCGTCCCACTTCTGGACGCTCGAGATGTCGGGCATCCCCCAGTCCTCGCCGTTCCAGCCCTGGAATCCCTCCATGCGGAAGGTCCAGAACCCGGTGGTCATGTCGCTTACCACGATGAGGCCGTCCTCGTTGCGCACGTCGACGCCGAACGCGCCGTTGAACACCGGATTGCGGAAATCACGAGCGTTGGGAGGGCCGCTATAGGTGTCGTAGTAGCCCACGGTGACCGGGTTGCCGGGGTCCATCAGGCTGAAGATCTGGAGGCCGTCGAGATACCCGGAGACGAAGACGTAGGGCCAGCGCACCTCGTGGTTGTGCACCAGGTTCTGCCAGTCGGCGGTCCAGGCGGAGATGGGCCGGTTGATGTTCGTCTGCGTGCCCTCGAGGGCGGGCTGGAGGTCGAAGATGCGCAACGGCGCGTACTGGTACTCGGTCTCGGCGATCACGTAGCGCCCGTCCGGGCTGGGCGTGAAGGTATGGCCCGAGCGGACGCCGCTGATGCCGGTCATGGTGACCACCAGCTCCGGGTTGTCCAGGTCACTGATGTTGTAGACGTAGTAGCCCCCGGTTCCTCCCCCGTAGAAACGGTCCTGTCCGGTGTCCGGGTGATACGCGGCGTAGAAGTCGTGATATCCGCGCCCGCTCCCCTGCCCGAGGGGCGACTCGGGAACCGGGATTCGCCCCGCGAGAGCGTCGGAGGGATCTCCGTCGACCGCCTTGGCCATGTCGTACACATGGGCGAAGGGTCCCCTGATCGTGGTGATCAGCAGCACGCGTCCGTCGGAGTGCTTGTAGATGAAGATGTTGTGGAAGCCCCCCGGCATTTCCGGCTCGCGGATGCGCGCGACTTCGCGAACCGTGGTGGGATCGGGAAGCCCTGTGACGTCCAGGATGACCGCGCCCAGGTCGGGGTTGGGGCCCCCCTGGCCGAACTGCAGCGACTGCACCACGTAGTAGCGGCTGTCGAGCTTGAAGTACTTGACGTCCATGCCGCCGGTGCGCTGGTGCAGGTCCTGGTTCTCGATGCGCCAGCGGTAGATCACCTCGGGCTTCTCGGGATCCTCGAGGTTGATGATGTCGGTGCCCTTGGGCCCCACCTCGCCGTACACCATGCGCGCGACGTACGCGTAGGGACGGTGCATTTCCTGCTCGAGTTCGATGTCCGCGATGCTGAGCTGCGGGCCGAGCGGGACGTGGCCGAGCACGTCCATGTTGTCGCTGCCCGGCTTCATCGGCGTCCACTGGCCGGCCGCGGGCGCGACCGCCAGAGCGAGCGCCAGAACGGCGGCGCCGGTCTTCACGATGGTCGAATGGACGACGCTGGTTCGCATGGCGAACTCCTTCGGCAAGATGGCAACAGGTCTTCCGGACCCGCGCGGGTCCGACCGGTCATAGTAACGTGACTCGGACCTCGCGCGCACGAGGCCCGTGCCGGATGCTTTGGCCCAGGTGGGGTGGCAGTGGCCTGCGGCTCGGGTTCGCGACGGACTCACGCCGGCAGCAGCCCCGGCCGACCGGCTTCGACGACGAAGGAGGCGCGCGTCTCCACGGGGGCCCCGGGGCGCGTGACGTATGGGACGATCCGGTAGTCCGCAACGAGGCGATCCGGGGTTGCGGCACAGCGAACGTAGCCCCGCTGGCCGTTGAAGAAGTGGATGTGCGGGTTGCGGGCCAGCGAGTCGGCGGTGCCCGGGCGCGTGTCCTGCCCGTCTCCCCCGGAGCTGATGGACGTGCCCACCAGCTCGGCACCCACGACGCCGGACGACGGGTTGCGCGGGTCCGCCTTCAGATCCGCCGCCCAGTTGCTGTGGATGTCGCCGGTAAGCACCACCGGGTTCGCCGGCCGGGTCCGGTCCAGGAAGGAGAGCAGCCGGTCCTGCGCCTCCGGGTATCCGTCCCAGCGGTCCATCGAGACGGTGGGTTCACCGTCCCGGGAGCCCTCCAGCCGGGCGATCATGACCTGGTTGGCCAGCACGTTCCAGCGGCTCTCCGACTCCGCCAGGCCCGCAAACAGCCAATGCTCCTGCTCCGTCCCCAGCATGGTGCGGCCAGGCTCGATGGCTTCCGCGCACAGTGGCCCGTTGGTGTCGCCACACGCCTGGTCGGAGCGGTACTGGCGGCTGTCCAGCACGTGGAAGTCGGCCAGCCCGCCGAAGTGCAGCCGGCGGTAGACCTGGATGTCCGGCCCGCTGGGCAAAGACGAACGCCGCACCGGCATGAACTCGTAGAAGGCCTGGAAGGCGGCCGTGCGGCGCAGCAGGAGCTGCGCCGGAGACTGGTCGTCCTCGGCCACATCCGACGCCCAGTTGTTGTCCACCTCGTGGTCGTCGAAGGTGATCGCCCAGGGGAATGCCGCGTGGGCGGCCTGCAGGTCGGGGTCGGACCGGTAGAGGGAATAGCGGGCGCGGTAGTCGTCGAGGGTGAACACCTCGCCCGCCTCGTGCGCCCGCACCAGGTTGTCGCCGTATCCCACCTCGTAGATGTAGTCGCCGAGGTGGAGTACCAGGTCCAGTTCCTCCTCCGCCATGTGTCGGAACGCGGTGTAGTAGCCGTGCTCGTAGTTCTGACACGAGGCGAAGGCGAAGCGCAGCCGCTCGGCGGGCGTACCGGGCGCGGGCAGGGTGCGGGTTCGGCCGACCGGGCTCTGGTCGCCTCCCGTGATGAAGCGATACCAGTACGACCGGTCGGGCTCGAGTCCCTCCACCTCCACGTGGACCGAGTGGCCAAGTTCGGGGACCGCCAGCTGGGTGCCCTGGCGAACGACGCGCGAGAAGCTCTCGTCGACCGCCACCTCCCAGCGCACCGCAACCGGCTCCGTCGCCAGACCCGCTTCGCGCATCCCCTCCGCTGACAGCCGCGTCCACAGAACCATCCCTTCGGCGTCCGGGTCGCCGGACGCGACCCCCGACGGGAATGGGGAGACCGCCAGCTGTGCCGTGCGGTCGGCCCGGCAGGCGCTCAGCGAGCCCAGCGCGACGATGCCGGCCACATCGCGGCCGATCCTCACGAAGTCGCGCCGCGACATGCGGGCGGCGGCCAGGTCGTACCAGTGCGCTTCCCTTGTCTTCACGGCCGTCTCCGGGGGCATGGGTCGTCATCGGTTCGCGTGCGCGACGCGCGCCCATATTATGGAACATCCGCCCGGGAACCAAACCCGAACTTCGAGTTCACCTGCAGGCACGGAAGATGACGCGCGACCTGGCAGCCCGTGGACAAACTCCGCCCGGCATTCGAGCGGCGGTGACCGTGGTGGCCCTGGCTGGCTTCCTGCCGGGATGCGTCCCGGCGCCCGCGCCCCAGCAGTCCGACCTCTCCGGCCTTTGTTCCGCGGGGGCCCGCGGCGCCCGGCTGGCCGGCGGCGCAGCCTCTCCCGTGGGGCAGACGCCCACGGACCTCTTCTGCTTCGACCTGCACGCGACCGCCGCCGCGCGGGACGCCTCGGGGGTGGTCGAACTGGGCCGCGTGCCCGGTCCCTTCGGGGTGACGGTGACCGCCGAGGGCAACCATGTGTCCAGCCTGACCGCCTGGATCACCGGACTTCCCGACCCGAGCCAACTGGGTCCATTCGAGGCCTACGTGGCCTGGGCCGCCACGGCCACGCTGGATCCCGTGATCCGCCTCGGACCGGTGGGGAACGGCCGCAATCCACTCGGCCGCATCTCCTTCAACAAGTTCCTCATCCTGATCACCGCGGAGGCTTCGGCGGACGCCACCGAGCGCGAAGGGCGTCTAGTCCTGCGTGGCCGCTCCCCCAGCAGCCTGATGGAAGCCCACGACCTGCTGGCCCAGGCCCCCGAGGCGCTCCGCGCGCCTGCGGAAATGTCACATGAGCACGCCGGCGCCATGGACGGAGCCGCGTGGAACCTGCCCCCCATGTACCCCGGCCTGCCGATGCTCCCGGGCATCATGGCGCTCCGGCCGCGGGTGGATGCCTGGCTTCCCCAAGCCCCGGCGCCGGAGGACCTCCGGCCGGTCCGGCCGCGCCAGCTGGTGCGGCTCGGCGACGGCGGCACCCTGGACCTCGAAGCCGACTTCGTCCGCCGTGACATCGGCGGCCACCCGGTGGTCATGCTGGCATTCAACGGGCAGCAGCCCGGCCCGCTCATCCAGGTGCCCGAGGGCGCGACCATCTTCGTCAACTTCACCAACCGCACGCCGCTGCCGACGGCCATCCACTGGCACGGCATCCGCCTCGACAACCGCTTCGACGGCGTCCCCGGCGTCACCCAGGACCCGGTCGAGCCCGGCGAGACCTTCCGCTACCGGATCCATTTCCCGGACGCCGGCATCTACTGGTACCATCCTCATCACCGCGAGGACGTCCAGCAGGAGATGGGTCTCTACGGGAACCTGCTGGTGGACTCGCCGCGACCCGACTACTACGGCCCGGCGAACCGGGAACAGGTGCTGATGCTGGACGACCTCCTGCTGGGCGAGGACGGCATCGTGCCCTTCGGGGAAGACTCGAGCAACTACGCGCTCATGGGCCGCTTCGGGAACATCCTTTTCGTGAACGGCGAGCCGGAGTACGCGCTGAGCGTCCGGCGCGGAGAGGTGGTGCGCTTCTTCCTCACCAACGTCTCCAACACGCGGACGTTCAACCTGTCGTTCGCTCGCGCGGACGAGGGTTCCGCCCCGCTCGACTCGTCCGGCGAACGCGAAGCCAACACGGACGCTTCCGCTCCCGCTCCAGTGCCCGTCAAGGTAGTGGCCTCCGACGTGGGCAAGTTCGAACGGGAGGTGATGGCCGAGAGCGTCGTCATCGCCCCGGCCGAGCGCTACGTCGTGGAGGTGCGCTTCGACGAAGCCGGCGAGTTCGCGCTCTCCAACCGGGTGCAGGCCATCAGCCACCGCGAGGGCGTTTTCTTCAGCGAGTCGCGGGAGATGGGCCGGGTCGTCGTCGACCCCGCACCCACCGCGGTCGATCACGCACCCGCCTTTGCGACCCTGCGCGAGAACGTGGACGTAACACGCGATATCGACGCCTACCGCGAGCACTTCGAGCGGCCCGTCGACCACGCGCTCGATCTCACCCTCGAAGTCGAGGACCTGCCCCGCCCAGTGGAGCAGTCGATGCTCTACGACTGGGCGTACTTCAACCCGGTGGAGTGGAGCGGCACCATGCCGGTCATGAACTGGGCGAGCGACGGCGGCCAGGCGCGCTGGATCCTGCGCGAACCCGGAAGCGGACGCGAGAACATGGACATCCGCTGGAGCTTCCGGGTGGGGGACGTGGTGAAGATCCGGCTCCACAACGACCGCAACGCCTTCCACGCCATGCAGCATCCGCTGCACATCCACGGACAGCGCTTCCTGGTGCTCTCGCAGAACGGCGTCCCCAACGACAACCTTGTGTGGAAGGACACGGTGCTTCTGCCGACCGGCTCCACCACCGATATCCTGCTCGAGCTCTCCAACCCGGGACGCTGGATGGTTCACTGCCACATCGCGGAGCACCTGGAGGCCGGGATGAAGTTCGTCTTCGAGGTCGAGCCGTGACAGCTCGGTGGGGGCGTGGCTCGCGCCGGATCCGACCCCGGCCGGACGCCATTCCGGACACCTTCCATTGTGCGGAAGCCGCCAGCCCATTGTGCGAAAGCTGCCAGTCCCGCCTTTTTCATCCTCTGGAACGCAATCACGTGGGAGGAGGACCCATGAGAGACGCACGCGAGCGAAACACCCCATTCGCGAACACGGTGCTGCTCGGCACCTTACTGGCGTGGTTCGCCGCCTGCGAGGCGCCCGCACCGCAGGATGCGGACGCCCCCGAGCCGGAGGCCGCCGTGGCCTCGGCGGCGGCGGATCCCGCCCAGGAGTTCGCCGACCTGATCGCCGTGGACGCCGACCCGGTCGCGCTCACGGGGGTGAAGCTCATCGACGGCACCGGAGAGGCCGCGCGGGACGGCCAGACCGTGGTGATCGCGGACGGACGGATCGCGGCGGTGGGGAACGACGGCGAGGTCGACGTGCCCGACGGCGCGGAGGTGGTCGACCTGTCGGGACACACGGTGATGCCCGGGTTGATCGGGTTGCACAACCACAGCTTCTACACGGCGGCCGGGGGGCGGGCGGCCCAGCTCTCCTTCAGCTCGCCACGCCTCTATCTGGCCTCCGGATTGACGACCATCCGCACCACGGGAGCCCGCGCCCCCTACGAGGAGATCAACCTCCAGGAGGAGATCGAGGCGGGGCTCGCCGTCGGGCCGACCATCTTCGTGACCGGACCCTATCTCACGGGTCAGCGGGGGAGCCGCACCATGGCGCAGCTGGACGGCCCCGAAACCGCGCGCCGGGTGGTGCGCTACTGGTCGGAAGAGGGCGTGGACTGGTTCAAGGCCTACACCTGGATCAGCCGCGCCGAGCTGGGCGCCGCGATCGAGGAAGCCCATGCCCACGGCATAAACGTCACTGCGCATCTTTGCTCAGTGGGTTACAGGGAGGCGGTGGCGCTCGGGATCGACAACCTGGAGCACGGCCTGTTCGCCAACAGCGAGTACGATCCCTCCAAGCAGCCCGACGAATGCCCGCCCGGATTCCGCAATACCTATGGGGACCTGGACGTCAACGGCCCCGAGGTGCAGCAGACCTTCCGCGACATGGTCGACAACGATGTGTCGATGACGTCGACGCTCGCCGTCTACGAGATCTCCGTTCCCGGCCGGGGTCCCCTCGATCCCCGCGTATGGGAGGTCCTGGCGCCCGAGGTGGCCGCCGACGTCCGGGCGCAGTTCGACCAGATCCGCGGCGCCGATCCCGCGTCCGGCGTGGGGCTCTCCCCGGAGCTGCTTCGAGTCGCGATGGACTACGAGTACGCCTTCGTGCAGGCCGGGGGCCTGCTGGCGGCCGGCGTCGATCCCACCGGCTACGGCGCCGCGCCTCCGGGGCTGGGCGACCAGCGCAACTTCGAGCTGCTGCTGGAGGCCGGCTTCACCGCCCCCGAGGTGGTGGAGATCATGAGCGCCAACGGAGCGCGCGTGCTCGGCATCTTCGACGACGTGGGCAGCGTGGAGCCCGGGAAGCGCGCCGATCTCGCGGTCGTGGAGGGGGACGTGGAAGCGGACGGCAACATCCGGGGCACGAGCATCGTCTTCCGGCACGGCATCGGCTGGGACAGTGACGCGCTCATCGAATCCGTGCGCGGCCTGATCGGGATCCGCTGAAACATCCAGAACCCACGGAGGCAAGCCCGTGAAGCTCGACCGATTCGAGATGGAGCGCTGGCAGTCCGTCTTCGAGCACCGCGTCCGCTACAACCTCTCCGAGAGCGGCGTCGATCCCCTCTCTCTGGATGAACTGCTCGAACTCACCGGGATGGAGAACCTGGGAGCGTCGATCCTCGGCTATGGCCAGTCCAACGGATCGGACAAGCTGCGGGAACGCATCGCCGCCCTCTACGACAACGTCACACCCGACGAAGTAGTGGTCACAACCGGGGGCGCCGAGGCCAACATGGCCGCGTGCTGGCAGCTCATGGAGCCCGGGACACCCGCCGCCGTCATGGTCCCGAACTACATGCAGGTACCCGGGCTGGTGCGGAACTTCGGCGGCCTGGTGCGTCCCTTCGAGCTGCGCGAGCAGTTGGGCTGGCAGCCCGACCTCGACCAGCTGCGCGCCATCCTCGACGACGACGTGCGCTTCATCCTGATCACCAACCCCAACAACCCGACGGGCGTCTCGCTCACCGCCGAGTCACGCCGGGGCATCGTCGAAGCCGCCGAACGGGCGGGCGCATGGATCCTGTGCGACGAGGTGTACCAGGGCGCGGAGCTTTCCCGCATCCCCACGCCCTCCATGTGGGGCGAGTACGAGCGTACCATCGTGACCAACTCGCTCTCGAAGGCGTACGGCACGCCGGGGCTGCGCATCGGCTGGATCGTCGCCCCGGCCGACATCACCGAGACCCTTTGGGCGCGCACCGACTTCACCACCATCACCCCGGCGACCCTTTCCGACGTCCTCGCGACCGCGGTTCTCGCTCCGGAAGCCCGCGCCCGCATCCTGGCGCGGACGCGCTCGATCCTCCGCAACAACCTGCCGCTGGTCACCGAGTGGATGGAGTCGTACAACGGCCTCTTCACCTACCATCCCCCCGACGCGGGCGCCATCTGCTACGTCCGCTACGACGCCCCCGTCAACTCGAGCGAGCTGGCCGAGAAGCTGCGCGCCGAGAAATCCGTGCTGGTGGTGCCCGGCGACCACTTCGGCATGGACCGCTACCTCCGGCTCGGGTTCGGTCCGCCCGAGCACGAGTTGCTGGAGGCGCTGGAGAAGATGGGGGCCGCGTTCGCGGAGGTGGTGGCCTAGCACGGTCCCCGCATGCCCGACGCCAACTCCGTTCCCGGTCGCCTCCTCTCCCTGGACGCGTTCCGGGGGCTGACCATCGCGGGAATGGTGCTGGTCAACAACCCGGGAAGTTGGGCCTACGTGTACGCGCCGCTCGCCCACGCCGAGTGGCACGGCTGGACCCCCACCGATCTCATCTTCCCGTACTTCCTGTTCATCGTCGGCGTCGCCCTGCCGTTCTCGTTCCGCCGCAGGCTCGACGAGGGAGGCGCGCGCGCGGACCTGTTCCGGCATGTCGTCCGCCGGTCGCTGATCCTCATCGGCATCGGCATGGCCATGCGCGCGATTCCGGACTTCGACTTCGGCGAGATGCGGCTTTACGGGGTGCTCCAGCGGATCGGGCTGGTGTATTTCGCCGCGGCCGGGCTCTACCTGTGGACGTCGTCCCGGGGGAGGATGGTCGCGACGTGCGCGCTCCTGCTGGGCTACTGGGCCGTGATGATGCTCGTGCCCGCGCCCGGCTCCGCGGCGGGCGACCTCTCTCCCGATGGCAACCTCGCGGCCCACATCGACCGCGTCCTCATGCCCGGCCGGCTCTGGGCGGGAAGCTGGGACCCCGAAGGCCTCCTCTCCACCTTCCCCGCGATCGCCACCTGCCGCCTCGGCGGATTGGTAAGGGTCTGAATCCCGGCAGGAAATCACGTAAAGTCTTACAGGACTGCACGATCTGCGTTTTCTGCCATTCGACTGGACACTACTGGACCGTGACGCGAAAGCGGGAAAACCGGAGCCAATCGGCGGGAGTCGTCGCTGTCGTCCCCAGTCGATTCTCGGAGCCCTTGGTTCCGAGGCCGGTGCTGCGGGTTCGTTCGCGGCTCAGTCAGTACGCGACTCCGATCTATACGAGGAATACTCTCATGGCTTCGTCACCGAGGTGGTTGATCACCTTGACTGCAATCCGGCCAGAAGTCGGCTTGGAGAACGTCCGCGAGACACTGCGGCGGAGCGTGGCCCAAGCCTCCTGATCGATCTCGGCCTTGAGTGTTGTCTTCAGCGCCTTGTAGGGATCGTTGGCACCGAGGAAGTATGCTTGACGCACGAAGAAACTCTCCTCGTTGTAGTCCGTGTCGATGAACCAACACGCGATCCCATTCGTGTCGTGGGCACGGATCTCACCAGTGCTTGGGTGGAAGACATCGACGCCCTTGATCTCCACTTGGATCTTCCCGCCGCCAGCATCTTGGATCTCGATGTCAGGCTCGCCAAAGACCACGAAGAGGTTGCCCTTCCCGGTGTTCTTGAGTTCGTCCGCCATGTGGAGATCGGCGTTCATGCGAGCTTTGATGATAGGAACCCGGCCGAGCTTGGCGAAATCCGCCGACTGGGCATCGTAGTTGAACGCGCACGCGACCAGAGTGTCGAATCCAGCCTCTGCGGCCTCTCGCGCCGCAGCCGCGAGGTCTGGGCGGGAGACCGTGCCGAACTCCGGACCGATCAGGATGCCTGCCCGCTTCAACCGATTCCCCTCAAGGTACTGGCCCACCGCACAAACGTGCTCGCCCGGCCACCCGCCGAGCGCCGTAAAATCAACCCGGTCGCTCCTGTGGACCTGCTGGACGCCCGCAGTGCGCAACTGGTCGAGAATCACCCCGGCGAAGTCCTGTTCTACGCTCGTGGTTGGTCCCGACCGCTCCGCCAAACCGACCAATTCGTCGTCAACACCCACGGGTAGCATCCGGTGCGGCGACAGGCTCTCGACCGTGAACGGGCCAGCGACCCGGACGACGTTCTTGGCCAGATAGGGCTTGTCGTACAGGAACTCGAAGGGTGCCTTGGCGGCGATGGATGCGTCGACCTCCTTCTGTCGGGCGATACGGGCACTCCACCACCTGCTGTGGAGGTCCTGCACCTTGGGTGGCCATGATTCCTCCGGTTCTCTGGGAATCTCCCACTCCTGCCACTGGCTTTCGAGCAACGCGTTCAAGTGCTCCCGAATGGGATCCAAGGTCTCCCGATGCTCCTCCCAAATGACGTCGATCTCCGCATTGTGAGCGATTTGCTTCAGCGTGATGTGCGGCACCCGCTCGTAGACGAATCCCTGTCGAATGCGACCGTAGGTAGGCTGCTCGGACGGTGCCCGGCGCGCGACTTCCGCCTCCTTGCGCTGGCCCTCGGGACTGTCGGCGAGGAGGTAGTAGGGATAGCGGGCACCCATGACCCGGGCTCGCGCCAGGGCGAGGGCCACGCGGGAGGTGTCGATCATGATCCAACGTCGGCCCCACTGCTCCGCGACGTAGGCTGTGGTGCCCGAGCCACAGGTCGGATCAAGAACGAGGTCGCCGGGGTCGGTAGTCATGAGAATGCAGCGTTGGACGGCTTCGGTAGCGGTTTGAACCACGTAGACTTTGGGATCGGTCCGACTCTGAACGCCTCCAACATCGAGCCAAACGTTGGTTCTTGGGAACGCGGCGAAGTCGTCCAGGAAACGGACGTAGGCAAGGGAGTTACCCTCCTGCGCGACGCGTCCACATCTCGCAAGTCGACCGAGGCCTTCAACGGTCGTCTTCCAATGGAGTCCCTTAGGCGGCAGCCAAGTCCGTCCTCTAAAGGAGAACTGTTGTTCTACATCGGCCCCGGACGCGCCCTGTGCGGTTAGCTGATCTAACCGCACAGGGCGCGTCCGGGGCTCGATTGCGAAACAACTCAGTGCTCCGAAGGACGAGGCGGGTCTATACTTGGAAGCCCCAGCGCCACCCATCACTTTCTTCTCGACCAAGGGACGGAACTTCATATCTGACCGTGACTTCGCATACCAAACGAGGTAGTCGCAGACCGATGAGAGATGCCGGGAGGAGAACCCCGTGGTCTTCGCGTAGGAGATCAAGCTGACGAAGTTCTCGTCTCCGAACACCTCGTCCATCAGCGACCTTACGCGGTGCACGTTCTCGTCCCCGATCTGAACGAAGATCGACCCGCTTACCGACAGGAGGTCCCGGGCGGCGGTCAGCCGATCCCGGAGGTAGGTGAGGTACGAGTGCACGCCGTCCCGCCATGTGTCCCGGAACGCCTTGACCTGCTCGGGTTCGCGGGTGATGTGCTTCCGGTTGCCGTCCTTGACGTCGCGGCTCGTCGTGGACCACTGGAAGTTGGAGTTGAACTTGATCCCGTAAGGCGGATCGAAGTAGATGCACTGGACCTTTCCGCGCAGATCCTCCCGCTCCGCTAGCGATGCCATAACGTGCAGGCTGTCCCCCAGGATCATCCGGTTGGACCAGTTGGCGTCGTGCTCGTAGAAGTCCGTCGGGGCGGCCCCCGGAGGAAGACCGTTGAAGTCGGCGAAGAGATCGATGGCCTCGTCAGGCGGCCCGGCGTCCTTGGCATGTTGAACGAGGTCGTCGATCAGGACCTTGGGGTGCACCTTCTCCTGAATGTACAGAGGCGCGGCTTGGGCGATCAGGTCGCCTTGGTCCTGCTTGTCTTTGCCACGCCAGACGAGTTGGGGATCCAAGTCGCGGTTGCGGCGCTGGTACGCAACCTCGATGGGGGTCCTTTCGTCCTCGGCCATCACGGCCCGGAACTCTGCCGTGGGGATGTTCTTACGGCTGTCCTCAGCGTGCCTGATGGATTCGACCTTCTTGGGTGCCTTCTTGCGAGCCATGGCTGCTATGAGTCGTCTCGGGGGAACGCCGCGCCGAATCGGGCGGCAAGGGTACGAAGCGAACTGTCGGTGGTCCAAAGACGTGCGCCTCCGGGGACCACGACGGCGTGAAGCAGATGGGCGTCGATGAATCCGATGCCCGTGCCGTCCAGCCCCTCTGACTCGATCCAGTCGATTACTTCACCGTGGTCCCGGGCCTCGATTCGGGGCAGGTTGCGCCAGGAACGCAGGCGGTCGCTACGGCTCTTCAAACGACCGCAGGCGAGTTCACCGAGGACCATCGGGTGCATCAGGACCTTGGAAGCTCCGAGAAGCCTCGTGAGCGTCGGGTGCGGGTGCCGCAGGTGATCGATCCACACGCTGGTGTCCACGAGGATCATGCCCAAGGCCGGCGCCGCGGAATAAACTCTGCCCCGGGATCGGAGCCGCCCGCCCGGATCAACTCTTCTTCTGCGGACACCTCGCGGTTTTCCGTCGTGGTGCGCATCACATCGTCGAACCTCTCCGGGATCGCGGTCGCGAGATCGGACCCCAGCTCGAACACGTCTCGGAACTCGGCAAAGGACCATCTGCCGTACCCGCCGTGGCGGTTCACGCCCGGAACCCAGTAGTTCTCCATAGTGGCTTTCTTGTCCTTGGCGTCCTCCCCCCGGTAGCCCTTGATTTCGACGATCAGGTGGAGCGGATCGTCCCTTCCGCCGCCGTCGTTGACGAGTACGACGAAGTCGGGGATGTATGTCCTCCTCTCCGAACCGTGACGGTAGGGCACTTCCAGTCCGAGGTTGTGGTTCTTCACGTAGGCTGAAACCTTCGGGTGGGCCTCCACCACTCGGCAGAACTCGCCTTCCCAGGAGCTGTCGAGGATTGCCCAGTTGACGTGACAGAAGCGCCCGTCGGTCTTGTAGCGATGGGTATTCGTCGTCTCGAAGCGGACGTGAGCCGTGGAGCCCTCGGGATTGTAGGGGTCGAGCAGGGCTTTGACCTGCGCGCCCCCGTTCGACTCAAGGATGGCCGCCGTGATGCGTTCGCAGGCGAGGTCCGCCAACTCGCGATAGAGGAGCTGGCCGTGATGCGTGTCCCCGGTGCATAGGAGGCACGAGTCGAGCCAACGGCGGGCGATCTGCTTGAGTTGTCCGAACAGGTAGAGCTTGGGCGTCTCCCCCTCGTCCCGCCACTTCGTGTAGAGCAGGTGCTTGGTAAGGTGGTAGGTCACCGTGGCGCGCCGCCCTTCGAGGTGTTCGAGCGTCAGGTCCACGCCCTCGCCCACGATCCCCTCGTTCTTCGTGATGGACGGTCCCACGAGTTCGGGCGTCAACCGGAGGTTCGAGGCCTCGGTGAAGTGCGCCGTGAGCCGCTCCTCGGGTAGTTCGACACGGTATCCGATGACTCGCGGGAAGCGGATCTCGCGCTTGTCGCGCTCCGGGCGAACCGCGCGTACCGTGATCGTCTCCTTGGGCGGTTTCGGCCGCACGACAACGGGTTTCGCGGTGAAGTCGAACGGGATGCCCAGCACGTCCGCGTACTCGACATCGAACAGTCCCTGTTCGTTCAGATCGTACGACTGCCGCCGGAGCGCGCGCCCGACGGCCTGCTCGCACAGTAACTGGGTGCCGAACGCCCGCAGGCCGAGCACATGCGTGACCGTGTTGGCGTCCCAGCCCTCGGTCAGCATCGAGACCGAAACGACGCAACGGATCGAGTCGCCCAGCCGGCACCGTTTTCCGACGGTGTTCATCACCTCGCGGAGAAGATCTTGGTCGGTGATGTTCTCACCGGCTTGTCGGTCGCCCGTGCGGGCGATCCTCTCGCGGCGAAAGCGCTCGATCTCGTCGGCCGCCATCCGGCGGAACTTCAGGTCGAGCGCGTCCCCGGATTCAAGTTGCCGACTGTCGATCAGAAGTGTCCGGGGCCGCGCCAAGCGCTGGCCGTTCTCATCGAAGTTCCGGAACAGTGCCAGCCGTCCGTTTTCGATGGCCGACGTACCGTCCACGTTCGTGCGCTCGAAGCCCGAGATGTAGTCGTACACGAGCTTCGATGTCGAAGTGTTGTTGCACACGATGATGAAGCACGGCGGAACGCTGATGCCCGCCTTCTCCCACTCCTCGAAGGTCCGCTCGTAGTGACCGTACAGGGCGTCCAGCGCCGACTTGAGGTCAAGCGGCAGACTCAGCGGATCGAGAGACCCGGCCTTCCCGCGCCCCTTCTTGGGCATCTTCCGCCCAATATGCTCCCACAGATTCCGGAAGCGCGGCATGTCGTCCCCGGGAACGTTGTCAGCAACCGGCACTCGGGGGAGCTTGACGATCCCGCATTCGATCGCGTCCATGAGCGAGAAGTCGCTCATCGTCCACGGAAACAGCGTGCCCTCGGCGTAGCCCGAGCCGCGCAGGAAGAAGGGTGTGGCCGAGAGGTCCAAGACTCGGCTGATCCCGATCTTGCGCTCGACTGCTTCGAGTCCGGAGACCCAGAGCCGGGCTGCCTCCGTGTTCTCCTTGGCTTCCTTTCTGTCGTCGCCCTTGAGCGCGCGCTCGTCGCGGCTATCCGGTTTTTCGCGGTAGCAGTGGTGGGCCTCGTCGTTCAGCACCATGATCCGTTTCATCGCCATGAGTTCGGGCATGACGCGCCGGATCATCTGGCCCGTGCTCTCCGTCGTTTCCGCTACGGGTCCCCGCCCCTGTAGGAGCGCGCGGCTACCCTTGGCTAGCTTCATCCGCTCGCGAAGCTTGAAGGCATGGTAGTTCGTGATGACGATCTTCGCGTGCGTCAGGTCGGGAAGCATGTCCCCCGGAACCAGTTCGCGGTCCTTGTAGTAGCTGTCTGGATCGTTGGGTTGAAGCACGCGGAGACGGTCACGGATCGTGATCCCGGGGGTCACCACGAGGAATCCCCTCGTGTACTTCCGGCTCTGCGGCCTCCGCACGGCGTTGATGGTCTGCCAGGCGATCAGCATCGCCATCACCGTCGTCTTGCCCGTGCCCGTCGCCATCTTGAGCGCCAGCCGCGAAAGGCCGGGGTTGGCCTCTTCGCTGGCATCGGCCATGTGCTCGAGAAGTTCCCGCCCGGCCTTCCGCAGTGGAGCCACCTCCGTGAGCCAGATCGCGGTCTCCACCGCTTCGATCTGGCAGAAGAACGGACGGATGGCGGAGAACCGATGAGATCGCCAATGCCGGAGCAGGCGCGCCGTCTCGGGGGTGACCCGCCAATCGGCTTCGTCCGGGATGCGACGCCATTCGTCCACGCGCTCGCGCACCCGGTTGATGATCGTAGCCAGATACTGCTGCTCCTCCGTCGAGAGCCCCTTTCCCTCGTCTAGGACCAGCCCGATCTGTTCGACGCCTGGCCCCTTCCGAGTCTTCTGCTGCCTCGGATTGGGAATCGGCGAGACGAAGGAGGCCGGTCGCCGGTAGGCCAAGACCTTGTGGGTCGGTTGCCCGAACGCGTCCAACTGCCAATGGCGATCCGGGCACTCGTAGGGAGAGTTCAGGATCGGCCGTTCGTAGAACCGCTCCACCGAGGATGCGCCGACCGCTCCCGTGCTGTCGCCCTCCGTAGTGGCTTCTCCCGAAATGCTCATCCGTACCTTGAATGATCGTGGCGTGTCTGTCGCGAGGCCGGCACGCTTCGTCCCCCGGTTCGCGCCGCCACGAAAAGCTCGCACGGCGCGGCGGGGAACGGCAACCTCGGCGGTCTCGCCGCAAAAGCGGGGCGAAGCTAGCGTCGGAGCCGCGTGTCCGCTAGCGTCAAATGCATCGTGAACTTCAAGGTCGAATGCGGGAACAGGGGGTGTTCGCGCACCTTTACGGTTCCTAGTGGAGGCTGCGTCGGTCCCCGATTTTCCCACGCCGCCTGTACCATTTGATCGGCAACCCAAATCACTAGGAGGTCCGCGTGGACCTGCATTGCACGGCGGTGTTCCGGAAAGTCCCTGAAGGCTACATCGCCTTCATCGAGGAGTTCCCCGGTGCCAACACCCAAGGCGCTTCCCTCGAAGAAGCTCGGTCGAACCTTCGGGAAGCCGTCGCCCTGGTGATCGAAGCCAACCGGGAGATGGCCCGCGAAGACGCCGACGGCGGTGCGGTCATCAGAGAGCCCATCACCGTCACGGCGTGAAGCGCCGGGATCTGCTGCGGCACTTGGCTCGACACGGGTGCGCCTTCCTGCGCGAGGGCGGCAACCACACCCTCTACATCAACCGGACGGCCAAGAGGGTCTCGACGATCCCCCGGCACAACGAGATCAACCGGGACCTCGCCAGAAAGATCTGCAAGGACCTCCAAGTGCCCCGGCCTCCAGCGAGCTAGGGATGACGGATCGGCTGCCGCCGCTGTCTTGGCCCCGGCAGCAGAGGAAACGCCGGTGTGGATCCTGCGGCAAGCTCTATGTGGGCCGTCCCCGGCAAGAAACCGTATGCCTCACCTGCGATATCCGTGAGCGGACGGATCGGGGCGAAGATCCGGCAGCCATCGCGGTGCGCTTTGGGATTCCCCGGTTCCTCGTCGAAGCTGTGCTGGAGCCCGATTCTCACCCTACCCGTACCCCTCGGAGGTCGGCGATCGTCGATTCTGGGCGATCCTAGAGCCCGTAGATGAGCCGAAACCGCACCGGATCGACCGTTTTAGGACGATCCGCGTGGTGCCGGCCGGGGAAGTCAAGGCTTACCGCTCGAACCCACCCTCTCCACGCTCGGGGCCTCTGGGCCGGGGCGGTGGCGGTACAGTGCGGGTGATGGTCCGGTCGCGCTCCCGCTCCCGTGTCTGTTCGCGCTCGCTCATGCTCTCCCGCACCGCCCATGCGCGCCGCTCCGCGAACACCAGCCTGCTTCGATAGAACTTGCTCCAACCGCGCTCGATCTCCCGGGCGCGCTCGCCGTGTGCCTTGCCCAACTCGGCCCGCTCGTCCCTGTGATCCCGGTCGAGATCCTCGCGCCAGCCCTCGACCAGATCCTCCCGGCCCCGGATCGCCCCGGCCAGTTCCCTGAGCGAGCAATCGAGCCGCCAGATCCGGAGCCGCCCGAGCACGGTGCGGCTCTCCCGGTCGAGCCTCTGCCGCATTTCTTCCTGCCGCTTGTGCAGCTCGGCCCATTCCTTCCGCGCCCGGGTCTCAAGGTGCCGGAAGCTCGACTGGCGCCCGTCCGCGACCGTCTCCCAAGCCTCCGCCTCGCCATGCCGCCATGCCGCCACGTCGACTTGATCCTCGCGGCGCGGCTTCCTCGTCCGCCGCGCCCGCCCGGGCTGCATCCCCTCGCGGCGGACGCGCGCCCAGTGGCGCGGCCGGTCCCCCGTGGGGCGAAGCACCTGTTTGCCCGCCCGCCGCCGCTCGTTGTTCTCGACCCGCCTCTCGCACCGGATCCGGCCCTGTTCCCGCTCGTAGCCCTCGGCCCAGCGCGACAGCCGGAGCTTGCTGTTGCCCAGCGTCGCCGCCTTCCCGGTCTCTGGATCGACACGGTTGGCGATGACGTGGACATGCGGGTGCCGGGTGTCCTCGTGCGCGACGATCAGCGCCTCGTGGCCCTCCAGCCCTAGCGCCTCCAGACTCCGGTCCACCGCCCGGCTCATCTCCCGCTTGTCGGGCGTCTCGTCCTGCGCCCAGCTGAGCGAGTAGTGCAGGACCGGCTTCGCCAGCTTCCGGCCCCCTCGCGCCCCGCCCGCCAGCCGCTTGAGGTCGGGGGCCGCCCTCGCGGTCGCGGCCATCAGCCGCGCGGCCCGCTCGGGCCGAAACGTCGCGAGGTTGCGGGTGTCCGCCCACCCGACCCGCTCCGACGTCCTCGGACGGCGGTCGTCCGGCTCCGGAGCATCGTGGAGGCAGTACGCCGCGACCCCGGCGAACGACCGCCCCAGTCCGTTGATCTTCGGGATCAACGGTCGAGCGCCTCGCCGCTCAGCAGGCCTGCCGCGAGATCGCCCACCCGCTCGACCGCCTCCAGCGTCCCGGGCGGCGCGGACGCTCCCGAGTTCAGGGCGCGGGCGATCTGGTTGAGGTTCACGCCGATCCGGTGGAGTTCAACCCGCTCCCTGGCGCCGAGACGGTGAACGGCCGCCTCGCGGACCGGCTGCCCGAGCGCCCTGCGGCGCATGTAGCCGCCCGTCGTCATGCGGGCCGCTCCGGCCCGCTCGGCGATCTCCGCGGCTTCCGCGGTCGTGACGCGCACGCCGATCGTGCGGCTCCTGCGTTCGGCCTCGGGCTTCCGGGGACGGGCCATGTCGGGCGGCCTCCTTTGGTGGCGCGCGGAAGTGTCGTTCGGGGGTCCGGGGGCATCCCCCGGGCGGATCGCATGAGGTCCAAATCACGGCAGAAGATCGTCTAACTGTATACGGGACTGCACGATCTGCGCTTTCTGCCGTTGTACCGGACCCTGCTGGACCGTGCCTTGAAACCGGGAATCCCGGACCTGATTGGCGGGATTTCCCCCGGTCGGTTGGGCTGGCACGCCGGTGTCCTTTCGCGGCGTTTCCGATCAATCAGAACGTGAAGTCCAGTGCAAGTCTGATTCCGAGGTGGGGTTGTTGACCGGGCAGTTGGCTGCGCGAGCCTTCGAAGCCGAGTCTGAGCGTCTGGCCGATGCGGTATCCGGCTCCGAGCGACCATGCCCGGTTCCCGCCGTGGGCGGACAGGCGGGTATAGCTGTCGAGCGCGCCTCCGCCCGCGGGCGTCTTGAGCGCGTATCCGGCCTCGGCGTCGAGGCGCCATTGTCCGTGCGCGCCAGCCGGCATGGTCCGGAACGCGTGGCCGTCCATGAGCCCGTGGACGCCGCTCCGGTCGTGACCCTGGCTGGGGCTGACCGCGAGGCGGAACCCTTCGCCCCGGGTGCCGGGATCGAACGCGAGCCTTAGCGCGGCGCCCCACTCGCGGTGCCGGCCGGAGCCGAGCGCGAGCCTTCCCCGGAAGTCGAGGTCGATCCCGCGGCCTGCGTAGCCGACCGAGGCGCCGGTCTCGGCTCCGCCGCCGGTGTCGGCGTCGCCGCCGTCGTATCGGGCTCCGGCCTCGGTGGCGAGCTTGAGTCCTCCGATCATCCATGACGCCTCGAGCAGGGCGCGTGCGCGCGAGGCCATGCCTTCGCCCCGCCCGTCGTCGGCGCGCATGCCAACCGTGAATGCGTCGCCCTTGAGCGCGAGCCCGAACGCGCCCTGTTGCGCGAGCGGCGCGTTGACGCCGCCGGAGATCATGCGGAGCGACGCGTCGCCGGTGTCCCCTCGATGGTCGTCGCCGCCCACCTCTCCGCCGCCGTATCCGGCCATGGCCCAGAGTCCGATCCCGGGGGAAGGCTGGACGAACAGGTAGGGATGCACGCTGTTCATGGCGTGTCCGAGCGAGCCGTCCATTGACCGGTGGCCGTAGTCGAGGTCGCCGTCGCTGCGCATGACCGATACTCCGAACAGCGCGGACGAGCCGATGCGCGCGTCGGCTCCGACGCTGAGCGCGCGCATGCCGCCGTCGTATTCGACGCCCGGCTCGCCCCGGAACGATTGGGCGGAGCCTTCGGCCCAGAGCCCGAACCGGGGCATCTCCTGCGCGGACTGCGGCCCGAGGGAGGTGGCGAACGAGACGCTCGGAAGCAGACGCTGGGCCGCCTCGCGCCCCGTGGGCAGTTCGGGCGACCCGGAGCGTCGTCCGATCTCGGCGGCCGAGGACGGGTTGAACGAGACGCCCGCGAGCGAGGCGAGCGTGCCCGCGGCGCGGCCCGCCCAACCGGATGGGGAACCGACCGCGGCGGAGCCGCTCAGCGAGGGCCGCATGACGGCATCGATGCGCGCGCCGACGGCCTGTCGCGCGCCCTCGGCCACGGCGCGCCCGAATACCGCGAGACCGACATCAAACGCCTCGTCCCGGAGCGCGCCGTCGTCGCGCGCCGCGATCCGAACCGTGGCGGAGGCGGCCGTGCCCGCGTTCACGGCTTCGGGCAGAGACCCGAACCCGAGCGCCAAGAGGCCGGACGGGGCCTCGGCCGGGACGTCGAGCGTGAACGCCGCGAGCGAGTCGCCGGGCTGGAAGACGACCGGCTCCGGGACGATGGACGTGGCCATCCCCCGGTCCATAACCGCCGTGAGAGGCACGGCCACCCGCCGGTCGGCCGCGGGACTGATCCGCAACTTGACTTCCGTCCCCGGCGCTCCCGCCGTCGCCGTGTACTCCGCCGCCGCAAACTCGACTTCGAGTTCGGCGGGCGCGCCGGTGTCGACCACCGCACCGGCGGCTCTGTCTCCGGCCACCGCCGCGACGACGACTTGCGTGGTGGCCGGGACACCCACGGCCACGCCATCGGGCAGGTCGCCGAACCGGACCTCGACGGTGTCGGACGCCGAGAACCCCGCAGTACCGACCGTGACGTTTGCCGTGCCCGCTCCGGCTTGGAACGTGACGGTGTGCTTCGAGTCGCCCGCGACGACCTCGATCGACAGCGCCGCCGAGCCTACGGGCGACAAGAGCACCGCGACATCGACCGATGCGCCTTGGGCGACGGTATAGACATCCGCGCCGAACGAGACCACCGGCGTGTCGGCTCCGACCACCGCCACCGCGTCGCTCTCCGCCCGCTTGCCGGGTCCGTGGCCGTCGGTGTAGGTGAACACGGCGCGCAGGTGCTTGCCCGCGTCGGCCGCTACCGGTGTGTAGAACCGGGTCCGCGCGCCCGAGATGTTCGTCCAGGACGCGCCGCCGTCGCCCGAGCGCTGCCAGCGCCGCGTCTTGCCCGCCTCCTTCGAGCCGTCCTGGTCCATCAGCGTCGCGGCCAGCCGCTCGCCTACCCGCGCCACGTCCGCGCTCAGCGCGATCTTGCCGGGATCGTCCGCGTTCGTGACCCGGATCCTGACCGACGCGGTGTCGGCAAGCTCGCCGTCGCTCGCCTCGACCTTGACGTTGTACAGCGTGTTCCCGCTCTCGTAGTCGAGCACCGCGCCCTCGGCCACCGTGATCTGGCCCGTCGAGCCGTCGATCCCGAACAGCGCCTCGTCCCCGCCGGGCACGAAGCCGTAGGACAGCGACGCGCCGTCGTCCGGATCGGTCGCGGCCACCGGCGCGCCGACCGCCGTGCCGCCCGGCGAGTTCTCCGGAACCTCGCGGTCCAGCGCCGTGGGGAACTTCGGCGCCGTGTTCGCGGGCATCACCTCGACCGCATCGCTCGACGCACGCTTCCCCCGCCCGTGGCCGTCGTCGTAGCTGAACACCGCGCGCAGCCACCGGCCCTCGTCGTTCGTGCCGGGCGTGTACTTGCGGCCCGAGGCGATGTCGTTCCACGAACTGCCGCTGCGGGAGCGCTGCCACTTGCGCACCCTGCCCGCGCTCTTCGCGCCGTCCTCGTCCGTCAGCATGGCGGTCAGCTCGACGCCCACGCGCGCCACCGCGGGGCTCAGCGTCACCACGCCCGGATCGTCCGCGTCGGTCACGCGGATCGTCACCGAGGCGGTGTCGGCCAGTTCTCCGTCGCTCGCCTCGACACCGACCACATGCAGCGTGTCGCCGCTCTCGTAGTTCAGCACCGCGCCGTCGGCCACCGTGATCTGGCCCGTCGCCGCGTCGATCCCGAACAGCCCGTCCTCGTTCCCGGAGGCCAAGCTGTAGGACGGCGGCGTGCCGTCCGGATCGGTCGCGGCCACCGGCGCGCCGACCGCCGTCCCGCCCGGCGAGTTCTCCGGCACCTCGCGCTCGTACACCGCGGGGAACTTCGGCGCCGCGTTCGCGGCCAGCACCTTGACCGGCGCGCTCGACGCCCGCTTGTTCGGTCCGTGGCGGTCGGCGTAGGTGAACACCATGCGCAGCCACCGGCCCTCGTCTGCGGTCACGGGATTGTACATCCGGCCCGTGCCGATGTCGTTCCACGAGTTGCCGTCGCGCGACCGCTGCCACTTCCGCGTCCTGCCCGCGCTCTTCACGCCGTCCTCGTCGGTCAGCGTCGCGGTCAACTCGACGCCCACGCGCGCGACCGCAGGGCTCAGCGTGACCACGCCCGGATCGTCCGCGTTCGTCACGCGGATCGTGACCGACGTGGTGTCCGCAAGCTCGCCGTCGCTCGCCGCGACATTGACCATGTAGAGCGTGTCCGCGCTCTCGTAGTTCAGCACCGTGCCGCCGGCCACTGCGATCCGGGCCGTCGCCGCGTCGATCTCGAACAGGGACGCGGCTCCGCCCGTGATGAAGCTGTACGCCAGATCGTCCGCGTCCGCGTCGGTGGCCGTCACGGGCTCGCCCACCGCCGTGCCGGCCGCCGAGTTCTCCGGCACCTCGCGCTCGTAGGCGTCCGCGCCGAACGACGGTGCGCGGTTGGCCGCCTCCGTCGTTCCCTCGCCGGACTCCGACCACTCGCCCGCACCCTCCGAACTCTCGGCGCGCACCTGCACGAAGTACGCCGTGCCCGCGTCGAGTCCCGTGATCGTGTGGGCCAGCACCGCGCCCAGCGACGACACGTTCGTCCAATCGTTGTCCTGGTTCGCGCGGTGGCGAAGGTCGTAGTTCGTGATCGCGGGTCCCTCATTGGGCGGCGCGCTCCACGACACCGACACCTCGCCCTCGCCGCCCGTCACAGTCGGCGCGTCCGGCTTGCCCGGCGCGGGAACGTCCGTCAGCCGGATCTTCACCTCGGTCGCATCCACGAGCTTCCCGTCACTCACCTGGACATGGACCGTGTACACGTTCTTCTCGCCCTCGTGGTCGAGCGCCGCGCCGGCCGCCACCGTGATCTGGCCGCTCTCCTCGTCGATCTCGAAGGAGGCTTCGTCTCCGCTGGCGATGAAGGAGTAGGTCAGGTCGTCGCCGTCCTCATCGGTGGCCGTCACGGGCTCGCCCACCGCCGTGCCGGCCGCCGAGTTCTCGGGCACTTCGCGCTCGTGAATGTGCGAGCCGAATGCCGGCGCGCGGTTGACCGCCTCATTCGTCTCCCCCTCGCCCGACTTCGACCACTTGCCCGCACCCTCCGAACTCTCCGCGCGCACCTGCACCGAGTACAGCGTGCCCGCGTCGAGCCCGGTGATCGTATTGGCCGACACGGCCCCCAGCGCCGCAAGCTTCGTCCACTTGTTGTCCTGGGTCGCACGGTAGCGCAGGTCGTAGCTCGTAATCTCCGGCCCCTCGTTGGGCGGCGCGCTCCACGACACCGACGCCTCTTTCTCACCGCCCGTCACCACCGGCGCGTCCGGCCTGCCCGGCGCGGGCACGTCCGTCAGCCGGATCGTCACCGGCACCCTGGCTGCGAGCGTCCCGTCGCTCGCCTCGACATGGACCGTGTAGACGTTCTTCTCGCTCTCGAAGTCGAGCGCCGCGCCGTCGGCCACCGTGATCTGGCCGCTCGATGCGTCGATCTCGAAGGAGGCTTCGTCGCCGCCCGCTACGAAGGCGTACTTCACGTCGTCCCCGTCCTGGTCGGTGGCCGTCACCGGCTCGCCCACCGCCGTCCCGGCCGCCGAGTTCTCCGCGACCTCGCGCTCGTAGGCGTCCGCGCCGAACGCCGGAGCGCGGTTGGACGCCTCCGTCGTTCCCTCGCCCGAGGCCGACCACTCGCCCGCCCCCTCCGAACTCTCCGCCCGCACCTGCACCGAGTACGCCGTGCCCGCATCCAGCCCGGTGATCGTGTGGGCCAGCACCGCGCCCAGCGCCGCCGCGTCCGTCCACTCGTTGTCCGGGTTCGCACGGTAGCGCAGGTCGTAGTTCGTGATCTCCGGTCCCTCGTTCGACGGCGCGCTCCACGACACCGACACCTGTTCCGTTCCGCCCGCCACCACGGGCGCGTCCGGCCTGCCCGGTGCCGGAACGTCCGTCACCCGGATCTTCACCTCGACCGTCGCAGTCAGCTTCCCGTCGCTCGCCTCGACATGGACCGTGTAGACCTTCTTCTCGCTCTCGTAGTCGAACGCCGCTCCGGCGGCCACCGTGATCTGGCCGCTCGTCTCGTCGATCTCGAACAGCGCCTCGTCCCCGCCCGCCGCGAACGCGTGCGTCACCGCGTCGCCGTCCGCGTCCGTTGCCGCCACCGGATCGCCCACCGCCGTGCCGGCCGCCGAGTTCTCCGCCACCTCGCGCTCGAATCCGTCCGCCCCGAACGACGGCGCGCCGTTCGTCACCGTCAACCCGAAATACTGCTTCGCGCTTCCGCCGTGCCCGTCGCTCGCCAGCACATCGACACGGGTGCTTCCCTTCTTCACGCCCGTCACCGTCAACTCCGCGCCCTCGACCGAAAAGCTCGCGAACCCACCTGGATACGCGGTCGCCGTGTACGTAAGCTTGTCCAGATCGAAATCGCGAAAGTACTCCGCCAGTCCCATCTTGAAACTCTCGCCCCGCGCGACCGTCCGATCCTTGATCCCGCCAACGCTGATGGGCTCCCGGTTCGGAACCTCGACCTCGAACTCCTGCTCGGCCGTCCCGCCAGACCCGTCGTCCGCCGTCACGGTCACCGTCGCCGAGCTTCGCGACACGCCGCGAATCCCGACCTCGCTCCCGATCATCTCGACCGTCACGACGCCCTCGTCCGACGAAGACGCCCGGTAGGTGAGATCGTCCCCGTCCGGATCCCGGAACGCATCCGACATCGGAACCCTCACCCTGTCGTGCATGTACGCCGTCACCGGTCCGATTGACCCCACCGCCTCCGGCGCCCGGTTCGGAACCGTCACCGCGAAGTCCTGCGGCACCGACCCGCCGCGGCCGTCCAGGGCCGTGACCGTCACCCGCGCAGCGCCGCGCGACACGCCCGTCACCGTCACCTCGCTCCCGCTCGCCGACACCTTCGCGACCGCTTCGTCCGACGAGGACGCCTCGTAGCTCAGCACGTCCCCGTCCGGGTCCCGGAAGTGGGGCGCCGCGTCCACCACCTCCATCGAGTCCGCCTCGACCGTGATCGCCGCCATCGCGCTCACGATCACCGGCGCGGCGTTCTCCGGCTTGACCGTCACGCCGAACTCCTGATCGGCCGTCCCGCCGTGCCCGTCGTCGGCCGTCACCGTGACCCGTGACGTGCCGACCTTGAGCGCCTCGTAGCTCACATGCTCCCCGGCCACCTTCACCGACAGCACGCCGGCGTTCGACGAGGACGCCTTGTACGTCAGCGGGTCGGACTCCGCATCCGAGAAGTGCGCCGACACCCGCACGCTCCCCGTGTCGCCCTTCGACAGGGTCAGGGCCGCGATCGCGCCCACACGCTCCGGCGCTTGGTTCGGCACCGTCACCAGGAAGCTCTGGGACGCCTGCGCGCCATCCGGGTCCCGCGCCGTCACCGTGACCCGCGACTCGCCGCGGAGCACGCCCGTCACCTTCAACTCGCTCCCCTCCACCCCCACCGTCGCCGCCGCCTCGTTCGACGAGGACGCCGCGTACTCCAGCTCGTCGTCGTCCGGGTCGCGAAAGTGCGCCGACACGTCCACCGTCTTCGATTCGCCCGCCGCGACCGTCATCGCCGGAATCTCGCTCGCCGCCACCGGCGCGGCGTTCGCCGGCTTCACCGTCACGCTGAACCGCTGCGAGATCTGCTCGGCGTGCGGATCCCGGGCCGTCACCTCCACCTCCGCGCTCCCCTTCGCCACCCCTTGGACCACCACCTTGTCGCCGTTCACGGAAACCGTCGCCACGGTCTCGTCCAGGGACTCGGCCAGGTACGTCAAGGGGTCGTTGTCCGGGTCGCTGAAGTGCGACGACACCACCACCGCAACCGACTCTCCGGCCACCACCTCCTGCGCCGGGATCGCGCTCTCGATCTTGGGAGCGCCGTTCGTCGGGGGCGGATCCGTCACCGTGACGGTGAACTTCTGCTTCACCTCCAGGCGGCCCGGATCGCGCGCCGTTACCGTGACCTCCGCGCTGCCCTTCGCCACGCCCCGGACCACCACCGTGCCGCCGTTCACCGAGACCGTCGCCACGTTCCGGTTCGACGACGACGCCAGATACGTCAGGTCGTCGCCGTCCGGATCGCTGAAGCGCGACGAAACCACCACCGACTTCGACTTGCCCGTCACCACCCCCTGGGCCGGGATCGCGCTGTCGATCACCGGCGCCTCGTTCACGTCCGTCACCGTGATGCCCACGTCGCCCTCGGCGCTCACCGTCCCCGACCTCACCGTCAGCTTCAGCGCGTACGACGCCGTCGCCTCGTGGTCCAGCTTCCCGGCCACCTTGAGCTTCGCTGCGTCGTCGCCCGAACCGGCAGCCGCCACCGTGAAGTTCCCCGACCCGGTCCCCGAAAGCGCGTAGCTCAGCGTGCCGCAAGCTCCCGTCGCCGTCACTCCCACCTTGCCGTCCACCCCGTCGCCCTTGCCCGCGTCCTCCGGCACAGAGAGAGTCCCATCCGACACCGTGATCCCGCACTGGGTCGTCGTCTTCGGCACAACCGTCACCGAAAACGTCTGCGTCGCCGTCAGGTTCCCGCGGTCCCGCGCCGTTACCGTGACCGTCGCGCTCCCCGCCGCAACGCCCGTCAACGTCACCGGGCTCCCGCTCGCGTTCACCGTCAGCCTGCCCGTCGCCGACGACTTCGACTCGAACGTCAGCCGGTCCCCGGCGTCCTCGTCCGTGAAGTAGCGCGTCAGGTTCACCGAAATCGGATCCCCGACTTGGACCCTCTGCTTGCCGATCGCCCCGCTCGCCCTCGGCGGATCGTTCTCGTCCGTCACCTTGATGCGCACGCGCCCGGATTTGCTCGCCGAACCGCCGCGCTCGCTCACCGTCAGCGTCAGGTCGTATGAACTCCTGCGCTCGAAGTTGAGGTTCCCCGTGATCGCTGCGTCGTCGCTGCTGGCGTTCACCGCGGCGGCGGAAACGTCGTCCGCGCCCGCGCCCCTCAACGCGTAATCGAGGGTGCCGCAATCGTTCGCAGTCACGCGCACCCTTCCCACGGCGGTCGCGTGCTCTCCCACCGTGAAGTTGCGGGCCGCAACCGATGTGATCGAACACTCCTGCGGCGGCACCGGCTCCACCGTGACCGTCACGTCGTCGGTGTCGGTCGCCTCATCATCGTCCTCCACCGTTAGCCTGAACCGCAGATCCGTCGTCGACGTCACGGCTGGAGCCCAGAAGTGGGGCTCCGCCTTGTCTGCGTTGTAGAGCGTCACCGTCGGTCCGCTTTGCTGCGTCCACGCGTAATCCTCGATCGTCCCGTCCCTGTCGGAGCTGTCGCTACCGTCCAGTTCCACGCGGTCCCCCTCCTCCACCGTCTGGTCGTCGCCCGCGTTGGCGTCCGGCGGTACGTTCTGCGGCGTTTTCACCGTGATGTCCACGGGAGCCGTGTCTTTGAGCCCGGGGGGATCGGTCGCGGTGGCGGTCAGCTCATACTCGCCCTCGGGCGGCGGCGACTTCACCGTGATCCGGCCCGTGGACCCGTGGACCTCGAAATACGACGAACTCGAAAGCGAGTACGTAACCCGCCCGCCCTCCGGGTCCGTCGCGCTCACCCGTCCGACCGGGTCCCCCTTGGACGCCGTCGTGAGAATGTCGAACGAGTAGCTCTCCTGATCGAACTCCGGAGGCTTGTTCGGCGGCGGTTCCACCGTGATCTCCACGGGAGCCGTGTCTTTGAGCCCGGGGGGATCGGTCGCGGTGGCGGTCAGCTCGTACTCGCCTTCGGGCGGCGTCGCCTTCACCGTAATCCGGCCCGTGGACTCGTTGACCTCGAAATACGACGAATTCGACAGCGAGTACGTCACCCGCCCGCCCTCCGGGTCCGTCGCGCTCACCCGTCCGACCAGATCCCCCTTGGACGCCGTCGTGAGAATGTCGAACGAGTAGCTCTCCTGATCGAACTCCGGAGGCTTGTTCGGCGGCGGTTCCACCGTGATGTCCACGGGAGCCGTGTCTTTGAGCCCGGGGGGATCGGTCGCGGTGGCGGTCAGCTCGTATTTGCCCTCGGGCGGCGTCGCCTTCACCGTGATCCGGCCCGTGGACCCGTTGACCTCGAAGTACGACGAACTCGACAGCGAGTATGTCACCTGCCCGCCCTCCGGGTCCGTCGCGCTCACCTGTCCGACCAGATCTCCCTTGGACGCCGTCGTGAGAAGGTCGAACGCATAGCTCTCCTGATCGAACTCCGGAGGCTTGTTCGGCGGCGGTTCCACCGTGATTTCCACGGGAGCCGTGTCTTTGAGCCCGGGGGGATCGGTCGCGGCGGCGGTCAACTCGTATTTGCCCTCGGGCGGCGTCGCTTTCACCGTGATCCGGCCCGTGGACCCGTTGACCTCGAAGTATGACGAACTCGACAGCGAGTATGTCACCTGCCCGCCCTCGGGATCCGTCGCGCTCACCCGTCCTACCGGATCCCCTTTGGACACAGTCGTGAGAATGTCGAACGAATAGCTCTCCTGATCGAACTCCGGAGGCTTGTTTTCGGGCGGCTCTACGGTGATCGTCACGGCATCGGTGTCACTGAGGCTGCCGCCATCGGTGACTGTCAGTTCGAAAACCAGGTCCGTGGTCTTAGTCACACTCGGCGCCTCGAAGGTCGCCGTCGCAGTGTTCGCGTTCTTTAACCCGTCCTTTGGCGTTGGACCTTCAATCTGCACCCAGGCGAAGTCGTGCGACGGGGTGCCCCAGGTCGCGTCGTCGCCGTCTAGGTCCGTACTCGTGCCGCTCAGCGTCACTTCCGTACCCGCTGGGACATCTTCCTGATCGGTGCCCGCATCGACCGTGGGCGCTTCGTTCACGTTTTCGACATTGATGGTGACGTTCGTGGCGTCGCTGGCGCCGCAATCATCGCTCACGCTGACCCTGACGACGTAGCTACTCCTCTCCTCATGGTCGAGGGGCTCGGTGGTCGTGATCTGTCCAGAGACGTCGTCGATGGCGAAGCGCCCCGACCCTCCGCTCAGGCTGTAGAACGCGATGCTCTCCGTGGCGGCCGTCACAGGAGCGCCCACGCGCGTACCAGCCGGCGCATTCTCTGAAACTGCGCGCGAGATCGGACCGTCCGGAAACTCCACGCTGCACGCGATGAATCCGAACCTCCGCTGCGGGTCGACGCGCACACCGCTGCCCGCGCCCGCCCACGCGCCCGCACCGCCCGCTGTTGCCGCAGCCGCGGCCACCGCGTCGAGTGCCACATAGAACATTTCGACCGGCTCGGACTCGTCGTCCTCCATCGTCTTCACGCTGATCGTCTTCGAGCGCTCGCCCGGCTCAAAAACGACGTTTCCGTTCGTTCCTTCGTAGTCGGAGCCCGCCACTGCCGTGCCGTCGCTGGTACGCCACCCCACCGACACCCGCGCGGCCACTGCCGAGGACAGCGTCACCGTCGAGTTCCAAGCCGCACCCTCCGGCAGCGTGTCGTTCATCGGGGTGATCTCGACCAGCACCGTGCCATCGTCCGAGATAGTCGCCGTCGCCGGGGCGGGGTCCACGACCGTCGCAGCCGCGCCGCTCGCGCCCGTCAGCGCCAGCACCACCGTCTCGCCATCGTCGAGTATGTCGTCGTCGAACGCGGCGAGCACGATCCGCGCGCTGTTCTCACCCTTGGCCACCGTGACCTCGCCCGACAGCGTCCGGTAGTCCGTGCCCGCCGTGGCCGTGCCCGACACCGAGTAGCGCACGGTCACCGCTCCGTCGGAGGTGCTGCCCGCCACCGAGACATCGAAACTGCCCTCCGAGCCCTCGGCCACCGAGCCGCCATCCGGCGCGGCCAAGGTGACCCGCAACGTGTCGGCGGCGGAGTGCGCTGAGGACGTGCGCGGAGAGGCACCGGACGGGCTGGCGGACCCCGCGAGCAGGAGAGCAGCGAGTGGGAGTGCCGCAAATAGCGCCCTGATCGGGGCGCGCGGGCGCGCGAACGGCAGGCCCGAAGGCAAGGGGAGAAGGCGCATCGGGGCGGTTGCGTCCTGTTGGGGGGAGGGTTGGAGGTCGGCGTGGGCTGCTGGACATACCGGCAGCGCGAGAACGCAGGAAGGTAAGGGGACGGCGCGAAAGCACAAGCTCGCCCGGATCATCCGGATCGGAGCGCGTGGTGGATCGCGGCACCACCACCGGTCGCGATCCGTCCGGGCCGAGCACGGGACGCCCGCTGAGGGCTTTCCCCTCAGTCGCGGATCACCCGCACCACCTTGCCGTTCTCGTCCACCACGATCACCGGGAGCTTCAAGATGGCGTCCGTCAGTTCGAACACGTCCCCATCCGGCCCGGTCGGCGCGGCGTCGCGCCCCACGTCACCCGTCCCCGGCAATCTGTACTCGTCGGCCTTGGTCAAGTCCACCACATGGCCTATGTCCGCAAGCGCCTGAAGCGTGATCGCGCTGATGACGTCTGCGTTCGAAGACATGATTTCCTCGCCGAAGACGCTGCGCCGCCAATGGACGCCGTACTCGTTCAGCGGGATCTTCGGCCCATCGTACGCCGAGCCCCCTGCCGCGTCGAACGCCTCGATCGCCAGCGGGCCTGTGAAGTAGAACTCCCGCGGCGACCCGATCTCCTCTTTGAACTCTCCACTCGACGCGAACAGCCCTAGAACGTGCCCCATCTCGTGCTGCGCCACCTTGTGGAAGGTGCTCAGATGCCATTGTGGGGCGAGGGTGCTGTAGCTGGCGCCACCGTAGAAGGCCAGCCTGGACCCTTCGCGCACGCCAAGCTTCCAAGCGTGGGTGATCGAATACTTGGGTGCCCACACCGAATGCACCACCAGATCGTCGACAACGCCAGCCAAGCGGGGGCCGTGCTCCCCAAGTGCATTGATGTATCCGTCGATCGGTACGTCCGGGAGGTCGCCGACCACCACCTCCTCCCATCGGTCGGCCGCCCTCCGCATCGCCGCTTTCTGTTCGTCGGTGAACCCTGGATCGAAGATCAGGTTGATGTTGAATCGGTTCGGGTCATTGGCGGGCGCCACCTGCACCTGCACAAGCTGCCGGGCCGCCAAGTCCGAGGGATCGACCGCCGCCACCACGAGCGCCGCGTCGCCCTCGCCCATCGGTTCCATCCAGAGCATCCCGCCCTCGATGCGTCCCTCCACCACCCCGCCGTCGCTCGACTCGACCGCGTAGGCCAGCGAGTCGCCGTCGGGATCGGAGAAGTAGGGTTCCAGCGGCAGCGGCTCGGGCGCGCCGCCGGCTTGAAGCCAATACGACGGCACCGCCTGACGGTACACCGGCGAGCGGTTGTCGGATTCGGCGAACAGAACCATCTGCCCGCCCGGCACCACCTCGATGCCCTCGTAGTGCGGCGGCAGCCCAGGCGGCTGGCCGAAGCTGACGTGCACGGGTCCCCGACCGCCGGAAGGCGGTCCGACCACCAGCGGCGCGCTCGCCGTGTCGCCCGTCGCCACCTCGAACCAACTCTCGGATGCCGCGCCGCCCTGCACCGCAACTGGTATGCGGAAACCGAAAGGTGCCCCGTCCGGAACCCGCATCACAACCCGCGCCGGACCCGGCGCCAGCGCTTCGACCGCGTCCGTGCGCACGAACTCCACCGAGATCGGAAAGGGCGCGCCGGGGTTATTCCTGCCAACGAACTGCTCCAACCGATCCATTCCCGCGAACACCCCGGGCGGCAAGGCTTCGAGATGGTTGCTTCCCACGTCCAAGTACTCCAGCCTCCGCAGCGCATCGAAAACACCCGGCCTGAGCCGGGACAGGTAGAGGCCGGCAATGTTCAGCTCCCTCAGGGCACCCAACCGGTCGAACACGCCAGACGGCAAATCGAACAGCGGATTGGGTGAAAGATTCAGGACCTCCAGCCGCTCCAGATCGTCGAACACGCCGGGCCGCAAAGGGGACAGTTGGGTACCGCTCAGATTCAGGCTCCGCAGTTGCGACAGGCCGTCGAAGATGCCCGGCGGCAGCTCGCCCAGCTTGTTGTGACCGACCCACGCGTCCAGCCTCAGGTGTCGCAGGTTCGCCAAGCCCGCGAAGATCCCCGGCGGAAGACCGGACAGGCGGTTCCGATGCAGGGAAAGAATCTCCAGCGCCTCCAGACCGGCGAACATCTCCGCCGACAACGCCGTCAGTTCGTTCTCGCCAAGTTCCAACTCGCGCAACTGCGTCGTGCCCGCGAACATCCCCGGTGGCAGCTCCGTCAGTTGGTTGCTGGTCAAATCCACGCGGTACAGTTGCGGAAGTTCCGCGAAGATCCCCCGTGGCAGCGCGGTCAGCCGATTGTAGTTCAGATGTAGACTCCTCAGGTTCCCGAGACCCGCGAAGATACCGGGCGGCAACGCCTTCAGTTGATTGAAGGTCAGCCACACCGACTTCAGGTTCGCGGGACCCTCGAAGATATCGGGTGGTAGCGCCGTCAGTTGGTTTCGATCCAAGCGGAGCACCTCAGTACTCGACAAGCCCGCGAAGTCGCCGCTCCTCAGGCTCGCAATGCCGCGGCTGCCCAGGTCGAGATTGCCGATCGCCGCAAGGTGTTCCTCCGTCACCCCGGCGCAGTCCGCCGTCCCTGCACGCCTCACCAACTCCTCGGCCACCTCCAGCGTCCGCGCACAAACGCCTTCGTCCGGCAGCGCCAGCGCGGTGATCTCCGCTTGCGCACCCCCGGCCACCGACGCGACCAGCGTCTGAGAGCCCAGCACCCCACCCAGCGTCCACTCCGTCCAGGCCATCCCCGCGCTGTCGCTCGGCACTTCCGGCGGGCTCGCCGTGCCGCCGTGCGCCGATGCGTCGAACCGGACGGTCGCCGACACCGACACCGGCGTGCCCCCCGCGTCCAGAAGCCGCACTCCGACCGGTCGCCGCAGCGGGACTCCGATGACCGCCCCCTGGCCGCCACCGACCGTCTCCAAGGACGCCGCCGCCTGCTCCACCCGAACGAACGCCTGATCCCAATCCCGGTCACGCTCCGCCAGCAATCCCGCCGTGCCGTTGCCGCGCGCCGTCACCACACCGTCCGCGTCCACTGCGAAGACCGTTGTGTCCCGGCTAGTCCACCGCACAGGATTCAGTCCCAACCCGCCACCCCGCACCGCGAACGCCAGCCGCTGCCCGATGTGCGTCAGAGTCACCGAGTCCGGCTCTATGTCGAGCGACGGCCCCGGCTCGACCACCGGATCCGAGTCGCAGGATCCGAGCGCCGCCAAGAATAGCGCGGCCGCCGCCACCGGCAGCCATCGCCTTACGGCTCCGTCCATCAAGCACCCGGGCAAACCGGGAAACGGCTGCCTATCGCTCGGG